>NZ_JBHTZS010000010.1:0-106391 GCF_042790125.1 Streptomyces scopuliridis
GGGCGGGCGGTGTGGCGCCCCCCTTAGCCGCGCCCCCCCGCCCCGCCGGGCGGGGCGGGCGGGGGCGGGCCCGCCGCCCCCCCGCCCCCCGCCGCTACCGGATCCGTCCGCGCTTGGCCTCCATGGCCGCGCGGCCCTCCGCGCCCTTGCGCTTCCAGTCCCGCCGGATCTCGCCGCGCAGCCGGGCGTCCGTCTTGGCGACGATGCGCTGGTTCTCGCGGAGCAGCTTGCGGTAGCTCTCCAGCCGCCGCACGGACAGCGAGCCGTCCTCGACCGCGCCGAGCACGGCGCATCCCGGCTCCGCCAGATGCGCGCAGTCATGGAACCGGCATTCCGCCGCGAGCTCCTCGATCTCCGAGAAGACCTGCCCGACCCCGGTCTCGGCGTCCCACAGTCCGACACCGCGCAGCCCGGGTGTGTCGATGAGCACGCCGCCCCCGGGCATGGTGAGGAGATTGCGGGTCGTGGTGGTGTGCCGCCCCTTCCCGTCCACCTCGCGGGTGGCCCGCACCTCCATCACCTCGTCCCCGAGCAGGGCGTTGGCGAGGGTCGACTTCCCGGCCCCGGAGACACCGAGCAGGACGCTGGTGCCGCCCGACAGCACGGCGGAGAGCACATCGATCCCCTCCCCCGTGGCCGAACTGACGGTCAGCACCTGCACTCCGGGCGCGGTGGTCCGTACGTCCTCGACCAGATGGCCGAGCACGGCGGGGTCGCTCACGAGATCCGCCTTCGTGAGCACGATGACCGGGAGGGCGCCGCTCTCCCAGCCGAGCGCGAGAAAGCGCTCGACCCGCCCGAGGTCGAGTTCGACGGCGAGGGAGATCGCGATGACGGCGTGGTCGACATTGGCCGCGAGGACCTGCCCCTCGGAGCGGGTGGAGGCGGTGGACCGTACGAACGCGGTACGCCGCGGCAGATACTCCCGTACGAACCGGGGATCGCCGCCCGGGTCGACGGCGGCCCAGTCGCCGGTGCAGATCACCCGCAGCGGATCACGCGGGGTCACGAACTCGGTGTCGGCCCGCACCGGTCCGGCCGGGGTGATGACATCACACTGGCCGCGGTCGACCCGTACCACCCGGCCGGGCACCAGGCCGCGCTCGGCGTACGGAGCGAACTCGGCTTCCCAGCCCTCGTCCCAGCCGTACGGGACGAGCGGGTGTGACGTGGGGAACGCGAGCAGAGAGGAGAAAGACAAGGGGGACCCTTCACAAGGGTGGCCCCGGCACGCGCGCGTGGGCGCGAGAAGAAAAAGGGAGGAAGGTCAGCCGGAGACCACGGGGGTGGGATTGATGAACCTCTGTTCCTGGGCAGCGCCCAGCGTGGTGACAGTCATCAATGTCCTCACCTCCTGATTCCTCGATCCGGTCCGATCCGGCCTGATCCGGTCCGGTCCGTGACGGCTGACAGCCGTCAACTGATGGCAGCGGTCGGCCGTACGGCGCTCACCCTAGCCGTACCGGACGAGGTGGCGCGAGCCGATTATCCGGGCCCGTCCGCCGGTACCGCCGGGGCCGCCACCTCCGCGGAGGCCGCCGCGTGGCACGCGCCCCGGCCGTCGGCGCGGGCGACGATACGGCCCGCCTCGACCCGTACGGCGGCCTCGGTGGCATCGCTGACGGCGGGCAGGCCGGCCGCCGCCGCGAACGCGCCCGACTCGTCGAACACCACTTGCAGCCGGGGCCAGGCCGAGGGCGGGAAGGCCCGGCGCAGGCAGTTGCAGAGGTCGGCGACGGTCAGCCGCGCCAGCGGTGCCAGTTCCGCCGGGTCGCCGGTGACCAGGACGGCGGTGATCCGGGCGCCGGGCGGTGCGGCCCGAACCGCCTCTTCCACGGCCTCGACGCGGTGCAGTCCGAGGATCGCCACCACGCCGTCGTCCGTGAGCAGCGCGGGCTCGCCGCGTACCGCGTCCGTGACCCTCGGCGGGTCCCACGGCTCGTCGGTCGGCCATGCCTGGGTGATCACATGCGGGGGCGGCCACCAGTCGTGGAGCGCGAGGCCGGCCAACTGCTCGACGGCGCTGACGACATTGAAGGGTTCCACGAAGCCGGGCGCGACGGCGGCGAGCCGGCTCGCGCCGTGCAGGGTGGTGAGCGCGGCCTCCGCGATCCGCACCTGGCTGCCGGACCCGTCGTGTTCCCCGGGCGGCCGAAGTCGCTCCAGGGCCAGCCCGAGCAGGATCGCGTCCAGCTTCATCAGCTGCGCGAAGGGCCGCCGGATCCGCCCCTCGGCGAGGACTTCCGGCAGCACATACAGTCCGAGCCGGGCCGGGCCGTGTTCCTCGTCGGTGTCGGCCAGCGGTAGCCGGGCGACCCATGCGCGGGCGAGCGCGCCGAGCGCGTCCCGGGTGGTCTCGGACACGGCGTCGGACGCGAGCCCGGCATCGGAGGCAGGCCCGGAGCCGGACGCGGACCGGGGCGCGGACCCGGGCTCGGGCCGGGGCTCGGAGACGGACTCACGCTCGGCGAGACCGGCCAGGACGGCGAAGTAAAGGGCCCTTTTCCCGGGGAAGTTGGAGTAGACAGCCCCGCGCGTCAGTCCGGCGCGCTCGGCGATACCGTCGACCTTGGCGTCCCTGAACCCGCGCTCGGCGAACTCGTCCCGGGCGGCGGCCAGTACCTTGGCGCGGTTGTGCTCCTGCAGCTCCGCCCTGCTGAGCCGGCCCATCGCCCTCACTCGTCCCCGCGTTGCTGTTCAGTGCCGGTTCACGATACCGTGACGTCTCAGATGGTGATGTCATATGGTCCAACCATGCGAACGCCGCACAACCGTTGAGGAGACGCTTCCCAGTGGCACACATCGGCGACGGCGGCGAACTGCTCAGATGCACGTTCTGCGGGAAGAACCAGAAGCAGGTCAGGAAGCTCATCGCGGGTCCGAGCCCGGTCTGCATCTGTGACGAATGCGTCGGACTCTGCAATGAGTTGATCGCGGAGGAGCTCGACGGCGCGCACGGGGACGGGCCCCTGGAGCTGCCGAAGCCGCGCGAGATCCACGCCTTTCTCGACCAGTATGTCGTCGGGCAGACGAACGCCAAGAGGGCGCTGGCGGTGGCGGTCTACAACCACTACAAGCGCATCCGGACGGACGGCCGGGCGGCGGGGGACGCGGGCGAGCCGGTCGAACTCGGCAAGTCCAACATCCTGTTGATCGGTCCGACCGGCTGCGGCAAGACCTATCTGGTCCAGACGCTCGCCCGGATGCTCGACGTACCGTTCGCGATCGCCGACGCGACGGCGCTCACGGAGGCCGGTTATGTCGGCGAGGACGTCGAGAACATCCTGCTGAAGCTGATCCAGGCGGCGGACTACGACGTCAGGAAGGCCGAGACCGGGATCATCTACATCGACGAGATCGACAAGGTCGCCCGCAAGAGCGAGAACCCGTCGATCACCCGCGATGTCTCCGGCGAGGGTGTCCAGCAGGCCCTGCTGAAGATCCTGGAAGGCACCACCGCCTCTGTACCGCCGCAGGGCGGCCGGAAACACCCGCAGCAGGAGTTCCTCCAGATCGACACGGCCAATGTGCTGTTCATCGTCGGTGGCGCGTTCGCCGGTCTGGAGCGGATCGTCGAGCAGCGGGCCGACCGCAAGGGCATCGGCTTCGGCGCGGCGATCGCCGGCAAGGAGGAGCGGGAGCGGCGCGACCTCTACGCCGAGGTACTGCCCGAGGATCTGCTGAAGTTCGGGCTGATCCCGGAGATCGTCGGCCGCCTCCCGATGGTGACGACCGTCCAGCCGCTGGACCGGGCGGCGTTGACGCGCATCCTCACCGAGCCGCGCAACGCGCTGATCAGGCAGTACCAGAAACTCTTCGAACTCGACGGCGTGGAGCTTGAGTTCACCGAGGACGCCATCGGCGCGATCGCCGAGCAGGCGCTGCTTCGCCGCACCGGCGCCCGCGCGGCCCGCGCGATCCTCGAAGAGGTGCTGCTCCATGTGATGTACGAGGTGCCGAGCCGGGACGATGTGGCGCGGGTCGTGGTCGACCGCGACACCGTGCTCGACAACGTCAACCCCACGCTCGTACCGCGCGAGAAGCCCGCCCGCACCCGGGAGCGCCGCGACCGCTCCGCGTAGCGCGCGGCCGGCCGGGTGGCTGGAAATATGCCTGGCCGGGGCGCCTCTTGGGAACCGCTTTACCTTCTGGGGTAGTTCTGGTGGCGTTCAACACCTCTATGAAGGAGCGGACGCCACGATGGTGTTCAAGAAACTGCTCGGAGCCGTCGGTGTCGGCGGGCCCTCGGTCGACACTGTGCTGGACGGCGTGGCCGCCGTGCCGGGCGGCCCGCTGTCGGGTCAGGTGCGGCTGCGGGGCGGCCGTACGGACCTGGAGATCGAGCAGATCACGCTGGACCTGGTCGCCCGTGTCGAGGCCGAGGGACACGACGAGGAGACCGAGGGCACGGTCGTCTTCGACCGGGTCGTCGTCGCCGGCGGGTTCCGGCTGGCGGAGGAGTCGGAGCAGACGATTCCGTTCACGCTGACCCTGCCGTGGGAGACGCCCGTGACCGAGCTGTACGGTCAGCCGCTGGGTGTGGTGCTCGGGGTACGGACCGAGCTGGAGGTGTCCGGAGCGCGGGACAAGGGCGATCTCGACCAGCTCAGCGTCTCTCCGCTGCCGGTCCAGGAGGCCATTCTGGAGGCCCTCGGACAGCTCGGCTGGGGCTTCAAATCGGCCGATCTGGAACTGGGCCACATCAACGGCACCGACCAGCGGCTGCCGTTCTACCAGGAGATCGAGCTGACCCCGCCGGCGCACTACGCGCACGCGCTGAACGAGATCGAGGTCACGTTCCTCGCCACCCCGGGCGGGATGGACGTCGTCATCGAGGCCGACAAGCGCGGAGGGCTCTTCTCCGGCGGACACGACACGGTCAACCGGTTCACGGTCTCGCACCACAACGTCCAGCACGTGGACTGGAACGCGGAAGTCGACAGGTGGATCAAGCAACTTGTCGACAGCCGTGGCGCGCACGCGGGCCAGTACGGCGGGCACCACGGTGAGCAGCACTACGGCGAGCCGCACTACGGCGGACATCACGGCGGGCACCACGGCGACCACCACTCCGGCGGGCACCGGTCCGGTCCCAGTACGGGAGCGGTGGTGGCCGGTGTCGCGGCGGGCGTCGCGGTAGGTGTGGTCGGCGGCATGGTGGCCGCCGAGGTCGTCGACGAGATCGGCGACGCGTTCGAGGGCGAGGAGGACGAGGGCGGCGACGAGTAGCGAACCGCCGGCCCCCTGGGCGGACGCGCGCGGGGCGGTGGCCGACGGCCACCGCCCCGCGTGCCCTACCGGCCGGTCAGTCCCGTGAGTTGCCGAAGAGCAGCCGGTAGGCGATGAGCAGCACGAGCGAGCCGCCGATCGCCGCGCCCCAGGTGGCCGCGTCGAAGAACTCGTTCTGCACCGGGCGGTCGAAGATCTTCGCGGAGAGCCAACCGCCCACGAAGGCACCGGCGATGCCGATGAGTGTGGTGCCGATCAGCCCTCCGGGATCGCGTCCGGGCAGCAGGATTTTCGCGATCACCCCGGCCAGCAGCCCCAGAATGATCCAGCTGATGATGCCCACGTCGTTCTCCCCAGTCGGCGTACGTTGCTTAGTTGCGCAACTGTACGCATACCCAGCGGGCGAGCGTTCACCGCCCGGTCCTTCAGGTCTCGCCGGAACCGGCCGAGTCCCGCTCAGGTCCCGTTCAGACCTCGCTCATGTCCAGCCAGACCGCCGTGTCCGGCGGCAGCGGCGTGGTGTCCTGCCCGGCACCGGCCGTCAGTTCGCCGCTCGCCAGCAGCAGCCGCGCGCCGACGGGCAGGGCCAACGGCACGGGCGTGTCGGAGAGGTTGACCCGGCAGACCAGCCCGGCGCCCTTCCGGAAGGCCAGTTCGCCCGGGGCCGACGGCAGCCATGCGAAGCTCTCGTCGCCACGGAAGCCCCGGCGCAGGGACAACGCCGTACGGTACAGCTCCAGGAAGGAGTCCGGCCGGCCGGACTGGGCCTCCACCGACCACGCGCCCCAGCCGTCGGGCTGCGGCAGCCAGCTGCCCCCGGGACCGAAGCCGTACGAGGAACCGGCCGTGGTCCACGGCAGCGGCACCCGGCAGCCGTCGCGGCCCTTCACCCGGTGGTCCGTGCGCTCCCACATCGGGTCGCGCAGCGCCTCCGCCGGCAGCTCGGCGATCTCGGGGAGGCCCAGCTCCTCGCCCTGGTAGAGGTACGTCGTCCCGGGCAGCGCGAGGGTCAGCAGCGCGGCGGCCCGCGCCCGCCGGCCGCCCAGGACGTCGTCGGGCTCCGGGTCCCGGCCGTCGGTCCGCAGCCAGGCGCGCAGGTCCGTGCCCTCCGGCAGCCCGTACCGGCTGCGGTGGCGTACCACGTCGTGGTTGGAGAGCACCCAGGTCGGCAGGGCCCCGGCCGAGGCCGCACCGGTGAGAGAGGTGTCGATGACGTCGCGGAAGGATCCGGCGTCCCACGGGCAGCGCAGATGGAAGAAGTTGAACGCCTGGTGCAGCTCGTCGGGCCGGGTGTAGAGCGGCAGCCTGGCGGCGCTCACGCCCGCCTCGGCGACCATGATCCGGGGAGGTGCGTACGAGTCGGTGATCTTCCGCCAGACGCGGTAGATGTCATGGACCTCGTCGCGGTCCCAGAAGGGGTGGTTCTCGCCGCTGGGCGGGGAGTTGAGGGGCGCGGTGTCACCGCCCCGGGTGTCGCGCAGCGGCGTGGTGAGGTCCTTGCGCAGGCCGTGCGCCACGTCGATGCGGAAGCCGTCGACCCCGAGGTCCAGCCAGAAGCGGAGAACGCTCTCGAACTCCGCCGTGACGTCGGGGTTCTCCCAGTTCAGATCGGGCTGCTCGGCCGCGAAGATATGCATGTACCACTGACCGTCGGGGACCCGCGTCCAGGCCGGGCCGCCGAACTTCGACTGCCAGTCCGCGGGCGGCTCGGCGCCGTCGGGGCCGCGTCCCTCCCGGAAGACGAAGCGGTCGCGGGCGGCCGAGCCGGGCTCGGACGCCAGCGCCTCGGCGAACCAGGGGTGCTGGTCGGAGCAGTGGTTCGGCACGATGTCGACGATCGTACGGAGCCCGAGCGCACGGGCCCGGCGGAGCAGCGCGCGGAAGTCGTCGAGGGTGCCGTGCCGCGGATCGACGTCCCGGTAGTCGGCGACGTCGTAGCCGCCGTCGGCCAGCGGGGAGCGGTAGAACGGTGTGAGCCAGACGGCGTCCGCGCCGAGTTCGGCGACATGGCCGAGGCGGTCGGTGATCCCGCGGAGGTCGCCCATCCCGTCGCCGTCGGCGTCGGCGAAGCTCGGAACGTAGATCTGGTAGACGACGGACTCCCGCCACCAGTCACGCCCGTGGTCTCTTCCGCCGCCGCTGCCGCTTCCGTCGCCATCGCCGTTGCCGTCGCCGTCGCCGTCCGGGAACGCGTACTGAGTCACAGATACCTCTCGTGCTGGGCTGAGGGGGCGCTGAAACTGTAGTGGTGCGGTGCGATCATCCCTTCACCGCACCGGGCGCCCAGCACGCGGCCGACGGCCGCCAGGTCTCCCGGCGATCCGCTCGGCCGGATGACGTACGGAGATGACATACGAGGTCGACGCGCCACCTCTCGGCGGGGGGCCGGCCGCGCTCCGCGCGACCGACACGGATCCGGTCACGCCGAACGCGGCCCTGGACACGCGGAGCGCCGCCACGGCTGCGGAAGACCGTGACCGGCCGCCGGGGAAGCGGGCCGCGAGCGGATCAGCGGCCCAGTTCGCGCTTCAGCTCGGCCTTGTTCATGGACGAGCGGCCATGCACATTGCGGCGCTGCGCCTCGGCGTACAGCTGGTCGTACGTGGGCCCCGCGGCCCCGCTGTGCGAGCGCTGCCCGCCGCGCCGGGAGGACGACATGTCCTGGGTCGACGTCTTGCTCGCCGTACGGGACTCTCCCGCCCGGGCCCGTTCCTTGTTCACGGTGCGTGCGGCGATCTGCTCCGACCGCGCCGTGCTCTCGCCGCGCTTCCGCGCGCTGTCCTTGATGTGTTCGTACTGGCGCTCACGTTTCGCGCTGGAGCCTTGTGGCATGTGGATCACTCCTCATGGTCCGTTTTATGCCGGATGGTGCTCTTGAGGTCACCCTCCTACCCCCTTTCAGGACCGGCAACTTGATGCCGTCGCCCGCGAGGCACGCCACATAGTGATTCAATCGTGAACCACTATGGGCCGCGCCGATCACGCCGCACATGAGACGTTCCGTCCGGCCCTGTCCGACATCTTCCTTCCGGTCCGACCAGTCGGTACGTTGCGTGACAACCGGATCAGCCGACGGGCCACCCGGCCCGCCCGGGGGCGACGGAGGGCCAGATGACACCACGCGTACCGCCAATACAGGGGCACTGCGACGAACGGTTCGCCGCCGTGCGCGCCGCGTTCGAGCGGAACTTCGAGGAGCGCGGCGAACTGGGCGCGGGCGTCACCGTGCTGGCCGGCGGGGAGACCGTCGTCGATCTGTGGGCGGGGTGGGCCGACGGCGCGCGGACCCGGCCGTGGGAGCGCGAGACCCTGGTCAATGTGTGGTCGACGACCAAGGGTCCGACGGCCCTGTGCGCGCATCTGCTGATCGACCGCGAACTGCTCGACCCGGACGCGCCGGTCGCCGCGTACTGGCCCGAGTTCGCCGCCGCCGGCAAGGAGTCCGTGCTCGTACGGCACCTGCTCGCGCACCGCGCGGGGCTGGCCGGACTGCGCGAGCCGCACTCCGTCGAGCAGCTCTACGACTGGGAGCTGACCACGTCCCGGCTCGCCGCGACGGAGCCCTGGTGGGAACCGGGCACCCGGTCCGGCTATCACGCCCTCACCTACGGCTTCCTGGTCGGCGAGGTCGTCAGACGCGTCACGGGCCTGCTGCCGGGCGAGTTCCTGCACCGGGAGGTGACCGGGCCGCTCGGTATCGACTTCACCATCGGGCTGCCGGAGAAGGAGGCCGCGCGCGCCGCCGAGCTGGTGCATTCACGCGCCCCGCTCACCGGCGAACAGGCCGCCGCCTTCGCCCAGATGGAGCCGGTGGCGCTGGCGGCCCTGGGCAACCCCGCGACCGGCGCCGCCGAGGCCAACACAGCCGCGTGGCGCGGCGCCGAGGTGCCCGCCGCCAACGGGCACGGCACCGCCCGCGCGGTGGCCGCGCTGTACGGAATCCTGGCCGGGCGCGGTCGTCTCGGCGAGCACCGCGTCCTCTCCGAGGCGACCGTCGAGCGGGTCCGCGAGGGCCAGGGCGCCTGCCGGGACCTGGTGCTGGGCGCGGGCTTCGCCCATGACACGGAGATCGGCCTCGGGCTCTGGCTGAGCGGCCGGAACGGCTCGTACGGGCCCAATCCCAGGGCGGTCGGCCATGACGGCTTCGGCGGCTCCTGCGGACTCGCGGATCCGGAGGCGGGCATCAGCATGGGTTACGTCATGAACCGGATGGGGTCGAACATCGCCGACGATCCACGCAAGATGGCGCTGATCGACGCATTGTACGGCGCGCTGTAAGCCAGCCTGACGGGCCCTCACGGAGCAGGTCCGTCCGGCAGCACACGTCACACGGGTACGCAAGAGCGCCCTGCCGGTCGAATCACCGTGCCGTCTCGGGCTGTTGCGTACCCGTTCCGCGCCTGTACCGAAAAGATCCAGCCATGATCAACGCGAGGGCAATTCGGTGGTACGGCACCTAAACGGGCGGCGGACGCGCATAGACACGAGCGACCAACCCCCTCCCCCCGGTCACTTGAAGCCACTGCGTCATCCATCCTGCACCCTCCGTTAAGCATGTGTGTTTGTGACGGATCTTCGCGTGGCCGAATGCCGTCAGGAGGCAAAATCCCTGCCTGGCGTGGGCTTTGATGGATATTTGCCGGTGCTTTGCCGCTGTCACAGGCTTTGCAGCAGCTCACGTACGCGCCGTCGGCCGGGCCGGCGAGAGCGGCCAACAGAGCTGTCAACCCCATGACTTCGGGAATTTTCGGGCCGCCGGCGGACGGTACACGCCGTCGGTCCAGAACTCGGCCTTGCTTCAAAAGCAAACGGAGTCAACGATTCACACCGTGCGGTTGACAGGTCCACGGCTAAAACCGAATAGCCATGGACGATCGCATCCCCCAGCGGCCCGCTCACCCAACGGGCCACGCAGTTCCCCCACCTATGGAGGATTTTGTGACCTTCAAGCGCTTCTCCCCCCTCGGCGCGGTTTCCAGACGAGCCCGCCTCCTCGCCGTCACCTCCGGTCTGGTGACCGCCGTCGCGCTTGCGGCCCCGTCGGCCGTCGCCGCCCCGGCCCCGGCCCCCCAGCCGACCGCGGCACAGTTCGCCACCGCCAGCGCCGCCATCGCCGACGCGGACATCGCCGGTACGGCCTGGTACACGGACAAGGCCTCCGGCAAGGTCGTCGTCACCGTCGACAGCACGGTCACGGCCTCCGAGATAGCCACGATCAAGGACTCCGTGGGCGACGCCGCGGGCGTCACGATCAAGCACACCCCCGGCAAGATCAACAAGCTCATCGCCGGCGGCGAGGCCATCACCACCGGCGGCAGCCGCTGTTCCCTCGGCTTCAACGTCCGCAGCGGCTCGACGTACTACGCGCTGACCGCCGGACACTGCACCAACATCAGCTCTTCCTGGAGCATCGGCACCCGCGCCGGCACGAGCTTCCCGAACAACGACTACGGCATCATCCGCCACTCCAACGCGGCGGCGGCCGACGGCCGGGTCTACCTGTACAACGGCTCGTACCAGGACATCACCTCCGCCGCGAACCCCTCGGTCGGCCAGAGCGTCCGCCGCAGCGGCTCGACCACCGGTGTCCACAGCGGTTCGGTCACCGGCCTCAACGCGACCGTCAACTACGGTGGCGGCGACATCGTCTACGGCATGATCCAGACCAACGTCTGCGCCGAGCCCGGTGACAGCGGCGGCGCGCTCTTCGCCGGCAGCACGGCGCTGGGCCTGACCTCGGGCGGCAGCGGCAACTGCTCCTCCGGCGGCACCACGTTCTTCCAGCCGGTCGTCGAGGCCCTCAACGCCTACGGCGTGAGCGTCTTCTAATCGAGACACCCTCCCTCGGACCGCCGACGGGCCGCGCACCTGGTGCGCGGCCCGTCGTGTCGTCCTCCCGGCCTGCCGTACCGGTGTGTCAGCCGGTGGCCGCCGCGGGCAGCGTGACCTCGAACCGGCAGCCGCCCGTCACATTGCGCACCTCGGCCCGGCCCTCGTGCGCCTCCACGATGCCGCGGACGATCGCCAGCCCGAGGCCCGCGCCCGCGGGCGGGGTACGCGCCTGGGTGCCGCGCCAGCCGGTGTCGAACACCCGCGGCAGATCCTCGGCCGGGATACCGCCGCAGCCGTCCGTCACGGAGAGAACCACGGAGTCCGCGCGCCGTTCGGCGGCCACCGCGACCGTGCCGTCCGCCGGGGTCCGGTGAATGGCGTTGACCAGGAGATTGGCGAGGACGCGGGTCATCTCCTTGCCGTCCACCTCGACCGGTACGGCCTCCACCCGGCCCCCGACGAGCCGTACCCCGTGCTCCCTGGCGAGCGGATCGGCGCCCGCGAGCGCCTCGCCGACCAGGTCGTACACCGACATCCGGGTCGGGGCGAGCGCCAGCGCCCCGGCGTGGATACGGGACAGTTCGAAAAGATCCCCGACCATCGAGTTCAGCCGCTCGACCTCGGCCCTGATCTGCCGGAAGTAGCGGTCCGGGTCCTGGACGACGCCGTCCTCCAGCGCCTCGGACATGGCGCGCAGTCCGGCGAGGGGCGTCCGCAGATCGTGCGAGATCCAGGCGACCAGTTCGCGCCGGGACGTCTCCAGCGCCCGTTCGCGCTCCCGGGAGGCGGTCAGCTTCGCGCTGGTGGCCGCCAGCTCGCGTCCCAGCGCGGCGAGTTCGGCCGTGGAGGCGCCGTCGGGCGCGGCGAAGCTGCCGCCGTCGCCGAACGAGCGGGCGGCCAGCGCCAGATCGCGGCTGCGGGCGACCACCCAGCGCCCCAGCAGCAGCGCGGTGGCCAGCGAGACGACCGCGGCCATCGCCACGACCGTGGTGACGACGGAGAGGTCATGGGCGGACAGGAACATCGCGCGGGCGACGACGAGCGTGCCCGCGAGCATCGCGGTGACGGTGACGGCGGCGACGACGGTCAGGGCGACGGCGACCGAGCGGTCCCGCAGCAGCCGCAGCACCAGCGCGCCGAGCAGACCGGCGGCGGCCGCGCCGAGGAAGGCGAACAGCGCGATCAGCGCCATGTCACGCACGGCGCGCTCAGCTCTCGTCGGCGGAGACGGGGGCGTGTGCCGGTGCGGGCGCCGGTGCGGGCGCGGGCGATGGTACGGCCTCTACGGAAGCCGTGGGGGCGGAAGCCGGGTCGTCGAAGCGGTAGCCGACCCCCCAGACCGTCCGGATCAGCCGGGGCCTGGCCGGATCGTCCTCGATCTTGCCGCGCAGCCGCCGCACATGCACCGTGACCGTCGACAGATCGCCGAACTCCCATCCCCAGACGTCGTGCATCAGCGTCTCCCGGCCGATCGCCAGGCCGGGATGGCGCATGAGGTGGGCGAGCAGATCGAACTCGCGCAGCGTGAGCGCGAGCGGCCGGCCGTCCTTGGTGGCGCGGCGGCCCGCCGGGTCGAGGGTGATCCCGGCACGGCGCAGCTCGGGCTCGGCGGCCCCCGTCGCGCGGCCCTGGTCGCCGTGGCGGCGCAGGACGGACTCGACGCGGAGGACGAGTTCCCGGGGGCTGAAGGGTTTGGTGACATAGTCGTCCGCCCCTATCTCCAGCCCGAGGATCCGGTCGTCCTCGTCGCCGCGTGCGGTCAGCATGATCACCGGTACGGGCGCGGCGGCCCGCAGCCGCCGGCACACCTCCAGGCCGTCCATGCCGGGCAGCATCAGATCGAGCACCACCAGGGCGGGCCGACCGGCGGCGGCGAGCCGCAGCGCCTCGGGGCCGTCGGCCGCCCGGTCCACGGAGAAACCGGCCCGCTCCAGGTAGCCGGTGACGACCTCGGCGACGGTCGGATCGTCATCGACGACCAGGATGGTGTGCATGCGTCCAGTCTCCTCGGGCCGTGGCCGGCGCACGGCCCCTGACCTCTTACGAAACCATGACGGCCGGATACGGAGACCATGACGGCCTCGACGGCCTCGGATACGGGCGCGTCCGATTCGTTCAAGACCCGCCCCGGCCCGCGCTCCTACGGTGGACACATGCCTACCGCTCCACGGATCCCACGACTCGACGCGATCGGCCTGGTCGTCTCCGACATGGCCGCCTCGCTCGCCTTCTACCGGCTGCTCGGTGTGGACATCCCCGCCGACGCCGACACCGCGGCCCACGCCGAGGCCACCCTGCCCAGCGGGCTGCGCGTCCTCTGGGACACGGAGGAGACCATCCGCTCGTTCGATCCGGGGTGGACCCGGCCGCAGGGCGGCGAGCGGATCGGACTGGCCTTCCTCTGCGCGGGCCCCGCCGAGGTGGACGCCACCTACGAGGCGCTGCTCGCGGCCGGGTACGCCGGGCATCTGAAGCCCTGGGACGCGGTCTGGGGACAGCGTTACGCGGTGGTCCTCGACCCGGACGGCTGCGGGGTCTCGCTGTTCGCCAGCGCCGCGTAGGCACCGAGGGTGAGCCCGGCCAGCTCGCGGGTCTCGCGGGCGAGATGCGCCTGGTCGGCGCAGCCCGCGGCGAGCGCCGCGTCGACGAACGGCACGCCGTCGCGTACGAGCGTCAGCGCGCGCTGGAGCCGTAGCACCCGGGCCAGGGTCTTGGGCCCGTAGCCGAAGGCGTCCAGCGCGCGGCGGTGCAGCTGGCGGGCGCCAAGACCGACGGCGTCGGCGGTGGCGGCGACCGTACGGCCCGCTTCCAGTGCGTCGACGACCGCCCGCGGCAGCGGGTCCGGCGGTCCCGCCGCGGCGGCCCGGCGCAGCGCGACGGCCTCCAGCGCGGCCGTCGGGTCCGAGGCCGCCGCCAGCCGGGCGGTGAGCCGGCGCACCTCGGCCGGGGACCACAGATCGGCCAGCTCCACCCGCAGGTCGCGCAGCTCGTGCGCCGGTACGCCGAGCAGCGCCGGCGCGGTCCCGGGCGCGAAGCGCACTCCGGCGCAGTGCAGCCCGGCGATGCCCTCGGGGGCGTACGCGCGGGTGTCGGGCCCCGCGACCAGCAGTCTGCCGCCGATCCACAGCAGGTCCATACAGCCGTCCGGCAGCACCGGGTAGGGAGGCGAGCCGTCGTCGGCCCGCGCCGTCCGCGTCCAGACCATCGCGCCCTCCAGCCGCGATGTCCGTTCCCGATACATACGGATCAGCCTAAAGCCTCGCCGAGACGAGGGCCATTGATCCAGAATGGGCCTCCGGCAGGTCCGGCAGGACGTGGGGCGTTCGCATCGCGGGGGCGACGATGACGGCACTGATGGAGTTCACCACCGACAGCGGTGCCACCGTCGTGGTCGAGGTCGACCGGGATACGCCGGGCGCCAGACCGGTGGCGCGCGGCAACTCCCTCGCGCAGGCGGGCCATACCTTCGGCGAGGCGCTCCAGGGGATCCGCTCGGCCGCGGAATCCGCGCTCGCGGTGTTCCGGGACGGCTCGCTCCAACCGGACGGTGTGGAGCTGGAGTTCGGGGTGAAGCTGATGGCGGAGGCCGGGGCGGTGATCGCCAAGACCTCGGCCGAGGGCCATATGACGGTCAAACTCTCCTGGAACCCGGGCGCGACCGGTGAGTCCGCCGCCACCGGTGAGTCCGCTTCCGCCGGAGACTCCGGAACGGCGGGGAGTCCGGGAACGGCGGGCCGGTGACGCGCTCCCCGGCCTGGCACGCCAGGATCGACACCGACGGGGCGGTGGGCTCCGGCTTCCTCGTCTCCGGCCGTACGGTGCTGACCTGCGCCCATGTGGTGACCGGCGACCGGGCCTCGGTGGTCTTCCCCGGCGCGCCGGGGCTCGCCCCCGTACCGGCCCGGGTGGTCGTACGGGGACACGCCTGGGCGGGCGGGGACCGCGACCCGGGCGATCTGGCCGTCCTGGAGCTGGACCGGCCGCCGGGCCTCGTCCCCGCCGCCTTCGCACCGCTCGACGCGCCGTACGCCTCGCCCGCGCCGAAGCTGGTGGCGTACGGCTTCCCGTTCGGGTACGACGAGGAGGGCGTGCAGAGCGAATTACGGGCCACCTCAAGCCAGTTGATCCGCGACGAGTGGGCTCAGCTGGGAGGCTGGCGCGGCTACGGGCAGAAGACCGATCACGGGTTCAGCGGCGCCGCCGTGATGGTGGAGAGCACCGGTACGGTGGCCGGGATGGTCGTCTCGCACGACCCGGTGAGCCACACCAGCCGGATGATCCCGGCGCGCATCCTCGCCCGGCACTGGGCACCGCTCGCCGATCTCGTCCCCACCCCCGGCTATCCGGCGGAGGAGAAGCGGTGGCTGCGCGAGCTGGTGGCCCGCGCCGGCTCCCCGGCGCCCGCCAACTCCCCCGCGCTCACCGGTGCCCTCGGCAGACTGCTGCGCGGCGCCGCCGGACCGCTGGGGGTCGAGCCGCCGCCCGGTGAGCCGGGCAGTCTCTGGGAGGCGGTCTGGTATCTGCTGTCGGAGGGCGGGCGGCCGGGTCCTGGCGCGTTGCCGCTCGCGGAACTCACCGTTCGGCTGGCCGGGTTGGTCGGCGACGCGACGCTCGGCGCGGAGCTGCGCGACTGGTCCCGCGCGCACCGCGCGCGGCACGATCCACCGCCCGTGGCGCCGCCCGCCGTGAGCCACGCGGCCGTCGGCCTCATGAGCTACGCGCCGGCGCCGCCGTACGCGGCCGAGCACGCCGAACCGTACGCACCCGCCCTGGCCGTGGCTCCGGCCCCGGGACCCGCCGTGGGGACATCCCCCGTGCGCCCCGCCACCCGCCGCTGGTCGCCCATCCTCGTCGAGATCACGCGCAGCGGGGCCGACCGCGGCGCGCTGCTGGTCGAGGTGTCCGCGTACCGCGACGGAGAACGGCGGCTGGTCGCCGAACAGCGGCTGGCGGAGCGCGAGGTCCGGGCCTGGGTGCTGGACCGTATCGACGACGCGTTCGCCCAGATCGACACCGAGGGCAGGGAGCTGATCGCGTTCGCCCTGCCGCGCCGCTGGCTCAACAAGCCGGTCGACCAGTGGAGCGCGCGCAAGGGGATGGGAACGCCGCTGGGGTGTGTCGCGCCGGTGGTGGTGATGGACCACGACCGGCGGGGCAGCAAGCGGCTCCAGTTCCGGCTGAAGAAGATGTGGGACGTACTCGACCGGCAGCCGGGTTCCGCCGTCCATGGGATCAGCTGCGCGGGCTCCGCCAGGCCCGAGTGGCTGACCGTACAACTCCAGGACGTGGTGGGCCCGGTGGGGCTGACCAGACCGCCGAAGAGTCCGCGCGACCGGCTGCACACCGCGGTACTGGACGCCCCCGCCCCGATCGTGCTGTGGCCGCGCACGGGCTGCGCCGGCGGCGCGTCCTGCGGCGACTCCTGCCGGGGCACCGCATTCCTGAACGCGCTGGCCGACCAGCTCTCCGTACTGCCGCCCGGCGATCTGCCCGAGCGGATCTTCGAACTGCGCAAGCGCGCCTTCGGCCATGACGGGCCCGAGCCGCACTGGGCCGCCGACCTCTCCTTCGTCTGGGAGGATCCGCGCTGGTTCCCCGATGTCCCCCCACTGAGTCAGTCGCCCGTCGGCTGAGCCGCGGCCCCCCGGCCACGTCGAAGCCGAGACCTGGAGAACGCCCATGCCCCTGTGGCCGGTCTACACCGGAGCCGATGAACCGCACGACGGCATCATGCGGTTGCCCGAGCCGCCGCCCTGGCGCGCCTTCAACGGCGGCCCCGTGGTCGAGCCGCCCCAGGACGACCCGGCGCCCTCGCCCGACCGGGTGCACCGCGCGCAGGCGTACCGCGCGACGGACGAGAGCGTCCAACTGGTCAACGCCGCCCTGTACTTGCGGCGGCCCCTGCTCGTGACGGGCCCTCCGGGCAGCGGCAAGTCGAGCCTCGCGTACGCGGTGGCGCGGGAGCTGCGGCTCGGCCCCGTACTGCGCTGGAACATCACCAGCCGGAGCGCGCTCGGCGACGGGCTGTACCAGTACGACCCGCTCTCCCGGCTCTACGCGGCGGGCCGGGGCCCGGAGGGCGGCGATCCGGAGAACACCAATATCGAGGACCATCTGCGACTCGGCCCGCTGGGTACGGCGCTGCTGCCGTACGAGCGGCCCCGGGCGCTGCTGATCGACGAGATCGACAAGAGCGATCTCGATCTCCCGAACGATCTGCTGAACATCCTGGAGGAGGGGCAGTACGAGATCCCCGAGCTGGTGCGCGCCGCGCGGACCCGCTCCACGGCGGAGGTGCTGGTCGCCGACTCGGACCGGCTGGTGGCGCTGGAACGGGGGCGGGTGCGCTGCCGCGCGTTCCCGTTCACCGTCCTCACCAGCAACGGGGAGCGGGAGTTCCCGCCGGCGTTTCTGCGGCGCTGCGTCACGCTGGAGCTGAAGCAGCCGGAGGCGGCGCATCTGGAGGCGATCGTCCGGGCGCATCTGGGCCCGCTCGACGGGCAGGCGCGGGAGCTGGTCCACCGGTTCCTGGAGCGGGGCAGCGGTGGCGAGCTGGCGACGGACCAGCTGCTCAACGCCATCTATCTGGCGAGGACTTCGGGGCTCGAAGCGCCCACGCGCGACGAGCTGGCGGACCGGCTGATGAGCTATCTGAGCCGGACACCGGAACCCGATGACTTCTGACCGGGCGTTCTCCGGACCGGCCGCGCTGCGCGAGGTGCTGACGGCGGCGGGCGGCGATCCGCCGACCGGCCGGGAGCTGGCCGAGGTGCTGTGGCTGGCGACGCACATACGGCCCGAGCCCGAGCCGGACGCCGGAATCGGCACCGCCGCCGGAGCCTGGCCGGAGGCCGCTCCCCGGCTGCCCCAGCGGGGTCCCGCCCAGCGTGCGACCATCCCCCACGGCGCGTCTCCGCGGGGCATGGATCCCCCACGGACTCCCCCGGGAGGGGCCGTGCCGGACCCGGGCTCCGCAGACACCCCCTTCGCGCACAGCCCGGACGGCCGGGTCCCCCTGCACCGCCCGGCGCCGCCCCCCGTCACCGGGCCGGCGCCGCCCCCGGTTCCGGACGCGCGGGCCGAGGTGCTCACCCCCGCACCGCCGATGATCTCCCATCCGCTCGCGGTCCAGCGGGCGTTGCGT
Source organism: Streptomyces scopuliridis (assembly GCF_042790125.1). Lineage (GTDB taxonomy): Bacteria > Actinomycetota > Actinomycetes > Streptomycetales > Streptomycetaceae > Streptomyces > Streptomyces scopuliridis_A. The sequence goes on from NZ_JBHTZS010000010.1 coordinate 18,206, forward strand.
CCGCTGCGCAGGACCGTGCCCTCGGCGCGCGAACGCGAGCTGGACGAGACGGGCACCGCACACCGCATCGCCTCGCTCGGCGCCCGGCGCGGCCAGTGGCTGCCAGAGCTGAGGCCCGCGCCGGAGCGCTGGCTCCATCTGCGGTTCGTGCTGGACCGCGGCCCGACGATGGCCATGTGGGAGCCGCTCGCGCACGATCTGTACACGGCCTTCGGGCAGACGGGCGCGTTCCGTACGGTGGAGCTGGTACGGCTCGGCGCGGACGGCTCCGTACCCCCTCGGCAGTGGACGGCCGGGCGGACGATGGTGCTGATCCTCAGCGACATGATGGGCCCGCAGTGGCGGCCGGGAGCGACGGGAGCGGCGGGGGCCGCGGGCCGGCAGTGGTACCGGACGCTGCGGCGCTGGACCCGCGAGCTGCCGGTGGCCGTGGTCCAGCCGCTGCCGGAACGGATGTGGCGGCACACCCCGCCGGCGCCGGTGCCCGGACTGTTCACGGCGGCCGGTCCCGGCGCGCCCAACACCGCGCTGCGCTTCACCCCGTACGACGGCGAGGCACGGGGCGTTCCCGTGCCAGTGCTCGAACCGGCGCCGGAGTGGCTGCACCACTGGGCCGGGCTGGTGGCCTCCCCGGCCGGCACCGAATTCCCGGGCGCGGCGGCCCTGTTGACGGACGGGACGCCGGCCGGACCTTCCGTGACGCTCCCCGGGGAGGCGGGGGACGGACTGATCCCGCGACATGTGCCGGCCAGGGAGCTGGTGCTGCGCTTCCGCTCGGTCGCCTCCCCGCAGGCGGTCCGGCTCGCGGCCCATCTGGCGGTGGGCCCACCGCACTTGCCCGTGATGCGGCTCGTACAGGCGGCCGTCGAGGAGCGTCCGCAGCCGCAGCATCTGGCGGAGGTGGTGCTGAGCGGGATGCTCACGGCCGTACCGGGCCCCGCCGGGTCCTATGACTTCCGGCCCGGCGTGCGCGAACTGCTGCTCGGCGCGCTGTCGCGTACCGGGCTCGCTCATACGGTCGATCTGCTCGAACGGGTCGGGGCCGTGATCGAGTCGCGCGCGGGCTCGGCGCGCGGCGAGTTCCGGGCGCTCCTGGGCGGCGACGGCCCGGCGGGGGACGGCCGGGCGGCGGGCGAACCGTTCGCGCTGGTGAGCCGGGAGAGCGTGCGGCTGCTGCGGGGACCCGAGCCGCCGGGCGGGCCCGCGTCGGGGAACGGAGAGCGGGTACTGGCCGGCCGGTACCGGCTGGTGGAGGTCATCGAACGCGGTACGCACGGCGTGGTGTGGCGGGCCTACGACCGGGAGCGCGACCGGGAGCAGGACCGGGGCCGTACGGTCACCGTCAAGATCTTCGAACGGCCGGGGATGCGCGATTCCCTCCTGGCGATGGCCAGGTCGGAGCACGAGTCCACCGCCGTGCTGCGGCACCCCGGTGTCGTGAAGATGCGGGAGCACGGCACGGACGGCGGCGTCGTCTACCTGGTCAGCGAGGCCCTGAGGGGCAGCAGCCTTGCCGGGTTGCTGGCGGAGAACGGACACCGTCCGCTCCCCATCGCCGAGATCACCGACATCGCGGCGCAGGTGATCGATGTCCTCTCCTATGCCTGGAAGAGGGGCGTCCGGCCGGAGCCGCCATCGCTGACGAACATCATCAGGCTGTCGGACGGCATGGTGAAACTCCGCGGCTTCGGGGGCGCTCTCCCGGACGACGACACCTACGACGAACTGCACGCCCTGGGCCGTGTGCTGTACGAACTCGCCACCGGCGTCGACCCCTTCGGCGCCGCGCACTCCTGGCGACCGCCGCGAGAGTTGCGGCCCGATCTGCCCGCCGCACTGGAGTCCGCGATCATGGATCTCCTCTCCGGCGCCGCCGAGACCCGCCGGCGCGGCGCCGACGCGCTGAGGTCGTCGGGCGTACCGGGCAGCACCTGGCAGTACGGCGTACTGGGACCGCTGCGTGCGATGCACGGCGGGCGCGACCGTGCACCCGCCTCGAACGCGGTACGGGCCGTCCTCAGCAGGCTGCTGCTGGCGCGCGGCGAGCTGGTGTCCCACGAGGAGCTGGGTTTCGCTCTGGAGGGCACGAGCACGCCGTGGGACTGGAGCCAGGTCGCGGACGCCGTCGATCTCCTGCTGGACGAAGGACATGCCGTGGAGGGGCCCGACGGGCAGTACCGTCTGCGGCTCGACACGGAGTTGGACCTCGCCGTCGCGGAACAGCTGGCCGACGACGCCGTGCGCGCGGAGGAGAGGGGCGAGCGGCGGCGCGCGGCCCGGCTGTACGACGCGGCTCTCGGGCACTGGTACGGCGAACCGCTGGACGGCGTCGACGGCCGGTGGGCGGAGCGGGAGCGGGAGCAACTGCGCGCCTGGCGCCGCTCGCTGGAGGACGCCCGCTTCGTGCTGGCGGAGCGCGGCACGGGAGGCCCACCGGAAGCCGAGGTCACGCAAGAGGAGCCGGAGCCCGAAGCGGAGGCCCCGCCGGAGGCTCCGCCCCAGGCCGTCCGTGGCGACGCTGTCCACCTCGCCATCGGCGGCGCCGAGTTGTTCGGCGTCCCCCGCGACACCCGGGCCGAAGCCAGGCTCTTCTTCATTCCTCGGCTCCGGCAGGCCTGTCGCGAGGCGTTCGGCGACGCGGGCGTCTTCGAGGAGCACGGCACCCTCACGGTCCCCGACAGCACGCTACGGGTGACGGCCGCACCGGAATACACCCTGGCCCAGGTGCTGGACCGGCTCGTCGACCCGTTCGCGCCGATCCTGGCCGAGGGAATGTCGCGGTGGCTCTTCCCGCTGCCCGTGGTGCTGACCGTCCATCTCCACCACGGGCCGCCGGACGCGGTCGCCCTGGAACTGGAGGGGAAGTCACCGGCCTTGGGCGGGCTCGGCGGGCTGGGGAACGGGAAGATCGCCCTGATGCTGGGGCTGCGGGACGAGCAGTACCGGCGGATCGGCGCGCCCGAGGGCTACCGCCCCTTCGACGCCGCGACCGAGGACGGCACCACCCATGTCGTCTGGTACCGGGTGATCCACTACGCGCCGCCCAAGCCCGCCTCCCGGCCTTCCTGGCTGCGCCGTCTGCTCGGCGGCGGCACCGCCGCCGGGGCCGACGACGAGAACGGGGAGACCGCCGAGGGGCCGGACCAGTCCGGATGACACCGGACCGGACCGGACTAACTCCCCTGTCCGTCACGGCTCTTGCCGCGGTCCCGCGCCCCGTGCAGCCCCGACCTCATCCGCGCCTTGACATCGTCCGGCGGCAGGAACCGGGACCACCGCTCCGGGAACTCCGAGGGCATGTCCGGGTCGGTCACATCGTCGTCCTGCGGTCCCTCCGGCCCCTCCACCGCGACCGTACGGGCCACCAGCTCCGCCGCCTGGGCCGCGCGCAGCCGTTCATTGGCCGCCCGCGCCGCCGCGGTGGCGACCGACGGCCAGACCCGGTCGATGGCGGCGTTGACCGCCGCGCCCACCAGCACGGCGAACGCGGAGACACCGATCCAGAGCAGTACGGCGATGGGGGCGGCGAGAGAGCCGTAGATGGTGGGGCCCTCGACCGTACTGGTCAGATAGATCCGCAGCAGGAAGCTGCCGAGCACCCACATCCCGAGGGCGACCAGACCGCCGGGAACGTCCTCGATCCAGCGCGACCGCGCCGGTACGGAGACGTGGTACAGCGTGGTGAGGAAGGCGATGGAGAGCAGGATCACCACCGGCCAGTACAGAACGCTGACGACCTCCGTGCCCCAGGGGATGAACTCCACGACCCGGTCGGGGCCCACCACGGCGAGCGGCAGCACCACCGCGCCGATCAGGATCGCCACGATGTAGAGCAGGAAGGCGAGCAGCCGGGTCGCGACGATGCCGCGCCGGCCGTCGAGCCCGTACATCACCGTGATGGTGTCGACGAAGACATTGACCGCCCGTGAGCCGGACCAGAGCGCGATCGCGAAACCGAGCGAGATGACATCGGGCCGCCCGCCGTGCGTGATGTCCGCCAGCAGGGGTTTGGCGATCTCGTCGACGCCGCGCTGCGAGAGCACCGTGCCGGCCGCCGCGAGGATGTTCCGCTCGATGGAGGCGACGGTGGTGGTGTTCGTCCAGTCGTCCACATAGCCGAGCAGCCCGATGAGCCCGAGCAGCAGCGGCGGCAGTGAGAGGAGGGTGAAGAACGCCGCCTCGGCCGCGAGCCCCAGGATGCGGTACTCGATGCACGAGTTGACGGTGTCCTTCAGCAGCAGCCAGGCCATCTTCCGCTTGGATACGTCGCGATAGAGGACTCGGGCCCGGTGGAGTCGACCCGCTGGTCGCTCGGGTGTTTCTTTTGCTGCCTGCACCTCCTTACCGTATCGGCATGGCAGCCAGCACCCACACAGTGACCAACCAGGTTCCGCCCCTGGTGGGGTACGACGTCTTCAGCGCCGACCGCGCCCTGACCGAGGGCGTGGAGCGGCACAGCGCGCCCGCACTTCTCGACGAGACCCGCGCGGAGCTGACGGCCCTCGGCCGGACCGCCGGATCCGCCGAGGCGCAGGAGTGGGGTGCGCTGGCCAATGAGAACCCTCCGAAGCTGCGCACCCATGACCGTTACGGGAACCGGATCGACGAGGTGGAGTTCCATCCGGCCTGGCATCAGCTGCTGGGGCGCTCGGTCGGCGCGGGGCTGACCGACGCCTGGGGCCGGCCCGGTGGCCATCTGCGCCGCGCGGCCGGTTTCTTCGTCTGGACGCAGGTGGAGGCCGGGAACGGCTGTCCGGTGTCGATGACGCACGCCGCGGTGCCCGCGCTGCGTACGGAGCCGGCGCTCGCCGCCGAGTGGGAGCCGAGGCTGACCTCCCACCGGTACGAGCCGGGGCTGCGGCCCGCCGCGGAGAAGGCCGGCGTGCTCTTCGGGATGGGCATGACGGAGAAGCAGGGCGGCAGCGACGTACGGGCCAACACGACGCGCGCGGTGCCGCTGGACGCGGCCGGCGAGTATCTGCTGACCGGGCACAAGTGGTTCTGTTCCGCGCCGATGTGCGACGGGTTTCTCGTCCTGGCGCAGGCGCCCGGCGGTCTGACCTGCTTCCTCGTACCGCGTGTGCTGGCCGACTCCACCCGCAATGTGTTCCGTATCCAGCGGCTCAAGGACAAGCTGGGCAACCGCTCCAACGCGTCCGCCGAAGTGGAGTTCGACGGGACGTGGGCGCGCCGGGTCGGTGAGGAGGGCCGCGGGGTGCGCACCATCATCGAGATGGTGGCGGCGACCCGGCTCGACTGTGTGCTGGGCTCGGCCGCGCTGATGCGGCAGTCGGTGGCGCAGGCGGTGCATCACGCCACGTATCGCAGCGCGTTCGGCGGCGAGTTGATCGACAAGCCGCTGATGCGCAACGTACTGGCGGATCTGGCGCTGGAGTCGGAGGCGGCGACGACGCTCGCGCTGCGGCTGGCGTCCGCGTACGACACCGTCCAGAACGGCGGCGACGGCGCGGACCGGGAGCGGGCCTTTCTGCGGCTCGCGGTGCCCGCGGCCAAGTACTGGGTGACCAAGCGCTGTACGCCGGTGGCGGCCGAGGCCCTGGAGTGCCTGGGCGGCAACGGCTATGTGGAGGAGTCGGGCATGCCGCGGCTGCTGCGCGAGTCGCCGCTCAACTCGATCTGGGAGGGCTCGGGGAATGTGCAGGCCCTTGATGTGCTGCGGGCTCTCCAGCGCGAGCCCGAGGCGCTGAACGCCGTGCTCCAGGAGGTCGGCGAGGCGCGGGGAGCCGATCACCGGCTGGACGGCGCGATCAAGGGGCTGCTGACCGAACTGGCCGATCTGTCCGGCATCGAGGCGCGGGCCAGGCGGCTGGTGGAGCGGCTGGCGCTGGTGCTCCAGGGCTCGCTGCTGGTGCGGTGGGCGCCGCCGGAGGTGGCCGACGCGTTCTGTGCCTCACGGCTGGGCGGGGACTGGGGTACGGCCTTCGGCACGCTGCCCCACACGCTCGGTCTGGCGGCGGTCGTGGACCGGGCCGGGCCGGGCGTCTGAGCCGGTCCGCCGGACAGGGCCGAGACGCTGTCCGGCGGCAGACCGGGGTGGTGCCGCGCCGACACGGCACCACCCCTGGCCTGTTTTCACTCTCACGCACCAGCCCGCGGTCCGCCAGAGTTGCAGGCCGTTGCAAGCGGGTGCGCTGGATATCCGACGCACCGCAGGTGACCGGGGGCCCGATGAAGGACGTACCGCTGAAGCCGCTGAAGGACAAGGACACACCCCCGCACGGCGTGCCGCTCGATCTGGCGCGGCTCATGGCCATGGACGGTGCGCGGGCCACTCGGCTGCTGCACCGCGTACGGGACGCCGCGCTCGCGGGTGAGCCGCCGCCGGTGGCTCCCCGGCCGGTGATCGAGGCGTCCTGGCGGCGGATGCTCGGGATCGGGCTGGATCCCGAGCGGTCCGTGAACGGTGCGCTGCTGGGGCCGGACGAGCTGGAGCAGCGCCGGCGTGCCTCCGTGCTGAGCGAGGCGATGGACACGCTCAGCGGCTCGCTGCGCGAGATCGTCCACTCCTCGCGCCAGGTGATGGTGGTGACCGACGACGAGGGGCGGGTGCTGTGGCGGGAGGGCGCCGTCCCCATGCTGCGGCTGGCGGACGGCGTCAGGCTCGAAGAGGGCGCCGCCTGGTCCGAGCGGGCCATGGGGACCAATGCGATAGGCACGGCGCTGGCGCTGGGCCGGCCGGTGGAGGTCCACTCGGCCGAGCACTTCGTGCGGGAACTGCACACCTGGACCTGTGCGGCGTCGCCGGTGCGCGATCCGCGCGACGGGCGGGTGCTGGGTGTGGTCGATGTGAGCGGCCCGGCGACGGGCTTCCATCCGACGACGCTGGCGCTGGTGAGTTCCGTCGCCCGGCTCGCGGAGAGCGAGCTGCGCCAGCGGCACGGCCGGGCCGTGGAGCGGCTGCGTTCGGTGGCGGCGCCGATCATGTGCCGGCTGGGGGGCCGCGCCCTGGCGGTCGACCCTCATGGCTGGACGGCGGCGGTGACGGGCATGCCGCCGGTGGACCGGCTGCCGCTGCCGAAGACGCTGCGGGCCGGCCGGCTCTGGCTGCCCTCGCTGGGGATGTGCACGGTCGAGCCGCTGCCGGGCGGCTGGCTCATACAGGTGGACGAGGAGTGTCCGCCCACCGAGACGCCGAGCCGGGTGGTGCTGGACCTGAGCAGGCCGCGGCGCTGGTCGGTCGCGGTGTCCGGGTCGGCGGGCAGCTGGGCGCAGGAGCTGACCCCGCGCCATGCCGAGCTGCTGTACATCCTGGCGGTGCACCGGGCGGGCCGCAGCGCGGCGGAGCTGGCGGGCGATGTCTTCGGCGACCCGACCAGGGCGGTGACCGTACGGGCCGAGATGTCGCGGGTGCGGCGCCATCTGTCGGGTGTGCTGGCGCACCGGCCCTACCGCTTCAGCGAGGAGGTCGAGGTGGAGGTCGTACGGCCCGAGGACCCCGGCGATCTGCTGCCGCACTCGACGGCCCCGGCGGTGCTCGGAGCGCGGCGGCTGCCCTGTCCGTAACAGGCATGCGTGTGGGGCATGCGTGTGGGGCATGCGGGACGGCGTCCGCGACGGGGGCGGGGGGCCGGGCGGCACGGGGCCGCTTACCGGCGCGTCCGGGCGGCGTGGTTTTCTGGCCGGTATGAGCATCTCCGTGACCACCTGGTCCCTGGAACAGACCTCGCCCGACGATCTGCGGCCCGCCGCCGCGCCCCCGGGCGAGGTACGGATCGTACGGGCGGAGGTGCCGTCGGCGGAGTTCAGCCGGTTCCTGTACACGGCCGTCGGCGGCGATGTGAGCTGGTATGACCGGCTCTCGCTGACGCGGGAGCAGTGGCAGAAGACCATCGCCGCGCCCGGGGTGGAGACCTGGGTGGCGTACGAGCGGGGCACCCCGGCGGGATACATGGAACTGGCGGCGCAGGACGGAGGCACGGTCGAGATCGTGTACTTCGGGCTGATCCCCGAGTTCCGCGGCCGGCGTATCGGCGGCCATCTGCTCTCGTACGGAGTGGCCAGGGCCTGGGACCTGGCCGGGCGGTGGCCGGGGACGGAGCCGACCAAGCGGGTCTGGCTGCACACCTGCTCGAAGGACGGGCCGCACGCGATGGACAACTATCTGCGCCGGGGCTTCCGGCTCTTCGACACCAAGGTCGAGGAAGAGGCGGTCGAGGAAGAGGCGGTCGAGGAGGCGGCGCCTGTCGAGGAGGAGTCGCCGGTCGCGCCGTAAACCCTCCCGGCCCGTGACGGGCGCCACATCGTCTCGCTCCGTGGGACGACTGGGTCCACATATTGGATAGCAGTGGACTGCCCGGAGATTTGCGTGCCACGCTTCCGTCATGTCCCGAGCTGGAATTGCCTTGGTGAGTCGGCTGCACGTCGACCTCGGCCGCATGTCCAGCGCCATCTGTCCGGCGGGCTGAGAGTCCCAGCACCGCCGCGATTCAGCGCTCTCCCGCTCCCCCTGATTTTTTTCTCCGGCCTTGCCGCGCACCGCCGCGCTCACGCGCGGGTGCGCGGCTCAGCGCCGCCCTCCCGCATGTCTCGAAGGACGTATCCGCCATGGCCGCCACCCCGGAACAGCCCTCCAGCGCCACGCCACGCCGCAAGGTGAGCCGTCACCGCGGCGAGGGCCAGTGGGCCGTGGGTCACTTCACTCCGCTGAACGGCAATGAGCAGTTCAAGAAGGACGACGACGGCCTCAATGTGCGGGCGCGCATCGAGAACGTCTACTCCAAGGCCGGGTTCGACTCGATCGACCCCAACGATCTGCGCGGCCGGATGCGCTGGTGGGGCCTCTACACCCAGCGCAAGCCCGGGATCGACGGCGGCAAGACCGCGATCCTGGAGCCGGAGGAGCTGGACGACGAGTACTTCATGCTGCGGGTACGGATCGACGGCGGCCGGCTGACCACCGAGCAGCTGCGGGTCATCGGCGAGATCTCGCAGGAGTTCGCGCGCGGGACGGCCGACATCACCGACCGGCAGAACGTCCAGTACCACTGGATCCGGATCGAGGACGTACCGGAGATCTGGAACCGGCTCGAAGCGGTGGGGCTCTCCACGACCGAGGCGTGCGGTGACACCCCCCGGGTGATCCTCGGCTCGCCGGTGGCCGGGATCGCCGAGGACGAGATCATCGACGGCACCCCGGCGATCGACGAGATCCAGCGCCGGATCATCGGCAACCCCGACTTCTCCAATCTGCCGCGCAAGTTCAAGTCGGCGGTCTCCGGATCGCCGCTGCTGGACGTGGCGCACGAGATCAACGACATCGCGTTCGTGGGCGTGCACCACCCCGAGCACGGCCCCGGTTTCGATCTCTGGGTGGGCGGCGGGCTCTCCACCAACCCCAAGATCGGCCAGCGCCTGGGCGCCTGGGTCCCGCTGGACGAGGTCCCCGACGTCTACACCGGCGTCATCTCGATCTTCCGTGACTACGGCTACCGACGGCTGCGCACCCGCGCCCGGCTGAAGTTCCTGCTCGCCGACTGGGGCGCGGAGAAGTTCCGCAGGATCCTGGAGGAGGAGTACCTCAAGCGCGAGCTGATCGACGGACCCGCGCCCGAGCAGCCCGTACACCGCTGGCGGGACCATGTCGGGGTGCACCGGCAGCGGGACGGCCGCTTCTACGTCGGCTTCGCGCCGCGCGTCGGCCGGGTCGACGGCGCCACGCTGACGAAGATCGCCGAACTGGCGGCGGCGCACGGCTCGGGCCGGCTGCGTACCACCGCCGAGCAGAAGATGATCGTCCTCGATGTGACGGAGGACCGGGTCGACTCGCTGGTGGCCGGTCTGGAGGCGCTGGACCTGCGGGTCAGCCCGTCACCGTTCCGGCGCGGCACGATGGCCTGCACCGGTATCGAGTTCTGCAAGCTGGCGATCGTCGAGACCAAGCGGCGCGGCGCCACGCTCATCGACGAACTGGAGCGCCGTATCCCGGAGTTCGACGAGCCGATCACGATCAACATCAACGGCTGCCCGAACGCCTGCGCCCGTATCCAGACCGCGGACATCGGTCTCAAGGGCCAGCTGATGCTGGACAAGGACGGCAATCAGGTCGAGGGCTTCCAGGTGCATCTGGGCGGCGCGCTGGGCCTGGAGGCCGGATTCGGCCGTAAGGTCCGCGGTCTGAAGGTCACCTCCGAGGAGCTGCCCGACTATGTCGAGCGGGTGCTGGGGCGCTTCCAGAAGGAGCGCGAGGACGGCGAGCGCTTCGCCACCTGGGCGGCCCGCGCGTCGGAGGAGGCGCTGTCGTGAGCGAGCGCGCTGCCCCCTTCTACTGCCCGTACTGCGGCGACGAGGACCTGCGGCCGAACGAACAGGGCCATGGCGCCTGGGAATGCGCGGCATGCAATCGCGCCTTCCAGTTGAAGTTCCTCGGGCTGCTGTCCCGTGGACTCCAACGGAGCGATGGAGGCGAAGAGATATGACGGCACCGACGGAGACCGGCGATCCCCGGGCCCTCGCCGAGCGTGCGGGCCGCGCGCTCGAAGACGCCTCGGCCCTGGAGATCCTCACCTGGGCCGTCGACACCTTCGGCGCACGGTTCTGTGTGACGTCCTCGATGGAGGACGCGGTGGTCGCCCATCTCGCCTCCCGGGTACGGCCCGGTGTCGATGTGGTCTTCCTCGACACCGGCTACCACTTCCCCGAGACCCTCGGCACCCGGGACGCGGTGGAGGCGGTGATGGACGTCCGTCTCCGCACGCTCACCCCGCGCAGGACCGTCGCCGAGCAGGACGCCGAGCACGGCCCCCGGCTGCACGACCGCGACCCCGATCTGTGCTGCGCCCTGCGCAAGGTCGCGCCCCTGGAGGAGGGCCTGGCGGAGTACGACGCCTGGGCCACCGGACTGCGCCGTGACGAGTCCCCGACCCGGGCCAGCACCCCGGTCGTGGGCTGGGACGAGAAGCGCGGCAAGGTCAAGGTCTCACCGATCGCCCGGTGGACTCAGGACGATGTGGACGCGTATGTCGCCGAGCACGGAGTGCTCACCAACCCGCTGCTGACGGACGGTTACGCCTCCGTGGGGTGCGCCCCCTGCACCCGCCGGGTGCGGGAGGGCGAGGACGCGCGCGCCGGCCGCTGGGCCGGACGCGCCAAGACCGAGTGCGGGCTGCACGGATGACGGGCCGTCAGGAGGAGGGGCGTTCACGCGTGCCGGAGACGACAGGGACAACGGGGACACCGGAGACGACCGGCACGGCGGGGACGACGGAGCGGGGCGCCACCGTCTGGCTCACCGGACTGCCGAGCGCCGGCAAGACGACCATCGCCAACGCGCTGGCGGACCGGCTCCGCGCCGAGGGCCACCGCGTCGAGGTGCTCGACGGCGACGAGATCCGGGAGTTCCTCTCCGCGGGCCTCGGCTTCGGCCGCGAGGACCGGCACACCAATGTGCAGCGCATCGGCTTCGTCGCCGAACTGCTCGCGTCGAACGGCGTCAAGGCGCTGGTGCCGGTGATCGCACCGTACGCGGACAGCCGTGAGGCGGTGCGCAAGCGCCATCAGAGCGAGGGCACCGGGTATCTGGAGGTGCATGTGGCCACGCCGGTCGAGGTGTGCTCCGTACGCGATGTGAAGGGGCTGTACGCCAAGCAGGCGGCCGGCGAGATCTCCGGGCTGACCGGGGTGGACGACCCCTACGAGGCGCCGGACTCGCCCGATCTGCGGATCGAGTCGCACACCCAGTCCGTACCGGAGTCCGCCGCCGCGCTCCACGCGCTGCTCACCGAGAGGGGTCTCGCGTGACCACCACCGTCGCCGCCGTCACCGAGGGTACGGACGCCCCGTACGCGCTGAGCCATCTGGACGCGCTGGAGTCCGAGGCGGTGCATATCTTCCGCGAGGTGGCGGGCGAGTTCGAGCGGCCGGTGATCCTCTTCTCCGGCGGCAAGGACTCGATCGTCATGCTGCGTCTGGCGCTGAAGGCGTTCGCGCCCGCGCCGGTGCCTTTCTCGCTGCTCCATGTCGACACCGGGCACAACTTCCCCGAGGTGCTCGCCTACCGCGACCGCACGGTGGCCGCGCACGGACTGCGGCTGCATGTCGCGTCCGTACAGGAGTACATCGACGCGGGGAAGCTGCGCGAGCGGCCCGACGGCACCCGTAATCCGCTCCAGACCGTGCCGCTCACCGAGAAGATCCAGGCCGAGCGGTTCGACGCGGTCTTCGGCGGCGGCCGGCGTGACGAGGAGAAGGCCCGCGCCAAGGAACGGGTGTTCTCGCTGCGCGACGAGTTCTCGCAGTGGGACCCGCGCCGTCAGCGGCCCGAGCTGTGGCACCTCTACAACGGCCGGCACGCCCCCGGCGAGCATGTCCGGGTCTTCCCGCTGTCCAACTGGACCGAGCTGGACGTCTGGCAGTACATCGCCCGCGAGGGGATCGAGCTCCCGGAGATCTACTTCGCGCACGAGCGGGAGGTCTTCCGGCGCAGTGGCATGTGGCTGACCGCCGGGGAGTGGGGCGGCCCCAAGGAGTCCGAGACCGTCGAGAAGCGGCTGGTGCGCTACCGCACGGTCGGTGACATGTCCTGCACGGGCGCCGTCGACTCCGACGCCACCACGCTCGACGCGGTGATCGCCGAGATCGCCGCCTCCCGGCTCACCGAGCGCGGCGCGACCCGCGCCGACGACAAGATGTCCGAGGCCGCGATGGAAGACCGCAAGCGCGAGGGGTACTTCTAGCCATGACGAGCACGAGCAACACCGCCACGGAGCAGTTCGCGGAGCGGCTGTCGGCCACCACACTGCTGCGGTTCGCCACCGCGGGCTCCGTCGACGACGGCAAGTCCACGCTCGTCGGCCGGCTGCTGCACGACTCCAAGTCGGTGCTCACCGACCAGCTGGAGGCCGTCGAGCACGCCTCCCGCAGCCGCGGCCAGGAGGCGCCCGACCTGGCGCTGCTCACGGACGGGCTGCGGGCCGAGCGCGAGCAGGGCATCACGATCGATGTCGCCTACCGCTACTTCGCCACGCCCCGGCGGCGGTTCATCCTCGCGGACACCCCCGGGCATGTGCAGTACACCCGGAACATGGTGACCGGGGCCTCCACCGCCGAGCTGGCCGTGGTGCTCGTGGACGCCCGTAACGGCGTGGTCGAGCAGACCCGCCGCCATGCCGCGGTGGCCGCCCTGCTGCGGGTGCCGCATGTGGTCCTGGCCGTCAACAAGATGGACCTCGTCGGCTACGCGGAGCCCGTCTTCGCCGCGATCGCCGAGGAGTTCACGGCGTACGCGGCGTCCCTGGGCGTCCCTGAGATCACCGCGATCCCGATCTCCGCGCTGGCCGGTGACAATGTCGTGGAGCCGTCCGCGCACATGGACTGGTACGGCGGCCCCACCGTGCTGGAGCATCTGGAGACCGTCCCGGTCAGCCATGATCTGACCACCTGCCACGCACGGCTGCCGGTGCAGTACGTGATCCGCCCGCAGAGCGCGGAACACCCGGACTACCGCGGGTACGCGGGCCAGATCGCCGCCGGTACGTTCCGGGTCGGCGAGGAGGTGACCGTACTGCCGTCGGGCCGTACGTCGAAGATCGCCGGAATCGATCTGCTGGGCAGGCCGGTGGACATCGCCTGGACCCCGCAGTCCGTCACCGTGCTCCTCGACGACGACATCGACGTCTCGCGCGGCGATCTGATCGTGCCGTCCGACGACGCGCCCGCCACGACCCAGGACGTCGAGGCGACGGTCTGCCATGTCGCCGACCGGCCGCTGACCGTGGGACAGCGGGTGCTGCTGAAGCACACCACCCGTACGGTCAAGGCGATCGTGCGGGACATCCCGTCCCGGCTGACGCTGGACGATCTCTCCCAGCACCCGGCCCCCGGACAGCTCGTCGCCAATGACATCGGGCGGGTGAAGGTCCGTACCGCCGAGCCGCTCGCGCTCGACAGCTACGCCGACTCCCGGCACACCGGCTCCTTCCTGCTGATCGACCCGGCCGACGGTACGACGCTGAGCGCCGGCATGGCGGGCGACGCCTTCGCCGACGCGGCTGCCCCGGCCACCGCGCCCGACGCGGCCCCGGCCGCCGACGACGAGGGCTGGGACTTCTGATGACCCCGGTGGTCCACGACGTCTTCGGGACGTTCGCGAAGGAGGGCGGCCGGGTCGGCAGCGGCGCCCTCGGCGCGGGAACGGGCGGGGTGGCGCGATGTGCGCGATGACGTACGCGCACCGCACGCGCGCCCGCACCCCCCACCCGCCGTACCCGCACGACCCGTTCCGCCGAAGACCTGCCGACGTCCCGGCCGCGCCCCCGCCTCCGTGAGAAGGGCGTGAGCACCGGGCCAACGAGAGGAACCCCTCCCGTGTCTGTCTCCCGCACCACCGCCCGCCGCGGACTCACCCTCGCGGCCGCACTGCCGCTGCTCGCCGTCGCACTCACCTCCTGCGGCTACGGCGCCGAGGCGGACAAGAGCGAAAGCGCCGCCCCGGCCGCCGAGGGCAAGGCGCTCTCCGCCGACACGGTGAAGATCGGCTACTTCCCGAACCTGACCCACGCGACCGCCCTGGTCGGGATCCAGGAGGGTCTCTTCCAGAAGGAGCTGGGCGGTACGAAGGTGGCGCCCTCGACCTTCAACGCGGGCCCCTCCGAGATCGAGGCGCTCAACGCGGGCAGCATCGACATCGGCTTCATCGGCCCCTCGCCGGCCATCAACGGCTACACCCAGACCGACGGCAAGAGCCTGCGCATCATCGGCGGCTCCGCGTCGGGCGGGGTGAAGCTCGTCGTCAACCCGGCGAAGATCAAGACCCTGGACGACGTCAAGGGCAAGAAGATCGCCACCCCGCAGCTGGGCAACACGCAGGACGTGGCGTTCCTCAACTGGATCTCCGAGAAGGGCTGGAAGGTCGACGCCCAGTCCGGCAAGGGTGATGTCTCCGTCGTCCGTACGGACAACAAGATCACCCCGGACGCCTACACGTCCGGTTCCATCGACGGCGCGTGGGTGCCGGAGCCGACCGCGTCCAAGCTGGTCGCGGAGGGCGCCAAGGTGCTGCTCGACGAGTCGGACCTGTGGCCGGACAAGAAGTTCGTGATCACGAACATCATCGTGTCGCAGACGTTCCTCAGCGAGCATCCGGACGTGGTCGAGGCCGTGCTGCGCGGCTCGGTGAAGACCAACGAGTGGATCAACGCCAACGAGGAGAAGGCGAAGGCGTCCGCCAACCAGGCGCTGAAGACGCTCTCCGGCAAGGCGCTGCCGCCCGAGGTCCTCGACCCGGCGTGGCAGTCGATCCAGATCACCAATGACCCGCTGGCCGCGACGCTCCAGGCGGAGGCCGATCACGCGGTCAAGGCCGGACTACTCAAGAAGCCGGACCTGAACGGCATTTACGACCTGGGGCCCCTCAACAAGGTGCTCAAGGCCGCCGGTCAGCCCGAGGTGGCCGACGCGGGTCTCGGCGCCCGGTAAGCCCAGGACCCGGACCGAATCCACCCGTTCCCAGGAGGTGACGACCATGGCCACAACCTTCGCCAAGGCCGCCGAGAGCACCCCGGCGGTGGACCACGCCGCCCGTATCGCGCATGTCTCGAAGTCCTTCGCGACACCGGCCGGGCAGCAGCTCGTCCTGGACGACATCACACTCGATGTCGCACCGGGCGAGTTCGTCACCCTCCTGGGAGCCTCGGGATGCGGTAAATCGACCCTGCTCAGTCTGGTCGCCGGACTCGACCGGCCGTCCGCCGGGTCCATCGAGACCCCGGGCGGCCGGCCCGCCCTGATGTTCCAGGAGCACGCGCTGTTCCCGTGGCTGACCGCGGGCAAGAACATCGAGCTGGCGCTGCGGCTGCGCGGTGTGCCCAAGCAGGAGCGGCGCGGCGAGGCGGAGCGGCTGCTCGGCCTCGTACGGCTGGAGGGCTCGTACGGCAAGCGGGTGCACGAACTGTCCGGCGGGATGCGGCAGCGGGTCGCGCTGGCCCGCGCGCTCGCCCAGGACAGCCGGCTCCTGCTGATGGACGAGCCGTTCGCGGCGCTCGACGCGATCACCCGGGACGTCCTGCACGACGAGCTGACCCGGATCTGGCGGGAGACGGGCCTGTCGGTCCTCTTCGTCACGCACAACGTGCGCGAGGCGGTACGGCTCGCGCAGCGCGTCGTCCTGCTGTCGTCGCGCCCCGGCCGGGTGGCCCGTGAGTGGCGGGTGGAGATCCCGCAGCCGCGCCGTATCGAGGACAGCGCCGTCGCGGAGCTGTCCGTCGAGATCACCGAAGAACTGCGTGGGGAGATCCGCCGCCATGGCCAGCACTGAGACGACGCGGAAGGACACGTCGCCGAAGGGCACGTCGCCGGGGGACGCCTCGCCGGAGGACAGCTCGCGGACGGACAGCTCGCCGCACGGCGACATGGCCGGCCTGGAGGCCGGACTCGACGCGCTGGACACCGTACAGACCGGGCGTACGCCACTGCGCCAGACGCTCGTCCGGAAGGTGCTGCCGCCCGTCGTCGCCATCACGCTGGTGCTGGTCGTGTGGCAGCTCCTCGTCTGGGCCAAGGTCACCGACGACTACAAGCTCCCCTCGCCCGGCGCGGTGTGGGCCGAGGTGTCCGACGCCTGGGCGCAGGGCACCCTGCTCGGCTATATCTGGACCAGTGTGTCGCGCGGTCTGCTGGGCTTCCTGCTGGCGCTGGTGATCGGCACGCCGCTCGGACTGCTGGTCGCCCGGGTGAGGTTCATCCGCGCGGCCATCGGCCCGATCCTCTCCGGACTCCAGTCGCTGCCGTCGGTGGCCTGGGTGCCGCCGGCCGTGATCTGGCTGGGGCTCAACGACTCGATGATGTACGCGGTCATCCTGCTCGGCGCGGTCCCCTCGATCGCCAACGGACTTGTCTCAGGCGTCGACCAGGTGCCGCCGCTCTTCCTGCGGGCCGGGCGTACGCTCGGCGCCACCGGGCTCCGCGGTACCTGGCACATCGTCATGCCGGCCGCGCTGCCCGGCTATCTGGCCGGGCTGAAGCAGGGCTGGGCATTCTCCTGGCGCTCGCTGATGGCCGCGGAGATCATCGCGTCCTCGCCCGATCTCGGTGTGGGGCTCGGCCAGTTGCTGGAGAACGGCCGCACGGTCGGCAGTATGCCGATGGTGTTCCTCGCCATCTTCCTGATCCTGATCGTGGGTATCGCCATCGACCTGCTGATCTTCAGCCCGCTGGAGCGACGCGTGCTGCGCGGCCGTGGTCTCCTGGTGAAGAGCTGATCCCATGCGCCACACGCACCACTCGTACTCCGGCCACCCCAGAGACTCAGGACACTCCAGAGACTCCGGACACTCCAGGCACCCCATGAACCACGCGCACCCTCCTGTACTGCTGGTCATCGCCCACGGCAGCCGCGACCCCCGGCACGCCGCGACCGTGCACGCCCTCGCCGGGCGGCTGCGGTCGCTGCGGCCGGGGCTGCGTGTGGAGACCGGATTCCTGGACTTCAACGCCCCGTCCGTGCCCCGGCTGCTGGACCGGCTGGCGCTGGAGGACGTACGGGACGTGATCGCCCTGCCGCTGCTGCTGACGCGCGCCTTCCACGCCACGTCCGACATCCCGGCGGTGCTGCGCGAGGCGTCGGCCCGCCACCCGCTGCTGCGGATCCGGCAGGCCGAGGTGCTCGGCCCCTCGCCGCTGCTGACGGCCGTGCTGGAGCGGCGGCTGTACGAGGCGGGGCTCACCCCCGCCGACAAGGGCTCGACCGGGGTCGTCCTGGCCTCGGCGGGCTCCTCCGACCCGGAGGCGATCGCGGTGATCGCTGAAATCGCGCGGGAGTGGCGGCACACCGGTTGGTGCGCCGTGCGGCCCGCGTTCGCCTCCGCATCACTGCCCCGCACCGAGGACGCGGTGCGCGCCCTGCGCGCGGAGGGCGTACGGCGGGTCGCCGTGGCCCCGTACGTCATCGCCCCCGGCTTCCTGCCGGACCGCATCGCGGCCGGTGCCCGGGAGGGCGGCGCGGAGGTGCTGGCCGGGGTGCTGGGCGCCGCCCCCGAGCTGGCGCGGCTGCTGCTGCGCCGGTACGACGAGAGGGCGTCGGCGCCGGCACGTCTCACGCCGCTGGCGCGTCCCGCGTAGGCCACGCGGTTCGCGGGGCACCTGTGACATTCCTGTGCTCGCGTGCGCTGATCATCGTGAGAGGCAGTGGCACGGGGGGGACTGTGCCGTACCGGCACGGATAGGGAAGCTTTGAAACAGGCAGGCGAGGGCCGCCGCGCCCACCAGCACGACGAGGAACTGGGGGCGGCGGTCTCGCGTGCCCAGGAAGGGGACGAGGCCGCCTTCGCCATCGCGTACCGTCTGGTCCAGCCCGGACTGCTCGGTTATCTGCGCGGGCTGGTCGGGGACGAGGCGGAGGATGTGGCGGCCGACGCATGGCTGGAGATCGCCCGCGATCTGGGGCGCTTCCGCGGCGACGGCGCGGGCTTCCGGGGCTGGACGGCGACCATCGCCCGGCACCGCGCGCTCGACCATCTGCGCAGGCAGAAGGCCAGACCGCGGCCTTCCGCCTTCGAGCAGGACTTACTCGAACTGCCCGGCGCCCACAGCACCCAGGACGAGGCGTTCGAAACCATCTCGACCCAGCAGGCGCTCGCGCTCATCGCCGAACTGCCCAGGGACCAGGCGGAGGCGGTACTGCTCCGTGTCGTCGTCGGACTCAACGGTCCCGCCGCCGCCCGGGTCCTGGCCAAGCGTCCGGGCGCCGTACGGACGGCCGCGTACCGCGGCCTCAAACGGCTCGCGCAGCGGCTGCGCGTACCGACTGTGACGGATGAGTCCGCTCCCACGCTGGGGAAGTCAAGATGAACACACACCAGTCGGGCGGCACGGGCGATTCGGGCGGCGCACCGCACGAACCCTCCGTCGAGGCCATCCTCGCCGCCGCCGTACGCGCGGAATCCCCCGCCCAGGAGCCACAGGACCAGGCCCTCGCGGCCTTCCGGGCCGCCCGCGACGCGGGAGGACTCACCGCACGCACCCGTCGCAGGGACGACTGGCGCCCGCACCGCCCCCGCCGGTTCACCGCACGCGCCTGGCGCGCCACGGCGGGCGCGCTGCTCGCGAGCCTCACCCTCGGCGGGGTGGCCGTCGCCACGTTCGGCGTGCCCCACATCTCCGCCCGCCCCGTCAAGAGTCCGGAGAGTCCCCCGCCGAGTACCGCCTCGCCCCCCGCCCCCACCACCGACTCCGGCGGCCCCGGAGGACCCTCCGCCGAGTACACGCCGTCGTCCTCCGCGTCGGCCCCGTCCGTCAGCGCCTCACCCGACGACACCCCGCTGGGCTCCTCTCCCCGGTCGAGGGCCACCGAGGCGCACTGCCGCAACTTCGAGAAGGTCACCTCCCGGGGCAACGCCCTGAACGCGACGGCCTGGCAGCGCCTCGTCCAGGCGGCGGGCGGCGAGGAGCACGTACCCGCGTACTGCGCCGCCCTCCTGGGGTACACACCCTCCCCGGGGCCCAGACCGGAGAACACATCGGCGAACGCACCGGAGAAGACGCCGGAGGACAAGCCGGACAACGAACCGGAGGACCAGCCCGGGAAGGGCCCGGCCGAGAACGGCAAGGGGCAGCAGCAGAAGACCTCCTGAGAACGGTCCCGGCGTGACGATCCGGGCCCGCCCCGCGCTGGGTCATTCGGGGAAGCCGGACAGAAGGGGATCCAGTGCGTACGAGAACGAGGCGGGGCGCGTGACCGGCGCGGCGCCGGACTGGGCGGCCGATTTACCGGACGAGCTGCCTCCGGGCCGGTTCGTCCCCCGCGACGAGCCGGGCGGCTCCGTGATGTGGCTCTCCGACGAGCCGGTGGACGACATCGTCCACTGGTGGGGCGTGGTGCAGGAGCGGCAGGACGCTACGGGCCTGCGGCCGGTGTTCCTGGGATGGCCGGACAGCGGCCCGGCTCCCTGCGAGAGCGCCGATGTCGACGCCGTCGACGGGGAGGAGTGGCTGGCGACGTCATGGGAGGAGTACCGGCGGACCCGCCACAAGCCCCGGTACGACCCGGGCCCGCCGTACGAGTCATGGCCGGGACTCGCTCCGGCACCCGCGAAGATCCCCGACCCGGAGGCCGCGGCCCGGCGAGCCGTCGCCGACACCTGCCCCCGGCTCCCGCAAGGACGCCAGCACCTGAGCCTGGTGGCCACCGCGCGCAGCGCCGACATCCCCGCACTGGCCGGCTGGCCCGGCTCGGCGACCCATATGCGCCCCGCCGTCCTCTCGGCCGTTCTGCGCACCTGGGAGGACCGGTTCGGCGCGCGGGTGCTCGGGATGACGGGTTCGACGCTCTACGTCTCCGTAGCGGCCCCACCGACCGGCCCCGAGCAGTCCGTGCACGTGGCACTGGAGCATCTGCTGCTCTGCCCCGCCAACATCTACCAGAGCTTCAGCGAGACGTTCCCCCGGTACTCCGTGCATCTGCGCGAGGAGCCCGTCTGGTCGTTCTGGTGGGACTGAGTGACGGCGCGGTTGGGACTGAGTGACGGCGCGGTGACGGTGATCAAGGGCGCCAGGTCCGGTCCGGCCGCCCGAGGCACCCCGCCGGTACCGTTCGGCCCTATTCATGGCGCTCATCCGTCCGGAGACTCGAAAGAGCGGAAGGTGATAGCCATGGAATCCAAGGAATGGACCGTGCAGATCCACATCACGGAAGAGGGCAACGAGACGAAGGCCGATGCCGTCCTGACCACCCAGGACACCTCACGTCTCGCGGGCAGAGGCATGGCCCGGCGCAATCCGATCGACCGGACCGTACCCGAGATAGGCGACGAACTCGCCGCCAGCCGCGCGCTGGAGGATCTGGCCATCCGCCTGCATGATGTCGCCTCCGACGACATCGTCGAGCTGGCGGGCCCCGCGGACTCCTCCCGGAGGTGACAACGACCGGCCGTGCTCCGCCGGACAGGGCTTAGTCGAACAGCGTGCCCTGGTGGAAGAAGAGCAGCCAGCGGTCGTCCTTCAGCCGCCACA
This sequence comes from Streptomyces scopuliridis, assembly GCF_042790125.1. GTDB lineage: Bacteria > Actinomycetota > Actinomycetes > Streptomycetales > Streptomycetaceae > Streptomyces > Streptomyces scopuliridis_A. Next base: position 39,167 of record NZ_JBHTZS010000010.1, read on the forward strand.
GTGAACTGCGGTGGGCCCGGCGGCCGTTGGAGTCGCTGTCGTAGGTCAGCTGCACCACATCGGCGGCGAGCCGCACGCCCCGCATCTTGGAGGTGGTGATCGGCGGCGGCGCCGGGGTCCCGCCCTGCTCCGTGAGCATCGCGATGAGCGAGGCGCGGTCCCACTCCCGGCCCGAGGCGCCGAACTCCCGGAAGTCCGGGTGGAGAAGCTCCGCGAGAAGGGCCGGTGAGGACCGTACCGACCGGTCGAGCAGCCGCAGTTCGGCCCGGATGGCGGCGGAGATCGCGGACGTGCGGTCAGTCACGGGTGAGCTCCACCAGTTTGAGTACGGTGTTCCAGTTGCGGGTGGTGGCGGTGACGCCCTTGAACAGGGCCGGTCTGGCCAGCGCTCCGGCGAGCTTCGAGCGGCCCAGGCCGTCCGGCGCGTACAGATACAGCGCGCGGTCGCCCAGCCGGAACTCCTCGGGGAGATACGCGGCCGGGTCGAGCGACGCGAGCCGTTCGGGGCCCACCGGCTCGGAGAAGTAGATGAGATGGAGCTGCTTGCCCGCCAGCGTGTGCGCCGGGAAGGGGCAGGCATCGGTGACGGCCCGCAGATACGGGGCACCGCGCACCAGACAGTCGACGGTGAACCCGAAGCGCTGCTCGATGGCGCGCTCCAGCGTGGCGCCGAGGGCGCTCTCGTCGTCCGACGCGCTGGTGAAGACGGCGTTGCCGCTCTGGAGGTAGGTACGGACATCGCCGTGGCCCAGCTCCGTGAGCAGCTCACGGAGGTCGGCCATCGGGACCCGTCGGTGGCCGCTCACATTGATCCCGCGCAGGAGGGCGGCGTACGTCGTGCTCATGAGCACACGATAGGACGGGAGGGCGCGGCGCGACGGCCGCCGCGCTCCGGCGGGGGAGAGTGCGACGGCCGCCGGACGCGCTGAGCCCGCGGGACGCACCGGGCGCACCGGGCGCACCGGGCGTACCGGGTGACACACCGTGCACACCGAGTGACGGACCGGACATGCCGGGTGGGCCCGGGCCACTCGATGATCTTGAGCAGCCCGGCCGGCCGTCGGCCTCGGTGGACGAGGCGACCGTGACGGCCTCCTCGTCCCGCGTCGGCGACGTCCTGCCCGGTGGTGCCGATCCGGCTCGATCCCGCCCATGCCCAAACAGGGTGCCCGGGACGGCGGTTCAGTGGCCAACGCCTCCCCGCCGCACGCGCCGTTCAGGCCGCGTCCGTCGGCAGGGCCTCCTCGATCAGGTCCGCCGCCCGTCGCGTACCGCCCTCCTTCACCATCTCGCGCCTGATCTCCCCCAGCCGCCCGGCCACTTCGGGGTCCGAGGCCACGGCGAGGACCGCCGCGCGCAGGGCCTCCGGAGTGGCCGCCTCCGTGTCGAGACGGCGGGCCACGCCCAGCGCGACCAGCATGTCGGCGTTGCCGAACTGGTCAACGGCCTGCGGGACCGCGACCATCGGCGTGCCCGTCGCCAGCCCCTCCTGGCTGCCGCCGGCGCCCGCGTGGGTGATGAACGCGTCGGCCTGCTTGAGGACGGCCAGTTGCGGCACCCAGCGGCGCACCTCCACATTGGCCGGTACGTCGCCCAGCTCCGCCTCCTCGACGTACGCGCCGATCTGCAGGACGACATGCCAGCCCGGCAGATCGCCGAACGCCTCGACGCACGCCCGGTAGAAGGCGGGCTGCCTGGTGAAGGCCGAACCGAGCGAGACCAGCAGCACCCGCTCCGCCCCGGCCGGCCGCCGCCACTCCCCCTGCTCGGCGCGGTCCCCCTGACAGGCGCCGACGAAGGTGAACACGGACTCGTCCACCGCCTCCGCGTTGTACTGGAGCGCCTTGGGGATCAGTACGAGGGAACGCTCGGGCCTGGCCACCAGCCGGTCCGGGTCGGTGTGGTCCATGTGGTGCTCGTCCAGCCACTCCTGGAACCGCGCGCGGTACGCCCTGCCGCGCTCGGAGGCGTCGAGCTCGGCGAGCATGGGCTCGGCGACGTCCTTCTCGTACCCCTCCCAGGCGACCATGTGCGTCGAGAACTGGAGATACGGAACGCCCCAGCGGTGCGCGAGCACGGGCGCCGGAAAGGAGGTGGTGTCGCCGAGGACCAGGTCGGGGCGGTCGCCGTCGAACGCCTCGGCCAGCTGTGGCAGCGCCTGGACGGCGTCGTCGAGGAACGGCTCCAGGTTGTCGATCAGCTCCGTGCCCCAGGCTTCGGGATCGTCGTCGGGGCCGGGCAGTACGGAGGTGTAGATCACCGGTTCCGCGCCGGTGGCCGCGACCTTCGCGGCGAAGGAGGCGGGGATCGCGTAACTGACGCGGTGCCCCCGGGCGACCAGTTCCCGGATGACCTCCAGGCTCGGGTTCACATGCCCGTGGGCAGCGATGGAGAACATGGCGATATGGGCACGCTTCGATGCGGTCATGGATCGACCGTAGACGAGACGATACGTCTCGTGCAACTCAATAGGGGCCCGGAACCCGCACGCGTTCACGAGTGCGAGACTTTGCCGGGCGGGCGCGATCACCGGCCGCGAACACCGGCCGCGATCACCAGAAGCGGTCACCGGACGCGGTCACCAGAAGCAGAAGCGAGCAGAAGAGAGACATCGATGGACGAGGCGCGGGCGCGGCGGATCCTGGCCGCGACGGGGCTGCCGCGCGACGCGGAGCTGCTGGCCCTGGGGGAGAACGCGGTGTTCGGCACGGCCGGACTGGTCGTCAAGGTCGGCCGGGACGCGACGGCCCACCCCGAACTGCTGGAGCGGGCGCGGCGCGAGGTCGCCCTCGCGTCCTGGCTCGCGGAGTGCGGGATTCCGGCCGTACGGGCGGCCGAGCCGGAGGCGCGGTCGGTGGACGGTCATCCGGTGACGCTCTGGCACCGGCTGCCGGCCGCCGTACGGCCCGCCGGGCCCGGCGATCTCGCGTCCCTGCTGCGGCTGGTGCACGCCCTGCCGGTCCCGGACCCGTCGCTGCTCGCGCTTCCCCGCCGGGAGTTGCTCGGTGGTGTCGAGCGCTGGCTGCGGATCGCCGGGGACGCGATCGACCCGGCCGACGCCGACTATCTGCGCGGCCGTCGCGACGGCTTCGCCGAGGCCGCGGCCACGCTCGTCCCCCGGCTGCCGAGGGGGCCGATCCACGGCGACGCGCTGCCGCGCAATGTCCATGTCGGCCCGGACGGCCCGGTCCTGGTCGATCTGGAGACCTTCTCCTCGGACCTCAGGGAACACGACCTGGTGGTCATGGCGCTCTCCCGCGACCGGTACGGTCTGCCCGCCGAGGCATACGACACCTTCACGGCGGTCTACGGCTGGGACGTACGCGAATGGCCGGGCTGCCCGGTCCTGCGCGGCGCCCGCGAGACGGCCAGCTGCGCCTGGGTGGCCCAGCACGCCCCGGCCAACCCCAGGGCCCTCGACGAGTTCCGCCGCCGGGTCGCCTCGCTGCGCGACGACGATCCCGAGGTCCGCTGGTACCCGTTCTGACCCGCCCACCGGCCCACCGGTCCGGCACGCGCCCCTTCCCCGGGGGAGGACGACCGCGACGGACCGGACAGCCTGTCGCGCCGCGACGACCTCACCGTCCGTCGGCCGCACGCGCACGGTATGGGTGGCCGACGGCCCTGGACACGTGAGTCCGTCTCACACGGCGTCAGCGGGACGAGGGCTCGGCCACCGGCTCGCGCAGCGGCCAGATCCCGTCGATCACCGCGTCCGCGTTGCCCTTCTTCCGCAGGAACTTCTGGAAGTCGGCCGCCCACTCGGCATACCAGCCGATCTGACGCTCATGCAGCAGCGCCGGGGTCAGCCCGGCCACCGAGGGATGCCGCTCCGCTATCGCCGTGGCCACCCGGACGGCCGCCAGCGCGTCCGCGCCCGCGTCGTGCGCGGCGTCGAGCACCACGCCGTACTCCGCGCACACCGCCTCCAGCGTGCGCTTGCCGCGGCGGTAGCGGTCCACGGCGCGGTCGATCGTATACGGGTCGATCACCGGCCCGACCGGCCCCAGCGGCGGCAGTCCGTACCGGCGCAACTCGGCGGAGAGCAGCGTCAGATCGAACGGCGCGTTGTACGCCACGACGGGCACCCCGCGCGTCCAGTACCCGCCGAGGACCCCGGCGATCTCCGCCGCCACCTCGGGCGCCGGACGGCCTTCCGCCGAGGCCCGTTCACTGCTGATGCCATGTACGGCGGACGCCTGGGCGGGGATCCGGATGCCCGGGTCGGCCAGCCAGCTCCGCTGCCGTATCACCTCACCGCCGCGCACCTCGACCACCGCGGCCGTCACGATCCGCGCCTCCAGCGGCTCGGTGCCCGTCGTCTCCAGATCGAAACCGACCAGTGGTTCCCCATGCCAAGTCATCGTGGCCCTCCCTCATGACGCGGTGGTGCTTCCCCCGTTGGACCTTCACCCTGCCACGCACCACTGACAGTGCCCGGCACGGGCCCCGGCTCCCCGCCCCGTCGCCGGCCTCGTTGCCGGCCCTGTTCCCGGCTCCGGCCGCCGGCTCAGGAGACCGGCCGGGAGTCGGACCAGACCGACTCGAACTCCTCGCGATAGGTCTGGAAGAGACCGTGCTCGGAGTCCTGCCCCGTGCGCACCACCTCACGCCCGCCGCCCCGCAGCACCAGCACCGGCGCCTCCATGCCCCGGGCCCGGCGCAGATAGGACTGGATGACGGCCAGCCCGTCGGGGCCGTCCCCGTCGACGAGATACGCGGTGAAGCGCGGGGTCTCGTCGAAGACATGGATCTCGAAGGCGCCCGGATCGCGCAGTTTGGAGCGCACCCGGCGCATATGAAGGATGTTCATCTCGACCGACCGGCTCAGCTCGCCCTTCTTGAGCCCCAGCTCGCGCTCCCTGCGCTTGACCGCGCTGCTCGCCGGGTTGAGGAAGACCAGCCGTATCCGGCAGCCCGATTCGGCGAGCCGGATCAGCCGCCGTCCCGAGAAGTTCTGTACGAGCAGGTTCAGCCCGATCCCGATGGCGTCGACACGCCGGGCGCCGCCGAAGAGATCCTCGGCCGGGATCTGCCGTTGCAGCCTCACCCGGTCGGGGTGCACGGAGACCACGTCCGCGTACCGGTCGCCGACCAGATCCTCCACCGCGTCGACCCGGAGCCGCGCCGCCGAGGGCACCCCGCTGCCGGCGCCCAGGATCTCCAGGAGCCGGGCCGAGGCCCGCTCCGCCTGGGCGAGGACGGTCTCGGAGAGCGCGCGGTTGCGCGAGACGACGTTGCGCGCGACCTCCAGTTCGTCCAGCGCCAGTTCCACATCCCGCCGGTCGTCGAAATACGGCTCGAAGCAGGGCCAGTGCTGGACCATCAGCTCCCGCAGCTGCGGGAGGGTGAGAAAGCTCAGGACGTTGTCGTCGGCCGGGTCGAGCAGATACCCCTTGCGCCGCGACACCTCCCGTACGGCGACGGCGCGCTGCACCCACTCCTGTCCGGCGGGTCCGGCGGCGGCGACCACCCACTCCTCGCCGTGCACGGGCTCGTAGATGGGCCGCAGAACGGCGGCGACCACGGCGCGCAGTCGCTGTTCCACGAGATTCAGCCAGATATAGGCGCGTCCGGCCCGCTGCGCGCGCGTACGCACCTCACTCCAGGCGTCCGCGCCCCACTCCAGTTCCGCCCCGATCTCCATCGGTCGCGCGAGGGAGACCGCTCCGGGCGGGATGTCGCCGGATTCCCCCGTATGACCTGCGTCACCAGGGGGCAACTCCAGCCCTCCCGAGCTCACCCGCGCACCGCCTTCTCTCCCCTTCAACGATCAAGGAAGGGTACTCCGCATCCCGGAGGCGGTGCAGCAGGATGCACAGGCTCCTTTCCCAACTCCCTTATTCGTGAGGCTTGTTCCCGGCGTCGAGATCAGCCGGAGTGAGGTGATTCATAGCGGTTGGACCTGGTACGCGCCCGGGTCCGCCGGGACTCGGGGAGACGCGCGGGACAGCCGGGGCCGTCGCCGCGATCCCGGCGACGGCCCGTCACGCGAGGTTGACGCCGGGCCCCTTCCCTGGGGCCGCGCTGGGGCCGCGCCGGCGCCGCCCCGGCCGAGAACCGGCAAGAAGAGGCAAGAACTCATCGGGTTCCTAGGTGGTTGCCCTTCTTTCGGGGAAGATCTGGCTCAAGAGCCCCGCAGCACCCGGATCAGAAATGGAAGAGTCGTATCTATGCAGGTCTGGCCGGGACAGACGTATCCCCTCGGCGCCACGTACGACGGCGCCGGTACCAACTTCGCGGTCTACTCAGAGGCCGCCAACCGAATCGAGTTGTGCCTGCTGCACGACGACGGTTCAGAAACGGCGGTGGAGCTGCGCGAGACGGACGCCTTCGTACGGCATGCCTATCTGCCGGGCATCATGCCCGGTCAGCGCTACGGCTTCCGGGTCCATGGCCCCTATGAGCCGGAGCGCGGACACCGCTGCAACTCCGCCAAGCTGCTTCTCGATCCGTACGCGCGTGCGATCAGCGGCAGTATCGACTGGGGCGAGTCGGTGTACGGCTACCACTTCGGCAAGCCGGACTCGCGCAATGACATGGACTCGGCCCCCCACACGATGTCCTCCGTCGTCGTCAATCCGTACTTCGACTGGGGCGACGACCGGCTGCCCCGTACGGACTATCACCGCACGGTGCTCTACGAGGCCCATGTGAAGGGCCTGACCATGCTCCATCCGGAGCTGCCCGAGGAGCTGCGCGGCACCTACGCCGGACTCGCCCATCCCGCGGTGATCGAACACCTGACGGAGCTGGGAGTGACCGCGCTGGAGCTGATGCCGGTGCACCAGTTCGTCAACGACCACCGGCTGGTCGACGCCGGCCTCGGCAATTACTGGGGCTACAACACGATCGGCTTCTTCGCCCCGCACAACGCGTACGCCTCCTGGGGCGACCGGGGCGAACAGGTCCTGGAGTTCAAACAGGCCGTACGGGCGCTGCACCGCGCGGGGATCGAGGTCATCCTCGACGTCGTCTACAACCACACGGCGGAGGGCAACCACCTCGGTCCGACGCTCTCCTTCCGCGGTCTCGACAACGCGCAGTACTACCGGCTCGCCGACAATCCCCGCTACTACACGGACACCACGGGGACCGGTAACTCCCTGCTGATGCGCAGCCCGCACGTACTCCAGCTGATCATGGACTCGCTGCGGTACTGGGTGACCGAGATGCATGTCGACGGTTTCCGCTTCGACCTCGCGGCGACGCTGGCCCGTCAGTTCCACGAGGTGGACCGGCTGTCGTCGTTCTTCGACCTCGTCCAGCAGGACCCGGTGGTCAGCCAGGTCAAGCTGATCGCCGAGCCGTGGGACGTGGGCGAGGGCGGCTACCAGGTGGGGAACTTCCCGCCGCTGTGGACGGAGTGGAACGGCAAGTACCGCGACACCGTACGGGACCTGTGGCGGGGTGAGCCCAGGACGCTGGCGGAGTTCGCGTCCCGGCTGACCGGCTCGTCCGATCTGTACCAGGACGACGGGCGCAGGCCGCTCGCCTCCATCAACTTCACCACCTGTCATGACGGCTTCACGCTGCACGATCTCGTCTCGTACAACGAGAAGCACAACGAGGCCAACGGCGAGTCCAACCGGGACGGCGAGAGCCACAACCGGTCCTGGAACTGCGGGGCGGAGGGCGACACCGACGACCCCGAGGTCCTGGAGCTGCGCAACCGCCAGATGCGGAACTTCATCGCGACGCTGATGCTCTCGCAGGGCGTTCCGATGCTCAGCCATGGCGACGAGTTCGCCCGTACGCAGGGCGGCAACAACAACGCGTACTGCCAGGACAACGAGGTCTCCTGGGTCCGCTGGCCGGAGAAGGGCGCGGAGACCGACACCACCATGCTGGAGTTCACCCAGGCGATGGTGTGGCTGCGGCGCGACCATCCGGTGTTCCGGCGCCGGCGCTTCTTCCACGGGCGCCCGGTGGAGGGCACGCACGACGATCTGTCGGACATCTCGTGGTTCACGCCGGAGGGCGAGGAGATGACCCAGCAGGACTGGCAGGCCGCGCACGCCAAGGCCATGACGGTCTTTCTGAACGGTGGCGCGATCTCCGAGCCGGGTCCGCGCGGTGAGCGGATCTCGGACGACTCGTTCCTGCTGATGTTCAACGCGAGCGCCGAGAAGCTGGAGTTCGTGGTGCCGGTGAACCACGGCGAGCAGTGGCAGATCATGGTGGACACCGCCCGGCCGGAGGGAGTCACTCCGGGGCAGGGCGAGAAGGTCGACGGGGGCGAGCGGATCCCCATGATCGGCCGCAGTATGACGGTACTGATGCGGCCGGCGTAGCCGCGTCGTCAGATCCCCAGGACAGGACCCAGGGGCGGCGCGTACGGGACATCCGGTTGCCGCGCCGCCCCCGCGGTGTTCCAGTGGCCGGAGGGATCACGGAGCGCCGCCGACCGTCTTCGACCGGCGGATACGTACGGATCCCGGATGACACACATACCGAGAAGCGGGGTACGTACGATCGTATGACTCCCACCGCGACCTATCGGCTCCAGCTCCAGCCGGACTTCCCGTTCTCGGCCGCCGCCAAGGCCGTCCCGTATCTCGCCGCGCTCGGGGTCTCGCATCTGCATCTGTCGCCCGTCCTGGAGGCCGTGCCGGGCTCGACACACGGCTATGACGTGGTCGACCACTCCGCCGTACGGGCCGAGCTGGGCGGCGAGGAGGGGCTGCGGCGGCTGGCCGGCCGGGCCCGGGAGCACGGTCTCGGGATCGTCCTCGACATCGTGCCCAACCACATGGCCGCCGCGCCCCGGCACAACAAGGCGCTCTGGGAGGTGCTGCGCGAGGGCCGGGACTCGCCGTACGCCCGCTGGTTCGACATCGACTGGGCGGCGGGCGACGGCAAGCTGCTGCTGCCGGTGCTGGCCGGGCCGATCGGGGAGGAGCTGGACGCGGGCGGGCTGAGCGTCGAGGGCGGGGTGCTGCACCACGGCGACCAGCGCTTCCCGCTCGCGCCCGGCAGCGAACACCTGGGGCTCCCGGAGCTGCTCGACGCCCAGCACTACCGGCTCGCCTGGTGGCGGCTGGCCCGTACCGAGCTCAACTACCGCCGCTTCTTCACCATCTCCGAGCTGATCGGTCTCCGGGTGGAGGACCCGGAGGTGTTCGCCGCCACCCACGCCAAGATCATCGAGCTGGTACGGGACGGAGTCGTCCAGGGGCTGCGTATCGACCACCCGGACGGTCTCGCCGACCCGGAGGAGTATCTGCGCCGGCTGCACGAGGCGACGGCCGGGCAGTGCTGGACGGTCGTGGAGAAGATCCTCGCCGACGACGAGGTGCTGCCCGCCGGGTGGCCGGTCGCCGGCACCACCGGCTATGACGCGCTGCGCCATATCGACGGGGTGTTCACGGACCCGGTGGGCGCCGAGGCGCTGGAGGTCCGTTACCGCGATATCGCCGCGCCCGTCGGGGACCGGGGCGGTTACTGGGAGGGGACGGTGCGCCGGGCCGCGTACAAGGTCGTCTTCCATGAACTGGCCGCCGAGATCTCCACCCTGGTCCGTACGGCGCAGCGCGTCTGCGCCGCCGACCCCGCGCTGCGCGACCACGCGCCATGGGCGCTGCGCACCGCGATCCGGGAGCTGCTGGTACGGGTCCCCGTCTACCGCCCCTACACCACGGCGGGCGGCCCCTGCCCCGAGGAGGCCGAGGCGGCGGTCCCGGCGGAGGCGGCACGGCAGGCGAAGGCAGTGTTCCCGGTGGAGCGGGAGGCGACGGCCGTGGACGTGGTGCGGGAGCTGGCCCTCGGCAGGCTCGGTACGGGCCCGGACCATACGGCCTTCTGCGCGCGCTTCGCCCAGACCGCGTCCGCGCTGCGCGCCAAGTCGGTGGAGGACACGGCGTTCTACCGCTATGTGCCGCTGATCTCCGCGAACGAGGTGGGCGGCGATCCGGGCAGTCCCGCGGTGAGCCCGGAGCGGTTCCACGCGTACTGCGCCCGGCTGGCGCGCGACTGGCCGGCCACCGGCACCGTACTGACCACGCACGACACCAAGCGGAGCGCGGACGTCCGCGCCGGGATCGCCGTCCTGTCCGAGTGCCCGGAGCGCTGGGACGAGCTGCTGGAGCAGCTGGCGGGGGCGGTCCCGGTGCCCGCGCCGGATCCGCAGGTGGCCTGGCAGGCGTGGCAGACGGCGGTGGGCTTCACCCCGGCCGCCGAGGGCATCCTCCCGGAGGGCTCGCGGATGGTGCCCGCGCTGCTGAAGTCCGTACGGGAAGCCGGGCTGCACACCAGCTGGACGGAGGCGGAGCCGCTGTACGAGCAGGCGGTGGCCGCGTTCGTGGAGGCCGGTCCCGCCGGCCCCGCGCGGCGTACGGTCGCGGCGCTCTCCCGCGCGCTGGGTCCGTACGCGCGGGCCAGCGCGCTGGGCGCGGCGCTGGTGCAGCTGACCATGCCGGGGGTGCCCGATCTCTACCAGGGCACGGAGCGCGCGTACTTCGCGCTGGTGGACCCGGACAACAGGCACCCGTTCAGGACCGGGCCGCCGGACGACAAGACGGTGATCACGACGGCGGCGCTCCGGCTGCGCGCCGAACGGCCCGAGCTCTTCGGCGAGTCGGGGACGTACGCCCCGCTGCCCGCGGCCGGGCCCGCCTCCTCGCACTGTCTGGCCTTTGTCAGATCGGGTCGGGTGATCACGGTAACGACGCGGCTGCCGTACGGACTTGAGCGCTCGGGAGGGTGGCGCTCCACGGAACTGGCGCTGCCGCCCGGCCGCTGGCGCGAGGTGCTGACGGGGCGTGAGGTGTCGGGCGCGCCGCGGCTCGCGGAACTGCTCGACCCGTACCCGGTGGCGCTGCTGACGGCCGGCTGACGGTCCCGTGCTCTTTACGTGGACGCCCTGACGTACACGCTCTTCCGTACACGAAGCGTTTACAGAGTGGGCCGGCCGCGCTACGTTCCGAATTGGGAGCGCTCCCATTCACCGTTCACACGCTTGTCATGATCACGTCAGAAGCCGTCAGAAGCTCAGAAGGGACTCGCGTGATGAAGCACCCCCCACGGCGGCCACGGTGGCTGTCGCATCCCCGGAGAGCCGTCCTCCTCGCCCTGCTCGCCGCACTCCCCGCCCTGCTGCTGGTCGTCGGCAACAGCGGGACCTCGTCCGCCCATGGCACCCCCATGCAGCCGGCCAGCCGTACGTTCATGTGCTGGAAGGACGGTCTGAGCAGCACGGGTGAGATCAAACCCATCAACCCCGCCTGCAAGGCCGCCGTCGCCGCGGGCGGCACGACCCCGCTCTACAACTGGTTCTCCGTGCTGCGCTCCGACGGCGCGGGCCGGACCCAGGGCTTCATCCCCGACGGGCAGTTGTGCAGCGGTGGCAACACCACGTTCACCGGCTTCGACCTGGCCAGGAACGACTGGCCGCTGACCCATCTGACCTCGGGCGCGTCGCTCGACTTCTCGTACAACGCCTGGGCGGCGCACCCGGGTTGGTTCCGGGTCTACATCACCAAGGACGGGTTCGACCCCACCAGGACCTTCACCTGGGCCGACCTGGAGTCACAGCCCTTCCTGACCGTCGACCACCCGCAGGTCACCGGGCCCGTCGGGACGGTCGAGGGCGCCTACAAGTGGACCGGCAACCTGCCGGGCGGAAAGTCCGGCCGGCACATCATCTACATGGTGTGGGAGCGCTCGGACAGCAAAGAGACCTTCTACAGCTGCTCCGACGTGGTTTTCGACGGCGGCAAGGGCGAGGTGACCGGCGTCGGTGACCCCGGAAACCCGACCGACCCGCCCACCGACCCCACGGCCACCTGCACCGCCACCCGCGCGACCACCGGCACCTGGACCGGCGGCTACCAGGCGGAGGTGACGGTGAAGAACACCGGCGCCCACCCGATCCTCGGCTGGATGGTGGAGTTCACCCTGCCGAGCGGCCAGCGGGTGGACAGCCTCTGGAACGGCAACGCCACCTATGGCGGCCAGGAGGTGATGGTCCATAACGCCGACTGGAACGGCTCGTTGGCGGCCGGGGCCTCGACCACCTTCAGTTACGTGGCCACCGGAGGACCGCCGGACACCGCGTCCGCGTCGCCCTGTTCCGTGCACTGACCCGAGAACCGCCCGGCCCGCCGTTCCCCGCCCCCACCCGGAACGGCGGGCCGGGTCCCTCGCTCTTCCTCCCGCTCGGCGCGCGTTCCCCGCCGAGTACGCGTTCCCCGCCGAGTACGCGTTTCCTGGCGAGTGCCCGTTCCCGCCGACTGCGCGTTCGCGCTCAGTGCGAGGCGAGCCGGAAGCTCATCGTCCCGAAGCTCACCAGATCGCCGTCCCGCACCTCGGCCGTCGTGGTCACCCGCCGGCCGTTGACGGTCGTGCCGTTGGTCGAGCCGAGATCGCGCAGGATCCACCGTCCGCCCTGCATGCTCAGTTCGGCGTGCAGCCGCGAGACCGTGTCATGGCTGAGGCGCAGCCCGTTGACCGGATCGCGGCCTATCCGCAGGGGATACGGGCCGGGATGGGGCAGCAGCAGTTTCGGCAGCCGCTCCGCCTGCCAGGCCCTGCGCAGCCGCTGCGTGAACGCGGACAACTGGCCCACCGTCCCGAACACCCTCCGGGACCACGGGCCTTCGGACTCCAGGTCCGCGGTGAGCAGCTTCAGCTCATCGGCCCGGCGCGCGGCCAGCGCCAGATCCATCCGGCGCAGGAAGGTGTCGTGCGACAGCTTGCCCTGCGCGGCGCCTTCCCGGAGTACCGCGAGGACACGGTCGCGCTCGGCGTCGGAGAGCCGCGCGGGATACGTGTGGAACTCGAAGGAGGACGTCACAGACGTGATTGTCCTTCCGACGCATGTGAGGTGTCCAGACGGTCAGGAGTTCCCGCCGTCCCGGCCGCGCCACCGCGGGTGCCCACCCCGTTCGCCGCCGTCGCCGCGCCTCGCGCCGTCTCGCTTGTCACGATGGAATTTGTCACCGTGTGGCGGAGAAGAGAGAGTGGACAGTGCCGACGACGAGGGGGAACCACCCGTGCGGTTCGAGGTGTGGGCGCCGCAGGCGCAGGACGGGATCGTACTTCAGCTGACGGACGGCGGGAACGGCACGGGCGCCGGGCTGCCCATGGAGCGCGATCCCGGGCGGGCGGGCTGGTGGACCGCCGAGGCGCCCGCCGCCGACGGCACGCGGTACGGCTTCGCGCTCGACGGCGGGCCCGTACTGCCCGATCCGCGCTCCCGCCGCCAGCCGGACGGCCCCGACGGCCCGAGCGCCGTCGTCGACCAGGCGGCGTACGCGTGGCACACGCCCTGGCAGGGCCGCGATCTGCCCGGCGCGGTCCTGTACGAGCTGCACATCGGCACGTTCACCCGCGAGGGTACGTTCGACGCGGCGGCCGAACGGCTCGCCGCGCTGGCCGAGTTGGGGATCACCCATGTCGAGCTGATGCCGGTGTGCCCCTTCCCCGGGACCCACGGATGGGGGTACGAGGGCGTCTCGCTGTGGGCGGTCCATGAGCCGTATGGCGGCCCCGCGGGGCTCAAGCGCTTTGTCGACGCGGCACACCGTCTGGGCCTGGGCGTGGTGCTCGATGTGGTGCACAACCATCTCGGCCCGGCCGGCAACTATCTGCCGCGCTTCGGCCCGTACTTCACCGACACGCACCACACGCCGTGGGGGGCCGCCGTCAATCTGGACGCCCCGGGCTCGGACGAGGTACGGGCGTGTCTGCTGGGCAGCGCCCTGGCCTGGCTGCGGGACTTCCGCCTCGACGGGCTGCGGCTCGACGCCGTGCACGCGCTCGCGGACCAGCGCGCGCTGACCTTCCTCGAAGAGCTGTCGACGGCTGTCGACGCGCTCGCCGCCGAGCTGGGACGGCCGCTCTTCCTGATCGCCGAGTCCGACCTCGGTGACCCGCGCACCACCACCCCGCGCGCGGCGGGCGGTCTGGGGCTGCACGCCCAGTGGAACGACGACTTCCATCACGCGCTGCACACGGCGCTCACCGGTGAATCCCAGGGCTACTACGCCGACTTCGCGCAGGCGCCGCTCGCCGCGCTCGCCAAGACGCTCACCCGCGTCTTCTTCCACGACGGTACGTATTCGAGCTTCCGTGGCCGTACGCACGGCCGCCCCGTCGACCGTACGGCCACGCCCGCGCACCGCTTCCTCGGCTACGCCCAGACCCATGACCAGATCGGCAACCGCGCGCTCGGCGACCGGCTCTCCGCCACCCTCTCCCCCGGGCTGCTCGCCTGCGCCGCCACGCTCGTCCTGACGGGGCCGCACACCCCGATGCTCTTCATGGGCGAGGAGTGGGGCGCGACCACCCCCTGGCAGTTCTTCACCGACCACCCCGACCCGGTGCTCGCCGAGGCCGTACGCACGGGCAGGCGCCGGGAGTTCGCGGCCCACGGCTGGGCGGCGGAGGACATCCCCGACCCGCAGGACCCGGCGACATGGGAGCGCTCCTGTCTCGACCGCTCCGAGGCCGGAAAGGAACCGCACGCGCGCCTGCTGGCCTGGTACCGCGAGCTGATCGCCCTCCGGCACACCCATCCGGACCTCTCCGATCCGGATCTGGCGGCGGTCCGGGTGGCGTACGACGAGGAGGCGCGCTGGCTCGCGTACCGGAGGGGGGATCTGCGGGTCGCGGTGAACCTCTCCGGCGAGCCGGCGGAGATCCCACTCGGCGACGCGGGCCGGGTCCTGGCCTCCTGGCAGCCGACCGAGCCGCCGGGCGCCGACGGCGTGCTGCGGCTGCCGCCGGAGTCGTGCGTGGTCCTGGCGGACGGCTGATCCGGTCTCGGGCGCCGCGAAGCAGGCCAGGACGGAGCACGGCGGAGCAGGGCGACGCGGTGCAGGGCGACCGGTGCAGGGCAGGGCAGGGCGGGGGCTACTCGACGATCGCCATCTCGTGAGGGGTGTTGTTGAGGCGCCGGCCGCCGTCCTCCGTCACCGTCACGATGTCCTCGATCCGCACACCGAAGCGCCCCGGCAGATAGACACCGGGCTCGACCGAGAAGCACATGCCGGGGACCAGCGGACGCTCCTCGCCCTCGATCATGTACGGCGGCTCATGGGTGGTGACCCCGATGCCGTGCCCGGTGCGGTGGATGAAGTAATCGCCGTACCCCGCCCCGGAGATGACCGCGCGGGCCGCCCGGTCGACGTCCTGGCAGGCAGCTCCGGGCCGGACCGCTTCGAACCCGGCCTGCTGTGCCTCGCGTACGAGATCGTGGACGCGCCGCTCCTCGGCGCCCGGCTCGCCGACATGGACGGTACGGGTGGTGTCGGAGCCGTAGCCGTACTTGAGGCCGCCGAAGTCGAGGACGACCATGTCGCCGTGGACGATGACGCGGTCATCGGCCTCATGGTGCGGATCGGCGCCGTTCGGGCCCGAGCCGACCACGGTGAAGTCAACCTGGGAATGGCCGTGTTCGAGGAGGAGCGCGGCGAGGTCGGCGGCCACGTCCGTCTCCCTGCGCCCGGCGAAGCGGACCTTCAGGATGTCGCCGTACGCGGCGTCGGCCGCCGCGCCCGCCGCCGCGAGCCGGGACAGCTCCCGCGCGTCCTTGACGGCGCGCAGCATCGGCAGCGCTTCGGTGAGCGCCACGTACGAGGTGCCGGGCAGCGCCTGCTGCAATCCGAGCAGATGCATCGCCCAGGCGTTGTCGCTGACCCCGAACCGCCCGGCGGGGTCGAGCAGCGGGGCCGTCACCGCGTACGGATCCTTGCCGTCCGTCCAGTCCCGCAGGGTGAGCGCCGGGGCGCCGGGGGCCCGCGCCGCGTCCGGCGCCTCCAGTGTGGGCACCACGAGCACCGGGTCCTGGCCCGCCGCGACGACCAGCATCGTGAGCCGCTCGGTGTCGGCGGTCGGCCGGTAGCCGGTGAGATACGTCAGATCCGGGCCCGGCGCGATCAGTACGCCCGCGAGCCCGGCCTCGGCGGCGGATCCGGCCGCGCGGGCCATCCTGGCGCGGTAGTCGTCAGCGGTGAAGGGCGGGGGCGGGGCGGTGATGGGCATGGGTGCTCCTTCTCGATCTCTCGCGGACCGGGACGTCGTCCTCAGATGTCATCCGGCGACTCCTGGCGGGCCAGCCGTTCCAGCAGTTCGTGGAAGTCGTCGCCGACGACGATCCGCAGCCCCTCGGCGTCCCGGGCGCTCAGCTGCGTGAGCGCCCCGGCGCGCCACCAGTAGACATACGGGCTGACCGCCCCCGGGGCGTCCTCGTACCCGGAGGCGGCGAACGCGGTCATGGCGGTGAGGGTCGGGATGATGGAGGTGTCGTGGATGACATGGAAGGCGAGCTGGTGCCGGAAGGGCATCGCGACCAGCGCGCCGTCCGGCGGGATCGGCCGGCCGGTCACTTTCCGTACGACCGTGTCCAGGGCCAGGACCCGGCTGGCCGTGTAGAAGGAGTCGCCGAGGAGCACCTCGAAACGCGTCCCGTCGGAGTCCTTGACGGCCTCGTGCCCCTCGATCGGCAGGTCCTGGAGGTTGCTCAGGGCCCGGTCACGGAGGTGCTGGAGCCGGCCGAGCGGCTCCAGGGCCTCGTCGGTGAGCATCATGACGCTCTCGGGGAGGTCGAGGGCGAGGACTTCGTACAGCCCGGGGGCGACGGAGCGCGCGTAGCCGAAGGTCTGCGGGTCGAGGCCGTCCTCGCTGATCACCCGGGGGTAGAGCTGGGCCCGGATCTGCTCGGGCGGCAGCGTGTCCAGCGCGGACGGGGAGTCCATGGTGCGCAGCACCATCCCCGCGTGCCGCCGGGCCAGATCGCCCCAGACGCGGGAGCCGCGCTCGTCGTGATGGCAGACGGCGGCGAGATTGGCCAGACCGAACTGGCGGCCGGAGCTGTCGGTCACCTGGTCCGCGTAGAGGGTGACCTCAAGGCCGTGCTCGGCGAAGGCCTCCCGGACCTGGCTGCGGAACAGCGCGGCCTCGTCGACGGAGAAGAAGGGGAACGCGAGATCCCGGGGCGCGTCGCGGCTGTCGCGCTTCGGCCCTCGTCGGAACAGCCCCACACCATCGCCTCCTGCCCGATCGTCCGGTGATCGCCCGTCCCGGTGATCGCCCAACTTCCGATGCTAGTCCCAGGGGGTGACGCCGTGGCGGGCCGGACCCTGTCACGTCCGCTCCCGCGCGCTCTTGCTGGGCACCGGTCATACGTATAACCTACGCCGCATGCCTTATATCGCCCTGGCCACTCTCGTCGTGGACGACTACGACAAGGCGCTCGCCTTCTATACGCGGGCCCTCGGCTTCGAGCTGATCGAGGACACCGAGCGGGGCGACGGCTCGCGCTGGGTCGTGGTCCGGCCGCGCGGCGTCGGCGGCGGTCCGGGCGGTTCCGCGAGTGCCGTGGGCCTGCTGCTGGCGCGCGCGAAGAACGACGCCGAGCGCGCGAGCATCGGCGTGCAGACGGGCGGCCGGGTCGGCTTCTTCCTCCACACCGAGGACTTCGCCCGCGATCACGCCCGGATGCGCGCCGCCGGGGTCCGCTTCCTGGAGGAGCCGCGCCACGAGCCGTACGGTTCGGTCGCCGTCTTCGAGGACCTCTACGGCAACCGCTGGGACCTGATCCAGCCCGCCTGAGCCCTCGGTCCGGCCGCGTACGCGCACGCCGCCGGGGCCGTACGGCGACATCCCGTACGGCCCCGGCGGCCCTGTCCCGGCGCCTCCCGCCCGGACCCGCCCCTCCGTTCTACGAGGGGGACTTCCGCAGCAGCCATAAGCCCAGTCCGGACCCCACCACTCCGAGCCCGGCCACGACGCTCAGCGCGATCTCCGTGCCACCGTCGTCCACCAGGAAGTTCAAGTACACGTTGGCCAGCAGGCAGCCGATAAGCACGATCCAGAGCAGGGCTTTCATGGGGATTCCTTCACCTTCCAGGACGCTTTCCTCAGCACGTCCACTCTCCCGCACCGAGCCCGCGAGCACAGGAGGGCAGCCCCCCGAACCGGGGGTTCAGCACACCCCCCGAACGCGGGTGTGATTCCCCGCGTCCGCCCGTGCGGGACCGGGGGTCCGTGCGCGCGGGCCCCCCGCCGGACGGTACCTTCGTGCTGCCGAACTCGACGCCGGCCGAGCCGGGTTGACGGCCGGGGCACGCAAGGATCGAAGGGGGCCGGCGCATGAGCCTGGCGCAGCTGCACTACACCTCGGCCCCGCAGGGACCGGACGGACCCGACGGACCGGACTCCCGGTTCACCGCGGTCACCCCGGGCATACCCCGGTCGCTGCTCAGGGAGGCCGAGCCGCTGCTCGGGTACGAGCCGCCGCACGACGCCCCCGAACATCCCGGCCCCGCCGAACTCGCCGCGTTTCCGCAGGCGTTCAGCCACACTCTGCTCTCCGACGGTACGCGCCTGCTCGCCCGCGCGGTCCGCACCGGCGCGAACGGCGGCGGCCCGGCCGGCTCCCACACCCACGCCGTGCTGCTGCCCGGGGACGCGGGACTGCCCGGCGGAGGGCTGCCCATCTCCGCCTGGAACTCCTCGCGCTGGGCCTCCGCCGCCCCGGCCGGCGGGTCCCCCGCGCAGCTGGAGGCGCTTCCCCCGTCGGGTCTCCTCGGCCGGGAGGCGCTGGTCGGATTCGCCGCCTCGCGCGGCCCGTGGCTGCCCGGCTTCCTGGCCAGTCTGCGCGAGCTGACCGAGGAGGCGTCCGGGCCGCGGGACGGGGAGCGGGCGGCGCGGATCGTCCTCGTCGAGCGGGACAGCGCCGACGTGGCGCTGTGGATCGCGCTGGCCTGCGCCGTACTGCCGCGCGACCGCGCCGACCTGCTGACCTTCACCACCTATACGCGCCGGCCGCGCGACGCCCGGCAGCGGATCGTCGGCGTCCTGCCCGGGGACGCGCCGGAGCCGGACGGGCGCGACCACCACTGCCGGGTGCACGACTGCACCTCCCCCGCACCCGCACCCGCCGAGCAGACGACGACGGACGTCTGGGCCGGGATCGCCGCGCGCGTCTGGCTGGGCCGGGCCCCCGAGCTGTTCACGGAGGCGGCGGCGCTGCCGGGCGGCGTCTTCTCCCCCGGCGCCCTGGCCGTCGTCGCGCTCTGCGCGGATCTCGCGCCAGGCCCCGGCGGCCGTGCGGCCGCGGCCGACTGGGCACACACGCACGCGCGGGCCCTGGGCGACGCCCGGCTGCGCCGGCTCGTCGAGACGTTCCAGGCGGAATCCGATGACCGTACGACGGCCGAATTCGCCGCGCTGACACGGCTGTTCACCGCGCTTCCCGAAGACCTGGGGCAGCGGCTCGCCGCCGGGCTCGCGCCCGAACTGCGCGCGGGCGTCGCGGACTCCGGCCCCGGTATCACCCGGCCGGTGGAGCTGCTGCGCGTCGCCGACGCGCTCGGGGTGGACTGTACGGATCTGCTGCCCGGACTCGCCCGCCGACTGGCCCGCTCGCTGCTCGCGGACCCTGAGACCGCCGACACCCCGGATCTGCTCACCGTCCTGGAGGAGCATTTCGAGCTGCGTACCGCGCTGCTCAGCGCGCTGGACGCCGTCGCCGCCGAGGATCCGCCCGCCGCCGTCCGGCTGCTCGGCCGTACGTCCCTGGCGCTCACCGGGGTCCAGGCCCTGCCTCATCTGCGGATGTGCGCCGGCGCGCCGTGGACACCGGCCGCCGCCGGCGGCGACGGTCTCGCCGCGCTGCATGCCGCGCTGCGCGCCTGCGGGGTCTCGCCGTTCACCGATCCGCTGGTGCTGCGGACGGCCGTACGGCTGGTGTGGGACGGCGGCGCGCCGGCCCCGGGCGAGGCGCGGCGGCTGCTCAGCGAGACGGGTTCCGACGCGCACCGCGCCGCGGGCACCTGGCGCACGCTGGTACGGGCCGCGCTCGACAGCCCCGCCGATGCCCCCGCCGACACCGCCACCGGCGTCGACGACGCGGACGCCGCCACGCTCGCCCACGATCTGCTGCGCTGCTTCCCCGACGAGCTGGAGCCGCGCGTACGGGGCGCCCTGCTGCTCCTGGAGTTCGCCGGCGAGATCGGCGCGGGCCGGGCCGGGCCGCCGTGGACCGAGCGGGTGCTCGCGCTGCGCGCGGAGGCGGAGCCGGTGGAACCGGCCGTACTGGACCGGGTGTTCGGGACCCTGACCCGCCGGCTGCTCTCCGAGGAACGGCCGGAGGGCGAGCTGTACGCCCTGATCCACTGCGGCGAGCCGGAGCTGCTCACCGCGTACGCGACCGCCGCCCAGGAGGAGCGGGTACGCGACCGGCTGCGTACCGCCCCGGCCTACGCGGCCGACTGCTTCATCGCGTGGAGCTCCCTCCCCGGCGCGAACCGGGCCTGGGACAGGACCCGTACCTCACTGCTCGACAAGGTGCTGCGGCCGGCCGTGCGCGCGTTCTCCGACGAGGACACCGCCTCCGTCGAGCGCGGCCTTGAGCGCGCGGGGCTGCACCGCGCGGAGGAGTTCAGGGCCTGGAACCGCCCGGGAGCCCTCAGCCGGCTGAGCCGCCGCCTCGGCGGCCTCGGACGGCCCCGTTAGGTCTCGGACGGCCGCTGTCAGGTCTTGGACGGCCCCGTTGGCAGGGCCGTCCGTACCGCGCTCCTCGGGCAGGTCAGCTCTCGTCCGGGGCCAGCCGCAGCGAGATGCTGTTGATGCAGTACCGCTGGTCCGTCGGGGTCGGGTAGCCCTCGCCCTCGAAGACATGGCCGAGGTGCGAGCCGCAGCGTGCGCAGCGGACCTCGACGCGGACCATGCCGTGGGAGCGGTCCTCGATCAGCTCGACCGCGTCCGTGTCCTTCGGGTCGTAGAAGGACGGCCAGCCGCAGTGCGACTCGAACTTCGTGTCGGAACGGAAGAGATCGGCGCCGCACGCGCGGCAGGAGTAGACGCCGGTCGTCTTGGTGTCCGTGTATTCGCCGGTGAAGGCGGGCTCGGTGCCGGCCTTGCGGAGTACCTGGTACTCCGCGTCGGTCAGCTCCGCGCGCCACTGCTCGTCCGGCTTGTCGATGTCGTACGGCATGCGCTCTCCTCAGTCGGTCGGACGGGGCCGGCTGCCCGGTGGGCTCAGTCCCCCAGCCGGGCCAGGATGCCGGGACCGAGGTCCGTGACATCGCCCGCGCCCATGGTGAGAACGAGATCACCGGGGCGTGCCATTCCCGCGACCGCCTCGGCGACGGCTCCCTTGT
Source organism: Streptomyces scopuliridis (assembly GCF_042790125.1). Taxonomy (GTDB): domain Bacteria; phylum Actinomycetota; class Actinomycetes; order Streptomycetales; family Streptomycetaceae; genus Streptomyces; species Streptomyces scopuliridis_A. Next base: position 60,274 of record NZ_JBHTZS010000010.1, read on the forward strand.
CGTGGACGGCGGTGACGGTGGCGCCCGCCTCCTCGGCCGCGTCGATGATCAGGGCGCTGGTGACACCGGGCAGCGGGTCCTCACGGGCCGGGTAGATGTCCAGCACCAGCGAGGCGTCGGCGAGGGCCAGGGCCTGGCCCATCTCCGTGGCCAGCTCCTGCGTACGGGAGAACAGATGCGGCTGGAACACCACCAGCAGCCGGGAGCCCGGAGCCGCCGCGGCCCGCATCGCCTCCAGGTCGGCGGTCATCTCGGTGGGGTGGTGCGCGTACGAGTCGATCACCTGCACTCCGGCGGCCTCGCCCTTGAGCTGGAGGCGGCGCTTGACGCCGGTGTACGCGCCGAGGGCCGAGGCCAGATTGTGCGCCGGGATGCCGAGGGCGATACCGGCGGCGAGGGCGGCGACCGCGTTGTGGGCGTAGTGGCGGCCGGGGACCGAGACGGTGAAGGTCAGGAAGCGGCCGTCGAGCAGGACGGTGACCTCGCTGGTCAGCCCGCGTGCGGTGACCTTGTGGACACGTACGTCGGCGCCCTCGGCCTCCCCGTAGGTGACGACCTTGAGTGTGCTGAGCCCGCGGACCCGGGAGGCCAGCTCGACGGCGCCGGGCTGGTCGGCGGCGATCACCAGCGTGCCGCCGGGGACGATCTTGCCGGTGAACGCCTCGAACGACTCGTAGATCTCGTCCATCGACGCGTAGTTCGCGTGGTGGTCCAGCTCGACATTGAGGACGATCGCGACCTCGGGGTCGTACTTCTGGAAGCTGCGGTCGCTCTCGTCCGCCTCGGCCACGAAGATCTCGCCCGCGCCGTGCCGGGCGTTCGTGCCGGGTCCCGTGAGATCGCCGCCGATGGCGTACGAGGGGTCGAGGCCCAGTTCGGTGAGGGCGACGGCCAGCATGGAGGTCGTGGTGGTCTTGCCGTGGGTGCCCGCGACGGCGATCGCGCGCAGCCCGCCCATCAGCGAGGCCAGCGCGTCGGAGCGGTGCACGACGGGTACGGAGAGCTCGGCGGCCCGCGCCAGCTCGGGGTTGTCGGCCCGGATCGCGCTGGAGACGACCACGCACGAGGCGTCGTCCGCCAGGTGCTCGGCGGCATGGCCGATATGCACGGTGGCCCCCAGCGCCCGCAGCGCCTCGGCGGTCTCCGACTCCTTCGCGTCGCTGCCCGCGACCTTGGCGCCGCGCTGGGCGAGGATCTTGGCGATACCCGACATTCCGGCGCCGCCGATACCGATGAAGTGCGGCCGTTCCATGGCGGCGGGGATACCGGGTGCCGGTGCCATACGTGTTCTCTCCCAAGGTGCGGGTGGGGTTAGCGGGCGAGGTACAGCTCGCAGTTGCAGCGGACCCCAGCTTATTCGCTGTGCGCGAAGAGTTTGAGCACCGGTACGCCGACCTTGTGGCGCGCCCGGGACGCCCAGTCGCGGTGGAAGAACTCCTCCACGTAGTGCGGCTCGGTGAGCACGATCACCTCATCGGCGCCGGCCTCGTCCACGACCTCCTTGAGCCGGTCGAGCGGATGCTCCTCCACGACCTGGCCGGTGGCCGCCGATCCCTGGCCGCGCAGCGCCGCCAGCGAGTGTTCGAGAGCGAGTTCCGCGGGCTGTCTGGCTTCCTTGCCCTCCGGCACCTCGTCCTCCCTGGCCGCGTCCCGCAGTTCGCCGATCGCGATGTCGTCGATGGCGCGCAGCAGCAGGTCCGCCTGGTCGCCACGCGGCTGCATGAGCACCACGAACGAGGTCTCCTCGTCGCCGTGGAGGGTGGTGACGAACTCCACGTCCTCCCGCGACAGGGGCTTCTCGATCATCAATACGCTTGTGAACACGACAGGCGCCCTTCTTCTTCCAGGGCCGTGCGGCCCACTGCTGAAACCATCCTTCCCCGTGCCCGCACGGGGTCTGTGCCTGTAAGTCTGCCCAGCGGAAGCTAACCGGAACGACAAATTCCGCTGATTGTCAGACACACGGGTCCGGGTGGTTCAGCCGCGCCGGTAGCGGGTGAAGAGGAAACCGTCCTGCTCCAGCAGCGACACCAGCGCGAACCGTTCGGGCACGGCGGGAGCCGGCCCGCCCGCGATGCGCTGCGCGTACCCCGAAGTGAGCATCGGAGACACGGTCAGACAGAGTTCGTCCAGCACCCCCGCCGCCACGAACTGCCCGAGCAGCCGCGGTCCGCCCTCGGTGAGCAGCCGGACCAGTCCGCGATCCGCCAGGGCGTGGACGACCCGCTCCGGATCCGCCCCGGAGCCGTCTCCGGCGATCACCACCTCCACGCCCGCCTTCTCGGCCGCGAGGATCCGGTCCGCGGGCGCCGCCGCGCCGGTCAGAATGAGCGTCGGCACGAGCGGGGCGGTAAACAGCGGCAGCGAGAAGTCCAGCTCCAGACTCGCGCTGACCACGGCGATCGCCGGCGCGGGCGGCTGACCGGCCGCCGCCCGGCGCGCGGCGAAGGCGTCACGGGCACGGGCCGGCCCGTACTGCTCCAGACGAACCGTTTCCGCGCCCACCACCACCACGTCGGCGAGCGCCCGCAGAGTCCCGAGGATCCGCATGTCGGCGGCGGAGGAGATGGACTGCGAACGGCCCTCGTGGTGAGCGGCGCCGTCCAGCGTGGACACCATGTTGGCGCGCAGCCAGGGCCGGGCGCCGCCGTCGGCACCGGTGACGCGGGGGTACGCGTAGGCGTCCGCCAGCTCGTCGAGCGTCCAGTCACGGTCCGCGCCGGACACAAGGGCTGAATCCCCTCCGGAAGCCGCGGCGGAGTGTGTCTGATCGGTCACAGGGAACAGGCGTCGCATGCGAAGCAGTCTGGCATGGCGCATAGAGTTACGAACTGTGTCGTCCTCCACCGCGGCGTCCGGCCGTCAGTCGATAACCGAAACGGCCCCGCTCTCCCTCTGCGCACGTGAGCCACGCGTCCCCGCCGACCGGCTGGTCGCGGAGATGGTGCCGCCGCCGCGCTTCGACTCCGTACGGTTCGACACGTACGTACCCGACCCGCGGCAGCCCAGCCAGACCGAGGCGGTCTCGGTCCTGAGCGCGTTCGCGGCGGGGCTGGGCGGAGCCCATCGGGCCGGTGGCGGACACGGCGGACGGCGCTGGTTCGCCAGAAAGCCCTCGGCCCCCACCGGTCCGCGCGGGGTCTATCTGGACGGCGGCTACGGGGTCGGCAAGACGCATCTGCTGGCGTCCCTCTGGCACGCCACTCCGGCCGCGCCGGAACAGAAAGCTTTCGGCACGTTCGTGGAGCTGACGAATCTGGTCGGCGCGCTGGGCTTCCAGGAGACCGTACGGACGCTCAGCGGCCACCGGCTGCTCTGCATCGACGAATTCGAGCTGGACGATCCGGGCGACACCGTCCTCGTCTCCACCCTGCTCGGCAAGCTGGTCGACGCGGGGGTGGCCCTGGCCGCGACCTCGAACACCCTGCCGGGCAAGCTCGGCGAGGGCCGGTTCGCCGCCGCCGACTTCCTCCGGGAGATCCAGGGGCTGTCGGCGCGGTTCCGCCCGCTGCGTATCGACGGCGAGGACTACCGGCACCGCGGACTGCCCGCGGCTCCCGCTCCGTACTCCGACGAACAGGTCACCAGGGCCGCGTACGCGACCGAGGGCGCCAGCCTGGACGATTTCCCCGGGCTGCTCGAACATCTCTCGCGGGTCCATCCGAGCCGGTACGGAGCGCTGACGGACGGGGTGCGGGCGGTCTGCCTCACGGACGTCTCGCCGGTGCCCGACCAGTCGACCGCGCTGCGGCTCGTCGTCCTCGCGGACCGGCTGTACGACCGGGAGGTGCCGGTGCTCGCCTCCGGGCTCCCCTTCGACCGGCTGTTCAGCGAAGAGATGCTGAACGGCGGCTACCGGAAGAAATACTTCCGGGCGATCTCGCGGCTGACAGCCCTGGCGAGGGACGCGAAGGGGCTGGTCGCCCAGTAGGTTCGGTGCCGTCACGCCGTAAGCGGTAGTGCCGTGAGACGTCACACCGCTGTCCCCCGAAGCCGTCACATCCCGCTCACCGCTCACACCCGTTCACCAAGAAACCGATCAGAAGGGTTCCACCATGGCCACCACGCGCCAGGCGCACACGGTCTGGGAGGGCAATCTCCTCCAGGGCACGGGCACCGTCACCTTCGACTCCTCCGGCATCGCCGACCAGGCGGTCTCCTGGCCCTCCCGCGCGGAGGCGGCGAACGGCAAGACCAGCCCGGAGGAGCTGATCGCCGCGGCCCACTCCAGCTGCTTCTCGATGGCGCTCTCCAACGGTCTCGCGAAGGCCGGCACGCCGCCGACCAGGCTGACCACGCAGGCCGACGTCACCTTCCAGCCCGGCACCGGCATCACCGGTATCCACCTCACCGTTCAGGGCGAGGTCCCGGGCATGGACGCCGCGGACTTCGAGAAGGCGGCCGAGGACGCCAAGGTGAACTGCCCGGTCAGCCAGGCGCTCACCGGCACGACCATCACGCTGAGCGCGTCCCTGGCCTGACGCGACACCCGAGGCGCGTTGACCCGCATGGTTCACGTGTGACACCACACGTGCTACACACATGCGGGTCACGTCTCCTGTCCGCCAACAGGGAGTTGCCTCATGTCAGCAACACGGCGTCAGATCCTCGCCCGCACCGGCGCCATCGCCGCGGGCATCACCTTCAGCGGAGCCGTCTCCGAGCTCTTCTCCGGCACCGCCGCCGCCCAGGGACTCGGTCACCGCGGCTACGGTCCGCTGATCACCGACCCGGACGGCCTGCTCGATCTTCCCCGGGGGTTCCGCTACAAGGTCCTCTCCAGGGAGGGCGATCCGCTGCGCTCCGGCGAGGGCCGGGTCCCCAGCAACCACGACGGCATGGCCGCCTTCCCGGGCCGCCGGGGCCGCGTACACCTGGTCCGCAATCACGAGAACCGCGCCACCGCCCCGATCCCCGTCCCCACCGTGCCCGGCCTCACCTACGACCCGATGGGCAAGGGCGGCTGTACGGCACTGGAGCTGGACGGCCACGACAAGGTGCTGGGCGAACGCGTCGCCATCGCCGGAACCGCCGTCAACTGCGCGGGCGGGCCCACCCCTTGGGGCACCTGGCTCACCTGCGAGGAGACCGAGGACAGAGCCGGCACCAACGGCTACACCAAGGACCACGGCTTCATCTTCGAGGTCGACGGCGCCGATCCGCGCCGTACCGGAGCCGTACCGCTGACCGCCATGGGCCGCTTCCAGCACGAGGCGATCGCGATCGATCCCGGCACCGGCATCGTGTACGAGACGGAGGACGCGTTCGACCGTCCGTTCGGGCTCTTCTACCGCTTCCTGCCGGAGAAGCCGCACGGCGGGACCGGATCGCTGCGCGCGGGCGGCGCCCTGGAGGCCATGCGGGTGCCGGGGGTGCCCGATCTGTCGGCCGTCCGGGAGCCGGGCACGTCCTTCGACCGCGTGGAGTGGGTCCCCGTACCCGACCCGCTGGCGCGGGAGACCCCGATCCGGCTCCAGGACTTCGGCCCCCGGGGCATCACCCACGCGCAGAAGCTGGAGGGCTGCTACTGGGGTGGGAGCGCGGTCCACTTCGTGTCGAGCTACGCGCGCAGCGCGGAGGGCTCGGCGGCGGATCACTACGGGCAGGTGTGGAAGTACGAGCCGAAGCGGCGCCGGCTCACCCTGGTGATCGTCTTCGGCCCCGACACGGACATCCAGCTGCCCGGCGAGTCGCCCGACAACATCTGCCTCGCGCCGAGCGGCGGCCTGATGGTGTGCGAGGACGGCGGGGGCGCCCAGCATGTGTTCGGCGTGACGCGCCGGGGCGAGGTGTACGCGCTGGCCAGGAACGCTCAGGCGCTCACATCAGCCGCTGCCGCGGCGGGCGGCACCCCGGAGGAGCCCGAGTGGGGCGAGTTCGCGGGCGTCACCTTCTCGCCGGACGGCGCGACGATGTACGTGAACTGCTATACGCCGGGGACCACGTTCGCGGTGACCGGCCCCTGGAAGTAGTCACCCGCGGCAGCGGTCGCAGAACGCGCCGATCCGACGCACCCTCTAAGGAGTCGACCTAAGGGGTGCGCAGTGGCCAAGAAGGACAGGAAAGCCGGGCAGCGGAACCAGCCACCACCGGCGCTCCGTGAGCTGCTGCGCATCCCCGAGGGCGAGCCCGTCGACCTCTCCTCGTACGACTCCCGGGCCACCCCGGGCGGCCCGGCGAACAAGGCGGCGGCGCTCGCCGCCGTCGCTCCGCTGGCGCAGCGGCTGTCCGGTCTCCAGGACCGGCTGTACGCGGCCAGCACGGCGGGCGAGCGGCACCGGGTGCTGCTGATCCTCCAGGGCATGGACACCAGCGGCAAGGGCGGCACGATCAAGCATGTGATCGGCCATTTCAACCCGGCGGGCTGCCGGGTCAGGGCCTTCAAGACCCCGACCCCGGAGGAGCGGAGCCACCCCTTCCTGTGGCGTGTCAGACGGGCGCTGCCCGAGCCGGGCGAGATCGGGATCTTCGACCGTTCGCAGTACGAGGACGTCCTGATCACCCGCGTACGGGAACTGGTCCCCCGGCGGGATCTGGGCCGCCGCTACGGCCAGATCAACCGCTTCGAACAGGGCCTCGCCGACAACGGCGTGACGCTCGTGAAGGTCTTCCTCCACCTCGGCCACGAGGAGCAGCGCGACCGTCTGCTGGCCCGCCTCGACAACCCGGACAAGCACTGGAAGTTCAGTCCGTCCGATATCGAGGACCGCGAGCTGTGGCCCGCCTACCAGGAGGCGTACGAACTGGCCCTGCACCGCTGCTCGACGGCGGCGGCCCCCTGGTATCTGGTCCCCGCGGACCGCAAGTGGTACCGCAACTGGGCGATCAGCACGCTGCTGCTGGAGCATCTGGAGGCGCTGGACCCGGCGTATCCGCCGGCGGACTTCGATGTCGAGGAGAGCCGCCGGGAGCTGCTCGCGACGGGCTGATCCCGGGCGTGACCGTACGGGGCGACTTCGGCGTGGGCGAGTGCCGTGCGACCGATCCAGGCGGATCATCATATATTTTCCGTGAATGACCACATATGTACGTATTCTCGCCACCGTCGCCGTCGCCGTCCTGGGCGCTGCCCTCTGTGGTTGCGCCGGCGACGCCGGCAAGGCCGTGACCTCCGGCTCCTCCGCCGCGCGCGCCGCCGCGACGTCCAGTCCCGGAGCGGTGGAGGGACCACCGACCCTGGCCCCCGGTCCCGGCGGGCTGACCCCGGTCTTCAAGCGCGGGAACCCGGCCGCGGGCAAGACCGTGGCACTCACCTTCGACGCCGATATGACGGCGGATCAGGGCACCCGCGCGGCACAGGGCGAGCGGTTCGACAACCCCTCGCTGATCGCCCTGCTGCGCCGGCTGGAGGTGCCCTCGACGGTCTTCATGACGGGACGCTGGGCCGAGGAGTACCCGACGCAGGCGAAGGCCATCGGCGAGGATCCGCTCTTCGAGATCGCCAACCACTCCTACAGCCACTACGCCTTCACGGCGGACTGCTACGGGCTGCCACGGGTCGGCGAGACCAAGATGAACGAGGACGTGCAGCGGGCCTTCACCGCGTTCGCCGAGGCCGGGGCGCGCAATGTGGTGCCGTACTTCCGCTTCCCGGGCGGCTGCTACGACGACGCGGCGCTCCGCGCCCTGGCCCCCTCGAAGGTGACCGCGGTCCAGTGGGACGTCGTCAGCGGCGACGCCTTCGCCACGGACGCGGAGGCGGTCGCGCAGCAGGTGCTGGAGGGCGTGAAGCCCGGGTCGCTGGTGGTGATGCACTGCACCCGCAGCGCGGCGCCGGTGACGGAGGACGCCGTACAGCAGATCGTTCCCGAGCTGCGGAAGCAGGGCTACCGGTTCGTCAAGGTCTCCGAGCTGATGAGCCACTGAGACGCGCCACTGACGCGGCGGTCAGTGCGCGGCGGCCTTCTGCGGGGTGGCCTCGCTCGGGCGGACGATGACGAAGCCCTCGCCCTGGAGCATCAGCTGGACAGCCTCGCCCGAGCCGCCGCGGATCATCGAGCCGACGGACTGCGAGCGGTGCAGCGAGGTGGAGAGCTGCGCGCTCCATCCGACGACCGCGTCGGTGTCGACGTACACCGGGGCCTGGGCCGTGACGGGGATCACTATGGGGTTGCCCTCGCAGATGACGCCGAGCTTCCCGTAGCCGGTGAAGAGGCTGTTGAAGAGCCCGCCGCCGGTCATCCCGGCACCCTTCACCGTCTTGATCTCGTACGAGAGGGTCGAGTCGAAACAGAGCACGTTGCGGCCGTTGATGGTGAGCGCGTCGCCCTGCTCGACATCGACGATGAAGCAGTTGGCGGCCTCATGCGCGAACCACGCCTCGCCCTGGCCCGTGACGCTCATCAGGGGCAGGCCCTCGCCGGTGACGGCCCGCTTGAGCATGCCGCCGATGCCCTGGCCCTTGCGTTCGAACTGGAGGCTGCCACGGAAGGCGATCATGGATCCCTGCCGCGCGTACATCTCGCCGTGGACGGCGTACTTGATCGATTTGGGGTTCTGAAGCGTCATCCCGGGGGCGGTGGCCGGCTGCGCCAGGTGCTCGGTGGCAAAGAGATCGCTCTTCATGCCGTGCATACTCACCCGGACGCTCCTGTTCCGCCAAGAAAGGTTTGGCCAAGAAAGCGGGACCGGGGCTGCTGGCAGACTGGACCCGTGAGCAGTGACATCAGTGACCGTAGCGACCCCGGTGACCGTAGCGACCACGGCGACGGCAGTGACCGCGTGCCCGGCCGGACCTCCCCCGACGAGGCTCCCCAGTTCGTACTGCCGCTGGTGGTCCGGATCGAGAAGGCCGCGCCGCCCGCCCGTACCGACGCCCTGGAGACGGCCGCCCGCGCGGTGCTCATGATGCTCTCCGACGAGCGGTCGGTGGGCGAGGGCGAGTGGGCGCGGGCCATGCGGGACTGGCAGGACGCCCGGATCCGCAAGGTGGTACGGAGGGCGCGCGGCGCGGAGTGGCGCCGCGCCTCCGCGCTCCCCGGGCTCACGGTCATGGGCGCGGGGCCCACGACGGAGACGGCGTCCGCCGCCGAGGTACGGGTCTTCCCGCCCGTCCCGCTCGACGGCTGGCCCAAGGAGCTGGCCAAGCTCCAGGTCTCCGGGACCGAACTGGACGACGCCGGGCCGCCGCCCGCGCCGGACCCGGCGCGGCCCGTGCTCTGGATCGGCCCCGATCTGGACATGTCGGCGGGCAAGGCCATGGCCCAGGCCGGGCACGGCGCCCAACTCGCCTGGTGGGAGCTGTCGGAGACGGAGCGCAAGACCTGGCGCGAGGCCGGCTTCCCGCTCGCCGTCCGTACCGCCGACGCGGGGCGCTGGCGCGAACTCACCGCCAGTGGACTGCCGGTGGTCCGTGATGCCGGATTCACGGAGATCGCGCCCGGCTCCTGCACCGTGGTCGCTGATCATCCGGCGCTCCGGGGCTGAACACGGCGGCCGGGCCGTACGTATCTTCCGTTACCGCGAAGCGGGTTGAACAGCCGGTCGGACCGGCGGTGGGTTCAGCGGTGTCGGAATTCGGTTCGGGAGGCAGCACATTGTTGCGACGCATCAACGGTACGGCGCTCATCATCGCGGCCCTGGTCGTCACGGTCGGGGCCCTGGCCTTCCCCGTCTGGTCGTACGCCGACCGCTCCGGTACCGGTCAGGCGAACCTCAACGCGTCCAGTGTGGCCACCCAGTGGGGCCCGCTCTCCGCGACCGACCGCGACTTCCTGGTGAAGGTGCGGCTGGCGGGGCTCTGGGAGCTGCCGGCCGGGCAGCAGGCCATCGAGCGCGCCCCCAGCCGGGCGATCAAGGAGTGCGGTGACCATCTGGTCGTCGGCCACACCGATCTCGACAAGCGGGCCCGCGAGGTCGCGGCGAAGCTCGGGGTCGAGCTGCCGAACCAGCCGAACGAGCAGCAGCAGGGCTGGCTCAGGGAGTTGTCGGCGGCCACCGGCCAGGAGTACGAGCGAAAGTTCGCCAATCTGCTGCGCAACGCCCACGGCAAGGTCTTCGCGCTGATCGCGCAGGTCCGGCACACCACCAGGAACACGCTGATACGGCAGCTGGCGAGCGACGCCAACCAGACCGTCCTGGACCACATCACCATGCTGGAGGCCACCGGCAGGGTCGACTTCGACGCGCTCGCCAACGAGGCGGCCGGCACCATGACTGCCAGCCCGACCGGGCCGCCGCCGCCGAACGGGAATCTGCCGCCGGCGCCGGACGCCCTGGCGCCCAGCGGCAACGACACCTTCACCTCCCGGCCCTCCACCCAGCCGGGCGCCCCGACGGCGATCAACACCGACCGGCCGCCGCCGGGAACCGGTCCGTAGAGACCCGTCCGTACGTGAGACCCGGCGCCGGCCCGAAACCTCAAATCATCCTCTGAACGTCCCCTCGGGCGGATTGACCGGCGCGCCGCGGGGTCATGACCTCTGCACCGCGCCCGGCGCGGACAGGGGAGGACCTCGGACACCGAGGAGGGGGAGCCATGAACGGCACACCACAGCTGGGGATCGGCATCGGCTGGCGCCCGGAGATCGCGGACACGGTCGAGGCGCTGTCCGGTGTCGACTGGGTCGAGGCCGTCGCGGAGAATCTCTGCCCCGGCCATCTGCCCGACTCGCTGGTACGGCTGCGGGAGCGCGGCGTGACCGTCGTACCGCACGGGGTCTCGCTCGGCCTCGGCGGAGCGGACCGGCCGGACGCGCGGCGGCTCGCGGATCTCGCGGAGCGCGCCGAGGCCCTGGGCTCCCCGCTGGTCACCGAGCACATCGCGTTCGTACGGGCCGGCGGGGCGCTGACCGCGTCCCCGGTCCTGGAAGCCGGTCATCTGCTGCCGGTCCCGCGCACCCGGGACGCCCTGCGCGTGCTCTGCGAGAACATACGGATCGCCCAGGACGCGCTGCCCGTACCGCTCGCCGTGGAGAACATCGCCGCGCTGATCCGCTGGCCGGACGAGGAGATGAGCGAGGGTCAGTTCCTCGCGGAGCTGGTCGAGCGCACGGGTGTACGGCTGCTGATCGATGTCGCCAATCTGCACACCAACCAGGTGAACGGGGGCGAGGACCCGGCGAAGGCGCTGGACGAACTGCCGGTCGAGGCCATCGCGTACGTCCATGTCGCGGGCGGGACCGAGCGCGACGGTGTCTGGCACGATACCCACGCGCACCCGGTCACCGCGCCGGTGCTGGACATACTGGCCGAGCTGCGCGCCCGGGTCGCGCCGCCGGGCGTCCTGCTGGAACGGGACGACGACTTCCCGCCCGCGGCGGAGCTGGCCGGTGAACTCACCACGATCCGGGAGACGATCACGGCCGCGGCGGCCGTCGCGTCTCCGCGCCCGGCGGCGGGGGCGGGTCCGGCGGCCGGGGCGGGTCCGGCGGCCGGGGCGGCTTCGGCGACAGGGGCGGGTTCGGTGACAGAGGCGAGAACGGGGGCAGGGGCAGGGGCTGCGGAGGAGCGGGAGGCGGGCGACACCGGCGCCGCCCGTGGCCGGCTCGCGCTGAGCGAGGCCGCCCTGCTCTCCTCGCTGGTCGCCGGTACGCCCGTACCCGAGGGGTTCGATCCGCGGCGGCTGCGCGTCCAGAGCCGCGCCCTCGCCGCCAAGCGCGCCGGGGTCGTGGCCAAGGTCGCCCCCGAGCTGCCGGACATCCTCGGCACGGGCTTCCGCCCGGCGTTCCTGGCGTACGCCGCGCACACACCCATGCGCGCCGGATACCGCCGTGACGCGCTCGACTTCGCCGAGAGCCTGCTGACCGAGGGGCGCCCCGAGGACTCCGCCGCCCGGCGCCGGCTGGCCCTCTGGTGGCGGGAGCGGGCCGCCGCCCGTCCGCCGCGCCGGGCGACCCGTCTCCTCCGCGTGGCCCGCGCCGCGCTGGTCGGGAGATGAGGGCGGTGACTGCTGGGGGCACGTAGGGACCGGGGTTCCCAGGGATCCGGCCGGGCACATCCCGTACCGTACGGCCACCCCTCAGACCCTTCGGAGTGGCCGTACGACGCATCGGGGTCATTGCGACCGACACCGCGCACGGATGCTTGTCCGGCCCCGCCGCTCTGCCGACCCTCGGTCCGCGGATCACCCTCCGGTCCGCACGCACGGAAGGGAACGCGATGAGAGCAGTAGCGAAATACGGGGCTCTGGCCACCCTCGGCTCCGTGGTCCTGTCGGCCCTCGTCGCCGCCCCCGCGGACGGCGCCGACGCCACCGGCGCCCCCACCACACCCGGCGCCACCAGCGGTGTCGTCCGCGCCGCCCAGCGCGCCGCCACCGCCGGGATCGTCTTCGGCGCCTGCCCCAAGGCCGAGCGGCTGCCGGCCCCCATCGTCTGCGGCACGGTCGAGGTCCCGCTCGACTACACCGAGCCCGACGGCCGGACGATCAGCCTCACCGTCAGCCGTGTCCCCGCGAGCGGGACCCCGGAGCGGCGGCAGGGCGCGCTCGTCTTCAACCCCGGCGGGCCCGGCGCCTCCGGTATGTACTTCCCGATGGCCGCCGGGGTGCCCCAGTGGAAGCGGATCGCCGAGGCGTACGACCTCGTCGGCTACGCCCCTCGCGGGGTAGGCCGCTCCGCCCCGCTCTCCTGCGGGGATCCGGCGGACTTCGGCAAGGCCCCGACGCAGTCCCCGGTCCACCCCTCCGAGTCGTACAAGCGGGAGCGGATCGCCGAGGCCAAGGCGTACGCGCGGGGCTGCGCCCGCACCGCCGGTACCGCGCTCCCCCACTACAACTCGCTGAACAACGCCCGCGATCTGGAGGTGCTGCGCGCGGCGCTCGGCGAGCAGAGGCTGACCTTCATGGGTGCCTCGTACGGGACCTACTTCGGCGCGCTCTACGCGACGCTCTTCCCCTCGCACGTGGGCCGGATGGTCCTCGACTCCGCCGTGAACCCGGACCCCGCGCAGATCTGGTACCGCAACAACCTCGATCAGTCGGTCGCGTTCGAGCGGCGCTGGGAGGACTTCCGTACCTGGGTGGCCAAGCATGACGCGACGTACCACCTGGGCACCGACGCCGAGGCGGTGCGGCACAGTTACGAGCGGGTACGCGCCGGGGTGGCGCGCAAGCCGGCCGGCGGGAAGGTCGGGCCCGGCCAGCTCCAGGCGGCGATGCTCGGAGCCGGTTACCACGACGACTACTGGCCGGCGCGCGCCTCGGCCCTCTCCGCGTATCTGAAGGGCGATCAGCAGCCGCTGATCGACCAGGCCGCGCCCCGTCCGGCCGCCGCCGCGGAGAGCGAGAACGCCACGGCGGTCTATACCGCGGTCGAGTGCAATGACGCGCCCTGGCCCACGGACTTCGCGGTGTGGGACCGCGACAACACCGCGCTGGCGCGGCGCGCGCCGTTCGAGACCTGGGACAACGCCTGGATGAATCTGCCGTGCGCCTACTGGCCGGCGCCCCGGCAGCGGCCGGCCGACGTCCGCACCCGGCCGGGCCAGTTGCCCCCGACGCTGATCCTGGCCGCGGAGCGGGACGCGGCGACGCCGTACGAGGGGGCGGTGGAACTGCACAAGCGGCTGGCGGGTTCGGCCCTGGTGACCGAACGGGACGCCGGTACGCACGGGGTGGCGGGCGGCGGCAACGCCTGCGCCACCGCCTATGTGGAGGACTATCTGCTGCACGGAAAGACGCCCGCGCGGAGCGCCGAGTGCGCGCCGCGCGCGGAGCCGGACCCGGCGTCGCCGGAACCGGCCGACAGGATGGTCCACCTGCGCGCGAGGCACAATCCGGGGGCTCGTTTCTGAGCGCCCGGCGACCCGTCGCGGGCCCCGGAACGGACCGGGCCCGCTGCCGGGTCGCGGGCACCGGCCCGTCAGACGGTGCTCTGTTCCGCGGGTGAGACCCGGAACAGGAACGACAGCCCGTTGACCGTCGAGCGCGCCCTGTCCACCGCTTCCGCCGCGGTGGGGGCGGTCGCGCGGGCGCGGGCGACGCGGGCGAACGAGCCGTGGCCCGTCAGTTCCGAGCCCGGCGCGAGAAGCACCAGGACGTCGGCGTCCGGGCTCTCCGGTGCGCCGTCCGCCGGTCCGATGAACGTGCCCTGCGCCCGCGGAGCCGTGTACCAGATGGCCTCGCAGCGCGGAGCGCGGTCGGATTCCAGGATGGCCCGGATGTCGGGGAGCACCTTGTCGCCGAAGGTCTGCCGGGTCTGGAAGTCGATCATGTCGACGCCGACGGCGTCCTTGGTCAGCTCGAAGATCTCGTCGCCGCCCACCCGCAGGTGCGTCTCGATGACGCGCGGACCGTCGGCGGTCAGCACGATCTCGGTGTGCGTCGGGCCGAACTCCACCCCCAGGGCGTCGAGGACGTCCCTCACATGACCGTCGATCGCCTCCTCCGCTCCGGCGTCCAGCGGAGCCGGGAGGACATGGCCTAGCTCCACCATGTTCTCCGGGTCCGAGTACTTGCGCGTGATGGCGACGACCACGTGCTCGCCCGTCTCCGAGAACGCCTCCACGCTGTACTGCGGGCCGCTGTGGTACTGCTCCGCCAGGACCCCGAGCCGGGAGATGCCCGGGAAATCGCCGGTCGCCGTGCGGTACGCCGCCGCCGCCTCCTCCGGGGAGTGGACGAGGGTGACGCCGAAGCTCGCCGTGCCCGCCGCCGGCTTCACGATGAAGGGGTACCCGGCGCTCTCGCCGAAAGCCAGCAGGTCCGCCTCGCCGTACACGCGGGCGGCGGCCGTGTCCTCCACCCCCACCTGACGCAGCCGCTCGCGCATGGCGTGCTTGTCCTGCACCAGAGATACGGTCTCGGGGCTGTGGGTGGCGACACCGAGCGCGGCGCCCACGGCGGCGGCACGGTCCTGGTCGTGCTCCCAGAAGGTCGTGATCCGGGTGACCGGCAGGAGTTCGTGGACGGTGCGGGCCAGCGCGACGACCTCCCCCATCGGGGCGTCCTGGCGCACGGCGACGACCCGCAGGTAATTGCCGGACTCGGTGATCCGGGACAGGTGCTCCGGGCGGCAGATCACCGAGATCCGCGCCGACTCGTCCAGGGCGCGCAGCCGAGCGGCGTAGTCGAGCTTGGGGCCGATCGCGAACATCAGGAAGTGGTCCGACGCCGGGGCCGGTGCGACATCTGACATGGGGAAGCCTTTCGTGAGGGTCGGGAGACAGCTCTGGGGCACTACGGGGCGACAAGGCGGCTCGATCGGCCAGGGGCCGCCACTTCGCGCGACGGGGCCGCTTCGACCAGTCCGCGCGACAGCGCCGCTTCGATCAGCCGGAACGGCGGACGCGGGGTCAGGTAGAAGTGGTCCCCCGGCACGGTGTGGTGGGTGAACGGCCCCTCGGTCACCTCCGCCCACGCCGCCGCGTCCTCCGCACCGACCAGCGGGTCCGCGTCCCCCGCGATGGCGGTGACCGGGCAGGTCAGGGTCGCTCCGGGCCGGTGGGCGTACGCGTCGAACATCCGGAAGTCCCCGCAGACGTAGGGGAGTATGAGCTCGCGGAAGTCCGGGTCGGCCAGCAGCTCGGCGTCCGTTCCGCCCAGTGCCGTCAGGGCGTCCGCGATGGCGTCGTCGTCCATGTCGGCCGCGCCGGAGCCCTCGGGATGCGCCAGCTGCGGGGCGCGGGCTCCGGAGGCGAAGAGGTGGGCGATCCCATGGCCCCGTGCCTGGAGCAGACGGGCGGTCTCGAAGGCGACCACCGCGCCCATGCTGTGGCCGAGGAAGGCCACCGGCCGGTCCAGGAGCGGTCGTACCGCTTCGGCCACGTCGGCGGCCAGTCGCGGCAGGCTGGTGGGCAGCGGCTCGTCGAGCCGGGCGGCGCGCCCCGGGTAACAGACGGCGTGGACCTCGTACTCGGGGAGTCCTTCGGACCAGCCGCGGAAGGAGGACGCCGAACCTCCCGCGTGCGGGAAGCAGATGAGGCGGTACGCCGCCTCGGGGCGCGGGGCCGTACACCGCAGCCAGGTCGTCATCGCCGGTCTCCCGCCGGGAGCAGGGATTCCACGAGCGCCGTATGACGGGCCAGGGTGGAAGCGGTCATCAGAGCGCGGACCGGAACGCGGACCCCGAGGTCCTCTCCGATCCGGCGGGCGAGCCGGACCACGAGCAGCGAGTCCCCGCCGAGGTCGAAGAAGTCGGAATCGTCCGACAATCCGGTGCTGCCCAGCAGTTCGGTCCACCGGGCCGCCACCGACTCGGCCGGGGTCCTCGCGGGTGCCGGTGCGACGTCCGGGCCGGGCGCGACTGCCGTGGACGCGGGTACGGCGCCGGTACGGACCGATCGGACCGCTGCCGTACGGACCGCTGCCGCCGGTGCCAGCAGGCGCGGCCCCGCGAAGACATGGCCGGGCAGACGCACCGGGCGGCCGGGTCCGGTCAGGCCGGCCGGGTCCACGGGCAGGCCCCTCGCCCACAGCTCCGCCAGTGCCAGCAGAGTCTCCTCGCCGCGGCGTCGCGAGCGCCCGGCGCTGAGCGGCAGCGCGGCCAGCCCGGCGGCTTCCGCCATCCCGCTCAGCGCCTTGCCGGGACCGGCCTCGACCGCCACGGCGCCGGGGAAGGCCCGCGCGATCGCGGCCAGGCCGGCGGCGAACCGCACGGCTCCGCGCGCCTGTTCGGCGAACGAGCCGGGCTCGACGACGCTCCCGGCGGGAACGAGCGCCCCGGTGGCGTTGGAGAGGTACGGCAGCACGGGCCGGCCGAGGGTGACGCACCGCGCCGCCTCCCGCAGCCGGGCGACGGCCGGGTCGAGCATCCCGGTGTGGAAGGCGTGGCCGGTACGCAGCCGGCGGACGGTCTCCCCGCTGCCGAGCCATGCCTCGAAGGCGTCCACGGTCTCCACCGGCCCGGCCAGCACCACGCTCTCGGCGGTATTGACGGCGGCGAGCTCCAGCCGGTGCCCGCCCCCCGCCGGGGAGGACGTCGAGGCCGTGAACCGTTCCGCCAGCTCCAGCGCCCGCTCCTCGCCCACCGCGAGCGCGAGCATCGCACCCGGCGGACACGCCTGCATGGCCCGGCCCCGCACGGTGACCAGCGCGGCGGCGTCCGCGAGCCCCAGCACACCGGACAGCGCGGCGGCGGTGATCTCACCGAGGCTGTGCCCGGCGAGCGCGACCGGGGCGACGCCGAGCGCGGTGAGCGCCGTGGCCGCCGCGTACTCGACGCAGAACAGCGCGGGCTGCGCCAGTTCCGTACGGGCCAGCTCACCGGCCGGGAACTCCGCCGTGCGGAGGGCGGACCGCAGCCGGGCCGCCAGGGCGGGCTCGAAGTGGGCCAGGCACTCCTCCAGCACCCCGGTGAACCCGGGCAGCGCGTCCTGGAAGGGCAGGGCCATGCCCGGGTACTGGCTGCCCTGGCCGGGCAGCAGGAACACCACGGGCGCCGCCGGGGCGGCCGTCCGCGCCGAGGCGGACCGCAGCCGGTCGGCCAGCTCCTGGTGGGTGCGGCCCGCGACGGCGGTCCGGTACGGAAGACGGGGCCGCCCGGTCGCCAGGGTGTGGGCGATGTCCGTGAGCGCCGTGGAAGCCAGGTTGTCCGTCAGGTGGTCCGCGAGCCGCCGGGCCGTGCGCCCGAGGGCCTCCGGGCTCGCGGCCGAGAGCACGAGAACCCGGTCGCCCGGGTCGCCCGCCTGGATCTCATCGCCCGTCCGAGGGCCTGTCTTCGAAGTAGCGCCGTCCGCCCGCAGGGCGGGCCCGGCGGCGTCCGGTGCGTGCGATCGCAAGGCGGAGGGTCTCCCCAGTACTGGACGTACTGGGGAGACCCCGACAACGCCGCGAGCGTGCGTGCCGGGCGTCGCCGGGCAGGCGGGACTTTGAAGACAGGCCCGAGGTCGGACCGGCGGCTGCTCGACCACGACGTGTGCGTTCGTACCGCCGATACCGAAGGAACTGACGGCCGCCCGGCGCGGCTGCCCCGGCCCGCTGCCCCAGTCCTGGCGCTCGGTGGGCACGTACAGCGGCGAACCCTCCGTCTCCAGCAGCGGGTTGAGGCTCCGGAAACCGGCCACGGGCGGCACCTGGCCGTCCCGTACCACCAGCAGGGTCTTGATGAGCGAGACCAGGCCCGAGGCCGCGTCGAGATGACCGATGTTGGCCTTGACCGCGCCGACCGCGATCTGCCCCGGCCGGGCGCCGAGTTCGCGCAGGACGGCCGAGGCGGCCGACCACTCGATGGGGTCGCCGACCCGGGTACCGGTGGCGTGCGCCTCCAGATAGCCGAGGGAGTCGGCGTCGATGTCGGCGGCCGTGAGGGCGGCACGGATGACCGCCTCCTGGCCGGTGGCGGACGGCGCCTGATAACCCGCCTTCGCGGACCCGTCGTTGTTGACCGCGGTACCGAGAATGACGCCGTACGCGTCGCAGCCGCCGTCGACCGCGTCCGCGTACGGGCGCAGGACGACGGCCACGACACCGGAGCCGGCCAGCGCGCCGTCGGCGTCCGCGTCGAAGGGCCGGCACGCGCCCGACGCGGAGAGGATGCCGCCGGGCAGGTGGACATGCCCGGACTGCGGGAAGTCGACGGCCGCCGCGACGACCACGGCCTGTTCGCACTCGCCGTTCAGCAGCGCCTGCACGGCGAGGTGGACCGCGACCAACGAGGAGGAGCAGGCGGTCAGCACGCTGAGGGCGGGGCCGGTGAGACCGAGCCGGTAGGCGATGCGGGTGGCCATGTAGTCGGGCTCGTTGGCGCGCAGCGCCTCTTCGATGCCCGCCGCGTCCAGGGTGTTGGAGGTGAGCATGGCGCGCAGGTACGCGCTGCTGCTCGCGGAGGCGTAGACGCCGGTGACCCGGGACTCGGCGGTCGGATCGCAGCCCGCGTCCTCCAGCGCCGTCCAGGCCGCCTCCAGCATCAGCCGGTGCTGCGGGTCCATGAGTTCGGCCTCGCGCGGGCTGATGCCGAACAGCTCGTGGTCGAACCGGTCGGCGTCGTCGAGCAGTCCGCGCACCGGGACATAGTCCGGGTCGTCGACCAGGTGGGCGGGCTCGCCCGCGTCCAGCAGCCGCCGGCGGTCGAGGCGGGTGGTGAGGATCTCTCCGCGAAGCAGCGCCTGCCACCAGGTGGGGATGTCGGCACTGCCCGGGAAGCGCCCGGCCATTCCAGTGACGGCGATGTCCAGGGACCGGTCGCGCTCCGCGTCCTGTGCGTCCCACGCGTCCGCTGTGTTCTCGGCGTTCTCGGCGTTCTCGGCGTTCTGGGTGTTCTGGGTGTTCTGGGTGTCCCGGGAGTACGAGCCGGTCATCGGGCCGCTCCCTGCTGTACGCGGCGCCGGCGGGCACGGGCGGCGCGCTCGCGGCGGGCCCGCTCGGCCCGGCCGGCGGCCTGCTCTCCCGTGCCCGCACCGCCGGTGCCCACCGCGACGCCGGCCCGGACCAGCTCGGCCTGCGCGGTCACCGTGGCGCAGCGGAAGAGGTCGACGACGGAGGGCTGTACGCCGGTATGGCGGGCCAGGGCCTCCTGGAGACGGATCATCAGCAGCGAGTGCCCGCCGAGGTCGAAGAAGTTGACATCGCCCGGCACCGAGGAGATCTCCAGGACCTCGGCCCACGCGGCCGAGACCTGGGCGACGGCGTCGCCGTCCGGCGGTACGGGCACCTTCTGCCCGGCGGACCGGCCCTCCTCTTCGAGAAGTCCGGCCAGGGCGGCGCGGTCCGCCTTGCCGTTGACCGTGACGGGGAAGGCGTCCAGCGCCTTCAGCCGGGACGGTACAGCGGCCTCCGGCAGCACCCGCGCCAGGCTCTCCCGTACGGCGGACAGCTCGTCCGGCGCGCCGGTGACCACGAATCCGGTGAGCCGGGTGCCCGTGGCGTCCGGTACGACCACGGCCTCGCGGATGCCGGTGCAGGCGCGCAACGCCGCTTCCACGGCGCCGAGTTCGACGCGATGGCCGCGGATCTTGACCTGGTTGTCGCGGCGACCGAGGAACTCCAGGGTGCCGGTCCCGGTCCAGCGCACCAGGTCGCCGGTGCGGTACATCCGGGCGTGACCGCCGGCGAAGGGGTCGGGGGTGAAGGCCCGTGCGGTGGCGTCGGGGCGGTCGAAGTAGCCGCGGGAGACGCCGGCGCCACCGATGTGGAGCTCGCCGGTGACGCCGGGGGGCACCAGGCGGCCCGCTTCGTCCAGCACGTAGAGCCGGGCGCCCGGCACCGGACCGCCGATGTCGACCGGTCCGGCCGCGTCGAAGCGCCGGTAGGTGGCCCAGACGGTGGCCTCGGTCGGCCCGTACTCGTTGACGAGTACGGTGCCGGCGCCGAAGGCTTCGGTGTGCCGCCGCAGCAGGGCCTCGGGAAGCGCCTCACCGGCCGTGATCACCGTGGTGAGGGTGGCGAGCGGAGAGAGGCCGGAGCGTTCGCCCGCCACGAGCAGCGCGTCGTACAGGGAGGGGACACTCAGCAGATGCGTGACGGCGTGCCGCTCGACGAGGCCGAGCAGGGCCGGCGGGTCGCGGAACTCGTCGGGCCCGGCGACGACCAGCCGTCCGCCGGCCGTCAGCGTGCCCCAGAGGCCGGCCACCGACGAGTCGAAGGCGAGCGGGGAGAGCAGCAGGAAGACCGGTTCGCCGGGGTAGACGTCGCGGCGGGCCCGGGTGGAGGCGGCCAGCTGGCTGTGCTCGACGACAACACCCTTGGGGGCGCCGGTGCTTCCCGAGGTGTAGATGAGGTACGCGGCGTCCTGCGGGCCGCTCCGCGCGGGCGGCAGGATCTCGCCCTCCTCGCGTATCGACGGCTCGTCGACGGTGACGACGCTCAGGCCGGGCGATGTCACACGACGCGCCGCGTCGCCGGTCACCAGGACGACGGACACGCGGGCGTCGGCGAACACCGCGGCGATCCGCTCGTCCGGATTGGCCAGGTCGACCGGTACATAGGCGGCTCCGGTACGTACGACGCCGAGCACCGCGGCGACCATGGCCGTGGAGCGGTCGGCGAGGACACCGACCCGGTCCCCGGGGCCGATACCCGCGCCCGCCAGCCGGGCGGCGATCCGCCCGGCCCAGGCGTCGAGTTCGCCCCGGGTGACCTGGTCCCCGCCGCAGACGACGGCGACGCGGCCGGGTTCGGCCGCGGCGAGCGCGGCAACCTGTGCGTGCACCGGCTCCCGGCCGTCCTCCGGCAGCGGGCTGCCGAGCCCGAGGTCCAGCACCGCCCGCCGCCCGGCCTCGTCGAGCAGCGGCAGAGCGCCTCCGATGCCCAGAGGCCGGTCGGTGATGGCTGCGCGGACCTCGTCGGCCCGCTGCCGGAACTCCTCGCTACCGCCCCCGGCCGGGGGCTGGTCAAGATGTGCGGCGGACGGCGATGACATCGGAACTCCTTGGGTGACGGTCGGAACGCGTGGCGGTGGGGTCAGTCGGCCAGCGTCATCGTGAGGTGGATGCGCTCCGTGCCACCGGCGTTGTAGGCGGAGTGGTGGCGGAGGGTGTTGAGGATGTGGATCCGGCCGTCGGTGGGCACGTGGTACGTGTGGCCGCTGCGGAAGAGCAGTCGGCTGTCCTCGTTGCTCTGGATCGCCACGTGCGCCACCCGGGAGTGGTCGGTGTGCATGTGGTAGATCTCGCCCGGGCCCAGGGTGACCAGGCGCATCCGGCCGGGACGGAACGGCAGTTGCCGGTACAGCTCATGGAAGTAGGTGTCCTTGAGCGCGTCGTTGAAGAACGCGAACTCGTTCTCCTCGAAGTTCTTCGTGCCGGTCCGCTGGTCGAACTGGCCGTTGCCGGCGTCGCGCCACGGGTCCTCGGCTCCGGCGCGGTGCGTCAGGCCCAGGCGGCGCAGCCGGTCCTCGGGCCTGCCCGAGGGAGCGTCCGGGACGCGCTCGATGTACTGGTGGTACGCCTTGACGATCTCGTCGTGGTCGAGCTGGAGCCCGGGGACGATCTCGACGAGATCGCTGTCGATGGGGCTGAGGGTGGGCGTGGCCGTGGCCATGGTGATCTCCGGTTTCTCCGGGCGGTCGCCCGGACGCTGAAGGGGAAGGGGGTGAAGGGGTCGTTCGCGGGAGTTACGCGGAAGGGGCTTCGTACGCCCGGACCTGCGGTGAGGTACGGACCGTCCAGGAGACGAGCGGGCGGCTCACCAGGCCGACGACGAGGAACAGCGCGCCCAGCAGGAACCAGCCGGGCCGGCCGAGGCTGAAGGCGAGGGTGCCCAGCAGGGCGGGCGCGAGCGCTTCGGCGACACCGCCGCCGAGCCCGAAGATGCCGGAGTACTGGCCCTGCGCGTGCGGGGCGGCGAGTCCGAAGGAGTACTCCATGGCCGCCGCCGCGTGCCACAGTTCGCCGAGCGTATAGACGGCCGTTGCCACCAGGAGCAGCGCGGCGGCGGCCCATGGGGACACGCTGCCCGCCGTCATCATCAGCAGCAGGCCGGCGCAGACCGCGACTCCCGCCCAGCGCATCCGGGTGCCCGCCGACTCGGGGTCGGAGACGTTCTTGCTGACCGCCACCTGGAGGGTGATGACGAGGACGGTGTTGAGCACCAGTACCCCGGAGACCATCCAGCGGGGTGCCTCGGTGTGGTCGACGATCCACAGCGGCAGGAGGAAGGTCGGCACCGCGAAGTGCAGGGACATCAGGCAGTTGAGGACCGTGGCCGCGAGGTACGGGCGGTCCCGCAGGGCGTCCCAGCGGCCACTGAGCGGCGGTGCGGGGACGGGCACCAGCCGGGGCAGCCACAGCAGCGCCACCGCGCTGCCCGCGAAGGCCAGGGCCCGGCCGCCGACCAGGCTCAGATAGGCCGGCGCGGTGTCGAGCTGGATGGCCACACCGGCACCCAGCGCGCCGAGGGAGATGCCCAGGTTGGTCGCGGCCCGCAGGTAGGCGCGGAATCTGGCCGGGTCGTCCCCGCCGAAGCCGCGCACCAGCGGCGCCCGGCTGGACTTGTCGGCCGCGAAGACCACACCGGTGAGGACCGAGATCAGGACGAACGACCAGAAGGCGTCGACCAGCAGGAAGCAGCCCATGAAGACGGTGCCCGCGAGCATGACCGCGATCTGGGTCTCCCTGGCGCCCCAGCGGTCGGCGATCCGGCCGCCGAAGACGCCGGCCACCAGGCCGACCATCGCCCCGGCGAACAGCCCGAACGCGACCTGGGACATCGGGAGGTGCACGACCCTGGTGAAGTACAGGGCGCTGGACGACATGAACATCCCACTGCCGAGGGCGTTCACGAAGGTGGCCAAGGCCAGGGGGCGCTTGGGCCCGCGCTCCGGCAGGAGCCGCGCGAGCGGCCCCGGCCGGCCGGCGGAGGTGCCCGCCGGCGGCTCCGTGGTCACTGCCACAGCGGGTCCCGGAAGTCGGCGTCGGGGCGCGTCTCACGGCCCCAGGCGCGCAGTTCGCGGCCGGTGACACCCTGGGGGGCCACGACCATGCGCTCGTCGAACCAGGCGCGTACCTCCGCGAACCGGGTTTCGAGCTCCTCCTCGCTGCGGGCCGACACCAGCACCTGACCCATCCGGTGATTGGTGTTGTCGATGTCGCCGAGGAATGTGCCGCCCGCCGGGAACTCCACCCGGGCGTACTCGACACCGGGCAGGGCGCGCAGTTCGGCGGGGGACGGGCAGGAGAAGAGTGTCCCGGCCCGCCCCTTGAGGTAGGTGGTGCCGAAGAGCTCGGGGCGGTGGTCGAGGTCCCCGCGCGGCTCCCGCCCGAGGGCGCTCAGCAGCGCCTCCTCGCCCAGGTGGATGCCGAACTTCGCCTGGACCTGCTCGTGCACGAGGGCTCCGCCGCGCCGGGCCGCGCACTCGCTGAAGGTGAGGCGGCCGGTGCGCGGATCGTGGAAGAGCTCCATGTGGAAGACGCCGTCCCGCAGGCCGAGCGCCTCCAGGCAGCGGCGGACCGTCGGTTCGGCCCGGTCGTAGGCCCAGGTCTCGGACTTGGGGTCGAAGTGCCGCATCCACAGCGGGGTCTGCTCGTCGATCATGGTGAGGCAGGGCGCGCCGTACCGTCCGACGGCCAGGAAGCGCAGCTCGCCGTCGCGGAGAAAGCCGTCGGCGATCCATTCCTCGCCGCCGATGTACTCCTCCAGGACGAAGGTGCGCTGTGCGGAGCGGTCCGTGCGGTAACGGCGGCTCAGGACGCTCAGCGCCGCCGGGCTGTCGACGACGGTGGTCCGCGCGGTCGCCGCGCCCGCCACCGGCTTGAGCACGGCCTTCTCGTACTCCCACGGGACACCGGAGACGTCGTGCACGTCGTCGATGACGGTGACGCGGGCGGTGGGCACGCCGGCGGCGGCGACCTTGCGCTTCTGGAGCGACTTGTCCCGGAAATGGACGGCGGTCACCGGGTCGATGGCACGGCAGCCGAGATACGAGGCGAGGACGCCCGCTGTCACCAGCCCCCATTCGTCGGAGGTGTGGACGGCGTCGAACCGGTGCTCGCCGAAGCCGTTCCGGTGCAGGGCCATCAGGATGGCCTCCGGGCTCTGCTGGTCGTCGACGAGCAGCCGAGTGAACTCCCGCGGTACCTCGGCGAATCCATGGTCGTACCCACCGGGGCCCTGGACGACGACCGCGCCGACACCGTTGCGTACGCAGGCCTGCATGACGTACTTGTCGGTGCCGAGCAGGAGCACGCTGGGGCGGGAGTCGCCCTCGGTCACCCGGTAGACCTCGTCCTTCAGGGTCTGGATGGTCGCGCGGTCCGCGCGGATCGTGGCCGGGTCGGGTGCCGTCAGGAAGATCCGCAGCGGGCTGGTGAGCAGGTCGGCCGTGGGCCTGATCCGCTTGCCGGGCGCGAGCTTGACGCCCACCAGGTGCACGCTGGGCAGGGCCGCGATGCGATCGACGGCGTCCTGGTTCACGGCTTCCACGACGCCGTCGCGTTCCGTACGGGTGCTGTGTACGGCCGCCGCCGCGCGGGGGGAGTAGACGAGGCCGGCGTACCGGTGCGCGAACTCCTCGGGGCGGGCGTAGGCGAGGGCGGTGAGGTCGGCCTGGTTGGCGCCGAGGCAGCGGTCGTGGAACCCGGGGTTCATGTTGCCGTTGAGGCGGGCGCCGATCTCGACCAGGGCCGGACCCCGCGGGGTCATGATGACCTCGGCATGGGCGGGGCCGTGCAGGATGCCGAGCGCCTTGAGCACGGTGTCGACGTAGGCGATCAGCTCGGGGACCGGCTCGGTGGCCGGGTCGAGCAGGACATCGAGGTCGTAGACGTTCTTGCCACCCGGCAGGATCTGCTTCTCGTACTCCCAGACTCCGCACACATAGCGGTCGCCGTCGACGCTGACGGTGTCGACGATGTACTCGGTGCCCTCCAGGAACGACTGGACGAGCGCCTCGGTGTTGGGCCGGTCGAAGATGTCCGTGGAGCCGAGCACCGCGCGGGCCGCCGCCAGGACCTCGGCGGAACTGTGGCAGCGGTAGACGTGGTCGGTCGAGGCCGAGCTCAGCGGCTTGACGACGACGGGGTACGAGCCCGCCCGCTCGGCCCAGTCGGCGAGGGCCTGGGGGTCACTGCCCTTGTACTGGTCGGCGCACCGCACTCCGGCCCGGCGCAGGGCCTCGATCATCTCGTACTTGTCCCGGCGGGCGCCGGAGAGCGCCGTGCCGTTGGTGGCCAGCCCGAGGCGCTCGCTCAGCGCGTCGGCGAGCGGGACCCCGGGCTCCTGGCCCGCCAGCACGGCCACCGGTCCGAGTGCGGCGAGAGCCTCGACGGTCCGCTCGAAGGAGCCGTCCGGGCAGTGGTAGTTGTCCCGGTAGGCGCCGAGGTCCGGCTGGAGCATCGTCGACATGGGTTCGGCGGTGCTGTGGACGTGCACCACGTCGACGCCCAGCCGGGCGAAGGCAGGGGGCAGGAAGGTGCCCGTGGAGTACCCGTCCACGATCACGGCGGTCCTGACCGCGCGAGCGGGTGGCAAGTCGGAAGCCATCGAGTCCATCACTCTCTGTGCGGTATCGGGTATCTGACGGTGCGTTACGCGGCCGGCGGGACGGGCCAGCCGATGTCGCCCTCCGCGATGACGGCGAAGCCGGGCAACGGCGCCGGACCGGGCCAGCCGATGTCATCCGCGGCGACGAGGGAGTTGGTGGGCGGAACCGGCCAGCCGATGTCATCCGCCGTACCGGCGGCGATCGCGAAGAGGGCCACGAAGGCGAACGCGCCGGCTGCGACACGGATCCGGGTGACACGGGGGAAGGGCTCCACAACTACTCCTTGGCAGAAATGAAAGACGAGGTGCGGCCCGGCTCGGCGGCTGCCGCTTGCCCAGGAAGCTAATACAGTCATCACAAGCTTGGCAAGGAGTTGCCAACTGATTGGCAATCCCGATCTCCACCAGGACCGCACGATCCACGCCAACCCGTTCCACATCCCTGGGCAAGGATTTGCCTAGCTGCCCCGTTTCTGGCTAGCCTCGTCCTCACTTACGGCAACCTGTGCTGGAGTCGGCGCACCCGGCTCCCCGCCCCTTTCCCCCCACCTCGCAGTACGACCAATGGGGTTGATCACGTGCTGGAACAGCCTTCCTTCGGGCGGCGGCTCAAGCAGCTGCGCAGAGAGCGGGGCCTGTCCCAGGCCGCGCTCGCCGGCGACGGAATGTCCACCGGGTACCTGTCCCGGCTGGAGTCCGGCGCACGACAGCCCACCGCGCGCGCCGTGGAACATCTGGCCTCCAGACTGGGCATCGGCGTCGCCGCGTTCGAGGAGTCCGGCGCCACCGACTCACTGGCCCAGGCCCTCGCCATCGCCACCTCCACCGATTCCGACGAGACCTTCACAACGCTGGAGCGCGCCCTCCGCGCGGACGACGGCCAGGACCCGCTGCTGCGCTGGCAGGCCCTGTGGCTCGTCGCGCAGTGGCGGCGACGGCACAACGAACACGCCAAGGAGCGCACGTTCCTGGAGGAACTCGTCGCGCTGGGTAACGAACTCGGCCTGCCCGCCCTGCGCTCCAGAGGCTTCACTCAACTGGCACGCTGCCTGCGCGCCTGCGGTGAGATCGTCCCCGCCGTCGAGGCGGCAACCACGGCCCACCAGCTGGCGCGGGACAACAAGTTGCCCACGCAGGACATGGTTTCCAGCCTGCTGGCCCTCGTGTCGGCCGAGACCGAGGTCGGGCGGCTGGCCCAGGCGCGGGCGCACGCGGACGAGCTGACCGCCCTGACCGTGGGGCGCTCGGACTCCCTGTGGGCGGAGGCGCTGTGGACGGCCGCCGCCGTCCGGGTGCGCCAGGGCGATCTCGGCGCCGCCCAGGAGCTGCTGGAGCAGGCGCTGGACCGCTTCAGCAGCGCGAAGAACCTGACGCTGTGGACGCGGCTGCGGGTGGCGGCGGCCCGGCTGCACCTGCAGAAGACACCGCCGGAACTGGACATCTCGGAGCAGTACATCGAGCAGGCCGAGACGAGCCTGGTCTTCGTCAGCATTCCCGCGCTGGAGCAGGAGGTGACGTTCCTCAAGGCCGAGATCGCCTTCCAGCGGGGGCAGTTCGCGGACTCACGCGCACTGCTCGACCGGGTGCGCGGCACCGATCCCCATATGACGTACCGCAACCGGGTGCGCCTGGAAATACTCGACAGCCGGCTGCTGATCATCGAGGGCCAGGAGCAGGAGGGCCTGAAGCGGATGCGGGCCCTGGCCGAGGAGGCTCAGGCGGCGTCGAACATCGACCTCGCCGCCGACATCTGGCGGCTGCTGGCCGAGACCCTCGCGAAATCGCACGAAGCTCCCACTGCCTGAACGAGTAAGTCCGGCCGGTCTTCGCGGGTCCGCGAAGACCGGCCGGACAGGAACACGCGGCCGGGGTCAGCCGAGGCGGCGGCCCCGCAGCAGTCCGACGGCCGCCAGGAGCAGGAAACCGCCGCACCCCAGGATCATCCCGGTCCAGCCGTATCTGGCGTGGAGCGCGGTGCCGGTCAGTGACCCCACCGCGCCGCCGGCGAAACTGGCGAGCATGAAGAGGGTGTTGAGCCGTGCGCGGATCCGCTCGTCCAGCCTGAAGACGCGCACCTGATTGGCGACCTGCCAGCAGCTTCCGCCGTACACCAGCAGGTTCGAGCCGATGACGAGCGCGGTCATGGAGTCGCCGCCGTAGACGCCGAGGATCAGGAAGGCGGCGGCGACGCAGGCCAGGGCGAGTGTGTTGACGTACAACGGTCCGCGCTGGTCGCTCAGCCTGCCCGCCGAGTACGACAGCAGCGCCGCCGGCAGGCTGAACAGACCGAACAGCCCGGCCCACGCCACCCCTTTCTCGAAGGGCGGCCCGGCGAGGTGGAAGGCGAGTGTCGCCCAGAAGGCGCTGAACGCGGCGAAGACCGTCGCCCCCAGGAACGCCGAGAGCCGCAGCTCGGCGTGGGCGAGGATCAGCTTGGGCATGGTCCCGATCAGCTTCCAGTACGGGACGGACCGTTCCCCGCCGCCGTACTCGGGCAGCAGCCGCGGCAGGACGAGGACGAGCCCGCCCGTGAGCGCGGCGGCCACCAGGTAGGCGGTGCGCCAGTCGCCGCTGAGCCCGACGACCGCGCCGGAGAACGTGCGCGAGAGCGTCGACCCCAGAGTGATGCCGATGCCGATCATCCCGACGGTACGGCCGCTGTGGGCGGGCCCGGCCATCGAGGCGGCCGTCGGCATGAGCACCTGCGGCAGCACCGTCGTGGTCGACAGGGCGACCGTGGCGACGGTGAGCGTGGCCAGATTAGGGGCGGCGGCCGCGACCAGCAGTCCGGCCGTCGTGAGCAGCAGCAGCGCGGTGGTGAGCCGGCGCAGCCGGGCGACGTCCGCGAGGGGGACGACCAGGCTGATGCCCAGCGCGTACCCGACCTGCGCACCGGTGGCGATCAGGCCGGCGGCCGATCCCGACACCCCGAGCCCCGACGCGATGGCGTCCAGCAGGGGCTGCGGGAAGTAGATGTTGGCGACCGTGAGGGCGCCCGCGATCGCGATGGTCAGTGCGGTCCCGCGCCCCAGTCCTGAGCGGGGCTGCGCGGGGGGTGCTTCGACGGTCATGGGCGGTTCCCTCGTGTGGCGAGCTCTGCGGATGGTGCGAACAACATTGCCATCTAGGCAAACCATATGGCAACCTCTTACCAATCCCTGCAAGCCACCCTGGCCGATTCCGGCTGGAGACTGCCCCCTGAGCACAAGGTGGAGCACATGAAGAGCGCCGAATCACGCCCCGTTGCTGTACTGGTGGACGCCTACACCACTGGCAATCACTTGCCACCAGCGTTTGCCAAACTTGGCATTGACGTGGTGCATGTACAGAGCACCCCTGAGCTGATGACCTCGATGAGGCTGCCCGATCTCACCGCGTACCGGGCAGCCGTGCCCTATGGCACCGCGGCCGAAACCGCCGCGCTCCTCACGGAGTTGGCGCCGATCTGCGTGGTCGCCGGACAGGAACCGGGCGTACCGCTGGCGGACGAGCTGTCCGAGCTGCTCGGACTGCCGGGCAACGGCACGGCCCTGTCCGCCGCCCGCCGCGACAAGTACGAGATGATCGAGGCCCTGCGCCGGGCCGGCGTCCGCTGCGCCGACCAGTTCAAGAGCGACAGCGTCGAAGCGCTCGTCTCCTGGGCCGAGCGGCGCGGCGATTACCCCGTGGTCGTCAAGCCGCTGTCCTCCGCCGCCACCGACGGCGTGGCCATCTGCGGCAGCGTCGAAGAGGTACGCAAGGCCGCCGAGGCCGTGCTCGGCACCGTCAACATCTTCCACGAGCGCAACGACGAAGTCCTCATCCAGTCCTTCCTCCAGGGCGAGGAGTACATGGTCGACTTCGTCTCCTACGGCGGCGAGCGGTACGCCTGCGGCATCTGGCAGTACCACAAGCGGCTCAAGGGCACCCATCGCATCTACGACCGCGACTCGATCACCCCGCCGCTGTCGAGCCCCGCGCCCGAGATCATCGCGTACATGCACGAGGTGCTCGACGCCCTGGGGATCCAGTACGGGCCCACACACGCGGAGATCATCGTCACCCCCGAGGGCCCCACGCTCGTCGAGGTCGGGGCCCGGCTCAGCGGTGGGCTGGTCCCCGACTTCCACGACGTCTGCCTCGGCGGCAATCAGGCCGCTGTCACCGCGCTGGCCTACGCCCGTCCGCGGGAGTTCCTGGACCGTTACGCCGGCGGCACCTACCGCAAGCTGACGCACGCCACCTGGATCCTCGCGTCCACCGACCTCGACGGCGTCGTCGAGGAGATCGACCAGGACGTCGTCGCGGAGATCAAGGCGCTGCCGTCGGTCCATACCTTCGTCCCCAAGCTGGGCCCCGGCAAGCGCATCCGCCCGACCGTCGACCTGTACACCGCCACCTTCGGGGTGCACCTGTGTGACCCGTCGGCCGACGTCGTGGAGCGGGACTACGCGCGCATCCAGCAGCTCAAGGACCGCGTCTACCGGCTGCGCGACGACTCGGGGCGGGCCGCCGCATGACATCCG
This sequence comes from Streptomyces scopuliridis, assembly GCF_042790125.1. GTDB lineage: Bacteria > Actinomycetota > Actinomycetes > Streptomycetales > Streptomycetaceae > Streptomyces > Streptomyces scopuliridis_A. The sequence goes on from NZ_JBHTZS010000010.1 coordinate 90,574, forward strand.
CACTTCACCGTCCCGAACTGCTGCTGATCGGCGGCGGCAGCGAGATGACGCTCAGCGTCGACGTGGCCGTACAGGCACTGGAGCAGGCGCGCGCCCGCGGACTGCGTACGCAGGTGACCAACCTCGCCGACACCCTCACCGCCACCCCGGCGGTCACCGCCGCGGCCGACGGCGCCGGCGCCGTCGACTTCACGCGCCCCGGCGACACCGCCGGCTGGGCGGCCGCGCGCGCCGCCGCCGGTGAGCGCCCCGCCGTCGTCTTCGGCGTGCGCGAGCTGGCCCAGGAAGCCGTCGCCGAGACCGCGCGGGCCCTGGCGCTGCCGGGCAACCCGCCCGCCGCCGTGCGCCGGATCCGTACCAAGGACGCGTGCCGGGCGGCGCTGGCCGCCGCTGGATTCCGGCAGCCCGCTGTCCGGTTGTGCGCGGACGAGGCCGAGGCCCGTGCCTTCCTCGCCGGTTCGGCCGGCCCCTGGGTCGTCAAGCCGCGCGACGGCATGGACAGCGCGGGGGTGCGCAAGATCACCGACGCCGACGAGCTGCCCGCCGCGCTCGCGCAGCTCCCGGAGCGCGACGTCCCCTTCCTGATCGAGGAGTTCGTCGACGGCGCGGAGTTCAGCGTCGAGGGTGTCTTCCTCGGCGGCAGCCCGCGTGTCCTCGCCGTCACGGCCAAGGAGAAGCTGGCACCCCCGTACTTCGTCGAGATCGGGCACGTGCTGCCCGCCGACATCCCGGAGGAGACCCGCCGCCGCATCGAGAACACCGTCACCACGGCGCTCACCGCCCTGGAGCTGAGCTTCGGCCTCTTCCACGTCGAGCTGTGGCTCACCGCCGACGGGATCGTCCTCGGTGAGGTGCACGCCCGGATCGGCGGTGGCTGGATCCACCGGATGCTCCCGCACGCCCTGCCCGGCCTGGAGCTCTACGGGACCGTCTACGACGACGTACTCGGCCGGCCCACGCGACTGCCCGTCGCCTCACGCGCCGCCGCCACCCGCTACTTCGCCCCGCCGGCCGGCCGGGTGGTCGCCGTCGAAGGCTGGGACGCGGTCCGCTCGCACCCGGCCGTGCTCCACGCCGAACTGCATGCCTCCCCCGGCGATGTGATCTCCGGCTTCCGCTGCGGCGGCGACCGCGTGGGCGCGGTGGTCGTCGGGGCGCCGACCCCGGCCGAGGCGCGTGAGCTCGCCCGTCGGCTCGTCGACTCGGTGCGGTTCACGGTCGAGCCGGTCACCGAACCGGACCAGGACCCCGGCCCGCCCGAGGTGTCCGTCACCCTCGAATCCCGGCCGCTCACCAGCTCGTTCCAGATCTCCCACATGACCATCGAGACGGTCGACCTCCTCCGGCTGCGGCTGCTCTCCGGCGGCGAGTGCGCAGGCGAGGGCGAGATCGCCGCCGACAGCGGTTACGGCCAGGACGGCCCGGCCATCGCCGCCGAGGCGGAAGCGCTGGCACGTACCGTGGCCGCGACATGCGACCGCGGTGAGGACCCGGTGGCGCCGATCCGCGCGGGCCTGGAGAGGGCCGCCGCCGACGGCGTCAGCGCCGCCGCCCGGATGCTCGTGGAGATGGCCTTCCTGGACCGCGCGGCCCGGCTGGCCGGCGTACCGGTGTGGCAGCTGCTCGGACTGCCCGAGCCCGGTCGCGTCCAGCTGCTGCACACCGTGCCCATCGGCGAGGACATCCCTCTCGACGGCCGGCCGCTCAAGATCAAGCTGGGCGGTGCGGACGACGAGCGGGTCCTGCGCTCGCTCCTCGGCGTCGACGCGCCGCTGATCCTCGACGCCAACCGCGGCTGGGACAGGCAGGACTGGGAGCGGCTGCGCCCCCTGGTCACCGAGCTGGCTCCGGCCGTCCTTGAGGATCCGGTGCGCGACCCGGCGCTGCTGCCCGGGATCCGCGCCGCGCTGCCCGGCACCGCCGTCGTCCTCGACGAAGGCGTCGCCACCCCGGCGGACGCCGAGTTCGCGGTCGGCGCGGCCGGTGGACTCAACGTCAAACTGATGCGCTTCGGCGGAATCCTGCCCGCGCTGACCGCCCTCACGGGCGCGACCGAGCGGGGGGCGGCCCGGATGCTGGGCTGCTTCCTGGAGCCGCCACGGGCCATCGCGTACGCCGCCCAGCTCGCCGGCCTGTGCGACTGGTCCGATCTGGACGGCCACTTCTGGGTGAGCGACGACCCGGCCGTCCCCGGGTACGAGCTGGACAGCGGCGCCCCCGGCATCCCCCGGATCTCGTACGGGTCATACCGCCCGAGCCGCCCGTACCGCGCGCACGAGGAGGCGCTGCCGGCATGACGGACGTCAAGCAGTGTCATCCGTACGGTAGTTGGCCCTCGCCGGTCGGGGCCGGGGACGCCGCCCGCGGCGACGCCCTGCTGGAGTGGGTCGGGTTCCTCGGCGAGGACGTCTGCTGGACCGAGGTGCTCCCCGACGAGGACGGCCGCAGCGGCCTCATGTGCCGCTCAGCCGACGGCATCCGCGAGGTGCTTCCGGCGGGCTGGGACGTACGCACCCGGGTCATCGAGTACGGCGGCCGCCCATGGCTGGCCCTGTCCGGCCGGGCCGAGGACGGCCTGGTCTTCACGCACGGTGCCGACCAGCGGGTCTACCGCTGGCGGCCGGGCACGGCCCCGGAACCGCTGAGCCCGGCCGGCGGCCGGCCCGGCGAGCTGCGGTACGCGGACTTCGCCGTGCGCGGCGACGAGGTCTGGTGCCTGCGCGAAACCGTGACGGACGATACCGCACGCTCGGCACGACGCCATCTCGTGGCGCTTCCGCTGGACGGCAGCGCCGCCGCCGACCCGTCGCGGGTACGCGAACTGGCCGCCAGCCACCACTTCATGACGGGCCCGCGCGTCGAGCCCGGCGGCGACCGGGTGGCCTGGCTCGGCTGGGACCACCCGGACATGCCCTGGGACACGACCCGTCTGATGGTGGCCGAGATCCAGCCGGACGGGACGATCGGCGAGGCGGTGGCCCGCCTGGGCGGCGACCGTGAGGCGGTCACCCAGGCGGACTGGGCCACGGACGGCACGGGCACCCTGTACGCCGTCAGCGACCCGGACGGCTGGTGGAACGTCCACGCGATCGGCCGGGACGGCCGGGTCCGCCAACTGTGCCCCGGTCCGGAGGAGTTCGGCGAGGCGCTGTGGCGGATCGGCCTGCGGTGGTGCCTGCCGCTGCTGGACGGGTCGCTCGCCGTGATCCACGGCGTGGGCGAGCGCAGGCTCGGCGTCCTCACCGCCGACGGCACCCTCACGGACTTCGCCGGTCCGGCCACCGAATGGCACTTCGCCGCGACCGACGGCCGACGGATCGCCGCGGTCTCCTCCTCGCCGGGCCGGCGGCGCACCGTCGTGCTGGCGGATCCGGCCGACGGCAGCGTCGAAACCGTACGGGCCCCCTCCGGGGCAACGGCCGGGACCTCCTTCGACGCCTACGCCACCACCCCGTACCGGCGCACCTACCGGGGCGCCGACGGCGAACCGGTCCACGCACACGTGTATCCGCCGTACCACCCCACGGTCACCGGCCCCGAGGACGAACTGCCGCCCTGGCTGGTCTTCGTGCACGGCGGCCCGACCAGCCGCACCCATCTGGTGCTCAACCAGGAGATCAGTTACTTCACCAGCCGGGGCATCGGTGTCCTGGACGTCCAGTACGGCGGCTCCACCGGTTACGGCCGGGCGTACCGCGAACGGCTGCGCCACAGCTGGGGCCTGACCGATGTCCGCGACTGCGCCACCGCGGTGCGCGGCCTGATCGCCGAAGGACTCGCCGATCCGCGGCGCGTCGCGATCCGCGGCGGCAGCGCGGGCGGCTGGACGGCCGTGGCGTCGATCGCCGCCGAACCCGGCCTCTACCGGGCGGCCGGGATCTACTACCCGGTACTCGACCCGGTGAGCTGGCGCGAGGAGACCCATGACTTCGAATCCCGTTACCTCGACACGCTGATCGGCCCCTGGCCACAGGCCCAGGACCGGTACGAGAAGCAGTCGCCGCTGCTCGACGCGGCACGTATCCGCGCCCCGTTCGTCCTGCTGCAAGGACTCGACGACACCGTCTGCCCGCCCGCCCAGGCGGAGCGCCTGCTCCAGCGGGTCGACGCCGCCGCGGTCCCGTACCGCTACCTGGCCTTCGAGGGCGAGGGGCACGGCTTCCGCCGCTCGGGCACCATCGCCGACTCGCTCCGGGCCGAACTGGATCTCTACGGACACGCACTGGGTTTCACCCCCGCGCTCTGAGCCGGCCCCCAGGGCAGCGCGGCTCCCACACTCCTCGAACGAACAGAGGCATTCCCATGTCCACTTTCGAGCCATTGAACTTCGACCGGCTCGCTCCAGGCATCCGCAAGGAACTGCGGAACCTCCGGGCCCTCGACAACCACCACGCACCGCTCGCGATCCTCTTCGAGTACGCGCTGATCGCCGCCTGCGTGGCGGTGTGCGTCGGAGTCTCGTACTGGTTCTATCCGGTGGCGCTGCTCGTCATCGGCTCCGTACAGCGGTTCCTCGCACACTTCCTGCACGAGTCCAGCCACAAGGTGTTCGCCAGGAACAAGACCCTGAACCTGGTCGGCGGCTCCCTCTTCTCCGGCTACCTCGTATGGCACCTCTACGGGCCGTACCGCAGCTCCCACGTCGGCAATCACCACCGCAACCTGGGCGACGCGCAGGACGACCCCGACTACAGCTTCCACATCGAGTGCGGTCTCTACGACACCGAGCGCTCCGACCGGCACTTCTTCCTCAAGGAGGTCGTGGCCTCCGCGCTGGGCCTGCGCACCGTCAACTACCTCGGTTACATCGCGCGCGAGCGGGTCTTCTGCGACAGCTCGCAGATCACCGTGTCGGTTCCCGTGCGGCTGCGCACCGAGCAGCTGGTCTTCGTCACCCAGTGGGCCATGATCTTCGGTGTCTGCGCCTGGTTCGGGGTACTGCCGGAGCTGCTGCTGTTCTGGTTCGTACCGCTGTTCACCACCAATGTGGCCATCGGCTGGCTGGCCGAACTCTCCGAGCACTACCCGATGCCGGAGAGCGAGAACAAGCAGATCCTGCTGACCCGGAACCGCCACGGCGTGTTCCTGGAACGGTTCTTCCTCAGCCGTCACAACGACCGTTACCACCTGGTCCACCACATGAACGCCGGCATTCCCTTCTGGAACCTCGGCCGCGCCCACAAGGTGCTGCTCAACGACCCCGGCTACGCCGCCTGGGACGGCCTGTGGGCGGGCGCCTTCACCCGGCCGCGCGGCCGGCGCGACAAGGAGACCGTGATCAGTTACGCCGCCAAGTACCGCGCCTGGCGCCGGCTCGGCGGTGACCCGGCGGCGGCCGGTGCCAGCTTCGCCCAGTTGATGGTGCTCGCCGCCGAGTCCGGCACCCCCGACCCCGCCGCCTCCGTCCTCGCCGGGGCCGGGCAGCTCGCCATCGACGACGAAAAGGCCAAGGTCCTCTCATGAAGTCCGCAGCATCGGTGCTCTCCCCCATGTCCCAGCGCGCCCTGCACGAGTCCGCCAGCCAGGGCCTGCGCATCCTGGCCGCCGACGAGCGGTGCCGCGACGCGTTCACCACGCCCGGTTCGGTCCTCCAGGACATACTGTCGCCGGCCGCGCGCCGGTATGTGCTCGCGGCGGACCGGGACGAGTTCCTCGGCCACCTCGAAGTCCTGCGGGCCAAGTCGTACCGGATCGCCGTGGAGTTCGTGGGCGAGGAGAACTCCGACCCCGTCGAGGTCGAGCGCGTCGTCGACGAGTACCTGGCGGTCCTGGCCCACGAACCGGTCCCGGAACAGCTCGGCTTCGACCTCTCCAACGTGGGCCTCGCCTTTTCCCGGGGGCTCTCCGAGAAGAACACCGCGCGGATCACCGGGGCCGCGGCTGCCCGGGGCTGCGAAGTCGTCCTCAGCATGGAACGGGCGCCCGCCGTGGACGACGTGCTCGCCACGTACCGCGATCTCGCCGCCGACCACGCCAACCTCGGCATCACCCTCCAGGCCTATCTGCACCGCACCGAGGCCGACCTCGATACGATCCCGGTCGCCGGCCGCAAGATCCGCCTGGTCAAGGGTGCCTTCGCCGCGCCCCCCGAGGTGGCCCTGGGCCGCGGCCCGGCGCTCGACGCGCGCTATCTGCGGCTCGCCGGAGACCTGGTGAACCGGGGCGCCCGGCTCAGCCTGGCCACCCAGGACGCCGCCATACTCACCGCCGCCGCGGCGAGCGGGCTGCTGGACCGGGTCGAGGAGATCGAGATGCTCCACGGCGTGCGTCCCGAGCTGCTGCGCGCCTACCGCGAGGCGGGCTACACGTGCCGCGTCTACGCCACGTACGGCGAGAACTGGTGGCTGCACCTGCTGCACCGGCTCGCCGAGCACCCGCCGATGGTGCTGACGGCGCTCGCGGACATCGCCGAGCGCCACCAGGCCGGCGGTCACACCGCGGGTGCGGGCTACTAGTAGGTCCTGCCCGGCCGAGGAAGTCCGCCGATCACGTATCCGCACACGAGGGAGCGAGTGAACAGCATGATCCACCTGAACACGGCCGGAGCGGGCCTGGTGCCCGCCGAGGTGCGGCAGACCATGGCCGAGGTCCTCGACCGTGAGGCAGCGACCGGTTGTTACGAGACGGAGGCCTTCCTCGACGGGATCGTCAACGACGAGGTCTACCGCCGGCTCGCCCGGGCGCTCGACGCCCCGGTCGCCGATGTGGCCCTGTTCGACAGCGCCACCCGCGCCTGGTGCGCCGTCGTGCCCCGGCTGTCCCTCGGCCCCGGCGACCGGGTCTGGGTCACACCCTACGAGTACGCGGGAAACCTCATCTCGCTGTTCAATCTGCGCGACCGCACCGGCTGCGTGATCGAGGTCGTACCCACCCTGCCGGGCGGCGACCTCGACCTCGAATGGATGGCCGCCCACATCGCGGACGACGTCGCCCTCGTCTCGGTAACGCACATCCCGTCCGGCTGCGGCATCGTCAATCCGGTCGAGGAGATCGGGCGCCTGCTCGCGCCGTACCGCTGCTTCTACGCCGTCGACGCCTGCCAGTCCATCGGCCAGCTGCCGGTCAGCGTGGCACGTATCGGCTGTCAGCTGCTCACCGGCGCGGGCCGCAAGTTCCTGCGCGGCCCGCGCGGTACCGCCTTCGCCTATGTGGCGCCCGAGCTGCGCGCCGCGCTGGTCCCCGAGTTCCACGATCTGCACGTGGCACGGATCGACTCGGCCGCGGGCTACCGGATCGACGACCACAGCGCCCGCTCCCTGGAGCTGGCCGAGCGCGGCACCGCCGCCGTGGCCGGGCTCAACACCGCGCTCACGCTCTTCGAAGAGGGCACGCCGTTCGACCACAAGGAGGTGTTCCGGGCGCTGCGCGCCACGGTCGAGGACATTCCGGGCGTCGAGCTCATCGCACCCGGCACCGAACAGTCGGGCATCCTCTCCTTCCGCCACCCCGACGCCGAGGCCGGAACCGTCATGGCGAGGCTCGCGGAGCAGCGCGTCAATGTATGGAAGATCGTCGGCCACCACACCCCCCTCTACATGGCGGAGCGCGGCGTGGAGACCGCCGTGCGCGTCTCGGCCCACTACTACAACACCCTTGAGGAGATAGAGATCTTCGGACGGGCGCTGCGCGGGGTCGTCGGAGTACGGACATGAGCGCGGCCACAAGCACGTCCACGAAGACGTCCACGAGCACGGGCACGGGCATCGGCGCGGGCGTGGAGACAGGCCCCGGCACGGGCGGCGGCCATCAGGAGACCCTGCACACCACCGTCAGCCGCTGGGCCGCCGAACGCCCCGGAGCCACCGCCGTCGTGCACGGGGCACGGCGGGTGAGTTACGCCGAACTCGACCGCACCGCCGACGCCTTGGCCGCGTCGCTGGCCCGCCGGGGCATCGGCCCCGGCGACCTGGTTCCCGTACTGCTGCCGCGCGGCATCGAGCTGATCTCCTCGGTGCTCGCCGTGCTGAAACTGGGCGCCGCGTACGCCTTGCTCGACGCCGCCTGGCCGGACCGGCGGATCCGGGAGGTCACCGCCCAGCTCGGCGCGCGCCTGATCATCACGGGAGATACCGCATGCGGGCGGGCGGGGCTGCCGGTGTGGTCGCCCACCGGTCACGACCACACCGCCCCGCGGCCGCCCGCCGGTTTCCCGCCGCCCGCCGACGTCGCTCCCGACGCGCCGGCCAGTGTCTTCTTCACCTCCGGAACGACCGGGCGGCCCAAGGGAGTTCTGACACCGCACCGGGCCACCGCGCGTCTGGTGCGCCCCGGCACCTTCGCCCGCTTCGACACCGCCACGGTGATCCCGCTGGCCGCCGCGCTCCCCTGGGACGCCTTCTCGCTGGAGCTGTGGAGCGCGCTGCTCAGCGGTGGCACATCACTCGTGGTCGAGGAGCCGTATCTGTCCGGACAGGCGCTGAGGGACGCGGTCGCCGGCCACGGCGCCGACACGGTCTGGCTCACCAGCGGTCTGTTCAACATGATCGTGGACGAGGACCCGGACGCCTTCCTCGGGCTGGCCCAGGTGATGACCGGCGGCGAACGGCTGTCCGTCCCGCACGTACGCGCCTTCGTCCGCCGCCACCCCGGCATCGCCCTGATCAATGGTTACGGGCCGGTCGAGAGCACCGTCTTCGCCACCACCCACCGCGTCACCGAGGCCGACTGCGACCTGCCCGGCGGCATCCCGGTCGGCCGGCCGGTCCCCGGTACGCGGATCCACCTCATCGACGGCGAGATCTGTGTCGCGGGCGACGGACTGGCGCTGCGCTACCTCGGCGACCCGGGGCTCACCGAGGCCAGGTTCCCCCTGGTGCGATCGGCCGACGGCGAGGACGTACGCGTCTACCGCACCGGCGACCTCGGCCGGCTGGACGACGACGGGGTGCTGCACTACCTGGGCCGCGCCGACCGGCAGGTGAAGATCCGGGGCCACCGGATCGAGCCGGCCGAGGTGGAGCGGCAGATCCGCGAGCTGATCCCGGGCGTCCGCGACTGCCGGGTGGTGGCGCGCCGGGACGAGGCCGGCAACGCCTCGGGTCTGGTGGCGTTCTGCGTGCCCGAGCGGCCGGATGACCGCCTGACCGGCGCCGAGGAGGTGCTGCGGACCGGCCTCGTGCACTATCAGCGGCCGGACGCCGTCGTCATGGTGTCCGCCTTCCCGGTGACCGCCCAGGGCAAGCTGGACGAGCGGGCCCTGCTCGGGGAACTGCCCCCGGACGTGGGGCCCTCCGCGACCGGTGCCGGTGCCTGCCCCGCCGACGGCACCGGCGACGACCGGTCACCGGCCCGCCGTACCGCCGCCGTCTTCGCGGCGGTACTGGGCCTGCCCTCCGTCCCGGCCGACACGCCCTTCGCGGAGCTGGGCGGCACCTCGCTGGCCGCCGGCCGGGTGTGTGCGCGGCTCGCGTCGGAACTGGGGCGGCCCGTGCCCGTGTCGCGGCTGTACGAGTTCCCGACCGCACGGGGCCTCGGACAGTGGCTGGCGCGCACGCGCCCGGCCGGCCCGGCGCCCCTCGCGGAGGGCGCCGACATACCCCTGACGCCCATGCAGACCGGCTATCTGACCCACCACCTCCTCACACCGGAGGACCGCTCCGCCCACTGCCTGCTCGTCTTCCGGATCGACGGCGCGCTGGACCTGGACGCCCTCGACAGCGCCGTCGAGGCCGTGCACGAGCGCCACGAAGTACTGCGGACGGCGTACCTCGCCACGCCCCGGCCCGTCGCGCGCGTCGTGGAGTTCCCCGCGCCCGTCCTGGAGATCCTGGAGGCGGAACCGGACGCGGACGCGGCGGCCGAGGCGCTCCGCGCGACACTCGGCGCCCCGCTCGCACTCGCCGAGGGCGAGGTGTGGCGTACCGCGCTGGTACCGCTGGAGTCCGGCCGTGCCTGGGTGTTCGGCTGCGTCGTCCACCACATCGCGTTCGACGGCTGGTCGGAGTCCGTCCTCACCGCGGACCTGGCGAGGGCGTACAACGCGTCCCGCGACGAGTCCGCCGCCGCCAGGTCCCCCACCGCCCCCGCGCGCCGCCCCGTGCCCCCCGCGCTGTCCGTCGCCGAGACCGCACGCCTGCGCGCGGACCGCTTGGCCCAGGCCGACCTGGAGCGCCAACGCACCACCCTGCACGCCGAATTGCGCGGTGTACCGGAACTGGTCTGGCCCCTGACGCCCCATCCCAGGGACCCCACAGACCTCCAACGGCCGGCCCCCCGACGCATCGAGCGGCTGCTGGACGAGGATGCCTCGGCCCGCCTGGACGCCGCCGCGGCCCGCGCGGGCGTCACGCGGTACGCCGTACTGCTGGCCTGCTACGGGCAGTTGCTCGCCGGGCTGACGGACCGGCGCGACTTCGCGGTCGGTGTACCGGTCGCCCAGCGCTTCGACAGCCGCCTCGACGACGCCGTCGGCTGCCACATCGAGATGGCCTGTCTGCGACTGCGCGGCCCGGCCGTCGGCGGCGGGCCGGAGGCCGTCGCCGAGGCCGGCCGGATCCTGGACCGGGCCTTCAGGGCCCAGGACGTGGCCTTCCACGACCTCGTACGGCTGCTCAACCCGCCGCGCACCGGACGCGCCCCGCTCTTCCAGACCCTCCTGGTGCTCCAGGACAACGCCGTCCCCGAACTGAACCTCGCCGGTCTCAGGACCGCGCAGCTGCGCCCGCCCTACCTGGGCATCCCGCTGGAGGTACACACGGAGTTCTGGCCGCTGCCCGACGGCCGGCTGCGGCTCGCGGTCAACTACCGTCCCGACGCCGTCCCGGACACCCTCGCCCACGAGCTCGCGAAGCGGCTCGCCGACCTCGTACACACCCTGCCGCTGCCAGAAGGAGACCCGTCATGAGCGTGCTCGCCCCCGAGACCGTCAGTCTTGTCGACCCCGGGCTGTACGCGACCGGCGACCCGTACCCGGTCTGGCGCTGGATGCGCGACAACGACCCGGTCCGCCGCTACGACGCCGCGGAGTACCCCGCGTTCTGGTCGCTCACCCGGTACGACGACATCCGTACCGTCTTCCAGGACGCACGGGTCTTCAGCTCGGCCCGGGGCATCCTGCTGCGCCCCCGGGCCCACGGCGAGGACCCCGGCGGCGGCCGTACCCTCGCGCTCACCGACCCGCCGCGCCACAAGGCGCTCCGTACGCTGGTCGCCGACTGGTTCACCACGCGTTCGGTGCGCTCGCTGGAGGACGCGATGCGCGGCGCCGTACGCCAGGTCGTGTCACGCGCGGCCGCGCTGGGCGAATGCGACTTCGTCACCGACGTCGCGGCGCGGCTGCCGCTCTATGTGATCTGCCGGCTGATGGGCGTACCGGACCATGAGCAGGAGATGCTCTTCTCCCTCACCAGCAAGGCGTTCGGCGCGGGCGAGCCGGAAACCCGCAGCGTCGCGCATCAGGAAATCATGGCGTACTTCGTCGAGCTGATGTACCGGCGGATGGACGAGCCCGAGGACGACCTGGTCAGCGCGCTGGTCAACGGCGAGGTCGACGGGGACCTGCTCAGCGAGGAGGACATCCTCCTGAACTGCGACAACCTCCTGGTCGGCGGCACCGAGAACGTCCGCCTCGCGGTGTCCGGCGGGATGAAGACCTTCCTGGACCGTCCCGCCGACTGGGAACGCCTGCGCGCGGACCGCGCTCTGATGCCCACCGCGGTGGAGGAAGTGCTGCGCTGGACCTCCAGCGCGACCCACATCATGCGCACGGTGACCGAGCCCGTGATGCTGCGCGACCGCCCGCTGGAGGCGGGTGACCGCGTCGTCATGTGGACCCCCTCGGCCAACCGGGACGAGCGTCACTTCGAGAACCCGGACACGTTCGACCTCACCCGCCGCCCCAACCGCCACCTCGCGCTGGGTGCCGGAACGCATTTCTGCCTCGGGGCGATGATGACCCGTACCGAGATGCGGATCCTCTTCACCGAGCTGCTGGACTCGGCGTACACCATCGAACAGACCGCCCCGGCCGTACCGCTGCGCTCGATCGTCGTGAACGGCCTGGAAAGCCTCCCGGTGAGGATCACAGCGAAATGAACCTCTACACCATCCTCACCCTGACCACCCCGCGCCCGCCCCGGCGAACGCGACGGGAGCACCGACTCGGGTTCCATCGGCCGCGATCGGCGCGGCCGATGGACCCGGAGCCGGACCCGGTGTCGCTGGACGAGCGGGTGAGCGGGCATGCGCCGCCGCCGGTCGTCTGATCTTCCGGGCGGGGTGACCGGGCCGGCCCACGGCGGGCCGGCCCGGTCACCACATCCACATCGCCTACGGAGGCCGGGAGTTACGCGAGTCCCGCCACGAGGTCCGCGACCGACTTGCGGCGGCCCGTGTAGAACGGGACCTCTTCGCGGACGTGCATCCGGGCCTCGGAGCCGCGCAGATGGCGCATCAGGTCGACGATCCGGTAGAGCTCGTCGGCCTCGAAGGCCAGCACCCACTCGTAGTCGCCGAGCGAGAACGAGGCGACCGTGTTGGCGCGTACGTCGGGGTAGCCGCGGGCCATCTTCCCGTGGTCGGCGAGCATCCTGCGGCGGTCCTCGTCGGGCAGCAGGTACCAGTCGTAGGACCGTACGAAGGGGTAGACGCTCACATAGTCGCGGGGCGTCTCGTCGGCCAGGAAGGCCGGTACGTGCGACTTGTTGAACTCGGCGGGGCGGTGCAGCGCCATGTTCGACCAGACCGGCTCCAGCTGCCGTCCGAACCGGGTGCGGCGGAAGCGGTTGTACGCGTCCTGGAGTTCGTCCGAGGTCTCCGCGTGCCACCAGATCATGACATCGGCGTCCGCGCGCAGCCCGGACACGTCGTAGGTGCCGCGTACGGTGACGTCCTTGGCGCCGAGCTGGTCGAAGAGCTCCTGGACCTCGTCCGCGAGGCCGGTCCGGTCCTCGGGCAGCACGTCGCGCAGCTTGAAGACGGACCACAGCGTGTAGCGGATGACCTCGTTGAGGTCCTTGGCCTTCTTGCCCGCGTTCGGGGTCTTCTCTGGTGCAGCAGTCATGGGGCTATTCTCCCGCGCCCCGGTCCGTGCCCCGCGCCAGGGTCGACGTGGCGATGATCTCGTCGGCGGCGCGCCGGGCGGACGCGACGCACGCCGGGATGCCGACGCCGTCGTACGCGGCGCCGCACAGCCGCAGCCCCGGGAGCTTGGCGACGGCCTCGCGGATCCGGGCGGTCCTGGCCAGGTGGCCGACGGGGTACTGCGGCAGGCCGCCGGTCCAGCGGGTCACTTCCGTGGCCACCGGCTTCGCGGTGAGCCCGACCGCGTCCCCGAGGTCGCGCAGCGAGACAGCCACGAGATCGGCGTCCTCGCGCTCCAGCTGCTCCTCCTCGCCGTACCGTCCGATGGAGGTGCGCAGCAGGAAGAGGCCGGGCGCGGCGTCCGCGACCCATCCCCACTTCCGGGTGGAGAACGTGGCCGCCTTGATCGTGCGGCCGTCCACGGGCGGTACGAGAAAGCCGCTGCCTTCGGGCATCGTGCCGAGATCAGCGCGCCGGAACGCCATCGTGACCAGCGCCATCGAGGCGTACTCGATCGCGGCGAGTTCGGCGGCGGCGGCCGGTGACTCCTCGGCGAGCAGCGCCGAGGCGGACCAGGCGGGGGTGGCGAGCACCACGCCGTCGGCGGCCAGGGCGGTCCGCTCGGTACGGATCAGCCAGCCGTCGGAGGTGCGCCGGAGGCCGAGGACGGGCGTCTCCATGAGGATCTCGCCGCCGCCCGCCCGTACGGCGTCCGCGACGGCGCCCGGCAGTCTGCCCACACCGCCGGCGATGCCCGCGAAGACCGCGCCCGGCGTCGCGCCGTCGCGCTGTCCGGCCGCGGCCCTGGCCTGGAGCTCGCGCACACCCGCCAGCAGGGAGCCATGGGTTCTGGCCAGATCGAAGAGCTGCGGGACGGCCGCCTTCATGGAGATGCGGTACGCGTCGCCCGCGTAGACCCCGCCGAGCAGCGGTTCCACGAGCCGGTCGACGACCTCGCGGCCGAGCCGCTCCGCGACGTACGCGCCGACCGGCACATCGTCGCCGACCTCGGTGGGCGGCAGTTCCGGTTCGCGGGCGATCCTGGCGAGCCCCTCGTCGGAGAGCAGCCCGGCGAGGGCGGCGGGATCGCCCGGCACACCCATCACATGGCCCTTGGGCATGGGCCGCAGCTTTCCGCGCGTCCACACCGACGCGGTGGTGGCGGTGGGCGGCTGGAGCAGTTCCCCGAGCCCGACGGCCCCGGCCAGCTCGACGGCCTCGGGCCGGCGCGCGAGCATCGACTCGGCCCCGAGGTCGACGGGGGCGCCCTCGATCTCGCCGGTCCGCAGCTTGCCGCCGAGCCGGCCGGTGGCCTCCAGCAGCGTCACCCGGATCCCGGCGCCCAGCAGCCGGTGCGCGGCGGCGAGACCGGCGATGCCGCCCCCGATGACGACGACATGGCCGGCAGGCGTGTCCACGTGCTGCGCGCTCGACTCCATGTCCCCACTCTCTCAAACCGTCAGGGACGTTCCATAACGAGTCCCGACCGTGACCGCTTCGGAACCGTAAATGAGCATCCGTGCAGGGGCCTCGCACGTCGAACGGGCGTCACACTCTCTCGCTTTCATCAACCGTCCCTGGGGGGCCGACATGCGCGCGATGCCAGCGTTCGCGGCAGCACTACTCACCGTCTCACTCGCTCTCGCCGGATGCGGCGCCTCCGACGGCGCCGACAACAAGTCGATGGCGGACAGCGCCGCGAAACCGGCGGAGCGGGCGGACTCGGCGGAGGCCGCGCCGGGCGCGGGCGCTCCGGCGTCGGTGAGCGAGGGGGCGGATGGAGAGCAGCGGCCCGCGAAGGCCGGTACGCATGTGATCCGTACCGCGGAACTCACCGTGCGCGTCAAGAACACGGAGAAGGCGCTCGCCACGGCGCGGACCGTGGCCGTGGACTCCGGTGGTCTCGTCGAGAACGAGTCCACCGAGCGGGTCGAGGGCGACCATGTCGGCTCGCGCATCGTGCTGCGCGTACCGCAGGACGCGTACGACGACGTGCTGGCCGAACTGGCGGGCACCGGCACGCTGGTGGCGCGCAAGGCCGACGCGAAGGACGTCACCGACCAGGTGGTCGATGTGAACAGCAGGATCGCCTCGCAGCGGGCGAGCGTCGCGCGCGTACGGGAGTTGATGGACCAGGCGACCTCGCTCAGCGATGTGGTGTCGCTGGAAGGCGAGTTGAGTACGCGTCAGGCCGCCCTGGAGTCACTGCTCGCGCAGCAGGCGTCGCTCAAGGACCGCACGTCCCTGGCCACCATCACGCTGGAACTCACCGAGGCTCCGGTCGCCAAGAAGGAGAAGAAGGAGGACGATCCCGGGTTCCTGGACGCGCTGGGCGGCGGCTGGGACGCGCTGACCGCGACGGTGCGCTGGATCGGCGTGGTGATCGGCGCGGTGGCACCGTTCGCCGCCGTGCTCGCGGTGCTCTATCTGCTGTGGCGGCTGGTACGCGGCCGGCTGGTACGCAGGCCGGAGCCCGTACCCGTGCCCACCCCCGCGCCCACCCCCACTCCCGCGCCCGCGGCCGAGCCCGCGCCGGTTCCCGGCGGACCGGCCGCCGGGGGGACACGCGAGGACTGACCTGATCCGTCCGCGTAGCGTTCCCCTGGAACACGGAAGCGAGAGGGGCGCGCAATGGCGGCGGAGCGCATGGTGGTCATCGGCGGCGGGGGGGGGGGGGGGGGCCCCCCCACCCCGGCCCCCCCGGGGGTGGGGCCCGCGGGGGGGGGCCCCCCAGGAACCACCAGGTGGGGGGGGGCGAGACAGGGACGGGGGGGCCCCCGCGCGGGGGGTTTTGAGGG
>NZ_JBHTZS010000010.1:106401-266690 GCF_042790125.1 Streptomyces scopuliridis
AACCGTACGTGTGGGGGGCGCGCTTGGGGGGGGGCGCCCTTGGGGTAACGGGGGGGGGTGGGGGGGGGCTTGCCCGCCGCACCCCAGGCCCGCAGGATGAGGGGCCCGGAGGAGCTGGAGATCGTCGCGTTCGAGCGCGGCCACTTCACCTCGTACTCCGCGTGCGGCATTCCGTACTGGGTGGGCGGCGATGTGTCCGGGCCCGGTGAGCTGATCGCCCGTACGCCCGAGGAGCACCGGGCACGCGCCATCGGTCTGCGGATGCGCACGGAGGCCGTGGAGATCGACGTGGCCGGGCAGCGGGTGCGCGTACGGGATCTCTCGGACGGTACGGAGAGCTGGACCGGCTTCGACAAACTGGTCATCGCGACGGGTGCCCGTCCGGTGCGCCCGGCGCTGCCCGGGATGAACGCGCCGGGCGTGCACGGCGTACAGACCCTCGACGACGGCCAGGCGCTGCTGGACACCCTCGGCGGTACGGAGGGCCGGCGCGCGGTCGTCGTCGGCGCGGGCTATATCGGTGTGGAGATGGCGGAGGCGCTGCTGAAGCGCGGCTATCAGGTCACCGTGGTGTACCGCGGCGACCAGCCGATGGCCACGCTCGACCCCGACATGGGCCGGCTGGTCCATGAGGCGATGGAGGGGATGGGCATCACGGCGGTGGGCGGCACGGCGGTCACCGGCATCCGCGCCGGCGCGGACGGCCGGGTACGGGCCGTGGTCACCGACGCCGGCGAGTACCCGGCCGATGTGGTCGTGCTCGGCATCGGCGTGGAGCCGGAGACCACCCTCGCCGGCGCCGCGGGGCTGCCCCTCGGGCCGCACGGCGGGCTGCTCACCGATCTGGCGATGCGGGTGCGCGGCCACGAGAACATCTGGGCGGGCGGGGACTGCGTGGAGGTCCTCGACCTGGTCTCGGGCTCGACCCGGCATATCGCGCTGGGCACCCACGCGAACAAGCACGGCCAGATCATCGGCACGAACGCCGGCGGCGGCTACGCCGTCTTCCCCGGGGTGGTCGGTACGGCCGTCAGCAAGGTCTGCGACCTGGAGATCGCCCGGACCGGGCTGCGGGAGAAGGACGCCCGCCGGGCGGGCCTCCAGTTCGTCACCGCGACCATCGAGTCCACCAACAGCGCCGGTTACTACCCCGGCGCCGCCGTCATGACCGTGAAGATGCTCGCGGAGCGCCGTACGGGCCGGCTGCTGGGCACCCAGATCGTCGGCCGTGAGGGCGCGGCGAAGCGGGTGGACATCGCGGCGGTGGCGCTGACGGCCGGGATGACGGTGGAGGCGATGATCACCCTGGACCTGGGCTACGCCCCGCCGTTCTCCCCGGTCTGGGACCCGGTGCTGGTCGCCGCGCGCAAGGCGACGACGGCGGTACGGAAGGCGGGACTATAGCCCGGGAACACTCAGCGGGCGGTCTGGGTGTGGACGTACTCCACCAGCCGGGTCAGGGAGTCCGGGTCCATCGTCGGCAGCACACCATGGCCCAGATTGAAGATATGGCCCTCCAGACCGGCCGCCGCGTCCAGCACCTCGCGGGTCTTGGTCTCCACCGCCGCCGTCGGGGCGAAGAGCACGGCCGGGTCGAGGTTGCCCTGGAGCGCCTTGCCGGGGCCGACCCGGCGGGCGGCCTCGTCCAGCGGCACCCGCCAGTCGACACCGACGACATCCGCGCCGGCCTCGCCCATCAGGCCGAGCAGCTCGCCCGTACCGACGCCGAAGTGGATGCGCGGGACGCCGTACGCGGCGACGGCGTCGAAGACCTTCGCCGAGGCGGGCAGCACGGAACGGCGGTAGTCGACGGGGGCCAGGGCGCCCACCCATGAGTCGAAGAGCTGCACGGCGCTCGCGCCCGCCTCGATCTGCACCTTGAGGAAGGCGGAGGTGATGTCCGCGAGCCGGTCGAGCAGCTCGGCCCAGAGCTCCGGGTCGCCGTACATCATCGCTTTGGTGTGCTCGTGGTTACGGGACGGGCCGCCCTCCACGAGATAGCTGGCGAGCGTGAACGGCGCGCCGGCGAAGCCGATGAGCGGGGTGTCGCCCAGCTCGCCCGTGAGCATGCCGACCGCTTCGGTGACATACGAGACATCGTCCGGGGTCAGCTCGCGCAGCCGGGCGAGATCGGCGCGGGTCCGGATGGGCTCGGCGACGACGGGGCCGATCCCGGGCTTGATGTCGAGGTCGAGGCCGATGGCCTTGAGGGGGACGACGATGTCGCTGAAGTAGATCGCGGCGTCGACCTTGTGGCGCCGTACCGGCTGGAGGGTGATCTCGGTGACCAGCTCGGGCCGCATACAGGACTCCAGCATCGGAATCCCCTCGCGCACCTTCAGATACTCCGGCAGCGAGCGCCCCGCCTGCCGCATGAACCACACCGGTGTGTGGGGCACCGGTTCGCGCCTGCAGGCCTTCATAAAGGGCGATTCGTACGTCTTCGTCTGCTGGCCCGAGGGGCGGTCAATGGCGCTCACGACCAGAATCTTCGCATGTACGGGGAAGCCGCTGCCCCGGCCCGGGTGTCCTTCCCTGCGCGAGACGCGCGTTCCGCCTACTCTTCCCCGCATGGCTGCGGCTCAGGGACAGTTTTCCGATCATTCCAACGGCACCGAGGGAACGGGGGGCGCGGAGGGGAATTCCGGTCCGGCCACGTTCCGTTCGGCGGTCGAAGCACTGCGAACGGCGCGGCTGCGTCCCGAGATCGAAGTCGACCCGACACCGCCGCCCAAGCGGCTGGCACCGTACGCGTACGCCCTGGAGGCGGCGGTCGTCGACGGCGACGACGATCTGGCGGACGGCCGCCTCATCCTGCTCCACGACCCGGCCGGCCATGACGCCTGGCAGGGCGCCTTCCGGCTGGTGACGCTCGTACGGGCGGAGCTGGAGCCGGAGATGGCGGCGGACCCGCTGCTGCCCGAGGTGTGCTGGTCCTGGCTGACCGGCGCGCTGGAGGCGCGCGGACTGTCGTACGGGGAGGCCAGCGGCACCGTCACACGCGCCGGGTCGTACTACTTCGGCGGTCTCGCCGAGCGCCGGCCCGCCACCCAGATCGAGATCCGCGCGTCCTGGACCCCGCGCGAGGGCCGGGGCGGCGTGCCCGACGCGGCGGCGCATCTGGCGGCCTGGTGCGATCTGCTCTGCCAGATCGCGGGACTGCCGCCCGCCACGACGGGACCGGTCGCGGGCGGCGCGGACCCGGGCGCCGGCGCGGGTGTGGTGTCGCTGCCCCAGCGACGCGGGCCGCAGGTGCCCTGACAGCCCTCCCCCTCCGGTCCCGCCGGTCTTTCCCGGTCCCGTTGATCCCCCCCTGGTCTCACTGATCCCGCCGATTCCGACGGCCCCGACGACACTGACGGCCCCTCACCGCGCCGCCGCGGGTGGGGCCCGTCACGGAATGATCGATCACCCGTCCGAATTGCCCGAATTGTTACTCACCAAATCGTGATCATTCTCTAAAGGCGGGCGGGATTGCTGCCGAAGAGGTCAATGACCCTTCAAGCACGGATCGCCCCGGCTTCATCCCCAGAGCCGGCCCCGTCCCGCACCTTCCCAGGAGGCCTGGTGTCCGTTCTCCTCGAGCAGCCCGCAAGCCTGGTCGCCTACCGCCCGAACAAGCCGACGGCCATGGTCGTCGTGGCCGACCCACGCGTCCGCTCCACCGTCACCCGCCACTTGTGGGCCCTTGGAGTACGTGACGTCATCGAGGCGTCGTCCATCGCGGAGGCCCGCCCCCGCGTCGGCAACCCGCGCGACATCTGCGTTGCCGACGTCCATCTGCCCGACGGTTCCGGGCTGACCCTGCTGTCCGAGACCCGAGCCGCGGGCTGGCCCAACGGCCTCGCCCTCTCCGCCGCCGATGACATCGGCGCGGTGCGCAACGCCCTCGCGGGCGGTGTCAAGGGCTATGTCGTCACCGGTACCCGTACCAACATCGGCCACCCGGGCCGTCCCGGCGCCGCCCCCATCGGCGCCGGACAGCGGATGCACCGCCGTCCTCCGGGGGCGCCGAGCCACCCGGGCGGTTACCGGGAGCTCTCCGGCCGCGAGGTCGAGGTGCTCCGGCTGGTCGCCGAGGGCCAGTCCAACAAGGCCATCGGAGTCTCGATGGGCCTGTCCGCACTCACCGTCAAGAGCCATCTCGCCCGGATCGCGCGCAAGCTCGGCACGGGCGACCGGGCGGGGATGGTCGCCGTGGCCCTCCGCACCGGAATCATCCACTGACCACTTCTCGCCCCCACCGCCCGTCGACGGAACGTTCCGTCGACGGGCGCCTTCCGTTCACGGATACCCTTGACAGGTGACCGACGCCCAAGAGACCGCAGCAGAGCCAGCACTGCGAACCACCGGGGGCCAGCGGCGGCAGCCGCTCATGTCGCTGCCCCCGGACGACGTCGAATCGGCGCCGATCCCCTTGTTGGAGCCCCGCGAGGGCATTCCGCCGGTGGTCGCCACCGATGAGGCACTCGCCGAGGTGATCGCGGCCTTCGCCGCGGGCACCGGCCCCGTGGCCGTCGACGCCGAGCGGGCGTCCGGTTACCGGTACGGCCAGCGCGCCTATCTCGTCCAGCTGCGCCGCGAGGGCGCGGGCACGGCGCTGATCGATCCCGTCGGCTGCCCCGATCTCTCCGGTCTCGGCGAGGCTCTCGCCGGCACCGAGTGGATCCTGCACGCGGCGACGCAAGATCTCCCCTGCCTGCGCGAAATAGGCATGATGCCCACCCGGCTGTTCGACACGGAACTGGCAGGCCGGCTGGCGGGCTTTCCCCGGGTCGGCCTCGGCGCGATGGTCGAGAACGTCCTCGGCTACGCCCTGGAGAAGGGCCACTCCGCCGTCGACTGGTCGACCCGTCCGCTTCCCGAGCCGTGGCTGCGGTACGCCGCGCTCGATGTGGAGCTGCTCGTCGATCTGCGGGACGCGCTGGAGAAGGAGCTGGACCGCCAGGGCAAGCTGGACTGGGCGCACCAGGAGTTCGACGCGATCGCCTCGGCCCCGCCGGCGCCCCCGCGCAAGGACCCGTGGCGCCGTACGTCGGGGATGCACAAGGTGCGCCGCCGCCGTCAGATGGCGGTCGTACGAGAGCTGTGGACCAGCCGCGACCGGGTCGCGCAGCGGCGTGACGTCTCCCCCGGCAAGGTGCTGAGCGACGCCGCGATCATCGAGGCGGCGCTGGCGCTGCCGGTGAACGTGCACGCGCTGACCGCGCTGCCCGGCTTCGGCCACCGGATGGGACGCCGACAGCTGGAGCAGTGGCAGGCGGCGGTCGACCGGGCCAGGGCGCTGTCCGACGCGGAGCTGCCCCAGCCGGGGCAGCAGATGGCGGGACCACCGCCGCCGCGCTCCTGGGCGGACAAGGACCCGGAGGCGGCGGCCCGGCTGTCGGCCGCCCGCGCGGCGGTCTCGGAGCTGGCCGAGCGGCTGAACATGCCGCAGGAGAACCTGATCACGCCGGACACGGTGCGCCGGGTCTGCTGGGAGCCGCCGCGGGAGCCGACGGTGGAGAAGGTCGCGGAGGCGCTGGGCGCGTACGGGGCGCGGGCGTGGCAGGTGGAACAGGTGGCGCCGCTGCTGACGCGAGCGCTGTCGGTGTCGTCCTGACGGCGCGCTTCGCCGTCCGGCGGGGGCGCGGCCGGCCTGCCGGTGGCCGGCCGCGGGCCCGTCTCGGTGGATAGCCGCGCCTGGACGCCCGGGGTGCCGTCTTTCGGGAGGCGAACCGAGCCCAAAAAAGACCGGCCCGGGCTGGGCAGCATGGTTACCCACAAGTAGCATAGAGACGGTAGCGCGCCTCAAGCGCGCCCCGCAGTGCCACCCCGCACCCTGGAGGAGAGCCATCGTGCCTCGTACCGTCAGGGATGTCGTCTTCGTCGACGGCGTCCGCACCCCGTTCGGCAAGGCGGGCCCGAAGGGCATGTACCACGAGACCCGTGCCGACGATCTCGTCGTGAAGGCGATCCGGGAGCTGCTGCGCCGCAACCCGGACCTCGACCCGGCCCGGATCGACGAGGTCGCCATCGCCGCCACCACCCAGATCGGTGACCAGGGCCTCACGCTCGGCCGTACCGCGGGGATCCTCGCCGGGCTGCCGCAGTCCGTGCCGGGCTACTCGATCGACCGTATGTGCGCGGGCGCGCTCACCGCGGTGACCAGCACCGCGGGCTCCATCGCGTTCGGCGCGTACGACATCGTCGTGGCCGGCGGTGTCGAGCACATGGGCCGCCACCCGATGGGCGAGGGCGTCGACCCGAACCCGCGCTTCGTCTCCGAGAAGCTCGTGGACGACTCCGCGCTCTTCATGGGGATGACGGCCGAGAATCTGCACGACCGCTTCCCGCGGCTGACCAAGGCGCGCGCCGACGAGTACGCGGTGCGCTCGCAGGAGAAGGCCGCCAAGGCGTACGCCAACGGCACGATCCAGCAGGATCTGGTGCCGATCTCCATCCGCCGTACCTCCCCCGAGGCGGGAGAGACCGGCTGGGGGCTCGCCACCGCCGACGAGCCGATGCGGCCGGGGACGACGCTGGAGATGCTGGCCGGGCTGAAGACCCCGTTCCGGCCGCACGGCCGGGTCACCGCGGGCAACGCGGCGGGGCTCAACGACGGCGCCACCGCCTCGCTCATCGCCGCCGAGGACTTCGCGCGCGAGCAGGGCCTGCCGGTCAGGATGCGGCTGGTCTCGTACGCGTTCGCGGGCGTCGAGCCCGAGGTCATGGGGTACGGTCCGATCCCGTCGACGGAGAAGGCGCTCGCCAAGGCGGGGCTGTCGATCTCCGACATCGGGCTGTTCGAGATCAACGAGGCCTTCGCCGTACAGGTGCTGGCCTTCCTGGAGCACTACGGCATCGCGGACGACGACGAGCGCGTCAACCAGTACGGCGGCGCCATCGCGTTCGGCCACCCGCTGGCGTCCTCCGGCGTCCGGCTGATGACGCAGCTGGCGCGGCAGTTCGAGTCGCACCCGCACGTCCGCTACGGCCTCACCACCATGTGTGTCGGCTTCGGCATGGGCGCGTCGGTCATCTGGGAGAACCCGCACTTCGACGGAGGCACCAAGTGAGCACCAGCACCGCCGAACTCCTGAAGGGCGCGGCCGAACTGTTCCCCGGCGAGGTCGTCACACAGGCGCACGTACGCCATCTCGACCTCCCCGCGGGCGCCGGGCGCTTCGCCCTCATCACGCTCGACAACGGCCTGGACCACACCAAGCCGACCACCTTCGGACCGCAGTCGCTGGCGAACCTCAGCGCCGCGATCGACCAGGTCGAGAAGGAGGCGTCCGACGGCACGGTCGTGGGCGTCGGGATCACCGGCAAGCCGTTCATCTTCGCGGTCGGCGCCGACCTCAAGGGCGTGGAGCTCCTCAAGCGCCACGAGGACGCGCTCGCGATCGGCAAGGGCGGCCACGAGGTCTTCAAGCGGCTCGCCGCGCTGGCCGTGCCGACCTTCGCGTACTACAACGGCGCGGCGATGGGCGGCGGTGTCGAGATCGGGCTGCACTGTCAGTACCGCACCGTCTCGGCCGCGCTGCCCGCGTTCTCGCTGCCCGAGGTCTTCCTCGGTCTCGTCCCCGGCTGGGGCGGCTGCACGCTGCTGCCGAACCTGATCGGCGCGGACCGCGCGGTCTCGGTCGTCATCGAGAACTCGCTCAACCAGAACAAGCAGCTCAAGGGCGCCCAGGTACATGAACTGGGCATCGCCGACGCGATCTTCGAGGGCGCCGACTTCCTGGAGCGGTCGCTGGTCTGGACCGCGTCCGTGCTGAAGGGCGAACTGTCGGTCGTACGGGCCGAGGTGGACCGCGGTGAGGCGTGGGACCGGGCGGTGGAGCGCGGCCGGCAGATCGCCGACTCCAAGGTGCACGGCGCGGCTCCGGCCGCCTACCGCGCGCTGGACATCATCGCCGCCGCCAAGGACGGCGATCTCCAGGCGGGCTTCGACGCCGAGGACCGGGCCCTCGCGGACCTGATCATGGGCGGCGAACTGCGCTCCGGCATCTACGCGTTCAATCTGGTGCAGCGGCGCGCCAAGCGGCCCGCCGGGGCCCCGGACAAGGCGCTGGCGCGCCCGGTCACCAAGGTCGGCGTCGTCGGCGCGGGACTGATGGCCTCTCAGCTGGCGCTGCTCTTCCTGCGCCGCCTCGAAGTGCCGGTCGTCCTCACGGACATCGACCAGGAGCGGGTCGACAAGGGTGTCGGTTATGTCCACGGCGAGATCGACAAGCTGCTGCTGAAGTCCCGTATCAGCCAGGACAAGGCCAACCGGCTCAAGGGCCTGGTCTCGGGTGTGCTGGACAAGGCCGAGGGCTTCTCGGACGCGGACTTCGTCATCGAGGCCGTCTTCGAGGAGATGGGCGTCAAGCAGAAGGTGTTCGCGGAGGTCGAGGCGGTCGCCCCGGCGCACGCGATCCTCGCCACCAACACCTCGTCGCTGTCGGTCTCCGAGATGGCGTCGAAGCTGAAGAACCCCGAGCGGGTCGTCGGCTTCCACTTCTTCAACCCGGTCGCGATCCTGCCGCTGCTGGAGATCGTGCGCGGTGAGCGGACCGACGACGCGTCGCTGGCCACGGCGTTCGGGGTGGCGAAGAAGCTGAAGAAGAGCGCGGTGCTGGTGAAGGACGCCCCGGCGTTCGTCGTCAACCGTATCCTCACCCGCTTCATGGGCGAGATCCAGAACGTCATCGACGAGGGCACGCCGGTCGAGGTGGCGGAGCGCGCGGTCGAACCGCTGGGGCTGCCGATGTCCCCGCTGGTGCTGCTCGAACTCGTCGGACCCGCCATCGGTCTGCATGTCTCGGAGACCCTGCACGGCGCGTTCCCGGACCGCTTCACGGTCTCCCGGAACCTCGCGGCGGTGGTCGAGGCGGGCAAGCGCGGCTTCTACGTGTACGAATCGGGCAGGCCGGAGCTGGACCCGGAGGTGGCCGCGCTCCTCACGCAGGGGGATGTCGTCCTCACCGAGGAGCAGACGCGCGACCGGGTGCTGGACGCGGTGGCCCAGGAGATCGGTCTGATGCTGGACGAGGGCGTCGTGGCCGAGGCGCAGGACATCGACCTCTGTCTGCTCACCGGCGCGGGCTGGCCCTTCCATCTGGGCGGCATCACCCCGTACCTGGACAGGGAAGGCGTCTCGGAGCGGGTGAACGGCAAGCGGTTCCTGGCACCGGGCGTCGCGAGCGTCCCCGCGTAGCGTTCACGGGCGTATGGCGAACGGGCCGGTACGGAAGGGGACTTCCGTACCGGCCCGGTCCGTCACGGCATCCGTGCGTGCCGATGGGACGTGGTGCGGGTACGCCGCTCAGATCCGGGTCCACGCCTCCAGCGCCAGGCCCGGTTCCGCCTTCTGACGGGCCGTCCGCAGAGCGCCGTCCTCGCCGATCACCGCCAGGACCACCCGCCCCCGGCCGTCCAGCGCCAGCGCGGGCGCGCCGGAGCAGCGCTCCCCGGTCGGGGTCCAGTGGAGGCCCGCCGCCTCGTCCTCCGTGGGGTACGCGGCGATGTGCGGGCGGCCGTCGGGGCCGCGCTGGGCCAGGATCACGCAGTCGTGGCCGTCCACGGGCGTACGCAGCAGGGCGAGCGGGCCGGTGCCGGGACCGCCCAGCCGGGCGGGTTCCGTCCCGGGGCGCCAGGCGCGTACGGTGCCGTCGCCGGCGTCGCGCCAGAAGTGGGTGAGCCGGCCGCCGCCGGTGTTCCAGGCGGTGATCGTGCCGGGCTCGACCCTGGCCTCCGGTTCGTCCTCGGCGCGCTCCAGCTTCGCGTCGGGTTCGGGGCGCAGCCAGCGGACGACGGTGCCGGCGGCCGGGACGAGGACATCGATCAGTCCGTGGTCGGTGACGGCGGCGGCCGTCTCGCCGGTCAGCGCCGTGTCCTCGGCGTTGGCGCCGCCCCAGGGCTGCCAGCGGCCGGTGGGCGACTGGTGTTTGGCGGACAGTCCGCCGTTCGCGTTGCGGAGGAACAGATGCACCGAGCCGGTGGCGTCCAGGACCGCGGACGGCAGACCGATGTCCACGCCCTTCGCGCGGTCCTTGCCGTGCGGGTTCCCCAGCGACTGCCAGTCGCGCAGCGGACGGCCCGTCTGGAACTGGACGGCGTGGACGAGATCGGTGTCGGCGGGCCCGTCGGCGCGCGGACGTTTCCGTACCCCCACGAGATGGACGAAGCCCTCGGCGCTCCGCGCGACCGACAGATACGGCAGCAGGCCGGGGGCGGCCAGCGGCTCGGGCCCCGACCAGCCGGGGCCGCCGGGGCGGGTCTCCGTCCAGCGGAGCACACCGTCGGCGGTCGGCGCGTACGCCGTGAGCCTGCCGTCCTTGCCGCGCAGCAGCCAGCCGGTGGTCGCCGGGAGGGCGTCGTCCATGAGCGGCGCGGGGGGCGTACGGCGTGGCTTCGCACCCCGGTCAGGGGCCTGGCGCGCGCTGTCCCCCGACCGCTTCGACGTCCGTCCGGACCGCGGTGTCATGGCCCACTGCCACCTTCCCGAGCGCGGAAAACCCAGAGTTCGATAGTACTCAGGGGCAGCGGCGGGGGCTCCGGGAGCCGTGCGGACCGGCGCTGTGCGAGGCTGCGGCTGTGCTGATGCGGTTGATCGTCGACGCGGCGAATGTGGTCGGTTCCGTTCCCGACGGGTGGTGGCGCGACCGGCGGGGCGCCACCGAGCGGCTGCGCGACTCGCTGGTGCCGTACGCGGCGCGGGGCGCGGCCGGGCATCCGGGGCCCGTCGAGGTCGTGCTCGTCGTGGAGGGCGCGGCGCGGGGCGTGGTGTCCGTACCGGGGGTACGGGTGGAGGCGGCGGCCGGCGGCGGGGACGACCTGATCGTGGCGCTGGCCGCGCGGGCGGCGGCCGACGGCGTGGGCTGTGTCGTCGTCACGGCCGACCGTGAGCTGCGCCGGCGGGTGGCGGCGCACGGGGCGGAGTGCGCCGGGCCCAGAACCGTACGCCCGTCCGCGGAGCGCGGACCGTCGGAGCCCCGGCCGCCGGAGGATCAGCGGCAGGAGGGTCAGCCACCGGTCGCGGCCCAGGACCAGGCCGGGGGCCGGACCACGGACCTGAGCACGGGCGGGCCGCCGGCCGCGCCGCCCGAGGGTCCCACGGACGGACCGTCGGGCGGCTCGCCCGGCGAGGGTACGTAGAGCACCGCTCCGTCGACCGTCCCCGGCAGCGGTTCGTAGTGCCGGGCGAGCAGCCCGCGCAGCGTGGGCAGCCGGTCGGGGGCGAAGGGCTTGCCGCGTGAGTCGTCGACGACGAGGGCGGGCGGGCGCGCGCCGAGCTCGTCGACGAGGACCGGCCAGGTGCCCGCCATCGCGTACTTCTCGCCGACGCGGGGCCCGTCCCGGCCGCCGCTGTAGTTGGTCAGCAGACCGGCCGTCAGATAGCGGCTGGCCGGGACGCGGTCGGCGAGCCAGTAGACCTCCGGGTGTATCCCCCAGACCAGGACCCGGTCCGTGGGCTCCGTACGGGCCCGTACGGCGTCCGCGAGGCGCTGGGCGTGGGCGAGTTCCGGCCGGGGCGTGAGGAGGCCCCAGGTGAGGAACAGCGCGCACGCGCAGGCCGAGGTGAGCAGCGCGGAGGCGAGCCGGTCGCGGGGCAGCGGGCGCAGCGCGGCGGTCGCCAGGAGCACCAGCGGCGGCAGGAGTTGCAGGAAGTAGTGGCCGAAGAAGTGGAAGCCGAGCAGGACGGCGCCGGACGAGGACGCGAGCCATACCCAGAGGTCGGCGCCCGGTCCGCCGGTGCCGCCGCGGGTGCGCAGGGCGCGCAGGACGGGCGGCAGCAGTCCCGCGCAGGCCAGGCAGAGCAGGGCGGTGTTCGCCAAGGCCCGTAGGAGCACATGGAGTTCGGAGCCGGTGAGGGTGGCGTACGCACCCGATCCGGTCACCGCCCAGAAGAGGAAGCCGGACGGTGAGGTGAGCAGGGCCACGGCGAGTACGGGCAGCACGAGCCCGGCGGAGAGCCGCCCGAGCGCGGCGCGGATGAGCGGGGCCGGCGCGGTGCGCGCGGTGGTCCAGAGCAGCCACAGGACCGGGGCGAGGACGGCGCCGCCGGTCTGTTTGGTCAGCAGCGCCCCGGCGACGGCGAGCCCGGCGGCGCCCCAGCGGCCCCGGCCCGCGCACCACACCGCCGCGACGGTGAACGGCAGTATGAAGACCTCGAAGGTGGCCGACTGGGTGTCCTCGGGGTTGAGTCCGATGGAGACCAGCGGGTAGAGGACCCCGGCGGTACGGCCCGCCCGGTCGCCCCAGCGCTCCCGGGCGACGGCGGCGAGCAGCGCGGCGGTGGTCAGTTGGGCGAGGACGGCGAGCGCCTTCACGGCGTACAGGGAATCGTCGCCGGAGAGCGCGAAGACCGTTTCGTAGAGCCAGGGCAGCAGCGGCGGTTTCCGGTCGACGACGGTGTCGTACAGCGCTCCCCCGGCGGCCAGTATCCGTGCCTGTACGGCGAGATAGCCCTCGTCGGGGCTCCACAGCGGCGGGCGGAAGGAGGGCAGCCGGGTGACGAGCGTCAGCAGCGCGAGCACCGGGAGCAGCCGCCGCCAGTAGCCGGCGGTGGGGCGGGCCGGCCGGACGGGGACCGGTGCGGGGTACGGGGCGGTACGTCGCGGGGGCGTGACGTACCGGAGGGCGGGCGGCTCGACGACCATGCGCGGCACAGTAACCGGCCCCGCGGTCCGTGCCGGAGCAGGACATACGGGGCCGGGCCCGCGTGGCGGACTTCCGTACGGGATGACGGGCCGTCAGCGGTCCCCGCCGAGCAGGCCGAGACGGCTGTGCGCGCGTCCGTACACGTGGTACACGACGAAGCCGATGGCCATCCAGACGCCGAAGCGCAGCCAGGTCTCGGCGGGCAGGTTGATCATCAGCCAGAGGGACGCGAGCACGGACGCGATCGGCAGATACGGCACCAGCGGGGTGCGGAACGAGCGCGGCAGGTCGGGGCGGCGCCTGCGCAGGATGATGACGCCGAGCGCGACCACGACGAAGGCGAACAGCGTGCCGATGTTGACGAGTTCGGCCAGTTCCTCGATGGAGGTGAAGCCGGCGACGATCGCGACGATCACCCCGAGCAGGACGGTGGAGTGGTACGGAGTGCGGAACCGGTGGTGGACCCGGGAGAAGGTGCGCGGCAGCAGTCCGTCGCGGCTCATCGCGAAGAACACCCGGGTCTGGCCGAGCAGCAGGATCATGCACACCGAGGTGAGGCCGACGGCCGCGCCGAAGCTGATCAGCCCGGCCCAGAAGGGATGGCCCACCGATTTGAAGGCGTCGGCGAGCGGGGCGTCCACCGTCAGCCGGCTGTAATGCTGCATTCCGGTGACGACGAGTGAGACGGCGACATAGAGCACGGTGCAGATGAAGAGGGAGCCGAGGATGCCGCGGGGTACGTCGCGCTGCGGGTGGACGGTCTCCTCGGCGGCGGTCGCGACGATGTCGAAGCCGATGTAGGCGAAGAAGACGACGGCCGCGGCGGTGAAGATGCCCATGACGCCGAAGTTGGTGGGGGTGTAGCCGGCCATCAGCTGGATGAGCGGGGCTCTGAGCCCGCCGCCGGCGCCGGCCGTCTGCGACGGCGGGATGAACGGATGGTAGTTGGCGCCGTTGATGAACAACGCCCCGACGATGATCACCAGCAGGACGACGGTGACCTTGACGCCGACGATGACACTGGTGACGCGCGAGGAGAGCTTGACGCCCAGGACCAGGACGCAGGTCAGGACGAGGACGAGCAGGAACGCGAGCAGATCGAAGCCGAACCTCCCGTTCTGCGTGCCGGAGAGGAAGTCCGGCAGACTCGCCCCGGCGTTGCCGAGCAGCGAGCGCACATAGCCGGACCAGCCGACCGCGACGACCGCGCAGCCCAGCGCCAGTTCGAGCACGAGGTCCCAGCCGATGATCCAGGCGGGCAGCTCACCGAGCGAGGCGTACGCGAAGGTGTACGCGGATCCGGCGACCGGCACCGTCGAGGCGAACTCGGCATAGCAGAGGGCGGCCAGCGCGCAGACGATCCCGGAGACGACGAACGCGATGGCGGTGGCGGGCCCGGCGGTCTGCCTGGCCACCACACCGGTCAGGACGAAGATGCCGGTGCCGATGATCACACCGACGCCGAAGACGGTCAGATCGAGCGCGGAGAGGGACTTTCTGAGCGCGAACTCGGGTTCCTCGGTGTCGCGGATCGACTGCTCGACGGTCTTGGTGCGGAACACGCCGTCTCCGGCTGGTCCCGAGTCCTGCTGCGTACTCACCGGCGTACCTCCGTGTGCGCGTTCATCCGGCCATGATCGAGAGCGCATTTGCCCCGGTCACCCGATATGAGCTGATTTCACACGGATGGGCCGATTGGACCACCCTTACAGGGCGGCCCCACCGGCCCATCGGTACGGCGAAACAAACGTCGGCACGTCGGTACGACGCGGTGACGGCGGATCAGTCGCGGGCGGCCTCGGTGGGCGAGTCCACCAGCCGGCCGTCCAGCTTCGCGACCAGGCCGGTGACCTGGCGCGCGATGTCCGGCGCGGTCAGTCCGATCTCGGCCATGACCTCCTTGCGGGAGGCGTGGTCGAGGAAGCGCGGCGGAATACCGAAGTCCCGCAGCGGTACGTCGACTCCGGCGTCGCGCAGCGCCTGGGCGACCGCCGAACCGACGCCGCCGACCCGGCTGTTGTCCTCGACGGTGACGACCACGCGGTGCTGCTCGGCGAGCGGGGCGAGCGCCTCGTCGACGGGCTTGACCCAGCGCGGGTCGACGACCGTGGTCGTGATGCCCTGTTTGTCGAGAAGGTCGGCGATGTCCAGACACATCGGGGCGAGCGCGCCGACGGAGACCAGCAGCACGTCCGCCGTACCCTCCTCGGTCCTGCGCAGGACGTCCATGCCACCGACCCGGCCGACGGCGGCGACCG
Source organism: Streptomyces scopuliridis (assembly GCF_042790125.1). Classification (GTDB taxonomy): domain Bacteria; phylum Actinomycetota; class Actinomycetes; order Streptomycetales; family Streptomycetaceae; genus Streptomyces; species Streptomyces scopuliridis_A. The sequence goes on from NZ_JBHTZS010000010.1 coordinate 121,293, forward strand.
CCGGGCCGACCGCGCCCTTGGAGAAGCGCACGACGGTCGGGGCGTCCTCGACCTTCACCGCTTCGCGGAGCTGGGCGCGCACCTGGTCGGCGTCGCGCGGGGCGGCGATCCGCAGCCCCGGCACGCACTGGAGGATGGACATGTCCCACATACCGTTGTGCGAGGCGCCGTCGGTGCCGGTGATACCGGCCCGGTCGAGAACAAACGTCACTCCACAGCGGTGCAGGGCCACATCCATCAGGACCTGGTCGAACGCGCGGTTCAGGAACGTCGCGTAGACGGCGAACACCGGGTGCACCCCGCCGGTGGCGAGGCCCGCCGCGGAGACCGCGCCGTGCTGCTCCGCGATCCCGACGTCGTACACCCGGTCGGGGAACGCCTTCGCGAACTTCTCCAGACCGACCGGCTGGAGCATGGCCGCCGTGATCGCGACGATGTCCTCGCGCTCATGGCCGAGCTTGACCATCTCCTCGCCGAACACCGAGGTCCAGTCCATGCCGGCGGCGGCGATGGGCAGTCCGGTGTCGGGGTGGATGGGACCGATGCCGTGGAAGTGGTCGGCCTCGTCCTGCTCGGCGGGCTTGTAGCCGCGGCCCTTCTCGGTGATGCAGTGCACGATGACCGGGCCGCCGAAGCGCTTGGCACGCTGTAGGGCGGACTCCAGGGCCCCGATGTCATGGCCGTCGATCGGACCCACGTACTTCAGTCCGAGGTCCTCGAACATGCCCTGCGGGGCGATGAAGTCCTTCAGGCCCTTCTTGGCGCCGTGCAGGGTGTCGTAGAGGGGCCTGCCGACGACCGGGGTGCGGTCCAGGATCTCCTTGCCGCGCGCCAGGAAGCGTTCGTAGCCGTCGGTGGTCCGCAGGGTCGCGAGATGGTTGGCGAGGCCGCCGATCGTCGGTGCGTACGAACGCTCGTTGTCGTTGACGACGATGACGAGCGGACGGTCCTTGGCGGCGGCGATGTTGTTCAGCGCCTCCCAGGCCATACCACCCGTCAGCGCGCCGTCACCGATCACCGCGACCACGTGGTCGTCCTTGTCGAGGACCTCGTTGGCCTTGGCGAGACCGTCGGCCCAGCCGAGCACGGTGGAGGCGTGCGAGTTCTCGATGATGTCGTGGTCGGACTCGGCACGGGACGGATAGCCGGAGAGACCGCCCTTGCCCTTGAGCCGTGAGAAGTCCTGACGGCCGGTGAGCAGCTTGTGGACGTAGGACTGGTGCCCCGTGTCGAAGAGGACCTTGTCCTTGGGGGAGTCGTACACCCGGTGCAGGGCGATGGTCAGCTCGACGACACCGAGGTTGGGCCCGAGGTGGCCACCGGTCTTGGAGACTTCCTCCACGAGAAAGGACCGGATCTCTCCGGCCAGCTGCTCCAGCTGCTCCGGGCCGAGCCGGTCCAGATCGCGCGGTCCCCTGATGCGGGTCAGCAACGCCACCCGTGCCTCCTTGCGTATGAGCTGTCGAGCATGCCGATCTGGCGAGTCTAATGTTCCACTCGCGCGAGTGGTCGGCGGGCGGTGCGTCCTACGTCACCCGATCGACGGTATGTACGTCATATCGGCTGCTTCCGGAGCACAGCCGTGCCCGGCACCCCGTGAGGTGCCGGGCACAGCGCGCGGGACCGCGGTCAGGCGCGACCCGCGGTCTTCTGGGTCTTGCGGGTGACGGAGTCGATGACGACGGTGGCCAGCAGCACACCACCGGTGATCATGTACTGGATCGGGGTGGCGATGCCCTCCAGCGCCAGTCCGTACTGGATCGAGGTGATGACCATGACACCGAGCAGCGCGTTCCAGGTGCGGCCCCGGCCGCCGAAGAGGCTGGTGCCGCCGATGACGGCCGCCGCGATCGCGTTCATCAGCAGGTCGCCGGTGCCGGCGCCCTGGTTGGCCGCGGCGATCTTGGAGGCCATGAAGAGACCGCCGATGGCCGCGAACGTACCGGCGACCGAGTAGACCGAGACGCGGATCAGCGTGACGTTGATACCCGCGCGACGCGACGCCTCGACGCTGCCGCCGAGCGCGAACACCTTGCGGCCGTAGGTCGTGCGGCGCAGCACGAAGTCCGTCGCCACGAGGACCAGCAGGAAGACGACCAGCGCGAGGGGCAGGCCCTTGTACTGGTTGAACATGATCGCCGCGGCGAAGGCGACGACGCCGAGGACGGCCGTGCGCAGCACGATCTCGTTGACCGGCCGGGACGGGACGCCGGCCGCCTCACGGCGGCGGTTCTCCAGGAAGGAGGTCAGGAAGAACACCACGACCGCGACGAGGGCGAGGCCGTAGGCGGCCGCGACATCGGTGAAGTAGTAGGTGGTGAGCTTGCCCACGACACCGTCGGGGTCCAGGTTGATGGTGCCGTTGTCGCCCAGGATCTGGAGCATGAAGCCGAGCCAGAAGAGCAGACCGGCCAGGGTGACGGCGAACGCGGGCGCGCCGACGCGGGCGAAGAAGAAGCCGTGGATCGCGCCGATGGCGGCGCCGCTGACGATGGCGACCACCAGGGCCAGCCACTCGTTCAACCCGTGGGTGACGCTCAGTACGGCGACGATCGCGCCGGAGACCCCGCTGACGGAGCCGACCGAGAGGTCGATCTCACCGAGCAGCAGGACGAAGACGATACCGACGGCGATCATGCCGGTGCCGACCATGGCCACGGAGATATTGCTGAGGTTCTCCGCGGACAGGAAGTTCGAGTTCAGGCTCTGGAAGACCACGCAGATGATGAGCAGCCCGATGATGACCGGCAGGGAGCCCAGGTCACCGGCGCGTATCTTGCGCTTGAACTCGGAGAGATAGCCCGCGAATCCCTGCTCACGCACCAGCAGCCGGGGGTCCACCGCGGTGACCGCGCCGTCCGCCGCGGCGGGGGCGTCGACCGGGGCCGGGATCTTCTCGTCCGGCGTCTTCTCAAGAGACGTGGAGGTCTTGTCCGTACTCACTTCTGAACCTCCACGGTGCGCGAGGCGCGACGGGTCACGGCGTTGTCCGTGGCGCCGGTGATGGCGGCGATGATCTCTTCCTGGGAGGTGGACGCGACATCGAAGACACCGTTGTTGCTGCCCAGCCTGAGGACCGCCACCTTGTCGGCGACGGCCTTGACATCGGCCATGTTGTGGCTGATGAGAAGTACGGCGAGACCGCGCTCCCGGAGCCGCTCGACGAGGTCGAGCACCTGGGCGGTCTGCTCGACGCCGAGGGCCGCCGTCGGCTCGTCGAGGATGACGAGCTTGGGGTCGCCGAGCATCGACCGGGCGATGGCCACGGTCTGCCGCTGGCCTCCGGAGAGCGAGGCGATCGGGATACGGACGCTGGGAATCCGGATCGACAGCGTGGTGAGCAGTTCGCGCGAGCGGCGCTCCATCTCAACCTCGTTGAGGACGCCCCAGCTGCGGAGCTCCCTGCCGAGGTAGAGATTGCCGACGACGTCGATGTTGTCGCAGAGCGCCAGGTCCTGGTAGACGGTCGCGATGCCCAGGTTCTGGGCGTCGTGCGGCCGGCCGATCGAGACGGGGCTGCCTTCCCACTCGATGACGCCGTCATCGATGGGGTGTACGCCGGCGATGGTCTTCACCAGCGTTGATTTCCCGGCGCCGTTGTCGCCCACGAGGGCGACCACCTCACCGGAGTGGACCTCAAGCTCTACGTCGGTGAGCGCCTGGACGGCACCGAATCGCTTGGAGACCCCTCGCAACGCCAGCACGGGCGTAGCGGTCACGTGAACCATCTCCTTCGCCGCCTGACCGGCGGGGATGCCGCGCCGGGGGAAGGCGCGGAGGTCGAGCATAAGAGACAAGCAAGGGGCCGGCCGCGCGGGACCCGGTCATGGTCGTCGCACGGCACGGCACACGGGGCACGCGCCCGGGGGTGTTCCGTCCGGCACCCCGCCCCGGCCGCGGGGCGTTGACGGGCGGGGTGCCGGACAGGCTTTCACCGGGGGAGATCACCGGGCGGTCCCGGAAGGGACTACTTCAGGCCGATCGCGTCGCAGCCGGCCTTGTACTTGGCCGTGCAGATCTCACCGGCGGTGTAGATGCCTTCCTTGATGACCGTGTCGTTGATGTTGTCCTTCGTCAGCGAGACAACGGGGACGAGCACGCTCGGGACGCCCTTGGTGGTCGGGCTGTCCACGGTGTCCTTCGCGATGGAGTCGAGCTTCTCGCCCTTGGCGAGCGCGACGGCCATCTCGGCGGCCACGGCCGCCTCCTGCGGGTAGGACTTGTAGACGCTCATGAACTGCTCGCCCGTGACGATGCGCTGCACACCGGCGAGTTCGGCGTCCTGGCCGGTGACCGGCGGGAGCTTGCTGAAGCCGGCGCCCTTGAGCGCGGTGATGATGCCGCCCGCCATGCTGTCATTGGCGGAGTAGACGCCGATGATCTTGTCCTTGCCGAGGGCGGAGATGGCGCCCTCCATGTTGGCGTTGGCGTTCTCCGGCTTCCACTCCTTGGTGTCGTACTCCTTGCCGATGTTCACCTTGCCGTCGAGCTCGGAGTGCGCGCCCTTCTTGAACAGGGCGGCGTTCGGGTCGGTGACGGCGCCGTTCATCATCACGATCTGGCCCGACTTGGCCTGGGAGCCCAGCGCTTCGACGAGCGCCTTGCCCTGGACCCGGCCGACCTCTTCGTTGTCGAAGGAGGTGTACGCGTCGATCGGCCCCTCGGCGAGACGGTCGTACGCCACGACCGGTATGCCCGCGTCCTTGGCCTTCTTCACCGAGCTGGCGATGGCCTTGGAGTCGACCGCGTCCACGACCAGCACATCGACCTTGTTGGTGATCATCGTGTCGGCCTGCTGGTTCTGCAGCGTCGCGTCCTGCTTGGCGTTGGCGTAGACGACCTTGCCCGTGCCGTCGGTCAGCTCGCTGACCTTCTTCTCGATGAGCGGCTTGTCGAACTTCTCGTACCGCGCGGTCTGGTTCTCCGGCAGCAGCAGGCCGACCGTGATCGGGCCCTTCTTGTCCGACGTGGACGCTTCGGCCTTGTCGCCGGACTCCTTCGCGCTGCCACAGGCGGCGAGGGAGACGGCCAGAGCGGTAGCGGCGGTGGCCACGGCAGCACGACGCATCTTCGCGTTCACTTCAAAAACCTCCCTGACGAGGCCGCGTCGTTGCGGCCGAGGTGGCAGGAAGTCAACTCCGGCACGAGGTCAGCGTCAAGGAGTAAATCCTTAACGAGATGACAACGGTGCCATTCGTTATCTAAGTGAAGGCAGGGGTCGCTGCCGGGAGGGCGCTCTCCAGAAGCGTCGAATCGCCCATCTCGCTCAGCACGAGGGCGAGCGCGCCGAGCACCTCGGCCCGCGCGCCGAGCGCCCCGGGAAGCACCGACAACTGCCGCGCCGCGCTGGGGATCGCGTACCGGGAGACGGACTCGCGGATGGGCCCGAGCACCAGTTCCCCAGCCTCCGCCAGATCCCCGCCGAGCACCACCCGGCTGGGGTTCAGGAGGTTGCAGAGATTCGCCACACCACTGCCGATGTGACGTCCGACATCGGCGACCACCCGGCGGCAGCCCGGGTCGCCCTCCCTGGCGAGCTGGACGACACGCTCCAGGGTGAGGTCCGCGCCGTGGCTGGGCTGGAGCAGCGGCAGTACGTAGCGGGCCGCCGTGAAGGTCTCCAGGCAACCGCGGTTGCCGCAGCGGCAGACGGGGCCCGACTCGTCGAGCGTGATGTGCCCGATCTCACCGGCCGTACCCCCGGGGCCGCGGTAGATCTGGCCGGCTATCACCAGCCCGGCGCCGACCCCGCTGGCAACCTTGATGTACGCGAGGTCCTTGACCCCGCGACCGCTCCCCCAGACCAGCTCGCCGAGGGCGCCGAGATTGGCGTCGTTGTCGACGTACACCGGTACGCCGAGCCGCCCGGCCAGCTCGTCGCTGGGGTTGATGCCGGTCCAGCCGGGGAGGATCGAGGTGGAGCCGAGCGTGCCCGACTCGACGTCTATCGGCCCGGGGACGCCGAGGCCGACTCCGATCACCTTCTGACGGCTGACGCCGGTGGTGACGATCAGCCGCTCGACCAGTTCCTCGGCCCGGCCGAAGCCCTGGGCGGACGAGGCGTCCACGTCGAGGGGCTCCGACTCCTCGGCGAGCACCTGGTGGGCGAGGTTGCCGATCGCCACGCGCAGATGCATATGGCCGAAATCCACCCCGATGACGATGCCCGCGTCCCCGCTGAGCGAGACGCTGCGGGCCCGGCGGCCCCCCGCCGAGGTGGGCGTGACCTGGACGGTCCCGCCGTCCTTCAGTTCACGGACGATATTGGAGACCGTGGCCGCCGACAGTCCCGTGCTTCTGGCGATCTCCGCCTGGGTGAGCGAACCGGCCATGCGCACCGCGCGCACGACCCGTTCGAGGTTGGCCCGGTGCAGAGACGACTGCGACCCCGGAGTCTCCACGACTCATCCACTCCTGCCCTTGGCAGGCGGCACGACCACCGCCCCCGGCCGGGGCCGCGCCAATGAGACCCCGACGTATCTCCAACTTGTGAACCCTAAGCTCAGCCCTCGGGGCGCCTCCCCGTCAAGACCTTGAGCGATGGGAACACGCCGAACCGCCCGCCGACCGGGGTCGACGGGCGGTTCGTCCGGATCTTGGTCCCGGTCTTGGTCCCGGACCGTACGGGCTACTTGAGCGCTCCGGCCGTCAGTCCGGCCACCACCTGACGCTGGAAGATGATGTACGCGGCGAGCACGGGCAGCATCGCCATCACCAGTCCGGCGAAGAGACCGGACCAGTCCCCCTTGTACCCCTGGCTGACGGCGAGCTGCACCAGCCCCTGGGAGAGGACCTTGTTGTCCGGGTCGGTGTTGAGCACCGTGGGCAGCAGGTACTGGTTCCACTGCCCGAGGAAGTTGAAGATGCCGACGCTGATCAGACCCGGCTTGGCCATCGGCAGCATCACCTGGAAGAAGGTCCGGGTGTGCGAGGCCCCGTCGATGATCGCCGCTTCCGCCACCGACGTCGGCAGCGTTCTGAAGAACGAGGTCAGGAAGAAGACCGTGAACGGCAGCGAGTAGGCGATGTAGACCAGGATCAGACCGTGGATCGTGTTCAGCAGGCCCATGTTGTTCATGACATAGAACAACGGGACCAGCGCGAGGATGATCGGGAAGCTCATCCCGCCGATGAACAAGTAATAGATGAAGCGGTTCCCGGGGAACTCGAAGCGGGCCAGCACGTACGCGGCCATCGAGCCGAGCAGCAGCGTGCCGATCAGTGAACCCGCCACCACCAGAACGGTGTTGAGGAAGTAGTCGCTCATATGCGCCTGGGTCCAGGCGCGCGACCAGTTCTCGAAGCGCAGCGTGTCCGGCAGCGACCACGGCGAGGTGAAGATCGACTTGTCGTCCTTGAAGGACGTCATGACCGCCCACAGCAGGGGCATCGCGACCAGGAAGGCCCAGATCACGAGCACGCCGTGGGAGAAGACATTGAGGACGCCGCCGGTCTTCGACTCCTTGTCGGGCGGGGCGGCCGTCTTGGTCACGGCGGGCCGGGTCCGTACGGCGTCGGCCGGCGGAGGCGTGTCGGCGGGGGGAGGGGTCTCAGTGGTCTTCATCAGAACTCCAGCCGCTCGCGTCGGCCCAGTCGCATCACGATGGCGGCGAAGGCCAGCGTGACGACGAGGAGGGCGACACCGATCGTGGTCGCATAGGCCGCCTGACCGTCACGGAACGCCTTCTGGTAGACGAGCAACGTCAGCACATTGGTGGAATCGGCGGGACCGCCCGGCCCCACGGTCATGATCTGGACCACCGCGAAGGACTCCGCGCCCAGGGCGAGGATGCCCATGTAGACCCAGCCGGACTGCACGGTGTCCCACAGCAGCGGCAGGGTGATCCGGAAGAAGGTGGTGAAGCGGTTCGCGCCGTCCAGCAGCGCCGCCTCGTAGAAGTCCTTCGGGATGGAGGCCATGCCCGCGGAGAAGAGGACCACGAAGAAGCCGGTCGTACTCCACACCAGGACGGCCATCACACACCACAGCGCGAGCTTCGGATCGCCCAGCCACTCCGGCTTCACACTGTCCAGACCGACCGCGCTGAGCGCGGAGTTGATGGCGCCGCTGTTCGGGTTGTACGCGAACTGGAAGAGCAGGGCGACGATCGCGATCGAGAGCACCTGCGGAAAGAAGTAGACGATCTTGTAGAACGAGGATCCGCGGACCCCCGAGATGGCCGACCCCTTCCGGCTGCGCCCGCCGACATTCAGCATGAAGGCGAAGAACAGCGCGAGACCGAGGACCACCACGGGCAGCAGGAGCGCGAAGGTCAGACTGTGCTGGAGGGAACTCCAGAAGGTGTCGTCATCGAGCATCCGGGTGTAGTTGTCGAAGCCCACCATCGTGAAGTCGGGGCTGAGACCGGTCCAGTCCGTGAACGAGTAATAAATGGACTGGATGAATGGCCATACGACGAAGAGCGCGTATATCGCCAGGGGGAATACCAGAAACCCCGCGATGAACCGGTATTTGCCGTGCTGCATGTCTCCCGACCCCGAATCTCCGGCGGGTGCCGCCGTGCCGTGCTGCCTTGGGGGCCCGTGCGACGGGCCGGAACCGGAAGCCCCGGCGGGGCCTCCGGTCACTTCCGCTCCTACTGGTGCTTGTAGTGCTTGATGGAGGTGTCCTTGGCGGCGGCGTCGGCGTACTCCTGGCACTTCTTGATGGCCTCGGCGGGGGTGAGGCGTCCGGCCATCATCTCGCCGAGCGCGCCCACGCCGATCTTCTCCTTCTGGAGGGCCACGTACCAGTCCTGGAGTCGCGGGTTGAGCACATTGGTGCCGGCCTTGGCCAGCGCGTCCACCCCGGCCTGCAGCGCGGTGGAGAGGGTGAGCCCGTCGGTGCCGCCGTTGAAGGAACTCAGCGACTTCACCTTGGACGTGAAGTTCTTCGACGACGCCTCGCTCAGCATGATGCGCAGCTGCTCCATGCCGCCGTCGGGGTTCTTGGCGTTCGCCGGTACGACGAAGGGCTCGCCGCCGGACGCCCAGATCGTGCCGAACGGGAGCTTGTCCGAGCTGTCCAGGCTGGACGGCGCGGCCACCTTCATCTGGAAGTCCTTGGGCGTCGTCTTCGCCGCCTCGTTCTCCACCCAGGAGCCGTTCGGGATGAACAGCGCCTTGCCCTCGGTCCAGGCGGTCTGCGACTGGATGTGGTCGAGACCCGGGGTGCCCTGGAGGATGTAGCCCTTCTTGAACAGCTCGAAGTACGCCTCGAAGGCGGACTTCACGGCCGGGTGCTTCCAGGCGTTGGGCTCCAGGTTGTCTATGGCGTCGAGGACCTCGCGGCCGCCGATCTTGCCGATGAACGGGTAGAGCGAGAACGGCACGTAGTACGGGTACTTGCCGGCGTACGTCCAGCCCGCGATGCCCTGCTTCTTGGCCTTCGCGCAGAGGGCCAGCATCGCGTCCCAGTCCTCGGGGTACTCCGCGTCGAGCTTGTCCAGCGCGGTCTGCGAGTACCACACGCCGTAGACGGTGTAGGCGTAGTAGAGGATCCACACCGGGTCGCCGTCGAACTGACCCATCTCCACGACACCGGGGCGCAGCGTGTCGCGGACCTTCTTGGCCGGGTCGTCGATGGAGGGGGCGTCCAGCAGCGGGGTGAGGTCGGCGAGCTGCTTCTTGCCGACGAGAACGCCCATGTCCATCTGCTCGGCGCCCGAGTTGTCGATCAGGTCGGGCGGGGTGCCGCCGTTGAAGCGCGGCTGGAGCTCGGACTGGATCTTCTGGGTCGGGGTGAACTTCACCTTCGCGCCGGGGAACGCCTTCTCGTACTCCTTGACGGCGTCCGTCGCGTACTCCGTACCGAATCCGCCGTCGAACAGGACGAAGTCGAGAGGCGCGCTCGCGTTCACCCCGAGCGGGTTCTTCTCGGTCGCCTTGCCCTTCTCGACCTTCTTGTCGCTCCCGCTGTCGCTGCTGGCACACGAGGCCAGGAAGCTCATCGTCGGGACGGTGATCAGACCGATCGCGGCGGACCGCTTGATCACATCACGACGGCCAAGGCCCTCGCTGTTCTGAGCGGAGGTGGATCCCATGCTCAAGTCCTCGCCTTCTCCAGGACTCAGGCGGTGTACCGGTCGCCCGTCCTTCTCTTCTGAGGCGAAGGGCCCCGCCACCGCGGTCAAATGTAGCTGGGTCGTGCGGAATTGCCGTGCTTGATCGCGCTCGATCGTGCGCGATCGCGCTCGACCACATCGCTTGGGCGGACGCCGACAGGTATAGTCCACTTCACGCCGACTGGGCAAGATCGAAAGCAGGTTTGGGCGGCAGTCTTTCCCGAGTTGAGACCTCGTGGATATCTGAGCCGGGTGTGTACTCATTCGACCACCTCGGTCTCTTCAGAATGAGCCATTCCGAACACGCCATCCCGGCAACACCCTTGACACCACCCGCCACTTGGCCCCTACTGGACCCTGCGCTTCTCGTTTGACAACGTTGTCCAACTTGGTACGCAGGACGAAAGGCTCGGTATGCGGCAGAGAACCGGACCCCGGCACAGACAATGGCATACGGCCGCCCTGGTGGCGGCCGCCTCACTGCTCGTCGTAACAGCGCAGTCGGCGGCTATAGCACAGCCCGCTCAACCGAAGTCGGCGGAAAGGGAATTCGCCTCCTCCTTCGAGGCGGACGAACCCCAGCCGGACTGGCGCAATACCGTTGAAACGGGACCTGATGGAGAGAAACGGGCATCCGGTGTCGATGGCGGCTTCACCAACGGAATCCCCGGCAATGTCACCGACCGCGTCGTGGAGTTGCGCGCGAGCGGCGAGAACACGGGCGGCGGTGAGACCAAGGAGAACCTCATCGACGTCCAGTCCGCCACGAAATGGCTGGCGTTCGAGCCCACCGCCTGGATCGAGTTCGATCTCGACGAGCCGGTCAAGGTCGTCACGTACGCGCTGACCTCGGCGAACGACCATGCCGAGCGCGACCCCAAGGACTGGACGCTCCAGGGCTCGACCGACGGCAAGGAGTGGAAGGAACTGGACTCCCGGAAGGGCGAGACCTTCCCGGAGCGGTTCCAGACGAAGTCGTACGATGTCGCGGCCCCGGCCGGCTATCAGCACTTCCGGCTGGACATCACGGCGAACAACGGCGCCTCCGACGCGACGCAACTGGCCGATGTGCAGTTCTCCGACGGGGATACGAGCGCCCCCGCGCCCCAGGACATGCGCACCCAGGTGGACCGCGGCCCCTCCGGCTCCCCCACCGCCAAGGCCGGCGCCGGGTTCACCGGTACGAAGGCGCTGAAGTACGCCGGTACGCACCAGCCGGACGGCCGCGCGTACTCGTACAACAAGATCTTCGACGTCCACACGGCCGTGCGGCGCGACACCGCGCTCTCGTACCGGATCTATCCCTCCCTCCCGGAGACGGATCTGAACTATCCGGCCACGAACGTCTCGGTCGATCTCGCCTTCACCGACGGCACCTATCTGAGTGATCTGAAGGCGACCGACGCGCACGGCGGGCTGCTGACCCCGCAGGGCCAGGGCGATGCCAAGCGGCTCTATGTCAACCAGTGGAACCAGGTGGACGCCCGGATCGGCTCCGTCGCGGCCGGCAAGACCGTCGACCGGATCCTGGTGGCGTACGACTCCCGCAAGGGCCCGGCGAAGTTCCAGGGCTGGATCGATGACATCAGCCTGGCGCCCAAGGCGGCCGAGAAGCGGCTCGCGCGTCTGTCGGACTACGCCTCCACCACACGCGGCACCAACTCCAGCGGCTCCTTCTCGCGCGGCAACACCTTCCCCGCGACGGCCGTGCCGAACGGCTTCAACTTCTGGACGCCGGTGACCAACGCCGGTTCCACCAGCTGGCTCTACGAGTACAGCCGCGCCAACAACGCCGCCAATCTGCCGACCGTGCAGGCGTTCAGCGCGAGCCATGAGCCGAGCCCCTGGATGGGCGACCGGCAGACCTTCCAGCTGATGCCCTCGGTGGCCGCCGGGACGCCCGAGGCGTCCCGTACGGCGCGGGCGCTGCCCTTCCGGCACGAGAACGAGACCGCGAAGCCGCACTACTACGGGGTGACCTTCGAGAACGGTCTCAAGACCGAGATGACCCCGACCGACCACGCTGCGATGATGCGGTTCACGTATCCCGGTGATGACGCCGGCATGGTGTTCGACAACATCTCCAACGCGGGCGGCCTCACCCTCGATCCGGCGACCCGTTCCTTCTCCGGTTTCTCCGATGTCAAGAGCGGACTGTCGACCGGCGCGACGCGGCTCTTCGTCTATGGCGTCTTCGACGCGCCCGTCACGGCGAGCGGCAAGCTCTCCGGCGGCGGGGGCGCGGACGTCACCGGCTATCTGCGCTTCGACGCGGGCGAGGACCGTACCGTCACGCTGCGGCTGGCGACCTCCCTGATCAGCCTCGACCAGGCGAAGAAGAACCTCTCCGACGAGATCCCCGCCACCACCCGCTTCGAGCGGGTCAAGGACCGGGCGCAGAGCGCCTGGGACGACATCCTGGGGCGGGTCGAGGTGGAGGGCGCGGACCACGACCAGCTGACCACGCTCTACTCCAGCCTCTACCGGCTGTATCTGTATCCCAACTCCGGTTTCGAGAACACCGGTACGAAGTCCCGCCCGAAGTACCAGTACGCCAGCCCGTTCTCGCCGCAGACCGGGCCCGACACCCCGACGCACACCGGCGCGAAGATCGTCGACGGCGAGGTGTATGTCAACAACGGTTTCTGGGACACCTATCGCACGACCTGGCCGGCGTACTCCTTCCTCACCCCGAAGAGGGCGGGCGAGCTGGTGGACGGCTTCGTCCAGCAGTACAAGGACGGCGGCTGGATCTCCCGCTGGTCCTCCCCCGGCTACGCGGATCTGATGACCGGCACCAGCTCGGACGTGGCCTTCGCCGACGCCTACGTCAAGGGCGTCGACTTCGACGCGGAGGCGGCGTACGAGGCGGCGCTGAAGAACGCGACCGTCGTGCCGCCCCGTTCGGGGGTGGGCCGCAAGGGCATGGAGACGTCCCCGTTCCTCGGCTACGCCTCCACGGAGACCCATGAGGGCCTGTCCTGGTCGCTGGAGGGCTACCTCAACGACTACGGCCTGTCGGAGATGGGTGAGGCGCTCTACAAGAAGACGAAGAAGGAGCGCTACAAGGAGGAGTCCGACTACTTCCGCAACCGCGCCCAGAGCTATGTCTCGCTCTTCGACTCGAAGGCCGGTTTCTTCCAGGGCCGTAACCTCAAGGGCGACTGGCGGGTGCCCTCGGACGCGTTCGACCCGAGGGTGTGGGGCTACGACTACACCGAGACGAACGCGTGGGGCTACGCGTTCACGGCGGTCCAGGACAGCCGCGGGCTCGCCAATCTCTACGGCGGCCGCTCCGGTCTCGCGGACAAGCTGGACACGTACTTCTCGACCCCCGAGACGGCCGGGCCCGAGTTCGTCGGCTCGTACGGCGGCGTCATCCATGAGATGACGGAGGCGCGGGACGTACGGATGGGGATGTACGGCCACTCCAACCAGGTCGCCCACCACGCCGCGTACATGTACAACGCGGCCTCGCAGCCCTGGAAGACCCAGGAGAAGGTGCGCGAGGTCCTGGGGCGGCTCTACGTCGGCAGCGAGATCGGCCAGGGCTACCACGGTGACGAGGACAACGGCGAGCAGTCGGGGTGGTACCTCTTCTCCGCCCTCGGCTTCTATCCGCTGGTGATGGGCAGCGGGGAGTACGCGATCGGCTCGCCGCTCTTCACCAAGGCGACCGTTCATCTGGACAACGGCCGCACGCTGGTCGTCAAGGCGCCGAAGAACAGCGACAAGAACATCTATGTCCAGGGTCTGAAGGTCAACGGCAAGTCCTGGAACTCCACCGCGCTCCCGCACGATGTGCTGGCACGGGGCGGGCAGCTGGAGTTCGCGATGGGCCCGAAGCCGTCGTCCTGGGGCACGGGCGCGAACGCGGCGCCGGTCTCGATCCAGCAGGACGACAAGGCGCCGTCCCCGCGCACGGACGTCCTGACCGCCTCGGGCCCGCTCTTCGACGACTCCTCCGGCACCTCGGCGCCGGTCGAGTCCGTGGAGCTGCCCGTGGCGTCGGCGGCGAAGGCGGTCCAGTACACCCTGACGTCGTCCACGGCGGCGAAGGCCCCGGCCGGCTGGACACTCCAGGGCTCGGCGGACGGGACGACCTGGCGCACCCTGGACACGCGCACGGGTCAGTCCTTCGGCTGGGACCGGCAGACCCGGGTCTTCACGGTCGCCGAACCCGGTACGTACGCGAAGTACCGTCTGGTGAGCGACGCTCCGTCGACCCTGGCGGAGGTGGAGCTGCTGCGGTAGCCGCCGCGGCGCCGACCGACGGCTGAACGGCGAGGGCCGTGTCCCGTACGCTCCGTACGGGACACGGCCCTCGATTCCGTCGCGGCGCCGCCTACTTGCGGATCAGGCTGCGCAGCACGTACTGCATGATGCCGCCGTTGCGGTAGTAGTCCGCCTCACCCGGGGTGTCGATCCGGACGACCGCGTCGAACTCACGGCGTACATTTCCGGCTTCGCCGGGGGCGGTGTCCGTCGTCACCTTGACCGTGCGCGGGGTGGTGCCGTTGTTCAGCTCCGTCACGCCGGTGAAGGAGAAGGTCTCCTCGCCGGTCAGACCCAGGGCCTGCGCCGAGGCGCCCTCCGGGTACTGGAGCGGCAGCACGCCCATGCCGATCAGGTTCGAGCGGTGGATGCGCTCGTACGACTCGGCGATGACGGCCTTCACACCGAGCAGCGCGGTGCCCTTGGCGGCCCAGTCGCGGGACGAGCCCGAGCCGTACTCCTTGCCCGCCAGGACGACCAGCGGGATGCCCTGCTCGATGTAGTTGCGCGAGGCGTCGTAGATGAAGGAGACCGGGGCACCGTCCACCGTGAAGTCGCGGGTGAAGCCGCCCTCCGTGCCCGGCGCGATCTGGTTGCGCAGCCGGATGTTGGCGAACGTGCCGCGGATCATGACCTCGTGGTTGCCGCGGCGGGAACCGTACGAGTTGAAGTCGCGGCGCTCGACGCCGTGCTCGGTGAGGTACGTGCCGGCCGGGGTGTCGGCCTTGATCGCACCGGCCGGGGAGATGTGGTCGGTGGTGACCGAGTCGCCGAGCTTCGCCAGCACACGGGCGCCGGTGATGTCCTCGACCGGGCTGGTCTCCATCGTCATGCCCTCGAAGTACGGGGGCTTGCGGACGTAGGTGGACCGCGGGTCCCATTCGAAGGTGTTGCCGGTCGGGATCGGCAGCGCCTGCCACTGCGCGTCGCCCGCGAACACGTCGGAGTAGGACTTGTTGAACATGTCCTCGCCGATGGCGTTGGCCACGACGTCGTTGACCTCGGCCTCGGTGGGCCAGATGTCCTGGAGGTGGACGGGCTTGCCATCCTGGTCGATGCCCAGGGCGTCCTTGGTGATGTCCACCTTCATGGAGCCCGCGATGGCGTACGCGACGACCAGCGGCGGGGACGCCAGGTAGTTCATCTTGACGTCCGGGTTGATCCGGCCCTCGAAGTTACGGTTGCCGGAGAGCACCGACGTCACGGCGAGGTCGTGCTCGTTGACGGCCTTCGAGACCTCCTCGGGCAGCGGGCCCGAGTTGCCGATGCAGGTGGTGCAGCCGTAACCGACCAGGTTGAAGCCGACCTTGTCGAGGTAGGGGGTGAGACCCGCCTTGTCGAAGTAGTCGGTGACGACCTTCGAGCCCGGCGCGAGCGTGGTCTTGACCCACGGCTTGCGGGTCAGGCCCTTCTCGACCGCCTTCTTGGCCACCAGCGCGGCGGCGACCATCACGTACGGGTTCGAGGTGTTGGTGCAGGAGGTGATCGCGGCGACGGTGACGGCGCCGTGGTCGATCTCGTACGTCGTACCGTCGGGGGCCGTGACCAGGGTCGGCCGGGTCGGCACGCCGTTGGCGGAGGCCGGGGCGTCGGACGCCGGGAAGGACTCCTTGCCCGCCTCCTCGTCCTCGGAGACGTAGTTGCGTACGTCCTCGGCGAACTTCTGCTTGGCCTCGGCCAGGATGATGCGGTCCTGGGGACGCTTCGGGCCCGCGATGGACGGGACGACCGTGGCGAGGTCCAGCTCCAGCTTCTCGGAGAAGTCGGGCTCCGCGGCCGGGTCGAGCCAGAGGCCCTGCTCCTTGGCGTACGCCTCGACGAGGGCGACCTGCTGGTCGCTGCGGCCGGTCAGGCGCAGGTACTTCAGCGTCTCGTCGTCGATCGGGAAGATCGCGGCGGTGGAGCCGAACTCCGGCGACATGTTGCCGATGGTGGCGCGGTTCGCGAGGGAGGTGGCGGCGACGCCCTCGCCGTAGAACTCGACGAACTTGCCGACGACGCCGTGCTTGCGCAGCATCTCGGTGATCGTGAGGACCAGGTCGGTGGCGGTGGTGCCGGCCGGCAGCTCGCCGGTCAGCTTGAAGCCGACGACGCGCGGGATGAGCATCGAGACGGGCTGGCCGAGCATCGCGGCCTCGGCCTCGATACCGCCGACGCCCCAGCCCAGCACACCGAGGCCGTTGACCATGGTGGTGTGCGAGTCGGTGCCGACGAGGGTGTCGGGGTACGCCTGGCCGTTGCGGACCATGACCGTACGGGCCAGGTGCTCGATGTTGACCTGGTGGACGATGCCGGTGCCCGGCGGGACGACCTTGAACTCGTCGAAGGCGGTCTGGCCCCAGCGCAGGAACTGGTAGCGCTCCTTGTTGCGGCCGTACTCCAGCTCCACGTTCTGCGAGAAGGACTCCGGCGTGCCGAACTTGTCGGCGATGACGGAGTGATCGATGACCAGCTCGGCCGGGGCCAGCGGGTTGATCTTCGCCGGATCGCCGCCCAGCTCCTTCACGGCCTCACGCATGGTGGCGAGGTCCACGACACAGGGCACACCGGTGAAGTCCTGCATGATCACACGGGCCGGGGTGAACTGGATCTCCTGGCTCGGCTGCGCCTGCGAGTCCCAGGAGCCGATGGAACGGATGTGGTCGGCGGTGATGTTCGCGCCGTCCTCGGTGCGGAGCAGGTTCTCCAGCAGCACCTTCAGGCTGTAAGGGAGGCGCCCGGAGCCCTCGACCTTGTCCAGCCGGAAGATCTCGTACGACTCGTCGCCCACGCGCAGCGTGCTGCGGGCGTCGAAGCTGTTCGCCGACACGACAGTCTCCTTCATCAATGTGCGCGTACTACCGTCATGCTGCCGCCACGACTCCTCGCCGTTCCGCTAAGGTAAGGCTTAGTTAGGTCACCCTTACCGGCTGGCGGCCGCGGTACGCCTTCGGCAGATATCTCGATGTCGAGATAACTCTAATACATGACCGCCGCTCGGTCATGCGTGGGTCGGCACGTTGTACGACATCAGGGCGACCTGCCGTGGCCGGCCGGCCGCCGCCACGGGCACGCGCAGTTCGGTGATCGCGCAGTTGCGCATCGCCGGGAACACGCGCCGGTACTCGCTCCCGGGGATGCCCAGCAGCCGGCACAGGACCAGCCGGAACAGCGTGTTGTGCGCGACCGTCAGCACGCGCTTCCCCGCATAGGTGTCCGCGAGCCGGAGCAGGGCCTCGGCGCCGCGCGCGGCGGCGGCCGTCGGGTCCTCGCCGTCCGGCAGCGGGTGGGCGACCGGGTCACGGCGGAACGCCGCCACCTCCTGGGGACGGGCCGCTTCGAGTTCGCCGATGGTCCGGCCCTCGGCGATCCCGAAGTCGACTTCGAGCAGGTCCGGTTCGACCACCGCCGCCAGCCCCGTCACCCGGGCCGCGGGCTCCGCCGTGCGCCGGGCTCGGGAGAGGGGAGAGGTCACGATCGCGTCGAGTCCGGCATCCGCGGCCCACAACCCGAGCGCCTCGGCCTGCACCAGGCCGCGCGGGGTCAGATCGATGTCGCTGATGCCGGTGTAGCGGTTCTCGTCGTGCCAGACGGTCTCGCCGTGGCGGGCGAGAAAGAGGGTGGTGCTGGTCGTCATCCGTGCTCCCGTGCGTAGGTGGCCGTGTCCGAGGGCAGCCAGCCGCGCCGTTCGAGGGCGTCGACGAGGGTGACGAAGGGCCCGTCGAAGCGCCGGCCGGCCTCGGGCCGCGGTTCCAGGATCGTACGGATACGCACCATGCGGCGGGCCGCGTCGTCGCCGGTCACCGCGTGGGCGGCGAGCACCGCCATCCCGAGGGCGGAGTCGGCCTGTTCGGGGAGGGCGGCGGGGCGGCCCAGGACGTCCGCGCGCAGCTGGTTCCAGTAGTCGCTGCGGGTGGCGCCGCCGGTGAAGGTGACCGGTCCGTCGATCGGCGCGCCCAGGAAACGTACATACGCCAGACAGAGCCGCTCGGCGAGCGCGACGCCCTGGAGCAGCGCCGCGTAATGGTCGGCGTCGTCGGAGGGACGGCCGAGCGTGAGGGCCTCGGCTTCCGGGGCCAGGAACGGGAAGCGTTCTCCCCGGGAGACGAGGGGGTACGCGACGACACCCGCCGGCTCCCGGTCCGCGGCGAGCCGGTCGAGGCGCGCGAGATCGGCTCCGGGGAACGCGTGGGTCAGGGCGCCGGCGCCGACGCTGGAGGCTCCGCCGGGGAGCCAGTGCCCGTCCGGGGAGCGGTGGTTGTAGAGGACACCGGCGGGGTCACGGAGCGGGGTGGCGGTGACGCCCTTGAGGACGAGCGTGGTGCCCAGGACGGTGTTCCACCGGCCCACCTCCCAGGCCCCCGAGCCGAGTTGGGCCGCGCAGCCGTCGGTCATGCCCGCGATGACCGGGGTACCTTCGGCGAGGCCGGTGTCGGCCGCCGCCTCGGCGCACACCGTACCGAGCGGGGTGCCGGGGGCGACCACGTCGGGGAAGTGGAGTCCGGACAGACCGAGGCGGTCGTGGACGGCGCTGGGCCAGGAGCGGGTGTGGAGGTCGTAGCCGGTCTTGAGGGCGTGGCTGGAGTCGGTCGGTACGGGCCGCCCGACCAGGCGTGCGGTGATGAAGTCCGGCTGGTGGCAGACGCGGGCGCCCTGGAGGGGGTGGCCGCCCTGAAGGGTGTGGGTGACGCTCTTCGCGCCGGCGCCCGCGCCCGCGCCGGTGAGCCAGAGCAGTTTGGCCAGCGCCCAGCTCGGCTGGATACGGAGCCCGAGCGCGTCCCACACGTCGGCGCCGGTCTCCTGCGCGTACCGCGCCTCGGCCCCGGCCCGGCCGTCGTCGTACATCAGCGCGGGGGTCAGGGGGACCCCGCGCGCGTCGGTCAGCAGGACGGTGCCCGACGTACCGCACACGGCCACTCCCCGTACGCGCGGACGCCCCCGCGCGGGTGCGGTGGAAGCGGACGCGGTGGAGGACGCGGAGGTGGAGGTGGAGGCAGACGCGGACAGGGCGCTCAGCGTCTGGCGGATGGCGGCGGCGGCGCCCCGCCACCAGTCGGCGGGCAGTTGTTCATGGCGGTCCCCCTCGCGGTGACCGGTCAGCGGGGCGGAGCCACGGCCCAGTACCCGCCCGTCGTCGGTGACAGCCAGGGCGCGTACGCTCTGCGTCCCCAGGTCGACTCCCATCCACACGTCCTGGTGGCGTGTGTCCGTCAGGGGCTCGCGCACAGGCTCCCGCCTTCTCGTCGTCGTCCGGTGTTCTCGCGAATGTTGATCTCACGGTGTATTTCACACCGTGGATGCGGATTCCATCGAGGGCGTCGGCCCAGCTCGGCGACCCGGGACTCCCCGTCCCACCTGGAAGGCAACGGGTTGACGTGGCGTCGGACGGGTTGACCAGGCCATCGACCGTGGGGAACACTGCCGAACGGTACCTCAACAATCTATGTTATAACCTCAGGGCTTCATGTTATTCATGAGGTGAACAGGACCGGGGAATGTCACAGGACAAGAGCCAGCGGGGCCCCATAGAGCGCCGCCGGGAGATCACCGATCATGTGCTGACCGAGGGATCGGTATCGGCGTCGGACCTGGCGGAGCGGTTCGGCGTGAGCGTGATGACGATCTACCGCGATATCGACGAGCTCGAAAGCGAGGGCGTCCTGCGGAAGTTCCGCGGGGGTGTCACCGCGCAGCCCTCCGGGGTGTTCGAGAGCAATGTCGCCTACCGCAAGAAGTCCATGCGGCCGGAGAAGGAGGCGCTCGCCGCCAAGGCCGCGACGCTGATCGACCCCGGTATGTCGGTGATGATCGACGACTCCACCACCGTGCTGGAACTGGCCAAGCTCCTGCCCCGTATCGAACCGCTGACCGTCGTCACGAACTTCCGGGAAGCGCTGAATCTGCTCGCCGGTGAACGCGGGATCCATCTCATGGCCCTGGGCGGCGACTACGACCCCCTGCACGACTCCTTCCTCGGGGTGCCCTGCGTGGAGGCCGTCGAGGCGCTGCGGGTCGACATGTGTTTCGTGTCCACCTCGTCCGTCTACGGCGACTTCGCCTTTCACCAGGAACAGCGCATCGTCGCCGTCAAGCGCGCGATGCTCAAGGCAGCGGGCCGCAATGTGCTGATGATCGACCACTCCAAACTCGGCCGCACCGCGCTGCACCGGCTGACCCCGCTGTCGACCTTCGACCTGATACTGGTCGACGACCGCACCCCGCCCGAGGTGTTGCGTTCCCTCGACGAGCGCGGTGTCCCGTACGAGGTCGCCGAGACCTGAGCCCAGCCCCGAGTCCTAACCCGGCCTGACCTGATCTGCCCGTACCGTCAAGGAGACCTCGACGATGAGAATCCTCGCCGCCGGCGACCACTTCGTCGCCCCCGATCTGTTCGCCCGGGAGCTGACGGCCGAGATCGGCAGTGGCCACACCATCGACCAACTGCACCTCCCCTGGCCGCTGACGCCCTTCGGGCCGGTCTCCGAGGTCGACGAGGCGTCCGGCGACGAGGACACCCTCCTCACCGCGCTGCGCGGGGCGCGGGTGTGTGTCACGCAGATGGCTCCGGTGACCCGCAAGGTGCTCGACGGCTCGCCCGATCTGCGGCTGGTGGTCGTCGGCAGGGGCGGCCCGGTCAACGTCAACCTGGACGCGGCGAAGGAGCGCGGCGTCCAGGTGTGCAACACCCCGGGGCGCAACGCGGCGGCCACCGCCGAGTACACCGTCGGGCTGCTGCTGGCGACGATGCGCCGGATCCCGGAGACCTCGGCGGCGCTCACGGCGGGCCGCTGGGCGGGCGAGTTCTATACGTACGACAACTGCGGTCCCGGTCTGGACGGCGCGACCGTCGGGCTGATCGGCTGCGGCGCGGTCGGCAGCCGGGTGGCCCGCGCGCTCACCGCTCTCGGCGCGCATGTCCGTCTCTACGATCCGTACGCCGACCCGGACACGCTGCGCGCGTGGGGAACGCCCGTCGACGATCTGGACGAACTGCTGCGCCGCTCCGATGTCGTCTCGTTGCACGCGCGGCTCACACCCGAGACCCGCGGGCTGCTCGGCGCCCGCGAGCTCGCCCTGCTGCCCGAGGGCGCGGTCGTGGTCAACTGCGCGCGTGGCGCGCTCCTGGACGAGGACGCGCTCTGTGACGCCCTGGAGTCGGGCCGGCTCGCGGCGGCGGGGCTCGATGTGTTCGCCGTGGAGCCGCCGCCCGCGGACTCCCGGCTGCGTACCGCTCCCCGGCTGGTCATGACGCCCCATCTGGCCGGGGCGAACATCTCGGTCGCGCACAACGCGGCGCGTATCGCCGCCGCGGAGGTGGGCCGGTTCCTGCGCGGGGAACCGCTCGCCCATCGCGTTGTCTGAACGCTCGTCATCTTGACATCACGTGGACGCTCGTCATGCTCGCCGCATCGACAGGAGGAGTCAGGGTGTTCGTCGGACTGGACATGGGAACCTCGGTCGTCAAGGCCGCGGCCTTCGCGGAGGACGGCACGGCGCTGCGGGTGGAATCGAAGCCGATCTCGCTCGGCGGCGACGGTGACGGTGTCGAGCAGGACATCGAAGAGGTGGTCCTCGCCGCCACCGACGTCCTGGGCTCGGTGACCGGCGGACGCGCGCCCGCCCTGGTCGCCATCACCGGTCAGGGCGACGGCCTGTGGCTGGTCGACGCCGAGGGGCGTGCCGTACGTCCCGCGCTGTCGTGGATGGACGGCAGGGCCGGCGATCTCGTCGGCGGATGGATGGCCGACGGCACCGCGGAACAGATGTACCGGCGTACCGGGAACGTGCTCTTCCCCGGCTCCCCCGGGCCCCTGCTGGCCTGGCTGGACCGTAATGAGCCGGCCTCTCTGGACGCGGCCACAACCGCCGCCTGCTGCAAGGACGTTGTCCAGCTGCGTCTCACCGGCGAGCGCGCCACCGATCTCTCCGACGCGTCCGTCCCCTTCCTCGACCCGCGCACCCGGACCTACTCCCCCGAGGCGCTCGCGGCGCTCGGGGTGGAGCACCGCGCGGGGCTGCTGCCGCCCATCGCGGCGACCCTGCCGTACGGGGAGGCTCATGGCCGCACCCCGGGCCTGTCGCGCGGCACCCCCGTCACCTCCGGTCCCTACGATCTTCCCGCGAGCGCGATCGGCGCGGGCGTGACCGAGCCCGGGGACGGGCTCCTGATCGTCGGTACGACCCTGGCGTGCCAAGTCGTGGTCGAGCGGGTCGCGTTCGACGACGACCCCGTCGGGTTCCATCTCGCGCTGGCCCGGCCCGACCGCCATATGCGGGCGCTGCCCGCGATGACCGGTACGGTCGCGCTCGACTGGGTGCTCGATCTCACCGGCACCACCCACGACCAGGTCTCCGGCATCCTGGAGGCGACCCCGCGCGGCGCCCGGGGGGTCGCCGCGCTGCCCTATCTGTCACCGTCCGGCGAACGCGCGCCGTTCGTCGACCCCACCGCGCGCGCGGAGTTCACCGGTCTCGATCTGCGGGCCTCGCGCGAGGATCTGGTACGGGGCATGTGCGAGGCGATCGCGTTCGCGGCCCGGCACTGTCTGGAGGCCGCGGGGCTCACCGGCGAGCTGGCCGTGTGCGGCGGCGGCGCGCGCAACCTCGCCTGGCTGCGGCTGTTCGCGGATGTCCTCGGCCGCCCGCTGCGGGTCGCGCGCGGGCCGGAACCGGGCGCGCGCGGCGCCGTCCTGGCCGCGGTCGACGCCCGGGGAGCTGAGCTGGGACAGCGCCTGGACGTCGCGGCGTGGACCGCGCCCGACGCCGTGGTGGACCCGGATCCGGCGGGCGTCGCGTTCTACGAACAGGCCTACGACGACTATCTGTTCCGGGTCGGGAACGCGCGGAACCGGTGGCGTGGGCCGGCCGCCTCCCACTGAGCGGCGCGGCCCAGTGAGCGGCGGGGCCCACTGAGCGGCGCGGCCCAGGGAGCGGCGGGGCCCACGCGGCCGTTCAGGGGGTGGGTCCGGGTGGGCCGGTGATCAGCCGTACGGGACCCATCAGGCCGGTGACGCGCTGGCCCGGGAACACGAAGTGGGTCGGGCTCGTGGCGTCCAGATACGGCGCGAGCGTGCCGAACACGGTGATCTCGACCGTGCGGTCCCCGGGCCCGGCCAGTCCCGTCAGATCGAAGATGTAGGGGGAGCACACCCGTACCCCGGCGGCGACGCCGTCGATCCGTACCTCCGCCGTGCCGCGCACCCGCCCCAGGTCGAGGGAGACCTCTCCGGTACCGGCGTCGGCGGGCAGGGTCATCACGCGGCTGTAGCGCACGCCGCCGCTGTACTCGGCGAGGCCGCGCGCCTCCCAGTCCCCGGCGCGGATCCGCCCGGGACCGACCTCGCACCGTACGGGGCCCGCCAGCGCGGCGCCGCCCTGGCGGCCGGGGCGGATCTCCACGCGGAGGGTGGCGGTCCGTGTCCCGGAGGGTCCGTCGGCCGACAGATCGACGGTCACGGTATGTGCGCCGGCCATACCGCCGCTGTCGGAGTCGCTGTCGGCGGTGGCCGTCGCGGCGCGCTCGCGGCCGTCGACGCACACGGTTGTGGCGCCATAGGTGTCGACCGTCAACCGGAGCGTGCCCGGCGGGAGTTCACACCGGAACCATTCGACTCCCGGCCGTGCCCCCGGGACGGCGAAGCCGACCGGTACGACCGTGCCGTCGTCGGCGTCCGGGTCCAGCCAGGCGGCGCCGGGGAGCGGATGCGGCCGACGGCGCAGATACAGCGCGGCCGGATCCCCCACCTGTTCCCGGCGCACCACGAGCGGCACCGGCTCACCGGCGCGCTCGGCCCGCCATGTGCCGTCGCTGTGCACGGTCGTCACGCACCGGCCATGGGCGTCGTACAGGGCAGCGTCCACCAGGACGGCGGGGTCCTCACCGCCGTCTGTCTCCACCACCAGCTCGTTGGCGCCGGTCCGCAGGGCCGACGCGATGTCGTGGCGTCGTACGCGCGGCACGCTGTGTTCGGCGTACGGGTCGAATCCGCCCTGTATGCCGACCACCTGACCGTTGACCCGCAGGACACACCGGCCCCGGGCCGCGATCTGGACGATCGCCCGTGCCGGCAGCTCCGCCACGGTCAGGGTCGTCGCCACGGAGGCCCGGCCCCCGGGCGCGAGGATCCACTCAGGGCGGCGGTAGCGCTCCGGGTCGCGTACGAGCGCCATATGCGCGCGCAGATCGACATCCTGATCGGGAATCAGATCCAGTTCGAGGAGATGGCTGCCCGGCGCGAGCCGTACCGGCCCCATGGCGAGATGGCCGCGGTCGTCCAGCACCACGGGCACGCCTCCGAGCCGGACGGTCTTCGCCGCCGCGGCGCCGACCGCCAGATGTCCGTCGAAGGCGTCGTCCAGGAGCAGTTCGGTCCGGACGCGCGCCACCGTTCCGGCGGCGGTCGGGCCGATCCGGACGAACTCCTCGGGCACATGCCCCTTGGGGCCGAGGACATCACGGTGGACCGGGTCCTTGTGGATGCCCCGGGTGTCGGACCATTCGAGCGACGAGCCGCCGCCGCCGCCGTCGCCGTCGAGCAGGAGCGCGTGCGGCCCGAAGGTGGCATGCGCGCGAGGCCGGGCAGGATCGCCCGCGCGGCCCCGCCGGAACGTACGGCACTCGACGACGGCGCTGCCGGCCGGCCCGGTCGCGGGCCGCGCGAAGTCGCCCCAGGTGTTGTCCAGGGTAGGGACCAGCGTCATGTCCCACTCGGCGTCCGCCGGGACCTCGACCGCCGTACGGCCCGCGCCCCCCACGTCCGGCCCGTCCACGCACCCCGTGCGCGCCGCCGTCCGCGCCGCGGTCGTGCGATCCGCCGTCCCCGCCGGAAAGACCAGCACCGCCGCAGGCCCTCGGTCGAACGACACCTCGGCCTCGACGGCCCGCTCATCGCCCTCAACAGCCCGGACCGGTACGGTGCGCGGCTCCCCGCCGAACGGGTCGAGCAGTACGGCCGGCCCCTCCACATCCCGGACCCGCACCTGTGCGTGGCGCACATAGCGGTCGGGGTCGAAGTCGTAACGGGCGTCGATCCAGCCCTGTGCGGCGCCCCGTTCGTCGGGGGCGGCGACCGCCGCGCGGGTCGCGCGCGGTGCGTCGAACGAGGCCGCCGTCAGGAACACCACCGTCGCGTCGTCCACCCTGCGGGCGAGCGCGGGAACCGACGCCCGTACGACCGGCGCCGTCCCGGTCCGCGCCCGGTCCCGCCCCAGCACCTCGCCCAGATCGTCCGCCGTGGGGACGAGGACCGCCCGGCCGTCGGCGAAGCAGGCGCTCAGCTCATCCCTTATCTTGTCCGGGCCCGAGGCCCCGTCCCGGCCGATGACCTGCTCGGGAAGCACGCCGATCGCGATCAACTCCCCTCCCTCAGAAGCGAATTCGAGGAGCCGCAGCGCGGTGTCCTCTTCGAGCGCCGTACACGCGGGCAGCACGACCGTCGCATAGCTCTCGCCCGCGACGCACAGTCGCGTCCCGTCGTCCGATTCCCTGACCAGGGCGCGGGCGACGGAGTCGTCGTCGATCACATCGGCGTCCAGACCGAGCCGGTCGATCACCCCCGTCCGGGTCCTGAACCAGGTCATGTCCCCGACGAGTTCGAGATAGACCGCCTGGGCCCGCCGCGCTTCGGCGGAGACACCGTCGAGTGCGGCGCCGGTCTGCGCGGTGGTCGTGGGCAGCAGGATCGCGGTGTCGCACAGATGGCTGCCGAGGCCGAGGATCGCGCACAGCCGGGTGACGGCGTCGGCGAAGACGCGATGGTGCGTCCAGTACGGCTGGCGCCAGTCGGTGCCCGGCGGCGCCCACTCCCACCAGCCGCCCTTGGTCGTGTAGTAGACGGCGTGCGGGTTGTAGAGGTTCGCGCCGGCGCGCAGCCAGGGCAGCAGCCAGTCGTAGGTCTCCTCCAGCGTGCCGCCCCAGCCGGTGGAGTGGAACGCCTCGATCCAGGTCCGGGGCCTGCCGTACAGATGGGCGAGGGAGGAGTGGATCCGGGCGTCCCCGTGGTGGTCGGAGCCGGGCGCGGAGAACCAGCGGTGGGTACGGGCGTAGTCCGCGTACAGCTCGACACCGGCGACCGGGTGCCCGGCACGGGCCGGGTCCTGCTGGTCGCAGCCGACGACCAGCCCGTGCCGCTCGTGCCAGGCGGCGAGGGGGCGGAAGAAGGCCGCTTCGGCGAGTTCGGCGCGGGTCAGATGGTAGTCGTGGCGGATCCGGTGGACGTCGGGCCGGTGCGCGCCGTCCTCGTACAGGGCGTCCAGATGCGGCATCAGATCGTAGCCGCGCAGCTGCCGGAAGGCGTCGGCGAACTCGGCGGACCAGGTGGGCAGGGAGGGCAGTTCGTCCTGGAACGAGCCGACGACGACGGTGCCGAGGCGGTCGCCGAGCCGTCGCTCGAACTCGCCGTGCACCCCGGCCAGCAGCGCCGCGCAGGCCTCGGCGCCGAGATAGTCGAAGCCCAGGGCGGTGTGGTGATGGAGCGTCAGCCGCCACCGTCCGGGTCCTGGCGCCCGTACGACCGTGGTCCGTCCGTCCACGACGAGCGGGAGCAGGATGGCGGGACCGGTGGGATCTCCGTCCCCGTCGACCGGTTCCGCGCGGCCCGCCAGCGGCTGCCCGTCGTCGGGACAGCGCAGCTCGCCGGGGCCGTCGACCACGGCACGTACGCGGTCGAGCCGGCGGCCCGCGTACCCGTGCCGTTCGTCGACGAGACGCGCTTGGAGGTCGGCGCCGGAGAAGCCGAGCTGGTCGTAGAACCACAGCCCGATGCCCAGGTCGCGCGCGTCGTCGCAGACCCCTTCCAGCAGCGCCCACCAGGCGTCGGAGAGGAACGGGGGATCGTCGGCGTCGGAGCCGAACAGCGGCCCGGACGGCGCGAGGTTGAGCAGCACCAGGTTGAACACCCCGCCCCGCGCGAAGCGTTGGAGCTGGTCGCGCAGGCGCGCGCGGTCGAGCCGTTCCCCGCTCCACCACCAGATGGCGGTGGGCGAGAACGCGCGCGGCGGTTCGGTCAGGACCTCCGCGATGCTCGCGGGAAGGGAGGGTCCTACGTACGTCATGTGGTGTTCCTAGCGTTGAGCAGCCTTTAACCCTTGAGTCCGCCCGCGAAGCCCTTGATCACATAGCGCTGGAGCAGCAGGAAGACCACGAGGATCGGCAGGGCGGCCAGCGCCAGACCGGCGAAGACGAGGCCGTAGTCGGAGACGTACTGGCCCACGAACGAGAACACGCCCACGGGGACGGTCTCCTTGCCGGATCCGCCGAGATACAGCAGCGGGGTGAAGAAGTCGTTCCAGATGAAGACCGCGTTCAGGATGATCACGGTGCCGGTGATCGGCCGCAGCAGGGGGAAGACGACACGGGTGAACGCCTGGCGGTGGTTACAGCCGTCGATCAGCGCGGCCTGCGCGTAATCCTGGGGCAGGGCGCGGATGAACCCCGTGTAGAGGAAGACCGTGAACGGCAGCTGGATGCCCGTGTAGAAGAGGACCATGCCGTGGTACGTGCCGAGCCAGCCGAGGTCGTCGACGAGTTTGTACAGCGGGATCATGCCGAGCTGGAACGGCAGCACGATGCCCAGCAGGAAGAGGATGTAGAGCCCGTAGCCGAGTCCCCGGGCGCGGCGCGCCAGGTAGTAGGCGCCGGTGGAGCCGAGGACGATCAGCAGCAGCAGGCTGATGACGGTGATGATCGTGCTGTTGAGCAGGGCGGGTCCGAGGGAGGCGGAGGACCACGCGTTGCCGAAGTTGGCGAAGGTGGGCGGCGCGGGCGGTGACAGGGGCGAGTCGGCGATCTGCGCGGGGTCCTTCATCGCCAGCGTGACCAGCGCGTACACCGGGAACAGGAACACCACCGCGACGGCGGCCATGACCAGTTCCAGGCCGTAACCGCCGTAGCGGGGGCGGCGCTTGGGCGCGGCGCTGCGGGGAGCCGTGGCGGTGGTGCTCACGCGGTGACCTCCCGGGCGCGCAGATAACGGAGCTGGACGAGGGAGACGGCGGCGACGAACAGCGCGAGGACGAGCGCGACGGCGGTGCTGTAGCCGAACTTCCCGAAGACGAAGGCTTCTTTGTACAGGACGGTGGACAGCGTCTCGCTGGAGGTGCCGGGGCCGCCGTTGGTGGCCGCGTAGACCTGGTCGAAGAGCTTGAGTCCGCCGATGGTCGACAGCATGAGGTTGATGGTCAGCGCCGGGGCCAGCAGTGGCCAGGTGACATAGCGGAAGCGCTGCCAGGTGCCCGCGCCGTCGATGCGGGCGGCCTCGTGGAGTTCGGCGGGTACGCCCTGGAGGCCGGCGAGGAAGATGACCATCGAGTATCCGGCGTACTGCCAGACGACCATGGCGGCGACGGACCAGAGGGCGAGCGAGGGGTTGCCGAGCCAGTCCTGCCGCAGCCCGCCGAGGCCGAGGGCGCCGAGGATTCCGTTGAGCCCCGCGCCGTTGTCCGGGTTGTAGACGTACTTCCACAGGAAGGCGACCATGACGGGGCTGACGACGGCGGGCGCGAAGAAGATCACCCGCAGCAGCGAGCGTGACCTGATGTTGGCGTTCACGCCGAGCGCGAGCAGCAGGCCGATGCCGTTCTGGACGACGACCACGGCGAGGGTGAGCAGCAGGGTGTTGCTGACGGATTCGAGAGCGCGGTCGTCGTGCAGCAGGGTACGGAAGTTGTCCAGGCCGACGAAGGCGAAGTCGCCGACGCCGGACCAGTCGGTGAAGGCGTACACCACCCCGGCGAGGCTCGGGTAGAGGACGACGACGGCGTACACGAGGAGCGCGGGGACGACGAAGGCCCAGGGCGGGAGGGTGGCGTCGCGGGGGCGCCGGGCCCGTCCCGCCGGAGCGGGTTCGCCGGTCCCGGCCGGCGCCGTGCCGTCCGCCGCGCCGTCCACCGCGCCGGGTTTCTCGGGGCTTGAACTGACCTTCTCCGGGAGGGAGTTCACGAATTCTTCCCGTACGCCTGGTCCATCTTGCCCAGCGCCCCGGCGACATCCGTCTTCCCCGCGAGCAGTTCCTGTACGGCGGCGAAGTGGGCGGGCTGGACCTCGGCGTTGGGCCAGCTCTGGTCCATGAAGGGGACGGCGCGGTTGGCGTCGATGATGGGCAGGAAGCCGGCCAGGGCGGGGTCGATCTTCGTGGTGGCGTCGCGGGTGAAGGGGATCGCCGAGACGGCCGTCGCCCAGCGGTTGATGTTCTCCTGCTGTCCGAGGAATTCGATGAACGCCTTGGCCTCGGCCTGGTTCTTGGCGCGCGCGCCGACGCCGAGGCCGACAACGATGCCCGCCGGAATCCACAGCTCGGCGGCGTTGTCACCGCCGGGGAAGGGGAACATGCCCAGGTCGTCGGGGGTGGGGGTGGCCTGCCGGAAGTTGGCGAGCACGGCCGAGACCTGGACGGCCATCGCCGCTTTCCCGCTCGCGACCAGCGAGGTCTGCTGTTCGTAGGTGGTGCCGTTGGGGTTGTCGTTGAAGAAGCCCTTGCGCTGGAGCTCCTGGTACTTGCCCAGCGCGTCGGCCCAGCCGGAGCCGGCGAACTTCGCGCGGCCGGCGGCCATGTCGGCGTCGAAGCCGGGGGTCTTGGCGTAGACGGCGTTGGGGACCAGCGCGTAGCTGATCAGCTGGGTGACCCAGGGGGTCTGCGCGCCGAGCGCGATCGGCACGATCCCCTTGGCCTTGAGCTTGGCGCAGACGTCGAGCAGTTCGCTCCACGTCGTGGGCGGCTGGACACCCGCCGTGGCGAACGCCTTCTTGTTGTAGATGGCGCCTATGACACTGCTGCCCGCGGAGTAGAGATAGGTCTTGCCGTCATGGCGGTAGGCGGGGTCGAAGTTCTTGGGGATGCGCTGGGTCCACTTCTGCTCACCGAGGTCGGTGAGCAGTCCGGCCTTGGCCAGCTCGACCATGGACATCGCGCTGCCGCTGCCGGGGAACAGCACATGCACATCGGGGGCGTTGCCGCCGGCGAGCTGGGTGCGTACGACCGTCTGCACCTGGTCGGTGGGGGCGAAGGAGGTGGAGAAGGCGGTGTCGGGGTGGCGCTTGCGGTAGAGCGCGAGCAGTTCCTCGATGGGCTTCTGCTGGTCGGCGACGCCGACGATACGCACCTTGCCCGAGCCGCCGGAGCCGGAGCACGCGGTGAGCAGCGGGGGGAGCGTGGCCAGGGCGGCGACCCCGCCGCCGGCGCGGAGGAACCCCCGGCGGCTGACCGTGCCCGGGACAGGCTCTGACAGGCTGCGGGAACCGGTGGTCATGGTGTGTCCTCCTCGTGGGATCCGGCGAGCGACGCCGCCGGGCTTGGAGCACGTCGCGGCGCGGCGCTCGTGACGGGCGCCGTCGGGTACCCGCCCGTGGGACGCGAGGGGTACGTGGGACGCGAGGGGTATGACGCGGTGAAGCGGTAGACGCCCGAGCCGACGCGGTAGACGCAGTGGCCGGGGGCGGTGTCGGTGGCGGGCGTGGTCGCGAGGAGCGTGAGGTGCGCGCCGTCCTCCGGCACCGCGCCCGACTCACGGACCGAACCGTGGTCGTCGGTGGGTACGTGCACCTCGGCGCTCGCGCCCGGCGGCACCTGGACGCGCAGGCCGAGGGTGTGGTCATGGCGTTCCCAGCGCACCGTGACGGTGCCCCGGGCCGATTCGTAACCGGCGCTCGCGTGGCCGAGTCCGCCGGGCCGGGGCCGGATCAGCAGCTTCCGGTATCCGGTGGAGTCCGGGCTCTGGTCGAGTCCGGCGACGCCCCGGTAGAGCCATTCGCCGATCGAGCCGAGCGCGTAGTGGTTGAAGGAGTTCATCGAGGGGGCGCGGAACCCCGCTTCGGGTGTCCAGCCGTCCCAGCGTTCCCAGATGGTGGTGGCGCCGTGGCGCAGCGGGAACAGCCAGGACGGTACGTCGGTACGGCGCAGCAGGGCGTGCGCCAGGTCGGCGCGGCCGTACGCGTCCAGGACGGGCGCGGCGAGCGCGACGCCGAGGAAGCCGGTCTGGAGCGCGGGCCCTGCCGACTCGATGAGTTCGGCGAGCCGCTGGGCGGCGGGACCGGTCGCGTCCTCGGGCAGCAGGCCGAAGGCGAGGGCGACGAGATAGCCGGTCTGGGTGTCGCCCGCGATCCGTACGGTGGGCTCGCCTTCCGCGTTCTTGTCGGTCGTCACGAACCGTTCGGTGAAGGCGCTACGGATACCGGCGGCCAGCCGGTGGTGGTCGCGCGCCACCTCCGGGAGCCCCAGCACCTCGGCGGCGCTCGCGGTGAGGCGGGTGCTGTGCGCGAAGTAGGCGGTGGCGATGACCTCGCGCGGGGTCGGGACACCGGGGGCGAGCCAGTCGGAGAAGTGCGGACCGACGTGCCGGCGCCAGATCAGGTCGGGGTTGTGACGGTGGATCAGATCGATCCAGGCGCGCATGGCGGGCAGCGCGCGGGAGAGGAAGCGCGGGTCGTCGTAGGTGCGGTACAGATGCCAGGGGATGATCACGCCCGCGTCGCCCCAGCCGGGGGCGCCCTCGTCGGCGACGCCGGTGAGGCGCGGCGCGACATTGGTGAAGCCGCCCTCGGGGGTGCGGGCGTCCTCGATGTCGCGGAGCCATTTGGTGAAGAACGCGGCGACATCGGCGTTGAGCGCGGCGGTCGGCAGGAAGACCTGCGCGTCGGCGAGCCAGCCAAGCCGTTCGTCGCGCTGTGGGCAGTCCGTGGGCACACTGACGAAGTTCGAGCGCTGTCCCCAGACCACACAGTCGTGGAGCCGGCGGATCTCGGGATCGGAGCAGTCGAACGCGCCGGACCATGGTGTGTCGCTGTGCAGCGCCACGGCGACGACATCGGAGTCGTACAGCCGCGGGACTCCGCTGATCTCCACGAAGCGGAACCCGTGGTAGGTGAAGCGCGGTTCGAAGACGAGGTGTTCACGGCCGTCACCGATCAGCACGTCGGTGGCGGCGGCGGTGCGCAGGTTCGCGGTGTAGAGACGGCCCGTCTCGTCCAGCGCCTCGGCGTGGCGTACGACCACCCGCGCGCCGGGGGCGAGTCCGGCGACGCGGAGCCGTACCCGCCCGGCGAGGTTCTGGCCGAAGTCGACGATATGGGTGTCGTGTCCGCCGTCGGCCCGCTCTCCTTCGCCCTGTTGACGGGGGACGCGGGTGATCGAGCGGGGGCGTAACGAGGTCGTGGCCCGTACCGGTTCGTCGACGGACGCCACGAGCAGGCGATGGCCGGTGTCCGTGATCAGCGCCGGTGACCACTCCGTGTCGTCGAAGCCGGGCAGGTCCCAGCCGTCGTCCGCGTGCCGCAGATCGTGGCACTCCCCCATGAGCAGATCGGCGTGGCGGATCTCCCCGGTGTGGGTACGCCAGGTGTCATCGGTGACGATCGTGGTGGTACGGCCGTCGGCGTGGTCGATATGAAGCTCCGCCAGAAACTGTGGGGCCGCGCCGTAGTGGGCGCCGGCCCTGCGGGGCTCGAAGCCGACGAACCCGCTCCACCAGCCGTCGGCGACGGTCGCGGCGAGCACGTTCTCGCCGTCGCGGACCAGTTCCGTCACGTCGTACGTCTGGTACTGGACGCGGCGGGTGTAGTCGGTCCAGCCTGGCGCGAGTTCGGCGTCGCCGACGCGGGTGCCGTTGAGACGTACCTCGTACAGGCCGCGTGCGGTGACATACAGCCGGGCGCGGAGGGCGGCGGGGCCGGTGAAGGCGCGCCGGAGCAGGGGGCAGGGCGCGAGACCGTGGTCGTCCAGGGCGCGTTCGCCCTCGGTCGGCGCGTCCATGACCGGGATCGGGCGGGGATCGTGGCCGATCCACGAGGCGCGCCATTCGTCCGCGGCGGAGAACGCGGTCTCGAACCAGGACGTCGCCTCGACGGCGGCGGCCGGACCGGCTTCGTCCGCCGCACCGGCTTTGTCCGCCGCACTGGCTTCGTCCGCCGCACTGGCTTCGTCCGCCGCACTGGCTTCGTCCGCCGAACCCCCTTCGTCCACCGGACCGGTGGGCTCCGTACGCTCGGCCGGCCAGACGGCGACCCGCCAGTGATAGCGCGTCCGCGACGTCAGCGCGGGTCCCGCGTAGACGGCTCCGATGGCGTCGGGGTCCTCGATCCGACCGGTGTCCCAGAGGGGTTGGCCGCCCTCGTCCAGATCCTCGGCCCGCTCGGCGACCCGCACACGGTACGCGAGGGGCGCGTCGCCCCGGCGCGCGGACGCGAGCCGCCAGGAGAGCAGGGGCGCGGCCTCGTCGATGCCCAGCGGGGTGGCGCGGTGGTCGCATCGCAGGGCGTAGGGCCGCAGGGACACGAGCACGTCCTTCCTTCGCGCCGGGAGCGGCGCGTCACCATCGACTGTTCGTCAGTTCGTCTGCTCGTCGTCACTTGCACGGCGTGAAGACGACCATCTTCGAATGTGAAATCTAACGTGAATTCTGTGGCGTGGAGACTATGAGCCCCTCGCGAGAGGTGTCAAGAGTGTTACCGAGGTGCGCATTGGCCATCTCATGCCGCAATCGATCTTCGCTCGGGAGACCCCTACAGTCGCCTACGACAAGCGTTGTAGCCCCCGCAGCGGGTGCTCTTGTACCCCGTGATTCTCATGTGATATTCACCGTGTGATTACAACACGAACGGGCGTTAAATCAAGCGGCGATACCGCTTCGAGTACCTCGGCTCGGGCGGGATCCCGCACGACGGAACGGACCAGCATCCATGCCACTGAACAGTGGGATCGACAGATCCAGAGGGTTGGGGCGACGCGCGATGCTCGGCGCCTCGGGAACGCTCGCGTTGGCGTTCGCCGCCGGCAGCCTGTCGGCCGGCCGGGCCGGTGCCGCCGAGCGGTTCACTGAGGACCCCTTCACCCTGGGCGTCGCGTCCGGTGACCCCTGGCCGGACGGATTCGTCCTGTGGACCCGCCTCGCGCCTCACCCCCTCGCCCCCGACGGAACCGGCGGCATGCCGCCTCACGCGGTCACGGTCCTCTGGGAGGTCGCCGAGGACGAACGCTTCCGGCGTGTCGTACGCCGGGGACGGACGAGGGCGGTGGCGGAGCTCGCCCACTCGGTCCATGTAGAACTGACGGGCCTTCACTCCGGCCGGCAGTACTACTACCGCTTCAGCGCCGGCGGCGTGATCAGCCCCGTCGGCCGCACCCGTACCGCACCCTCGCCGCACAGCAGGCCCAAGGAGCTGAACTTCGCCTTCGTCTCCTGCCAGGCGTGGTTCGAGGGCTTCTACACCGCCTACCGCCATCTCGCGCAGGAGGACATCGATCTCATCCTGCATCTCGGCGACTACATCTACGAGAACCCCATCGACGCGATGGGCGGCGTACGCCAGGTCCCCGTCGCCGCCGAACTGCGCCCCGAGCCGATGGACCTGACCCAGTACCGCAACCGGCACGCGCTGCACCGCTTCGACCAGGATCTGATCGCCGCTCACCAGGCCCACCCGTTCGCCGTCGTCTGGGACGACCACGAGGTGGAGGACAACTGGGCGGGCGACCACTCCAAGCTCGACAACGAGCCGGACCAGGACCCGGCGGTGTTCCGCCAGCGCGCCGCCGCCGCGTTCCAGGCGTACTACGAGCATCTGCCGCTGCGGCTGCCCAACAAGCCGAGGGGCTTCGAGGCCCGGCTGTACCGCAAGCTGAGCTACGGGCGGATGGCCTCGTTCCATATCCTTGACACCCGGCTGTTCCGTGACGACCAGCCCTGCGGTGACGGTACGAAGAGCGGCTGCGACGAGCGCCTCGACCCCGACCGCTCCATCCTCGGCGCCGAGCAGGAGAGCTGGCTCTACAACAGCCTCGGCCGCTCCGGGTCGACCTGGAATTTCATCCCCCAGCAGATCCCCATGAACCAGGTCGACACCGACCCCGGCCCCGGCCAGTCGTTCGTGATGGACTTCTGGGACGGATACGCGGCCTCGCGGCAGCGGCTGTTCGACCAGATCGCCGCCCGCGACGTGAGCAACCCCGTGGTACTCACCGGCGATATGCACCGCCATCTCGCCGCCAACCTCAAGCGGAACTTCGACGACCCGGACTCCCCCACGGTGGGCGTCGAGTTCGTCGGCACCTCCATCTCCACCAAGATGGACGGCATGGACCTCGACCCCTCCGGGGCGAGCCTGCTCGCGGCCAACTCGCATATCGAGTTCACCAACTACCAGCGCGGCTATGTCCGCTGCACGGCCACGCGGGAGTCCTGCCGCGCCGACTTCAAGGTGCTTCCGTACGTCACCCGGCCCGGTGCGCCGGTGTCGACCCGGATTTCCTATCTCACCGAGGCGGGACGGCCGGGGCTCCAGCGCGCCTGATGGAATGTCAGCCGCCTGACCCGTACGGCGGCGCTGCGGTTGCCGGGGCGGCCACCGGCTCCCACCATCGGAGCGTGGGTGGCCGCCCTCGGACCGTCCTACGGAGCTCCGCCCCCGGAGATCCGCCCGGGTGGCTGTCACCCGGGGAGCGCACCCCAACAGGCGCTTATCTCACACCTGAGATAATCTTCCCCTATGGCAGACGACTACCTCGTACGCATCGGCAAGCTCATCCGTGACGCCCGTCAGCATCGTGGCTGGACACAGAGCCAGCTTGCCGAAGCTCTGGCCACCAGCCAGAGCGCCGTGAACCGCATCGAGCGCGGTAACCAGAACATCAGCCTTGAGATGATCGCGCGCATCGGTGAGGCGCTCGACAGTGAGATCGTGTCCCTCGGCTACGCCGGTCCCATGCATCTGCGGGTGGTCGGCGGGCGCCGGCTCTCCGGCTCCATCGACGTCAAGACGAGCAAGAACGCGTGCG
This sequence comes from Streptomyces scopuliridis, assembly GCF_042790125.1. Lineage (GTDB taxonomy): Bacteria > Actinomycetota > Actinomycetes > Streptomycetales > Streptomycetaceae > Streptomyces > Streptomyces scopuliridis_A. The sequence continues at coordinate 157,375 of NZ_JBHTZS010000010.1, forward strand.
TCGCGCTGCTCTGCGGCTCGCTGCTCAACAAGGGGCGCACGGTGCTGCGCCGGGTCGCACGCATCGAGGAGGTGTTCCGGCTCCTGGAGGTGCTCAACTCCATCGGCGTCCGCACCCGCTGGATCAACGACGGCGTGGACCTGGAGATCGTGCCGCCGGCCGAGCTGGACATGGAGGCGATCGACGCGGAGGCGGCCCGCCGTACCCGCTCCATCATCATGTTCCTCGGCCCGCTGCTGCACCGGATGGACACCTTCCGGCTGCCGTACGCGGGCGGCTGCGACCTCGGTACGCGCACGATCGAGCCGCATATGATTGCGCTGCGCCGGTTCGGGCTGGACATCGCCGCGACCGAGGGCCTGTACCACGCCCAGGTGGACCACACGATCTCGCCGGACCGCCCGATCGTCCTGACCGAGCGCGGCGACACCGTCACAGAGAACGCCCTGCTGGCCGCCGCCCGCCACGACGGCACGACCGTCATCCGCAACGCCTCGTCGAACTACATGGTCCAGGACCTGTGCTTCTTCCTCGAAGCGCTGGGCGTCCGGGTCGACGGCATCGGCTCGACCACACTGACCGTGCACGGTGTGCCGTCCATCGACGCGGACGTCGACTACTCCCCCTCCGAGGACCCGGTCGAGGCGATGAGCCTGATCGCCGCCGCCGTGGTCACCGAGTCCCAGCTGACGATCCGCCGGGTCCCGATCGAGTTCCTGGAGATCGAGCTCGCGGTGCTGGAGGAGATGGGGCTCGACCACGACCGCACCACCGAGTACTCCGCCGACAACGGCCGTACCCGGCTGGTGGATCTGACCGTACGGCCGTCCAAGCTGGAAGCGCCGATCGACAAGATCCACCCGATGCCGTTCCCCGGGCTGAACATCGACAACGTGCCGTTCTTCGCGGCCATCGCGGCGGTGGCCCAGGGCCAGACCCTGATCCATGACTGGGTCTATGACAACCGCGCCATCTACCTCACGGACCTCAACCGCCTCGGTGGCCGGCTCCAACTCCTCGACCCCCACCGCGTCCTGGTCGAGGGCCCGACGCGCTGGCGCGCGGCCGAGATGATGTGCCCGCCGGCCCTGCGGCCCGCCGTGGTCGTACTGCTGGCGATGATGGCGGCGGAGGGTACGTCCGTACTCCGCAATGTCTATGTCATCAACCGCGGTTACGAGGATCTGGCGGAACGCCTGAATTCCGTGGGCGCGCAGATCGAGATCTTCCGCGACATTTAATCTGAATGCGCGGAGCCGTACGGACCCCGCCGGGCCGGAAATCATCTCCGGCCCGGCGGGGTTTCTCGCATGGTACGGAATTACGCTCGCGGTCAGCCCTGGGGGCTGGACCCCACGGCCTTGCCGAGGGCGTAGGCGCCCGTGACGAGAGCCGCGCCTCCGGCGAAGGCGAGGGACGGCGTGGCCAGCACCGGCGACGTGTCGTGTGCCAGCCAGCCGGGGGTCTCCTCGGAGAGCCCGCCGAGGCCCTCCATCTGCGCGTTGAACTTGTCTTCGATCATTTTGTCCCTCCCCATGAGGAATGTGCGGTGGACATACGGAGGGCGGCCGGGGAAAAGGGATGGATGCGCAGCCCTTTACCACCGGGATTCACCCGGGGAGAGATACAAGCATCTATTCGAACTGGGCGAGTATGACGTGGATCACACCGCAAATGGAATGGGTAATTCCAGCGCCGTTCCGGTGCCATGACATTTATCAGTAATCCCCGTGACATACGTCAGCCGATGCCATGAGAAACCGCACCGCCGGGATACCGGCTCCCCGGTGATGCCGCGTACACGTATCCCGAGGTCACTGTGACCGAGGTCACATCACCTGTCGAGGGGTCCGGTCACCACAACGCCGCGCCCGGGGAAGGACGTTCATCCCCCGGGCGCGGCTGACTGTGGGTCACACGGCTGGGCGCACTACTTCAGCAGGTACGCCTTCACGACGGTCGTCTCGAACGTGTTGCCGCTCTTGTCGGTGAGCTTCGCCTTGAAAGAGACCGACGTGGCGGTCTTCGGGTGGCTCAGCGACAGGCTCTTCCCGCCGTCCTTGCCGGTGGTGACCGGGGCCTTGGCCCAGGTGGTCCCGCCATCGTAGGAGACCTGCACGGAAAGGGACTTGAAGCCCTTGCCCGCGGCCGGACCCTGGAGGGTCAGCGGGACGGTGAGCTTCTTGCCGGCCGCCGCGGCGCTGCCCAGATCCAGCTTCGGGGCGAAGCGGACCGTGGAGAGCGGCAGGGTGACGAGGGTGTCACCGGCGGGCTTCTTCGAGGCGAAGGTCCAGGCCGCGGTGATACGGGTGCTGACGCCCGCGACCGTGGTGGAGCGGGACGCGTCCGTGCTGATGCGGTACGCGGCCGACTTCGCGGGCAGATCCTCGACGAACTGGCAGAGGTCCTCCTTCGCGTCCAGGATCTTCTTGCCGTCGACGGTGATCAGCGTCCGCTGCTTGGAGACCTCGGAGCGGCCGAAGTGACCGGCCCCGTCGGTGAACTCGGGGATACAGACGGCCAGTTCGTTCCCCAGACGCTGCGCGGTGTAGTCCGCGCTCACCTTCGGGCCGAAGACGCCGACGTTGTACGTCTTCTCGTAGGTCTTCTTCGCCTGGTAGGCGCGGGGCGCGTCGGACTGGAGGTACAGGCCGCCCTCCTCGCCCGTGCCGTCCTGGCCGATGTGGAACTCCCAGTCGATGCCCTGGGGAGCGGTGACATACGTCTTCGCCGTGGCGGGGAGCGCGAACGGCTGCGTGACCGTGCCGACCCCCATCATCGGGGTGCTCCAGAACGGGTTGACCGTACCCTTGCGGCCCTTGGCCGAGGCGCCGATCTTGATGTTCACCAGGGCCAGTTCGCTCTTGGTCGCGGTGTGGCTGAAGCCGGTGTACAGCGAACCGGTGCGGTTGTAGAGCAGGTTGTAGCTCGTGGCGCCCTTCTGCCAGGTGCCGCCCAGCTGGCTGCTGAACTGCTTGCCGGGCAGCGCCGCGCCGACCTGCGCGGTACGGAAGCCCTTGAACGAGTCCAGGTACCAGGTACTGCCGAAGGAGCCGTCCCCCGCTTCCAAGCCGTAGTTGAGATAACTGTCGCCCTGCTTCGCGGAGTCCGGCGCCGTGATGGAGACCGGCTTCGCCTTGCGGGCGTCGAAGGTGACCGTGGCGTTCTTGGTGACCGAGAGCTTCGGCTGCACCATCAGCGCGATGTCCGGGGGCGTGTCGCCGCCCTTGGGGGTCTGCACCGGCACGTCGAGCAGATACGAGCCCTTGGGCACCCGGATCTTGGCGACGCCGTCGCCGTCGGTGTCGTACGGGTTCTCCCAGAAGTCGCCGGCGAGACCGTAGACGGTGGGCTCGGCCTGGGCGGGCTTGCCCTTGGTGTCGATGAACTTCATCGTGAGGTCGTACGACTCGACTTCGCGGGTCACGGCGAACGTCGTACGGACCTGCTGGCCGCCCTCGGTCGCCTTGGCGGTGACCGCACCGGAGTACGTGCCGTCCAGCGTGCCGATCCGGGTGTCCGCGGTGAGGTCGACGTTCGCGGTGCCGCCCGCGGGTACGGTGACCCGGTTCGCGCCGAGTGCGAAGAAGCCGGCCGGGGCGGGCTTGCCCTCGGGGCCGACCGTCTCCACCGACAGGTCGAGGGTGACCGGCTTCGTTCCGCTGTTGCGGTAGGTGAGCTTCTTGGTCACCGGCTTGTCGTCGGTGTGCGGCCACTGCTGTGTGCCGAAGCCCAGCGAGGTCTGCTCGCTCACCACCGTCTGGGTGATCGCCCTGGCCACATCGGCGCGGCCGGTGCCCTGCTGATGGGCCGTCAGTCCGGCCTTGGGCTTGGCGGACGCGGTCAGCGTCTGCTTGATCCGCCGGCCGGTCCAGTCCGGGTGCTGCTGGGCGAGGATCGCGGCGGCGCCCGCGACATGCGGGGTCGCCATGGACGTGCCCGACATCGACACATAGCCGTCGGCCGCCGGGTCACCGATCTGTCCCTGGGCCGCCTTGGCCGCGACGATGTCCACCCCGGGCGCGGTGATGTCCGGCTTCAGTGAACCGTCGGCCGTCGGGCCCACACTGGAGAAGTCGGCGATCTCGTCGTCGCGGTCGACCGCGCCGACGGTGAGCGCGGAGGCCGCGCTGCCGGGCGAGCCGACCGTCTTGGCGCCGGGGCCGTCGTTGCCCGCCGCGATGACGAAGAGGACGCCCTTCTCGGCGGAGAGCTTGTCGACGGCCGCCTCCAGCGGGTCCGTCTCCGTCGTGTCCCCTCCGCCGAGGCTGAGGTTGGCCACCTTCGCGCCCTGGTCGACGGCCCACTGCATGCCCGCGATGATGCCGGAGTCGTCACCGAACCCGGAGTCGTCCAGCACCTTGCCGTCGAGGATCTTCGCACCGGGCGCGACGCCCTTGTACTTGCCGCCGGACTTGGCACCGGAGCCGGCGGCGGTGGACGCGACATGCGTGCCGTGGCCGAAGTGGTCGACGGTGTTGCCCGAGCCGGAGAAGTCCTTCTGGGCCAGCTCCACGCCCTTGAGGTCGGGATGGGTCTCGTCCACACCGGTGTCCAGGACGGCGATCTTCACGCCCTTGCCGTCGTACCCGGCCTGCCAGGCGGCCGGCGCGCCGATCTGCGGGACGCTCTTGTCCAGGCTCGCCCGGCGCTTGCCGTCCAGCCATACGCGCTCGACGCCCGGCGCGACCGTACGCTCCCCGCTCCGCCGCTCGCCGGGCGCGGTGAGGGCCCGCCACACCTCGGACGTACCGGTCTTGGGCGCGGTCACGGCCTCGCCCTTGACGGCGGGCAGCACCCGGCGTACCGAGACGTCCGCGGCCGAGATGGCCGACTTCGCCCGCGCCTTGTCCTCGGCGGCCCTGGCGTACGACACGATCAGCGGGAGCGTCCCGCGGTGCGCGTCGTCGAAGCGGTCCTCGATCAGCCGGCTGACATTGAACAGCCGCCGGTCCAGCTTGCCCTGGGCCACCAGCCGGGACGCGTCGGAGGGCAGCACATACGTGGCGCCCGCGATCCGGTTGACGGTTATTCGGACCCCCTCGCGGCCCTTGGCCGGCTCCACCCGCGTCACCCGGCCCTCGGCGTCCACCTGGACGCGGTCGCCGGTGATCAGGGTGACCATGGAGGACTCACCCTTCGCCTGTCGCGCCTTCGCGGCGAAGGATTCCGCGCTGTCGCCGGCCGGAGCGGCGGACGCCGCCCCCGAGGCGGCGCCGGTCGTGAGGCCCGCGGTGAGCAGTGCCGCCACCATGGCCGCGCCCGCTCTGCTGCTGTTTCTGAGCAACTCTCCCCCAGTGGTGAGGTGTTGTGTCGGAGAACCCGAAGCGACGCGTATCGGGAGCGTGTTGGTCAGCCGGAGCCGCGTCGGCACGGAAGACGGCAGGCGGCCTCGTGGGGTTCATTCGCACAACGGTCGATTTGACGCCACTTTCGGCGGCGCTGATCAGCCAACGCCGGTGCGGGCGGGCTTACTCGCCTGGGCCCTCAACTGGGCCCTCGGACCCTGCGTTTGGGCCCGGGCCCATCCATAGGCTGCGAAAGCTCGGGGGAACGGGAGACGGCGTGGGCGAGGAGAACTGATGAAGGGCACGGAAAGGCTGCGCAGATGGCATGCGCATGACTACATACCCGGTTCCCCGCCACTGCGCGACCTGGGACGGAGCGACCGGGGGCAGAGCGGCGCCGAGTACGCCGCGATGGTCGGGGTGGTCTCGCTGGTCGTGGCGGCCATCGTCGGTCTGAGCGTGCCCACCGACGAGGCGACCGGGCTCAAGAGCGCGGTGTGCCGAATACTTCACCCGCTCAGCGGGGCCGAGGCATGCTCCACCGGCGACTACGCGGGCGACGACGGTGACGGCGGCGACGGCGGGGGCGGCGGTCCCGACGATCCCTTCGTCCCCAACGGCGACCCGTTCGAGCCCGCGAAGTGTCTGCTGTCCCAGGACCAGACGAAGACCACCGTCGTCATCCAGATCCTCTTCATCAAGATCAGCAATTCCGAGTCGGTCAAGCTCCAGCAGTGGTCCGACGGCACCGTCACCCTGGAGCGGGTGACCGAGACCGGCGGCGGCGTCACGGCAAGCATCTCCGCCGGCATCCCGGGCCTCAAGGACTGGGGCGGCAGCGCCTCGCTGAGCGGCAGCTATGTGAAGGGCAGCGGCAGCGGCGGGCAGTGGCTCTTCAACGGGAACAAGAGCGACGATCCCCAGGCGGACCTGGCTGCCAACCTGGAGGACGCGCAGCAGTTCACCGAATACCTCAAGGCGCAGAGCAAGTGCAACAGCAGGCCGGCCGGCCCCCGCTCCTCCGAACTGGGCATGATCTGCGGCTACCACGCGGACAAGAAGAGGCCCGATCTCGACCCGGAGAAGGCGCCGGATGTCGACATCACCAAGACCTCGACCGAGTTGGCCGGCGGGGTGAGCTTCGGCAAGACCTTCAAGAGCAACGGCAAGAGCGGCAAGGACACCAAGGGCGGTAAGGACGGCAAGGGCGCCGACGGCCCCAAGGACCTCGGCAGCATCTCCTTCGAGGGACTCTCGGGTTCGATGACCGAGGACGTGGTCGTCATGCGCGCCAAGACCGGTCCCGACGCGGGCAAGATCACGTTCGTCTACACCTTCACCGTCAGCGGCACCGCCGGCGCGGTAGGACAGGCCAAGGGCAGCAGAATGCAGCAGGTCGCCGTCACCTACGACGCCGCCGCCTACGACCAGGAGGAAAAAGACGGCAAACCGCACCACCCGCAGAAACTGACCATCACCACCAGCCAGGAATCCGGCGACGGCCCCGGTATCCAGACCGGCGCCGGAGCCAACGCCGGACCCGTCACCATCGACGTCGGCGGCGGCGGCGGAACCATCGAGTCCCAGATCCACACCGAATCCGCCGAGGTCACCCTCGACAACGACACCGACAGCACCGCCGTCGAGGACTGGCTGCGCGGACGCGGCGACGCCCCCGCCACCAACCCCCTGCCCACCCCCTCCGACGCCGCCGAAGCACTCGACGACGACGCCGGACCCATCGAACGCCTCCTCCACGACAAGGGCAAACTCACCCGCCTCGACTACAAAGCCAACACCGACTGGTGGAACGCCTCACTCGGCATCGGCTTCGGCATCTCCGCCGGACAAGTCAGCCTCGGCTTCAAACTCTTCGGCATCGACATCACCCACGAAGAGAAGAACCAGACCATCACCGGCGACCCGACCTACGCCACCGGCCCCAAAAGCGGCGGCGCCCGCCCCTGGGTGGAGTGGAAGAACTGCACACGGACCAAGCCGATCCCGACCTGATCGGTGACAGAGTGCCCGGGGGCCGTTCGTGAGCCGTTCGTGAGCTGTTCGTGGGCTGTTCGTGGGGTACTGGGGGCCCATGAACAGCCCCCTTTCAGGGCAGTACGGCGATACCGTCCAGCTCGACCAGCGCCTGTTCGTCCCAGAGCCGTACGACCCCGATGACCGCCATCGCGGGATAGTCGCGCCCGGCAAGCCGGCGCCAGATCCGGCCGAGTTCGGCGGCGTGGGCGCGGTAGTCCGCGACATCGGTCGCGTACACGGTCACCCGGGCGAGGTCCCCCGGTGCGCCGCCCGCCGCCGCGAGCGCGGTGAGGAGATTGCCGAGCGCGGTCTCGAACTGGGCGGGAAGGGTCTCCCCCACGACGGCGCCGGTCCCGTCGAGCGCGGTCTGTCCGGCCAGCAGGACCAGCCGCCCGCCGGTGGCCGTGACGGCGTGCGAGAAGCCGGTGGCGGGCGAGAGCCCGGCGGGGTTGAGGCGCTCCAGGCTCATCGCTCCCGCCCCCGCTCCCGCGCCTGCTCGCGTTCGCGCGCCCGCTCGCCGCGCGAGGGCCCGTACAACTCCCTGGCGATGATGGTGCGCTGGACCTCGGTGGCACCCTCGTAGATGCGCGGCGCCCGGACCTCGCGGTAGAGATGCTCCAGCGGATGCCCGCGCTGGAGGGCGCGGGCGCCGTGCAACTGGACGGCGGCGTCGACGACGTACTGCGCGGTCTCGGTGGCGAACAGCTTCGCCATGGCCGAGCGCCGGGGTACGTCGGGCGCGCCCGTGTCGTACGCCGTGGCCGCCGCGTACACCAGCAGGCGCGCCGCCTCGGTGCGAGTCGCCATCTCGGCGATCTGGTGTGCCACGGACTGGAGTTGGCTGAGCGGACCGCCGAACGCCCGGCGTTCCTCGGTGTGTTCCAGGGCCGCGTCCAGCGCGGCCTGTGCCATGCCGACGGCGAAGGCGCCGACGCTGGGCCGGAACAGGTTCAGGGTGCGCATGGCCACCCGGAAGCCGTGGTCCACCTCGCCCAGCACATCGTCGCCGGTCACGGGTACGGAGTCGAAGGCGAGGGCGCCGATGGGGTGCGGCGAGAGCATCTCGATCGGGGTGCCGGTGAGCCCGGGGCGGTCGGCGGGGACGAGGAAGGCCGTGACCCCGCGGGCGCCGGTCCCGGCTCCCGTTCCGCTCCCGGCGCCGGCTTCCGTGTCCGTGCGGGCGAAGACGGTGTAGAAGTCGGCCTCGGGGGCGTTCGAGATCCAGCGTTTCTCGCCGGTCAGCAGCCAGCCTTCGCCGTCCGGAACGGCCCGCAGGGCGAGCGCGGCGGCATCGGATCCGGCGCCCGGCTCACTGAGCGCGAAGGCCGCCACGGCGCGCCCCGCGCGCACCTCGGGCAGCCAGCGTGCGCGCTGCCCGCCGGTGCCCGCCAGGACGAGCGGGTACGTGCCGAGGCCCTGGAGCGCGAGCGCGGTCTCGGCCTCCGTACAGCCCTGGGCGAGGGATTCGCGCAGCAGACAGAGTTCCAGTGCTCCGGCTTCGAACAGCCGCTCCAGTAGGCCGAGTTCACCGAGGGCGGCGATCAACGGACGGTTCACCGCGCCGGGTTCGCCCTTCTCGGCGATCGGACGAAGCCGTTCCACGGCGAGGGCGCGCAGCCGCGCGCACCAGTCGGTCTGTACCGGATCGAGCGAGAATACGGGCATCCGGGCCCCCACTTCCAGCGCGTCTATCGCGGACCGTTGACTGTCGTCACCATCACGATACGCTCGATGCACGACCCCACCACCACAAGGGGGCGCACCATGGAGCTGACACCCTCGGCCCACCGGGACACTTTCGCGCGCGACCAGCTGCCGCCCGCGGACCAGTGGCCCCTGCTCCTTCCCGTCCCGCCCCCGCCGGACTCCGCCGGTGGCCCCGGCTGTCCTGGCTCCTCCGGTGGCCCCGGCCGTCCCGGCTCCTCCGGCTATCCCGACCGGCTGAACTGCGCGGCCGAGTTGCTGGACCGTACGGTCGACCGCTTCGGCCCGCACCGGCCCGCCTTCCGCGGGCCCGGCGGGGAGGTCTGGACGTACGGGGAGTTACGCGGGCGCGTCGACCGGATCGCCCATGTCCTCACCACTGATCTGGGCGTGGTGCCGGGCAACCGGGTGCTGTTGCGCGGACCGACCACGCCGTGGCTCGCGGCCTGCTGGCTGGCGGTGCTCAAGGCGGGCGCGGTGGCCGTGACCGTGCTGGCCCAGCAGCGGGCGGCGGAACTGGCCACCATGGGCGAGATGGCACGGATCGGCCATGCCCTGTGCGACATCAGGTCGGTGGACGAGCTGGTCCGGGCGGAGATACCGGGGCTGCGGATCACGACCTATGGAGGAGACGCACCGGACGATCTTCTGCGGCTGACGGACGACAAGCCGGCGCGATACACCGCGGTGGAGACGGCGGCGGACGATGTGGCGCTGATCGCCTTCACCTCGGGGACGACGGGCCGGCCCAAGGGGTGCATGCACTTCCACCGTGACGTTCTCGCCATCGCCGACACCTTCTCGCGACAGGTGCTGCGCCCCGGCCCCGACGATCTCTTCGCGGGCAGCCCGCCGCTCGGCTTCACCTTCGGCCTCGGCGGCCTGGTGATCTTTCCGATGCGGGCCGGGGCCTCCGCGCTCCTGCTCGAACAGGCCCGGCCCGCCCAGCTGTTGGCGGCGGTCGCCCGGCACCGGGTGTCGGTCCTGTTCACGGCGCCGACCGCCTACCGACTGATGCTGGACGAGCTGACCACGCACCCGTACGACATCTCCTCCCTGCGCCGCTGTGTCTCGGCGGGCGAGAACCTGCCGGCTGCCACCTGGCAGGCGTGGCGCGAGCGCACCGGGCTCCGGGTCATCAACGGCATCGGGGCGACCGAGCTGCTCCATATCTTCATCTCCGCGGCGGACGAGGCGATCCGGCCCGGCACCACGGGGGTTCCGGTGCCGGGGTGGCAGGCGCGCGTCGTGGACGGCTCGGGCGCGCCGGTACCCGACGGGGAGCCGGGACTGCTGGCCGTGCGCGGCCCGGTGGGCTGCCGGTATCTGGCCGATCCACGCCAGCGGGAGTATGTACGGGGCGGCTGGAATCTGACCGGGGACACATATGTACGGGAGCCCGACGGCTACTTCCGCTATGTGGCCCGCGCGGACGACATGATCATCTCGGCCGGGTACAACATCGCGGGCCCCCAGGTCGAGGAGGCGCTGCTGGCCCATCCCGATGTGGTCGAGGCGGCCGTGGTCGGGCTGCCCGACGAACTGCGCGGCCAGATCGTCGCGGCGTATGTCGTGGTCCGTGACGGCGTGGAGCGCGGCGAGACGACCGCGGCGGCGCTGCGGGAGTTCGTCAGGGCGCGGCTGGTGCCGTACAAATGCCCGCGCGAAGTGGTCTTCCTGGACGCGCTCCCCCGTACCCCCACCGGCAAACTCCAGCGCTTCCGGCTGCGAGTGCCGGGACCGGCACCGGCACCGGCGCCCGACGGAGCCGAGGCCCTCACCGACAGGGCCTAAAGTGATCACGTGGCCGAGCAGCACACCCCCCGATCCCTGATCGTCACTCTGTACGGCGCGTACGGGCGCACACCGGAGGACACCCCTCTCGCCGTGGCGGAGCTGATCCGTCTGCTGGGCGCCCTCGGTGTGGACGCGCCGTCCGTGCGCTCCTCGGTCTCCCGGCTCAAACGCCGTGGCCTGCTGGTCCCGGAGCGTACGGCGCGGGGCGCGGCCGGTTACACGCTGTCGGCCGAGGCGCGCCAGCTGCTCGACGACGGGGACCGCAGGATCTACGCTGGGCCCGCGCCCGAGCTGTCCGACGGCTGGGTCCTCGCGGTCTTCACCGTCCCGGAGTCCGAGCGCCACAAGCGCCATCTGCTGCGCTCCCGGCTGGGCCGGCTGGGTTTCGGAACGGCGGCGCCCGGCGTCTGGATCGCCCCGGGCCGACTGTACGAGGAGACCCGGCACACCCTGCGGCGGCTGGGGCTCGACTCGTACGTCGATCTGTTCAGCGGCCGGCACCTCGGCTTCGAGGCGACGGCCGACGCCGTGGCCCGCTGGTGGGATCTGGACGCGATCGCCACCCAGCACGAGGAGTTCCTCGACGCGCACGAGCCCGTGCTGCGCGCCTGGGACGGCCGGGGCGCGGGCTCGGACGGGGGCCCGGGAGTGGCGGAGGACGCGTACCGCGACTATCTGCTGGCCCTGGACTCCTGGCGGCAGCTGCCGTACGCGGACCCCGGTCTGCCCGCCGAACTGCTCCCGGAGAACTGGCCCGGCGAGCGGTCCGCGGAGGTCTTCGGCCGCCTGCACACCCGGCTGCGGGACCTGGGTCTGGCGTTCGTGGAACGGCCGGTCACCGAAGAGTGAGGCGCGGCTTGGGGTCGTCGGCGCGGCCGGCCGGGGGCGGGCGGCTGCCCGCGCGGTACGGCAGCGGCCAGGGCGCGGCCTGACCCTCGTACCCCTGGGCCCCGGCGGCGTGCAGCGTCCACTGCGGATCGTGGAGATGCGGGCGGGCGAGCGCGCACAGGTCGGTACGGCCCGCGAGCAGCAGGGAGTTGACATCGTCCCAGGAGGAGATGGCCCCCACGGCGATGACCGGCACGGACAGGGTGTTACGGATCAGATCGGCGAACGGGGTCTGGTACGAGCGGCCGAACTCGGGCCGTTCGTCGGCGACGACCTGACCGGTGGAGACATCGATCGCGTCGGCGCCGTGCGCGACGAAGGCGCGGGCGATCTCCACGGCGTCCTCCGGGGTCGTACCGCCGGGTGCCCAGTCGGTGGCGGAGATCCGGACCGTCATGGGCCGGTCGTCGGGCCAGTCCGCGCGGACGGCGTCGAAGACTTCGAGCGGGAAGCGCAGCCGGGCGGCGAGCGAGCCGCCATAGGCGTCGGTACGCCGGTTGGTCAGCGGGGAGAGGAAGCCGGACAGCAGGTAGCCATGGGCGCAGTGCAGCTCCAGCAGGTCGAAGCCGCTGCGCTGGGCCCGCCGGGCGGCGGCCGTGAACTGTTCGCGGATCGCGTCGAGTTGACGGCGGTCGAGCTGATGCGGGACCTCGCTGACGCCGGGCCGGTACGGCAGCGGTGAGGCGGCGACCAGCGGCCAGCCGCCCACGGGCAGCGGCTCGTCCGCGCCCTCCCACATCACGCGCGTGGCGCCTTTGCGCCCGGCGTGGCCGAGCTGGACGCCGATGGCCGTCCCCGGTGACCGCGTGTGCACGAAGTCGGTGACCCGTCGCCAGCTGTCGCCCTGTTCGCGGCTGTAGAGACCGGCGCAGCCCGGGGTGATACGGCCCTCCGGGCTGACGCACACCATCTCGGTCATGACGAGTCCCGCGCCGCCCAGGGCGCGCGCGCCGAGATGGACGAGATGGAAGTCGCCGGGGACGCCGTCCACGGCGGAGTACATGTCCATCGGCGAGACGACCACGCGGTTGCGCAGGGTCAGCCCGCGCAGCCGGAAGGGCGTGAACATCGGCGGGGTGCCGGGCGGGCAGCCGAAGTCCCGCTCCACCGCCCGGGTGAAGGCGGGGTCGCGCAGCCGCAGATTGTCATGGGTGACCCGGCGGCTGCGGGTGAGCAGCCCGAAGGCGAACTGGCGCGGCGGCTGATCCGTATAGGTGGCCAGCTCCTCGAACCAGCGCAGGCTCGCGGCGGCGGCGCGCTGGGTGGACTCCACGACCGGGCGGCGCTCGCTCTCGTACGCCGCGAGCGCCTCCGGCAGCTCCGGCCGCTCCTCGATACAGGCGGCGAGCGCGAGGGCGTCCTCGACGGCGAGCTTGGTGCCGGAGCCGATGGAGAAGTGGGCGGTGTGGGCGGCGTCGCCGATCAGGACCGTATTGCCGTGGCTCCAGCGGTCGTTGACCACGGTGCGGAACGCGGTCCAGGACGAGGCGTTGGCACGCAGCGGACGCCCGCCGAGCGCGTCCGCGAAGATCTCGGCGCAGCGTTCGGCGGACCGCCGTTCGTCGAGATCCTCGAATCCGGCCGCCCGCCAGACCTCTTCGCGCATCTCGACGATGACCGTGCTGCGCGCGCCGGAGGCCCCGTTCGCGCCGGCGGTCCCCTTCGCGTAGGGGTAGCCGTGGAGTTGCATCACGCCGTGCTCGGTCTCGGCGATCTCGAAGCGGAACGCGTCGAGGGCGAAGTCGGCCGCGAGCCAGACATAGCGGCAGCGGTGGGTGGTGATCGTGGGGGCGAAGACCCCGGCGTGGGCGGCGCGGGTGAGGCTGTGGACCCCGTCCGCGGCGATCACCAGGTCGTACGCGGTGGCGAGTCGGGCGGCGGGCGGCGCTTCGGTGCGGAACCGCAGCCGTACGCCGAGGGACGCGCAGCGCTGGTGCAGGATCTCCAGCAGCCGGCGCCGGCCGAGCGCCGCGAAACCATGGCCGCCGGAGGTGAGGGTACGGCCGCGGTGGACGATGTCGATGGTGTCCCAGCGCACGAACTCGGCCTGGAGCGCCCGGTGGACGACGGGATCCGCGTGCTCGATACCGCCGAGCGTCTCGTCGGAGAGCACGACGCCGAAGCCGAAGGTGTCGTCGGGTGCGCTGCGCTCCCAGACGGTGATCTCGCGGGCGGGGTCGAGCCGCTTGAGCAGGGCGGCGGCGTAGAGCCCGCCGGGTCCGCCGCCGATGACCGCGACGCGCGGGACGCGGGCCATCAGCGGCCCTGCCACTTCGGGGGCCGCTTCTCGGTGAAGGCGGCGTGGAACTCCCGGTAGTCCGCGCCGTTCATCAGCAGCGCCTGGGTGGCGGCGTCCAGTTCCACGGCGGCGGCGAGCGGCATGTCAAGCTCGGCGGTGAGCAGGGCCTTGGTCTGCGCGTACGCGAGCGCCGGGCCTTCCGCGAGCCGGCGGGCCAGCTCGGCGGCGCGCGCGTCGGCCAGGCCGTCGCCGGTGAGTTCGCTGATCAGCCCGATACGTTCGGCCTCGGCGGCGGCCACCGGCTCACCGAGCATCAGCAGCCGGGTGGCATGCCCGAGCCCGACCACGCGGGGCAGCAGATAGGCCGCGCCCATGTCGCCCCCGGAGAGGCCGACCCGGGTGAAGAGGAAGGCGAAGCGCGCGGAGGGGTCGGCGATCCGGAAGTCCGCGGCGAGCGCGAGGACGGCGCCGGCGCCCGCGGCGACCCCGTGCACGGCGGCGATCACCGGGAAGGGGCACTCCCGGATGGCCCGGACCACCTGGCCGGTCATCCGGTTGAAGTCGAGGAGCCGGGCGGTGTCCAGGGCGAGGGTGGCGCCGATGATCTCGTCGACATCCCCGCCGGAGCAGAAGCCTCGGCCCTCGCCGGCCAGTACGAGGGCGCGTACGGAGCGCTCCCGGGACAGCTCGGCGAGGAGATCGCGCAGATCGGCGTAGGCACCGAAGGTGAGCGCGTTGAGTTTCGCGGGGCGGGCGAGGGTGACGGTCGCGACGCCGACGTCATGGTCCCGGGTCAGCCGCAGATGGCGCCACTCCTCGGTGCGGGGCGCGGAACCGGTGAACGGGCTCATGGAGTGCGACCTCCTTCAGCGAACCTCAGCGGCCTCAGTGGCCTCCGTGGCCTCTGCGACCTGAGAGCCGGAGCGGCCTCGGCGAGCTTCAGCGTCCAGAAAACGTATCACCCAAATATGACTGCCGTCACGAGTACGCGATACGCCCGTGACAGGCCCGCGACGCGCCCGCGTCCCTTCCGTGACAATTCCGCGAGATACCGCCCGTAAGCCGCTAAAGGTCCCGGCAGGCAAGTGCCATTGGTCC
Organism: Streptomyces scopuliridis; assembly: GCF_042790125.1. Lineage (GTDB taxonomy): Bacteria > Actinomycetota > Actinomycetes > Streptomycetales > Streptomycetaceae > Streptomyces > Streptomyces scopuliridis_A. The sequence continues at coordinate 172,426 of NZ_JBHTZS010000010.1, forward strand.
CGTGCCCGGCAGGCAGGCGCCTCTTGTTAACCCGCTCACGCTCCGTATGTTTGAACGTGATAGCAATGACCCCCGCACCCCCCGGCCGCACTTGTGCCTTGATCGGACCGCCCGCCATGCCAGAAGCCGCAGACTCCTGCCCCCGGAGAGTCACGCTGCCCCACTCGGTCGAAGCCGTGCCCATCGCGCGCGCCCTCGTCCGTGACGCTCTGGCACATCTGGAGGAGCGGACGCACAGCGACACGGCGGAGCTGCTGACCGCCGAACTGGTCGCCAACGCCATTCAGCACACCCTGGGGGGCGAGCCGATCGAGCTGGTGGTGGAGCTGCTGCCGACCGGCTGCCAGGTCGAGGTGCACGACTGCGATCCGGCCCCGCCGGGCGATCTGTCGCATCCGGGGACGATGCCGGACCCCTGGCAGGAGGGCGGCCGCGGCCTGCCGCTGATCAGTACGCTCAGCTCGGCCTGCGGCCACCGCACCACGGACCAGGGCAAGGCGGTCTGGTTCACGCTTCCGGCGGTCTGACGCCACGCGCCCCCGGTCCTGGCGATCCGAGTCCCGGCGGCCCCGGTCCTGACGGTCCGAGGCCCGGCGGCCCGAGTCCCGGCGATCCGGGGCCTCGCCGCCCTACCGAGCGGTGCCGCTCGCGGCCAGCGTCGCCACCAGCACCGCCTTGATGGTGTGCAGCCGGTTCTCGGCCTCGTCGAAGACGACCGAGTGCTTCGATTCGAAGACCTCGTCGGTGACTTCCAGCTCCGTCAGCCCGTGCCGCTCATGGATCTCCCGGCCCACCTCCGTGTCCAGGTCGTGGAAGGCCGGAAGGCAGTGCAGGAACCTCACGTCGGGGTTGCCCGTCGCGCGCAGCACGTCCATCGTCACGGCGTACGGAGCGAGCGCCTCGATCCGCTCGTCCCAGACCTCCTTGGCCTCACCCATCGACACCCAGACGTCGGTGGCCACGAAGTCCGCGCCCGCCACACCCTCGGCGATCTCCTCGGTCAGCGTGATCCGGGCCCCGCTGCCCGCGGCGGCCTCGCGGGCCAGGGCGAGGATGTCGTCCGCCGGCCAGTAGGCACGCGGCGCGACGATCCGTACGTCCATGCCGAGCAGGGCGCCGGTGACCAGATACGAGTTGCCCATGTTGAAGCGGGCGTCCCCGAGATAGGCGAAGGCGATCTCCGTCAGCGGCTTGTCGGTGTGCTCGGTCATCGTCAGCACATCGGCGAGCATCTGGGTGGGGTGCCACGCGTCGGTGAGGCCGTTGAAGACGGGGACGCCGGCGTACGCGGCCAGTTCCTCGACGGTCTCCTGGGCGTCCCCGCGGAACTCGATTCCGTCGAACATCCGCCCGAGCACCCGGGCCGTGTCCTTCGCGGACTCCTTCTTCCCGATATGCGAGCCGGCCGGGTCGATATAGGTGGTGGAGGCGCCCTGGTCCGCCGCCGCGACCTCGAAGGCACAGCGGGTGCGGGTGGAGGACTTCTCGAAGATCAGGGCGATGTTCCTGCCGCGCAGCCGCTGGACCTCGGTGCCCGCCTTCTTCGCGGCCTTGAGTTCCGCGGCCAGTTCGATCAGACCGCGGAACTCACCGGCCGTGAAGTCCAGCTCCTTGAGGAAGTGGCGGCCTTCGAGGTGTATGGCCATGGGGCTGCTCCTGGGGCGCGAGTCGCGAAGTGTGGGGACGATACCGGATACTGGAACCATATACGATGACCTGCATCGCTATACAGCGTCACGTTCCACCGGACAGCTCATACAGCGCGGCCCGCCCCGGCCCCGGCCCAGCTCGCCGCCCGGGATCTCCAGCACCTCGATGCCCTGTTTCCGCAGATGCGTGTTGGTGGTGACATTGCGCTCGTAGGCGACGACGACGCCCGGCTCGACGGCGAGCACATTGCAGCCGTCGTCCCACTGCTCGCGCGCCGCGGAGTGCACATCCTGGGTGGCGGTCAGCACCCGGATGTCCGCCAGGCCGAGGGCCGCCGCGATGGCACGGTGCATATGCTCCGGCGGGTGGTCGGTGACCTTGAGTTCGCGGCCGTCGCCGCCCGGTTCGATGGTGTACGAGCGGAGCATGCCGAGGCCCGCGTACTGCGTGAAGGTGTCGCTGTCGACCATCGTCATCACGGTGTCGAGATGCATGAACGCCCGCCGCTTGGGCATGTCGAGCGCCACGATCGTGGTGGCGGAGCCGGCCGCGAAGAGCCCGCGTGCCAGCATCTCGACGGCCTGCGGGGTGGTGCGCTCGCTCATCCCGATCAGTACGGCCCCCTTGCCGATGACCAGGACGTCGCCGCCCTCGATGGTGGACGGGTAGTCGTCCTGCCCCTCCGACCAGTGGTGGAACGCCCCGGCGGCGGGCCCGGTGAACAGGGGATGGTGTTTGTAGATCGCCTCGAAGTGCACGGTCTCGCGCTGCCGGGCGGGCCAGCGCATCGCGTTGATGCTCACGCCGTCATAGATCCACGCCGAGGTGTCCCTGGTGAAGAGATGGTTCGGCAGCGGGTCGAGCAGGAAGTCGTCCAGCTCCATCGCGTGGAAGCGTACGGACACCGGCTCCGCGTGCTGCTCCAGGAACTCGCGCTTGGTCATCCCGCCGACCAGCGCCTCGACCAGCCGGTCCGTGGGCTGTTCGTCGAAGATCGCCCGGAGATGGCCGGTGGCGAGCGGGCCGTACTCCTTCTCGTCGAAGACCCGGTCCAGCACGAGCCGCCGGGCCGCCGGGAGGTCCAGGGACTCCCTCAGCAGATCGCCGAAGAGATGTACCTGGACTCCCCGGTCGCGCAGGAGCGCGGCGAACGCGTCGTGCTCCTCCTGGGCGCGGCGTACCCAGAGCACGTCGTCGAAGAGCAGTGTGTCCTTGTTGCCGGGCGTGAGGCGTTTCAGCTCCAGATCCGGGCGGTGCAGTATGACGCGGCGCAGCCGCCCGGTCTCGGAGTCGACATGGAATCCCATGTCTTCCATCCTCACCGCATGGAGCGCGGTTGACGCGGCGAACGACGGAGTTGGCCGTCAGAGCCGGGGGTCGACCGGTTCCGACTCCAGGGCCAGTACCGCGAAGACCGCCTCATGGACCCGCCACAGCGGTTCGCCGTCCGCCAGCCGGTCCAGGGCCTCCAGACCGAGGGCGTACTCCCGCAGCGCCAGCGAGCGCTTGTGGCCGAGGAAGCGGTCGCGCAGCCGCTGGAGATTGTCCGGGCGGGTGTACTCGGGACCGTAGATGATCCGCAGATACTCCCGGCCCCGTACCTTGACGCCCGGCTGCACGAGCCGGTCCTTGCCGTCCCGTACGAGCGCCTGGAGCGGCTTGACGACCATGCCCTCGCCGCCACGTCCGGTCATCTCCAGCCACCAGTCGACTCCGCCGCGCACCGACTCCTCGTCGCCGGTGTCCACGATCAGCCGGCGGGTGACCTGGAGCAGACCGGTCGGGTCGTGCTCGACCAGCCGGTCCAGCCAGGCCAGCTGCTGGTCGTGCGGGACTCCGGCGAGGTTGCGGCCCTGGACGGCGAGCAGCTGGAACGGTGCCAGGCGCACGCCCGCCAGCCCCTCCGTCGGCCAGCAGTAGCGCCGGTACGCCTCGGTGAACGCGGCGGCGTCGGCGGCGCGTTCACGCTGGGTGGCGAGCAGTCCCGCGGTCTCGACGCCCCGGGACGCGGCGGCTTCGAGCGCCTTCGTGACGGCGGGGAAAGCCGCCCCGGCGGCGGCGCCCACCGCGGCGTACTGGGTGCGCAGCAGACCGGTGGCCTTCAGCGACCACGGCATCAGCTCGGCGTCCAGCAGCACCCAGTCGGTGTCGAGTTCCCGCCACAGCCCGGCAGCGGTGACGGCGGTGCGCAGCCGGTCCAGGATCTCCTCGGTGACGGCCTCGTCGTCGAAGAAGGGCCTGCCGGTACGGGTGTGCAGCGCGCCGGTCGGGCCGGTCACGCCGAAGCGTTCGCGCGCCGCCGCCGCGTCACGGCAGACCAGCGCGACCGCGCGCGAACCCATGTGCTTCTCCTCGCACACGACCTGTCCGACGCCGTCCGCCCGGTACTGCGCGAACGCCTCGGCCGGGTGCTCCAGATAGCCGTCCCGCTCCGAGGTGGCGGTGGGCGCCATGGTGGGCGGGAGATAGGCGAGCAGCCGCGGGTCGACCGCGAACCGGCTCATCACCTCCAGGGCCGCCGCCGCGTTCTCCTCACGTACCGCGAGCCGTGCCATATGGCGGGTCTCCACGATCCGCTTGCCCCGCACATCCGCGAGGTCCAGCGGGCGGGCCTCCCTGCCGCCGGGCGCCTCCGTGACGAGCGGTCTGGCCGGCTCGTACCAGACCCGCTCGGCCGGTATGTCGACGATCTCGCGCTCGGGCCAGCGCAGCGCGGTCATCCCGCCGCCGAAGACCGCTCCGGTGTCCAGGCAGAGGGTGTTGTTGATCCATGAGGTCTTCGGTACGGGGGTATGGCCGTACACCACAGCCGCCCGGCCCCGGTACTCCTCGGCCCATGGGTAGCGCACGGGCAGACCGAACTCGTCCGTCTCCCCTGTGGTGTCGCCATACAGCGCATGGGAGCGGACCCGGCCCGAGGTGCGGCCGTGGTACTTCTCGGGCAGCCCGGCGTGACAGACGACCAGCTTGCCGCCGTCCAGGACGTAGTGGCTGACCAGGCCCTCGATGAACTCCCGCACCTGGGTGCGGAACGCGTCGTCCTCGCGTTCCAGCTGCTCGATGGTCTCGGCGAGTCCGTGGGTGTGCTGGACCTTCTTTCCCTTCAGCCAGCGGGCGAGCTTGTTCTCATGGTTGCCGGGCACACACAGGGCGGTGCCCGCCGCGACCATGCCCATCACGCGGCGCAGTACCCCGGGGCTGTCGGGGCCGCGGTCGACGAGGTCGCCGACGAAGACGGCCGTACGGCCCTCGGGGTGCGCGCCGTCCTCGTAGCCGAGCTTGCCGAGCAGGGTCTCCAGCTCGGAGCGGCAGCCGTGGATGTCTCCGATGATGTCGAAGGGGCCGGTGAGATGGGCGAGATCGTTGTAGCGGCGTTCGAGAACGATCTCGGCGCTCTCCACTTCCCGCTCGCCGCGCAGGATATGCACCTTGCGGAAGCCCTCGCGCTCCAGACCGCGCAGCGAGCGGCGCAGTTCACCGCGGTGCCGCTTGATCACATGGCGGGGCATCCCGGCCCGGTCGGGGCGGCCGGCGTTGCGCGCGGCGCACACCTCCTCGGGCAGGTCGAGGACTATCGCGACGGGCAGTACGTCATGCTCGCGGGCGAGTCGCACCAGCCGCTTGCGGCTCTCGGGCTGGACGTTGGTGGCGTCCACGACCGTGAGCCGGCCGGCCGCGAGCCGCTTGCCGACGATGTAGTGGAGTACGTCGAAGGCGTCGCCGGTGGCGCTCTGGTCGTTCTCGTCGTCCGAGACGAGACCGCGGCAGAAGTCGGAGGAGACGACCTCGGTGGGCTTGAACCGGCTTCGGGCGAAGGTGGACTTGCCGGAGCCGGTGGCGCCGATCAGCACCACGAGGGAGAGATCGGGCACGGGCAGGGGGCGCCGGGCCGCGGCGCCGTCGGTGGCAGTGGTGCTGGTGTTGGCGGTGGTGGTGGTGCTGGTACTGGTGCCGGTCATGCGGCCTTCTCCTCCTTCTGTGTGGTCAGCGGGTCGGTGACGGTGAACACCGCCATCTGCGTGGGCGGTCCCACCTCGGGATCATCGGGGCCGACCGGCCGGTACGCCACCTCGTAGCCATGGCACCGTCCCACCTCCTCGGCCCAGCCGCGGAACTCCGCGCGGGTCCACTCGAAGCGGTGGTCGCCATGGCGTACGTGGCCGGCGGGAAGCGTCTCCCAGCGCACGTTGTACTCGACATTGGGCGTGGTCACGATGACGGTCCCGGGGCGGGCCGAGCCGAAGACCGCGTACTCCAGCGCGGGCAGCCGGGGCGGGTCGAGATGCTCGATGACCTCGCTCAGCACGGCGGCGTCGTATCCCTTCAGCCGCTTGTCGGTGTACGTGAGCGCGCCCTGTGTGAGCGTGACGCGGTCGGCCTGGCGCTCGCTCAACCGGTCGAGCTTGAGCCGTCGCGAGGCGATCGTGAGCGCCCGTACGGACACGTCCACACCGACGACGCGCCGGAAGCGCGCGTCCTTCAGCAACGCCTGCACCAACTGGCCCTGGCCACAGCCCAGGTCGAGCACCGAGCTCGCGCCGGCGTCGCGCAGGGCGGTGAGGATCGCCTCGCGTCGCCGGACGGCGAGCGAGACCTCCGTGGACCGCGCGTCCTCGGCACCTTCCGCGCCCTCAACGCCGTCAACACCCTCGGCGCTCTCGGCGCCCGCGCCGCTTTCCGGGCCTTCGGGGGTCTCCTCGACCGCGTTGTCGATCGCCTCGACCTCGATGTCGTCGGCCTCGGCGAGCCTGACCAGCTCAAGCCGCTCCATGGCCTGCCGGGTCAGCCCCCAGCGACGGGCCAGATAGCGGCTGGTGATCAGCTTCTGCTCGGGGTGCTCGGCCAGCCAGCCGTCGCCCGCCCGCAGCAGCTTGTCCACCTCGTCGGGCGCGACCCAGTAGTGCTTCGCGTCATCGAGCACCGGCAGCAGGATGTAGAGGTGGCGCAGCGCGTCGGCGAGCCGCAGCTCGCCCTCCAGGACGAGCTGCACATAGCGCGAATCGCCCCACTGCGGGAAGCCCTCGTCCAGCGGCACCGGCTCCGCCTGTACCGAGGCCCAGCCCAGCGGTCCGAAGAGCGCCCGGACCAGCTCGGCTCCGCCGCGCGCGGGCACCGCCGGGATCTCGATCCGCAGCGGCAGCGGGCTCGCGGCCCGCTCCGGGAGCGCGGCGCACACACCGCGCAGGGCACTCTTGAAGACGGTGCTCAGCGCGACCGCGAGCAGTGAGGACGCGGCGTAGGGGCGGTCGTTGACATACCGCGCGAGGGCCGCGTCGGGGGCGCCGCCCCGGCCCTTCCCCTTGGTCCGTCGCACCAGCGCCACCGGATCGATCTCCAGCAGCAGGGCCGCCGTACAGCGTTCGGTGGACGCCTCGGGATAGAGCACATGGGCGGTGCCATGCGACGTGGAGAACGTCTGCGCCCGGTCGGGATGCTTGTGCAGCAGGAATCCGAGGTCGGTCGCGGGACGCTCCGGGGTGCCGGTCGTACTGATCGTGAGGAACACCTGACCGAGTATTGCCCGCCGGATCCACCACGACCAGGGGTTTTCCCGATAACTCAGCGCTCGGTCAGCGCGCTCAGCTCGGCGATCCGCTCCGGCCCGACCCGGCAGCAGCCACCGACGAGCCGCGCCCCCGCCGCCTGCCAGGACCGCACCCTGGACGCATCGAAGGTGGCGTCGCCGCGCCATCTCCGCGCCCCCGCGTCCCAGCCCTCCCCGCTGTTCGGATAGACGACGACCGGCTTGCCGGTCACCGAGGCGGCCAGCCCGACCGCGCGGTCCGCGTCCGCCGGCGCACAGCAGTTGATCCCGACGGCGATCACCTGCTCCTCGCCCGCGGCCAGGGCGAAGGCGTCGGCGAGCGGCTGCCCGGCCCGGGTGCGCTCGCCGTCGATGGAGTACGAGAGCCAGACCGGCACCCCGCAGCCGGCGGCGGCCCGCAGCAGCGCCTCCGCCTCGTCGGTGTCCGGGACGGTCTCCAGCGCGAGCGCGTCCGGACCGGCCGAGGCGAGGGTCTCGATCCTCGGCCGGTGGAACCGCTCCAGCTCCCGCACCGACAGTCCGTACCGGCCCCGGTACTCACTGCCGTCCGCGAGCATCGCGCCGTACGGACCGACCGAGGCCGCCACCCACACCTCGTCCCGCTCCGCCGCTCCCGCCCGGCGCGCCAGCTCCACAGCGCGGACCAGCAGCGCGCTCGCCGCGTCACGCGACACCCCGCGTCGCGCGAAACCCTCGTACGTCGCCTGATAACTGGAGGTGATCAACACCCGCGCGCCCGCCCGGACATACGCCGCGTGGGCCGCCTCGATCTGCTCCGGGCCGTCGGCGAGAAGCCGCGCCGACCAGAGGCTGTCGGTCAGATCGCAGCCCTGCGCGGCGAGCTGGTTGGAGAGACCGCCGTCGAGAACGACCGTCCCCCCGGCGAGCGCGGCGGCGAGTGTGCGGGTGGGTTTCACGGTGCTACCTCAGCTGGGACTGGACCTGCGAGGAGATCAGCTCCAGATGGTCGAGGTCGTCCAGATCCATCACCTGGAGATAGATCCGCGACGCGCCGACGGCGCCATAGCGGCCGATCTTCTCGACCACCTCGTCGGGCGTGCCCGCGAGCCCGTTGACCTTCAGCTCCGCCACCTCCCGTCCGATGGAGGCGGCCCGGCGGGCCACCTCCGCGTCGTCCTTGCCGACACACACGATCAGCGTGTTCGAGTACACCAGATCGTCCGGCTTGCGCCCCACGGCCTCGGCCGCGGCCCGTACCCGGCCGAACTGCCGCTCGGTGTCCTCGATGGAGGCGAACGGGATATTGAACTCGTCCGCGTACTGGGCGGCCAGCCGCGGTGTGCGCTTCGCGCCGTGTCCGCCGATCAGGACCGGCACCCTGCTCTGCGCGGGCTTCGGCAGCGCGGGTGAGTCGGTCAGCTGGTAGTACGTGCCGTCATAGGAGAAGGTCCGGCCGGTCTCCGTGGCCCAGAGGCCGGTCACGATCGCCAGCTGTTCTTCCAGCCGGGCGAACCTCTCCTTGGGGAACGGGATCCCGTACGCGTGGTGCTCCTCCTCGAACCAGCCCGCGCCCAGGCCCAGTTCGATCCGGCCGCCGGACATCTGGTCCACCTGGGCGACCTGGATGGCCAGCACGCCCGGCAGCCGGAACGTACCGGCCGTCATCAGCGTGCCGAGGCGGATCCGCTTGGTCTCCCTGGCCAGCCCCGCCAGGGTGATCCAGGCGTCCGTCGGCCCGGGAAGCCCGTCGGCCGACCCCATCCTCAGATAGTGGTCGGACCGGAAGAACGCGTCAAAGCCCAGGTCCTCGGAGGCCCTGGCCACGGTCAGCAGTGTCTCGTAGCTCGCCCCTTGCTGGGGCTCGGTGAAGATTCGAAGATCCATGTCCTCCATCCTGCACCTTGGGGCAGGGCTCCCCTCTGCCGTCCCGGCCGATCCTGTTCTCGCGCTCCCTCTGCCGCTGCCACTCCAGCCCCAGCTGCCGCTCCTCGCGCTGGCGCGCCCACTCCCGCTCCCGCTCACGGTCCCGCGCCACGAGCCGGCGCAGCATCACGCCCACCCGGTCGCCGGCCTCGTCCGCCGCGTCGATCGCGTCGATGCACTGCCAGTAGAGCCCCTCCTCGTCCGTAGCACACGCCACCGCCACCAGCGCGATCCCGACCTCGCCCAGCAGCGCGCCCAGCCCGGTCAGGGCCGCCCGGATGTCGGCCACCCCGGAGAGCTGTCCGGCCCGGACGCGACCGATGCGGGGCCCCGGACGGTCCGGTAACCCCGACAGCCCGTCGGGCGGTCCGTACGGTGGTCCGCAGTCGCGCCCGCCCCCCTCGGCCAGCTCCCGGGCGTCGCTCTTCAGCTCCTTCGGTCCGTTCAACGCCAACTGGACGCCGATCGCCTGGGCGAGGCTCTGCGCCTGCCAGGCCTCCGCGATGACGTCCCACTCGTCCGTGCTCTCGGCCAGGGCATGCCGACTCACTCCGATGAGCCGTTCCGCATCCATCCGCAGCCCCCGTTCGTACGACAATCCTGCCCACGCACTCCACTACCCAGAGTGAGGTATTGGCGACGGAAAGGCCAGAGCAATGCGGAAATCTCTGGACAGCAGGCTCGTTGTGCATAACGTGGCCACTCCGTAGAGTGACGATCAGGGCGAATCGCGGCCATCCGTCGGTCGCTTGGGCGGGTAGCGGACCTCATTCCGGTCCATCTTGGCGGCGAGCGCCGCGAGCGGGTCGATCCCCAGCACCTCACAGAACTGGAGCAGATAGGCGAGCACATCCGCGACCTCGTCCGAGACCCGGTGGGCCGACTCCGGGTCCTCCATCACCCGCGCCGACTGCTCGGGCGTCAACCACTGGAAGATCTCCAGCAGTTCCGACGCCTCGACGCTCAGCGCCGCCACCAGATTCTTGGGGGTGTGGTACTGCTCCCAGTCGCGCGCCGCCGCGAACCGCGCCAGCCTGCGCTGCATTCCCGCTACATCGAGTTCCGTCACGGGTCCAGGTCTACCACCGTCACCCCACCGGCCCCCCGCGCGCAGGAGGCGTCACCGACCGCCCCGACCAGTCCGATCCGCCCCTCAGCGCAGACCGCCGACGCCAGCGAGATGAGTTCGCGCGCCTGCCGCCGGTCCAGGCTGCGGTCGAATCCGTCCGCGAGGACGGTGAGCGACCGCAGCGACGGAGACACCTCTGGGGACTGGTCCGCGGCCAGTACGCCAGGACCGGTGAGCAGTACGAGCGCGAGCGCCAGATAGCGCAGTTCGCCCTCGCCGAGCCGGCCGACGGGAGTGGCCGCCCGGGCGCCCGAGGTGTCCCGGGCGAGCAGCGCGCGTACCGTGCCGTCGGCCAGCTGCTCCACGGCGAGTTCGGTCACCGGCCCCGCGCATCCGGCCCGCGCCGCCGCGGCCAGCCGGGCCCGCCGTCGGGCACAGCCGTCGCGCGAGCGGTCCAGCGTCCGGTCGAGCACCGCCGCCAGATTCTCGCAGCCACGGCGCAGCCGCCCCTGTCCGGCGGCCACCGGATGCCGCATGAGCTGGGGCTGCGGGTCGCAGACGAAGACGGACCGCAGAGCCAGCACGGTCTGTTCGGCGGCGGCGAGCACCAGCGACTCACCCGCCGTACGGCCCCCCACCCGCAGCGGGAGCAGCGCCGTGCCGAGCCGGTCGTCGGGCAGCGGGGCCCGGGTCACCGGCACGGCTCCCGCCGTGTGCCAGGCCGCCTGGACGGTGGGCCGCCCCGGGTCGCGCAGCGCCGTGGTGAGCAGCGTCTGCCCGCGGCCGGTCAGCCGTTCGCCGACGATGCGGAGTTCGGGCTCGGCCTGGACGGCGAGATCGAGCCGTACGGGACCGACCGGGCCGTCGACGGTGCAGCCGATCCGGAAGCCGCGCCGCCCCTGGGCGTCGGGCGCGGCCCGTTCGGGAACGCAGGCGACCGGATCCGGGAAGACATCGGCGAGCGGTGCGCCCGCGCCGAGCCTGGCGAGCGACTCGTAGGCCCGCAGCGCCGTGGACTTCCCGCTGCCGCTCGCTCCGGTGAACAGCGTCATGGGGCCCAGGGGAAAAGCCGCTCCGCGGTGCGAGGTGAAGGCGGAGAGCCGCAGTTCGGTGAGGGTGGGACGCGCGGGGGTTGCTTCCATGGCCGGACGGTATGCGGCGCGAAAGCTGCCGAACCGTTACGCCTTGGGCACCTTCCTACGATCGGGGGACGGCGTCGGCCGCGATCCCCTCGACCTCCGTGCCGATCGGGGCCAGCAGGAAGACGTTCTTGTCGACGCGGTGCATCCCGCTGCCGAGCCCGAAGACGACCCCGCTGCTGAAGTCCAGGATGCGTTTGGCCACCTCGGGCTCCGCGCCGGTCAGATCCAGCAGCACCGGAATCCGCGCGATCAGATGGTCGGCGACCTCCCGCGCGTCCGCGAACACCTGTACGCGCAGCACGATGAAGCGCCGGTTCTCCGCTGTGAAGTCCTGGGGGACGGTGCGGTGATCGACCCGCGAGGGCCACTCGTTGCGGCCGCGCAGCGGAACGACCTGGGCCAGGCCCTCCCACTGCTCATCGGTGGCGTCGTATCCGTACCTGCCGTAGCGGCTCATCCGACCACCCCGCCCGTGCACTCTGTCTGCATTCGGCCATCCTCCCGCGCCTCACCCGTTCGGCCCAACAGCGACACGGCCCGGCAGAGGACCGACTTCGCCGGCCATGACCGGAAACCACCGCCGGAGCGCCGCCGAACCGCCGCCGGAGACGCCGGAAACCGCCGCCGGAGCCACCGGAATCGCCGGAGACGCCGAAGGGACCCCGCCCCCAGGACGGGTGAGTCCGTCTCACCGGGGCCCCATCCTCACACCGCGCGTCCATGACCTCAACGGGGCGTCACGAACTCCCTCTTCACCTCCAGGCCCGCCGGCGCCTCGATGTGCGCCGTACCGTCGGCATCCACGGAGATGTCCAGGCGCCCGCCCGCGACATCGAGGCCCTCCACCTTCAGCGGCCGGTACGCCTCGGCGAACGCGGGCGCGACGGTCAGGGTGCCGCCGGGGACGTCGGCCGAGAGCCCCAGCGCGGACTGGAGGACCACGACGGACGAGGCGGCGGCCCACGCCTGCGGCCGGCAGGACGCCGGGTAGGGCGAGGGCAGCGCGTCGGTCGCCGCGCCATGGCCGGCGAACAGCTCCGGCAGCCGGGCGTCGAAGCCCGTGGAGGCGGTCAGCAGCCCCGCCGCCAGCCCCGCCGCCGCGTCCGGGAAACCCGCCCTGGTCAGCCCGTGCACCGCGATCGCGGTGTCGTGCGGCCAGATGGAACCGATGTGGTAGCCGTACGGGTTGTACCCCACGGAGTCGCTGCTCAGGGTGCGCAGCCCGTGGCCCGAGTCGAGGTCGGGCGCGCTGAGCCGGGCGGCCAGCAGGGCGCTCTCCTCGTGGTTGAGCAGGCCCGTGCCCAGCAGATGGCCGAAGCCCGAGGTGACCGAGTCCACCGGCCGCTGGTCCCGGTCGAGGGCGACGGCCGGGTAGGCGCCGCGCTCGTCCTCCACCCAGAAGTGCCTGCGGAACCGGTCGGAGAGCCGCTCGGCCCACTCCTCCCAGTCGTCGGCGCCGGGCCGGCCGAAGGCGCGCAGCAGCGCGGCGCCGCCGCGGGCCGCCTCGTAGGCGTACGCCTGGACCTCGCAGAGCGCGATCGGGGAGGCGGCGAGGCGTCCGTCGCGGTGCCGGATCGCGTCGCCGGAGTCCTTCCAGCCCTGGTTGGCCAGGCCGCGGCCGGTGCCGTCGATGTACTTCAGGAAGCCGTCGCCGCCGGCGTCGCCGTAGTCGCGCATCCAGGCGAGGGCGGACTCGGCGTGCGGCAGCAGCTGTTCGACCTGCTCCGGGGCGAGCCCCCAGCGCCAGGCATCGTGCAGCAGCGTGATCCACAGCGGGGTGGCGTCGACCGTGCCGTAGTAGGACGGCGGCAGCGAGAAGTCCTCGCGGAAGTCCTGCGTGCCACGGCGCACTTCGTGCAGGATCTTGCCGGGCTGCTCCTCGGTGCCCGGGTCGGACTTCACGCCCTGGCGGCGCGCGAGCGTACGCAGCGTACCGGCGGCGAGTTCGGTCCCCAGCGGCAGCATCATCCGGGCCGCCCACAGGGAGTCGCGCCCGAAGAGCGTGAGGAACCAGGGGGCTCCGGCGGCCAGGAACTGGTCGGCGGGCTCCTCGGAGTCGGTCAGGCGCAGCCGGTCGAGGTCGGCGGCCGACTGGCTGAGCCAGTGGTCGAAGCGCCGGTCGGCGCTGCGCAGCACCGGCGTGCGCCAGGGCACGCTGTCCGCCGTCGGGGCGGGGAACTGGTCGCCGTCCTCGTGCGCGGCGTCACAGTGCAGCACGGCGGTCCAGACCTCTGCCGGTGCCAGCTCGATGTCGTACGCCAGCCGCCCGGACGCCGGGTCGACGGCGGCGGGTGCCGGGGTGGAGGTCAGGCGTACGGCGAACGCCCCCGTGGACCAGTCGAGTCCGTCCGCGGTGGCGGTCGCGGGGACCGGGCTCTGCGCCTGCCCGGTCTTGACGCGCTCCATCGCGGCGAGGTCGGTGGCGGCGGTCACGATCAGCCGGACGGAGACGTTCTGCCGTCCCGCGTTGGAGACTTCGAGGGTCTCCTCCAGCCGCCCGGAGGTGACGCGCCGCTTGCGGTGCAGGGTGACCGCCGGGTCCGCGGTGTCCTCGCCGAGGCCGCGCAGCACTCCGCGGAAGGCCGCCCGGTCCGCACCGTCAAGGGCTCCGCGCACCGGCGCGATGGCGATCCCGTCGGCCTCGACCGTCAGCCGGGCCAGCGCTCTCCTGTCGGCGTGGTAGAAGCCTTCGGCGCCACTGGCCATCTGTCCGTCCGCGTGGGAGATCGCGAAGCTCGGCGCGTACAGCGTCACACAGGCGTCGTGCAGGAACGGCTGGAGGCCCTCGGCCGAGGGGACCGCCGCTGCGACGGAGTTCATAGTGTCGTGGGTCTTGACAGTAGTGGACAACAGAGCAGAACCTCTCAGTCATTGGAGCGTTCCAAGAACCCTAACGACGACTTCAGCTCGTTGACAATGGCATTTGAACGTTCCAATCAACTCGTCGTTTCGCACAAACCGTTCCGGAGACAGCTATGCCCCGCTCCCCCAACGCGCCCTCGCCCAAGGCCGGTCCAGTGACACTGGCCATGGTCGCGCGGCGCGCCGGGGTCTCTCCGCAGACGGTGTCAAATGCCCTTAATTCGCCCGAACTGCTGCGCTCCGAGACGCTGGAGCGGGTCCAGCGCACCATCGACGAGATGGGGTACCGCCCGCACCGGGCGGCGCAGACGCTGCGTACCCGCTCCAGCAAGCTCATCGGCTACGGCATACGTCCCGCGCCGGGACACTCGGCGCCGGTCATGGACCGCTTCCTGCACGCGCTGTCCCAGGCGGCCGACGAGGCCGGCTACCGGATCCTGCTGTTCGCCTCGCCGCCCGGCAATGCCAGTCTGGACGGGCACGAGGAGCTGATCGATCTGCACAGCGTCGACGGTTTCGTGCTCAGCGGCACCGACCGCGGCGACCCCCGTCAGGCCTGGCTGACCAAGCGCGGCATACCCTTCGTGGGCTTCGGGCGGATGTGGTCGGGCCGGCAGATAGGCGACTGGGCGGATGTCGACGGTGCCTCGGGCACGGACGCCGCGGTCGAGCATCTGGTGTCCCTGGGGCATCGCAGAATCGCGTTCCTCGGCTGGCCGCGCGGCTCCGGAGTCGGTGACGACCGTGCCGAGGGCTGGCAGCGCGCCATGCGCCGGAACGGGCTGCCGGTACGCGGCCGGCGCGCGCAGAGCGTCGACGACACCGCATCCGCGCGGGCCGCCGTGGCACCCCTCCTCGACACGGGGGCGACGGCCGTGATCGCCGCCAGCGACATGCTCGCGCTGGGCTGCTACCAGGCGCTGCGCGAGCGCGACGCCACGCCGGGCAAGGACGTCGCCGTCATCGGCTTCGACGACTCCCCCACCGCGGCCCTGCTCTCGCCCGGTCTGTCCACCGTCGCCCAGCCGCTGGAGGCCGCCGGCCACGAGTGCGTACGGCTGCTGCTCGCCCGGATGTCGGAGCCCGGTGCCCCGCCCGAGCGTGTCCTGCTCGAACCGTCCCTTGTCGTCCGCGACAGCACACCCGCACCGGGAAGCTGACCGCGCACACCACCGCCCGGGGCGCGGAACGCTCCCGGGCCACCGATTCCCGGCACGCCCTTCCCGGGCCACTGAGCCGCACGTCTCATCTCTTTCATCTCTACTGGAGGAATTCATGGTCACCCGCACGGCCGCCGCCGCCGCACTCGTCACCTGCGCGGCGCTCCTGGCCGCCACAGGCTGCTCGTCCAACTTCGACAGTGGCAAGGACCAGGCGCAGGACAAGGCCGAGAAGCAGAAGCTGACCGTCCTGATCGCCACCTCGGGTGACGCCGAGACCCAGGCGGTGAAGGCCGCCGCCGCCTCGTACGAGAAGAAGTCCGGCAACACGGTGACCGTCGAGGTCGCCAAGGACATGAACCAGCAGCTGGCGCAGTCCTTCGCCGGGCACAAGCCGCCGGACGTCTTCTACGTCAACTCCGACCAGTTCGCGAACTACTCCAAGGGCGGCTCGCTGTACCCGTACGGCGACCAGATATCCGACTCCTCGGACTTCTCCGAGCAGCTGCTCACGTCCTTCTCGTACGGCGGGAAGCAGATGTGCCTGCCCAAGGACACCTCCACCCTCGGTCTCGCCATCAACACCGACCTGTGGAAGAAGGCCGGGCTGACGGAGAAGGACTACCCGAAGACCTGGAAGGAGCTCCAGAGCGTCGCGGACAAGCTCACCGCCAACGGCGTCACCGGCCTGGTGACCAGCGACGAGTACCAGCGCCTCGGCGTCTTCATGAAGCAGGCGGGCGGCTGGCTCACCGACGCGGACCAGAAGAAGATGACCGCCGACACCCCGGAGAACGCCGAGGGTCTCTCCTTCGTCCAGTCGATGCTGAAGTCGGGCTCGATGAAGTTCGCCAAGCAGGTGGACACCAGCTGGGGCGGCGAGGCGCTCGGCAAGGGCAAGGCCGCGATGACCATCGAGGGCAACTGGCTCGACGGCGGTATGAAGCTCGACTACCCGGATGTGAAGTACGCCGTCGCGGAGCTGCCGGCGGGTCCGAAGGGCAAGGGCACGCTCGCCTTCAGCACCTGCTGGGGCGTCGCCGCCGAGAGCACCCACCAGGCGGCAGCCGTCGACCTCGTCAAGCACCTGACCTCGGCCGACCAGCAGCTCGCCTTCGCCGACGCGTTCGGTGTCATGCCGTCGCGGACCAGCGCGCTCACGACGTACGCCGAGCGGACGCCGCAGGCCAAGGCGTGGGTGGACGGCAGCGCGTACGCGCAGGGCCCGGTCACGATCGCCGGCTTCGACAAGGTGCTGAGCCAGCTCAACACCGACCTCCAGTCGCTGCGCACGGCCGACCCGAAGAAGATCCTCGCCGACCTCCAGCGCAACGGCGAACAGGCCATCGCGAAGGGCAACTGAGCCCCATGCCCCTCCGTACTGTGCGCGCACACCGCGCACACCGATCGACCGGCACACCGGGCGAACCTGACACGCCCGGTGTGACCGGTACGACCGCGACGGCCCGCGCCCGCGCCCCGCGCGCGGGCCGTCGCGGGGACCAGCGCCGGGAAACCGTGTGGGCCTGGCTGTTCGTCAGCCCCATGATGGTGGTCCTCGGATGCTTCCTGGTGCTGCCCATCCTCATGGCGCTGTGGGTGAGCCTGCTGCACTGGGACGGACAGTCCAATCCGTTCAGCGCCGACGCCGACTTCGTGGGCCTGGACAACTACCGGACGCTGTTCACGCAGGACGGTCTCGACCGCACGCTCTTCGCGACCGCCCTGCGCAACAACGCCTACTACGTCCTGCTGACCGTTCCCCTGCAGACCGGACTGGCGCTGGGCCTGGCCCTGATCGTCAACCAGAAGCTGCTGCGGGCGCGCAGTGCGCTGCGTACGACCTTCTTCTTCCCGTCGGTCACCAGCTCCATCGCCGTCTCCACGGTCTTCCTCTTCCTCTTCCAGGGCAGCGGGGCCGTCAACTCCCTGCTTTCTTGGATCGGGGTGAAGGGACCGAACTGGTTCGCGGACCCGCGAGGGGTGCTCTCCCTGATCCTGGGCGGCTTCGGGATCGTCGATCCCGAACGGCCCTCCGGGATGCTGGCGGACCACTCCTTCATGGGGCTCTCGTGGTTCGAGTGGCTGTCCGGCCCCTCGGTCGCGATGTGCACGATCATCCTGCTGTCCGTGTGGACGACGTCGGGCACGTTCATGCTGATCTTCCTCGCGGCGCTCCAGGACATCCCCCGGGAGCTGGAGGAGTCGGCCGCCCTGGACGGGGTCAACCGCCGTCAGCTGCTGCGGTACGTGACGCTGCCCGCCCTGCGTCCCGTGCTGTTCCTGGTGCTCACGCTGGGGCTGATCGCCACCTGGCAGGTCTTCGACCAGGTGTATGTGATGGGCCAGGGCGCCCCGGGCAATACGACGCTCACGCCCGCGTTCCTGTCGTACTCCGCGGGCTTCGACAACGCGGACTTCGGCCAGGGCGCGGCGATCGCGTTCGTCCTGCTCGCCCTGATCCTCTGTCTGACCGCGTTCCAGCGCTGGGTCCTGCGGGAGCGCGGCGCTCGTAAGGGGAGGAAGCGATGAGCGCCGGTGGTACGGCGATACGCGACCGGGTCGAGCGGGCCCGGCTCCGGCGCGCCGCGCGCAACGCCGCCCGTCCGCCGGTGCTGGGACGGTTCGCGGTCCCGTGGCGGGTGGTGGGGTACTCCCTGGTGGTGGGGGTGGCGCTGCTCTATCTGCTGCCGTTCCTCCTCCAGTTGGTGACCGGTTTCAAGACGGATCCGGACGCGGCGGCGAACCCTCTCTCCCTGGTGCCGGCCACTCCCACGACGGCTGCCTACCAGCGGCTGTTCGGGCTGAGCGAGTCGGTGGACGGGGTGCCCTTCCTGCGCTGGCTCTCCAACTCGACGCTGGTCGCGGTCCTCGTGACCACCGGCCGGGTGCTGTTCAACTCGATGGCCGGGTACGCGCTGGCGCGGCTGCGTTTCCGGGGCCGCTCGCTGCTGTTCGGCTTCGTGCTCGCGGTGATGGCGGTGCCCGGGGTGGCGCTGCTCATCCCGAAGTTCCTGGTGCTCAACACCTTCGGGATCTTCGACACGTACACCGGCATGATCCTGCCGCTGCTGGTGGACGCGGCGGGCATCTTCATCATGAAGCAGTTCTTCGAATCGGTGCCGCGCGAGGTCGAGGAGGCCGCGCGGGTCGACGGGGCGGGGGTGTTCCGGATCTTCTGGTCCGTCGTCCTGCCGATGGCCAGGCCCGCGCTGATCACGCTGACGATCCTGTCGTTCCAGGGGTCGTGGAACGAGTTCACGCACTTCCTGGTCGCCACCCAGTCCGGTCAGTACGAGACGCTCACCACGGGTCTGGCCCGCTTCATCTCGGGCGGTCTCGGCGGTGGCACGCAGTATCCGCTGAAGCTGGCGGCGGCGCTGCTCTCCACCCTGCCGGTGGCCGCGCTGTTCTTCTGCTTCCAGCGCTACTTCGTCAACGGCGCCAACTCGGGCGCGGTCAAGGAGTAGTCGGGGAGCGGTCGGAAAGCGGCGGAAAGACCGCCGGAGTCCGCTCCGGCACCGCCCCGTCGCCGGGTACGGCGACGGGGCGGTCGCGTACTGCGCCGAAGAGGTGAAACACCCCGGACCCTCGCGGATGTCCCACCGTCCGGCGGCCCCCGCGTCGCGAATGTGTCGGTGACACAGAGAGCACCCGCGGCGGTGCGGGCGCCGAGGACAGAGGGGGCGTGATGGACACGGAGCACATCGACACCCGGCTGCTGGAACCCACGGCACGGGACGACATCATGGCGCTGCAGACCGCGGCGTCACTGGAGAACCTGGCGGTGAGCGTCTACCGGACCGCCGCCGCGCTGCCGTTCATCAAGGACGGCAACGCGACGCTCCAGGAGTTCATCGCCACGACCACCCTGCACCACGAGGAACACGCCAAGGCCTTCAACACGGCGGCCGTCCAGGCCGGCGGGCAGCAGCAGACCGGGACCGACCCGAAGTACGCGGCCGTCGTCCAGCGGGCACTGCCGGCCGCCAGGACCCCCGAGGACCTGGTCGCGCTCGCGCTCTCGCTGGAGGACGTGGCCGCGCAGACGTACGCCAAGGACGTGGGCCTGGCCGGCACCGCGCGACTGCGCCGGCTCTTCGGCTCCGTCGCCCCGGTCGAGGCACAGCACCGCGCCACCCTGCTGGTCATCCGGTCGCTGCTCGGCTCGGGCGGCAGCGATCTGATCGCGATCCCGACGGACGCCGCCGCGCTGCCCGCGGCCGTCGGAACGGCCGGACTCCCCGACTCCTTCTATCCGACGGGCAACGCCTCACCGATCTCCGAAGGGGCCGTGCGGTGAGTGCCGTACCCGGACGAGGCGGCTGGGAGCCGCCCCCAGGTCCTGTCCACGAGACCGACGCGCCCGGCCCGGGGCGCCGGACATTCCTGCTGGGCGCGGGAGGCGCCGGGGCCGCGTTCCTGCTGACGGCCTGTTCCGGTGAGAACGACCTGTCCGCGCGGTCGCCCGTCGACCAGGCCAGCGTGATCGCGCACCGGGTCTCCTACCCCGGCGATCTGCGGACGGTCGCGCTGGCGGTCGCGCTGGAGAACCAGGTCGTGGGCGTCTATACGTCGGCGCTCGCCGCGGCCAGGGCGGGCAGGCTCGGGACCGTACCGCCCGCGCTCACGAGCTTCCTCACCCGGGCGGCGGCCCATCACACCGACCACGCCAAGGCGTGGAACGCCGTCCTGACCCGCGCCGGCAAGCCCGCCCTGACGGGGGTGCCGCTCTCCGACCAGCGGGAGGTCACCGCCACCCTGGCCAAGGCCACCAGCGCGGCCGACGCCGCCGCGCTCGCGCTGCGGCTGGAGGAACAGGCCGCGCAGACCTATCTGATGGCCACCTACAGCGTGGAGGGCGCCTCGGAGACCGAGACGGCGGCCACGATCGCGCCGGTCGAGGCGATGCACGCCTCGATCCTGCACTTCCTCCTGGGCCAGTACCCGGCGCCGGACGCGTTCCTGCGCGTCGACCGGGCGGCCAGGCCGAGTCTCCTGACGGTGTGAGCGGCGGCCCGTTCAGGCGAGAGTGCGTGCCCCACGGGCGGGCACGCACCGGCTCCGGTGCGAAACTTGCCGGGTCCGTCACACCGCTCCGGAAGAGAGACGCCGCCTTGCCGTTCGCCCCCGCCGCCCGTATATCCGTGGCTCCGCTGCTCGCGCTGGCGCTGGCGCTCTCCGGATGCGCCGCCTCCGGCACGGCCGACGACTCCGGCGCCTCGGCCACCCCCAAGGGGGCGGAGAGCTCCGCCGCCACCGGTCACTCGGTGCGCGGGCCCCGGGCGAACGAGCCCTTCGACTACCAGCTCGGCGGAGCGTACGACCCGCCGGACGGGGTGCGGACGGTGATCAGGGACCGTACGGCGGCCCCCGACCCGGACCCCGGCATCTACAACATCTGCTACGTCAACGCGTACCAGACACAGCCCGACGCCGTGGCGTGGTGGCAGAAGAACCACCCCGACCTGCTGCTGCGCGACGCGGACGGCGCGACCGTCGTCGACGAGGACTGGGCGGAGCCCCTCCTGGACATCTCCACCGCCGACCGCCGCGACCGGCTGGCCGGCATCGTCGGCGGCTGGATCGACGGCTGCGCCGACCGGGGGTTCGACGCCGTCGAGGCGGACAACCTGGACTCGTATCTGCGCTCGGACGGCCTGCTCGACCGCGAGGAGGCCGCCGTCTTCGCGGGGCTGCTGGCCGAGCGCGCCCACCGGGCGGGGCTGGCGATCGGCCAGAAGAACGCGGCGGAGATGACCGGGGTACGGGACGAGACCGGCTTCGATTTCGCCGTCGCCGAGGAGTGCGCGCGGTACGAGGAGTGCGACGCGTACGCGGACGCCTACGACGACACGGTGCTGGTGATCGAGTACCGGCGGGCGGACCTCACCGTCGCGTGCCGGGAGTGGGGCGACCGCCTCTCGATCGTGCTGCGGGACCGGGACGTCGTACCGGCCGGAGAGCCCGGCCATGTCAACGCGCGCTGCTGAACGGCGCGTTACCCGGGCGGCGGTGCCGCCTGTCAGGCGTCCCGGCCCCGCTCCCGCCGCTGTGCCAGCAGCTCCCTGCGGCGTGCCTCCTCCTCGTTGAAGAGCGCCGCCAGCCGCTGGGTGTCCTCGTCGAGTTCGATGGGGGCGTCCTCGTCGTCGTCCTCGGAGATCAGCCCTTCCGCGACGGCCCGCTGGTGCTGCACCATCACGGGAGGCTGCGGGTCGGGGTCGGAGGGGCGCGGGCCCTCGGGGCCGTCCGGCCCGATACGGACCAGGCGTTCGATCCGTACCACCCTGAACCGCCGTCCCTCCACCTCCACTTCGTTGCCGCGCTCCGCGTCGAGCCGGTCGGCGGCGGCCAAGAACGGTGCGCGCCCCTCCGGATCGAGGTCGAGCTGCCACGGGATCATGACGCGCAGCGCGACGGCGAGGGTGTCCCGCGCGCCCTGCGGTGTGGTGCACGTCCCGGTGGAGTCGGGCCGCCACCGCCCGGACTCCTTCTCCGCCGTCATGAAGGTCGCCGGAAGGAGGATCCCACCGGGGTGCGTCCGCGCCGCGATCCGGGAATCGTCCCGGACATCGTCCGGTACGGTGCCCGACTTCCGTACGAGGGAGAGCAGTTCGACCTTGAGGATGCCCTCGGACATACCGGTGGCGATGACGGGATCGAAGACGAACCCGGCCGTGGGATCCGGGGCCTTGTGCGACTCGCCGGACGCCATCGGGTCCGGGTCGGTCGGCCGCGGGGGCTCCGGTCCGTCGGCGCCCGACCGTACGTAGCACTCCGCCCGCGCGACCCGGTGGCGGACGCCGAGCACGGTCAGCTCGTCGAGGGTCTCCCACTCCATCCGCTCGGCGGCCCGCATGCACTCCTCGTACCCGGCGCGGTCACCGGCCTTCTCGCGCTCCTCGGCCCGTTTGCGGAACTGCGAGCCCATGTTGTCGCGGCCGTCCTGCGGGGCCAGTCCCGAGAACGACGAGACCAGCTCCCAGCCGCCGGCCTCGCGTTCGCGCACCACTCCGAAGAGCGGACCGCCCGCCGAGAGGATGTCCGGGTAGCTCTCCCGCGCCTGCCATGCCGCCACATCGGCCACCGCCTCGACCGGCCCCTCCGGGCCTGACACCCGGATCGTCCGGTACGCGGGCACGTTCTCACCAAGCTCAGCCATGCTCCCGAGCATGCCCCTACGGCCGGGGCGCTCGGGGCGATTACGTGGAAAGAACCACCGACCGCGTGACACGGTGCCGTACCCGCACATCCGTACGCCCATCCGGGCGGGTGCGGAGCCGAACCGGCGTACGGGTCATCCGGTCATTTCGGCCGGCGGGGGCGCCAGGGAAGTCTGAGTCCGCGGCGTGCGGCCCACCGCGGCAGCGCGGGGCCGGAGAACCGGCGGCCGTACGGTCGTGGGCCGCCGGCGTCCGTGCCGACACCGTCCGGTGCGGGGCTTGAGTCCACCGGAGGGCGCAGGCCCTCCTTGTCGTACCGAGTGGCGGCGATCGCCGCCACAAGCTGTTCCTCGGTGAAGGTCTCGGAGCCCCGTACATGCGGGACGAATCCCACCAGGACACCGTCCTCGACGACCTCGGCCCGCAGCCCCAGCACCCCGTCGATGTCCCAGATCGCCTCACCGCCCTCGACGAGCACGATCTGCACCCCGCACTGGTAGACCCCCAGGTGCGCCAGATGGGCCATCACCCCGCGGGCCCGCAGCGACGACACGAGACGGCCGGCACGATCCTCATCCATCCGATGGCCATCTCCCTGTGCGGCAGCTTCTGGACGGATATGTCCTCTGGCACTCATGGTAGGCCGATTTCCGGGGAGGGCGACTTCCGGGAAGTGTTCGTTCCGGCCCCGCCGGGCCGCGCGACGACCGACGGGGCCGGCGTTCAGTGCGAGTACTGCGGCGGTACGCGCCCGGTGGCCCAGCCGGAGACTTCCGGCTCGTCCAGCGAGCGGACCCAGAGGTCCACCAGCGCGACCGTCCGCGCGTCGGGCCAGGGGCCGACGCCCATGATCCGCATCCCGGCCTGGTCCGCGGCCTGGATACCGCAGTGGGAGTCCTCGATCGCGAGGGTGTCGGCCGGGTCGGCGCCGCAGAGCCTGGCCGCGGTGAGATAGACGTCCGGATGCGGCTTGGGCCGCATCTCGTTCTCGGGCACCACGACGTACCCGAAGAGGTCGAGCAGGCCCGCGGTGTCGAGGCAGGACTCGACAACCTCCCGCGGGCAGTTGCTGGCGACGGCGAGCGGCGCGAACTGCGCCGCCGTTTCCACGAGTTGGCGCGCGCCGGGCATGGTCATGGGGTTGTCGGCGACCAGCGCGCGGAAATGCGCGAGCAGCCGGTCGGTCATCTCCTCGACGAGGTCCGGGCGCCCCGCCTCGTCCGCCATCAGGCGTCCGCATTCGCTGTAGTGGAGCCCTTTGGCCCGCTCCGCGAAGCCGGTGGCGGGGGTGAATCCGTACTCGCGCAACGCCAGAATGCGCGCGTCCTGCCAGTGGCATTCGGTGTCCATGAGAGTGCCGTCGCAGTCGAAGACGATGGCTGAGGGAGTCCAGGAAAGGATGCGTTGAGCTGTCATCCGCGTGCTTCCGTTCAGGAGTGCCCTAAAAGCGGCAGCGCTGGCCGCCGCAACGGTGCGAAACACCGCGGGCGTGTTGGTCACCCGTTGTCGGACGGGTGCGATCCCTGGCGGGCGCGGCCTTATGGAGAAGGCCAGTTCCGGCGACCGCCAGGAACATAACGATCGCTACGCTAGAGAGGACCACTCTCGGCAGTCAAGCGATTGCATTTAGTGTCTAAATCTGTTTATTGGTAGCGGAGGACGCCAAAGGCCTTCTGTTCGCCGTCCTGGAGAAAGCGGAAGACGCAGGTCGCGTGGTGCGGCACGCACAGAACGCGGGCGGGCGGGCTGTATTCGATGAAGCGCGCCGTTTTCAGCCGACCGGCGGTAGGCCGCAGCAGCCTTCCGCCGCTTTCGAAGGCCGCCGCCTGCCGCGCGGCCTCCAGCACGATCATGCCCGGGACATGATCCGTCGCATGGTCGAAGAAGAAGGGATGCCGCATATCGGCGGGATCCACCAGCAGGGCGCCGCCGTCGGTCCCGATCACGACATCGTGCGCGCCGGTCACCCCCAGCCGCCGGGCATCGGGACGGGTCCGGCCGTCCGCGCGCACGGCGAACGGGGCGGCGGCCCCCGCGCGGCCCGCCCGTACCGTGTCGTACTGCTCGGGCCCGAGGAACCGCGCACCGCCGCCGGCCAGCGCGAACAGTGCACCGCCGGCCAGATAGGAGACCTGGAGACGCAGTCCGGTCGCGGAACCGTCAGGACCGCGGCGCACCTGGGCGACCCGCACCCGGCAGGTGACGCCGGTGGCGCCGGAGACCGCGCGCGGCTCGGACACGGGGTCGAGTTCGTAGAAGAGATCGGTGATGATCAGACTCGCGGCGGATGAGACGCCGAAATACCGCAGCGGAATGTAGATCCCGAGCTGACGCAGTGTCTCGACGATCATCAACGGGCTGTGCAGATCGGCGCCGTCGCGCGGAAAAGTCGGATGGGAGCGCGGCCAGGAGGCGGCGGCTTCGAAATCGCCGCTTTCGGTCTGCCGTACGTCGGTGAGCAGTACCTCCGCCACCGAGGCGCGGTGCACCAGCTCGCGGGCGACGGTGCGCGACCAGGAGAGCGGCCGGACTTCCCCGGCGAGGTCACCAACCGATGTATTCATGCGATAAGAACATCGCAATTCTCCGGTACGCGCACCCCAGCCCGCCCCCGCCAGACGCCGCCACGCCTCACGGGAAAAGCCGCTACATTGCGTGCTGTCATTTAACGGAACGGGAATCCGGGGTACACGTGCAGGTTCGGGCGGAGCAGGTTCGGGCGAAAGCGACACGCAGGTTTCTCCTGGAAGCCGCGGCACATTTGTTCGATGAGCGCGGCTATGCCGGTACCAGTATCAGCGATATCAGCGCGCGGTCCGGCCGCACCAGCGGGGCCATCTACTTCCACTACGCCAGCAAGGAGAATCTGGCCCTGGCCATTGTGGAGGAGCATTTCGCGACCTGGCCCGAGCTGATCGGCCGTTACAAGGCGGCCGACCGTCCGGCGCTCGAAAGACTGGTCGCCCTGAGCTTCGATGTGGCCAGAGCCTTCCGCGACGATGTCGTGATCCGCGCCGGATCCCGGCTGTGGTCGGAGCGCGCGGCCATCGATGTCACATTGCCCCGGCCCTTCGTCGGCTGGCTGGAGACGGTCACCGCGCTGCTCGAAGAGGCCCGCGCCGAGGGAGCGCTCGCGACGGGCGTGTGCCCCGAGGTGGCCGCGCACGGACTCGTCTGCGCCTTCTTCGGGCTGCACACGGTCTCCGACGCCCTGGAGGGCAGACGGCAGATCGAGGAGGGGCTGTCGGACCTGTGGCGGCTGCTCCTGACCGCGCTTCAGACGGACCCCGATCCGGCGCGGCTGCTCGCGCGGGTACGTGAGCGGGAGCGCCAGGAGGGGGCGCCGGACGAGCGCCGGGCGCGGTTCGGGGACCGGGTCCTCACGAAAAGCGGCTGACCGCGCGTGCGCCGCGGGTCCGGCGGCCGACGACCACCACCGCGCCGCGGCGGCCGAGTTCACCGGGCCGGGGCTGCTCGGCGTGGGGACCCAGAAGGTTCAGCGCCTAGGCCCTGTCTGACAAATCCCGCCTGGCTCGCGACGCCTGGCACGCACGCTCGCTGCGTTGTCGGGATCACCCCGGTACGTCCAGTACTGGGGAGACCCTCCGCCTTGCGATCGCACGCACCAGACGCCGCGAGCCCCGCCCTCCGGGCGGACGGCGCTATTTGTCAGACAGGGCCTAGCGGCGATGGCTCAACAGCGCCTCCACGGCCTTGCGTTACTTCGTGACACCGCACGTACCGGAGACCCGCGGCCGGTCGCCCGCAACCCTCCAGACCGGGCTTCAGGCCCGCCGCACCCGGCCTTCCGACCCGGCTCCGGCCGGCTGAGCCCGAAAGGGAATCCCCCATGACTGTGCGTATCGGTGTGATCGGCACCGGCATGATCGGCCAGGACCATGTCCGTCGTCTCACGCGGGTGATCAGCGGTACCGAGGTGACGGCGGTGTGTGACCTCGACACCGCGCGGGCCGAGGAGGTCGCCGCGTCCGTCGGCGCCCGCGCCCTGCCCACCGGTGGCGCGGTGATCGACGCGGCCGAGGTCGACGCCGTCGTCGTCACCTCCTGGGGCCCGACCCACGCCGGGCATGTCCTCGCCGCCATCGCCGCGGGCAAGCCGGTCTTCTGCGAGAAGCCGCTGGCCACGACGGCCGAGGACTGTCTCAAGATCGTCTCCGCCGAGACCGCGCACGGCTCCCGGCTGGTCCAGGTCGGCTTCATGCGCCGGTACGACGCCGGCTACCGCGAGATGCGGCAGGTCATCGCGTCGGGTGCGATCGGCGCGCCGCTGATGGTGCACTGCGCCCACCGCAACGCGACCGTGCCCGCGTCGTACACCTCCGCGATGGCCGCCCAGGACACGGCGGTCCATGAGATCGACGTACTGCGCTGGCTGCTGGACGACGAGATCCGCTCCGTACAGGTGCTCAGGCCCCGGCGGACGAGCAAGCGGTACGCGCATCTCCAGGACCCGCAGATCATGCTCTTCGAGACCGCCGAGGGGGTCAGGATCGACCTGGAGGTGTTCGTCAACTGCCAGTACGGCTACGACATCCAGTGCGAGACCGTCGGCGAGGAGGGCCTCGTCCGGCTGCCCGACCCGGCCGGTGTGGCGGTACGGAGCGCCGGCCGGCGCTCCACCGCCGTACTCCCGGACTGGAAGCGCCGCTTCGAGAACGCCTTCGACGCCGAATTCCGCGAGTGGGCCGACGCGGTCGCGGCGGGCACCGAGCCCACCGGGCCCTCCGCCTGGGACGGTTACGCCGCGACCGTCATCACGGACGCGCTGGTCCGGGCCCTGGAGTCGGGCGAGATCGTGCGCGTCGACGCCCTGAAGGAGCGTCCCGCCTTCTACGGAGGAGCGTCCCGGTGAAGATCGGCCTCGATCCGTACATGTTCCGCGCGCCGCCGCTCAGGCGGATGGTGCGCGCGGTCGCGTTCACGCTGGAGCGCGTGACGAAGGAACTGGCGCGGTAGCGCCCGGCGTTCCGCCGGCCGGGCCTCACGGTTCCGGCCGGCGGAACGGCCGAGGACCGGCCGGCGGATCAGCCGCTCAGGACTCCTCGAAGTAGGCGTCCAGCACGGCGTCGAGTTCCGCGGTCCATTCCTTGAGGCGGTCCCTGGTGTCGGCCTCGACCTCGGCGTCGAACCAACGGCGCTCCGACACATGCACCGTGACGGTGAACCGGCGCCCGAACCGAGGGGTCTTGATCTCGACCGCGCCGATCTCGTCCCACCAGAAGTCGGCCTCCTGGTCGTCCAGCCGGAACCGGACACCCTCGCTGTCCGCGCTGATCGCGCCACGGCGGTCGGTGGCCTCGAAGACGGGGCCGTCCTTGGCGGGGGCGCCGTCCTCCGCGGAGGGGGCGTCGGTGGCGGCGTCCTCCTCCGAGGCCGTGGGCTCATCGGGGACGTCCTCCGGGAGGGCGTCCGAGGGGGCGCCGCCTTCGGGCCCGCGCTCCTCGGTCTCCGCCTGCTCCGGGTCCGTGTCCGCTGTGCCGACGGGGGGAACCATGAGGCCGGGAACGTACGCCGGGTCTTTCCCCACGGCACGCTCGGGCCAGATATTCGAGTCTATGCGCTGCTCCACGTCCGGAAGTATGGACGAGAATCCTGTGCGAGCCCAGCCCGGCTCGCGTCCGGCCGCCGGCGCGCGGCATCCGGCCGCCCGTACAGACGCACCTCATTCGAACAGCAACTGCCCCCATCACATACGCTGTTACCGCTCGCCCCACCCGGAGCACCCGAAACGGGTATCCCGGCGTCGCGGTCTCCTTCACCAGGTTCTTTCCCCGCCTCCACTCCATGGGAGCGTTCAATGACGGCCGACATGCCCAAGCCCCAGATCGACACGAGCAAGCCCCATCCGGCACGTGTCTACGACTATCTCCTCGGCGGCAAGGACAATTACGCCGTCGACCAGGCGGTGGGGGCGAAGCTGCCGGTCGAGGCGAGGGCCGCCGCGCGGCAGAACCGTGCCTTCATGCGCCGCGCGACCGCCTGGCTGGCGCACCACGGGGTCGATCAGTTCCTCGACATCGGCACCGGCATCCCGACCGAGCCGAACCTGCACCAGATCGTCCAGGAGATCAACCCGAAGGCCCGGGTCGTCTACACCGACAACGATCCCATCGTCCTGCGGCATGCCGAGGCTCTGCTGATCAGCACCCCGGAAGGCATCACCGACTACATCCAGGCGGATGTCCGCGAGCCGCGGGCGATCCTGGACCACGCCCAGGGCTTCCTGGACTTCAGCCGCCCGATCGCTCTCTCCCTCATCGCCCTCATGCACTTCATCCCGGAGGACGAGAAGCCGTACGACATCGTCGGCACGCTGGTGGAGGCCCTTCCCACCGGCAGCTATCTGGTGCTCTCGCACGCCGCGTCCGATCTCTACCCCGACCTGGTGGAACAGGTGGTCGCGCAGTACAAGCGGGGTGGGATCACGCTGGGCTTCCGCACGCACGCGGGGGTGGCGCGCTTCTTCGAGGGCATGGAACTCGCCGAGCCGGGACTGGTCACGGCCCCTCACTGGTACAAGGGCACGGCCGCGCCGACGGAAGAGGAGAGCGGCGGATACGACAGCGGGATCTACGCCGGGGTCGCCCGCGTGCGCTGACCTGCCCGTCGTCCGTCGGCACGGGCCCGTTTTGCCTGGGAGGGCGTGGTCCGGGGAGACTGCGGGAGACTGCGGGATACCACAGATCCCCCCACAAGCCCCGAAGGCAGCCTGACCGCTCATGCACGACCAGACCCCGCCCGACACCCCGGCCCGGACCGATACCGATACGGCCCCGGGCACCGACTCCGACACGGCTCACATACCGCTCGCCGGTGGGCTCAAGCAGCGCCATCTGACCATGCTCGGCCTCGGCGGGGTCATCGGCGCCGGGCTCTTCGTCGGGTCGGGGGCCGGGATCGCGATGGCCGGGCCCGGGATCGTCGTCTCGTATCTGATCGCGGGCGCGCTCGCGATGTGCGTGATGCGGATGCTCGGCGAGATGTCGGCCGCGATGCCGGCCTCGGGCTCGTTCTCCGTGCACGCCGAGCGGGCGCTCGGCCGGTGGGCCGGGTTCAGCGCGGGCTGGCTGTACTGGTTCCTGCTGGTCGTCGTCCTCGCGGTGGAGGCGACGGGCGCCGCGCGGATCGCGAACGGCTGGCTGCCTTCCGTACCGCAGTGGGCATGGGTGCTGGTCTTCATGGTGTTCTTCACCGGCACGAACCTCGCGGCCGTGAAGAACTTCGGCGAGTTCGAGTTCTGGTTCGCGGCCCTGAAGGTGTTCGCGATCGTCGCGTTCCTGGTTCTTGGGCTGCTCGCGGTCTTCGGCCTGCTGCCCGACACCGACCCCGTCGGCCTCACCCACCTCGCGGGCCAGGACGGCTTCCTGCCGGGCGGCTGGCAGGGCGTCATCTCCGGTGTGCTCGCCGTCGTCTTCGCCTTCGGCGGTCTGGAGGTCGTCACGATCGCGGCGGCCGAGTCCGACGACCCGGTGCGCTCGGTGTCGCGGGCGGTGCGCAGCGCGGTGTTCCGGATCCTCTTCTTCTACGTCGGATCGATGCTGGTCATCGTGACGGTGCTGCCGTGGACGGCACAGCAGGCGGGGCTGAGCCCGTATGTCACCGTCCTCGACGCGATCGGCATCCCGTCCGCCGGGCAGATCATGAACATCGTGGTGTTCGTGGCCCTGCTGTCGGCGCTCAACGCCAATCTCTACGGATCGTCCCGGATGGTCTTCTCGCTGGCCGGGCGGGGCGAGGCGCCGAGGTCCCTGCTGAAGGTGAGCGGCGGGGGCGTACCCCGGCGGGCGGTCCTCGCGTCCGTGGCGTTCGGCTTCGTCTCGGTGCTGCTCAATCTCAAGTGGCCCGACTCGGTCTTCCTGTACATGCTCAACGCGGTCGGCGCGGTGCTCCTCTTCGTCTGGGCCCTGATCGCGGTGTCGCAGCTGCGTCTGCGACGGCGTATCGAGCGGGAGGCACCGGAGCGGCTGGTGCTGAGGATGTGGCTCTTCCCGTGGCTGACCTGGGCCACGCTCGCCGCGATGGCGGTCGTGTTCGGTCTGATGCTGACGAATGACGCGGCGCGCCCGCAGCTGCTGTGGTCGCTGGGCGCGACGGCGCTCGTCCTGGCGGCGGCGGGGGTACGGGAGCTGCGCGCGCGGCGGGCCTAGGGCCTGTCCGGCGGATCTTCGTGGATCAGCCCGCGGCAGTCTGGTGCAGGGGGTACCCCCGTGCCGTTCAGGCCACGGGGGAGCATCGCAAGGCGGAGGATCGCCCATGTACTGGACGTACTTGGGCGACTCCGACAACGCGGCGAGGTGCGGTGCCAGGCGTCGCGGGCCCGCGAAGATCCGCCGGACAGGCCCTAGGCGGAACGCGGAAGGGCCGGACCGCCCCCGATGAGGGCTGTCCGGCCTGCCGCGAGCGGTGGGAGACCTGTCAGTAGGGGCCGTTCACGTTGTCGATCGAGCCGTACCGGTCGGCCGCGTAGTTGGACGCGGCGGTGATGTTGGCGACCGGGTCGTAGCTGTCCGTCGACGTACCGGGCACGTGGTAGGCCTGGAACGTGGGGTCGATGACCTGGAGGAGGCCCTTGGACGGGGTACCGGCGGCGGCGTTGGAGTCCCAGTTGTTGATCGCCCACGGGTTGCCCGAGGACTCGCGCATGATGTTGCGGTAGATGCCGTCGTACGAGCCGGGGATGCCGTGCGCCGCCATGACGTCCAGCGATTCCCGGATCCAGCCGTCCAGGTCGTTGGTGTAGGTGTTCGAGGCCGTCTGGGTGGCGGCGCCCGTGTCGGCGGAGGCGCTCTCGTCGGCGGAGGCACTCTCGTCGGTGGACGCGCTCTCGTCGGCGGTGGTGTCGGCCGGGGCCTGCGACGCGGACTCCGAACCGAGCGTCAGCGTGAGGCCGGGGAGGATCAGCGACGGGTTGCCGCCGATGGCGTCGCGGTTGTTCTCGTAGAGCTGCTGCCAGCCGCCGCTGAGCGAGTACACGTCCGCGATCTTGGACAGCGAGTCACCCCAGACCACGGTGTAGGTCGCCGGGGTGTCCTCCTGGACGGCGGCGGCCGGAGCCAGGTTCACCTTGGCGGTGGCGGCGGTGTGCGCCGCCGGGGCCGCTTCCGCGGTGGTCGCGGCCAGCAGGGGGAAGGCGAGTACGGCACCGCCCGTGCCCGCGGTCACGAGACCTCTGGCGACGGGGTTCTTCTTGGGACGACGGTGCTTAGCCTTTGAGGCCATGACGAATTCCTCTCCTCCGCCTGCGAGGTGAGCTGTCGGGTTCGGACTGGAGATGTCCGGCCGCACGGTGAATGCGGCTTCACCCCAAGCCGGTCCTGAGTTCGGACCGGCGACTTACCTGGGTCCCCCGCTCCTGCCGTACGTGGGTGGGTGTGGGTTACCGGACGGCGGCAGGATTCGGCGTTCCATCCGGAGTGACGAGAACGTAAGCGAGGACGCCCGGGCGAAACAAGCCCGGAATTCACAACGGAATCCGATTCATGAATCCGGACCCGAAAAATCCCGTTACCCACTCGATACCGGAGAACTCAACTCGCCTTCCCCGCGTGGGAAATGGGCGAGGAGGCGGCCCCCGCGACCCGGCACTTACGTGACACACATCACGCGCATGACGGAAATGTCCAGATCACAACACTCCCCAGAGAGTGGAAAGTCGCATGAATACTACAGAAATGGACTTCGGGGAGAACCGAGATAAATCGCCCATAAAGGCACCCTTGTGCCGCACTGGATCCGAACCCGGCGACCCGGCCCGTGCGGGCCCTTTCGCGGTCCTTTCGCGGTCCCTTCACAGGCCCTTCTCGCTGACCCTTCTCGCGGGCAACCGAGCCGCTCAACGCCATTTAACCGGCGGAGCCGTGCGTGTTCCTGACTCTCTTTCGCGTCCGAACAACCGTGGGGCGGGCGCCAGTTCCGTATCTACATTTCCCTGAATAGAAGATCGGCAGTCCCGCGGCACTCCCGCGTTTAGCGCGGGTATTCGGCACGGAATTCCCAACTCGGGGAGCGGGCACACCTGTTCATTCCCGGATGTCGCCACGTCCCGCCGCGGTGAAACCGAGGAGGGCCCGGCCGCGGGTGGTGTCGAACAGCGAGGCGTGTCCGTCGAGCGCGCCCCGGATCTCGCTGCCGGGGTGGTATGTCTCCAGCAGTTCGCGGGTGGGTTCCAGGGCCGCGCTGTCGGGCGCGGCCACATTGACGACGTGATGGC
Source organism: Streptomyces scopuliridis (assembly GCF_042790125.1). Lineage (GTDB taxonomy): Bacteria > Actinomycetota > Actinomycetes > Streptomycetales > Streptomycetaceae > Streptomyces > Streptomyces scopuliridis_A. The sequence continues at coordinate 205,132 of NZ_JBHTZS010000010.1, forward strand.
CCGTGAGATCCGCCGTCAGCGCGGCCCGCACAGCACGGGCGGCGTCCGGGGTGTGCAGCCAGCCCCACAGTTCACGGCGGTTGGACGCGGGGTCGCCGTGCACCTCGGCCAGCCGTTCGCGCAGCCGGTCTCCCGACCCGACGAACGGGAATCGCAGCATGACGGTGACCGTCCCGTAGCGCCGGGTCGTGAACTCCGCGGCCTTCTCCGACATGACCTTGGACAGACCGTAGGAGTCGACGGTGAGATCGGGGTGGTCCTCGTCGACGGGGACGTACACCGGGTGCAGATCCCGGTCGGCCCACGCGATGCCGACGGCCGCCGCGCTGGAGGCCGCCACGACGCGCGGCACACCGAGCCGGCCCGCCTCCTGGAACACCAGATAGGCGGCGAGGACGTTCGCGCGCAGCGTCTCGTCCTCGGACACGATGCCGGGCGCCGGGTACGCCGCGAGATGCACGACCCCGGCGACCACTCCGTCCTCCCCCGCCGCCTCCCGAGCGGCGGCGAAGCACTCCGTGACCGTCTTCGCCTCGCTGAGGTCGCCGGTGACGAACCGGGCACAGCCGTCCTCGCTGTCGCCCCGCGCCAGATCGGCGCCCACGACGCGGAAGCCCGCGCCGATGAGGTCGGCCACGACGGCCCGGCCGATCCCGCCGGCCGCCCCGGTCACCAGTACCGTCCGCCCGCTCATCCCTCGACCGCTCCCATCAGTCCACTGACGACATAGCGCTGGGCGCACAGCTCCGCCACGAACAGGGAATCTAAATCGACTTGATGTACGGTGTCAACAGTTGTCACGGCCGGAAAACCCGGACGTGTCACCACCTCGGAGGGGACCCATGACGACAGCGAAGACAGGGGACACGGCACGGAGGGCGGAGACGGCGGAGGTGCTGGCCCCGGCCCCCTGGGCGCGATCCGCCCCCTCGCGGGGATCCGACCCCTCGCGGGGATCCGACGCCTCGCGGGGATCCGACGCCTCGCAGGGCTCCGGCGCCTCGCGGGACTCCGACTCCCTGCGGGTGACGGCGGTCCGTACCTTCCTGTGCGCCCCACAGGGCTGTCCGTACGTGATCGTGCGCGTGGAGACGAACCAGCCCGGACTGTACGGTCTCGGCTGTGCCGGCGACCCGCAGCGCACCCTCGCGATCCGCTCGGTCGTCGACGACTACTTCGGTCCGATGCTGCTGGGCCGCGACCCCCACGACATCGAGGACCTGCACCGGCTGCTGCTCAACAGCGGCTACTGGCGCGGCGGTTCGATCGCGCAGAACGCCCTGGCGGGCGTCGACGTGGCGCTCTGGGACATCAAGGGCAAGGCGGCGGGACTGCCGCTGCACCAGCTGCTGGGAGGCAGGGCCCGGGAGGCCGCCGAGGCGTACACGCATGTGGACGGCCACGAGGCGGGCGAAATCGCCGAACGGGTGCTCGCCGCCGCCGAGCGCGGCTACCGCCATGTCCGCGTCCAGGTCGCGGTCCCCGGCACGGACACCTACGGCACGGCCCCGCGCGACGAGGCCGAAGCCCGCCGGCGCCGGCTGCGCGCGGGGAGCTGGGACTCCCTGGGCTATCTGCGGCATGTCCCGCCCGTGCTGCGCGACATCCGTGAGCGGGTCGGGACGGGTGTGGAGCTGCTCCACGACGCACACGAGCGGCTGACGCCCTCGCAGGCCCGTGAGCTCGTGCACGAGGTCGAGGACGCGCGGCTGTTCTTCCTGGAGGACGCCCTCGCCCCCGAGGACGCGGCCCACTTCGGCCAACTCCGCCGGGCCGGCTCGGTCCCGCTCGCGGTGGGCGAGCTGTACCACGACATCACGATGTATCTGCCACTGCTGGAACAGCGGGTCATCGACTTCGCCCGGATACGCGTCCCCACCCTGGGCGGCCTGACGCCCACCCGCAAACTCGTCGCGGCCTGCGAACTGTTCGGCGTACGGACGGCACCGCACGGCCCCGGCGATGTCAGCCCCGTCGGCATGGCCGCCAACCTGGCCCTGGACATCAGCTCGCCGGCGTTCGGCGTCCAGGAGGCGGCAGCCTTCAAGGAAGCCACCCTGGAGGTCTTCCCCGGCGCGCCCGTACCGCGCGAGGGACGCCTGTACCCCTCCGAACTGCCGGGCCTGGGAGTCGACTTCGACGAATCGGCCGTCCGCAGGTATCCGGTGACCGGTCCGCTGGAGCACGACCGCTGGGCGCTGCTGCGCAACGTGGACGGAAGCGTGCAGCGCCCCTGATCAGCGCCGTATACGAGTGGGGCCCCGCCGGGCAGGCGGGGCCCCTCGCACATGCCGGTCTCAGCTCAGCAACAGGGACTTCGGCTGCGCGGAGAGCGTCCGGTCCAGGACCAGCGACGCCGCCCCCACGGCCGCGACGTTCTCGCCGACGGCGGTGGTGATGACCAGCGTGGGATGGGTCGGCTTGACGAACGGGGACTGCGCGACCATCGGCTCGATGAGCGCGAGGAGCCGGTCGGCGAGCAGGTGCCATATCGGGCCGCCGAAGACGATGGTGTCCACGTCCAGGAGGGTGGCCGCCGCGCAGACACCCCGGCCGATCCTGATCCCCCAGCGGTCGACGACGCTGCCGGCCCGCTCCTCGCCCCCGGCGGCGAGGACCGCCAGCTGCTCCAGGCCGCGCTGGGCGTCCCCGGGATCCATGGGGGTGAACTCCCCGCCGAGCACGCCGAGCGCGATGGCCTCCTCGACCAGGACCCGGGTCGAGCAGGCCGCGCCGAGACCGCCGACCTCGCCCGCGTTGCCGGAGACGCCGCGCAGCACGGTGTCGTCGACGACCAGCCCCATGCCGGAGCCCGTGCCGAGGTAGAAGAAGAGGAAGTTCCGGCTCTCGGTGGCCGCCCCGGACCAGCGCTCTGCGACGACGGCGGCGATCACGTCCTTGTCCAGCAGGGCCGGGAGGCCGGTGGCCTCGCTGAGCTGGTCGCGCAGCGGCACGCTGCCCCAGCCGGGCAGTTCGGGCGGGTCCACGACCAGCCCGGCCGCCACGTCGATCGGTCCCGGCGCGGCGATCCCGAGGCCCAGTACGCGTTCCCTGTCGACCCCCGACTCGGCCACCAGCGCGGTCACCGAGGCGGCGATGCCCGCCACGACCTGGTCGGTGTCACCACCGCGCGGGGTCCGTTCGCTGCGCTGGGCGACGACCGTACCGAGCAGGTCGAGCAGTACGTACGTGATGACGGCCGGGTCGAGATGCACGCCCACGGCGTACCGGGCCCCCGGAGCGATCCGCAGGAGCGTACGGGGCTTGCCGCTGCCCGTGCTCTGCTTCCCGGACTCACGGGCCACGCCCTGGTCGAGCAGCCTGCGGGTGATGTTGGAGACGGTCTGTGCCGACAGCCCGGTGGCCTGGGCGAGTTCGACCCTGCTCAGGCCCGCGGAGTGGCGCCGGATCGCATCGAGGACGACGGATTCGTTGAAGTCACCCATGCGCGGCAGGTTCGTGCCGCGTCTGATCGTCGCCTTTCCGGCGCTCGCTTTCCTGCTCGTCACCATGTGTCTCCCGGCCCCGGATAGGGACGGCGGTCAGCTGCCGCCGTTCCCTGGGTGCGTCAAATCGATGGAATCGTACCGGCTGGGCCGTACGACGTGTCCGCGAAGCCCGCTTGTGCCGGTGCCGGCGGTACCGGTGTCAGCCCAACTGCTCGATGAGGACGAGCGACCAGGGACTGACGGAGGTGTCGAGCCGCAGCACCCCGTCCGCACCGGCGGCGACGGTCCGTACCTCGGTGGCACGGGCCAGCCGGTCGAGATGGGCGAGCTGCTCACGGGTGGGCGCGGCCGGTGAGCCGAGGGCCCGCCAGGCCCCGATGGCGTCGCCGTGCGCGGAGTCCAGCACCTCGACACGGAAGGAGGCGCCCGCCGCGAGCGCGCCGATCTCCAGCGTCAGCCGCCGGGGCCGCCCCTTGGCCTGGGTGGCCTCGGCCGTGGCCCGGCCGTCGAAGGAGGCCGGCACGGACCTGGGCTCCTCCTCCGGGTAGTGGTGGACGAGCGCGCTGATCCGTCCGGTGGCCGCCGAGCGGGTCACGACATGGTCCTCGCCGCGCGCGATCAGCTCGTCGCCCAGGGCGTGCAGCATGCGGTACGCGTGGAACGCCGGCTTGGGGACACCGGGCAGCGTGATCATGCCGAAGCCGCCGTGGAACAGCTCGTCGCCCGCCCCGCCCTCCTCGAAGACGTCCGTGAACGTCCAGTACGCGAGCGAGTCGACCGTTCCGAGCGAGTGCAGGACCGAGCGCGTGACGTACGTGGCGGCGGGCAGCGTGTCATGGGTGTGGTCGCGCGGCGAGGAGGACGAGGACCACTCGGTGAGATGGATCTCGGCGTCCGGATACGGACTCGTGGCCATCAGATCGCGCAGCTGGGCCAGGTCGGCCGGGGTGGCGTCCTTGCCGCGGGTGAGCTTCTGGCCCCGGCCGTGTTCGTCCAGCGCCCAGTCCGTGGGGTACGGGTGGGTGGAGACGAAGTCGACGGGCAGCCCTTCCCCGGCGCAGAAGTCCAGGAAGGTCTCCATCCACACCGGGCGCCATTCCAGCTCGTCGATGTCGTCGCGGCCGACGACGATACGCCGGGAGACGTCCTCGGACTCACCCCCGAAGCGCTCGTCGGGTACGAAGTTGGAGGTGGCGGGGCCGCCGACGCGCAGCCGCGCGTCCACGTTCTTCACCGCGCGCGCGGTGACCTTGTACAGCTCGAAGTACTCGGAGCGGGTGCCGCGGAAGAAACCCCGGAGGTTGGCCTCGTTCCACACCTCGAAGTACCACCGGCGCACTTCCTCGATCCCGTACCGGGTGATCCAGTGGCGGGTGATGCCGTCGATCAGCGCGGCCCACTTGTCGAGGTCCACGGGCGGGGCGCCGTGCGCTCCCCACCAGAAGACGGTGCCGGTCTCCCGGGCGAGGGCACGCGGACTGAAGCCGAACTCCACGAACGGCCGGACCCCGAGGTCCAGGAGGAAGTCGAAGAGCGCGTCGACGTACTGGAAGTTATGGACGGGCGTGCCGTCCTCACGCTCCGTGTACACGAACATGTCGTCGTGGAAGAGCCCGTGGAAGCGGACGTACTCGAAGCCGCACGCCTCGTGAACCTCGCGGAGCTGGCGCTGCCAGTCGGCACGCAGCCCCTCGTTCGCGCGCCCCGCCCCGACGACGCGGCTCCAGAAGTGCGGCAGCGGGGTCGCGGGGGCGTTCGCGAGGGCGCTGACGAGGATGTCGCGCGACATGGTGGTTCCTTCCGTCCCGGTACGGCAGGCAGCGGTGCGCGGTGGTGCTGTGGTGCTGTGGTGCTGTGGTGCTGTGGTGCTGTGGTGCTGTGGTGCTGTGGTGCTGTGGTGCTGTGCGAGAGACGATAAATCAAAATGATTGATATATCTAATCCCCGAGATTCCCGCGCCGAGACCCCGGTGATACATAGGTTGGATCCATGTACTCGACGCGAGTCTCCCGCCGCGTGAACGCCCCCCGTGCGTCCGTCTACCGAGCGCTTCTCGACCCGGACGCGATCGCCGGCTGGCGCGTGCCCGACGGCATGACCAGCCACGTGCACGCCTTCGACCCCCGCGAAGGCGGAACGTTCCGCGTCTCCCTCACCTACGACACCCCGACCGGCACCGGCAAATCGGCCGCGCACACCGACACGTACCAGGGCCACTTCGCCCGCCTCGTGCCGGACGAGCAGGTGACGGAGGTCTTCGCCTTCGAGACGACGGACCCCGGCTTCGGCGGCACGATGACGATGACGACCACACTCACCGACGCGGACGGCGCGACGGATGTCCTGATCGTGCACGAGGGAATCCCCGACGACGTACCCGCCGCCGACAACGAGCTGGGCACCCGCATGGCCTTGGCGAACCTGGCCCGTCTGGTCGAGGGGGAGGAACGGCGGGACGGCGGGAACGCGGAGCCCGGGTAGAAGTCGGCCTCACCCTACGGGTCGTTCCTCGATCTCAATCCCTACAGGCGGTGCTCACCCCGCAGACCGTCCATGTGATCAAAAGCGAGGCCCATCAGACTCTCACGAGCCAGCTTCACACTCGACATCTCCTGAGCGAGCTCGGACACGGTCCGTTGGCGTACGGCGCTGTTCAGACGATTCGGATCAACAGTCTCCACCTCCCCATCGCCCTCGCGGATTTCACGGATGAGGCCCGAGATGTTGTACGCGTGACGCAGCAGAAGCTCAAGGCATCTGTTTTCGGGCGAGGACACCTCGCGACTGCTGGTGGACAGGGTGAAGTGAAGTCCGTCGATCGCGAGGTTGTCCGCTGCCTCTCCTACCGCGTCAAGGGCCGCTTGCAGAGCCGGCCAGGACACATCGCGGACGACGACCCGGCCGGCCAGCACCGACGCGTATTCCTCATCGAGGAGTCCGACCAGTTCTCGCGTGCTCTTACGCAGCGCCATCAGCCGGTTGAACTTGGCCTCCGCGCGAGACTGCCGTCGCGCACGATCCGCATTCCTGTTCTGCAGTACGGGCACGGCGAAGGTCGCCGCACCTCCCAGGAGGGCTCCGCCTATCACACCGACCAACCCGTAGACCGCCGCAATGTCTGCCATACGGATATCGTCGCCGGGCGATGACCCGGCTGCTCGGTATCTTCACATGATCCGTCCCGGCGTCGGGTGGCATCCAGGAAAACCCCGGGACAGGACGCACCGCTCCGGGCCCCGCCATAGTCTGTGGGCGAACCCAGGCAGGAGGCCTGTGCATGGAGGACCTCGGCGCCGCGGACCCGCGGCAGGTCGGCCGGTACACACTCATCGGCCGGCTGGGCACGGGCGGGATGGGTTCGGTGTACCTCGGGCGCTCGGCCGGCGGCCGTACCGTCGCGGTGAAGGTGGCGCAGGCGGAGCTGGCGCGGGATCCCGGCTTCCGGACGCGGTTCGCGCGCGAGGTCGCGGCGGCGCGAATGGTCTCGGGCGCTTTCACCGCGGCGGTGGTGGACGCCGAACCACAGGCCGAAATCCCTTGGATGGCCACCGCGTTCGTCGTCGGGGTCTCGCTGCACCAAGCGGTCACCACGCACGGCCCGCTGCCCGAGGACGCGCTCCGGACGCTGACGGCGGGCCTCGCCGAGGCGCTCATCTCCGTACACGGCGCCGGGCTGATCCACCGCGACCTCAAACCCGCGAATGTGATGCTGACTCTGGACGGGCCGCGCGTCATCGACTTCGGGATCTCGCGCGCGGCCGAGGGCACGACGCTGACCCGCACCGGGGCGGTCATTGGCTCGGTGCCCTACATGTCGCCGGAACAGACGCTCGGCCGGGCGCTCAGCCCGGCCAGCGACATGTTCTCCCTGGCGTCCACCATCGCTTTCGCGGCCCTGGGCTCGCATCTGTACGGCGATGGCCCTGCGGCCGGGGTCGGGTACCGCATCGTGCACACCGAGCCGGACATCGAGGCCGTTCCGGCGATTCTGCGTCCCCTGATCGAGGCGTGTCTGGCCCAGGATCCTGGTGCGCGGCCCACCCCGCGGCAGGTGATCGAGCACGTCGAGCGCGAGAACCGGCCGCTGATGCCCGGCAGTTGGCTGCCCGGGGCGGTCATCGCGGACATCATCGCCGTACGTGGCCTCATGACGACCCTCACCCGCAAGGCCCCCGGTGAGGCCCCCGGTGAGGGCCCTGGTCCGGCCCCCGGTACGGCAGAGGAGCCCTCGGCGGTCAGTCGTCGCACGCTGCTCCTCGGAGTGGGCGGCGCTGTGGTCTCGGCGGTCGGGGCAGGGGCCGGCCTCTGGCTGACCAAGGACGATGGCGACGGTTCCGGGGGGACCGGGACATCCGTCACGGACAAGGGATCCGCCCAGCCGCGCCGTATCCGGCGCCCCTCGGGTGATGTGTCCGAAGGCCAGCTGGCCTGGAAGGTGAACCAGCCCGCTGCCGGCCCGCAGGTGCTCTCGGCCAACGGAGTTGTGGCCTGCGTATCCGGAGAGGCCGTCTGGGGAGTCGACGAGAAAGGCGACAAGAAGTGGACGGTGAACAGCGAGACCCGCGGGTACGGCAGGAGCTTCGCGGTGCACGACGCCACGCCCAAGAACGTCGCCGCGGTGCACGGGGGTCTGCTGTACGTCGCGGGGTCGCAGGGCCTGAAGAGCGCGGTGACCGCGATCGACATGGTCACCGGGGAGGTCGTTTCGACGACGACCCTGGACCGGCCGTACGCCAAGGGGCTGATCAAGTTCTGCGGAATCCGGGAGGGCCGGGCCTATCTCACCGGCCTGGGCGGCGAACAAGGCCCGGCGCCCAAGGGGTATCACGTGTGGGCACTGGACCTCGCCGACCGCGGCACGGCCTGGGTGCACAGCGAAGCGGATCTGCTCATCGGCTCGGCCCTGCCGTTGACCAGTGACCACATCGTGTTCACAACTGAGGGCAATCTGAAGGCACTTGACGGCAGCGGCAAGCTCCACTGGGAGCAGAAGCTCGCCGCCACGCTCGCCGCCACCGAGAAGCACGTCATCGTCTTCGGCGACCGCGACACCCTGTACGCCCTGGATCCGGCGACAGGGGACAAGGTATGGAGCGCCGAGGGCGCCGTCGAGCCCTCCGCCCATGGCGACGGCATCGCCACCAACAAGGACGGCACGCTCCTGTACGGCCTGTGGCAGGACGAGGACGGCGGGCACTCACTGCGTTGCCTGGACAGCGCGACCGGCGAGACCCAGTGGCAGGCTCCGGTCCCGGCCGGGCCGGAGGACGCCACGGGCTCCGGCGCCCGCCTGCTGTACGGGGACGGAAACCTGTACTGGATGGCGTCGGACGCTGTCGTCTGGGCCGTCGATCCGGCACACGGCAAGGCTCGGTGGAAGTACACCGGGTTACGCGGAAAGAACCCCATCGACCTGGCGTGGAGCGCCGGTGACGGCCGTCTGTGCCTCTCGGATCCGACCGCCAACACGGTCGCCGCGCTCCATGCGAACGGAGCGTAGGAATGGAGCCGTTGGAGCACGCGGACCCACGGCAGGCCGGCCCCTACCGGCTTCTCGGCCGCCTGGGGGCCGGAGGCATAGGGGTGGTCTATCTGGGACGGTCGTACGGCGGCCGTACGGTCGCGGTCAGACTGGTCCGCGCGGAGCTCGCCCACGACGCCGGGTTCCGAGCCCGCTTTCGTGCGGAGGTCGCGGCGGCGAGGGCGATTTCCGGAGCCTTCACCGCCCCGGTCGTCGACGCGGACCCGGACGCCGTCACCCCGTGGATGGCGACGGTGTTCGTGCCCGGCGTCTCCCTGCACAAGGCCGTACGGCTCAATGGGCCGCTGCCCAGGGCAGCGTTGCTCGCGCTGGCGACCGGGGTCGCCGAGGCGCTTGCCGGCATCCATGCGGCGAGCCTCGTCCACCGGGATCTGAAGCCGGGCAATGTCCTCCTCGCCCTGGACGGGCCGCACCTCATCGACTTCGGGATCGCACGGGCCGCCGACGGCACGAGGCTCACTGGCCGGCGTCCTGCCCTCGGCACGACCGCGTTCATGCCGCCGGAGCAGACGACGGGGCAGCCGCTCACGCCCGCCTGCGACATGTTCTCCCTGGGCGCGGCCCTCGCGTTCGCCGCGAGTGGGTCGAGTGTGTTCGGCGAAGGGCTCGGCCCGGACGTTCGGCGGCGCGTCGTCGGCGGTGAACCTGATCTTTCGATGGTGCCTGACGAGCTGCGGCCGCTGGTCGCGGCCTGTCTGGCGAGGAATCCCGCGGACCGCCCGACCTCCCGGCAGGCGATCGCGTTCCTCCCCCGAGAGGTGCCGTCGGTAGTGACCGGTGCGTGGCTGCCCGCCCCTCTGATCACCGCCATCGAGCGGGCGGCGGCGGTCATGGTGCCCTCGGCGCTGCCCACCGAGCCGGCTGAACCGCGGTCCGCACAAGCGCCGTCAAGCCCCCCTGCCGGGCAGCCGGGCGCCTCCGCGGCCGACGCGATCGCTGTTCTGCCGCCGCCCCTTCCCCCGGCGCCGCCCCTTCCCCCACCGTCCTCGCCGGGCTCCGTGCCGGCCCCGGGCCCCAGCCGCCGAAGGCTCGTACTGGGTCTGGCGGGCGGCGCGCTGGCGGGCGGCGGCACCATGCTCGCGCTGGCACTGCGCGGCCGTCCCTCGGACCGGGCCGCCGACGACGGGGACGGCAGGAGATCCCCGGGTTCCCCGGATCTGAAGGACCCCGAGCGCGTGCTCACCACCAAGACCGCCGCGACCCCGCTGTGGACGGCCGAGACCGGCGAACGGCTCCTCCATCTGGTGGGCACGGACGAGACAGTCGTCGCCGTCGACAGCAAGAATCTGCGGGCCTTCGACCGGGACGGGAAGCCCCGCTGGGAGCCGCTCCCCCACACGACGAGCCCGGCCACCGACGACCTGGGCGGCAACCCGGTCGTCCTCGGCGACGGCGTGGCGTTCGCCGTGGACCACACGGACCAGCTCAGGCCGACCGGACGGACCCTCATACTCAGGGCCTTCGACCTCGCCACCGGGACGGAGAAGTGGTCTCTCGACCGGCCGGCCGACGGGGTCAGGATCGCCGGCGCACATGCCAAGCCGGACGGGTTGGTGTACGTCACCGGGTACTCGTCTTCGATGACCGCGTTCGTCTGGGCCGTGGACCCCGCGATACGGAAGATCCGCTGGACGAAGGCATTCGATGACGTGGCGAGCCAGTTTCTCCTGATGGTGCCCTCGTCCGGCGAGCGGTTGCTGTGGCGCGGCAGCACCAGTGCCGATCAGAGCGCACCGAGGATGTCCGCGCTGGACGCGGACTCGGGCGGCGAAGTCCTGTGGCAGCAGCCCGTCCCGGGCAGCGGCGGCATCCTCACCCTGTTGATCGACTCACTGCGCGTCCGCTGGTCCGACGGACCGCACTGCTCGGCCGGCGGGTTCTTCCTCCACCTGGCTGACCGCCTGTACGCGGTAGATCCCGCGAACGGGCAGGTGGCCTGGCGCTCTCCCGGCTCGCTGCCGGTCATGGCGGTCACTGCCTCTCCGGACGGGGAGACCGTGTACGACGCCAGAGTCGACGAGAACAACAGAGTCCTCGTCCGCGCCTTCAACGCGCTTACCGGCGCGGTGCGTTGGGCCGGGACGCTGCCGGGGGCCGTGGACGAACCGGTCGGGCTCCGGTGCGCGGACGGCAACCTCTACGTCTGGTCGACCGGGCTCGTGCGGGCCTTGGACGCGGACAGCGGTACGGCGCGGTGGAATTACGAGTTCCCGGCGAGCACCGACGCGCTGTGGCAGACATACGTCCCGATGTGGGCGGGCGGCGGACGGCTCTACGCCGGGGCGGACCAGGGCCTGATCGCACTGGACGCCGAAGGCGGGTGAGCGGGGCTACGAGTAGCTGACCACGCTCCGCGACGGCCCCCATGGGGCCCGAGGGCCGGCACGGAGAATTCGCGTCGAACGCGAGAGTGAGAGTGCTGCGCGACTCAATCCATCGGGTAGAAGTCAGGCTGCGGAAACAGCCGTGCGATCGAGAACGGCTCGAACTCCGGATCCGTCAATACCCGGTAGACGAACTCGGAGGTGGACATGCTCACTTGTTGCCAGGGGTACGGATCGCCCTGCGTAACGATGGGCCAGTTCGCCGGGTCTTCCTCCGCGGACGCCAGCCAGAAGTAGTTGCACTCCATCTCACCGAACGCCCAGGGAATGAGACCACGCCGACCGGGCCGGTACATCTGGTACGGCTTGAAGACAGGGTCGGGCCCGTCCTCCGGGCTGAGATCGAGGTATTTGTGCCAGATGCGGGCCAGGTCGAACTGCCCCGTGCTGTCAACGGAAAGCACGTTCAAGAATTCCGAGAATTCTCCCTTGCCAAACGTCTCGGCAAGTTCCTTGTAATCCTCGGGCAGTGCCGTACCGAGATCTGCCTCAACGCTGTTCCATGAAATATCGAGCCGAAGTGGCTCCCAGTTCACGGCCTCAGCGATTCGCTCGATCCACATTCTGTTCACATTCCGATCGAAGACTTGGGCCCGGGGGGCGCGCCAGGTATCCGGCACGCCCCCCGGGCTCACTCTATGGGGTGTTGTAGATCGGCACCGATGCGCTGGCGCCGCTCGAACTGCTCCAGGTTATGTCGAAGCGGTCCGGCATCGGATCGGTGGGACTGGGGTAGTGGGCCATGACCTGATAGAAGACGGTGTTTCCGCTGTTGATCTCTTCGGCCACCGCGTCCTCCACCGTCGACATCGCCTTCCGGTTCACGTCGCGGTACATCGGCGCCAGGTTCCGGATGTCCTCACCGGAGCCGCCGAACCGGTTGGCGATCAGGTGGCCCCGGTCCAGTCCCTTCCGATAGAGCGGACCGCCCTTCTGCATCGCCTTCGGGATGTACAAGGGGTCATCGGTGGGCCAGACCGTCGGGCTGCCGAAGATCCCGCCATCGCCGTAGATCTCACCGGTCTTCTTGTCCACGTTGTTGGTGTCGTGCCAGTTCAGGCAGGCGATCCCGCCCTGAGCACGTCCCGCACCGTCGAGCGGCATGTAGTAGATCATGCTCTGACGGTTCTCTTTGCAGCCCTGATCCTGGAACGGGAAGCGGCTGGCGCCGCCCTGCCACTCCTTCTCGTCGTCGGGCTTGACGAGCAGACCCTTGTCGTAGTCCGGCTGGGCACCGGGCTCCGATTCGTACCCGTTGGACGCCGTCTGGTTGTACCACCCGATGCCCGTGAGGAACGTGTCGGCGACGGACAGCCAGCCGCCCCTGGCCTTCTTGACCGTACCTTCGACCACGGATCCGATGCTCTTGAGGACGGAACCGCAGACGTCACACCCGAAGATATGACCGTCCAGCTCGACAAAGCTGACGGGATTGCCACCGGTAAAGGCGTACCGGTTCCCCGTGTAGGGGTCCGACCCGAGGCTCATGTCCGCGAGGGCCCCGTTGTACATGTCCCGGCTGGTGAACCGGTTGAGCCCCGGGCTGTAGTTCCGGAATCCCATGTCGTAGGTGCCGGACTGCGCGTCCCAGCGCTTGGCGTTGAACCGGTAGGGGTTGTACGCCTCCTTGGTCGGGTCGGCCGCTTCCGGCTTGTCGATGCCGGTGAACTCGTCCTTGTCGTCGGAGCCGTAGGCGGTGTAGCCGTAGGTGGACTTGGTGTCGCCGTTCTTGTCGGTCAGCGTCTCGACGTCCGTGTGCGAGTTGTAGCCGTAGAAGCCGTCCTCGCTGGTTCCGTCGGTGTTGTGCTTGACCTGGGAGAGGCGCTCGCCCCACGGGCTGTACTGGTAGGACTTGGTGAGCTCGCCGGCGACTTCCTCACCCAGCACCTCGCCGGACATGCCGAGGTAGTGGAAGTCGGTCGTCTTGCCGTCCGCCGTCTTCGACGCGGTGCGGTCCAGCGGGTCGAAGGTGTACTTCGTCGACTTCAACGCGCCCGTGTCGTCCGTCTTCTGGGACTCCACGACGTGGTCGAACCCGTCGTAGACGCTGCGCTCAATGACCTTTCCGCCCGCGGTGACCGACTCCTGGCGGCCGAACGGGTCGTAGTTGTAATTGGCGGTCGAGCCCGCCGAGCTGGCGGTCAGCAGCCGGTTGCGGTCGTAGTCGAACGTCGTGGACACGCCCTTGACCGACTGGCTGATGACGTTGGCGTTGTCGTCGTGGACATAGGTGTCGGTGCCCGCGCCCGTGCCCGTCTTGACCGACTTGGCGAGCCGGTCGGCCGGGTCGTAGGTGTAGTCCGTGGTGGATTCGAGGTACGCCGCGTGGTTGTCGGCGTTCATCTTCTTCACCACGTCCTGCGCCTTGTTGCCGTTGGCGTCATAGGCGTAGGCGTGCGAGGAGACGAGGGTGCCGTTCGGCTTCTTCTCCGTCGTCGACTTCAGGGCGCCGTTCAGGTAGTAGGTGGAGTCGACCGTGTTCTTGTTGGCCTTGGTCTCCTGGAGCTTCTGGCCGCGGTCGGTGTACGTGTACGAGCTCACCTTCGGTGAGGCATCGGCCGCCGTCTTGCCGACCGACACCGTCTTGACCTGCTCCCGCAGGTCGTAGGTGTACGTGGAGAACTGGTCGGGGTGGCTGACCGTCTCCGTCTGGCCGTTGGCGTCGTACGTGTACGACGTGACCTTCTTCTCCGCGCCGGCCAGCGCCTCGGTCACCTTCGCGACCTGGTTCAGACCCGTGTACGCCACCGTGTACGCGTCGATCTTCGCGCCGGACGAGGTGTCGTCGATCGAGGTGAGGTTGCCGTTGACGTCGTAGGCGTAGGCGAAGGTGTGCTTTTCGTTGTCGGTCTCACCGCTGGTGTCGCGCACCAGCTTGACCGCGTCCGCGACGACCGCACCACCGCTGTTCTGGTCCAGTCTGAGCTTGCTGTCCTCCCCCTGCTTGAGGGTGTAGCTGCCCAGGCTGACCCAGGTGCCGGTGTTCGCCGTCTGGTCCTTCGTCGCCGAAGGCTCGGTCGTCGTGCCGTGCGTGAGGGTGTACTTGGCGGTGGTGGCGGCGCCGGTCACCTTCGGGTACTTCACGTACGCCGTGTACGTGCCGTCCTTGGGGATGTTCAGCGTCCAGGTGAACGCGTCCGTGCCGGTGCCCGCCGCGTGCGTGCGGTGGTTGTAGCCCTGCTGGCCGGTGAGGTCTCCCGTCGCCCACGTACCGGTGGAGGAGGTGTGCTGGGTGTCGGAGTTGTCGACGAGCACGACCGACTTGCCGACCGGCACACCGTCGTCGGACTTCGACTTGAGCTTGCCGTCGGGGTAGTACGACCACGTCATGGTGCGGTCCGAGGAACCGCCCGCCGAGGTCAGCGTGCGGGCCTTCTGCTGACCGGTCTCGGTGTAGTCGTAGGTGGTGGTGATGTCCCACGGATCGGTGGACTTCCTCGTCCAGCCGTTGTCGAAGTACTCGTAGGTGGTGTCGTTGCGGACCGTCTCACCGGCGGAGGGCGGCAGCGAGGTCTTCGCCACCCGGCCCACGGCGTCGTACGACGTCTGGGTGTAGACGTCCGCCTTGTTGTAGCGGCTGTCCGCCGGGTCGTACGGCTGGAACTGCTTGACCGGACGGTTCAGCGCGTCGTACTCGGTGCGCTGCGCGAAGTCGTCCGCCGTGCCCGTCGTCGCGGTGCCTCGCGGTGAGATGACCTTGGTGGTGTTCCCGACCTGGTCGTACTCGAACTGGGTCTTGAGGATCGTGGTCCCGGAGTAGGGGGCGCGGATCTCCTTCTGCTTGCCGCGCTTGTCGTAGTCGTAGAACGTGGAGTTGTTCTCGGCGTCCTTGGTCTCGACGACCAGCGAGTCCTTGTTGTACGTCCGCGAGGTGAACTTGCCGGCCGCGTCCGTGACCGTCGTGACCCGGTGGTTCAGGTCGTAGGCGGTCTTGGTCATGTAGTCGTCGGGGTCGGCGGTGGCGTTCTTCTTCGGGTCCACCACCTTGGTGAGGTTGCCGACGTTGTCGTACGTGTAGGAGATCTTGTCGCCGTCCGCGTTGACCGCCGAGAGGAGCTGGTAGATCTCGTCGTACGTGTTGGTCGTGACGTAGTCCGTCGCGTCGGACGTGGTCAGCGAACCCTTCGGCTCAGTCGTCGTCTTGAGGTTGCCGACCTTGTCGTAGGTGTACGTCGACTTCCGCTCGCCCGATGTGGAGGTGTCCTTCGGTGCGGTGGCCGAGGTGATCTGGTCCGCCGCGTCGTACACCGCCGTGGACACCGCGCCGTTGGGCGAGGTCGACGTGGTGGTGTTGTCGTTGGCGTCGTACTCCGGCTCCGGGGTGGTGATCACGACCCCGGCTTCCTTGGGCACCGTCGCGACCTTGGGACGCCCGAAGGTGTCATAGGTCTGGGTGACCTTCTTGCCGAGCGCGTCCGTGACTTCCTCGACCTGCCCACGCTCGTCGTACACGTAGGACGTCGGGTTGCCCAGCGCGTCGGTGATCTTCGCCGGGTAACCCGTGGGGCCGAAGTCGCTGTTGGTCGTCGGGTTGCCCTTGGCGTCGGTCACCTTGGTCAGCTGACCGTAGGCGTCGTACTCGTACGTGGTGGTGTAGTCGCCGGCCGTCGTGGTCGCGACGCCCTCGGGGTCGGTGACCGTCTTCAGATTGCCGAACGAGTCATAGCCGAACTGCCACGTGTTGCCCTCGGGAGAGGTCTTCGTGGCCAGGTCGGCGGAGAAGCCGTCCAGGCGGGTCCGGTAGCTGTACTGCTGCGAGTTCGCCGGGTACTTCCCCGGAGCGCAGTCGGCCGCGGGCGGCACGCCTGCCTTGTTGTTCTCGGCGTCACGCTGCCAGAGCGGGTAGCCCGTCTTCTGGTCGTAGCAGTAGGCGGTCTTGGCGCCGTTGTCCTCCTCCAGATACGTGACGTTGTTGTCCGCGTCCCAACTGATCTTGGTTTTCTGGGACTTGGCGTTCGTGGTCTGCACGGGGCGGCCGAAGTCGTCCGTCACGTGGGTCGCCGTGTGGGACTCCGCGTCCGTGACCTTGGTCTCGGTGAACTTCGCGTTCGACGCGTCGACCGCGTAGCCGAAGCCGGTCGCGCCGTTCAGCCGGTCCGTGACCGTCTTCGTCCACCAGTGGTACTTCGGGTCGTCACCGGACTGCGGTGCGTGGTACGCCAGGGACGTGCCGTTGCCGCGCGGGTCGGTGACCTTGACCAGCTTGACGTTCTTGTTGCCCTGGGTGGCGTCGTATGTGAACGTGAAGTTCTTCGGCTGCGAGCTGCCCACACCGTCGGTGAACTGCCCGAGCAGACCCTTGGCCGTGTAGTAGAACTCGACCTTCCGGCCGGAGATGTCGGTGACCGAGCGAATGTGGTCGTAGATCTTCGAGTTGTTGAGGTTGCCGGTGTCCGAGGTCAGCACACCCGAGTCGTTGATGTACTGGTAGCCCTTCTGGCCCTTGTCCCAGTACTCGACGTTCAGCGACTGCCGGCCCGCCGGGTCGGTGATGTACTTGAGGAACTTGGTCGGCTTGTTGTTGGACTTCCGCTCCTCGTACGTGAACAGCTGTGTGTTGCCGTTCTTGTCGATCGTCGAGGTGAGATAGCCGTCGCAGCCGAACAGGAACCTGGTCCCGTCCGGGCGGGTCATCGTCCAGGCGTCCGGGACCGGGTCACTGGACGGCTTGCAGTCCAGGCCCGATTTCATGGTGACCTTGTAGTGGACGCCCGCGGGAGCCTTCCAGGTGCCGTCGTCCTGCTTGCGGAAGACGTGCGTGGTGCCGTCACCGTCGGGGAGACGGATCTCCGTCGGGTTCGGGTTGGGGTGGAAGTCCAGCGGCGCGCCGAGCCGGATCGGGCCGGCGGCCTGCATCGACCAGCCGTGACCGGAGACCGTGTCGGAGGTGTCGAGTGAGTTGTAGGCCATGCGGAAGAACGTGCTCAGGCCCCGGCCGGGGTTGCTGAACGCGTTGTACGACCACACGCTGTTGCCGGAGGAGAGGTTGTTCATCACCGTCGAGCCGGCGCCGGTGTTCTTGCCCGCGTAGGCGTAGAACTTCTCCATGCCGAGCGAGTTGGACGTCGGGTCCTCGACCGCCACGTTCTGCTTCAGCGGGGTGATCGCGGGGTTGGTGACCGAGAGCCAGGAGCTGTCGGCGATCTTCTTCACGTCCCAGCCGAGGACGTATTCGGTGCGTTTGTTGCCGCTGTCGGAGTTGATCGGTGTCTTGACCGTGGCCTTGACGGTGGCGGACTCGCCGGGGATCAGGGCCGGGATGGCGGTGGCCGCCTGGTTGCCGCCGGTGGTGACGTCGGTGCCGTCGGGCAGCTTCCAGGTGTAGGACAGCTGGCGCTCACCGGCCGCCCACGCGGTGCTCGTGGTGTTGGTGACGGTGAAGTCCACGGTGTACGTGGAGTTCGGGGTCATCCGGGCGGGGGTGGTCGGCGCGTAGTACGTGTCCTCGGTGGTGGAGTCGACGTAGATCACGCGCAGCAGCGGGCCGAGCTGCCAGTCGGCGGCCTCCGAGGACAGCCACAGGGTGCGTTCCTGCTGGGTGGCATCGGTGTCGTTGGCCAGTTTGACCATGGCGCCCTTGTTGTTGGCGGGGTTCTGCACCCAGCTCTTGGTGAGCGTGGTGGCATCCCACCAGTGGCGGCCGACCTCATCGGTGAACTGCGGCACGGTGTCGGAGACCGTGGCCGAGAAGTCGCCGCCGGGAGCGGTCCAGGGGGCCGAGGTGGCCGACTGGTTCCAGGTGGCGGTGGTCTCGTCGAAGGCCTTGTTCAGGCCGCGGAGTTCATAGACGGCACCCGCGGCGGTGTTGGTGGTCTCCGCACCCCACAGGAACATCCGTCCTTCGAGGACGGTGGCCGTGGTGGGGATGGACGCGGTGTTGAACTTCAGCGCGGCCCGGGTGGTGCCGTAGGTACCGGAGTTGTCACCGGTGCTCAGCCACTTCTGGCCGACCCCGAAGGACTGGATGGTGTCGTGGTTGGTGGTGGGCTGCTGGGAGGAGAGCGTGGTGTCGGTGACGTCGTCGGTGCCCTGGAGCAGCCGCATGGTGCGGCCCGGCTTGGGGATGCCGACGGTACGCGTCGGTGAGCCGAGCACCTGCCCGTCGATCGTCTTGACCGCGATCTGGTAGTAGTACGACCGGCCGATCTCCGGTGTTCCGACCCCGTTCGGGGACGGTGTCGCGGTGGTGTCGGTGTACGCGGTCGCGGTCTTGGCGATCGGCGCCACCAGGGTGGCGGACGACGGGGTGAAAACCTGCCGCGTCGACCGGTGCAGCTGGTACTCGGCGATGTCGAGCTTGGTGTCCCCGCTGTCGTTCTTGTACGCGGGCCAGCTCAGTTCGGGTCCGGTGGAGTGCACGACCTCCGGTGAGTTCAGCGAGGTGCCGACCTTGCCGTAGGTGACGGTCAGCCGCGGGATGGTCGCCGTCTCTCCGCCGTACGTGGAGCCGTCGGCGGCCTCGTAACGCGGGCCGCCGGTCGGCGCGGCGGCCGACTCGTCCGTGGCCTTGAGTACGAAGCCGTGGTTGGCGGCGGTCCCCGAGACCCACTTCTGGACGGTGTCGGTGACCGGGAAATTGTGCCACTGGTTGTACTCGCCGGTGTTCTTGACGATCGAGGCGGGGTTCACCAGGCGCACGGCGTCGGCCATGGTCCGCTTGGTGGGGTCCCCCGTGTCGCCGAGGACGATCTTGTCGGCGTTGCCCTTGTTGAAGTCCAGCTGAGTGCTGGTCAGGGCCTTCCAGGTGGACGTGGTCCCGGCCGTCTGGTCGACCGTGTAGTTGTGGGTGGCCCCGGCGTGAATGACCTTGTACGGGGCCGCGGTGGTGTTGTCGGCCAGCGGCGAGTAGTGCGCCTCGACGCGGTAGGACGCCGTTTCGGGGATCTGCGGCTGGTAGGTGTAGGACTCGCCGGTGACCGCGTTCTTGTTGTACGCGTAGTCGCTGCCGATGTTCTGCGTGCTGTTGGTGGTGACCCTCGGCCACTCGCCGACGGCGGCCGTCCCGGGGTCACCGTCGTCGATCTGCACGGTGGTACCGGACAGCTCACCGACCAGACCGCTGGTGTTGGACCAGTTGGCACCGTCCTCGGTCCAGGTGCCGGTGGCCCGGTAGGCGCCGATGGTCACGTCATTGGCGTTGGTGGTGTGCGATTGGTCGAAGTACATGCCCAGGCGGGCCGAGTCGACCTTCACCCCTGACGGGATCTCCGACAGCGGGAACTGCACCAGGGAACGGGCGAGACCGACATCGGTCTTGCCCGCCGACAGCTTCCAGGTGGTGTTGAAGTTGGTGGACGGCTGGTCCGAAAGGACCATGGTGTCCTTCGAACCGGCCGCGTCCGGGGTGATGGTGATCGTCGGGTCGATCACGACCGGGTACTGCCGGTCCTTGTGGGCCAGCCACCGGGTGTCCGGGACAACCGTGATCTTCCAGTTGTCGCCGTCCTTGGTCAGCTTCTGGGTGACCTCGGTGCTGTACGTGCCGCCGGTCGGAGACGTCGAGTCCTTCGCCGCGTCCGTCATGTACGGGGCGGGGATGACCATCACCGGTGTCTGAGGGCCCTCGCCGTACAGGGCGATGGAGCCGTCCTTGCGCGACGTGGGCGTCAGACCGCCCGCGTCCAGCGTGAAGGTGAACTTCACCGGTCCGTCCGGGCGCTCGGCCAGGACGATGTTCTCCTTGACCTGGCCCGGCTCGACGACGTATTCGAGATCGGCGCCCTCGACGGCGTCCGGATAGGTGACCTTGGCGCCCTTGGCCGCAGGCTTCAGCTCCTTGCCGGCGGGCGTTGCCACGGTGTCCAGGCCGAGGGTGACGGACGCGCCGCCCTCGCCCTCGATCCGCACCAGCTCACCCGGCTTGGAACCGAAGTAGGTCCGGCCGAGGTTGGCGGTGTTGGCGTAGTCGAAGCCCTTCTTCGCGGTCTCCCGCACGGAGACGTCGATCGGCTTCCAGGTCTTGTTCTGCTCGTCCTGGTACGCGGTGGGGACCGCGGTCAGTTCGGCTTCGACGCGACCGTCCGAGAGCTCGAAGAAGCGGGCACTCGGAGTGCGCCGGTTCTTCAGCTCCTTGACCCGCTTCGGCTTGGGGTCTTTCGTTCCCTTGGGCAGTTTCTCGCGGCTGGATATCTCCAGGGCGTTGGCCGGTTCGGGGTCCTCCTCGTCGGCGAACCATCCCTTGACGGCGTCGAGGACACCCGTCTTCTCGCCTCTGTCGCCGCTTGAATCCGCCGCTGCCGCCGGCGTCGCAAGGGCCATGGCCGGGAGCAAGGTCCCCACCACGGCCGATGCGACGAGACCGGCAAGCAGTCTTCGGTGTCGCGTTCTCACGTACGGTCCGCCTTCTTCTTCGCGCCATGTGCGCCGCATTTTCGCCGCCGGTGACCATTTCCGGGCGCCCTGGCCTGCTTTTGGGCATGCCAAAGGCGCGATCGGATTCGGGACCGAAGCGCTCTCAATGATTCAGAGCGCGTTCTATACATGTTCATGACGAGGCGTCAACAGGACGGAAGTTTGGGGCACTTCACCGCACACGGCCCGAAGCCCCACAGTTCACCGCATGACAGCGACTGCCTCTTTGCGGCGAATTGTCCGTGGGGTTTCCCGCAGTGCTTGATATGGGCTATAACCAGCCGGATTTGAATGCCATTCACTCCTGAAGGGGCCTCGTATGGGCAGACGTCCGGAACACCGACCGGGTGGCCCGGCCCTGTCGAATGCCTTGTTCCTCCCCTGTTCCTCCCTTGTTCCTCCTTCGACCGGCCGAGCAATTCCCGCCCTGGTCGCCTCTCGTATCGGAGACGTCCCCGCCCCATGAGCACCGACACCCTGAGCACCGATACCGCCGATGCCGCTTCCGGGACGGACCCGGCCGAGCACCGTCCTGAGAGCTCGGGCACCGGCCGCCGCATACTCGTCGGCGCGGCCGTCGCCGTCCTGCTCGCGGCGGGCGTGGTCGGCTACGGCATCCTCACGACCCCCGACGAGCCGAAGCCGGTGCCGACCGCCGCCGTCACCTACGAGGTCCACGGCTCGGGCACGGTGAAGATCGACTTCATCGCGCACGGCGAGCAGACCAAGTCCCTTACCGTGTCCGGCTCCGAACTGCCCTGGCGCAAGGACGTCGAGGTCGCGCTCGGTGCCGAGCCCACCGTGCACATCGTGCTCGACGGCAAGGGCGGCGACGCCGGCTGTGCCGTAGCCGTCCGAGGCAAGCACGTCCAGCGGTCCACGGCGACCGGCCCGTACGGACGGGCGACCTGCAGCGCCCCACTGCGCCCCGCCGGCAACGCCTCCGACCCCACTTCCGAGAACGGCGAGACCCCGTGAACCTCACCCGCGGCACCCGCGCGGCCGCCACTCTCGCGGGAACGATCCTCGCGGCCCTCGGGCTCGTCACGGCCACGGGGGCACTCATGTCCCTCCAGACCTCCTACACCACGGCGACCGCCCGTCAGGCGATGGAACCCACCTACCGTGACGGCGCACCAGTTCCCATCGAGAAGATCGATGGCGCGGCGGTCCGGCGGGGCGACGTCGTGCTCTACCAGGTGCCGAACAGGTACGGCGGCCTGCCCGTCCTCCAGCGCGTCATCGGGCTCGGTGGTGATCACATCGTCTTCGCGGACGGTTCCCTGACGGTCAACGGCCAGACGCCCAGAGAGCCGTACGTGAAGCAGCCGGATGCCAGCCCGAGCACCCCCGACCTCGATGTCACGGTGCCTCCCGGCCGCATGTTCCTCCTGGGCGACAACCGGGAGAACTCCAACGACTCGCGATACTTCCTGAGCGACAACTCGGGCACCGTACCCACCGCCGCGGTCCAGGGCCGCGCACTCGCGAGCGGTACCACGCCCGTGATGCTCGGACTGGCCGTGGTGCTGGGCGTACTCTGCACAGTCGGCGGCGGCATCTGCGCACTGATCGCCCGACGATCCCGCCCGGCCTGGACTTCACCGGAGCCCGCCACATTCACGTGAGGGGTGGGCGGCGTCCGCCGCTCGACCGTGGGCGTTCCACCGGCCTGCCGCTGAACACGGCGGCGGCGCCGTCACGCACACGATCCCCGACACACCCTGAAACCGGAGGTCAGGAGCCCTTCGCGACCGGCTCCAGGATCGCCACGCACTCCACATGGTGCGTCATCGGAAAAAGGTCGAACGCCCGCAGCGTCCGCGGCCGGTATCCGCCCTCCCTGAAGTACGCCAGGTCGCGGGCGAGGGCGGCCGGGTCGCAGGCCACGTAGGCGATGCGGCGGGCGCCGAGGGCGGAGAGGTGTTTGACCGTCTGCTTGCCCGCGCCCGCGCGGGGTGGGTCCAGGACGATGAGGTCCGTCTCGGTGATTCCCGTGCGCGGCAGTACCTGGTCGACCTTGCCCTGTTCGATCCGGACCCGGGGCAGCTCCTGGAGGTTGTGCCTGGCGTCCTCGACCGCGCGCTTGCCGGATTCGATGCCGAGCACCGCGCCCGTCTCCCCGACGCGCTCCGCGATCGCCCCGGCGAACAGGCCCACTCCGCAGTACAGATCGAGGGCCGTCTCGCCCTTCCTCGGCATCAGGCCCTGCATCACGGCCTCCACCAGCAGCTGCGGCGCCTGCGGGTGCACCTGCCAGAAGCCGCCCATGCCCACGCGGTACGTACGGCCGTCGGCGCGCTCGCGGACGAAGGCGCGGCCGTGGACGCGGTGCACTCCCCCGTCGCGTTCGTCCACCCGCAGGACGGAGACCGGCTTGTCCAGCTCCACCAGCGGCAGCCGGCCGCCCTCGCGCGGGGTGAGGATCACCTGCCGGTCGCCGGAGCCCGACGCGGCGATCGCCTCGACCGTGGCGATCTGCGGCCACTCGCGCCGCTCGACGCCCAGTTCGCTGACGCCTTCCGCGGCGATCATGCAGTGATCGACCGGCTCGACGTCGTGCGACCGGTGCTTGCGCAGCCCCGCGCGACCGTTCTCGTCGACCGCGTACTGCACGCGCGAGCGCCAGGCCGGCACCTCGCCCGCGGGCAGTTTGTCGCCGGGGGCGGGCATGACCGTACCGTCCCAGCCCGCCTCCTCCGGGGTGAGGCCCGCGAGCCGCTGGAGCTGCTCGGCGATGACCTCGCCCTTGAGCCGCCGCTGCGCGCCCGGCTTGGCGTGCTGCCAGTCGCAGCCGCCGCAGCGGCCGGGTCCCGCGTACGGGCACGGGGCCTCGACCCGGTCCTTCGACGGCTCGATGATCTTCACCGCGTCGGCGCGGAGATAGCGGGACTCCTCCTCGCCCTCCGTCACGCGCGCGACGATCTTCTCGCCGGGCAGGGCGTGCCGTACGAAGAGCACACGGCCCTCGGCGGTACGGGCGATGCAGTGGCCGCCATGGGCGACGGGGCCCACCTCGACCTCGTACTCCTCCCCGACCAGCGAAGCCTGCGGTTCTGTTGACATGGGAGGTGGCTCCAAAAGTTCAGAGGTGAGGGGGAACGGGGAGGCGTGGACGACGGCCCACCGGACAGCCCACCAGTCTACGTGCGCGTCACCCACCCGGCCGCCACGAGCCGCCCCCTCAGCCCTCTACCAGCCCGCTCCCTGCCCAGCCCACTCCTGCCCAGCCCGCTCAGCCCGTCCCAGTCGGCCCGGCCCGCTCAGCCCTCCCAGTCGGCTCGGCCCGCTCAGCCCTTCCCACCCCGGTCCGGCCGCTCCGGCTCCTTCGGCCGCGCGTCCACAGGACCGCGCCTGACCGCGCCCGGCGCCACATACGCCGCCCGCCGCTTCGCCCGCTTCTTCGCCAGCTCCGAGGACTCCAGCTGGTACGGCACCGACGTCACCATCACCCCCGGAGTGAAGAGCAGCCGCCCCTTCAGCCGCAACGCGCTCTGGTTGTGCAGCAGATGCTCGTACCAGCGCCCGACCACATACTCCGGGATGTAGACGCTCACCGCGTCGCGCGGATTCTCCGTGCGCAGACCGCGTACGTACTCGATCACCGGCCGGGTGATCTCGCGGTACGGGGAGTCGAGGATCTTCAGCGGTACGTTGATGCCGCGCCGCTCCCACTCCTCCCTGAGCAGCTTCGTCTCCGCCGCGTCGACATTGATGCTGAGCGCCTCCAGCGTGTCCGAGCGCATCAGCTTGGCGTACCCGAGGGCGCGCAGCGTGGGCCTGTGGACCTTGGAGACCAGCACGATCGAGTGCACCCGGGACGGCCGGACGCTGTCGTCGGACGGTCCCTCGGCGGCGGCGATCTCCGCGGAGACCCGGTCGTAGTGCTTACGGATCGCGGTCATCGTCCCGTAGAAGATCACCATGCCGAGCAGCGCGACCCAGGCGCCATGGGTGAACTTGGTGGCCAGCACGACGACCAGCACCAGACCGGTGAAGAACGCGCCGAAGGTGTTGATCGCCCGGGACCGGATCATATGGCGGCGCTTGGCCGGGTCCCGCTCGGTCCGCAGATGGCGGTTCCAGTGCCGGACCATGCCGGTCTGGCTGAGCGTGAAGGAGACGAAGACCCCGACGATATAGAGCTGGATCAGCCGCGTGGAGTCCGCCCCGTAGAGACCGACGAGCAGCGCGGCGGCCCCGGCCAGCAGCACGATGCCGTTGGAGAAGGCCAGCCGGTCGCCGCGGGTGTGCAACTGGCGCGGCAGATAGCGGTCCTGGGCGAGGATCGAGCCGAGCAGCGGGAAACCGTTGTACGCGGTGTTGGCGGCCAGGAAGAGGACCAGCGCGGTGGCCGCGGCGAGCAGGACGAACAGGAACGTGCCGCTGCCGAAGACGGCCGCGGCGACCTGCGAGATCACCGGGTTCTGGACATAGCCCGAGCCGACCGGGACGCCGTCGCGGAGCAGATCCGTGCCGGGCGACTCCGCCATCTTCACATCGGTGGCCATGGCCAGGCCGATGATGCCGCAGAACATCGTGACGGCCAGGCCGCCCATCAGGGCGAGGGTCGTCGCCGCGTTCCTGCTCTTCGGCTTGCGGAAGGCCGGGACACCGTTGCTGATCGCCTCGACGCCGGTCAGCGCGGCACAGCCGGACGAGAAGGCCCGCAGCAGCAGGAAGACCAGCGCGAAGCCGGCCAGGCCCTGGTGCTCGGGCTTGATCTCGAAGCCGGCCGTCGGGGCACGCATGGTCTCGCCGAGTACGAGCCCGCGGAAGGCGCCCCAGACGATCATGAGGAACACCCCGCCGACGAAGACATACGTCGGGATCGCGAAGAGCTTCCCCGACTCCCGTACGCCCCGCAGATTCATCAGCGTGAGCAGCACGATTATCCCGATGGCGCACAGGACCTTGTTCTCCACCACGAAGGGGATGGCGGACCCGAGGTTCTCCACGCCGGAGGAGATCGACACCGCCACGGTCAGTACGTAGTCGACGAGCAGCGCGCTGGCGACGGTGAGCCCGGCCTTGGGGCCGAGGTTGGTGTTCGCGACCTCGTAGTCGCCGCCGCCGCTCGGGTAGGCGTGCACGTTCTGCCGGTACGACGCGACGACCGTGAACATCAGGACCACGACGGCCAGCGCGATCCACGGGCTGAAGTGGTACGCCGACACGCCCGCGATGGACAGGACCAGGAGGACCTCTCCCGGTGCGTACGCCACCGAGGACAGCGGGTCGGAGGCGAAAACGGGCAGGGCGATGCGTTTGGGGAGGAGGGTCTCCCCCAGCCTGTCGCTACGCAGCGCCCGCCCGATCAGGATGCGTTTGGGCACGTCGGTCAGTTTGGACACGGAAGGGATCGTATGCGTTCGAACAACGCCGTGTGCGGGCACCACCCCCCACCTGCGGCCCGGCATGTCGGCGGGCCGCAGGCGGGTGCCGTCAGCGGATGAGTGGGTGCCGTCAGCGGATGAGCGGGGCCGTCAGCGGGTGAGGGTGAGCGTACGCCGCGCCGTCGCCCGCGAACTGTTCCCCGTGTACAGGTCGATGGATCCGGGCTCCACGAGGAAGCGGCCCGCCGGGTCGTTCGTCCAGAACCCGAGGTCCTCGGCGCCGAGCCGGAACCGCACCACCGCGCTCTCCCCCGCGCCGAGCGTGACGCGCCGGAAGCCGCGAAGGCGCCGCACCGGCTGGACGACCGACGCCGCCCGGTCGTGCACATAGAGCTGGACGACCTCGTCACCCGCGCGCCGCCCGGTGTTCCGTACGGCGACCGCCACCTCCACCTCGGCGCCGCGCGTCAGCTCCGCGACGCCGACGGCATCCCGGCTCAGCTCCGGCTCACCGATCTCGAAGTCCGTGTAGCTGAGGCCGAATCCGAACGGGAACCGCGGTCCGCGCCCGACGTCCAGATACGACGAGGTGAACGGCGCCCCCGGGCCGTCGGGCTCCGACGGGCGGCCGGTGTTCTCGTGGTTGTGGTAGACGGGGATCTGCCCCACCGAGCGCGGGAAGCTCACCGGCACCTTGGCTCCCGGGTTCACCTCGCCGAACAGCACATCGGCGAGCGCGTGACCGGCCTCGATGCCCAGGTGCCAGGCCGCCAGCACGGCGGGCGCGCGATCGATCCAGCCGTCGACGGTGAGCGGGCGCCCGCCGACGAGTACGACGACGAACGGCCGGCCCGTCGCCGCGATCGCCCGGATCAGCTCCTCCTGGCCCGCGGGCAGGGAGAGGTCGCTGCGCGACGCCGCCTCCCCGCTGAGCTCCGTGGGCTCTCCGGCCACCACTACGGTCAGGTCGGCGGAGCGCGCCGCCGCCACGGCCGCGTCATGGTCCTCCGCGTGCCGGACGACAGCGGCGTCCGGGAGGGCGGCCCGTATGCCGTCCAGGACCGTGACCGCGGGGAAGCGGGAGGCTCCCGGCCCCGACCAAGTGCCGTGCAGATCGGTGGAGTCCGCGAACGGGCCGACCACGGCGACCGACGGGAGGGTCCGGCTCAGCGGCAGCGTGTCCCCCTCGTTCTTGAGCAGCACCACGCACCGGCCGGCGGTCTCCCGGGCCGCCGCCCGGCTCTCCGCCGTCGGCCCGGTCAGCGCGGCGCCCTCGTCCACGTACGGCCGCTCGAACAGCCCGAGACGGAGCTTCAGCCGCAGCACCCGCGCCACGGCGTCGTCGAGACGCCCGGCCGAGAGCGCTCCGGCGCGCAGCAACTCCCGTCCGTGGTCGGCGAGATCCGTGCTGACCATCTCCATGTCGAGGCCCGCCTCGAAGGCGAGCCCGGCGGCGGCCCCGGCGTCCTCGGCGAAGCCGTGCGTGATCAGCTCATGGACCCCGTTCCAGTCGCTCACCACGACGCCGTCGAAGCCCCACTCCTCCTTGAGGATGTCGGAGAGCAGATGCGGATGGGCGTGCGCCGGGACACCGCTGACGGTGTTGAAGGCGGCCATCACCGTCGCCGCGCCCGCCTCCACGGCGGCCTTGAACGGCGGCAGATAGAGATTGCGCAGGCGCTGCTCGGAGACATCGACGGTGTTGTAGTCACGGCCGCCCTCGGCGCCCCCGTACGCGGCGAAGTGCTTGGCGCAGGCGGCGATCCGGCGCGGATCGCGCAGGTCCTCGCCCTGGTGGCCGCGGACCTTGGCCGCCGCGAACGCGGCCGTCAGATACGGGTCCTCGCCGCAGCTCTCGGCGATCCGTCCCCAGCGCGGATCCCGGGTGACGTCCATCATCGGCGCGAACGTCCAGTGCACACCGTTGGACCGGGTCTCGCCGGCCGCCACCTCGCCGTCCCGCTCGGCGACCGCCGGATCGAAGCTCGCCGCCTGCGCGAGCGGGATCGGGAAGGTGGTCCAGAAACCGTGGATCACATCGAAGCCGAAGAGCAGCGGGATGCCGAGCCGTGACTCCTCGACGGCGATGCGCTGGAGGGTGTTGGTGTGCGCGGCGCCGTGCAGATTGAGTACGGAGCCGAGGGCCCCCTCGCGGGCCGCCGTCTCGATGAGATGGTTCTGACCGCCGCCGGGTCCGGTGTCGCCGGTCCACGCCAGTTGCTGGAGCTGGCCCAGCTTCTCCGCGTCCGTCATCCGGGCCAGCAGCTCCGCGATGCGCCGGTCGTGCGTACGGTCCTGCTCGTACGTACGGTCCTGTTCCTGGTCCATGCTCCGCGTCCCCATGTGCCTGA
The DNA here is from genome assembly GCF_042790125.1 of Streptomyces scopuliridis. Lineage (GTDB taxonomy): Bacteria > Actinomycetota > Actinomycetes > Streptomycetales > Streptomycetaceae > Streptomyces > Streptomyces scopuliridis_A. The sequence goes on from NZ_JBHTZS010000010.1 coordinate 233,545, forward strand.
AGATGATGGCGTGTCCCCGCCACGGTACGGAACACCGTCGGCGCCGGTGATGCGTACCCCCTCCGACGGGGCACACGCCTGATCTCCTGTCCCTGGTTGCCGATACGGTGGGCGTGAGCGCGAACGAGGTCGACATCCCCGGCACCGCTCGGGCCCATGACCGGCCGCCGGTCGCGCCATGGCGCCCCGCGGGCCTTCACCTGCCCGCGATGTGTTGCCCGGCGAGCCGAGAGAAGAGAAGTGAGCAGGATGTATTCGCAGTTCAGGTGGGGTATGAGGAGTGCGGGGTAGGGCCGTGCATATTGTCATCATGGGCTGTGGCCGGGTGGGTGCCGCACTCGCGCAGAACCTGGAGCAGCAGGGGCACACCGTCGCCGTCATCGACCAGGACCCCACCGCGTTCCGGCGGCTCGGCTCCGGTTTCGGCGGCCGTCGCGTCAGCGGCGTCGGGTTCGACCAGGACACCCTGCGGGACGCGGGGATCGAGGATGCCGGCGCCTTCGCCGCGGTGAGCAGCGGCGACAACTCCAACATCATCGCCGCCCGGGTGGCCCGCGAGATGTTCGGCATCGAGAACGTGGCCGCCCGTATCTACGACCCGAAGCGCGCCGAGGTCTACCAGCGCCTGGGCATCCCGACCGTGGCCACGGTCCGCTGGACCGCCGACCAGATGATGCGCCGGCTGCTGCCGTCCGGCGCGGAGCCGCTGTGGCGCGATCCGAGCGGCGGCGTACAGCTCGCCGAGGTGCACACCGCGGAGAGCTGGATCGGCCACAAGATCAGCACGCTCCAGGAGGAGACGGGCGTCCGTGTCGCGTTTCTGACCCGGCTGGGCGAGGCGATGCTGCCGACGTCCCAGACAGTGCTCCAGGAGGGCGATCTCGTCCACGTGATGATGCGTACGGACGACATCGAGAAGGTCGAGGCGGCATTCGCCGAGGGCCCGGACGGAGGCGGGAACTGATGCGCGTCGCGATTGCCGGGGCAGGCGCGGTGGGCCGTTCCATCGCGGGTGAGCTGCTGGAGAACGGACACGAGGTCCTGCTGATCGACAAGGCACCGACCGCCATCTCGGTGGAGCGGGTGCCGCTGGCGGAATGGCTGCTGGCCGACGCCTGTGAGATCACCTCGCTGGACGAGGCGGCGCTCCAGCGCTGCCATGTCGTGATCGCCGCGACCGGCGACGACAAGGTCAATCTGGTCGTCTCACTGCTCGCGAAGACCGAGTACGGCGTCCCGCGGGTGGTGGCCCGGGTCAACAACCCCAAGAACGAATGGCTCTTCAACGAGTCCTGGGGGGTGGATGTCGCAGTCTCGACGCCGCGTCTGATGTCGGCGCTGGTCGAGGAGGCGGTGAGCGTCGGCGATCTCGTACGGCTGCTGCGCTTCAGCCATGGCGACGCGAACCTGGTCGAGCTGACGCTGCCGCCGGAGTCGGCCGTGACCGGCACGCAGGTCGGCGATGTGAGCTGGCCCGAGGACACCTCGCTGGTCACGATCATCCGCGGGACGCGTGTCCTCACCCCGCACCCGGAGGAGACGCTGGAGGCGGGCGACGAGCTGCTGTTCGTGGCGGCCCAGGCGCGCGAGGAGCAGCTGGAGGACCTGCTGTCGGTACGCCGCGAGGACGCGGCCGGCTAGCGCCGGACGGGCCGGACGGGCGATACCCCGCCCGTCCGGCGCCCCGACGATGTCCCGCTCAGCGGCGGTGTCGTGGCCCCGACCCGTCCGCGGCCGTCGCGGCGGCGACGGCGGCGCGCTCCTTCTCGGCCCGCTCCTCCGCCTCCATCTCGGCGAACACATCGATCGGCGGCGGCGCCTTCGCCAGGAAGACCCAGGTCAGATAGACCGCCAGCAGGAACGGCGGGATCTTCAGCGCGATCAGGATCCAGCCGAGCTGGGTGGTGTCCGCCCACCAGTAGAGCGGGAAGAGGATCGCGCACTTGGCGAGCAGGATCAGCCCCCAGGCCCAGCTGGCCTTGGCGTACGCCTTCTTGCGGCCCGGGTTACGGGTGCGCCAGGAGAGGTTCTCCTTGAAGATCGGGCCGAGGATCAGCCCGATCAGCGGCACGCCCGCGAGCGTGGTGCCGATGTACGCGACCGCCAGCCCCAGTGTGTAGATCATGCCCGGCAGATAGAAGTCCTTGGCGTTGCCGGTCATCATCGCGAAGACGACACCGAACGCGACGCCGAAGACCCCGCTGAAGGCGTGCTTGACGGTGTCCCGGCGGATCAGCCGGACGACGACGAGCAGCAGCGAGACGGCCAGCGCGGCGATCGCCGACGTGTGCAGGTCCTTGTTGACGGTGAAGATCGTGACGAAGAGCAGGCCGGGAAGAACCGTCTCCACCATGCCGCGCAGGCCGCCGAAGGCCTCGAAAAGAGCCGCCTCGGTGACTGCTTTCGCATCACCGTCCGAGGCGGCCGGGGTGCCGGAGGAGGCAGCTGAAGCGGATGAGGTCGATGAAGCGGTCGAGGCGGCGGGCTTGTCGGGTGACGTCACCGGCTACTCCTGTCCGAGTGGTCGGAGTTCGTATTTGGGATTGAACAGCACCCGCCGGCCGTGGCTCAGGGAGATCCGGCCGGAGGCGATCAGCTTGCGGCCCGGCTCTATGCCCATGATCGAGCGCCGGCCCAGCCACACCACGTCCAGCGGCGCGGTGCCGTCGAACAGCTCCGCCTCCAGCGCGGGCACTCCGGCCCGTGGACGCAAGGTGACCGTCCGCAACGTACCAGTCACCCGGACGATCTGGCGGTCGTTGCAGTCGGAGATCCGCGTACAGCCCGATGCCTGCGCGTCCTCCCGCAGCTCCTCGGACTCCAGATCCTCCTGGGAGCTGGAGAGCCGGTCGAGCATCCGGCGGAAGCGGCCGGTCGGCTTCTCAGCACTCATGGGGAAAAGGGTACCGGGGTAAGGGCACGTCGGATCAACGCTCGAACCGATAGCCCATGCCCGGTTCGGTGACGAAGTGCCTGGGGTGCGACGGATCGGCCTCCAGCTTGCGGCGCAGCTGGGCCATATAGACCCGCAGATAGTTGGTCTCGGTGCCGTACGACGGGCCCCAGACCTCCTGGAGAAGCTGTTTCTGGCTGACCAGCCGGCCGGTGTTCCGTACGAGCACCTCCAGCAGATGCCACTCGGTCGGGGTGAGCCGTACGTCCCTGCCCTCGCGGTGGACCTTCTTGGCGGCCAGATCGACGGTGAACCCCTCGGTCTCCACGAGCGAGACCGTCTCGTCGCCGTCGCCGCCGACCGGCTCCGCCCGCCGGACCGCCGCGCGCAGCCTGGCCAGCAGTTCGTCCATGCCGAAGGGCTTGGTGACATAGTCGTCGGCGCCCGCGTCCAGCGCCTCGACCTTCTCGTCGGAGGTGTGGCGCGCGGAGAGCACCAGGATCGGTACGCGGGTCCAGCCGCGCAGGCCCTTGATCACCTCGACGCCGTCCATGTCCGGGAGACCGAGGTCGAGCACGACGACGTCGGGGTGGCGGGCGGCGGCGAGCTCCAGCGCGCTCGCGCCGTCGGAGGCCGCGTCCACCTCGTACTTGCGCGCTTTCAGATTGATCACCAGCGCGCGTACGATCTGCGGCTCGTCGTCGACCACGAGCACCCGGGTCATAGGGTCTGCCTTTCTGCGGGCCCGGTCATGTGAGGGACCGGGCGGGTGGTTCGGGACGTACCGGCTCGCGTCCGGACGCCACTGTGAGGGTGAGGACCATCGTCAGACCGCCGCCGGGGGTGTCCTCGGCGGCCAGCGTGCCACCCATCGCGTCCACGAAGCCACGGGCGACCGCCAGGCCCAGGCCGACGCCGGCCCCGCGTGGCGCGTCGCCGTGGCGCTGGAAGGGTTCGAAGATCCGGTCCTTGGCGTCGTCGGGGACGCCGGGGCCCCGGTCCACGACCCGTACCTCGACCCGCGCGCCGAGGGCGCTGGCCGCGACGGTGACATGCCGTCCCTCGGGGCTGTACTTGACGGCGTTCTCGACGATATTGGCGACCGCGCGCTCCAGCAGACCGGGGTCGACGGCCACCATGGGCAGCGATTCGGGAATGTCCAGCTCCACGCTGTTCTCCGGTACGCCGCCGAGCGCCCAGGGGACCACCTCATCGAGGTCGATCTCCCGCATCAGCGGGGTGACGGTGCCGGTCTGGAGGCGGGACATGTCGAGCAGATTGCCGACCAGATGGTCCAGCCGGTCGGCGCCGTGCTCGATGCCCTCCAGCAGCTCCGCCTGGTCCTCCTCGGACCACTCGACATCGTCGGAGCGCAGAGAGGTGACCGAGGCCTTGATGCTGGCGAGCGGTGTGCGCAGATCGTGGCTGACGGCCGCGAGCAGGGCCGTACGGATGCGGTTGCCCTCGGCGAGGGCGCGGGCCTGTTCCGCCTCGCCCACCAGGCGCTGCCGGTCCAGTACGACGGCGGCCTGGGCGGCGAAGGCGGCGAGCACCCTGCGGTCCTCGGCGGGCAGGACGCGGCCGGAGAGCGCCAGCGCCATGTGGTCGCCGACCGGCATGTCCACATCGGCGGACTCGGGGCGGTCGACGGGGTGGGGTCCGACGCTGCCGGCCCGGGTCCAGGGCTCGACATCGCTCACACGTTCGAGCAGCGCCACGGACTCCATGGAGAACGTCTCGCGGACCCGCTCCAGCAGCGCGTCGAGCGTGGTCTCCCCGCGCAGCACGCTGCCGGCCAGGAAGGAGAGGATCTCCGACTCGGCGCGCAGCCGGGACGCCTGGTGGGTACGGCGGGCCGCCAGATCCACCACGGACGCCACCGACACGGCCACCGCGAAGAAGATCACGATCGCGACCAGGTTCTTCGGGTCCGACACGGTCAGCGTGTGGGTGGGCGGCGTGAAGTAGAAGTTGAGCAGCAGCGAGCCCACGGCGGCCGAGGCGAGCGCGGGCCGCAGCCCGCCGAGCAGCGCGGCCAGCACGGTCAGGAAGAGGAAGAGCAGGACATCGTTGGCGAGCCCCGGGGTGTTGTGCAGCGCCGTCAGCAGTACCGAGAGCAGGATGGGCGCCGCGACCCCGGCCAGCCAGCCCCAGACGATCCGGGAGCGGCCGAGCCTGGCCCCGCGCGCCACCGGCAGCCCGCGCCCCTTGGCGGCCTCCTCGTGCGTGACGATATGGACGTCCAGATCGGGCCCGGACTCCCGCGCGACGGTGGCACCGACACCGGGCCCGAAGATGTACTGCCAGGTCTTGCGCCGGCTGGAGCCCAGCACGATCTGGGTGGCGTTGACCCCGCGCGCGAATTCGAGCAGCGCGGAGGGGATGTCGTCGCCGATGACATGGTGGAAGGTGCCGCCCAGATCCTCCACCAGCGTGCGCTGGACGGTCAGTTCCTTGGGCGAGGCGGCGGTCAGGCCGTCGCTCCTGGCTATGTAGACGGCCAGGATCTCGCTGCCGGAGCCCTTGGCGGCCATCCGGGCGGCGCGGCGGATGAGCGTACGTCCCTCCGGTCCGCCGGTGAGGCCGACGACGATGCGCTCCCGGGCCTGCCAGGTGGAGCGGATGTTGTGCTCGCCGCGGTACTGCTGGAGGTATTCGTCGACCCGGTCGGCGACCCAGAGCAGCGCCAGCTCACGCAGCGCGGTGAGGTTACCGGGGCGGAAGTAGTGCGAGAGCGCCGCGTCGACCTTGTCGGGCTTGTAGACATTGCCGTGCGCCATGCGCCGCCGCAGCGCCTGGGGCGACATGTCGACCAGCTCGATCTGGTCGGCCCGGCGCACGATCTCGTCGGGGACGGTCTCCTGCTGCCGTACCCCGGTTATCGACTCCACGACATCGCCGAGGGACTCCAGATGCTGGATATTGACCGTGGACACGACCTCGATCCCGGCCTTGAGCAGCTCCTCGACGTCCTGCCAGCGCTTGGCGTTGCGGGAGCCCGGCACATTGGTGTGGGCCAGTTCGTCGACCAGCGCGACCGTCGGGCGGCGCTCCAGCACCGCGTCGATGTCCATCTCCGTGAAGACCGTCCCGCGGTACTCCAGCTCGCGCCGCCGGACCGCTTCGAGCCCGTGCAGCATCACTTCCGTACGCGGCCGGTCATGATGCTCGACGAACGCCACCACACAGTCCGTGCCGCGCTCCACCCTGCGGTGGGCCTCGGAGAGCATCGCGTACGTCTTGCCGACGCCCGGTGCCGCGCCCAGATAGATCCGAAGCTTGCCGCGTCCCATGGCCCCATTGTCTTCCAGAAGAGCCACCGCGCCCGACGCGCCGACTGTGTCGAAAATACAGCCAGGGGTGCGGGCAAAAGGGGCGGCACCGGTCTCGTGAGTCGGTCTTGACACGATTCTGATGGTCAGCCGACCAGCTCCCGCAGCGCGATGTTCAGCGCGAGGACATTCACCCGGGGTTCCCCGACGAAGCCGAGAACGCGCTGCTGGGTGTGGTCCTCGACCAGTTTCTCCACGCGCTGGACGGGAAGGTGGTTGCGCTCCGCCACCCGGTGGACCTGGAGCCGTGCGTACGCCGGTGAGATGTCCGGGTCGAGGCCGGAGCCCGAGGAGGTGACGGCGTCCGGCGGTACGGCGGAGGCCGGGACGCGGTAACCGGGCGTGGAGTTGTCCTTGATGACCGCGGCCTTGGCGTCCTTGACCCACTGGATCAGCTCTTCGTTGTCGCCGGCCCGGTTGGTCGCGCCGGAGAGGATCAGCTTGTACTGAGTGTTGACGGTGTTGCTGCCCAGCCCGTTGGACGGGCGCGGCTGGAACCACTTGAGGTCGGGCTCCGGGGTCTCCTGGCCCTCCTTCAGCGGCAGGTCGTAGCGCTGGCCGATGAGCGAGGAGCCGACGACCTTGCCGGCCTCCCTGACCTCGGACCCGTTCGCCTGCCGGGGGAAGAGGCCCTGGGCGACGCCGGTGACGGCCAGCGGGTAGAGCACCCCGCACAGGACGGTGAGGACGAGGAGAGCGCGCGCCCCGGCCCCGAGGAGCCGTGCGGTGTTGCGTGCCGAGCTGTTCATGGAAGTCATGCCGTTCACCCGATACCGGGGATGAGGGAGAGGAGCAGATCGATGATCTTGATGCCGATGAAGGGGGCGATCAGCCCGCCGAGGCCGTAGATGCCCAGATTCCTGCGGAGCATCCTGTCCGCGCTCATCGGCCGGTACCGCACGCCCCGGAGCGCGAGCGGTACGAGCGCGACGATGATCAGCGCGTTGAAGATGACCGCGGAGAGGATCGCGGACTCCGGTGAGGACAGCCGCATGATGTTGAGCTTGTCCAGGCTCGGATAGACGACCGCGAACATCGCGGGGATGATCGCGAAGTACTTCGCCACGTCGTTGGCGATGGAAAAGGTCGTCAGCGCGCCACGGGTGATGAGCAGTTGCTTGCCGATGCCGACGATCTCGATGAGCTTGGTCGGGTTGGAGTCCAGGTCCACCATGTTCCCGGCCTCCTTGGCGGCCGACGTACCGGTGTTCATGGCCACGCCGACATCCGCCTGCGCCAGCGCCGGGGCGTCGTTCGTCCCGTCGCCGGTCATCGCGACGAGCTTGCCGCCCGCCTGCTCGCGCCGGATGAGGGCCATCTTGTCCTCGGGGGTGGCCTCGGCGAGGAAGTCGTCCACCCCGGCCTCCTCCGCGATCGCCCGCGCGGTCAGCGGGTTGTCCCCGGTGATCATGACGGTCTTGATGCCCATGCGGCGCAGCTCGTCGAACCGCTCCCGCATCCCCTCCTTGACCACGTCCTTGAGGTGGATGACGCCCAGCACCCGGGCCCCGGCGGCGTCCTCCAGGGCGACCAGCAGCGGCGTACCACCGGCCTCCGAGATCGCGGCGGTGAGTTCCCGGGCGTCCGGGGACACCGGGCCGCCGCGCTCCTCGACCCAGGCGACGACCGAACCGGCCGCCCCCTTGCGGACCTTGCGCCGTACCCCGTTCTCCGCGAGGTCGACGCCCGACATCCGGGTCTGGGCGGTGAAGGCGACCCACTCGGCGCCGGCCAGTTCGCCCTGGTGGCGCTCGCGCAGCCCGTACTTCTCCTTGGCCAGCACCACGACGGAGCGGCCCTCGGGGGTCTCGTCGGCCAGCGAGGAGAGCTGGGCCGCGTCGGCGAGTTCGGCCTCCGTCACGCCCTTGACCGGGACGAACTCGGCGGCCTGCCGGTTGCCGAGGGTGATCGTGCCGGTCTTGTCGAGCAGCAGCGTCGAGACATCGCCCGCGGCCTCGACCGCGCGCCCCGACATGGCGAGCACATTGCGCTGGACGAGCCGGTCCATACCCGCGATGCCGATCGCGGAGAGCAGCGCGCCGATCGTGGTCGGGATCAGACAGACCAGCAGCGCGATCAGCACGATCACCGGCTGGCGCTGGCCCGCGTAGACGGCGAACGGCTGGAGCGTGACGACCGCGAGCAGGAAGACGATGGTGAGGGACGCGAGCAGGATGTTGAGCGCGATCTCGTTGGGGGTCTTCTGCCGGGCCGCGCCCTCCACCAGCGCGATCATCCGGTCGATGAAGGTCTCGCCGGGCTTTGTGGTGATCTTGATGACGATACGGTCGGAGAGGACCTTCGTCCCGCCCGTGACGGCCGAGCGGTCGCCGCCCGACTCCCGGATGACGGGCGCCGATTCACCGGTGATGGCCGACTCGTCGACGGAGGCGACGCCTTCGACCACATCGCCGTCGCCGGGGATGATGTCGCCGGCCTCGCAGACCACCAGATCGCCGATGCGCAGCTCCGTACCGGGCACCCGCTCCTCGTGCCCGCCGGTGACCCGGCGGGCGACGGTGTCGGTCTTGGCCTTGCGCAGGGTGTCCGCCTGCGCCTTGCCGCGCCCCTCGGCGACGGCCTCGGCCAGATTGGCGAAGACGGTCGTCAGCCAGAGCCAGGCGGCCACGGCCCAGCCGAACCAGTCACCGGGGTTCAGCGCGGCCAGGACCGTACTCATGACGGACCCGATGAGGACCACGAACATCACGGGCGACGCGACCATCACCCGCGGGTCGAGCTTCCTTATCGCCTCGGGGAAGGAGCGCAGCAGCTGCTTGGGGTCGAACAGGCCCCCGCCGACGCGTCCGTCATCGGGTTTGTGCCCGGTGGGGACATCGCTGTGCGGCGCGCGGGCCGGAGTGGTACTGGACATCTCGTCCTCTTGGATCGTACGGGTGGTCACGACGCCAGCCCCTCGGCCAGCGGCCCCAGCGCCAGCGCCGGGAAGTAGGTCAGTCCGGCGACGATCAGGATCGTGCCCACGAGCACCCCGCTGAACAGCGGTTTCTCGGTCCTGAGCGTGCCCGCGGTCTCGGGTACGGGGCTCTGCTCGGCGAGCGATCCCGCCAGCGCGAGGACGAACACCATGGGCACGAAGCGGCCGAGCAGCATCGCCAGCCCGATGGTGGTGTTGAACCACTGGGTGTCGGCGTTGAGCCCGGCGAAGGCCGAACCGTTGTTGTTGGCGCCCGAGGTGTAGGCGTACAGGATCTCGGAGAAGCCGTGCGGCCCCGAGTTGGTCATGGAGTGGCCCGGGGTGGGCAGCGCCATGGCCACGGCCGTGAAGCAGAGCACCAGCGCCGGGGTGATCAGGATGTAGCAGGCGGCGAACTTGATCTGACGGCTGCCGATCTTCTTGCCGAGATACTCCGGCGTACGTCCGACCATCAGCCCCGCGATGAACACCGCGATGACGGCCATGATCAGCATGCCGTAGAGACCGGAGCCGACCCCGCCGGGCGCGATCTCGCCGAGCTGCATGCCCAGCAGCGCGATGCCGCCGCCGAACCCGGTGTACGAGGAAAGGAAGGAGTTGACCGCGCCGGTCGAGGTGAGGGTGGTGGCCACCGCGAAGATCGACGAACCGCCGATCCCGAAGCGGGTCTCCTTGCCCTCCAGGGCGCCGCCCGCGATCTCGAACGCCGGGCCGCCGTGGTGGAACTCGGTCCACATCATCAGCGCGGTGAAGCCGAGCCAGATCGTCAGCATCGCGCCGAGGATCGCGTATCCCTGCCGGAGGCTGCCCACCATCCGGCCGAAGGTGCGGGTCATCGCGAACGGGATGAGCAGGATCAGGAAGATCTCGAAGAGGTTGGAGACCGGACTGGGGTTCTCGAAGGGGTGGGCGGAGTTGGCGTTGAAGTAACCGCCGCCGTTGGTGCCCAGCTCCTTGATGACCTCCTGGGAGGCGACCGCGCCACCGTTCCACTGCTGCGAGCCGCCCTGGAACTGACCGACCTCGTGGATGCCCGCGAAGTTCTGGATGGCGCCGCAGGCGACCAGCACGAGCGCGCCGATGACGGCGATCGGCAGCAGGATCCGGACGGTGCCGCGCACCAGGTCCGACCAGAAGTTGCCCAGCTCGCCGGTGCGGGAGCGGGCGAAGCCGCGTACGAGCGCCACCGCGACGGCCATGCCCACGGCCGCCGAGAGGAAGTTCTGGACCGCGAGCCCGCCGGTCTGGACGACATGGCCCATGGCCTGTTCGCCGTAGTACGACTGCCAGTTGGTGTTGGAGACGAAGGAGGCGGCGGTGTTGAACGCCTGGTCCGGATCGATCGACGCGAAGCCGAGCGAGCCGGGAAGCCCGCCCTGGACCCGCTGGAGCAGATACAGGAACAGGACACCGACCGCGGAGAAGGCGAGGACCCCGCGCAGATAGGCGGGCCAGCGCATCTCGGTGGCGGGATCGGCGCCGATGACGCGGTAGATCCACTTCTCGGCCCTGAGGTGCCTGGTCGAGCTGTAGACACGGGCCATGTAGTCGCCGAGCGGGCGGTACGCCAGAGCGAGTGCCACCATCAGGGCGAGCAGCTGGAGCACACCGGCGAGGACGGGGCTCATCACTCAGAACCTCTCCGGGAAGAGAAGGGCGAGGACGAGATAGCCCAGCAGGGCGACGGCTACGACCAGGCCGACGATGTTCTCGGCGGTCACAGCTTCGTCACCCCCTTGGCGACGAGGGCCACCAGCGCGAAGACCGCGAGCGTGGTGACGACGAAGGCCAGGTCGGCCATCGGGTGCTCCTGAAAAGAGTGCGGAAGATCTGACCTCCTGAGGAAACCCGCTGATCCGGCGGACTCCGCCTCCGTTGACGGGTCTCATACGGATGAGGGCCCTGGCTTGACGCACTTCCTACGGTCCCGCCCGTGACCTGTGACACGCTTGTGACCTGTGAAAAGACCGGGGAAAACAACGATGGGCCGCACCCCGTGAAGGGGTGCGGCCCACGCTATTCGCGGTCAGATGTCAGCGCACTTCGGTGATCTCCGGACCGCGCTGGAGCTGCCCCATGCCACCGGAGAAGCGGGACCCCTCCTGCTCCTCCTGCTGGACGCCCTCGGCCACCATCTGCGCGTCGTCCGGCAGCTTGAGGACGATCGGGTCGCGGGGCGCCATCGGTCCCTCGCCGCGTACGACGACGGTGTCCCGGAAGATCTGCTCCAGCAGCCCCGCGGCCTCGGGCTGCACCGCGCCCTGCCCGGAGATCACACCGCGCAGGAACCAGCGGGGTCCGTCGACCCCGATGAAGCGCACCAGCTGGACGCCTCCGGTGCCGTCCGGCAGCTGTACGGGGACCTGCGCGCGCAGCTCCCAGCCCAGCGGGCCCTCGACCTCGTCGATGATGCCGCCCTGCTGGGTGATGCCGGAGGCGATCTCCTCGCGGACCTCGCCCCAGATGCCTTCCTTCTTGGGCGCCGCGAAGGCCTGGAGCTGTACGGCGCTGTCGCGCACGACGACGGTGGCGGCGACGATCGCGTCACCGGCGACCTCTACCCGCAGCTCCATGCCGTCGACCGCGGGGACGAAGACGCCTCCCAGATCCACCCGGCCCTCGCCGGGCTGGGAGACCTCGGAGATGTCCCAGGGACCGTCGGGCCTGGGCGCCGGCGGAAGGTTCGCCCGGCGGGGTGCTTCCTCCGCCTCGCTGGCATCGGCGTCCGCGCCGACGCCGTCGGTGAGCTGCCCGGCCTCGCCCGCTGCGTCCGCCGTGCCCTCTGCGGAACCACTCTTCTTGCGACGTCCGAACACGTCACTGTCCTTCCCGGTCGGATACGACCGAAGCGTATCGATTCCCACCCTGTACCCCGCCCACGGCGGAATGACCACCGGTGGAGCCGAAGCCCCCCTCGGCCCGCGCGGAGCCGGGAAGCTCCGCCACCTCATGGAAGCGCACCTTCTCGACCCGCTGGACGATCAACTGGGCAATCCGGTCGAACCGCTCGAACCGAACGCTCTCGCGCGGGTCCAGATTGACCACGATCACCTTGATCTCTCCACGGTACCCGGCATCCACCGTCCCGGGGGCATTCACCAGTGCGACACCGCAGCGGGCGGCGAGCCCGGAGCGCGGGTGCACGAAGGCCGCGTAGCCGTCGGGCAGGGCGATGGCCACCCCCGTCGGCAGGATGGCCCGCTCACCGGGGGCGAGCTCAGCGGCCTCGGTGGTGACCAGATCGGCTCCCGCGTCGCCCGGGTGCCCATACGACGGAAGCGGCGCCTCCGGATCGACCCGGCGGATCAGTACGTCAAGGGGGCCGGCAGGGACAGGACTCATGGGTTCACCTCGAAGGCGCGGGCGCGCTTGATCTGGTCGGGATCGGCCATGGCGGCCCGGATCTCCTCCTGGCGGCCGTTGTCGATGAAATGGTCGACCTTGACCTCGATGAAAAGGGCGTCGGCACGGACGGCGACGGGCCCCCCGGGGCCGCCGAGCCTGCCGGTGGCGGTGCAGTAGATCTTCCGCCCGTGGACGGCCGTGGTCTCGGCCTCCAGATACAGCGACGTGCCCACCGGTACGGGCCGTACGAACTCGGTCTGGAGCCGGCCGGTCACGGCGATCACCCGCAGCAGCCAGTTCAGCGAGCCGAGCGTCTCGTCCAGCGCGGTGGCCAGCACACCGCCGTGCGCGAGCCCGGGGGCGCCCTGGTGGGCGGGCTTGACGGTGAACTCGGCGGTGATGCGGACGCCCTCACCGGCGCGCGCCAGCAGCTGGAGTCCGTGGGGCTGTGCCCCACCGCAGCCGAAACAGTGTTCGTAGTGCGCCCCGAGCGGCTCCCCGGGGGCGGGGGCGTCGGGGTGCCGTACCGGCGGTACGGCATCGGCCGGCGGCGTCAGGGGCCCCGGCCCCGCGGGGGATCCGGGGGGCGTCCCCCGGGATGGCACGTTGCTCACAGGCGCAGACCTTACCCGCGCGGTCGCCCGGGAGCCGCACCGTGCCAAGCTTGGCTCCATGGAGCCTTCCGCCGCGCGCTACGACGAACGCCTGACCGCCCCCCCGTCCTGGTGGGGGATCACCGCTCTGATCGCCGTCTCGGGCGGTCTGATCACGCTGCCGATGGGGTTGCTGCCGATGCTCGGCGGGGTGATCGGCGCGGGCGCCCTGGCGGCGGCCGCGGTGAGTTCGTACGGCTCGGCGCGGATCCGGGTGGTGGCGGACTCGCTGGTCGCGGGCGAGGCGAGGATCCCGGTCTCCGCGCTCGGTGACGCGGAGGTGCTCGACGCCGAGGAGGCGCGCGCCTGGCGGCTGCACAAGGCCGACCCGCGCGCCTTCATGCTGCTGCGCAGCTATGTGCCGACGGCGCTGCGCGTGGAGATCACGGACCCGGACGACCCGACGCCCTATGTCTATGTGTCGACCCGCGACCCGAAGGCGCTGGCGGCGGCACTGAACGCGGTACGGGCCGCCTGAGAGCCCGCACGGCGGGCGGCGACCTGTCTAGTGGCCCAGTTCCCTGGGCAGCTCGGCGGGGAGCTGCGTGGGCCGCTCCAGCGGCGGCAGCTCGGGCAGCGCGTCCCAGGGGATCTGGCGGGCCCGCAGGTCCTTGCGGATGCGCTCGGCCACCTTCTTGGTGTCCCGCCGGTTCATCAGCGCGCCGACGGCCGCTCCGATCATGAACGGAACGAGATTCGGCAGGCTGCGGACCGTGCGCTTCATGATCTGCTGCCGCAGCTCGCGCTTCATCCGGCCGCTCAGCGCGCCGTTGAAGGTCGACGGTTTGGTGATGTCGACCCCGCGCTCCTCCGTCCAGGACGTCAGATAGGCGGCGCTGCGCTGCCTGAGCGTGCCGGACGGGCGCAGTCCGTAGACCTCGTGCAGCTCCGCGATGAGCTTCAGCTCGATCGCGGCGACGGCGGTGATCTCGGCTGCCAGCTCGGCCGGCATCGCGGGCGGTACGGGCATCATCGCGGCCGCGCCGATACCCGCGCCGACCGTGGAGGTGCTGTTCGCGGCGCCCGCGACCAGCTTGTCCGCCAGCTCCTCCGGGCCCAGGCCCGGGAACTGCTTGCGGAGGGTGGCGAGATCGCGGACCGGAACCCGAGGAGCGTTCTCGATGATCCGGTCGGCGAGATGGGCCAGCGCCGCCTTCGCGCTGTCGCCGCCCCTGCGTACACCCCGTTTGACGGTGTCCAGGCGCCGGCCCCCGGTCTTGGGGCCGCCGTGGTCTTCCCAGACCGCTTCGAGCGAGGCCGGCCGGCCTCGCTCGTCGTCACCCGCGCCGGAACGGGGCGACGGGGCGGAGTGCTCGGCAGCGGGCTGAACGCCTTCTGCCGGGCCTGTGCCGCCCCCGTACACCTCCGGTGAACCCTTACGCCGGAAGCGCCGTTTCCGGAACGGTGTGTCGCCTGCCACGGCCGGCCTGACCTCAGTCGCAGTCGCGGCAGATGGGCTGACCGTTCTTCTCCCTGGCGAGCTGGGAGCGGTGGTGCACCAGGAAGCAGCTCATGCAGGTGAACTCATCCGCCTGCCTGGGCAGCACCCGGACGGACAGCTCCTCGTTGGAGAGATCCGCGCCGGGCAGTTCCAGGCCCTCGGCCTGCTCGAACTCGTCGACGTCGACCGCTGACGTGGACTTGTCGTTCCGACGGGCCTTCAGCTCTTCAAGGCTGTCCTGATCGACGTCGTCATCGGTCTTGCGTGGGGTGTCGTAATCCGTTGCCATGTCGCTCTCCCCCTCTGGGTGTCTGTGGTGTCTCAGCGCGGGTAACGCGTGAGAGGCCGGACTTGTGCCCGACCTGAGGCGGAGATTTTGCCTCACATCAAGGTCTGTTACTCAATCGACACCCAACCGGACTCACGTGGAGTGATCGGCCTCGGGTGGCGAAGGGGACCGTACACGGTCCCAATGTCGTACTTCACGGGCGCCACCCCGTGTACTTCCCGTGATCCCGACCCCTGGAAACCCGGACTTTACCGGCTTTCCGAGAAGGCGTGATCACACAGAGTGGATAGGCGGGAATTCGACCCTGTGATCGATCACACACGGGTCCGCCAAAAACTGATGCCGAGAATTCCGCGCAAAGCGAACAAAGCGATCGTCCGCCCCGAACACTCCGCGCAGTCTCTCAGACCGGGAGAGTGACACGCATCACGAGTCCACCGCCTTCGCGCGGTTCGGCGTGAATTCGTCCGCCATGGGCGCGCGCCACGGATCTGGCGATCGAAAGACCGAGGCCAACTCCCTTGTCACTGCCGGTGCGCTCCGTCCGCAGCCGCCGGAACGGCTCGAAGAGATTGTCGATCTCGTACGCGGGAACCACGGGACCGGTATTCGATACCACCAGGACCGCCTGCCCCGGCTCGATCGCGGTGGTGACCTCTACCCAGCCGCCCTCCGGGATGTTGTAACGGACGGCGTTCTGCACCAGATTGAGCGCGATCCTCTCCAGCAGGACGCCGTTGCCCTGCACGACGGCGGGCACGCGTTCGCCCCGGATCTCCACCCCCTTCGCCTCCGCCTCGGAGAGCGTCTGGTCCACGGCGCGGGTCGCGACCTCGCCGAGATCGACCGGTTTTCGTTCCACGATCTGGTTGTCGCTGCGGGCGAGCAGCAACAGGCCCTCCACCAGCTGCTCACTGCGTTCATTGGTGGCCAGCAGGGTCTTGCCGAGCTGCTGGAGCTCCACGGGCGCCCCCGGATCGGAGAGATGGACCTCCAGCAGGGTGCGGTTGATCGCGAGCGGTGTACGCAGCTCGTGCGAGGCGTTCGCGACGAACCGTTGCTGCGCGCTGAACGCCCGCTCGAGCCGCTCCAGCATCTCGTCGAAGGTGTCGGCCAGTTCCTTGAGTTCGTCGTCGGGGCCGTCCAGCTCGATGCGCCGGGACAGGTCGGAGCCGACCACGCGGCGCGCGGTACGGGTGATCCGGCCCAGCGGCGAGAGGACCCGGCCGGCCATCGCGTAGCCGAAGGCGAACGCGATGACGCTGAGGCCGACCAGCGCGAAGAGCGAGCGGCTGAGCAGATCGTCGAGCGCCTGCTGGCGCTGGTGGTTGACGCAGGCGTTCATCGCCGCGTTGAACTCCTCCGGGGGCGCCTGGTCCGGGAAGTTGCAGACGTCGCTGCTGACCTTGCCCGTCACGATCTTGAAGGGCAGCTCGCTGCCCACGTGCAGGGCCTGCGCGGCCAGCAGATAGATGATCGAGAGCAGCAGGATGCCGGCGATCAGGAACATTCCGCCGTAGAGCAGCGTGAGCCGTATCCGGATGGTCGGACGCACCCAGGGAAGCGACTGGTCCGGGCGCCTGGGGTCCCAGGTCGGTTTCGGCGGCGCCGCGGGGGGCGCGGGTGTGCTGGCCACGGACATCAGATCCGGTATCCGGAGCCGGGCACCGTGACGATCACGGGTGGCTCACCGAGCTTGCGGCGCAGTGTCATGACGGTCACGCGGACGACATTGGTGAACGGGTCGGTGTTCTCGTCCCACGCCTTCTCCAGCAGCTGCTCGGCCGAGACGACCGCGCCCTCGCTGCGCATGAGGACTTCGAGCACCGCGAATTCCTTGGGGGCGAGCTGGATCTCCCTGCCGTCGCGGAAGACCTCGCGGCGGTTGGGGTCGAGCTTGATCCCGGAGCGCTCCAGCACGGGTGGCAGCGGTACGGTCGTACGGCGGCCGAGCGCCCGTACCCGCGCGGTCAGCTCGCTGAACGCGAAGGGCTTGGGCAGATAGTCGTCCGCGCCCAGCTCCAGCCCCTCGACCCGGTCGCTGACATCGCCCGAGGCCGTGAGCATCAGGACCCGGGTGGGCATCCCCAGCTCGACGATCTTCCGGCAGACGTCGTCTCCGTGGACGACGGGCAGATCGCGGTCGAGCACCACCACGTCGTAGTCGTTCACCCCGATGCGCTCCAGGGCCGCCGCTCCGTCGTACACGACGTCGACGGCCATGGCCTCCCGGCGGAGTCCGGTGGCCACCGCATCGGCGAGCAGTTGCTCGTCCTCGACGACGAGTACGCGCACGTCGCTGTTCCTTCCTCTGGGCCCGTCACCCGTGATCAGGGCAGGTTGTATCACTGGCTGTGCGGGCCCATCCTGCCCTTAACGGCCATAAACCGGCGGTAAGACGATGCCGGATGACCTGGCACCTCCGGGAATGGACCGGATTTGTTGATGCGTTGAGGTTTCTCGGCGGCGGACGGTGGGGAAGACGCTTTCACACCCGAGATCACGCCCTGTTTGTGGCATGCCACACCCTTATCTGTCATCCAGAGGCAGTGGGTGCGTGATCTTCCCGCCGTCGGCACACCCCCGTGCCACCGACCACGACGTCGGCACACCCCCGTGCCACTGACCCACGACGAGGGGGCGCAATGGACGCGTTCACCGCCGGGCTTCTGCAGCGTATAAAGGCCACGGAAACGGATCTCACCCATGCCCGTGAAACGGGCGACGACTTCCTCGCGGATGTCGAACAGGAAGAGCTGGACGACCTTCGCCGGCTTGCCGCCGAGCACGGCGTGGATGTGGAGGTCGGCGCCGCCAGTGGCGTCTGACCTGCACCGCGGTCGCACAGACACCGTCGTACAGCCATAGCCGTACAGACATACAGAATCTAGACAATTACAGAGCCGTAGATACCTACAGAGAAGGGCCCCGGCGCCGAGGGGAACGGTGCCGGGGCCCTTCCATGTGCCGGTCCGGCCGTGCCTCGGCCGGACAGAACCTAGTCGTGCCAGGCGCCGTACTCCTCCAGCAGCGCCTGGAGCGGCTCGAAGACACCGGGGGTGGCGGCCACCGTCAGGTCGTAGCCCGGCCGGGTGCCGGGACGGCCGCCCGTGAGCGCGCCCGCCTCGCGGGCGATGAGATCACCGGCCGCCAGGTCCCAGGGATGCAGTCCGCGCTCGTAGTAGCCGTCGAGCCGGCCCGCCGCGACATCGCAGAGGTCGGCCGCCGCCGAGCCGCCGCGGCGGATGTCGCGCAGCCGGGGGATCAGCCGCTGGGCGATCCCCGCCTGGTGGGTGCGGACGGCGGTGACGTAGTTGAAGCCGGTGGACACCAGGGCACGCTCCAACGGCGGAGCGGGGCGGCATCCGATCGGGCGGTCATTGAGGAACGCTCCGCCACCGCGCACGGCGCGGAAGACCTCGCGGCGCAGCGGGATCGCGACGACTCCGGCCAGCGTCTCGCCGTCGCGTTCCGCGGCGATGGAGACGGCCCAGGTGGGCAGCCCGTACAGGTAGTTGACCGTGCCGTCCAGCGGGTCGATGACCCAGCGGACCCCGCTGCTGCCCGCCGAGCTGGCGCCTTCCTCACCCAGGAAGCCGTCGTCGGGGCGGTGTTCGGAGAGATAGCCGGTGATCAGTTTCTCGGCCGCGATGTCCATCTCGGTGACGACGTCGATGGGGCTGGACTTGGTGGCCGCGACGGCCAGATCGTCGGGGCGGCCGTCCCGCAGCAGCGAGCCGGCCCGGCTCGCCGCCTCCAGGGCGAGTGCCAGCAGTTCGTCGCTCAGGGCGTCGCCGGGCAGGGCGCCCTCGTCGGCGTCCTTGTTGGCGTCCTCGTTCGGGGCGTCGGTCACAGCGGGCTCCTTCAGGCGTACGGGCTGTCGGCGCCCGCCGCGGCGGGCCTGGGGGCACGGGCGGGGCAGCAGCCGACCGGGCAGAGGTCATGGCTCGGGCCGAGCGCGCCCAGGGCGCAGCGTTCCACCGCGCGCCCCCGCTCGGTGGCGGCGCGTTCCAGGAGGAGATCACGTACGGCCGCGGCGAAGCGCGGGTCCGCCCCCACCGTCGCCGAGCGGCGTACGGGGAGCCCCAGCTCGGCGGCCTTGGCGGTGGCCTCGGTGTCGAGGTCGTACAGGACCTCCATATGGTCGGAGACGAAGCCGATGGGGGCCATCACGACGGCAGGGACGCCGGCGCCGTGCAGGGTCTCCAGGTGGTCGCAGATGTCCGGCTCCAGCCACGGGATGTGCGGGGCGCCGCTGCGCGACTGGTAGACGAGCTGCCAGGGGTGCTCGACGCCGGTCTCCTCGCGGACCGCGTCCGCGATCAGCCGGGCGACATCGAGATGCTGTGCCACATAGGCACCGCCCTCGCCGCGGGCCTCGGCCGGCCCCGAGGTGTCGGCGGCGGCGTCGGGGATGGAGTGGGTGGTGAAGGCGAGATGCGCGCCCGCGCGTACGTCCTCCGGCAGGTCCGCGAGCGAGGCGAGCACGCCGTCGACCATGGGGCGCACGAAGCCGGGGTGGTTGAAGTAGTGGCGCAGCTTGTCCACCCGCGGCACCGCGAGCCCCTCTTCGGCCAGGGTGGCGAGCGCGTCCGCGAGGTTCTCGCGGTACTGGCGGCAGCCCGAGTACGAGGCGTACGCGCTGGTGGCGAGCACGGCGATACGGCGCCGGCCGTCCGCGACCATCTCGCGCAGGGTGTCGGTCAGATACGGCGCCCAGTTGCGGTTGCCCCAGTAGACCGGCAGATCCACGGCGTGCTCGGCGAAGTCCTTGCGCAGGGCGTCCAGCAGGGCGCGGTTCTGTTCGTTGATCGGGCTGACCCCGCCGAACAGGAAGTAGTGCTTGCCCACTTCCTTCAGCCGTTCCTGGGGGATGCCACGGCCCCGGGTCACGTTCGCCAGGAACGGAACCACATCGTCCGGGCCCTCGGGACCGCCGAAGGACAGCAGAAGCAGAGCGTCGTAGGGGGAAGTCGCGAGCTGTTCTGGCATGTGTCCGATCCTCCCACCCGGCGCTCCACGTCCGGCAACCGCGCCCCGACGGAGGCGGCCGGCGCCGTCCGGCCGGAAATCCGGGCGCGCGCGACGGACCCGCGACCGTAAGCTGTATCGCCAGATTCATTCCTTACCGGAGCGTCCGTTGCCCAGTTCCTACCACGCGATATTCGCCGCTCCCGGTACCAAGGGATTCAGTGCGGCCGGTCTGATCGGCAGAATGCCGCTCGCCATGATGGGCATCGGCATCGTGACGATGATCTCCCAGCTCACCGGGCGTTACGGACTGGCGGGGGCGCTCTCCGCGACGCTGGCGATGTCCGCCGCGCTGCTCGGTCCGCAGATCTCCCGGCTCGTTGACCGGCACGGCCAGGGGCGGATCCTGCGGCCGGCCACCCTGGTCGCGGTGACGTCCGTGGCGGGGCTGCTCGTCTGCGCCCAGCAGTCCGCCCCCGACTGGACCTTGTTCGTCTTCGCCGCGGGCGCGGGGTGTGTGCCGAGCCTCGGCGCGATGGTGCGGGCGCGCTGGGCCGCGATCTACCGGGGCTCACCGCGCGAGCTGCACACCGCGTACGCGTGGGAGTCGATCATCGACGAGGTCTGCTTCATCTTCGGCCCGATCGTCTCCATCGGGCTCTCCACCGCCTGGTTCCCGGAGGCGGGTCCGCTGCTCGCGGCCGTCTTCCTGATCGTCGGTGTCGTCTGGCTGACCGCGCAGCGCGCCACCGAGCCCGTACCGCAGCCGCGCGAGCAGCACACCGGGGGTTCGGCGCTCCGCTCCCCCGGGCTGCGCGTCCTGGTGGCGACCTTCGTCGCGACCGGCGCGATCTTCGGCGCGGTCGATGTGGTGACGGTCGCCTTCGCGGAGGAGCGGGGCCACAAGTCGGCCGCGAGTCTGGTGCTGGCCGTGTACGCGCTCGGATCCTGCCTCGCCGGGGTGGTGTTCGGGCTGCTGCATCTCACCGGTCCCCCCGCGCGGAGGTGGCTGGTGGGTATCTGTGTGATGGCCGTGAGTATGATCCCCCTCCAACTGGCCGGGAACCTGCCGTTTCTGGCCGTGGCGCTCTTTGTCGCGGGCCTCTCCGTCGCACCGACGATGGTGACGACCATGGCCCTCGTCGAAGCGCACGTACCGCGCACCAAGCTGACCGAGGGCATGACCTGGACCAGTACCGGGCTCGCGGTCGGTGTGGCGCTGGGCTCGTCGGCCGCCGGCTGGGTGGTGGACGCGGCCGGCGCCGAGGCGGGGTACGGGGTGCCCGTCGCGGCGGGCGCGGCCGCGGCCGTGGTGGCGTTCCTGGGGTATCGCCGGCTGCGCGGGCCGGTACCGAGTCGGGGAGGGCGCGGGGCGGATGACCAGGAACCGTACGACGGCCACAAGAGCGTGGCGTAACTGGGCGGGGACCGTCACGGCCCGTCCGGCCCGCGTGGTGACCCCGGCCTCCGTCGAGGAACTGACCGGGGCGGTACGCCGGGCGGCGCGGGACGGGCTCAGGGTCAAGGCCGTCGGTACGGGCCACTCCTTCACCGCGGCCGCCGCCACCGACGGGGTGCTGATTCGCCCCGATCTGCTCACCGGCATCAGGGAGTTGGACCGGGCGGCGGGCACCGTGACCGTGGCGGCGGGCACGCCGCTGAAACGGCTGAACACGGCGCTGGCCAGAGAGGGACTGTCGCTCACCAATATGGGCGACATCATGGAGCAGACCGTCGCGGGCGCCACCTCCACCGGCACCCATGGCACCGGCCGGGACTCGGCCTCCATAGCCGCCCAGATCCGGGCCCTGGAACTCGTCACGGCCGACGGCTCGCTGCTGCGTTGCTCGGCCGGGGAGAACCCGGAGGTCTTCGCCGCCGCGCGGATCGGGCTCGGCGCGCTGGGTGTGATCACCGCGGTCACCCTGGCGGTGGAGCCGGTCTTCCTGCTGACGGCCCGTGAGGAGCCGATGACCTTCGACCGGGTCACGGCCGAGTTCGGCCAGCATGTCGCGGAGAACGAGCACTTCGAGTTCTATTGGTTCCCGCACACCGGCAACTGCAACACCAAGCGCAACAACCGCAGCGCGGGTCTCGCGGATCCGCCCGGCCGGCTCAGCGGCTGGATCGAGGACGAACTCCTCTCCAACGGGGCCTTCCAGGTGGCCTGTTCGCTCGGCCGCGCCGTTCCCGCCACCATCCCCGCGCTCGCCAGGATCTCCAGCCGCGCCCTCTCCGCCCGTACGTACACGGACATCCCTTACAAGGTCTTCACTTCCCCGCGCCGGGTGCGGTTCGTGGAGATGGAATACGCGCTGCCGCGCGAGGCCGCGGTCGGGGCGCTGCGCGAGGTCAAGGCGATGATCGAGCGTTCCCCACTGCGGGTGAGTTTCCCGGTGGAGATACGGACGGCCCCGGCGGACGACATCACGCTCTCGACGGCGTCGGGCCGGGAGAGCGCGTACATCGCGGTGCATCTGTACCGGGGCACGCCGTACCGCTCCTACTTCACCGCGGTGGAGCGGATCATGACCGCGCACGGCGGCCGGCCGCACTGGGGGAAGATCCACACCAGGGACGCGGCCTATCTGTCCGGGGTGTATCCGCGCTTCGGTGAGTTCACGGCGCTACGGGACCGGCTCGATCCGGACCGGCTGTTCGGGAACGACTATCTGCGGCGCGTCCTCGGGGACTGAGTGCCGATGCCCTCCCCGCGCCCCACTCCCCCGTCCCCGGAGCGGTCCGGTTACGGGCCCGTCGTCGCGGAGTCGCCTGTTCCGGTGTCACTCGTTCCGGTACCGCCGGAGCCGTCGGAGGGCGTCGGTCCCGGACTGGAGCCGCCGGAGTCCGAGGGGGTGGCGGAGGGCGTGGTGGACGGGGCGGGCGACGGATCCGTGCTGCCGCCCTGTCCCGTGTCCGTACCCGTACCCGTGCTCGGTCCGGTGCCGGGCGAGCCGCTCGGGTCCGTACCGCCGGTGCCGTCCGACGACCGCCCGTCCGGTGTCCCGCTCGGATCGCCGCCGGGGCCCGGGGAGTTGGCGGGGTCCTTCGACGGGGTGGAATCGCCGCCACCGCCGCGCACGACGTATCCGACGGTCGTCCCCTTGCCTCCGTTCAGATCCTGCCCGGCGGCCAGTTCGAACCCGGTGATGCCGGCCATCGCCACCACGAAGACGACAACGGCCGCGCGGAGCGGGCGCTTCCAGCCCCGTACCCGGGTGCCATGGGTGGTGGCCTCCCCGAACTCCCCGTCAGGCAGGGGCGGTTCGGCCGGAACGTCCCGTACCGGCACCTGCCGGCCGCCCGGCTTCGCCTGGACGGTGACCTCGCGTATCTGCTCGCCGGTGCGCCGGAACAGATGCTGGAAGAGCGGGCCGCCGCAGGTGGCGATCACGCTGACCAGACCGGCGCCGGCGATCGTCCCGTACACGCCGAGCCGGGAGGCGAGCACGGCCGCCGCGACCGCCGCGAGCGTGCTGCCCCCGACCTGCGCCACGCTCAGTTCGAGCCGCCGCTCCCCCTGCTTTCCGGATACCTCGCTCCCGTCCTGGCGCGTACTGATGCCCGGCCTCTGATCCATCTACCGTCCCTGATCGCCCATCTGCCCCACCTTGCACCAGGAAAGGACCACTGGGCGAAACGGATAGTTCCGATTTTGGGGATTCTGTGAAGCAGGACACCCGTTCGGGATCGTCACCCGGACTCAACTCCCCTACCCTGGGAGAACTTGGGCGGCGCGCCGGTCCACCCCCGTGGCCCGAATGGAGTACTGTGGCGAGCCCTGGGGCCGGACTCCCTCATGGGCGTCCGGGACCAACGGGAAGGGGGCCGAACGTGGCACTCGATCCGGCGGAGCCGTGGCACCGTACGGGCACCTGCTGCAGAGAGTGACCCGGTTCGTCACTCTGCGTCGCAAACGGGTAACCGTGCCATCGGCGATCCAGGACCCATGCCCGACACGCCGGGCAGCACGGAAAGGTTGTGGCAGGCTGCACCCGGGCAGGCCACACTCGACTAGCGGAAGCAGCGACGCACGTGACGTCGGCAGGCACCACCCGGGAGGTCCCCATGCCCGAACTGCGTGTCGTGGCCGTCTCCAACGACGGCACACGACTGGTGCTCAAAGCTGCCGACAGCACGGAATACACGCTTCCGATTGACGAGCGGCTGCGCGCCGCCGTGCGCAACGACCGCGCGCGTCTCGGCCAGATCGAGATCGAGGTGGAGAGCCACCTCAGACCGCGCGACATCCAGGCGCGGATACGAGCCGGTGCCTCCGCCGAGGAGGTCGCGCAGCACGCCGGAATCCCGGTGGACCGGGTCCGCCGTTTCGAGGGGCCGGTGCTCGCGGAGCGCGCCTTCATGGCGGAGCGGGCCAGGAAGACGGCCGTGCGCCGGCCCGGCGAGAACACCGGACCCCAGCTCGGTGAGGCCGTACAGGAACGGCTGACGCTGCGCGGCGCCGACAAGGAGACCGTGCAGTGGGACTCCTGGCGTCGCGACGACGGCACCTGGGAAGTCCTGCTGGTCTATCTGGTCGCGGGCGAGCCGCACTCCGCGAGCTGGACGTACGACCCGCCCCGGCGGCTCGTGCAGGCCGTGGACGACGAGGCGCGCGCGCTGATCGGTGACACGGACGACACGGTCGCCGCGAAGGAGCCGAGCTTCCCGTTCGTGCCCCGGATCGCCCGGCTGCCGCGCGACCGGCCGCTGGATCGTTCCCTCGACCGGCAGCTGGAGCGGCCGGTCGCGCCGGAGCCGGAGGACACGAGCGAGCGCGACTCGCTGACCAGCCTGCTGGAGGCGGTGCCGAGCTTCCGCGGCGACATGGTGGTGCCCGAGCAGCCGGCGGGTCCGCCCGCGGACCAGGAGGAGGAGCCGGACGCCGAGGAGCCGGTGGCGCCCGCCGCCTCGGCCGGTGCCGGATCGGCGT
Source organism: Streptomyces scopuliridis (assembly GCF_042790125.1). Classification (GTDB taxonomy): domain Bacteria; phylum Actinomycetota; class Actinomycetes; order Streptomycetales; family Streptomycetaceae; genus Streptomyces; species Streptomyces scopuliridis_A. Next base: position 258,340 of record NZ_JBHTZS010000010.1, read on the forward strand.
ACGCGGATGTGCTGATGCCACGCTCGGTGGCCGGTCACCGGGACCGGCTCACGGGCACGACGGACCGCCAGGCGGAGGCGGACGGCGTCCGTCCGGGCAGGCGGGCCGCGGTGCCGAGCTGGGACGAGATCGTGTTCGGTACGCGCCGCAAGAAGCAGGATTAGCGGGTTCGTACGCCACGTACATACGGCGCGGGAGGGGCCGGTACTCACCACTGCTGGTGAGTACCGGCCCCTCCGGTGTGTCCAGGACCTGTGGGGATCCGGCTTACTCCTGTGGGGGATCCGGCTTACTGGGGATCCGGTCCCTTGGCGACCGGACGTGAGGCGTCGGCGGACCACTCGGACCAGGAACCCGCGTACAGCGCCGCCGGGATGCCCGCGATCTCCAGGGCAAGCACCTCATGGGCCGCCGAAACCCCCGAGCCGCAGTAGACGCCGACCTTCGAATCACCGGTGACCCCCAGCGCCGCGAAGCGGGACGCGAGGTCCTGGGCCGGGAGGAACCCACCGTTTTCAGCCACATTCTCCGAGGTGGGCGCCGACAGCGCGCCGGGGATATGGCCGCCGACGCGGTCGATCGGCTCGACATCGCCGCGGTAGCGCTCGGCCGCCCGCGCGTCCAGCAGCAGCCCCTCGCGCGCCAGGGACGCCGCGGCGTCCGCGTCCAGCAGCGGGAGCGCGCCGGGCGCCGGGGTGAAGTCGCCCTCCTCCGGCACGGGGATCTCGGTGGTCATGGGGCCGGTCCAGCCGGCCAGCCCGCCGTCCAGGACCCGGACGTCCGGGTGGCCCGCCCAGCGCAGCAGCCACCAGGCGCGGGCCGCCGCCCAGGACTGTCCGCCGTCGTACACCACGACCGGCCTGTCCTGCGAGACTCCGGCCCGGCGCATCGCCGCGCCGAAGGCCGCCACGTCGGGCAGCGGGTGCCGGCCGGCCGCGCCGGGCGGGCCCGCCAGTTCCTGGTCGAGGTCGATGAAGACGGCGCCCGGCAGATGGCCGGCCTCGTACTGCGCGCGGCCGGGCGGACCGCCGAGCTGCCAGCGGGCGTCGAGCAGGACGGGCGGGCGGGGGCCGGCCGACTCGCAGGCGAGTTCCGCCGCGGTGATGATGGCTGTCATGGAAGCCATCCTCGCGCACGATCCGGGCCGCCCGTAACGGAGGAGAAACAGGGGGTAAACGGCAAATCGAGATCCCGCCAAATGCGGCGCGGCCACCCGGCGCCGGATGGCGGTGGGTGACAGCATCTTCACGGCTGTACGGCCATGTCCCGCACCGCGGCTCGCGCTCGGCCCGGGGCCGCCATGACGAAGGTCCGAGGAGAGAGTGACGATGACCGAGGCAGCGATCCGGCGCACACCCGGCACACCCTGTTGGGTGAGTCTGATGGTGCACGGCCTTGCCGCGACCGAGGAATTCTACGGAGCGCTGTTCGGCTGGGAGTTCCAGCCGGGACCGCAGCAGCTCGGACCGTATGTCCGCGGACTGCTCGACGGCAAGGCGATCGCGGGCATCGGCCAGCTGCCGCCGGACCGGCAGCTGCCCATCTCCTGGATGACCTATCTGGCGACGGACGACGCCGATCTGACGGCCGAGCTGATCAGGAGCTGCGGCGGCACCGTCGGCGTGGGACCGCTGGACGCGGCCGAGGCCGGCCGGATGGCCATAGCCGCGGACCCGTCCGGTGCGGTCTTCGGGATCTGGCAGGCGGCGGCGCATATCGGCACGGCCGTGGCCGGAGCCCATGGCACACCGGTCTGGAACGAACTGATCACGCGTGAGACATCCTCGGTCGGGAAGTTCTACGAGGCGGTCTTCGGCTATGACGTGGAGGAGGTCGTCTCCGCCGACCTCGACTTCATGACACTGCGTCTGGAGGACCGGCCCGTCGCCTCACTGCACGGCGTGGGCCGGTCGCTCAACCGGGATCTGGGCTCGCACTGGATGACGTACTTCGAGGTGGACGACACGGACGCCGCCGCGGGGCTGGTGACCGAGCTGGGCGGGCAGGTGATCGCGCCACCGCGTGAGAGCGAGGACGGGCGGCTCGCGACGGTCGCGGACCCGGAGGGCGCGGTCTTCACGATCGTACGGTCGCCCACGCGCTGACCGGCCGCGTACCGGCCCGCCACTGACCAGGGCCCTGATGCGGGTCAGACCGGGAGGACGTCCGGGGAGAGGGCGGCCGCCCGCGCGGAGGCCGCGGTCATCCGGCGGCGGTGATGGCGCCGGCACAGCACCTCGTACCCGACCTCGTTCCCGTTCTGGTGGACATCCCCGACCACGACCTGCGCCCCCTCGACCACCATGACGCCGCCGACCGTCCGCGCGTTGTGCGTGGCCCGCGCGCCGCACCAGCAGAGCGCCTCGACCTGGAGGACCTCGACCCGGTCGGCCAGCTCCACCAGCCGCTGCGATCCGGGGAAGAGCTTGGAGCGGAAGTCGGTGGTGATGCCGAAGGCGAAGACGTCCAGTTCCAGATCGTCCACCACCCGCGCGAGCTGGTCGACCTGCCCGGGCGCGAGGAACTGGGCCTCGTCGGCGATGACATAGTCGCACCGGCCGCCCTTGGAGAGCCGGTCCACCAGATACGCGTAGAAGTCGAAGCCCTCGGCGGCCTCGACGGCGTCGGTCACCAGGCCGAGCCGGGAGGAGAGTTTGCCCTCGCCCGCGCGGTCGTCGCGGGTGAAGATCATGCCCTGGAGCCCGCGCGCGGACCGGTTGTGCTCGATCTGAAGAGCGAGGGTGCTCTTTCCGCAGTCCATCGTTCCGGAGAAGAACACCAGCTCTGGCATGAGGGGGTGACGGCCTTTCGGTGACAGGAGGAGAGCCCGGAAACCGCGACAAGCGGTCCATCGGGCCCTAAGAGCGTACTTCGAGCAGCGGGACCAGCTGCTCGACGGGGGTCATCGAACCGTGCATCGCGACCATCGCCGACTCGTGCGGCTCCTGTGCGGAGGCGGTGATCGCCACATCGTCATGGGCCGCCGCGACGACATCGCCGATCCGGTCGTACACCCGCTCGTCCATCGCTCCTGGCGGTCCGAACCAGCCCGCCGCGATCGCCTCGTCCCGGCTCGCCACCCAGAAGCGGTCGCCGAGCACCTCGCGCCAGACGGTGAGCACATCGGTCGCGGCGCCCGGTACGGCGTAGACATGGCGGGCCCGGCCCTCGCCGCCGAGCAGCGCCACCCCGGCGCGCAGTTCCCAGTCCTCGTCGAAGTCGATGCGCGACTCCTCGTCGAAGGGGATGTCGATCATGCCGTGGTCGGCGGTGACGTAGAGCGCGGCCCGGGGCGGCAGTTGCTCGGCGAGGCGCTGGGCGAGCCGGTCGGCATACATCAACTGGCCGCGCCAGGCGTCGGAGTCGACACCGAAGCGATGGCCCTTGCCGTCGACCTCGCTGTAGTACGTGTAGACCAGCGACCGGTCCCCCGCGCCGAGTTGCTCGGCCGCCAGGTCCATCCGCTCCTCGCCGGAGAGCCGGCCGAGGAAGGTCCCGCCGCTGAGCGCGACCTTGGTGAGCGGGGTGTGGGCGAAGGTCGGCGACGAGACCTGGGCGGTGTGCACGCCCGCGGCGTCGGCGAGCTGGAAGACGGTGGGGTACGGCTGCCAGACGTGCGGCGCGGTCCAGGGCTTCCAGCGCAGCTGGTTCATCAGCGCGCCGGTCGCCGGGTCCCGGACCGTGTATCCGGGCAGGCCGTGAGCGGCGGGCGGCAGGCCCGTGCCGACGGAGGCGAGGGAGGTCGCGGTAGTGGCCGGGAAGCCCGCGGTGAGGGGGCGGCCGGTGTTGCCGCGCGAGCTGCCGAGCAGGGAGGTCAGATAGGGCGCTTCGTCGGGGTGGGCCTTGATCTGTTCCCAGCCGAGGCCGTCGATCAGAAAGACGCAGTTCCGGTCGGCGGGGGTCAGTTCGGAGATGGCCGCGGTCAGGTTCGGTACGCCCTGGCCGGCCGCGAGCGTGGGCAGCAGATCGGCGAGCGAGCCGCTGCCGTACTCGGGCAGCGGCGCGGTGTCGAGGGCGAGCGGGACGGGGTCCTGCCAGAGGGCTTCGGCGGCCATCAGCGGCCGGGCGCCGTGCCGGCGGCGGTGGCTTCGGAGAGGGCCTGGGCGAACGCGAGCGTCTGGCGGACGGTGTCCGGGCCGTCACCGGCCTCGCTGACGCGCAGGCTCAGATCGTCGGCGGTGGAGCTGCCGGTGTAGCCGTGGTCCGCCTCGCAGTTGGGGTCGCCGCAGGCGGCCGGCTCCAGATCGATCCGGGAGACGGCGCCCCAGCCGATGGTGAGGACGACCTCGCGCGGCGGGGTGCCGGGGGTGTACGACTCCGGGTTGGCGACGACGCGGCTGACCACGACCGACGAGATCCGGTCGAGCTTGACCGACTCGGTGGAGGTGGTGGCGAACGGGGTCGGGGAACTGGAGTCGGCGGCCTGCTCGTCGGTGTGGCTCACGATGAAGCGGTGGGCGGTCAGCACGAGGACGGTGACATGCCGGCGTACCTCGTTGGCGTCGAAGGTGGTCTCCTGATGCACCAGGTACGACGCGATCTGCTCGCCACCGACAGCGGCCTCCACCGCCTCGGCCACGAGAGCCGGGTAGTAGCCGCTGCGCTCGATCGCCGTGCGCAGCCCCTGGGTCGTCGTACCGGTCTTCGCCATGGGCTCCATCCTACGGTGGCCGGATGGCTGCCGGAGACGCCCCGTGGGCCCTGTCTGACACATAGCGCCGTCCGCCCGGAGGGCGGGGCTCGCGGCGTCTGGCGCACTACGTTCGCTGCGCTCTCTCCGTCTCGGCGCCTTGACTCCTCCTTCGGATGCCGAGCGGCGATCGCAAGGCGGAGGGTCGGCGTTGTGAATGGCCCGGACGTACTCGGACGAGCCCGACAACGCAGCGAGCGTGCGTGCCAGACGTCGCGAGTCAGGCGGTATGTGTCAGACAGGGCCCAAGGCCTCATCCGGTCGGAACCTTCAGGGCACGAGCGGCGGCTCAGTAGCTGGGAAGGCGGCGCGGGCCGAGGTCGTCGCGGGCGGGCGGCGGTGCGAGGCGGACGTTCGCGCCGAGGACGGTGAGTCCCCGGGTGGCGACGACCACGGGCTCCAGGGTGACGGAGACGATCTCGGGGTGGTCGTCGACCAGCCGGGAGACCCGCAGCAGCAGCTCCTCCAGGGCGGGGGTGTCGACCGGTGCGGAGCCGCGCCAGCCGAACAGCAGGGGCGCCGAGCGGATGGATCGGATCTGCTCGGCGACATCGCGGTCGGTGGCCGGTACGAGCCGGTGGGCGAGGTCGCCGAGCAGTTCGGAGGGCGCTCCGGCGAGCCCGAAGGAGAGCACGGCTCCGGCGGCGGCGTCGATGGCGGCCCGTACGACGGTGTCCACGCCGCGCGGGGCCATGGCCTGGACGACGGGCCGCAGCTCGGCGGGGCCGCCGAGGGTCTCGGTCAGCTCGTGGTGGGCGAGGCGCAGTTGTGCCTCGTCGGCGAGGTCGAGCCGGACGCCCCCGAGGTCGGAGCGGTGGCGCAGATGGGGCGCGGTGGTCTTCAGCGCGACGGGGTAGCCGAGCCGGTCCGCCGCGGCGACGGCGTCGTCGGGGCCCGGCGCGGGGAGGGTGGGGCGTACGGGGATGCCGTACAGCCCGAGCAGTTCCCGGGTGTCGGCGGCGGCGAGCGGCACGCCGTGGGGGTCGGCGGTGTCGCCGAGCAGCCGGTCGATGAGCGCGGCGGCCGCGCTCTCGTCGATGGTGTCGTCGAGGGACTCGGGCACCTTGCCGGGCTCGGCGCTCTGGCGTCGCCACTGCGCGTACCGGACGGCTTCGGCGAGCGCGCGGACGGCACGTTCGGCGGCGGGGTAGGCGGGGATGCGGCCGGAAGAGGCGGGGGCGGGCGGTGCGGAGGGCGCGGGCGATTCAGCAGGGGCGGCGGGCGCGGGCGGCGCGGAGGGGGCGGGCGGCGCACTGGTGGGGCGCGGGGGCGCGGTCCCGGGCGCGGCAGGACCTCGCGCGCCGCCCTCCACCGCGGCCAGCGCCTCCGCCAGGCCGTCGATCTCCACATGGACCACCGCGACCGGCTTCCCCGGGGCGCTCGCCACGGCCGCGCGCAGCGCGGTGCCCAGGGCGCCTCCGTTGGCGGGATCCGTGGTGCCGGTCTCCCCCACATACGGGATCGCCGTCACCACGACCGCGTCGAAGGCCGGGTCGGACAGGGCCGTCGCGAGGGCGGCGCGGAAGTCCTCCGGAGTCGCCGCGGTGGTGAGGTCGCGCGGCGGCGAGGGGCGCAGGCCCTCCGTCAGACAGGCGTCGTAGGTGAGCAGACCGAGGGATTCGGAGTTGCCGAGGATCGCGACGCGCGGGCCGGCGGGCAGGGGCTGCGAGGCGAGCAGAAGGCCCGCGTCGACCAGTTCGGTGACCGTGTCGACCCGGATCACCCCGGCCTGCCGCAGCAGCGCCGAGACCGTCGCGTCCGGGATACGGGTGACCGGGACCGCGTGGCCGGGCGGCGCGCTGCCGCTGTGCCGCGCGCCCTTCACGACCACGACCGGCTTCAGCGCCGCCGTACGCCGGGCGAGCCGGGTGAACTTCCGCGGGTTGCCGATCGATTCGAGGTAGAGGAGGGCGACATCGGTGTCCGGGTCCTCGTACCAGTACTGGAGGATGTCGTTGCCGGAGACGTCCGCGCGGTTGCCCGCGGAGATGAAGGACGACAGGCCCGCGCCGCGCCGGTAGAGCCCGGAGAGCAGGGCGATGCCGATGGCTCCCGACTGGGTGAACAGGCCGATTCGCCCCTGGTCGGGCGGCTCGGGCGCGAGCGAGGCGTTCAGCCGGACGGTCTCGGCCGTGTTGATGATCCCGAACGCGTTGGGGCCGATGATGCGCATCCCGTACGAGCGGGCCTGCCGCACCAGTTCGCGCTGGCGCTCCAGGCCCTCGCGCCCGCTCTCCGCGTAACCGGCGGAGAGGACCACCAGACCGCGGACGCCGTGCCGGCCGCAGTCCGCGACCGCCTCCGGCACCTGCCCGGCCGGTACGGCGAGGACCGCGAGGTCGACGGGGTCACCGATGAGCGCGACGGACCGGAAGGCGGGGACGCCGTCGAGCGCGCGCAGATCCTCGGCGAAGGCGTGGTTCACCGCGTACACGCGCCCGGTGAAGCCCGCGTCGACCAGATTGCGCAGAACGGTGCGGCCGACGCCGCCGGGCACGCGTCCGGTGCCGACGACGGCCACCGAGCCCGGGGTGAGCAGGCGCTGCACCGAGCGCGCCTCGGCGCGCTGCTCGCGGCCACGCTGGACGGCGAGGGATTCGGCGGTGGGTTCGAGGTCCAGGGTGAGGCGTACGGAGCCGTCCTCGAAGCTCCGCTTCTGGGTGTATCCGGCGTCACGGAACACCTTGATCATCTTGTTGTTGGCGGGAAGCACCTCGGCGGCGAAGCGCCGGATGCCCCGTTCGCGGGCGACCGCCGCGATGTGCTCCAGCAGGGCCGAGGCGACACCGCGTCCCTGGTGGGCGTCCTGGACGAGGAAGGCGACCTCGGCCTCGTCGGCGGGCGCGGTCGCCGGGAGCCCCCGCTCGTCGATGCGGTCGTACCGTACGGTCGCGATGAACTCGCCGCCCACGGTGACGGCGAGGCCCACCCGGTCCACGTAGTCGTGGTGGGTGAAGCGGTGCACGTCCCGGTCGGAGAGGCGCGGGTAGGGGGCGAAGAACCGGTAGTACTTCGACTCGTCGGAGACCTGCTCGTAGAAGCTGACGAGCCGTTCCGCGTCTGCGGTGGTGATGGGCCTGATCCGCGCGGTGCCTCCGTCGCGCAGCACCACGTCCGCTTCCCAGTGACCGGGGTACGCATGGTCCGACGGCGTCTCCATGGGCAAAGCCTACGGCGCGGGCGTCGCCAGGGTCCGGGCCCGGGGCGGGCCGGGTCCCGGGGCAGGCACGGGGGCACTCCCCGGCAACTCCGTGGCACATGAGACGCTGGTCTAGACATCGTTTTTGAGACTTGAAGGGCAACACCATGGCTGAGCGCCGCGTCAATGTCGGCTGGGCCGAGGGCCTGCACGCCCGTCCCGCCTCCATCTTCGTCCGCGCCGCCACGGCCGCTGGCGTCCCGGTGACGATCGCGAAGGCCGACGGCAACCCCGTCAACGCCGCGTCGATGCTCGCGGTGCTCGGCCTGGGCGCGCAGGGCGGCGAGGAGGTCGTGCTGGCTTCCGAGGCGGAGGGCGCCGACGCCGCGCTGGACCGGCTGGCGAAGCTGGTCGCCGAAGGGCTCGACGAGCTTCCCGAGACGGTCTGAACGCAAGACGGCCTGAACGTATTTCCACGGCTTTCCACGACGGAGCCGTGGTCCGCTGAATTCAGCGGACCAC
>NZ_JBHTZS010000010.1:266700-281937 GCF_042790125.1 Streptomyces scopuliridis
CTCTAGTGTGTTTTTTGTTGTTGCTTTTTTTTTTACATACCCCCCCCCCCCCCCCGGGGGGCGTTGTCCGCCCCCCCCCCCCCCCCCACGGCTCCGTTTTCCGTGCGGGCAGCTTTCCGTGCGGGCAGCGAAAAGGGCGCCCCCGACTATTTCTCTTCTTTGTATACGGCGTGATTGTTAATTGCGGACGCTCGCGATGTTTACGGCATGTTGCGAAGCCCTCACCTTTTCCCGGCCGCGCTCCGGCCGCTTCAGCCGGTGCGCCGCGGCGGTCCGCTCCGCGTGCAGCGCCGTCAGCGTCCGCGCCCGCTCCGCGTCGCCGCGCGCCACCGCGTCCACGATCGCGCCGTGCTCCGCCCAGGACTCCGCGGGGCTGGCGGGCTGGTCGACCAGGTACATCCAGGCGATCTTGTGCCGGAGCTGGGTGAGCGGGGCGGTGAGCGCGGGGCTTCCCGACGCCTGGGCGAGTGTCTCGTGGAACCAGGCGCCGAGCGAGCGCAGATCCTCGCCCTGGCCTCGGCGGGCCCGCTCCTGACCCAGTCTGACCAGGCCGCGCAGGACCTTGAGATGGGCTTCCGTACGGCGCTGGGCGGCGCGCGCGGCGCCCAGCGGCTCCAGCAGCAGCCGCACGTCGAGCAGGTCCGCCGCCTCCTGCTCCGTGGGCTCGGCCACGCAGGCACCGACATGGCGGCGGGTGGTCACGAAGCCCTCCGCCTCCAGCGTGCGCAGGGCCTCGCGGACCGGGACACGGGAGACGCCGTAGCGCCGTGCCAGCTGCTCCTCCGTGAGCCGGCTGCCACGTTCGAATACGCCGGAGACGATGTCGTCGCGAATCGCCGTGCATACCGAGTGCGCCGGAATACGCATGTCCGAACCTCCGCCTTAATCCGCGCGAAACGCTGCCGATTGACGCCTGTTCCGTGACTCTATTGCAATCATCGCGAATTTCCGATGGGTGCCCGGAATCCATGGATATCTTTTGGCCGGCGGACCGTGGCGGGGAGCGGAGTGGTCGGGGGTGGTCAGACGTTCACGCCGTGCGCGCGCAGATACGCGACGGGGTCGATGTCCGAGCCGTAGTCGGGGCCCGTCCTGGCCTCGAAGTGGAGGTGCGGCCCGGTGGCGTTGCCGGTCGCGCCGGAGACACCGATCCGCTGCCCGGGGGTGACGCTCTGGCCGACGGTGACGCCGATCGAGGAGAGATGGCCGTACTGGGTGTAGGTGCCGTCGCTCATCCGCAGCACGATGTTGTTGCCGTACGAGCCGCCCCAGCCCGCCTCGACCACGGTGCCCGCCCCCACGGCCACGACGGAGGTGCCGGAGGCGGCGCGGAAGTCGACGCCCGAGTGGCTGCCGGAGGACCAGAGCGAGCCGCCCGCGCGGTACCCGGTGGTGACGTACGAGCCGGCGATGGGGAGCTGGAAGGCGTTGAGCCGCGCGCGCTCGGCGGCCCGGGCCGCGCGCTCCTTCTCCGCGCGGATCTCCTGGGCGCGGGCCTCGGCCTCGCGCGCCGCCTCCGCCTTCGCGGCGGCCTTCGCCTTGGCCTCGGCGGCCCGGTGCTGCGCGTCGGCCTGGGCGTCGATGGTGCCGGCGAGGGAGTCGTTGATGACCAGGGCCTGCATCAGCCCGGTCTGCGCGGCGGCCGCGTCCGTGCCGGCGGCGAGCGCCGGGGAAGCGGCGAGGGAGCTGATGACACCGGTGGCGGTCAGCGTCGCGGCACCTGCGACGCGCACGCTCCCGCGGAACGTACGGCTGCGGGCACGATGCTTCCCGGTGGCACGGGTGAACGCCATGGAGTGGCTGGTCCTTTCCTTCCTTCTCGCCTACCGGGTTAGCTGACGGGTTCGGAGCAGGAAGGTCTCCTACGGGCGCTTCCGCCGCACAGGGCAGCGGACGACACCCGATTCACCCCAGGGATCTCACGGGTCCCCGGCTCCCCGGGCTCGCGCCTGACGGGGACTCGGCGATGACTGTCCGATGCCGCGGACGCGGCGAACTGGCGAACAGCCGGACCGACGTTAAGCGGGTCGTCTTTCAATCACCAAACAGACAGGCCCCTTTGTAGCGCACACCACAGGGCAGACAGTCACCCTCCCCAACAAAGAGGGACATAAAGGGGAACCCCGGCAGCCGAAGCCGCCGGGGTTCCCCGAAGAGGCCGGATCAGCCGGTGACGACCGTCACTTCACCGATCCCGAGAGCCATGACCGGCTCCTTGATCTGCGCGGCGTCACCGACGAGCACGGTCACGAGCCGGTCCACCGGGAAGGCGTTGACGGCCGCGGCCGTCGCCTCGACGGTGCCGGTCTCGGCCAGCCGCGCGTACAGCCGCGCCTGGAAGTCGTCCGGGAGGAACTGCTCGACCTGGTCGGCCAGCGTGCTCGCGACGGAGGCCGCCGTCTCGTACTTCAGCGGGGCCACCCCCACCAGGTTCTGGACGGCCACATCGCGCTCGGCGTCGGTCAGCCCCTCGGCCGCGAGCGTGCGCAGCACCTTCCAGAGGTCGTCCAGCGCCGGGCCGGTGGACGCGGTGTCCACGGAGCCGCTGATGGCGAGCATCGCCGCGCCGGTCGCACCGCCCGGGGCGTCGGGCGACGAGGAGCGCAGCACCTGGCCGAAGGCCCGTACGCCGTAGGTGTAGCCCTTCTCCTCGCGCAGCACGCGGTCCAGCCGGGAGGTGAGCGTGCCGCCCAGGCAGTACGTGCCGAGGACCTGCGCGGCCCAGACCCGGTCGTGCCGGTCGGCGCCGATGCGGCCGATCAGCAGCTGGGTCTGGACGGCGCCGGGCCGGTCCACGATCACCACGCGGCCCGTGTCGTCGGCGGTCACGGGCGGTACGGGACGGGGCGCGGCGGTGTCGCCGGTCCAGGTGCCGAGGGTGTCGGCGAGGACCTCGTCCAGATCCACACCGGTGAGATCACCGACGATCACGGCGGTGGCCGTGGCGGGGCGTACATGCGCCTCGTAGAAGGCGCGCACGCCCGCGGCGTCGATGCGCTCCACCGTCTCCTCGGTGCCCTGGCGCGGCCGTGACATGCGCGAGGACGCCGGGAACAGCTCCTTGGAGAGCTGCTTGGCGGCGCGGCGGCTCGGGTTGGCGGTCTCGTGCGGGATCTCGTCGAGTCGGTTGCGTACGAGCCGTTCGACCTCGCTGTCCGCGAAGGCGGGGGCGCGCAGCGCCTCGGCGAGCAGGCCGAGCGCCTTGGGCAGCCGGGAGACGGGGACCTCCAGGGAGATCCGGACGCCCGGGTGGTCGGCGTGCGCGTCGAGCGTGGCGCCGCAGCGCTCCAGCTCGGCGGCGAACTCCTCGGCGCTGTGCTTGTCGGTGCCCTCGGAGAACGCCCGCGCCATGATCGTGGCGATACCGTCGAGCCCCTCGGGCTCGGCGTCCAGCGGGGCGTCGAGATTGATCTCGACCGCCACCACCTGCTGCCCGGGACGGTCGCAGCGCAGCACCGTCAGGCCGTTGTCGAGAGCGCCGCGCTCGGGGGCGGGGAAGGCCCAGGGCCGGGCCTCGCCGGCCGTCGGGCGCGGGTGGAAGTCCATGGTCACGGCAGCGTCGGTCACTGGTCCGCCCCCTCGTGCTCGTCGGTCTCGTCTTCATCGGCGGAGGCGTCGTCGCCGTCGGCGGCGACCGGCTCGTAGACCAGCACCGCGCGGTTGTCGGGGCGCAGCCGCGCCGCGGCGACGGCCCGTACCTCTTCGGCGGTGACGTCCAGCACGCGGGTCACGGCGGTCAGCGCCAGCTGCGGGTCGCCGAAGAGCACGGCGAACCGGCACAGCTCGTCGGCGCGGCCGGCGACCGTACCGAGCCGGTCCAGCCACTCGCGCTCCAGCTGGGCCTGGGCCCGCTCCATCTCCTCGGCGGTCGGGCCCTCGGCGGCGAAGCGTGCCAGCTCCTCGTCGACGGCGGTCTCGATCTCCGGGACCTCGACGCCGCCGGACGTCTTCACGTCCAGCCAGCCGAGGGAGGGCGCGCCCGCCAGGCGCAGCAGCCCGAAGCCCGCGGCGACCGCGGTCCGGTCGCGGCGTACCAGCCGGTTGTGCAGCCGGGAGGACTCGCCGCCGCCGAGGACGGTCAGCGCCAGATCGGCGGCGTCGCACTCGCGGGTGCCGTCGTGCGGCAGCCGGTAGGCGGCCATCAGCGCGCGCGCCGGGACCTCCTCGTGGATCTCCTCGCGCAGCTGCTCACCGATGGTGTCGGGGAGCGAGCCGTCGCGCGGCGGCTGCTTGCCGTCGTGGGACGGGATCGAGCCGAAGTACTTCTCGATCCAGCCGAGCGTCCGCTCGGGGTCGATGTCGCCGACGACCGAGAGCACCGCGTTGTTCGGCGCGTAGTTCGTACGGAAGAACGCGCGGGCGTCCTCCAGGGTGGCCGCGTCCAGGTCGGCCATCGAGCCGATCGGGGTGTGGTGGTACGGATGCCCCTCGGGGTACGCGAGCGCGGTCAGCCGCTCGAAGGCCGTACCGTAGGGCACATTGTCGTACCGCTGGCGGCGCTCGTTCTTGACGACGTCCCGCTGGTTCTCCATGGACTCGTCGTCGAGCGCGGCGAGCAGTGAGCCCATCCGGTCGGCTTCCAGCCAGAGCGCCAGCTCCAGCTGGTGGGTGGGCATCGTCTCGAAATAGTTGGTGCGCTCGAAGCTGGTGGTGCCGTTCAGGGAGCCGCCGGCCCCCTGCACCAGCTCGAAGTGGCCGTTCCCCTGCACCTGCGCCGAGCCCTGGAACATCAGGTGCTCGAAGAGGTGGGCGAGTCCCGTACGGCCCTTGACCTCGTGCCGTGAGCCGACGTCGTACCAGAGGCACACCGCGGCGACCGGGGTCAGGTGGTCCTCGGAGAGCACCACGCGCAGGCCGTTGGCCAGGCGGTGCTCGGTCGCTGTCAGGCCGCCGGAACCGGCCTGCGCTGTGGCCGTGTGACCCATGGGCATGTACGTCCCTTCGATCGCGAGATGGAGAAGTCCTGCCACTGTATGCAAGCGTGCTCGCACCTGGCGAAGTTCCCGGTGCCGCGCACCCCCGGCGCGTGCTCAACGACGGGTCGAGGTCGGGGTTGTCAGTGGCGCGGTCCACAATGGTCCGCGTCAGTCAGAGAAGTTGCCGTTCAGAACCTGTGAAGGAGCCGCAGCAGCGATGGCCCGCCGCAGCACGAAGACCCCGCCGCCGGAGGACTTCGAGGAGAAGATCCTCGACATCGACGTGGTCGATGAAATGCAGGGCTCCTTCCTTGAGTATGCCTACTCGGTGATCTACTCCCGGGCCCTGCCGGACGCCCGCGACGGAATGAAGCCGGTGCACCGCCGCATCGTGTACCAGATGAACGAGATGGGCCTGCGTCCCGACCGCGGCTATGTGAAGTGCGCGCGCGTCGTCGGTGAGGTGATGGGCAAGCTCCACCCGCACGGGGACGCGTCGATCTACGACGCCATGGTCCGCATGGCACAGCCGTTCTCGATGCGGCTGCCGCTGGTGGACGGCCATGGCAACTTCGGTTCGCTCGGCAACGACGATCCGCCGGCCGCCATGCGTTACACCGAGTGCCGGATGGCCGACGCCACGTCACTGATGACGGAGTCGATCGACGAGGACACCGTCGATTTCGAGTCGAATTACGACGGCCAGGAGCAGGAACCGGTCACGCTTCCGGCCGCGTATCCGAACCTGCTGGTCAATGGCGCCTCCGGGATCGCGGTCGGCATGGCGACGAACATGCCGCCGCACAACCTGGGGGAGGTCGTGGCGGCGGCGCGCCATCTGATCAAGCACCCGGGCGCGGACCTGGAGACGCTGATGCGTTTCGTGCCGGGTCCCGATCTGCCCACCGGTGGCCGGATCGTCGGGCTGACCGGCATCAAGGACGCCTACGAGAAGGGCCGGGGCACGTTCAGGATCCGGTCCACCGCGACGGTCGAGGACGTCTCCGCGCGCCGCAAGGGCCTGGTCATCACGGAACTGCCGTTCTCGGTCGGCCCCGAGAAGGTGATCGCGAAGATCAAGGATCTGGTCTCCGCCAAGAAGCTCCAGGGCATCGCGGACGTCAAGGACCTCACCGACCGCGCGCACGGACTGCGCCTGGTCATCGAGGTCAAGAACGGTTTCGTGCCCGAGGCGGTGCTGGAGCAGCTCTACAAGCTCACGCCGATGGAGGAGACCTTCGGGATCAACAATGTGGCGCTGGTCGACGGCCAGCCGCTCACGCTGGGCCTGAAGGAGCTGCTCGAGGTCTATCTCGACCACCGCTTCACGGTGGTGCGGCGGCGCAGCGAGTTCCGGCGTACGAAGCGGCGCGACCGGCTTCACCTGGTCGAGGGACTGCTCGTCGCGCTCATCGACATCGATGAGGTCATCCGGCTCATCCGGTCGAGCGACAACTCCGCGCAGGCAAAGGAGCGGCTGATCGAGCGCTTCTCGCTCAGCGACATCCAGACGCAGTACATCCTGGACACGCCGCTGCGCCGGCTCACCCGCTTCGACCGGATCGAGCTGGAGAGCGAGCGCGACCGGCTCAACGGCGAGATCGACGAGCTGACCGGGATCCTGGAGTCGGACGCCGAGCTGCGCAAGCTGGTCTCGTCCGAACTGGCCGCGGTGGCCAAGAAGTTCGGCACCCCCCGGCGCACGGTGCTGCTGGAGTCCGCGAGTTCGTCCGTCGCGTCGGTGCCGCTGGAGGTCGCGGACGACCCGTGCCGGGTGCTGCTCTCGTCCACCGGCCTGCTGGCCCGTACGGTCAACGGCGAGCCCCTGGAGGGCGGTGACGGCAGGCGCGTCAAGCACGATGTGATCGTCTCGGCCGTGCCCGCGACGGCGCGCGGCGACATCGGCGCGGTGACCTCCGCCGGCCGGCTGCTGCGGATCTCGGTGATCGACCTGCCCCAGCTGCCGGACACGGCCTCGGCGCCGAATCTGTCGGGCGGGGCGCCCGTTTCGGAGTTCCTGGCGCTGGAGGGTGACGAGGAGCTGGTCTGTCTGACCACGCTGGACGAGTCGTCCCCGGGGCTCGCGCTGGGCACGCTCCAGGGCGTCGTCAAGCGCGTGGTGCCCGACTACCCGTCCAACAAGGACGAGTTGGAGGTCATCGGCCTCAAGGAGGGCGACCGGATCGTCGGCGGCGCGGAGCTACGGACGGGCGAGGAGGATCTGGTGTTCATCACCTCCGACGCCCAGCTGCTGCGGTATCCGGCCTCGCAGGTGCGGCCGCAGGGCCGGCCCGCGGGCGGCATGGCGGGCGTCAAGCTCGCCGAAGGCGCGTCGGTGATCTCGTTCACGGCGGTGGATCCGGCGGCGGACGGCGTGGTCTTCACGGTCACCGGCTCGCACGGCACGCTGGACGATTCGGTGCGTACGGCCAAGCTCACCCCGTTCGACCAGTACCCGCGCAAGGGCCGGGCGACGGGCGGTGTGCGCTGTCACCGGTTCCTGAAGGGCGAGGACATGCTGGTCCTGGCCTGGGCGGGGGCGAGTCCGGCGCGGGCGGCCACGAAGGCCGGTGTTCCCGTGGAGCTGCCGGAGCCCGACCCGCGCCGGGACGGATCGGGCACGCCGTTCACGAAGGCGGTCGAGTCGCTGGCCGGTCCCGCGCACTGACGAGCGGTCCGCTCACGGCATGTCCGGCTCCGGATCCGGGCCTTCGGGCCCGGACCCGGGCTCGGTCAGGTCGGGTACGTAGCGCAGGACGCCCCACATGCCGCTCTGGTCCACGGCGGCGTCCCGCGCCGCCCGCGGATCCGTCTCCTGGCAGGCGTCCAGCTCCTTGAGCAGCGCCTCCCGGTCGATTCCCGAGCCGATCAGCACCAGTTGGGTGAGGCGTTCCGCGCCGCGCCCCCAGGGCGCCGGGTGGAAGCGCAGCGCCCGGCCGACCGCGTGCAGGGCATAGCGGTTGGCCGGGTCGGCGGCGCCGAAGTCGACAAATCCCTTGATCCGGTAGAGCCCCGGGGGCCGGGAGTCGAGGAAGGCCATGAGCCGCCGCGGGTTCATCGGGGCGGCGGCGGTGAACGACACGCTCTCGTAGGCCGCGTGGAGATGGCCGTCGTGGGACGCGTGCTCGTCGCCGGCGGGGTGCGCGTCCTCGTACAGGTCCTCGAAGGAGAGCTGGCGCGCCTTCTCCTCCTCGTCGGGACGGACCGCGGGGTCGAAGAGCAGTTCCGGGTCGATCCGTCCGTACGAGGCGGAGACCACCGACGTCCCCGGGCCCAGTCCGTCCAGGGTGGCGAGGATGCGCCGGTGCTCCGTCTCCGCCACCCGGTCGGTCTTGTTGAGCACCACGAGATCGGCGAGCGAGATATGCCGGTCGATCTCGGGATGGCGTGCCCGGGTGGCGTCGAACTCGGCGGCGTCGACGACCTGGACCAGTCCCCCGTACACGGCGTGCGGATGGTCGCCGGTGAGGATCATCCGGACGAGCTCCTGTGGTTCCGCCAGTCCGCTGGCCTCGATGACGACGATGTCGATCCGGGCGGAGGGCCGGGTCAGCCGCTCCAGATAGCCGTCGAGTTCGCTCGCGTCCACGGCGCAGCACAGACAGCCGTTGCCGAGCGAGACCGTCGAGCCGACCTGTCCGGCGACGGTCATGGTGTCGATCTCGATGGCGCCGAAGTCATTGACGACCACCGCGATCCGGTTGCCGGCGCGGCGGCGCAGCAGATGGTTGAGCAAGGTGGTCTTGCCCGATCCCAGAAAGCCGGTGAGGACGACCACCGGGATCTGCTTCCTGCTCACGCGCGCGCCTCCGTGCCATGCCGGTTCCGGTTCGGGAGTCCTCCGCCGGTCTTGGAGTCCTCCGTCCGCTCCAGGATATGGGCGCTCCGGCGGACCACCCGTCCGCCCGGGGACCTGCCCCGGGCGGGACGGATCCGGGCTGAGCGGACGGGGGCCTCGACGGGGCGGGACCCCGGCGTGTCCTGCGACACGGCCGTGACGCGTGCCTCAGCTCCGCAGCCAGGCCGCCGTGTCCTGCGGCAGCCGCCCGCCGTCCAACGGGCCGCTGGTGAGCAGGACACATGTGTGGGCGGGGAGTTCCGCCGGTTCCTCCGCGAGGTTGACGACACAGACCAGACCGTCGGCGCGGGTGAAGGACAGCACGCCGGGAGCACCCTCCAGCCAGCTCATCGGCCCGTCCCCGAAGCCCGGTTCGGTACGGCGCAGCCGCAGGGCCTCGCGGTAGAGGGCGAGCATCGACGCCGGATCGGCGCCCTGACGATCCGCGGCGTACGAGGCCCATGACTCCGGCTGGGGCAGCCAGGGCTCGGTCTCCGAGCCGAACCCCGCGTACGGCGCGTCCGCCGTCCAGGGCAGCGGCACCCGGCAGCCGTCACGCCCCGGGTCCGTGCCGCCGGAGCGGAAGTGCATCGGGTCCTGGATCCGGTCGCGTGGTATCTCCACCTCGGGCAGCCCCAGTTCCTCGCCCTGGTAGAGATAGACGGCGCCGGGGAGCGCCAGCGAGAGCAGTGCGGCGGCGCGCGCCCTGCGGGTGCCGAGTTCCGTGTCCGTCGGGGTGCCGAACGCCTTGGCCGCGAAGTCGAAGCCGCTGGCCTCCCGCCCGTACCGGGTGACCGTGCGGGTCACATCGTGGTTGCAGAGCACCCAGGTGGCGGGGGCGCCGACGGGCGCGTGCTCGGCGAGCGTCTCGTCGATCGCGGTCCGCAGCAGATCCGCGTCCCAGGGGCAGGCGAGGAAGTTGAAGTTGAACGCCGTGTGCAGTTCGTCCGGGCGCAGATAGCGCACGAACCGCTCGGTGTCGGGCAGCCAGACCTCGCCGACGAAGATGGCGTCGTACTCGTCGGCGATGGCGCGCCAGGAGCGGTAGATGTCGTGCAGTTCGTCGAGGTCGATATAGGGGTGCGGGTCGCGGCCCGCGGTGAAGTCCGGCAGCGCCGGGTCCTTGGCGAGCAGCGCGGCCGAGTCGATCCGTACGCCCGCGACGCCGCGCTCGAACCAGAAGCGCAGCACGTCCTCGTGCTCCCGGCGCACCGCGGGATGGGCCCAGTTGAGGTCGGGTTGCTCGGTGGCGAAGAGATGGAGGTACCACTCGCCGTCGTCGAGCCGGGTCCAGGGCGTGCCGCCGAATTCGGAGATCCAGTCGTTCGGCGGGATCTCACCGTGCTCGCCGCGCCCGGGTCGGAAGTGGAACAGTTCGCGCTCGGGGCTGCCGGAGCCGGCGGCGAGCGCGGCCTTGAACCAGGCGTGCTGGTCGGAGACATGGTTGGGTACGACATCGATGATCGTACGGATACCCAGTTCACGCGCCTCGGCGATGAGCTTCTCGGCCTCGGCGAGGGTGCCGAAGGCGGGGTCGATGGCGCGGTAGTCCGCCACGTCATAGCCGCCGTCGGCGAGGGGCGAGAGATACCAGGGGGTGAACCAGATGGCGTCCACCCCGAGTCGCACGAGATACGGCAGCCTCGCCCGTACGCCCGCGAGATCTCCGGTGCCGTCTCCGTCCCCGTCGGCGAAGCTGCGTACGTAGATCTGGTAGATGGCGGCGTCCCGCCACCAATTCGTGTCGGCGGGCGCCAGAGGGCTGCCTTCCATACGACTTCCTTTCACGGTGTACGGCCCTGGGGTCCTGGTCAGCCCTTGATGCTGCCGGTGCTGATGCCGGCGATGATGTGGCGCTGGAACACCAGGAACATCAGGACCATCGGGATACTGGCGATCACCATGGCGGCGATGAGTACCGACAGCGGGATGTTCTGCGACAGCTGGACCAGCGCGACGCTGATGGGTTGTTTGCCGGTGTCCGAGAAGACCATCAGCGGCCAGAGGAAGTCCTGCCAGACGGCGACGAGCGCGAAGATGGAGACCACGCCGAGCACCGGCCGTGACATGGGCAGCAGGATCGACCACAGGGTACGGAGCTTCCCCGCGCCGTCGATCTCCGCCGCCTCCAGCACATCGCGCGGGATCTGGTCGAAGAACCGCTTCAGCAGATAGAGGTTGAACGCGTTGGCCACGGCCGGCAGCCAGATCCCCAGCGGGTCGTTGAGCAGGCTGGTGTGGATCAGCGGCAGATCGGCGATGGTCAGGTACTTCGGTACGAGCAGCGCCTGGGCGGGGACCATCAGGGTGGCGAGGATGCCGCCCAGGATCACCTTCCCGAACGCCGGCTTCAGTTTGGACAGGGCGTAGGCCGCCGCCGTGCAGAAGACGAGCTGGAGGATCCAGGCACCTGCGGCCTGGACCACGGTGTTCCACAGATGCGTGGGCAGCTGCATCAGGTCCCAGGCATCGGTGTACGCGCTGAGCTGCCAGGTGCCGGGGACCAGCGTCGGCGGCGTCCGCACCAGTTCGTCCGGGGACTTCATCGCCCCGGAGGCCATCCAGTACACGGGAAACAGGAAGGCCAGGACGAACGCGAGGACGACACCGCCGAAGACGGTCCAGTAGAGCGCCCTGCCCCGGGTGCTCGCGAGCGCGAGCGGGGAGACGAGGGTGCGTACGGCCGGGGTGCGTACAGCGGGGGTGCGTACGGCCGCGGTACGTCGGATCATGCGCCGCGCTCCTCTCTCAGTCGTCGGTGCGGGTGAGCCGCAGATAGAGGGCGGAGAAGAGGCTGAGCACGATCAGCAGCATCACGCTCAGGGCGCAGGCCCCGCCGAAGTCGTTGTAGAGGAACGCGTACTTGTAGATGAGATAGAGGACCGTGACGGTGGAGTTCTCCGGTCCGCCACCGGTGATCACGAAGGGCTCCGTGAACACCTGCATCGTGGCGATGATCTGGAGCAGCATCAGCATCAGGATGATGAAGCGGGTCTGCGGGACGGTCACATGGCGCACCCGCTGCCAGATGTTGGCGCCGTCCAGCTCCGCGGCCTCGTAGAGCTCCCCCGGGATGCCCTGGAGCGCGGCGAGATAGATCAGGACCGTGCCGCCCATGTTCGCCCAGGTCGCGACGATGACGAGGGAGAGGAGCGCGGTGTCCGCGCCGTTGGTCCAGTTCGAGGTGGGCAGGTGGAGGAAGCGCAGCGCCTCGTTGGCGAGACCGGCGCCCGGATCGTAGAACCACTTCCACAGCAGGGCGCTGACCACCGGCGGGATCATCACCGGCAGATAGACGACCACCCGGAAGAACGCCTTCGCGTGGCGCAGTTCGTTGAGGACGAGCGCCATCACGAACGGGACCGCGAAGCCGATCAGCAGGGCGATCAGGGTGAAGGTGAGTGTGTTGCGCCAGGCCGCCCCGAACTCGGGGTCGTCGAAGACATGGGTGAAGTTGGCGGTCCCGACCCACTCCGGAGCCGATCCGGGGGTGTACTTCTGGAAGGCGATGATCACCGCGCGGATCGCCGGGTACCAGGAGAACAGCGCGAAGCAGACGAGGCCGCCGATCAGGAACCCGTAGGCGCGCGCCTGATGGGACAGTCTGCGGCGGAGTGGGCCCGCGGCGGCGCGGCCCGCCGGGCGCGGCCCCGGGGTGGCGGGCGGCGCGGCGGCGGACCGGTGGGGGGCCTGGGCAGTCTTCATCGACGCGTCAGCCTCGGGCCAGGATTCCGTCGATCTTGGACTGCGCGTCCTTCAGGAGACCGTCGATGTCGGCGTCCTTCTTGGTGAGGACCGCGGAGACCGCCCCGTCGAGGACCGAGTAGATCTGCTGGGCCTTCGGCGGCTCCAGCTTCGCGGTGAGCTGCTGGCTGCCGTCCAGGAACGCCTGGTAGTTCTCGACCGGGACGTTGGCGTACTGCTTCTTGAGCTCCTGGTCCGCGGCGTCCGTGGCGCCGGTCCACAGCCGGGGCTCGGGGAGACCGACCGGGGCCTTCAGATCGGCGGCGCGCTTCCAGTTGTTGAGCCCGGTGCCCGGTCCGTTCGTCTGGAACTCCAGCCACTTCAGACCGGCCCTGATCTGCTCGGGCGAGGCCTTCTTGCTGAACATGTAGCCGTCGCCGCCGATGAGCGTGCCCTTGCCGCCGGGCATCGGGGCGAGCGCGAGGTCCTCGTACCTGCCGCCCTTCTCCTTGACCAGGATCGGCACGTTGTCCGGCGCGGAGATGTACATGCCGAGCTTGCCGGAGCCCATCATCTGCTGGACGTCGTTGAGGATCAGGAGCTGCTTGGTCCCCATGGAGTTGTCGGTCCAGCGCATGTCCTTGAGGTTCTGCAGGACGGCCTTGCCCTCGGGGGTGTCGACGCTCCCCTTCTTGCCGTCCGCGGTGACGACATCGCCGCCCTGCGAGTAGATCTCCGCGGTGAAGTGCCAGCCGCCCTGGTTCTGCGCGCTGTAATCGGCGTATCCCACATAGCCCTTGCCGAGTCCCGCGATCTTCTTGGCGGCGGCGCGGACCTCTTCCCAGGTGGCCGGCGGCTTGGCGGGGTCGAGGCCGGCCTGCTGGAAGAGCTTCTTGTTGTAGAGCAGGCCCATCGAGTAGTTCGTGCGCGGGACGCCGTAGACCTTGCCGTCGACGGTGTAGACGTCGCGCAGCGACTGCTGGATGTCGCCGTAGCCCTTCATCTCCTTCACGTACGAGGTGATGTCCGCCGCCTGGTTGATGTCGACGACGTGGCGGGCGTCCGTGAAGTACGTGTAGAAGACGTCCTCCATCTGACCGCCGGCGAGCTTCGCGTCGAAGGTCTTCGGGTCCTGGCAGGGGAAGGCGTCGTGGCCGACGATGTCGATGTCCGGGTTGGCCTTCTCGAACGTCGCGATGTCGTCCTCGAAGTTCTGCCGGTCGATCTTGGCGCTCTTCGGCGGCATGCAGTTCACGGTGATACGCGTCTTGCCCCCGGCGGTGTCCTCACTGCCCGAGCCGCACGCGGCCAGACCAGTGAGGGCGAGCGCGGAGGCTATGGCTGCGGTGCAGGTGCGGCGGAACCCGGAACTTCTCATCGGTGGGACCCCTCTTGGGCAGGAGCGTGGGAAACCCACAGCTGCTCGCTGTGTGGCGGCGCTCACTCAACCACCAACTACGGATGTCCGCAATATGTCGCCCCGATTTCGCAAATACTTGACAGTTGGTGCGCATGTCCGGTCATCTGGATGCGGCACGGCCCCGCAACGCGGCGGGCCCCGCACGCTGTTCGCGTGCGGGGCCCGGATACGGGCGTGCCTGCCCGTCAGGCGCGCGGGGCCTGCGCCGTGGAACCGCGTACGACCAGCTCCGGCTCGAACAGCAGCTCACCGGACGGCACCGCGCCGCCCTGGATCTGGGCGCTCAGCATCTCCACGGCCGCCCGCCCCATGGCCTCGATGGGCTGCCGGACGGTGGTCAGCGGCGGCTCGGTGCAGTTCATGAAAGCGGAGTCGTCGAAGCCGACGACGGACACCTCGCGCGGTACGTCGAGACCGCGCCGGCGGGCGGCCCGTACCGCACCGAGCGCCAGCGGGTCACTCGCGCAGATGATGCCCGTGACCCCCCGGTCCAGCAGCCGCGACGCCGCCGCGTGCCCGCCCTCCAGGGAGAACATGGTCCGCTCGACGCACTCGTCGGGCAGCTTCGCCCTGGCCGCCTTCGCCGCCGCCAGCGCCGCGGCGAGCTTGCGCCGGGAGGGCACATGGTCGGACGGGCCGAGGACGAGACCGATGCGCTCGTGGCCGAGCGAGGCGAGATGGCGCCAGGCCTGCTCGACGGCCACGGCGTCGTCGCAGGAGATACAGGGGAAGTCGAGGTTCTCGATCGGCGCGTTGATCAGGACGACCGGGATCTTGCGCTCGGCGAGCAGCCGGTAGTGGTCGTGCGGGGCGTCCGCCTGCGCGAACAGCCCGCCGGCGAAGACCACCCCGGAAACCTGCTGCTGGAGCAGCAGTTCCACATAGTCCGCCTCGGAGACGCCGCCCTTCGTCTGCGTGCACAGCACGGGCGTCAGGCCCTGCTGGGCCAGTGCCCCGCCGATCACCTCGGCGAACGCCGGGAAGATGGGATTCTGCAATTCCGGCAGCACCAGACCGACGAGCCGGGCGCGCTCGCCGCGCAGCTGCGTCGGCCGCTCGTAACCCAGGACGTCCAGCGCGGTCAGCACCGACTGGCGCGTGGCCTGCGAGACCCCGGGCTTGCCATTGAGCACCCGGCTGACCGTGGCCTCGCTGACCCCAACCTTCTTCGCCACCTGAGCAAGTCGTCGCGTCATACACGCAAGACTATCGCAAGGGATGCAAGCTACTTGCTTGAGAGCGTAATTCGAGCGTAAAGAGGGCGGTAAGCGAAGTGGCGGCCGGGGGGGGCCCGCCCGCCCCCCACAAACGCCCCCCGGGGCGGACCAGCCCCAACAACGGGTTTAAGTTGTTAGATAATGTGGACGTGGGGTTGGTAA
>NZ_JBHTZS010000010.1:281947-296796 GCF_042790125.1 Streptomyces scopuliridis
TGTCGCCGCGAAACACCCCAAAGACTACCGCACGGGTGGCACGCTACTTGGTTGAGAGCTTAATACGGGCTTAACGGGGGCGTTAAGCCACGGGCGGGCGGGGGGCCCCCGCCCGCCACCACACTACGGCCCGCGGGGGCGTCCGTGCCCCTCCTACGGGTTGACGTTGATCTTGAAGGTGGACGTGGTGTTCTTCACGTCCAGGGCGTTGTTGTTGAGCGTCAGACCGTTGAAGGTGACCTCACCGACGGCCGGACCCTGACCCGCCTCCGGCATCTCGTTGGCCCACAGTCCGAAGCCGGACTTGGCGTCGAACGCGTCACCGCTCTTGCGGGCCCCGGAGATCGAGATATCGCTGAGGACGGTGTCCTTGATCGGGAACTGCGGCTGACCGCCCACGTAGTTGGTCTGGAACATGATGCCGCTGTAGGTCGGATCGACGATGTCGACATTGTTGATCCGGATCCCCTGGAACACCTTGGACGCCGAGAACAGCCAGATCCCCGGGAAGGTCTGCGCTCCCCAGAAGTGCCCGCCGGCCCGGACGATCGACACGTTCTCGATCGTCGTCGGATCGGTCCCGAAGCCGTTCATCGGATATCCGAAGTCCAGCGAGCTGACCGTGATGCCCGAGTACACGAGCGTGTCCGCGATGTGGATGTTGCGGAAGGTGTTGTTGTAGCCGCCGTAGACGGCCACACCCGCCGCCCGCCACGTGAGGATCGAGGTCAGGTTCTCGTACACGTTGTTCTTCATGTCCGAGCCCCCGGCGTCGATCGCCGAGAACAGCGCGAAGCTGTCGTCACCCGTGGCCCGCGCCTCGTTGTTGACGACATGGTTGTCCGTGCTGCCGTTGGTCATGTTGATGCCGTCGGCGAACATGTTGCGGATCCGGGAGTTCTTGATCGTGATGTTGTCCGTGTTGGCGCCCCAGTAGAGGCAGACCATGTGCTCGTTCCAGATGTTGTCGATCACGATGTCGGAGACATTCGAGAAGTCGAACACCTTGCCCGGACCGTCGATGCGCGAGGTGTAGTTCCCGAAGTAGGCGAAGCCGGTGAAGGACGAGCCCTTCGCCGCGGCCTCCGCGCGGAAGCCGACATCGGTGTTCTCCTGCGCCGCCGGGGCGTAGAACCTGGTGTACCAGGGACCGGCTCCGACGACCTTCACCGGCTTCCCGTACACCTGGAACTTGCTGGACGTCTGGTAGTCACCGGGCGGCAGATAGACGCCGACCAGCTTCCCCGTGGTGTCCATCCGGACCCGGTCCAGGGCGTTCTGCACGTCCTGGTGGGTGGTTCCGGCTGGCACGGTGTACGTGGCCGGGTCCGGGTTGGCGATCTGCGTGACCTGCTCCAGGTTGATGAAGTCGATCGCGTAGGTGGAGGTGTTGGCCGCGTCCTTCTGGAGCCTGATCTTGCTGCCCGCCGGGACGGTCCTGCCGAGCATGACGTTCGCCTCGTCGTAGATGTGCCGGGGCGCACCGGAGCCGGGCGAGTTGCCGGGGCCGGTCTCCGCTCCGTACAGCCACGCGTACTTGGAGGTGAGGTCGATCGCCTTGAGGAACGTGCCGTCGACATAGATGTTGAGGGTGGAGCTGATGCCACCGCCGCCCGGGGCGTCCGGTATCGAGAAGCGCGTGACCAGCGTGTTCGTGCTGGCCTTGGCGGTGAACTCGACATAGTTGCCGGTGTTGTTGAGCGTGACGGCCTTACGGCCCGACGCCTCGCCCGCGATATCGCCGACGGTCCTGTTCGGGCCGACGACCTGCGCGCCGCCGCCCGTCGTGCCGTCCTCCGCCTCGTACATGTCGTACGGCATATTGGCGCCGCGCCCGACGAACAGCGGCTGTGTGCTGGTGTTGTTGGCGCGCTTCACCGGCAGTTCGTTGGCGTCGTCGGCGAGGACCACCTTCACGGTGTACGAGCCATTGGCCGCCGCCCAGGTGCCGAGGCCGACCGGCGCGGTGGTCGCCCCGGCGGCGATGGTCCCGTTGTACGCGCCGGTCAGGGTCTTGACCGTGGCTCCCTTGGAGTCGAGCAGGGAGAGCGTGATGCCATGGGCGCCGGCCGCGGAGGCCACCGTGCCCTGGTTCTTGACCGCCACCGAGAAGGTGACGGTGTCCCCGGCCGAGGGCGAGGACGGTGAGGTGGAGACGGTCGCGGCGACCAGGTCCGAGCTGGAGACCGGCTTCACCACCAGCGCGGTGGGGCTGGTGTAGGAGTTGTTGGTCTCGTTCTGTTCGATGACCAGATTGCCCGGGTCGGCGACCGCGCCGAGCTGGTACGAACCGGCGTCGCGCGGGCCGATGTCCGCCGTGACGGTGGCCGAGGCCCCGGCCGCCAGGGCGCCCACCGCGGCGGTGGCGGCCTTGCTGCCGCCGAGCTGGAACTCGACCGTACTGGCAGGCGCGGCGACCGCCCCGGAGTTGCGTACGGTGGCCGACAGGGTGATCGGGTCGGACTCGACCGGCGCGGCGGGGGTCGCGCCGACCGCCGTGACCTGGAGGTCCGGGTTGGGCGCGGGCTCGCCGAGCACCTGGAACTCCGCCACCTGCCCCGCGCCGGCACCGGTGTTGGAGGTGAACCTCAGCTGGACGTCGGCGACGCGCGCGCTGACCGGGATGGTCACCGAATTGCCGCTCGCCGGGCTGAACGCGTAGTCCTTGGCCGCCACCAGGCTGGTGAGCCCCGAGGCGCTCTGCTCACGCCCCAGGACCTGGATGTTCTGGGTCCGCGGTCCCCAGCTGCTGTCCGGATTGAGCTTGACGACCACGCTCTGGGTGTCCGCGTTGGCGCCCAGTTTCACCGTGAGGGTGTTGGGGTAGCTGCCGCCCGCGCCCTCCCAGTAGGTCGTGACGCTGTTGTCGTTGGCGTTCTCCGCGACGAAGGTGTGGATCACGGAGGACGCGCTGATCGGCTTGCCGACGGCGAGGTTCGACGCCGTGCCGCTGCTGCCGTTCCTGGTGACCGTGTTGCTGTTGCCCGACCGGTTGCCCGCCGCGTCCTTGGCCCGTACGTAGTACGAGACGGTCGTCCCGGTGGGCTGGGTGTCCGTATACGTGGTGACATCGCCGGCCACGGTCTGGCGCAGCACGTTGTTGGCGTAGATCTCGTACCCCGTCACGCCCTTGTTGTCCGTCGAGGCGCCCCAGGTCAGCCTGATCTGGCCGGAGGACGGCTCGGTGAAGGCGAGGTTGGCGGGGGTGGTGGGCGCCTGCGTGTCACCGCTGTCGCCCTGGCGGGTGACGGTGTTGCTGTTGCCCGAGACGTTTCCGGCCGCGTCCTTGGCCCGTACGTAGTACGAGACGGTCGTCCCGGTGGGCTGGGTGTCGGTGAACGTCGTGACATCGCCGGCGACGCTCGTGCGCAGCTCGTTGTTGGCGTAGATGTCGTAGCCGGTCACGCCCGTGTTGTCGGTGGACGCCTTCCAGGTCAGCTTGATCTGGCCGGAGACCGGTTCGGTGTAGGCCAGCTCCGTGGGCGCGCTGGGCGCCTGTGTGTCCCCGGTCTCGGGGCCGTAGATCTCCAGCTCGGAGACCTGTCCGCCGGGCTGGCCGGTATTGGCCGTGATCAGCACGCGGACATAGCGCGTGGTGACGGCGTCGAAGGGGATCGTCACCGCCTGGCCGCCCGCGGCGTTGAAGGTGTACGCCTTGGACGCGGTCAGATCCGTGAAGGTGGAGTTGTTGTCGCTCCCCTGGATCTTCAGCGTCTGGTCCCGGGCGCCCCAGCCGTCCGGCAGCCGCAGCACCACCTGGTTGACGCGGACCGAGGAGCCGAGGTCGGCCTGGATCCACTGCGGGAAGGCGTTGTTCCTGCTCTCCCAGTAGCTGGCCTTGTTGCCGTCATTGGCATTGCCCGGTCCGTAGACCTCGGTGAAGCTGCTCGCCGTGAGCGTTCTGCCGAGGGCGAGGTTGACGGACGCCGCGGCGGCGGTCCGCACCTCCAGCTCGGAGAGCTGGGCCTTCTTCCCCGCCGTGTTGCCCGTGATGTTCGCCCGTACGAAGCGCGCCCTGGTGGCCGGGAAGGACACGGTGACCTTGTTGCCCGCCCCCTTGCTGAAGCTGTACGTGGCGGAGGACTTCAGCGTCGAGAAGCTGGTGCCGTCGGCGCTGCCCTGGAGGGAGAGCGTCTGCTTCCGGGACTCCCACGCCGCGGGGAGCTTCAGCACCACCTGGTCGACGCGCTTGCTCGACCCCAGGTCGGTCTGCACCCACTGGGGGAACTTCTTGCCGTCGCCCTCCCAGTACGTGGACTGATCCCCGTCCGTCACGTTCCGGGCGGTCCCGTCGCCCGAGGTCGCGCTCGCCGCCGCGGTCCGCCCCGCGGCGATGTTGGGACCGTCGGCCGCCGCAGCGGTCATCGACGGCCAGCCGATCATCAAAAGACTGGTGGCTATGGCGGCGGAGAGGACCCGCCATCTCCGGCGTAGCGATCTCATGGATCCCCGATCTTCGGCCTCGGCGCGGGGGCGACGAGGGCGCGGCTCTGGCTGCGTGCTTGGAGAACAGGCATTTCTGCACTACTGAACAGAGTCTTTTGCGTTTTGCGGTCAGAGAGTTGCAGAGAAATGCGAATGCGTCCACTGCTCGGACAGAACCACATCAGCCGGCCCCCACCCGGGGTAGCCGTCGGGCAGCCACCAATACGCCACGCATACCGGTTTCCGGCCGCTCAGCAGGGAACCGTAAGCGCACCGCAAATCATGCAAGTTATTTGCGCCAATGTGGAAGTTTCGAAAAGGGCGCGCTGCCCTCTACCGTTCGTACATATGAACGCCGCACCGAGCACCGCGGGCAGACGACGGCGATTCGGCTGGCCACGCCGGGTCTTCTCGCAGGTGCTGCTGATGCAGCTCGTGATCGCCGCGGGCGTCACCGTGCTGGCCACGGGCCTCTTCCTCGCGCCCTTCAGCGCCGAGCTGGACGACCAGGCGATGCGCCGCGCGCTGGCCATCGCCGAGACCACGGCCTCCACGGACGTGGCCGCCGATCTCGTGGCCACGGATCCGACGGCCGACGGCCCCGTACAGGCCGAGGCCGAGCGCATCCGTCTGTCCACCGGCGCCGAGTATGTGGTGATCATGGACAGACGCGGGGTGCGCTGGTCGCACACCGACGTCAAGGAGATCGGCAGGGTCGTCTCCACCGACCCCAGCGACGCCCTCGCGGGCAAGGACGTCATGGAGCTGGACAGCGGCACGCTCGGCCGGTCCGCCCGGGGCAAGGTGCCGCTGCGTGACGAGAGCGGGCAGATCGTCGGGGCCGTCTCGGTCGGTATCGCCTACGACAGCGTCCGCGACCGGTTCCTGGCCGCCATCCCCGGGCTCCTCGCGTACGCGGGCGGCGCGCTGGCCGCCGGAGCGCTCGCCGCGTATCTGATCTCCAGGCGCCTCCAGCGGCAGACCCATGACCTGGCCTTCTCCGATATCTCGGCGCTGCTCACCGAGCGTGAGGCCATGCTGCACAGCCTGCGCGAAGGCGTCGTGGCGCTGGACGGCGGCGGCCGGATCCGGCTGATGAACGACGAGGCGCAGCGGCTGCTGGGGCTCGGCCCCGACGCCACCGGACGGCCGCTGGACGAGGTGCTCGGCGCCGGGCGCACCACCGAGGTGCTGGCGGGACGGGTGGTCGGCGAGGATCTGCTGGCCGTCCAGGGCAGCCGCGTTCTGGTCGCCAACCGGATGCCCACCGACGACGGAGGCGCCGTCGTGACCCTGCGCGACCGTACGGAGCTGGAGCGGCTCGGCCGGGAACTGGACGCCACCAAGGGGCTGATCGACGCCCTGCGCGCCCAGGACCACGAGCACGCGAACCGGATGCATACGCTGCTGGGGCTGCTGGAGCTGGAGATGCACGAGGAGGCGGTGGAGTTCGTCACCGAGGTCGTCGGAGTGCACCGGGCCACCGCCGAGCAGATCACCGAGCGGATCCACGACCCGCTGCCGGCCGCGCTGCTGGTCGGCAAGGCCACGGTCGCGGCGGAGCGGGGCGTCTCGCTGCGGCTCTCCCCCGGAACGCGGCTGCCGGACCGGCTGATCGACCCGCAGGGCCTGGTCACGGTCGTCGGCAACCTCGTCGACAACGCGCTGGACGCGGCGGCCGGCTCCGAGGACCCGCGGATCGAGGTGGAGCTGCGCGCCGAAGGCCGTACGGTCGTGCTCGTGATCTCCGACAGCGGCCCCGGCGTCCCGCCCGACCAGCGCGAACTGGTCTTCTCCGAGGGCTGGTCGACCAAGGAACCACCGGCCCACGGCAAACGCGGCCTCGGGCTGGCCCTGGTGCGCAGACTCGCCGAGCGGCAGGGCGGCAGCGCACGGGTCGGCGCGGGGGCGCACGGCGGCGCGGAGTTCACGGTCGTCCTGCCGGAGGCGCTGGCGGAGGCGGAACCGGGCGGGAGCATGGAACCGGACGCGACCACGGGGTCCGGAACGGCACCCGGAACGGCCCGCGAGCAGGCCACGGCAGGGGAGACACGATGATCGACGTACTGGTCGTGGACGACGACATCCGGGTCGCGCAGATCAATACGGCCTATGTGGCCAAGGTCGCGGGCTTCCGGGTGGTGGCCCAGGCGCACACCGCCGCCGAGGCCCTGGACCGGATCGCCGAACACCCCGTCGATCTCATCCTGCTCGACCACTATCTGCCGGACGAGAACGGGCTCGCGGTGGTACGGGAGTTGCGGCGGCTCGGCCATCAGACCGATGTGATCATGGTGACGGCGGCGCGCGATGTCGCCACCGTCCAGTCCGCGATGCGCCACGGCGCGCTCCAGTACCTGGTCAAACCGTTCAACTTCGCCGGGCTACGGGCCAAGCTGGAGGCGTACGCGAAGCTGCGCCGCACCGTGGAGGGCGGCGGCGAGGCCGAACAGTCCGAGGTGGACCGGATGTTCGGGGCGCTCTCCGCCGCGAGCGCCCCCACGCTCCCCAAGGGCCACTCCCCCACCACCGCGGAGGTGGTCCGCAGGGTGCTGATGGGCGCCGACGGACCGCTCTCGGCGCAGGAGATCGCGGAGCGCGCGGGGATGAGCCGGCAGACCGCGCAGCGCTATCTCAAACTGCTGGAGCGGGCCGGGCGGGTACGGCTCACGCTGCGGTACGGGGAGACGGGGCGCCCCGAGCACCGCTACGCCTGGGCGACGAGCGGCTGAGGACACGAGCGGCCGAGGACACGCCTCCGCTTGGGCGCGTGCCTCCGCCTCAGACCGCTCCCGCCCCGGTCAGCGATCTGACCTCGGTCTCCGCGTGCCTTGTCCCGTCCGGCGGCTCGGTGGAGGTGACCGTACCGAACCAGCCCGCGAGGAAGCCCAGCGGAATGGAGACCACCCCCGGGTTCTGGAGCGGGAAGAACGCGAAGTCGACGCCGGGCAGGATCGATTCGGGGCTCCCCGAGACCACCGGCGAGACCACCACCAGCAGGACCGCCGGGATCAGCCCGCCGTACACCGACCAGACCGCGCCGCGCGTGGTGAAGCTCCGCCAGAACAGCGAGTAGAGCAGCACGGGCAGATTGGCGGAGGCCGCGACCGCGAAGGCGAGCCCGACCAGGAAGGCCACGTTCAGGTTCTGGGCCAGCAGACTGAGCGCGATCGCCACCGCGCCGATCCCGGCCGCCGCCAGCCGCGCCACGGCCACCTCCCCTCGCCGCTTGGTGTGCGCGCGCTTCAGCGAGGCGTAGAGATCATGGGCGACGGCGGCCGAGGAGGCGAGCGTGATACCCGCGACGACGGCGAGGATGGTCGCGAAGGCGATCGCCGCGACCACCGCGAAGAGCACCGTCCCGCCGGTCGATCCCGCCCCGCCGCCGAGGTCGAGGGCGAGCAGCGGGACCGCGGTGTTCCCGGCCGCGTTGGAGGCACGTACCGCGTCCGTACCGACCAGCGCCGCCGCGCCGAACCCGAGCACGATCGTCATCAGATAGAACCCGCCGATCAGCCCGATGGACCAGATGACCGAGCGGCGGGCCGCGAGCGCGGTCGGCACGGTGTAGAAGCGCGACAGGATGTGCGGCAGTCCGGCCGTGCCGAGGACGAGCGCCAGCCCGAGGCTGATGAAGTCGGTGCGCGCGGTCCAGTCGCCGCCGTACCGCAGTCCCGGCGCGAGGAAATCCCTGCCGTGGCCGCTCTGTTCCGCCGCGGTGTTCAGCAGGTCGTTGACGTTTCCGTGGAAGCGGACCAGGACGAGGACGGTCAGCGCGATCGCGCCGGCCAGCAGCAGGACGGCCTTGACGATCTGGATCCAGGTGGTGGCGCGCATCCCGCCGAGCACGACATAGATGACCATCAGCGCGCCCACGCCGATCACGGTCCAGGCGCGCACCGCGCCGCTCGTGCCGCCGAGCAGCAGCGCGACGAGGCTGCCCGCGCCGACCATCTGCGCGACCAGATAGAGCACGGAGACGGTGACCGAGGAGGTGCCCGCGGCGATCCGTACGGGACGTTCACGCATCCGGGCCGCGACCACATCGGCGAGGGTGAACCGGCCGACGTTACGGACGAGTTCGGCCACCAGCAACAGCACGACCAGCCAGGCGACGAGGAAGCCGACCGAGTAGAGCAGCCCGTCGTAGCCGAAGAGGGCGATCAGGCCCGAGATCCCGAGGAAGGAGGCCGCGGACATATAGTCCCCGGCGATGGCGAATCCGTTCTCCATGGGCGAGAAGAGCCGGCCGCCCGCGTAGAACTCCTCGGCGGATCCCTGCCTGCGGCGGCTCACCCAGGTGGTGATCCCCAGCGTGACCGCGACGAACGCGCTGAACAGCAGCAGTGCCAGGGTCTGGTGGTCGCCGCTCACCGCTCGTCCCCCTCGGCGCCGCGCGCCCGCCGGTCGAACACGGCCCAGCGCAGTTCGAGCGCCGCGCGGTCCCGGTGCAGCCGGGCATGGCGCGCGTACGCCCAGGTCAGCAGGAAGGTGGAGAGGAACTGGCCGAGGCCCGCGACCATCGCCACATTCACCGCACCCGCGACCGGCCGGGCCATCAGCCCCGGCGCGGCAGTCGCCGCCACCACATACGCCACGTACCAGCCGAGGAAGGCGAGCGAGGCGGGGACGACGAACCGGCGGTAGCGACCGCGCACGTCCTGGAAGGCCGCGCTGCGCTGGACTTCGGCGTAGACGCCGGCGGCCTCGGCCGCGCCCGGTGCGTCGGGGCCCGGTGCGTCGGGCGCCGCGGTGCCGTCCGTACCGCCCCACTCGCCCCAGTCCGGGGACAGCGCCTCGTACCACGCGTCGTCGAGCCGCCCCGCCGCGGCGACCCGCCCTTTCTGCTTCTCCACCGGTCAACTCTCCTTGTCGGCGCACCGTTTCGGCCGCGTGCAAGAAGGATGGACAGAGTGCGAAGATCCTGGGCTCTTCTCTCCCCCGGCTTCACTCCATCAGGTGATGGTGGTCCCGGGTGGCGGGATGAGCCCGCGCTGATAGGCGTAGCGCACGGCCTGCGCGCGGTCGCGCACCCCGGTCTTGGCGAAGAGGTTGTTGATATGCGTCTTCACCGTGGCCGCCCCGATGTGCAGCCGCTGCGCGATCTCCTTGTTGGAGAGCCCCTCGGCGACCAGTGAGAGCACCTCGGCCTCGCGGGCGGTGAGCCCGTCGGGCAGCTGCGCCGGGGCGGGCGCGGCGGGCGGGGCCGTGACCCGCTCCAGCAGCCGGCGCTGTACGGCGGGCGCGAGCCCCGCCTGCCCCGCCAGTACGTCGTCGACGGCCCGGACGATCTCCTCGCCCTCCGCGTCCTTGGTGAGATAGCCGCGGGCGCCGGCCCGGAGCGCGGCGAAGAGCGAATCGTCGTCGGCATAGGTCGTGAGCACCACGACCTGCGTGCCCGGATGCTCCGCGCGGATACGGCGGGTGGCCTCCACACCGTCGCACCGCGGCATCCGCAGATCCATCAGGACCACATCGGGGGCGAGTTCGGCGACGAGGGCCACGGCCTCCTCGCCGTCCCGCGCCGCGCCGACGACCTCGATACCGGGCAGCAGCCCGAGCAGCATCACGATGCCCTCGCGCACCACGGCCTGGTCATCGGCGACGATCACCCTCGCGGTCATGCGGGCACTCGCAGACGCACGCTGAAACCCTTCCCGTCGGGGTCGTCCGGGTCTCCAGGACCCGCTTCCAGAGTGCCGCCGAGCAGTTCGGCGCGCTCCTTCATCCCCAGCAGACCGTACCCGGAGCCCGATGCCCCCAGCCCGGCCGGGGCCGCGCCCCTCCCGCCGGAATCCCGTACGTCCAGCGTCACCTCGTCCGCGCCGTACGTGAGCCGGATCAGCACCCGCGCGCCCGGAGCGTGCTTCCGTACGTTGGTCAGCGCCTCCTGCACCACTCGGCGCACCGTCTGGGACGCCTCCGCGGGCAGTGGCCTGGGTTCGCCGCCGATCTCGACCTCGGCGCCGTCCATCGCGGCCAGTTCGCGCAGATAGTCGCCGAGGGGCGCCATCTCGCCACGCAGCGCGGAGAGCGCCTGACGGGTCTCGGCGAGCCCTTCGCGTGCCATGGAGCGCGCGGCGACGACCCGTTCCAGGATCTGGTCGCGGAACGGGCTGTGCGGCTCGCGCTCGATCCGCAGCCGCGCCGCCTCCAGATGGACGAGCTGCGCGGAGAGGCTGTGCGCCAGGACGTCATGGATGTCCCGGGCGATCCTGGCCCGCTCCGCGAGGGCGGCCGACTCCGCCTCGGCGGCGCGGGCGGCGCGTTCCTGCGCCAGCAGCCGCTGGGCGTTGCCGCGCGCCTCCGCGTCGAGCCGCAGTACGTATCCGGCCAGGAGCAGCCCCGCGGTGGTGATCGTGGTGGTGATCCAGCTCTCCTGGTTGTACGCCGCGAACCCGCCGAGGGCGACAAGGGTGGTGGGCAGCGCGCCGACGAGCGGCAGCCGTTCCATGGCGACGACCGCGCAGCCGCACCAGAGCACGGTGGCCGGGATCTCGAACCCGCCGTGCCGCGCGGCCACCGCCCCGCCCATCAGCAGGACGAGCAGCCCGACCGACGGCCAGAGAGCGTTGCGCAGCGTGGTGCGGTAGAAGCACCAGGCGAGGAAACCGGTGAGCAGCACGCCCGCGACGGCCGCGACCGCGCCCCAGCCGGCCACGGGTCGCTCACCGAGGGTGGACCACAGCAGGCCGCCGATGACCAGCACGCGGATGCCGCGGTTCAGCCATCGCCGGGCATCGGTGCGGCCCGCCCGGGTGAGAGCCTCCCGGGAGGGCCAGTTCGTCCAGGCCTCTGGGGTCACACACGGTCCTTCCACGGTGCGGCGGCTACGCCGTCACCGTACGACGGCCGGACGGCATGGGCCCGCCACACCAGCAGACCCCTGCGGACCAGCACCGAGGCGGCGAGCGCGAGCAGCAGCGCCCCGCTGCCCTGGTGGACGCCGGTCAGCGCGCCGACGCCCATGAGCCCCACCCGCAGCGCGATCCCGGCGCCCCAGACGCCGGCGGTGGCCTTCGTACCCTTCGACCACACCGAGCCGTCCCGCTCGGTCCAGATATGGCTGGTCCTGGCCCAGCCGGCGCCCATCAGCGCCCCCACGACCAGCTCGGCGCCGAGCAGCAGCGCCGACAGCGACGGCTCCCGCGCGTCCAGGAGGCCGGGCTCACGCAGCGCGACCACGACCAGGATGACGGGCAGCACCAGCCAGCGGTGCCCGTCGGCGGTGACCCGCTGGGGCTTGAACTGGCGGGCGGCGATCAGGGCGACCACCGCGACGGCCACCAGCACGTTGAGGAGCGAGGACATCGGGGCCTCCGGGGACGAAGAAGTTCAACGACTTCGACGCTACGGAGAAACACCGGGCCGGAGCATCGGCGCGGGGGTTGATCGCGGGTGGAGGAACGGCCTCCACCCGGGGGTGGAGGCCGTGGTCCCGGGATGCCCCGGGCGTCGTCCCGGACGCCCCGGGCGTCGTCCCGGATGCTCCGGGTGTCGTCCCGGATGCCCCGGGCGTCGTCCCGGATGCCCGGGGCGTCCGTCTCAGGCGTCGATGCGCGAGCGGTCCAGCGTCGCCGCGGAGCTGGTGATGAACTCCTTGCGGGGGGCCACCTCATTGCCCATCAGCAGATCGAAGATCTGCTCGGACGACTCCAGGTCCCCGATGTTGATCCGCCGCAGCGTGCGGTGGCGGGGGTCCATCGTGGTCTCCGCCAGCTGATCGGCGTCCATCTCACCGAGGCCCTTGTAGCGCTGGATGGAGTCCTTGAAGCGCACGTTCTTCCGCTGGAACTCCAGCAGCGTCTGCCGCAGCTCGTTGTCCGAGTACGTGTAGACGTACTTGTCCTGGCCCTTCTTGGGCTGGACCAGCTCGATCCGGTGCAGCGGCGGCACGGCGGCGAAGACCCGGCCCGCCTCCACCATCGGTCGCATGTAGCGCTGGAACAGCGTGAGCAGCAGACAGCGGATATGGGCGCCGTCGACATCGGCGTCGACCAGCAGCACGATCTTCCCGTAACGGGCGGCGTCGATGTCGAAGGTCCGGCCCGAGCCCGCCCCTATGACCTGGATGATCGCCCCGCACTCGGCGTTCTTGAGCATGTCCGAGACGGATGACTTCTGGACGTTGAGGATCTTGCCCCGGATCGGCAGCAGCGCCTGGAACTCGCTGTTCCTGGCGAGCTTGGCCGTACCGAGCGCGGAGTCGCCCTCCACGATGAACAGCTCGCTGCGGTCCACGTCGTCACTGCGGCAGTCGGCGAGCTTGGCCGGCAGCGAGGAGGACTCCAGCGCCGTCTTCCGGCGCTGCGCCTCCTTGTGCTGGCGGGCCGCGATCCGGGTACGGGCGGCGGCGACGGCCTTCTCCAGCACGGCCCGGGCCTGCGCCTTGGCGTCGCGCTTCGTCGAGGTCAGGAACGCCTTGAGCTCCTTGGCGATGACATTGGCGACGATCCGGTTGGCCGCGGACGTACCGAGGACCTCCTTGGTCTGGCCCTCGAACTGCGGCTCCGCGAGCCGTACCGTGACCACGGCCGTGAGGCCCTCCAGGGCGTCGTCCTTGACGACGTCGTCCTCCGCGACGCGGAGCATCTTGGCCGAACGCAGCGCCTCATTGACCGTTTTGGTCAGGGAACGCTCGAATCCGGTCACATGCGTGCCGCCCTTGGGGGTGGCGATGATGTTCACGAACGACTTGACGGTGGTGTCGTACCCGGTGCCCCAGCGGAGGGCGATGTCGACGCCCAGCTCGCGGGTGACCTCGGTGGGCGTCATGTGCCCCCGGTCGTCCAGGACCGGCACGGTCTCCTTGAAGGTGCCGTGGCCGGTCAGCCGCAGCACATCGCAGACCGCCTTGTCCGGCGCGAGATATTCACAGAATTCACTGATGCCGCCGTCGAACCGGAACGTCTCCTCGTTCGCTCCGCCGCCCTCGCTCTCGCCGAGGCCCCGCTCGTCCCTGACGACGATCGTCAGTCCGGGCACCAGGAAGGCGGTCTGCCGGGCCCGCTGGTGGAGCGTGTCCAGGGAGAGCTTGGCGTCCTTGAGGAAGATCTGCCGGTCGGCCCAGTAGCGCACACGCGTGCCGGTACGGGTCTTGGGCACCCGCTTGCCCTTGCGCAGCCCGTTCGCGGGATCGAAGGGGCTGTCGGGGCCCTGCTCGGTGAACATCCCGGGGACACCGCGCCGGAAGCTGATCGAGTGTGTGGCGCTGTTGCGGTCCACCTCGACGTCCAGCCGGGCGGAGAGGGCGTTGACGACGGAGGCGCCCACTCCGTGCAGACCGCCCGAGGCGGCGTACGAGCCGCCGCCGAACTTTCCGCCGGCGTGCAGCTTGGTCATCACGACCTCGATGCCGGAGAGGCCGGTCTTGGGCTCGACGTCGACGGGAATGCCCCGGCCGTTGTCCTTGACCTCGACCGAGCCGTCCTCGTGGAGGATCACCTCGATGTGGTCGCAGTACCCGCCCAGGGCTTCGTCGACCGAGTTGTCGATGATCTCCCAGAGGCAGTGCATCAGGCCGCGGCTGTCGGTCGAGCCGATATACATTCCCGGGCGCTTGCGGACCGCTTCGAGCCCTTCAAGGACGAGCAGGTGCCGCGCGGTGTAGTTGGAGCCGTCACGGTCTGCTGTCAGCAGCGCAGTGGACGGCACGGACGTATCGGCGGTCACGCGGTTCGCTCCTCGCTGAATTTGAGATGGGCCCCCGTGGGGTAAAGGCCCGGCGTCTGTCACCGGTCAGAGGGTACAGAGGCCTGGTAGAGCCGTTGTCACGCCACCCTCGCGAATTCTCATGCTAGTGCAAGGTCGCATAGGTGTTCGATCCTTCGGGGCAGTGAAGCACACATCACGTTCCCTTCCAGGCATGAACCATTTAGGCTCCGGGCACGTCCTCATCAACAACCGGCAAGCCGGCCGGCGAGGGCGATCCCCCTGACAAGCAACGTCAAGCAACGCGAAACCCGTAGTGCGAAGCCCCGCGAGCAATACGGCCCATTCGCCGCCAATCGTCAGCAGTCAGCCACAACGGAAGAAACTTTCGAGGAAAAGCCGAGAGCGGGAACGTTTTCGGCCTGGTTGGATGTTGACCCTGGTACGACAGCTCGTCGAGCTAGAGAAGAGGCGACGTGACTACTGTTCTGACCCCCGCGAGCCCGCTGACCGCGGCTGACCGCTGCGACCGGTGCGGCGCCCAGGCCTATCTGCGCGTCCTCCTGTCCAGCGGTGGTGAACTGCTCTTCTGCGCCCACCACGGACGCAAGTTCGAGCCGGAACTCAAGAAGATCGCCGCGGAAATACAGGATGAGACCGACCGACTGACGGCCGTACCGGCCGGCGGCGGTGAAGAGGAACGCTGACACCTCGCATCCACGACGAGCCAGGGGCCGGCCCCGTGCCGGCCGACGGGCGGCCACCCCCGCACC
>NZ_JBHTZS010000011.1:0-294727 GCF_042790125.1 Streptomyces scopuliridis
CCCCGTGCAGTCCCACGGGGCGCGCGGCGCGTCCGGGCGTGGTTCCCGGCCACGTCCGGACCCTTCCGGCGGCGAATGTCTGATCATTGGTCCATTCCACTGACGCGCCGCAGGCCCGGACGCCACCGCCGCGAAACTCCGTCATACCCGCGCTGACGTGCGAAATCCCTTCCATGCCCGATGATTGACGGATCGTCCGGGAGCCGATACCCCTGGAGGTCCAGTCGGCCCGGCAGGCCATTCGCGCACCACCCGTCACTGGAGGCTGCATTGGAAGGTTCCGTCCCCCCACGACCGAGATTCCCGCGTGGTCGGGCGCTGCGAGCGGGGGGTGTCGTCGCTTCCGCGGCGCTGCTGCTGCCCCTGGTCTCGGCCGCTCCGTCCGCCACCGCGGAACAGCCGGGATCCGGCGCGTTGCAGCGTGAGTTCGCCGCCGCTGCCGCGCGGTATCACGTGCCGCAGAGCGTGCTGCTCGGTGTCTCGTATCTCCAGTCCCGCTGGGACACGCACAGCGGCGCCCCGAGCGTCACCGGCGGCTACGGCCCGATGCATCTGACCGACGCCAGGACCGCGCTCGCCGACGCACCGCACCACTCGGAGGGTACGGAGGACCCGCGCGGCGACACCTCGCGCGCGGTGAAGACCGTCACCGAGGCGGCGCTGCCCACGGCGTCCGAACTGCCCGCCCGGCTGCGCACCCTGGACCGCGCCGCCGAGCTGACCGGGCTGCCCGCCAAGGAGCTGCGGCGGAGCCCCGCCGCCAATGTCCTGGGTGGCGCGGCGCTGCTGGCCGAGGCCCAGCGGGAGCTGGGGCAGCCGCTGAGCGGTGATCCGGCCGACTGGTACGGAGCGGTGGCCCGGTTCTCCGGGGCGGACGACTCCGCGACCGCCGCGACGTACGCCAATGATGTGTACGACGTGATCAGGAACGGCGAGCGCCGTACGACGGACAGCGGCCAGCGGGTGGCGCTGCGCGCGGCCCCCCGGGTCTCCCCCGACACCTCGCAGACGGCGCGGCTCGGTCTGCGCACGGCCGACGCGGGACAGG
The DNA here is from genome assembly GCF_042790125.1 of Streptomyces scopuliridis. Lineage (GTDB taxonomy): Bacteria > Actinomycetota > Actinomycetes > Streptomycetales > Streptomycetaceae > Streptomyces > Streptomyces scopuliridis_A. The sequence goes on from NZ_JBHTZS010000011.1 coordinate 1,049, forward strand.
CCGAGTGCCCCAGCTCGGTCGCCTGCGAGTGGATCCCGGCGCCGTACGCGGAGTTCGGCGAGGACGACTACGGCAACCACGACAAGGCCGACCGGCCGGCCTCGCAGTCGATCGACTACATCATCATTCATGACACCGAGGGCTCCTGGGACACCACCCTCAAGCTGATCCAGGACCCGAAGTATGTGTCGTGGAACTACACGCTGCGTTCGTCCGACGGGCATATCGCCCAGCATGTGGCGACCAAGGATGTCGGCTGGCACGCCGGTAACTGGTACATCAACTCCAAGTCGGTGGGGCTGGAGCACGAGGGCTTCCTCGCCGCGCCGGACGCCTGGTACACGGAGGCGATGTACCGCACCTCCGCGCGGCTGGTCGGGTATCTGGCGAAGAAGTACGACATCCCGCTGGACCGCCGACACATCCTGGGCCATGACAATGTGCCCGGCACGACCACCGCGACGATCCCCGGGATGCACACCGACCCGGGCCCCTACTGGGACTGGGCGCACTACTTCCAGCTGCTCGGCAAGCCGTTCACGGCGACCGCGGGGCCGGCCGCGTCGGTGGTCACGATCCGTCCGGACTACGCGGCCAACCAGCCGTCGTACACCGGCTGCGAGAAGCCGGGCCAGGCCTGCGCCCCGCACGGCTCGGGCGCCGTACGGCTGCACACCGCGCCGGCCGAGGACGCGCCGCTCGTGAAGGACATCGGGCTGCGGCCCGGCGGCCAGGACTCCACCATCGACGTCAACGACCTGGGCGCCCGTGCCTCGACCGGCCAGCAGTACGCGGTCGCCGGGCGCGAGGGCGAGTGGACGGCGATCTGGTACCTCGGCCAGAAGGCGTGGTTCCACAACCCGCGTACGAGCCCGACCGCCGTCGGTGCCAAGGCGGCGGTGCTGACACCCAAGGCCGGGCTGACGGAGATCCCGGTGTACGGGCGGGCCTTCCCGGAGGCCGCGGCCTATCCGGAGGGGGTCCCGGTCCAGACGGTCTCGGCGTTCCCCTACAAGCTGCTCGCGGGCCAGCGTTATGTGATGGGCGCCGAGGCACCGGGCGAGTACTACTTCGCGCCGACCTTCGCCACCGCCGGACACCGGGTGGTGCGGGGCAAGGACACGTACTACGAGATCCAGTTCGGGCACCGGGTCGCCTATGTGAAGGCGGCCGATGTGCAGGTGCTTCCGGCGCGCTGATACCGAACCGGCGGGAAAATGCCGGGCGTCACCGGTCACGGGGGAGCCGGTGACGCCCGGCTCCTGTCCGCGCGGGTACGCGTGTGTACCGGTGCCGGAGACCGGTACCGGAGCCGGGTCAGTAGCGCAGGACGGCGGCGATGCGGTCGTGGGCGGCGAGCGCGTCGTCCGGGAGGAACACCACCTCGGCGCCGCCGTCCAGGGCCGCTTCGACGAGTTCGTCGACGATGTCCTCGTGTACCTCGGGGCCCACGGCGGCCTCGCCGTCCACCGGGATCAGATGGCCGTCGCTGACCCGGACCGTACGGCGGTAGTGCTCTTCGAGCGCGACCAGGTCGGCCCGCTTCTCACGCACCGATTCCCAGACCTCGTCGAGTCCGGCGGCGAAGGTGCGCCGGCCCTTGGCGTCGTTGAGCCGGGTCAGTACCTCGGCCATCTCCCGGCGCGCGTACTCCTTGACCACGGGCTGGAGTTCCTTCAGCAGCACGGGGGCGGGACCTTCCGTCAGACCGCCCTTGACCAGCCGTCCGACGGCCGTGTGCGTGGCGTTGCCCGCCTCCTCCAGCAGGGCGAGCGCGGGGGCGAGGCCGACCAGATGGAGCGGCCGGGGCCGACGGGCCAGCACCGCGCCCATGGCCTCGTCGACGGACCGCAGAAAGCGGCGGGTCTCCTCGTCGGTGAAGGTGCTCGGGGTGTCGCCGATCCGTTCCTCGCGTTCGACGTCCCAGGTCTCCTCCGGCGGCGTCATGGGAAAGCCGTCCTCGCGGTGCTCGCGCAGGGACTCACCGGCTCCGCTCCACAGCGTCGCGCGGTCGGCGGCGATCGCCAGCGCCCAGTACGGCCGTGACTGCGCGGTGGCGGCCACGAGGTTGCGGGTCAGATAGGTATCGGAGAGAACGACGCGCTCGGGCACCTCGCGCGGCAGGTACCAGACCCGGAACTCCCCGGCGTCGGCGAGCAGCAGCAGTCCGTCGAGCAGATGGCGCAGATCGACCTCGGCGACGGCCTTGTCGAGCTGCCCTCTGACCGCGGCACGGGCCCGCTTGTCCAGATCCGGTTCGGCCTCCAGCCGCCGCCCTGCCTCGGCGAGCAGATTGCGCAGCCGTACCGCGTCCTGCTCGTGGCGGGGCCCGCGGCGGTCCGTGGGCATCGTCAGGGACACGGCCGGATAGGTGCGCTGTGCACGCAGTTCCCGCAGGACGTCGGAGTTCAGACCATTGCTGTCCATGCTGTCCCTTCGCTCGATGAAGGTCCGGCGGCGGGCGGACAGCCGCGTGCCGGCCCCCAGTCGTGCATCCATCTTGCGTGATTCCGCCCGGTTCCGCAGGAGGGACGGTCCACACGGCGCCAAGGCCCCACCGGCCGTGCGGCGGGCGGGGCCCCGGTCTGGGACGTGGACCTGAATCTGGACCTACGGGGTGAATTCGTAGGTCTGTCCCGCGGTCGCCCGGAAGATCCGCTCACCGCCCGGCAGCAGCGTGCTCCGCAGGGTCAGGTCCCCCGTACGGCTCGCGCGCAGCGTGATCCGGCTCGCCCTTCCGCCGCTCCAGCTGATGTCGAGCGTGACACCGCCGCGCGCCCGCAGCCCCGTCACCCGGCCGTTCGGCCAGGAGGCCGGCAGGGCGGGCAGGATCTCGATCGGGCCGTGCTGGCTCTGCACCAGCATCTCGGCGACCCCCGAGGTGGCGCCGAAGTTGCCGTCGATCTGGAACGGCGGATGGGTGTCCCAGAGGTTGGGCAGGGTGGAGCTCTTGAGCTGCTCCGAGAGCATCTTGTGGGCGTGGTTGCCGTCCTTCAGCCGCGCCCAGAAGTTGATCTTCCATGCCTTGCTCCAGCCGGTCCCGCCGTCACCGCGCGCGGTCAGCGAGACCTTGGCCGCCTCCGCCCAGTTACTGCCCGCGACGATCTGCCGGCCCGGGTGGAGCCCGAAGAGATGCGAGACATGGCGGTGGTCGTCGGTCCGGCTGTCCACGTCGGTCTTCCACTCCTGGAGCTGGCCCCAGGAACCGATGCGGAGCCCGGGGTCGAGGCTGCCGAGGGCGGTCTCCAGCCGGGCGCGGAAGTCGGGCGCGTCCCCCAGGGTTCTGGCGGCCTCCAGGGTGTTGGTGAACAGATCGTGCACGATCTGCTGGGACATCGCCGCGCCCACCGTGAAGTCCCCGTGCTCCGGTGAGTAGCTGGGCGTGACGACGAGCTTCCCGTCGCGCGGGTCGGTGCGGAGATTGGCGAGCCAGAACTCCGCGGCCTCCTTCATCACCGGGTAGGCGGTGGAGCGCAGATAGTCGGTGGAGCCGTTGAACCGGTAGTGGTCGTAGAGCTGCTGGGTGAGCCAGGCCGCGGCCTCCGGGAACCAGAACGAGGTGGCCCAGTTGTGCACGCCGGTGAAGCCGAACGGGTTGGTCTCGTTCTGTACGACCCAGCCGGCCGAGCCGAAGATCTCCCGCGCGCTCACCCGGCCGGGCGCGCGCATCGCCTCGACGTAGCGGTCGTAGGGCGCCGTGGTCTCGGCGAGGTTGGTGACCTCGGCGAGCCAGTAGTTCATCTGGAGGTTGATGTTGACGTGATAGTCCGCCGACCAGGGCGGGTTGGTGACGTTGTTCCATACGCCCTGGAGGTTCGCGGGCAGGGAGCCGGCCCGCGAGGAGGCGATGAGCAGGTAGCGGCCGTACTGGAAGAACAGCGCTTCGAGCGCCCGGTCGGCGGCGCCGGAGCCTCCCGTGTACTGCGTCAGCAGCTGGTTGGTGGGCAGGTCGGGGAGTTGCTGGCCGATGTCGAGCGAGACGCGGCCGAAGAGGGCGCCGTGGTCGTTCACATGGTCGGTGCGCAGGGCGTCGTACGAGCGGGCGGCGGCCGCGTCGACGGCGCCGGTGACGGCGCCGTGCGGGTCGGCGCCCCGGTAGCGCGGATAGGTGTCGGCGTAGTCCGTACCGGCGGCGAGGACGAACCAGGCGCTGTTGGCGCCGGTGACGGTGAGGGTGCCGTTCGACCCCGCGCTGACCCGGCCACCGTCGGTCCGTACCCGGATCTGGGTCTCGAACCGCATCCCGTTGTCCTGGAGCGCGCCCCTGACGGTGAGCCGGTCGCCGCTCGCCGTGGCGGTGAAGTCGGCGCGCGGCGAGGTGTAGCGCAGGGTGAAACCGATCTTCCCCGGCTGGTTGGCGGAGAACCGGCCCACGATGACCTTGCCGGGGTAGGAGGCGAAGAACTCCCTTGTGTACGCGACGCCTTGGTGGGTGTACGTGACGGCGGCGAGCGCGGACGCGAGGTTGAGCGTACGGCGATAGGAGCCGTCGGGGGCCGACGGGGCGCCCGGTACGGCCAGTTCGAGATCGCCCAGTACCTGGTACGCGCCGAAGCCGCGCTTGGGCTGGCCGAGTTCGGAGGCGACGGCCTCCGGGGTGAGCTTGCCCTCGGTGTCGAGGCGGCGCTGTACGGAGGCGAGCACTCCGGGCCGGGGCTGGGTCCAGTTGCCGTGGTCGTATCCGCCGGAGGCCCCGGGGCCGCCGGTCCACAGGGTCTTCTCGTTGAGGGTGAGGCGTTCGGTGGCGAGGGTGCCGAGCACGCTCGCACCGAGCGCACCACTGCCGATGGGCAGCGACTCGCGCTCCCAGTCGGCGGCGGGTGTGTGATACCTGAGCGTCAATTCATCGGAGGGGTTAACGGCGGCTGCGGCTCCGGATATCGCCGGAATGCCCAGCGTCAGTGCGCCCGTTACCCCGAGCGCGGACTTGATCGTGGTTCTGCGGCTCATCCCAGGGGTCATGGCAGGCACGGTAAAAGTCCGATGACTGAAATGGCAAGGGACATGACAAATTCGCTCCCGCCGGTACGGACCTGGCCGATACCGGCCGTTCGTCCTTACCGTGCGGGAGCGATCGGCTCCTGATTCGGCGCTGCCGTACCCCCGACTCAGCCCTGCTGGAACAGCTCCGCGGGCAGCGGCTTCAGCAGCGCGTAGAGATCGTCCGTGATCGGCCGGTCCCAGCTGGCGATGGTCACCAGCACATCGTCGCTGCGGTCGAACTGGACGCAGGAGATCCGGCTCTCCGAGAGCTTGAGGCGGCGCACGATCAGGAGGTTGTCCCCCTGCATCACCGGGATGTCCTCGGCGCCGGTCACCTCGACCGGCTCCTCGTTCTCCAGCGCCAGCAGCAGCTGTGCCACCTCGAACGGAATCTGCCCGTCGGCCAGCTCGCGGGCGGGCGACCCCGCGGGCAGATTGCCGATGATCATCGCGGGGCCGCGGCCACCGAACAGGTCGTACCGGAGGAAGACACCCTGGCAGCTGCCATCGGGCGCGGGCAGCAGCCCCGCCCCCAGATTGCCGGGCCAGTCACCCGGGTCCATGGCCAGGACATCGAAGTCCGGGCCCGCGGGGGTGGCGGCGCTGCGGCGGCGGAGAAAGGACATCCCACCATGGTACGGGTTCGCGCCACTTCACCGGAGCCGGCCGCCCACGCTCCGCCGGCCGGGACGCGCTCCGTCCGTTTCGCCCGCCGCGTCGGGTCCGTTCCGTCAGGTGAGGTCGAACTCCCCGTCCCGCGCGTTGATCACGAAGGCCCGCCATTCGGCCGGGCTGAAGATCAGCGACGGGCTCTCCGGCCGGCCGCTGTTGCGCATGGCGATGAACCCCTCGACGAAGGCGATCTGGACGTCACCCGTACCCCGGCTGCTCGACTGCCAGTCCGCGTTGCTCAGATCGAGTTCCGGCTTGTCCCAGCCCGAAAGCGGCTTATGGGTGGTGGTGCTCTCAGCCACGTCCTGCTCCTCCCGCTGCGTCGTCCCTGGGTCACCCTATCGACCGGCGCCGGTCCCGGACAGGCCGCGACGGCAGGCGCGGGCGGCACGGGTCATGGCCGGCGGACGGAGCCGGGCGAGCGGGGCGACGCCGCCATATGCGCCGCGACCAGCGGCAGTTCGCCACCCGCCGGAACCGCCGGGGCACGGGCCGTGCGGTTTCCGGGCGCGGGGCGGCGGGGCGGCCGGTGTGCGGAGAGTCGCCACGTGGGCCCTGTCGTGGCTCTTGACGCTCGTCGGCACTCCTGAATTACTGATCCCGGGACGATCAACCGAATGATCGGTCGATCGGATGACCGCACTGTCCGAAGGACCGGGAGAGCGCCCATGACACCTCTGCTGGACGCGGCGGAACAGCTCAGCCGCGAGGAGCTGGCCGCCCTGCAACTGGAGCGGCTGCGCGCCACACTGCGGCACGCCTACGAGAACGTCGGCCACTACCGGCTGGCCTTCGACCGGGCGGGGCTGCGTCCCGAGGACTGCCGTTCGCTCGCCGATCTGGCGCGCTTCCCGTTCACCGCCAAGGCCGATCTGCGGGACAACTATCCGTTCGGGATGTTCGCCGTGGACCAGTCGGAGGTGCGGCGCGTCCACGCCTCCAGCGGCACCACGGGCCGGCCGACCGTCGTCGGCTACACCCAGCGGGATCTGGACACCTGGGCCGATGTGGTGGCCCGCTCGATCCGCGCGGCCGGCGGGCGCCCCGGGCACAAGGTCCATGTGGCGTACGGCTATGGGCTCTTCACCGGCGGGCTCGGCGCGCACTACGGCGCGGAACGGCTCGGCTGTACGGTGATCCCCGCGTCCGGGGGCATGACAGCCCGCCAGGTCCAGCTGATCCAGGACTTCCGCCCCGAGATCATCATGGTGACGCCGTCGTACATGCTGACGCTGCTCGACGAGTTCGAGCGCCAGGGCGTGGACCCGCGTACGACCTCCCTCCAGGTGGGCATCTTCGGCGCCGAGCCGTGGACGGAGGAGATGCGGCGCGAGATCGAGGAGCGGTTCGCGATCGACGCGGTCGACATCTACGGGCTGTCGGAGGTGATGGGTCCGGGGGTCGCCCAGGAGTGCGTGGAGACCAAGGACGGTCTGCACATCTGGGAGGACCACTTCTATCCGGAAGTGGTCGATCCGTTCACCGGGGAGGTCCTGCCGGACGGCACGGAGGGCGAGTTGGTCTTCACCTCGCTCACCAAGGAGGCCATGCCGGTGATCCGCTACCGGACCCGGGACCTCACCCGGCTGCTGCCCGGTACGGCCCGGGTCTTCCGCCGGATGGAGAAGATCACGGGCCGCTCCGACGACATGGTCATCCTGCGCGGGGTGAACCTCTTCCCCACTCAGATCGAGGAGATCGTGCTGCGTACGCCGGGGGTGGCCCCGCACTTCCAGCTCCGGCTGACCCGCGAGGGCAGGATGGACGCGCTGACGGTACGGGCCGAGGCGCGCGCGAACGCGACCTCCGCGCAGCGCGCGGACGCGGTGCGGGCGATCGCCGCGGCGGTCAAGGACGGGGTCGGGGTCTCGGTGGGGGTGGAGGTCGTGGATCCGGAGACCCTGGAGCGCTCGGTGGGCAAGATCAAGCGGATCGTGGACCTCAGACCGCGCTGAGCCCGGCGGACGCCACGGAGCCCCGGCGGATGCCACTGAGCCCCGGTCCACGGCTCAGGGCCCGCCGAGGCTGTCCCGCAGCTCGCGCTTGAGGATCTTCCCGCTGGCGTTGCGCGGCAGGGCCGTCACGAACACGATCCGCTTCGGGGCCTTGAAGTGGGCGAGCTTCTCGCGTGCGTGGGCGAGGAGTTCGGCCTCGGTGACCTCGCCGCGCGGGACGACGACGGCCGTGACGGCCTCGATCCAGCGGTCGTCGGGCAGCCCGACGACCGCGGCCTCGGCGACACCGGGATGGGTGTAGAGAGCGTCCTCGACCTGCCGGGACGCGACCAGCACCCCACCGGAGTTGATGACGTCCTTCACCCGGTCCACCACCGTGTAGTAGCCCTCGGCGTCCCGCACGGCGAGATCCCCGGAGTGGAACCAGCCGCCGTGGAACGCCTCCGCCGTCTCCTCCGGCTTGTCCCAGTACCCGGCGCAGAGCTGCGGCGACCGGTAGACGACCTCGCCCGCCGTACCGTCCGGGACCTCTTCGCCGCCCTCGTCGACGACCCGTGCCTCGACGTGCCGGACAGTTCTGCCGCAGGAGTCCATCCGGCCCTCGTGCTCGTCGGGTCCGAGGACCGTGGCGAGAGGGCCGATCTCGCTCTGGCCGAAGCAGTTGTAGAAGGCGAGGGAGGGCAGTCGCGCGCGCAGCCGTTCCAGTACGGGCACCGGCATGACCGAGGCGCCGTAGTACGCCTTGCGCAGCGCGGTCAGATCGCGCGTGGTGAACTCGGGGTGCTGCGAGAGGCCGATCCATACGGTGGGCGGCGCGAAGAGGCTGTCCGCGCGGCCCGCGCCGATGAGATCGAAGATCGTCCCCGGATCCGGTGCGTCCAGGATGGTGTTCTCCGCGCCGACCGCGAGATACGGCAGCAGGAAGACATGCGTCTGGGCGGAGTGGTAGAGCGGCAGCGAGTGCACCGGCCGGTCGCTCTCCCGCAGGTCCAGGGCGGTGATGGCGCTGGCGTACGCGTGCACCTGGGCGCGGTGCGTCATCATGGCGCCCTTGGGCAGCGCGGTGGTGCCCGAGGTGTAGAGCAGCTGGGACAGCTCGCCCGGGTCGCCGGCGCGTTCGTACGGCCTCGGTGTGGCCAGCGCGGCGAGCAGCGAGCCGTCGGCGTCGCGCAGCGGACGGACCGGCACGCCCCCGGGGACCCGTCCGGCGAGGCCCGGATCCGCGAGGACGAGCGCGCTGCCCGACTGCTTCACGAGATAGCCGAGGTCGTCGCCGGTGAGGTGCTGATTGACCGGTACGTGGACGAGCCCGGCCCGCGCGCAGGCGAGATAGGCGATCAGATAGACGTCCGAGTTATGGCCGTAGGACGCCACCCGGTCGCCGTCCTCAAGGCCGTGACCGCGCAGTTCGGCGGCGGCGGTGGAGACGGCCGCGTCCAGCTCCGCGTAGGTCCAGGTGCGGTCCGCGTACCGTACGGCCACGCGGTCGGGCACCCGGGCCGCGGTCCGGCGCACCACGCCGTCGACGGTGCTGTCGAGCAACTCCCGGAGGAAATCGCCGGACTCGGGCGCGGTCTGGTCCTCGGCGGTCATGGCGCGATCCTCCGGGCAGCCGCGCGGCGGGTCAATCCCCCCGGACGCTCTCGTCCGGGTCATGGGCTGATGGCCAGAAAGACGAACGCGGCGAAGATCCCCAGATGCACCCCGCCCTGGAGCAGCGTGGCCCGGCCCGGGGCGACGGTCAGGGCGCCCACCACCACGGTCAGCGCGAGCAGCACCATATGGATGGCCCCCAGCCCGAGCACCAGCGGCCCGCTCAGCCAGATCGAGGCGAGCGCGATGGCCGGGATCGTCAGACCGATGCTGGCTATGGCGGAGCCGAGCGCCAGATTGAGGCTCGTCTGCACGCGCTCGCGGCGGGCCGCGCGTACGGCGGCGAGGGTCTCGGGGAGCAGCACCAGCAGGGCGATGACCACACCGACCACGGCCTGGGGCAGCCCGGCCGCCGCCACCCCCGACTCGATGGTCGAGGACACCGCCTTCGCGTCCCCGACGACGGCGACCAGCGCCACGATCAGCAGCACCAGGCTCAGGACGGTCGCCCGGCGGGTGGGCAGCGGGGCGTGCGAGTCCTCCTCCAGCACGCCCCCCTCCGGGGTGACGGGCAGGAAGTAGTCGCGGTGACGCACGGTCTGTACGGCGACGAAGAGCCCGTACAGGACGAGCGAGGCGACCGCGGCGAAGCCCAGCTGCGCGGGGGAGAACTCGGGGCCCGGCTTGCTGGTGGTGAACGTCGGGATCACGAGCGTGAGCGTGGCCAGGGTGGCGACGGTGGCCAGCGCGGCGCCCGTGCCCTCGGCGTTGAACACGGCGACCCTGGCGCGCACCGCCCCGACCAGCAGACAGAGGCCGAGAATGCCATTGCAGGTGATCATGACGGCGGCGAAGACCGTGTCACGGGCGAGCGAGGCGGTCTTGTCGCCGCCGTCGATCATCAGCGTGACGATGAGCGCCACTTCGATGACCGTGACCGCGACGGCGAGGACGAGTGAGCCGAAGGGCTCCCCCACTCTGTGGGCGACGACCTCGGCGTGGTGCACGGCCGCGAGCACGGCGCCCGCGAGACAGAGGGCGACGAGCGCGACCGCGAAGCCCGGCAGGCTGCGCCCCCAGCTGAGCACCAGCGCGACCAGCGCGATCAGCGGCACCACCACGGCCCACTGGGACACCAGTGACCTGATGCCGACGCTCGTCCTCATGCGCCACACGCTGCCAGAGGTGCAGATGGCGCGCGCGGCGGCGACGCCGGACGGGCGGGTCCGTCGCGTCGCCCGTGATGCGGTGTCAGTTCCGCTGTGGTAAGAGGTCCTGACGGTGAGTACCCGGGAGACACGACGTTCAGGGGAGGGCTGCCGCATGGCGCAGGACCGGGCGGACGGACGGGGAGCGGACGGACGGGAAGCGGACGGTACGGAGGGCGGCGCGGGGGACGGCGCGCGGGGCGGCTCGCGCGCCGGCGGGGCCGGTAGGACCGGTGGGGCCGGTAGGACCGGTGGGGCCAGTCGGACCGGTGGGGCCAGTCGGACCGGTGGGGCCGGTGGGATAAGCCGGCGCAGGCTGGGCGGCGGCGTGCTGGCCCTGGGCGGGGCGCTGGCCGTGGCACCGATCCCGTTCGCCGAGGGCTCGGCCCGCGCCACCACGGCAGGCCCACGTGGCGGGTCCGGTGGCGCGAGACGGACGACGCTGCGGCACGGTTCCGCCGAGCGGGCCGGCCTCCTGCCCGGCGAGCTGGACCGGCTGGTCGACGAAGCGACGGCCTTCCTCGGCCCTTCCCCCGCGCACCCCTGGTACGCGGGCGCCGTCCTGCTCGCCGGGCGCGGGGGGACGGTCGCGCTGCACCGGCCGCTCGGTGCGGCCGTGCGCTACGCGGCGTACGACGAGAAGACCGACACCGGTGTGGAGCTGCCTCCGGAGCGGCGGATCGCGATGTCCGAGGACACGGTCTTCGATCTCGCCTCCCTCTCCAAGCTGTTCACCTCGATCCTCGCCGTCCAGCAGATCGAGCGGGGAGCTCTGGAGCTGGCGGCGCGCGTCACCACGTATCTCCCGGAGTTCGGGCGGGCGGGCAAGCAGGACATGACCGTGCGCCAGTTGCTGACGCACACCTCCGGCTTCCGCGCCTGGGTCCCGCTCTATACGGCGCCGACGTACGAGGGCAAGCTCCAGCTGCTGTGGAACGAGGCGCCGGTGAGTCCGCCCGGCACGGCCTATCTGTACTCGGACCTCAATCTGATCTCGCTCCAGCTGATCCTGGAGCGGATCACCGGTCGCACCTTGGACACCCTGCTCCACGACGAGATCACCGCTCCACTCGCGATGCACCGCACGCGCTTCAACCCGCCCGCCTCCTGGAAGCCGGAGATCGCCGCCACCGAGGACGCGCGCCGGCCGTGGTCGGGGCTGGACCGGGGGCTGGTGTGGGGCGAGGTGCACGACGAGAACGCCTACAGCCTCGGCGGGGTCGCGGGCCACGCCGGGGTCTTCTCCCGCGCCTGGGACCTGGCGATCCTCGCCCGTACGCTGCTCAACGGCGGCGCGTACGGCCGGGCCCGGATCCTGCGGCCCGAGTCCGTGGAGCTGATGTTCACCGACTTCAACTCCGGCTTCCCCGGCGACGCCCACGGACTGGGCTTCGAGCTCTACCAGCACTGGTACATGGGCGCGATGGCCACCCCGAGCACGGCGGGCCACACCGGGTTCACCGGCACGAGTCTCGTCCTCGACCCGACGACCGACTCCTTCCTGATCGTGCTCGGCAACTCGGTGCACCCCGTACGGAGCTGGCGGTCCGGCAGCGCGCCGCGCGTCGCGGCGGCGAACCGGATGGCGCGGGCCGTCGCGGTGCGGCCCGCCCACGGCCGTACCGCGTGGTTCTCCGGCATGGCGAGCGCCACCACGGCCACGCTGACGCTGCCGCCGGTCACGGCCCGCGCCGGGGTGCTGCGCTGTTCGCTGTGGTGGGACACCGAGCCGGACGCGGACGCGCTGTTCCTGGAGGCGTCGGCCGACGCCGGGAGCGGCTGGCGGCCGGTGCCCTTCACGACCGTACGCACCGGGCAGGAGCCGCTGGCGCATCCGGCGGGTTCGGCCACGGGCTGGTCGGGACGCGACTGGCACCGGCTGACCGCGGACCTGGCGGCCTGGCGCGATACGGAGGTACGGCTGCGCTGGCGGTACACGACGGACCGGCTGTACGTGGGAAGGGGCGCGTACGTGGACGGGCTGCGGGTCGAGGACGGCGGGCGCCCGGTCTTCGACGAGGCACGGCGGAAGGACGCGGCGCGTATCGAGGCGGTCGGCTGGGTGGTATCGCGGAACTGACCCGCGCCGCCCGGGGGTGGTATCGCGGAGCTGCCCTGCGCCGCCCCGGGGTGGTATCGCGGGGCTGACCCCGCGTCCCCGGGGCGGCGGTGCCGGACCGACCTCGTCGCCCCGGGCGGCGGTGCGGGACCGATCCGCGCCACCCCGGGCGGCGCACCCGCACGCGCGCGCCGCGGGGCGATGACCGGTACGCGCTCAGCGGCCCCGGGTGCCGTGCTGCTGGCGCAGCGCCGCGACCTGGCGGTACAGCTCCACCGCCTCGGCTCCCCGGCCCAGCTGCTCCAGGCAGTGCGCCTCGTCGTTCCTGGCCGCCAGGGTGTCCGGGTGGACGGGTCCCAGGACCCGGTGCCGGGCCTCGGCGACCCTGCGGTAGACGGTCAGGGCCTCGGGCCAGCGGTCCAGCCAGCCCAGGCCGACGGCGATCTCCCGGCGGCTGACGAGCGTGTCGGGGTGGTCGGGGCCCAGGACCTGTTCCCGGGCCGCGCACACCTCACCGGCCTCCGCCAGCGCCTCGTCCCAGCGGGCGAGGCGGCCCAGGTTGACCCCGAAGCCGTGCCGGGCCCGCAGGGTCTCCGGATGCAGCGGCCCCTGGACACGGACGCGGTCGGCGACGAGCCCGCGGTACAGATCGAGCGCCTCCTCGCTGCGGCCCAGCCGACCCAGGCTGATGCCGATCTCGTAGCGGGCGGAGAGCGTGTCGGGGTGGTCGGGGCCCAGCGCGCGGGCGCGCACCGCGGCCACCTCACGGTAGGCGCCCAGCGCCTCCGGCCAGCGGCCGAGCCGCCCCAGCCCGTAGGCCACCTCGTACTGGCTGACCAGCGTGTCGGGATGGTCGGTGCCGAGCACCCGGGCGCGGGCCACGGCGACCGTGTGGGCCAGCCGGTACGCGTCCTCCAGCCGTCCGAGCCGGCTGAGGTTGTACGCCAGGTTGTGGCGGCAGCGCAGGGTGTCCGGATGGTCGGGGCCCATCGTGCGTTCACGCGAGGCGAGCACCGAGGCGAACACGTCGTGGGCCTCGAAGTGCCGGCCGAGCTGCCCCAGTACATACGCCACCTCCTGGCGGGCGGCGAGCGTGTCCGGATGGTCCGGGCCCAGCGCGCGGGCGCGCCCCTCCGCGACGCGGGTGAACTCGCGCAGCGCGTCGGCCGTACGCCCGGTCCTGCCGAGCGTGAACCCGACCTCGTACCGGCTGGCGAGGGTGTCGGGGTGGTCGGGGCCGAGGGCGTGCTCACGTTCCGCGGCGACCGCGCGGTGCACCTCGCCCGCCTCCTCCCAGCGGCCGAGCCGGCCGAGGCTCAGACCGGCGTTGTGCCGGCTGACGAGGACCGCGAGCTGCTCGGGGGACGGGGTGGGCCGCGCGGCGGCCGGATACGTTCCGGTGGTGGCGCGCGGATCGGCCGGGCGGGTCCACTCGCCGGTGAGGCCCGCGGTGTGGTCGGGCGGGGTGGGCCGCAGCCCGGACACGCCGGTCGCCTTGTGTCCGGTGGTCATGGAGCGGGCCCAGGACGGCAGCCGGGAACCGTCCGACGGTGGTGCCGAGCCGTCCGGGTGGTAGGGAGCGGATCCCCCGTCCCGCGCGGGTCCCCCGTCCCGCGCGGGGAACGCCGGGGGTGGCTGCGGACCGGTTGCCAAGGGACCCGGGCTCCCCAGCCCCGTACCCCCCGGGAACGTGCCCGCCCGGCCCGGGGCGGTGCGCGCCGCGCCGATCCTGCGCCGCATGTCCCCCGCGTCGGCGGGCCGCTCCTCCGGTGTCTTGGCGAGCAGATCGAGGACGAGCCGGTCGAAGAACTCCGGCAGCTCCGACCGGTGCTTGCGCGGCGGCTCCGGGATCGTGTCGCGGTGGCCGACCAGTACCGCCCAGGTGTCACCCAGGTCGAACGGCGGGGCACCGGTGGCGATCTCGTACAGCACGCACCCCAGCGAGTAGAGATCGCTGCGGTGATCGACATGGCCGGCGCCGATCTGCTCGGGCGACATGTAGTGCGGGGTGCCCATCGCGATCCCCGTGCCGGTCAGCCGTGAGGTGAAGCCGATGTCATGGCCGAGCCGCGCGATGCCGAAGTCGCAGATCTTCACCGTGCCGTCGGTGAGCCGCATGATGTTGGCGGGCTTCAGGTCGCGGTGGATGATGCCCTGGCCGTGGGTGTACGCGAGGGCATCCGCGACCTGCTCGGCGATGTCGACGACATGGGGCACCGGCAGCGGATGCTGCTCGTTGTCCTCCAGCAGCTGGCTGAGGTTGCGTCCGTCGAGCAGCTCCATCACGAGATAGAGCACGCCGTTGTCCTCGCCGAAGTCATGGACGACGGTGACGCCCCGGTGCTGGAGCGCGGCGGCGACCCGCGCCTCCCTGCGGAACCGCTCCCGCATGATCCGGGTGAAGGACTGGTCCTGCTGCGGGCCCAGCGGCTTGAGGCACTTGACCGCGACCTGCCTGCCGAGCGACTCGTCGCGGGCCCGCCACACCTCGCCCATCCCACCGCGCCCGATCAGATCCAGCAGCCGGTAGCGACCCTGGATCAGCCTGGTGTCCGCCATCGCGTGCTGTCGCCCCCGTCACCTCGCTACGCCCTCCCCCGGCCCGTCCAGTATGGCCGTACCGTCCCGGAGTGTGTACGGGGCGGGACGGGTGTCGGGGGCGAGCCGCGCCATCGCCCGGAGAACGCGCCGGGGCGGCAACCGCCACCGCACCCGGGCGGCATCGGGCCCCGTCCCCGCCAGGACGGGCAAACCCGCGCGCGGCGTAGCACGATGGCAGCATGCTGTTGGCACCGCTCGCGCATGTCTCCCGGGAGGTCGCCGAGACATCGGCCCGCTCCCGGAAGATCTCCCTGCTGGCCGGACTCTTCCGTACGGCGGGACCCGAGGACGTGCCGGTCGTCATTCCGTATCTGGCCGGACGGCTGCCGCAGGGCAGGATCGGGGTCGGCTGGAACGCGCTGAAGGACCCGCCCCCGCCCGCGGACCGCGCCACGCTGACCGTGCACCGGGTCGATGCCACCTTCACCACCCTCGCGGCCGTGGCGGGCCGCGGTGCGCAGGGCGAGCGCCGGCGGCTGGTCCAGGAGCTGCTGGGGGCGGCCACCGACGAGGAGCAGCGCTTCCTGGTGGGGCTGATCTCCGGCGAGGTACGCCAGGGCGCGCTGGACGCCGTCGCCGTCGAGGCGCTGGCGGAGACCGCGGGGGCGCGGGCCGCCGCGGTGCGCCGGGCGGTCATGCTGGCCGGCTCCCTCCAGCAGGTGGCGGAGCGGCTGCTGGCGGAGGGTCCGCGGGTGCTGGAGGAGTTCCTGCTGACGGTCGGGCGGCCGGTACTGCCCATGCTCGCGCAGAGCGCGACGAGCGTCGCGGAGGCCATCGGCCGGCTCGGGGAGTGCGCCGTCGAGGAGAAGCTGGACGGCATCCGGGTGCAGGTGCACCGCGACGGGCCGACGGTACGGATCTTCACCCGCACGCTGGACGACATCACGGACCGGCTGCCCGAGGTGACGGCGATCGCCCTGGAACTGCCGGGCGAACGGTTCGTACTGGACGGGGAGGTCATCGCGCTGGACGCGGAGGGCAGACCGAGGCCGTTCCAGGAGATCGCGAGCCGGGTCGGCTCGCGGATGGACGTACAGTCCGCGGCGGCGGCCGTCCCGCTGTCACCCGTCTTCTTCGATGTCCTCGCCTCAGGGGGCGACGACCTGCTGGAACTGCCGTGCGCGGAGCGGCACGAGGCACTCGCGCTGCTGGTTCCCGAGCCGATGCGGGTACGGCGGATCGTGGTCACCGGTGCGGCCGGGGAAGAGGCGCGGGCCGCCGAGGCGTTCCTGCGCGACACTCTGGCCCGGGGCCATGAGGGCGTGGTGATCAAGGCGCTCGACACCCCCTACAGCGCGGGCCGGCGCGGGGCGGGCTGGCTGAAGGTGAAACCGGTGCACACCCTGGATCTCGTGGTGCTCGCCGCGGAGTGGGGGCACGGCAGGCGCACCGGAAGGCTCTCCAATCTGCATCTGGGCGCGCGGCGGCAGGACGGCTCGTTCGCGATGCTCGGCAAGACGTTCAAGGGACTGACGGACCAGATGCTGGAGTGGCAGACGGAACGCCTGCGGGAACTGGCGGTCCGTGACGACGGCTTCACCGTGACCGTACGTCCTGAACTGGTGGTCGAGATCGCGTACGACGGGCTCCAGCGCTCGTCCCGCTATCCGGCGGGCGTGACACTGCGCTTCGCCCGGGTGGTCCGCTACCGCGAGGACAAGCCCGCGACGGAGGCGGACACGGTCGAGACGGTTCTCGCGGCGCACGGCCGGGAGGCGGCGGAGCGGGGGTGAAGGAACCGTACGGACGGGAGGCACCGTACGGACAGAGCGCACCGTATGGACAGAGCGCACCGTACGGACGGGACGGGTGGACCCGCGAGCCCCGGGGCCGGTGAGCGGTACCGGCCCCGGGACGTGTGCGGCTTCCCGCGAAGGGCCCGGCTCAGCCGCGCGGGACGACGGTCGCGAGCACCGTCGGCAGCCCGCGCCAGTCCGCCGAGATGAGGCTGGCGTTCCGCTGGGCCAGCAGCGTCAGCCGGTCGCGGGCCTGCTGCTCGGTGGGGTTGGTGCCGTCGATGGCCGGCGGGACGTTGTGCGCGTCCGTCATGAGCAGGAAGTAGTTCCGCTGCGCGTACCAGGCGGTGTCGATCGTGCCGGCCGCGTACGCGGAGGCGTCACCGTCGAAGAACACGAACCAGGGCCTGATCGTCGTGTCCGGGTAGCGGGTGCGCGGATCGCCGGCGGCGGCCTTGTGGACAGCGGGGAAGGCCGCGGCCTCGCTCAGCCGGCCCGCCGCCTTGAGGTCCCGCAGATGGAGGGCGTACTCGCGGTCGGTCCACAGCGTGTCGAGCGGGTTCTGCTCCTCCACCGTGCCGGGGATCAGCTCGACGATGAACTTGCCGGTCATCTGCGCGCGCGTCGGCCAGGCGCCGGCCTGGGCCGCCTGGTCGAGGTCGGCGCGGTCGCCCACCAGGTCGGCGGGGCGGTAGAGCGCGTCGCCGAGCTTGCTGTTGAGCAGCGCGTCCAGGGCGGCGGGGCCGCGGCCGGCCTGCCCCTGGAAGCCGTCCTTCATCTCGATCTTGATGACGATGGGCCGGTGGTCCGGGTTCGCGTCGTGCCAGGTTCTGAGGTCGGTCAGGCAGCCGGCCAGATCGCGGTTCTTCGCGTTGGTGCGCAGCTGGCTCACCGTGGTGGCATTGGCGCAGTTGTTGTCATTGCCCAGCGGGTTGCTGTGGGACACGCGCCAGGAGGCGCCGAACACATTGGTCCATACGTCGAGTTCGAGCATCCCGGCTCCGGAGTCCAGCGCGTCCGCGAAGTACGGGAAGGTGGCCTTCTCGTACGCGTTGTGGACACCGACCCCGGTGGTGGAGGGGTACGGCAGCCCGCCCGGGTCGGCGGCGCCGGCCGACGTGGTGGCGAAGGCGAGCACGGCCACCGCGCCGGCCGCCACCGTGGTGCGAAGGAGCTTTGCCATGTCGCTTGTTCCTCCCGGTGTGCATGTCTCGGGCATGTCAACCGAGGGGGAGCGTAGGCGAGTTGGGTGACGAGCGGGAGGCCGCGAGCTTACGGATGCGATCAGCGGGACCACGGCAGCGGGAAGCGCGCCCCCGCCACTCGGTGGCGTGGGGGCGCGCTTCGGTGCGCGGGGGGGCGCCCCGTGAAGGACCGCGGTGCGGCCGAGGGAACGTCAGCCGCTGGCCGCGGCCTCGAAGGCTTCGCGTGCCTGGGCGAGCCGGTACCAGCGGTCGGCGAGGGCGTCCGGGTCGCCCTCGCCCGAGCCGGGCACGATCGGCACGCCGATGGACAGATGGCCGACATAGACGCCCTCACCGGCGAGGTCGTCGTGCAGGCCACGGGCCCAGGAGCGCAGGCCGGCCAGGGCGATGCCGGAATTGCTCATCCCCGGGATGGGGGTGAGGGCGGTCGTGCCGGTGGTGAAGAGCAGCGCGCCGTCGCGGGCCTCACGCATGGCCGGCAGGACCGCGGCGGCGGCGGTGAGGGCGCCGCCGACGAGCATGTCGAACAGGGGGCGCACGGAGTCCGCGGTGGTCTCGGCCGCGGAGGTGAACCCCAGAGCCTTGAGGTCGGGCACCTGGCCGGGCACGTTCGGGAAGGTGGGGGCCGGGCTGTAGGAGAGCACGCCGATCCGCCCGAGTTCTTCGGCGGCCCTGTTCAGCGCACTGGTCAGGCCCTTCTCGTCGGTGACGTCGGCCGGGTAGGCGCGGGCGGCGACGCCCTCGGCGGCCAGGGAGTCCGCGAGCCCCCGCAGCTTCTCGCCGTCGCGGGAGATCAGGGCGACGGAGTGCCCGGCGGCGCCGAAGCGGCGGGCGATGGCGCGGCCCAGCCCCGGACCGGCGCCGACGACCGCGATCGTGGAAGGCGTAGAAGGCGTGGAAGGCGTAGAAGGCGTGGAGGACCTGGAAGGCGTGGAGGACATGCCGCTACCTCGCTTGGTTACGATGGGTAAGTAGCCCCACCGTAATGACGTATTGAGGACCTCACAAAAGGCACATTCATGTTCGCGGAGCACACCGCTGACCCTGATGACGTCGCCCCGGTCGTCGCCCCGGTCCCGCACCCGTGCGAGACATGGCCGGACAACGGCCGCGGTTTCCGGAGGACCCTCGACAGGATCGGCGACAAGTGGTCGGTCCTCGTCATCGGCATCCTCAGCCACGGCCCCCTGCGGTTCGGCGCCCTGCACCAGCGGGTTCCCGGCATCTCCCAGCGCATGCTGACGCTCACCCTGCGCCACCTGGAACGCGACGGTCTCGTCTCCCGCACCGCCTACGCCGAAGTGCCGCCACGCGTCGAGTACGAGCTGACCGCTCTCGGGGAGAGTCTGCGCGCCACGGTCCACGCCCTCGCCCAGTGGGTCACCGACCACAACGGCGAGATCGAAACCGCGCGCCACCGCTACGACACGGCGTGAGACCCCCTGCGCGTCGGCACCACAGGAGAGAGCGGCCCCGCCACAGACGGGGCCGCTCTCTCCTGTTCGGTCACGGAAATCTTGTCAGTCCGGGAAAGCGCTACGACCGTCGCGGTGCGGCTACGGCAACTGCTCCTCGATGGCCGCGCGACCCCTCTCGGCCAGCCGGCGCCTGGCCCACTCGATGTTCTCCGGGGTGAGGTCGCGGCCGGAGGCGAGCGCGAGATCTTCGGGCGTGACCTGCTCGTACGCGCCGGTGTGCAGCAGCCGGTCGGGGGTCACGCTCTCGGGCTCCGGTTGCGCCGTGGACTCTGCGTTCATGCCGCCTCCTCGTTCATCCGGTGTTCGCCATTCTCGTGCCCGCCGGGCCCCGCCGCATCCCCGGTATGCCGCCGCTGATCACCCCGCGGGGCGGGTCCGGGAGGCGGACTGCCGTCCGAGGAGTTCCGCCAGCCCCCTGCGGGTCGCCGCCAGCACCACCCGGTCGCTGGGATGCAGCACATAGCCGGGGTGCAGATCCCACACCAGCCCCGCCGGCCGGCGCTCCTCATGATCGAGCCGGGTGTCGGCGAGATCGGGCACCCGGTCCCCCGGTGCGGCGGTGTCCAGGGCGATGACCCGCCAGGCGCCCGGCCGGAACACCTCCGCGACCGTGCGGCCCTCCAGCCGCGGATGACCCGCCACATCGATGGCGGCCATCAGCAGCACCTTGCGCTCCACCGGGATGGCTCCGAGGATCTGGCGCCCCATCATGGCGATGGCGAAGGCCGGGGCCGCCAGGGTGGAGACGCTGCGGCTGCGGGTGAGCGCCCCGGGATGCGCCGCGCGCAGGGTGCGGTAGACGGCCGTCGCGAAGTCGTCGTCGTACAGCCGCAGTGCCACCCGCAGATCCGGTGCGACGGAGCGGGCGTACAGCGCGGCTTCGAGATTGGTGGTGTCGACGCTGGTCAGCGCGAGCAGGGCGTGGGCGCGCTCGATCTTGGCCGCCTCCAGCACCCCCTCCTGGGTCACATCGCCCAGGACGGTCGGCACGCGCAGGCTGCGGGCGAGCGCGATCCCCCGCGCGTCGGGGTCATCCTCCACGCACACCACGGGGATGCCCAGCTCACGCAGGCTGACGAGCACCCGGCTGCCGATCTTGCCGAGTCCGAGGAGTACGACATGACCGGAGATGCCGCGCGGCGGCCGGCGCAGCGCCGATGCCGTACGGAACGTACCGAGCGCCTCCAGGACCGCCGCGAGCACCACGGGCAGCAGCAGGATTCCGGTGACCATCGCGAGAAGCTGCATGATCTGCCGGGGCGCGGGCTCGCCGACGGCGGGATCGCCGATGGCGAAGAGATCGAGCAGCGTGAGGTACATAGCGCCCAGCGGATGGGCTCCGGTGACCAGCGACGAGATGACCGCGAGGGCGAGTACGGCGGCGATGATCCCGGCGAAGGACCACCGCAGCCGGCGGGAGAACAGCGAGGCGAGCGGGGCGCCCCGGCCCGCGAGCCGGCGCGGCGGCAGATCGGGAGCGGCGTGCGAGACGGCTTCCAGTACGACGGTGCCGCGTCCGGTGGCGGCGGCGGCGCTCGCGTCGTCGGGCAGCAGCCGCGGGCCGTCCTGGCCGCTGTTGTCCGAACCCTCCGCCCCCGCCGGGTCGTTGGTGGTGGCGGAGAGCAGGGCGAGGGTGCACAGCCCCGGGTCGGCGACCTCGCCGGGACCCGGTGGGTTGCGCTCCACGGCTCGCAGCAGCAGGCCGTCGGCCCGTACCACCTTGCGGGTCCCCGCGACGGCGGTGGCGGCCAGCGCGGGGGCGGCGGTGTCGGCGTCGGAGAGGACGGTGGTGGTGGCGTCCAGGGCCGCCCGGTCGAGCCCGGGGACGGCGACGGCCGCCGCCTGGTCGAGCAGTTCCTCCAGATGCTGGCCGAGCTTGCGGTTGTAGAGGCGGATGACCAGCCGCAGTTGAGGGTTGAGCCGGCGGGCGGCGAGCGCGATCCGGATATTGATCTCGTCGTCGTCATGGACGAGGGCGAGCGCCGCCGCCTCGTCCACCCCGGCGTCCACGAGGACGTCCTCGTCGAGTTCCGCCGCCTCCAGGACCCGCGGACCGTCCGGTCTCCTGGTCCCCTCCCCCACCGGGTCGGGGAGCGTCGCGGCCGTACGGGCCATGGCCGCGGACATCCGTCCGAAGAAGGCCGAGGCTCTGCCGAGTCCGGCCAGCGGTGCGGGCGGGAGGCGGGAGGGGCGTACCGGCGGGATGACGAGCGTGACCCGCTCGCCGTAGACGTCGCGCAGCTCGCCCGCCAGCCGGTGGGCCAGTGTGTCGTCGCCGCAGACGACCATATGGCCTACCGGTAGGCCCTGTTGTACCTGGTGAGGAAGTGTGGACACGACACCAGTGTGCCGAACGCGCGAGCGGACGCGACACAGCCGCCCCGGCCAGGAGCGTGGCCCGGAGCGGCTGGATCGAGATCAGATCCTCATGCCCAGAGGATTTATGACGGTTGATCAGTTAACTCGGTCAGGTGTTCTTCACGGAGTACGAGTGGGCGCCGACGCCGGCCAGCGCCCCCTTGTCGACGATCAGATACTCGTCGCGCAGCGGGGTGCCCGCGAACCAGGACTCCAGGATCTCCCGGGTTCCCGCGGCATAGCGGGCCTGGGCGGAGAGCGAGGAGCCGGAGATGTGCGGGGTCATGCCGTGGTGCGGCATGGTCCGCCAGGGGTGGTCGGCCGGCGCGGGCTGCGGATACCACACGTCGCCCGCGTACCCGGCGAGCTGTCCGCTGCGCAGCGCGCGGTCGATGGCGTCGCGGTCGGCGATCTTCGCGCGTGCGGTGTTGATGAGATAGGCGCCGCGCTTCATCGTGGCGAGCAGTTCGTCGCCGAAGAGTCCCTCCGTCTCGGGGTGGAGGGGCGCGTTGATGGTGACCACGTCGCAGTGCGGGACCATCTCGGCGGCGCTGGCGTGCCAGGTGAGCCCCAGCTCCTGCTCGACGGACTCGGGGAGCCGGTGGCGGTCGGTGTAGTGCAGCCCGACATCGAAGGGCGCCAGCCGGCGCAGGACGGCGAGCCCGATCCGGCCCGCGGCGACGGTGCCGACCTGCATGCCCTCCAGATCGTACGAACGGGCCACGCAGTCCGCGATGTTCCAGCCGCCGTCCAGGACCCACTGGTGCGAGGGCAGGTAGTTGCGTACGAGCGAGAGCGTCATCATCACGACATGCTCGGCGACGCTGATGCTGTTGCAGTACGTGACCTCAGCGACGGTGACGCCCTTGGCGATGGCGGCGTCGAGGTCGACATGGTCGGAGCCGATGCCCGCCGTGATGGCGAGCTTCAGGTTCTCGGCCTTCGCGATGCGCTCCGCCGTCAGATAGGCGGGCCAGAACGGCTGCGAGATGACCACATCGGCGTCGACCAGCTCCTGGTCGAAGACGGACCCGTCCCGGTCCTTGTCCGAGGTGACGACGAGGCTGTGGCCGCGTGACTCCAGGAACGTACGCAGCCCCAGCTCACCGGAGACACTGCCGAGGAGCTGCCCGGGGGTGAAGTCGATGCCCTGCGGGGTGGGGGTGGTCTGGCCGCCCGGGTAGTGGTCGATACGCGGAAGGTCGTCGCGGGCGTAGGTCTTGGGGTATCCGTCGACCGGGTCGTCGTACAGCACGCACAGCACCTTTGCCATGACTGCGGCTCCTCATTCGTCGCTGCGGGAAGGTGTCACCACACTCCTCGCGCCGCCGGGTCATGGTCAAAATGAACCTTTCTATGTCGGGATAGGAAGCGGCTATCCCGCATCGCCCGACGGGGTCCCCGGGCGCAGATAGGTGTCCAGGAGCCGGTCCAGCGCCTCCCGTACGCCCGCCTCCCTGGCGACCTCCAACAGGGCTCTGGCCAGCACGGGTTCGGGGCTGCGGTCGGCGATGACCAGGCCCACACGCGGGCCGTGCGCCGGGTGTTCCAGCGGGATCACCCGCATCCCGTCGGGAACCCCGAACATATGCAGCCAGGCATGGGAGATGACGCTCGACCAGTGGCCGGCCGTGAGATGCGTGTACAGACCGGCGACGGAGTCCGTCTCGATCGCCGGGGTCACGGCGCTCACGCCCTCGGCGGCGAAGTACTCGTCCATGATGCGGCGGTTGCGCATCTGCGGGGAGAGCAGACAGAGCGGCAGCCCGGCGATCTCCGCCCAGCGGGCGGCCGGGCGGCCGGTCAGCGGTCCGTCGTGCGGGGTGAGCAGCAGATAGCGCTCCTCGTAGAGCGGACTCCTGCGGACATGGCCGAGGCTGTCGTCGTCGAGATAGGTGAGCGCGATGTCCAGCTCGAAATCGGCCAGCCGCTGGGCGATCTCGCGGGAGGAGAGCGAGTCGAGCGAGACCCGGGTCCGCGGATGGCGTTCCACGAAGGGGGTGGTGAGCAGCGAGGCGGCGGTCAGCGCGGTGGGGATGGCGCCCAGCCGCAGGGTACCGGCCAGACCGTCGCGCATCGCGGAGAGTTCATGGCGCAGGGCGTCGCGTTCGGCGAGGATGCGGTGCGCCCAGAGCAGCACCCGTTCGCCCTCGGGGGTCAGCCCCTCGAAGCGGCGGCCCCGCCGGACGATGGGCACGTCCAGTTCGTGTTCCAGTTTGCGGATCGCGGCGGACAGCGAGGGCTGCGACACATAGCAGGCCGCCGCGGCACGGGCGAAGTGCCGTTCCCTGGCGAGTGCCACCAGATACTCCAGCTGACGCAGCAACATCGCTCGCTCCCCTGCTCGGTCCGCTTCCGCACCCTGTCAGGCCCGCGCCGCCGGCGGGACCTCCCCGGCGGGCCCGGTTTCACAGCGCGACGAGGGTGACCTCGGTGGCCTTGACACTGGTCCATACGGATACGCCGTCGGCCAGGCCGAGTTCGGCGGCGGACTGCGGCGTGATCTCGGCGACCAGATCGGGGGCCTCGTCCGAGGTGATCAGTACGCGCAGCCGGCTGCCGAGTGCGGTGATCTCGCGTACCGTTCCCCGCCAGACGTTGCGCGGGCTGCCGCCGGGGCGCTCACGGTGTACGGAGACGGCCTCCGGGGCGATGATCGCGAGGGCCGACGCGTCCTCGGCGGGCGGCTCGGCGACGATCAGCCGTCCTCCGGCGGTGAGTTCGAACCCGGCGGGCCCGGATCTGCCGGGCCAGGCGTTGCGCCCGAGCATCCGGGCCACCCATGGCGAACGCGGATTACGGGTCACCTCGGCGGGCGGGGCGTCCTGGAGGACCCTGCCGTCGTCGAGTACGAGAACCCGGTCGGCCAGCGAGACGGCCTCGACCGGGTCATGGGTGACGATCAGACAGACCCCGCCGAAGCCGTCGAGATGGCGGCGCAGGGTGTGCCGTACCCGCGCCCGGGTGGTCTGGTCGAGCGCGGCGAGCGGTTCGTCGAGGAGCAGCAGCCGGGGCCGGGCGGCGAGCGCGCGGGCCAGTGCGACGCGCTGCGCCTGGCCGCCGGAGAGCTGGTGCGGCCTGCGGTGGGCGAGCTGCCCGACGCCGAGCCGGTCGAGCCATTCCCGCGCGGTACGGCGGGCCTCGGCGCGGCGGACGCCATGGGCGCGCAGCCCGTACGCGGTGTTGGCGAGGGCGCTCAGATGAGGGAGGAGCGCGCCGTCCTGCGGGACCCAGGCGACACCGCGGAGGTGCGGCGGGAGCGAGGTGACATCCCGGTCGCCGAGGCGGAGTTCGGCGTGGGCGCGCGGGGTGAGACCGAGGAGGGCGCGCAGCAGTGTGGTCTTGCCGGCGCCGTTGGGTCCGACGACCGCGATGGTCGTCCCCGGCTCGGCGTCCAGGACGAGCCGGTTGAAGCCGGTGACCTCCGCGTGCAGTGGCCAACGCCCGGCCGGGGCAGGGGACATGTCCGCCGTGAGGACCGTCTCGTCCGGGTCTGGCGCGTCCGTGTCGTCCGGCAGCGGGGCACGCCCCGGTACGCGGTCGGCCGTCACGCCCGTCCAGCGTCCGCGCAGGGCGATCAGTACGGCCATGGCGATGGCGAGCAGCAGCAGGGAGACCGAGGTCGCGGCCTCCGGCGAGTCCTGGAGCAGCAGATAGACCTGGAGCGGAAGGGTCTGGGTGGTGCCGGGGAGATTGCCGGCGAAGGTGATCGTGGCGCCGAACTCGCCGAGGGCGCGCGCCCAGGTCAGCGCGGCGCCCGCGGCGAGCCCCGGGGCGACCATGGGCAGGGTGACGGTGAGGAACACCCGTACCGGCGAGGCCCCCAGGGACGCGGCGGTCTCCTCGTAGGCGGGCCGCATTCCGGCGAGGGTGCCTTCGAGGCTGATGACGAGGAACGGCATCGCCACGAACGTCGCGGCGATCACCGCGCCCGACGTGTGGAAGGGCAGGGTGATGCCGAAGGAGTCCTCCAGCCAGGGCCCGAGCAGCCCGCGCCGCCCGAAGCCGAGCAGCAGCGCGACCCCGCCGACCGTGGGCGGCAGCACCATCGGCAGCAGGACCAGCGCGCGCACCAGCGTCTTGCCGGGGAACCTCACCCGTGCCAGCAGCCATGCCAGCGGCACCCCGAGCACCAGGGAGAGACCGAGCGCCCAGAAGGAGACCAGCAGCGAGAGCCGCAGCGCCTGGAGCACACCGGGTGTGGTGAGATGCGTCCCGAGATCGCCCCAGGGGGTACGGACGAGAACGCCGATCAGGGGCAGCAGCAGAAACGCGATCGCGAGCAGCGCGGGCAGCGCCAGGGCGACCGGAGCCCCCGGGCCGCGGGTGCGTATGCGTCTCATCGGGGGTCCTGGGAAGGGGAGTTACCGGTCACCGGGTCGGTGTCACGGCTTCTGGAACCCGGCGTCCTGGAGGATCTTCTGCGCCTCGGGCCCGCTGAGCCAGCTGACGAACGCGGCGGCGGCGTCGGCGTGCTCGGAGGTCTTGAGGGTGGCGGCCGGGTAGTCGGCGATCGCGTTCTGCGCGTCGGGGATCTCGATGGCGTCGACCTTGTCGGTCGCGGTCGCGGCGTCCGTCTTGTAGACGATGCCCGCGTCGGCCTCGCCGAGCTCGACCTTGCTCAGTACGGCGCGCACGTTCGGCTCCTGCGAGACCGGCTTGACCACGATCTTCTGGGCGTCCAGCACCTGCTTGCTGTAGCGGCCGACCGGCACCTCGGGCGCGGCCAGCACGACCTTCAGCTTGGTGTCGGCGAGGTCCTTCAGGCCCTCGATCCGGTCCGGGTTGCCCTCGCCGGTGGCGATCACCAGCCGGTTCTTGGCGATGATCTCCGGGGAGCCGGTGTCGCCCCGGAGGCCGTCCATGGTCTTGGTGTCGGCGGTGACCAGCGCGTCGGCCGGAGCGCCCTGCTTGACCTGCGCGGCCAGCTCCTGCGAACCGGCGAAGGAGAACGTCACCTTCGTACCCGGGTTCGCCTTCTCGTAGGCGGCGCCCGCCGTCTTGAACACATCGGTCAGCGAAGCGGCGGCCAGCACGGTCAGATCCGCCGCGGGAGCACCGCTCGCCGACTCCTCGGCGCCGGAGCCCGCGTCGGCGTTCTTCTCGCTGTCGCTTCCGCCGCCGCAGGCGGCCAGCGGCACGAGCAGGGCGGCGGTCATGAGCGCGGTCACCGCGCGGCGCCGGGTGAGAGCGAGAGACATGAGGCTGGACTCCTTGGCTAGGACGGCGCGGGACACGGCGGCGCGGCGCACCGCGACGCTCCGGGGGCCGCGCGGGTCACGTGCGGTCGATATGCACACTGGTGGACTTCACACGGGCGGTGGCCTGCATGCCGACCTCAAGCCCCAGTTCCTCGACGGCTTCCCGGGTCAGCAGGGAGACCAGCCGGTGCGGACCGGCCTGGATCTCCACCTGAGCGGCGACATCACCGAGCTTCACGGCGGTGACGATGCCGGGAAACGCGTTACGGGCCGAGGTGTACGGGACTTCTTCCTCGCCCGTGTCGTTCTGCGCGAGCTCGATGGAGAACGCCGCGAGCGCGCGGCCGTCGATGAGGCGGCGCCCGCCCGCGTCGCGATGGGTCGCGACCCGGCCGGCGTCGGCCCAGCGGCGCGCGGTGTCGGGGCTCACTCCGAGAAGCCGGGCCGCCTGACCGATCGTGTAGGACTGCATGTGCGACAAGATAGGCCGTATTCGCTCGCACATACAATTCTTGAGGCGATCATCCACCGCAGTTGCGAGACCGCCTGGAGGAAGCCCCAAGAGCCCGCCACCTGTCGGCCTCCGGCGGCCGGTTCAGCGCTTGACGGCCCGCAGGATGACGAACTTCGGATCGCTGGTCACGGTCTCGCAGTTGCCGAAGAGACGTCGCAGCTTGATGTGGTAGCCGAGGTGGCGATTGCCGATGACCCACAGTTCGCCCCCGGGCCGCAGCGCGGCGCGCGAGCCGGTGAACATCCGCCAGGCCGTCGCGTCGGTCGTCGCCTGATGGGTGTGGAACGGCGGGTTGTTCAGTACGAGATCGACCGTCCCCGCCGGTACGTCCGTCATGCTGTCGCCGAGGACGAACTCCGCCGCGGTCCCGGCGTCGACGTTCTTGCGGAAGGTGGCCTCGGCCGAGGCCACCGCCGAGAAGGACTCGTCGATGAAGGTCACCCTGGCCGCCGGGTTCTCCAGCGCCATGGCCGTGCCGACCACGCCATTGCCGCAGCCGAGGTCGACCACATGCTCGGGGCCGTGGCGCCGGGGCAGATTGCGCAGCAGGAAGCGCGTACCGATATCGAGCCGCTCGGCGCAGAAGATCCCCGCGTGGTTGACGACCGTGCGCCCCGATACGGTCCCGAGTCCTTCCGGCAGCGTGTAGCTGTGCGGCCAGGGGCCGGCGGTACGTGTGCGCCCCGGCGCGGCCGTACCGAAGATCAGCCGCGCCTTTCTGACCGCGAGCGAGGTCCTGGTCGGGCCGAGGATCTGCTCGAACAGTTTGAGCGTGGAGGTATGGATCTCGGTGACCCGCCCCGTACCGATGACCACGGTCCCGGGATGTACCGCAGGGGCGAGACGGTGCAGCTGGTCCTCCAGCAGCGCGAGGCTCTTGGGGACGCGGATCAGCAGCACGTCGACGCGTTCCGGCGGGGTGTCCCTGGCCGAGAGCAGCCGTACGGAATCGCCGCCGACGCCGGCCCGGCGCAGATTGGCGCGGGTCGCCTGCTGGGTGAGATACGAGTCGGTGATCTGGACGAGCGGGTCCGTGCCGAGCTGTTCGAGCCGGCGCGCGGCGAGCACCGTGGTCAGCGCGCCCCAGCGGTCCCCGACGACGACCACCGTGCCCGACAGGTCCGTCGGTTCGGCGCCTGCCCGCGCGTCGCCCGCCGCCTCCCTGTCCGTCGGCGCGTCACCCGGCCGGCGGGCGTCCCCCCGCACCGCCTCGGCTCCCGCGAGGTGCCGCAGCAGATACTCGTCGGCGGAGTCCCACGCGCGCAGCGTGTCGCGGGGATGCTCGGGGAATCGGGTGAGGCCGAACTCGCCCCAGGGTGTCGTCAAACGGTTCATCGTGGTCACAGGCTATCCGTCCGGAGGCACGGCGTACGCGCCGAGGCGCGCGCCGTGCCTGTTCAGCGCGGTTCCGGTGCGCTCCGTGACCACCGCGCTCACCTCCGGCCGCACTGGTCACTCACCGGGCCGGTCCGCCTTTCGACATCCGGCGCGCGCGGTCCAGGGCCGCCCGCGCCTGCCCGACCGTGAGGACGGCGGCGAACTCATTGCGGGCGATCTCCAGCACCACCTGCGCGTCGGGGGGCGGCTGGGGATGCTCGCGCAGCGCGATGTCCGCCGCCGCCTGGGCCAGCAGATCGTCGTCGGGGGACGCGCCCGGCTGGGACATGGTGCGCAGAACCTGGTGCCAGAGTCCGGTCATCGCGTCATTTCCCTTCGTCCACGAGGCCGCCGCGCGCGCCGTCCGCGGGGGCCACGCCGTCCACGGGGGCCACGCCGTCCACGGGGGCCACGCCGTCCACCTCCACGGAAACGCCCGAGCCTCCGGGGCCGGCGGAGAGGCCGAGAACGGCGAGCGCGTGGTGGACGAGCTCGTCGGCCAGCATCAGCGGCGAGAACGCGCTGGTGTTACGGGCCCAGTGCCCGACCAGTTCGTTGACCGCCCCGATGAGGGCGACCATCGCGAGCGCGTAGTCGCGCCGTACGGCCTCGCCGCGCTCCACGGCACGCGCCGCCTCCCCGATCAGGAAGTCGGTCCACAGGCCGCGCCAGAGCAGCCGGTGGTCCTCCACCGCGCGGCCCGCGCCGATGACCTCGATAAAGGCGATCCGGGTGGCCGCCGGGTCGGCGGTGACGGCGTCCACATAGGCGCGGGCCAGGGCGGAGATCCTGTCGCGGGTGTCCGCGGACTCCGTCGCGGGATCGCTGAGGACCGTCAGCGCGGCCTCCATGCCCGAACGGGCTACATCGTTGTGCAGCGCGATCAGCAGCGCCTCACGCCCCTCGAACTCCTCGTAGAACGCGCGGATGGAGACCCGAGCGGTGACACAGATCCGCTCGATGGACGTGGCCGGATAACCGCGGGTGAGGAACAGTTCGGTGGCGGTCGTGAGCAGCCGCTCGCGGCGCCGTGCCCTGCGCGTCTGGCCCGTGCGGTCCTGCGCCGGGGCCGTATCCCCGGCGGTCGGGCCCGAACCGGCGGACGGGCCCGAACCCGTTGACTGGCCCGAAGCGGCGGACGGCGGGCCCGGACGCGAGGGAGACGGGCGCGCACCGGCGGATGATGGTCCCGTACGCGCGGGCGACCGGCCCGAACCGGCGGGCGATGTGTCTGTGGATTTCCGGACCGGATCCATCCGACCTCCCCGAATCGCCCTGTGAACGTGCGGTGTTGCGATGTCGCGTGGGGTAAGGGCGCTTATCGAGCATGGCACGCGCCGCGGGCCGACACGCCGTAATCCGAGAATGCTCCGCTGTCCGCCGTCGCGGTGCATTCCCGTATGAAAACCACCCGAATGGCCGTCACGCCGGGCTCGCCGGGCACCGGAACGCGATGCTCGTGCTCACCGGCGATACCGCGTCACCGACCAGCGGAGGGAGAGGCACTGTGATGACCACTCCCGCCGACCGCGCGGAGCGCGGCCGGGCCGCACGCAAACAGGCGTCCCGGTCCTCGCACGGTCTGTGGATACCCGCGGCCGACCGGCTCGATCCGCTCACCGTACTGGCGCGCCAGACCGCCAACCGCGTCCCCGAGTTGCTGCCCTTGCGCTACGAGCGGATGGCCGCCTCTCCGTTCGCCTTTCTGCGCGGCGCCGCCGCCGTGATGGCCGCCGATCTGGCCACCCAGCCCCGCACGGGACTGACCGTCCAACTCTGCGGGGACGCCCATCTGCTGAACTTCGGTGTGTTCGCCTCGCCCGAGCGCGCGCTGCTCTTCGACCTCAATGACTTCGACGAGACCTTGCCCGGCCCCTTCGAGTGGGACGTGAAGCGGCTCGCCGCGAGCATCGCGGTCGCCGCGGGCGAGAACGGCCACGCAGAGGTCCACACACGGCAGGCCGTACACGCCGCGTCCGCCGCCTACCGGACCTCGATGCGGCGGCTGTCCGCCCGGGGTGAGCTGGACGTCTGGTACGAGCGTCTCAACGCCGAGGAAGTCCTTCCCCTCATACGCTCGGAACATCGCAAGCGCGTCGAATCACAGCTGGCGCGCGCCAGGGAGCGCATCGGGCTGCGGACGCTGGACATGCTCACCGACGCGCCGGACGGACAGCGCAGGATCACCCCCGACCCGCCCCTGCTGGAACCGGTGAGCCGGCTCGACATGGCCGTGCTCCGCCGGATCTTCATCGGCTACCGGAGCACACTCCCCGAGGAGCGGCGCACACTCCTCGACCGGTTCCGCTTCATCGACGCGGCCCGCAAGGTCGTGGGCGTCAGCAGTGTCGGAACGCGCTGCTACATCGTGCTGCTGGAGGGCCGGCACGCCGGGGATCCGCTGTTCCTCCAGATCAGGGAGGCCGAACGGTCCGTACTCGAACCCCATCTCCAGCAAAGCGCCTACCCGCACCAGGGCCACCGGGTGGTGGCGGGGCAGCGGCTGCTCCAGGCGGCGAGCGACATCTTCCTCGGGTGGGTGACCGGGCCGGAGGGCCGGCACTTCTACTGGCGTCAGCTGCGGGACATGAAGAGCTCCCTCGTCGTCGAGGACATGTCGCCGCCGCTGCTGCACGACTACGCGCGGCTGTGCGGCGCGGCCCTGGCCCGCGCGCACGCCCGGTCCGGTGACCGGATCGCCATCGCGCACTACCTCGGCGGCTCCGACGCCTTCGACCGCGCCATGGCCGACTTCGCGCTGCGGTACGCCGACCGGAACGCGGCCGACCACGCGGCGCTCGCCGCGGCCGTCGCGGCGGGCCGGCTGCCGGAGGAGCGCACCAGGCCGGCGGGCCGCCGGTAGCGCTCCGGAATCACCCCAGGCGGGGCCGCGGCCCCAGGGGCGGCGTCTCGTCAGCGCGCGGCCCGCATCAGCGGGGCGGCGGCCTCCCACGCCAGGAGGGCCGGTTCCGCCGCTCGCGCGGAGCTGCCGCGCCTCAGCCGGTGTCCAGGGCCGGGCCCACGGTGTCGAGCGCGGCCCCGGCGTCATCGGCGAGCGTCACGGCGACCAGCCGCACCTGCTTGGACGGTACGAGACCGGGGTTGGGCCGGAGCATGAACCGCCCCACGTAATGCCCGCCGCCCGAGGCCCGGAGCTCGATCGCACCCTCCGGCCAGCCGAACTGCTCGATGTCCCACGGCTTGCGGTCCACCGTCACCGTGCCGTCCTGCTCCAGCCGGGCCGGATGGCCGAGCAGGCTGCCGTACTCGAACCGGCAGCCGCGCAGCCGCAGGATCTCGACGAGATGCCGGCTCACCTGGTCGACCACGGCGTCAGGAGAGCCGGTGGACTGCGCGAGCTGAGCGGTGTCATGGATCCGGGCGAGCAGCCCGGCGTCCACCACCGTCATCACACGCAGCCGCCGGGCGTGGGCGGCCAGTTGCGACACGGCGAGCCCCACCGCCAGCAGCAGCACCGCGGTCACGATGTCGTTCGCGCTGGTGATACTGAACCGCTCGAACGGCCGGGCCAGGAAGAAGTCGAACCAGACGGCCGCCGACAGCGCGGCCAGCGCGCCCGCGAGACGGTTGCCCATGGCGGCGACCGCCACGACGACCACGACGAGGATCAGCGCCAGGTCGGCGCTCGCCAGGCCCGAACGGAGCGGCAGCAGCACCAGGGCGACCGCGAGAGGCGCGATCAGCGCCGCGCCGAGTGCGATGCGGTCGCGAAGCGGGAATCTCATGGTCCACCTCGCAGTACCTCGTACGCCGGACCGAACCGTCCGGCCGCCGGATCCAGGCCGCTCAGCGGCCCTCACCTCATCAATGCCCCCGGCCACCGCCGGGGATTCGGACCGCCGGGTGTCTTGACGCGGCCCTGCCGTCGGCCGTGCGGACCTTGACGCGATCTTGACGCCAGGGACCGGCCGTCCGGGCCGGACGCGACCGCGAACGCGTCGGCGGACGGGCCGGCGGACGGGTCATGCACATCGGATGAAACGCCTGTGGTGCCGCCACGGCGCGTGATACGTCTCCCTGTCATGGACGATCTTGTGACTGAGCGGCTCGTGCTTCATCCGTTGAGCGTGCTGGAGGCCGAGCGGGTGGCCGCGGCCGAGCCGGCGGACGGGGACCGCTGGGCGCCCGGCTATCCCGCCGACGGCGACATGGTGGGGGCCAGACGCTATCTGACGACCTGTGCGATCACCGGGGATCCCCAGCCCTTCGGCCCGTACGAGATCCGCCGTCGCGAGGACGGGTACGCCATAGGCGGTCTCGGCTTCCACGGCGCCCCGGACGAGAACCTCACCGTCACGATCGGCTACGGACTGATCCCGTCGGCACACGGCAGGGGATACGCCTCCGAGGCCCTGCGCGAACTGCTGCGGTTCGCGCGGGCCAGCGGTATCACCCGTGTCCAGGGCGACGCCGATCACGAGAACACCGCGTCCCAGCGCGTGATGACGGCGGTGGGCATGCGGCTCGTCGCGGAGGACGAACAGCTGAGGTACTACGGGATTGTCTGGGCGGAGGACCGCCGGGCCGGGTGATGATCCGGTGTCACCCGGCCCGTACGGGCGGGCCGCCGTGCCGCGTCCCCGGCTATCCGCGGCGCGCGGTGGGCGTACGGCGGCGGGCCGGCGGACGGTCGAACACGCTGTCCATGAAGGGCTCTTCCTCGCCCTCGCCGTCGGGCAGCGGTGGCAGTTCCACGGTGTAGCGCGGTTCGAGGAAGATGTCGTGATGCTGCGGACGCGCGTTCGGCGCGGCCCCCGTGCTCG
This sequence comes from Streptomyces scopuliridis, assembly GCF_042790125.1. Taxonomy (GTDB): domain Bacteria; phylum Actinomycetota; class Actinomycetes; order Streptomycetales; family Streptomycetaceae; genus Streptomyces; species Streptomyces scopuliridis_A. The sequence continues at coordinate 34,773 of NZ_JBHTZS010000011.1, forward strand.
GTTCCCGCGACGGATCCTGACGGGACGGTGAAGAAGGCATGCACAACCGTTCGGAGAGTGGAGCGGCCGCGCGGCCCGAATGCCGATCGACCCGCTGGAAAGGTGTCTACCTCATCATTCCCCGTCCCGCATCACCGCGGGTGACCGGAGCCTGGCGCCACCGGTCCCGGCTGTTGCTCCGGCGTACCGTGCCGGCCGGTTCCACCGGGCGCGGGCCGGGGTGGTGAGAGCGTCCGGCCGCGCACCACTCACCGGTCGGTGAGCATGCCCGTACGGAGCGGATTCAGGGTACGCGAGAGCGGCGGCGGGACATGCATCCGGGCCTGGACGGGGCCAGTTCGCGAAACGGCCCGGGTGGCTCCCCTGGCCGACGGCGGGTCAGGGCGTCAGCGCCTGCTGCCCGCGGCGCTCGGCAGGCGCTCCAGCAGTCCGCGCAGATCGTCGGCGTGCTCCTCCTCCTGCGCGAGCAGGTCCTCGAAGACCCGGCGGGTGGTCGGATCGCCCTCCCCCAGCCAGTGTGCGATCTCCGTGTACGCCGCGATGGCCACGCGCTCGGCCACCAGATCTTCCTTGATCATCTCGATCAGGTCCGCACTCGCGTCGTACTCGGAGTGGGACCGCTTCGTCAGTGTGTCCGGGTTGAAATCGGGCTCCCCGCCGAGCTGGACGATGCGCTGCGCCAGCCGGTCCGCGTGCACTTGCTCCTCCTGGGCGTGCTCCAGGAACTCGGCGGCGACCGGCTCGGAGTACAGCCCCGTCGCGGTGTAGTAGTGCCGCTTGTACCGCAGTGTGCAGACGATCTCCGTGGCCAGCGCCTCGTTCAGCACCTGGACGACACGGCCGACATCGGCACCGTACGCGTCCGTCACCGGGCCCTTGTCGATCTCCTGGCGCGCCCGCGCGCGGATGGTCTCGATGTCGGTGAGGAACTCGGCCATGGCCGTGCACTTCCTTTCGTACCCAACGAGCATTGCGTGTGTGAACCTTCGCCTGCCCCGTCCCTTCCCCGTACGCGCCCGGACCGCTGTCGTTCGCGTACCCGCTCATCCACACGGCCCTATCGGACCCGCGGGCGGGGTCCGGGCGGGCCGGGCGCGGGAAGTGTGAGGTCGTGCGCCGTGTCCGTAAGGCCGTGAAGGAGCCGGTGGCCGAGCTGGTGAAGGGGCGGCGCTCGCAGCCGGTCCTGGTACAGACGATGCGCTCGGCCGCCGCCGCGACGATCGCGTATGTCGTCGCCCTGTGGCTGAGCAGCGAGCCCGCGCCGCTGACCGCTCCCCTGACGGCGCTGCTCGTCGTACAGGTCACGCTCTACTCGACCCTGACCACCGGGATCCGCCGGGTGAACGCCGTGGTCGCGGGGGTGCTGGTCGCCAGCGGTTTCAGTGTGCTGGTCGGGCTGACCTGGTGGAGCCTGGGGCTCATCATCGTGGCCTCGCTGATCGTCGGGCGGCTGGTCCGGGTGGACGAGTTCGTGCCGGAGGTCGCGATCAGCGCGATGCTCGTCCTCGGTGTGACACGGGTGGCGTCCACCGCCTGGGACCGGGTGCTGGAGACGCTGATCGGCGCGGTGGTGGGGCTGCTCTTCAACTTCCTGTTCGTGCCGCCGGTGTGGGTCCGTACCGCAGGCCAGTCCATCGAGGATCTGTCGCGCCGTATGCGCCAGTTGCTGCTGCGCATCGGAGAAGGACTGACGGAACCCACCCCGGTCGAGCGCGCCGCCGACCGGCTGCACGAGGCGCGCCGGCTCGACCACGACATCAGCGAGGTGGACGCGGATCTCCGGCAGGCCGAGGACAGCGTCCGGCTCAACCCCCGGGTCAAGGAGGGGCTGCTGCACCGCGTGGTGCTGCGTACCGGTCTCGACACCCTGGAGATCTGCACGGTGGTGTTGCGCGTCCTGGCCAGGACGCTCACCGATCTCGCCAAGGAACGTACGGAGGAGCCGCTGTTCCCGCAGGAGGTCGGGATCGCGCTGAAGGAGCTGCTGGCCCGTGTCGCCGACGCCGTCGTGAGCTTCGCCGTACTGGTCACCACGGAGGCCAGCCAGAGCGCCGAGACCGCGGAGGCACGGCTCGCCGAGGATCTGGAGGCGGCGCACGTGAGCCGGGAGCGGCTGGCGGGGCTGTTGTTGGAGGGCGTCCAGCGGCACCCGCGTCAGTGGCAGCTCCATGGCGCGCTGCTCGCGGAGATCGACCGGATCCTGGACGAGCTGGACATGGAGAACCGCTCCAAGCGGCTGATGGAGGAGCTGGACCGCGCTTCTCGCGAAACGCGTGAGCGATACCCGCGGCTGGCCGCCGTGTGGCAATGGGTACGGGAAGCGCTGTCGCGGCTGCGCGGATAAAGGCCGGCCGATACACCGCTTCTCCCGGCCATCGCCGTGGCGTGAATCGCTCGTTCGCGGAGCAACGGGAAACTCCCGCCGAATTATTGACGGAGTTTTTGCCCAGAACACAGGGAGGCGAGGTGTATTCGGGCGGGGAAGCCGTCGGCCGCCCCCTGCGGATCCCGCAATCATGGGCGTCATCAGCGAGGACGACGGGAACCGGACGCGCGGCCGGATGTGATCGGGGACTTCGCTCCCGCCGCCCGCGCGCGCCGCGCGGACCGTTTTCCGGCGTCTCAGCAGGTCCACGGGGTGTGCGGAGAGGCTGAGTTGGGCGGGGCGGTTGATGGGGCCGGTGCGAATGGCGGTACTGTGCGCGCGCGCCGTCATCGTGGGCGGCGCGGTTAACGCGGAGGATTTCGTGACTCTATTCAGCGGATCATGGCGGCGCAGAAGCGCCCTCATAACCGTCGCTACGGCAAGTGCGCTCGGGGTGGGCCTGTCGGCCGTTCCCGCCGTCGCGCACACGCCGACGTGGTCGGTGACCTGCTCCGAGGTCAGCCTCGACCTGACCGCCTACGGCAACAGCGACAAGAACACGGTGACGGTCACCGTGGACGGCAAGGACCTGCTGCCCACTCAGAATTTCAAGAACGAATTCCACAAGAAGCTCGATCTTCCCGAGCACAAGAGCGAGCTGAGCGTTCGTCTCATCGTGGTGGCCGCCGACGGCGACCAGTTCTCCAGGGACGAGACGAAGACCGCTCCGGTCTGCGAGGAGTCCACCCCGCCGCCGTCCTCGGAGGCCCCGACGCCGACTCCGACGCCTTCGGAGGAGACGCCGAGCACCGAGGCGCCCAAGCCGACGCCTTCGGCGACGGTCACGCCGTCGGACGAGGCCAGCAGCGCGGCGCCCGCGGTTCCCTCGTCGCAGCCGAGCCCGGCCGGGGACAACCTCGCCGAGACGGGTTCCTCCAGCGCCACCCCGCTGATCGCCGGTGCGGCCGCCGTCGTACTGGTCGCCGGTGCGGGCATCATGTGGGCCGCGCGCAAGCGTCGTACCGCGAACTGACCGACCGCTCCCCACACCGCCCCGCCGCCACGTCGGACGCCGTCCGGACTTCCACCGCCAACACTCGGCGGCCCGGACAGTGGTGACCCGGCCATGAGGCATGGACCGGACGACTGCTCGCCCCCCAGGGGCGCGTCGGCCGGACTCCCCGCGGCAGAGGTGGTGTGAAAAAGCCGAGGAGGTACGGAACGGGCGGGCGGCCCCGGTGGGGCGCCATCCCGACGTACTCCTCGCACCGTGTGAGGCCCCGCGGCATCCCCCGTTCGCGGGGCCTCGCCATGCGCGGTGTGACCCCGGCGCGGACAATGAACCGGACCACCCGTCGGCGGAGCGAAACCCCGGCCGCGGACAGGGACCTGGGCCCTGTCCGACCGCACGCCCGCCGACAGGCCACCGACACACTGGGGGCGCCATGGATCCGGTGGAGGCTCTCGACAGGATCGCCTTTCTGCTGGAGCGCTCGCGGGCCGAGACGTACCGGGTACGGGCGTTCCGTACCGCCGCCGCCGTGGTGGCGGACATGCCCGCCGACGAGGTGGCGCGGCGCGCCGAGGCGGGCACCCTCGGCCGGGTGCGCGGCATCGGTCCCAAGACGTCGCAGGTCGTCGAAGCCGTGGTGAAGGGCTCCGTTCCGGAGTATCTGGCGCGGCTGGAGCGGGAGGCCGCAGGCCCGCTCGCGGAGGGTGGACACACACTGCGCGCGGCGCTGCGCGGCGACTGCCATCTGCACTCGGACTGGTCGGACGGCGGCAGCCCCATCGAGGAGATGGGACGGACGGCCGCCGCGCTCGGCCATGAATGGGCCGTGCTCACGGACCACTCCCCCACCCTGACCGTGGCCCGGGGCCTGACGGCAGGGCGGCTGCGCGAGCAGCTCGATGTGATCGCCGAACTCAACGAGCGGTGGGCGCCGTTCCGGCTGCTGACCGGGATCGAGTGCGACATCCTGCCGGACGGCTCGCTCGACCAGGAGCCGGAACTGCTCGACCGGCTCGACCTGGTGGTGGCGTCCGTCCACTCGAAGCTGCGCATGGACGCCGCCCCGATGACACGGCGCATGATCGCCGCCGTACGCAATCCGCTCACCGATGTGCTGGGTCACTGCACGGGACGGCTGGTCATCGGACGGAGCCGGCGGGACCGCGGCGGGTCGGGCGGCAGCCGGCCGGAGTCGGTGTTCGACGCGGACGCGGTGTTCGAGGCGTGCGCCGCGTCGGGCACCGCGGTGGAGATCAACAGCAGGCCCGAGCGGCTCGACCCGCCCCACCGGCTGCTGCGCCGGGCGGTGGCCGCCGGGGTCTTCTTCGCCATCGACACGGACGCGCACGCGCCGGGGCAGCTCGACTGGCAAATCCTGGGCTGCGCGCGGGCGGAGGAGTGTGACGTGCCCGCCGGCCGGGTCATCAACACCTGGCCGGCCGAGGGGCTGCGGGAGTGGACGCGGACCCGGCGGGCACCGGCGTCGGACTGACCTGCGAGCCCGGCCCGTACGGGGTGTACGGGGCCCGCGGCCGAGCGAGGTTCAGCGGCCGTCCAGCACAGCGGCCGTCCAGTTCGCGCCCGTCCAGTTCAGCGGCCGTCCAGCACGGCGGCCGTCCAGTTCGGGCCCGCCCGGTTCAGCGGCCGTCCATCTCGGCGAACAGACTGGTGTCAAGGCGAGCCAGCAGATCGGTCGGATCCTCGTACACCTCCACCGCTCCGGTGGACTCCAGGGCGGCGCGCGGAATGCCGCCCGACAGCAGGGCGACGGGGCGGACACCCGCACGTGTCGCCGCCTCCATGTCCCACACCGAGTCGCCGACGAACACCGCCAGCTCCGCGGGCACCCCCGCCAGTTCCAGGGCCCGGCCGACCGGGTCGGGGGCCGGCCCGCCCGCCGGTACGCCGTCCGCGACCGCCGTCGCCAGGATGACATCGTCGGCGTCGATCGCCGCGCGCAGCGCGCTGCTCTCGGCCTCGCCCGCCGAGGTGGCGAGCACGATCCGCCAGCCGCGGTCGGCCAGCGCCCGCAGAAGATCGGCCGCCCCCTCGAAGGCGGGCAGCCGGTCCAGCCAGGGCCCGTAGAGCGAGGTGTGCGCGGCGCTGATCCGCGCGTCCTGGCCGCGGTCGCGCTCGTCGCCGAGCAGATGCGCGATCAGCTCGCCGGATCCGAGGCCGATCGCCCGGTGGATCGCCGACATCGGGACCGTGTGCCCGGCCTGGCGGAACGCCTCCCACCAGGCGGTCACATGGAGGTGATTGGTGTCGACGAGCGTTCCGTCGATGTCGAACAGTGCCGCGCGCGTCGCCATGTGTGTCCCGTTCCCGTTCGGGCCGGGCCCCGGGGACACGCCCCGGCGCCCCGGATGCCTGGAGCAACGTCTTGATCATGCCGTCTTCTCCCGGCCCGGAACGGGTTGAGCGGGGCCGTACGGGTGAGCCGGGACCGGGCCTACGCGTACAGCCCGTCGAGCCAGGTGCGCCACGCGCCCTCGATCGCCCTGGAGTCGGCGCCGGGCGCGAAGTCGTGCACGCTGATCCCCACCGGCGCGCCGAAGTGGTTCCTGCCGAACAGCCGGTACATCGCGGTGTCGGTGCGCAGCCCGACGAAGTACGGATTGCGGTAGTCGACAACGGCCTCGACGGGCCCGGCGCCGGGCGCCTCGATCCGTACGGTCGCGCCCTCCGCCACCTCGTCCGGCAGCCCGAGCCCGCGGCTCGCGACGTCGAGCGCGCCCGCGGCCTGCGAGGCGGCGGGGCCGTCCACGGTGGCGAACACGGCCGTGCGTCCGGTGAAGTGCAGCAGGTACTGGCGCAGTGTGTGCAGATAGAAGTCGGTGTGCTTGGAGGCACCGTCGTACTGGTTCTCCCAGTCCTCGACGAGGATGCCGCTGTGGACGTACCGCACCCACGAACCGCCGCCCTCGCGCGGCTCGATGACATGGTCGAGCTGGTTCAGGGTCTGCTGCGACATCCCTTCGACGTTCTCGACCCGGCCGGTCAGCCGCTTCGGCGGGTCCCAGGCCGTGACGGTGCCGCCGAACGGCGCCGCGCCGCCCTCGCGGGGCTCGTACTCCATGGGCCACAGCCAGCCCGCCGTACCGGTGGTGATCGCGTCCCAGACCTGCTCGGGACTCGCGTCCACCTCGAACTCGCGGACGATCTCGAACTCGAATTCCTTGGACATGACGACCTATTCCTGTGCGTGTGAGGGTGATGGGGTGGGGGACGCCGGCTCGGGCAGCCGCGCGTCGGTGTCATCGGGCTTGACCGTCTCGGGCTTGACAGTGGGATGGAGCGCCACGACGATCCGGTGATCGCGGCCGTTGTCGGCGTGTTCGTCGTGGTATTTCGCGATCAAGGCGCTGACGCCGCGGGTCAGTTCCTCGACGAAGGCGGCCCGGTCCGCCGCGGAGGCGAACCGCACCTCCCCGTCGAGCGCGTAGGTGGCGAGCCGCTTGCGGGCCTTCGTCGCGCCGGTGATCAGCGCGCCCACGTCGCGTACGAGCCGCGCGGCCACCGCGAGCAGCCAACGCGCGGAGAGCTGGTCACGGAAGCGGGCCGGGTCGGGCTGTACGGCGGCCAGCGCGAGCGGCGAGATGACATACGAAGCGGCGGTGGCCCGCATCAGCCGTTCGGTGACATTGCCCTTTCTGCGCTCGCCCGCCAGCTCCACCAGGCCGTGCCGCTCCAGGGCCTTGAGGTGGTAGTTCACCTTCTGGCGGGGCAGCCCGACCCGTCCGGCGAGCATCGTCGCCGACGCGGGCCCGACCGCCAGCTCGGCGAGCAGCCGGGCTCTCATGGGGTCCAGCGAGACGGCCGCCGCCGCCGGGTTCTCGATCACGGTCACGTCCAACATGGCTCCACCCTCTCACCGACAACTTTTTTTGTCCAGAACCCGTTGCTTGTCGGCAAAAGCACCGCCGGTGGCGGTCACGCGTCCGTACGACCGCCGCCCCGCCCGTCGTCCGGCCCGCCCGGCCCGTCCGCTCCGCTCTTCGCGCGCACCGCGTGCCGGGCGAGCTCGGGGAACACGCCCCAGCACAGGACGAACCACGCCACCATGACGCCGACCAGCCACAACGCGAGAGTGTGGCCCACCGCCAGCCGCAGGATGAGCAGCAGGGCCGAGGCCATCGTGCAGAAGAGCAGCACCAGCCCCACGACGGTCAGCCGGGAGGCCCAGACGACCAGACGCGGCTTCAACCGCAGCCCCGTCAGCAGACGGTGGAACGACACCGGCCCGATCAGCGCGCCGACCGCCCCCGCGCCGAGCATGACCGTGACGGTGTAGATGACCCTGTCGGCGTCCGACAGTTCGGTGAACCGCGCCTGGAAGACGACCGTGAGCAGGAATCCGAACAGGATCTGCACGCCGGTCTGCGCCACCCGCAGTTCCTGGAGCAGCTCGCCCCACAGGCGGTCCGCCCGCTCCTCCACGGTCTCGTGCCGGCCGTGGCCGTCCGTGTCCTGTCCCGTCACGCCGTCGTCACCCGGCTTCCTTCCGCTCGCCCCTCGACGCTCGCCACTCAGCGCTCACCGTCGATGTCGGTCCGCGGCGGCGGTGGCAGGCGCAGATGGGCCAGGTCGTCCGGGACCGGGGTGTTGGGGCGGAACAGCGGGGCCGACTCGCCGTCGGCGGCCGTCGCGGGTGCGTCGGTGAGCCGGAAGCGGGAGCGCAGCCGGGTGTAGAAGTCGGTGGGCCCCATCCGCACCAGCCGCAGCCGGTACTTGGCGCCGTACACCCCGACCCAGTCGCCGGGCCCGAGCACCCCGCGCATCTGCCCGTCGATGCTGAGCGCCACCTCGCCGGAGTGGGGCAGTACGCGCAGGGCCACCGGTTCGTCGGGCGCCGCCACGACCGTGCGGTCGAAGGTCATGTGCGCGGCCACGGGCGTGAAGACCACCGCGTCCATGTGCGGGGAGAGCACCGGTCCCCCGGCCGCGAAGCTGTACGCGGTCGAGCCCGTCGGGGAGGCGACGATGACCGCGTCCGCGGAGTACGCGGCGAGAAGGCGGCCGGCGATATAGACCCCCAGGGCGACCTGCCGGTCCCGGACGAGCTTCTCCAGGACGACATCGTTGACCGCGACGATGTCCAGCGCCACCCCCCAGCCGTCGCCCGCCTCGGTGTCCGGCCGTACATGGGGCGGTGGCAGCGTCGGTACGCGGCCGGAGCGCAGCAGCGCCTCCATGACGGACGGCATCTGCGGAACGCGGGACGCCCGCATGGTGAGCGTCATCCGCTCCTCGATCTCGGCGCGCCCCTCGTGCACCGTGTCCAGCGCCTTGGTGACCTTCTCCGCCGGGACCTCGGTCAGGAAGCCGACCCGGCCGAGATCGACCCCGAGCACCGCGGCGTCGCTCTTGGCGGCGATCCGGGCTCCGCGCAGGAAGGTGCCGTCGCCGCCGAGGGTCAGAACGAGGTCGGGATGGCCCGCCGCGGAGGCCTCCTCCTGACCTCCGTGGCGTGGTTCGTGGCCCTTCCACACATCGATTTCCGTGCAGGGGATCCCCTGCGCGCGGCACCAGGCGTGGACGGCGGTCGCCGCCTCGACAGCCTCGTGGCGGCCCCGGTGAACCACGAGGCCGATGCGTTCGACAGTCATGCTCGCGCTCTCCGTACGTCCGGTCCCTCGGAATCCGTCCGCTCCCGCGGTCGGGATCCGCCGCGCACTTTCCAGGATCACCGATCATCCGGCGGCACGTCCGGGGCCGGTCGGCCCCCGATTGGATTCACCCGAATGGCGGACAGCTTCGGATGACCCCGTCATGGCGACGACCACCGTGAGCGCTGGCCCGGGAGGCACCCGGGGCCAGGTCGCGGCGGTGCCGGCACGCTGCCCCGGTTGCCCCGGGTCCCGGACAGATGCGCGATGGAGTCGTGCGCGCCTGACCGTGAGGGGCCTGATCCCGCAGACGCGCTTCCCCCACGCGAGGAGTGATCGCTGATGTCAGCCGATGGCGTGTTCGACAGCCCCAGCAGGCTCAACGGTTTGGCCATATACGACAAGGACGGCGACAAGATCGGCAACGTCGGCCAGGTCTATGTGGGCGACCGCTCGGGCCGCCCGGAGTGGGTCACCGTGAAGACCGGTCTGTTCGGCATGAAGGAAAGCCTCGTCCCGCTGTCCGGCGCCCGCCGTGCGGGTGAGGACATCCACGTCCCGTACGCGAAGGAGACCGTCAAAGAGGCTCCGCGGCTGGACGCGGACGAGCATCTGGACCCCAGTCAGGAGAAGCAGCTCTACAAGCACTACGGTCTGACCGCCACGGGCGCGGGTCTGGGCATGGCCTCGGGCACCGCCGCGGGTACGGGCACGACCTCCGGCACGGCCACGGGCGCGGCCTCCGGCACGGGACGTACGGGAGCCGGGACAGCCACCGGCGGGCGGGCCGGCGCGGCCTCCACCGCGGGCGCGGGGCGGCCCATGGCCGGGGTGCGCGGCTCGATGCCCGAAGAGGGCAAGGAACGGCACGGCGAGGAGCTGATCCGCTCCGAGGAGCAGCTGTACGTCAGCACCGAGGAACACGAAGTGGGCCACGCCCGGCTGCGCAAGGTCGTGGTGACCGAGAACGTGACCACCTCCGTACCGCTCAGCCATGAGGAGGTGCGGGTCATCCATGAGGCGATCGCGCCCGAGGAGCGGACCGGAATCCGTGGCTCCGTCATCGGGGAGGCCCAGACCGAAGTGACCCTGCACGCCGAAGAGCCGATCATCCGCAAGGAGTCCGTCCCGGTCGAGCGCGTGCGCATGGAGACGGAGAAGGTGACCGAGCAGAAGGAGGTCTCGGCCGAGGTCCGCAAGGAGCAGATCGAGTACGACACCGATCAGTCCGGCACGGGCATGGGCGGCAGGCGCGGCTCCGGCCGCTGACCCCGCCGACCGGCCGCATCCACACGCCCCCGCCCACCACGTCCGCGTGGCCGGCGGGGGCAGGCCATACGCACTCACGCCGTCGTGCCGGTGAGGGTGTCCGGCCTTCCGGGGCCGAGGGTGCCCGGTGGCACGGTCTGCCCGGCGCGTAGCGTGCGTGAGTGGCATGGCCTCTCCGAGCGTTCGGGAGCGTTCGGACCGGTGGACCGGATCGCTGAACGGAGCCGGTGATCGGAGCGTCAGCTCGCGCTCGGGCTGGCGCTCGCGCTCGGGCTGGTGGTCGACGTCGGGCTCGCGCTCTGCGGCGGGGTGGTGATGGCCTTGCCCTCGGGGCTGACGACGAACCACTTGGCGCCGAACTGCGTCAGGTCCTGGCCCTTGGTCTCGCCGGGCTTGGTGTCTTCCCTGAACGTGTACAGCGGGTGGCCGTTGTACATGGCCTGCTTGGTCCCGTCACTGCGGGTGGTGGTGGTCAGCAGGTCCGCCTTGACACCGGTGCCCGCCTGCGGCGTGCCCTTGACGAGCGCGGGAGGCCAGTCGACGATGCAGTCCCCGGTGCACGTGGACTTCTTCGCCTTGTCCGCCTCGAAGAGGTAGAGCGTATGGCCCTTGCCGTTGACCAGGATCTTTCCGAAGGGCCCGGTCTTGACGGATACCTTGCCGACTTCCTCGGACGGGTTCACCGACGGGGAGGTCGTCGGGGACGAGGTCGGAGAGGTGGTGGGTGAGGCCGCCACGAAGTCCGCGGGCTCCTCCTTGGACGCCGATCCGCTCCCGCTGTCGGAGCATCCGGCCAGCACCCCGGCGCAGAGTGCCGCCGCGGCTAGCGCGGCGGCCGTCCTGGTGTTGATCCTCATGCACGTCTCCTCAAGCTCAGGGCCGCCCTGGGGGCAGCACAGCGCCCGCCCGATCGCAGGCACAGCACCCACTACACGACAGGGTCCGAAAGCGGGCCACCGGACAGGGCCGTTCGGAGTACACGGCCCCGGAGGTGGCACACCTACGGTCGGCACCGGTCGCCGCCCGCGGGCCTGGCATGGACCGGCCTGGGCTCTTCCGTACGAGTGAGGTACTGTTGGCCGCTGCGAAGGGGAGTAGCCCCGCGAACCGGTCGTCGACACACTGGAACCCCCGGGTTCCCGGTGGCCGGGCCCACGGATCAGTGGGCGGGCGAGACCTTCGGTCAGGCATTGACGGTGTCCGCGCCTCGCGGGCACCACCGTCGTGCCGGGCCGAGTGTCCTCCTGGCTCCGTACGGGGCTTCGCGAAGATCCGGGCCCGGCCCTCAGAGAAAGCCACCCGGAATGCATCTCGACCCCCTGGCGATCGTCACCGCCTTCGGGCTGATCTTCCTTGCGGAGCTACCCGACAAGACCATGTTCGCCTCGCTGGCCATGGGTACGCGCATGCGCCCGCTCTACGTATGGTTCGGCACGTCGACGGCGTTCCTCGTGCATGTCGCCATCGCTGTCAGCGCGGGCGGTCTGATCGGGCTCCTGCCCGGCTGGATCGTCAAGCTCATCTCCGCTCTGCTCTTCGCGTTCGGCGCGTTCATGCTGCTGCGCGGCGGAGGCGGCGACGGGGACGAGGAGACCGAGACGAAGACGGTCACCGGTTTCTGGCCCGTCTACTCCACCGCCTTCATGGCCGTCTTCATCAGCGAGTGGGGCGATCTCACCCAGATCACCACCGCCAACCTCGCGGCCAGCAACGGCACATGGTCCACCGCCATCGGTTCGGCCGCGGCGCTCATGTCCGTATCCGCGCTGGCCCTGCTCGCCGGCCGGTTCATCGCCACCCGCGTCCCCCTCAAGACCGTCCAGCGCATCGGCGGTCTGTGCATGCTGGGGCTCGCGATCTGGTCCGTGACCGAGATCTTCGTGGGCTGACGGCCCGCCACGCGCGGGGCCGGCGAATACGGATAGCCCTGCCCACCGGTGAAGGCCGGTGGGCAGGGCTTCGGACAGGCTTCGGACAGGATTCGGGCAGGGTTCGGACGGGATTCGGACGGGACAGCGGCTCTCAGGCGGCCGGGGCCAGGTGCTTGTCGAGCACCGCGAGGACATCGCGGGCCGCCGCGGGCCCGGTGTTGAGATAGAAGACATCGTCATCGACGGGGATCGCCGTCCTGCCCGCGACGGCGGACAGCGTCGGCCAGAGCGGCGCCTTCGTCAGCTCCGACGCCTTGGACTCGGCGCCCTGGACCCCGTAGAACAGCCAGTCGGCGTCGGCGCGGTCCAGCTGCTCGTTGCTGATGTTCTGTGAGGTCTTGTCGAACCGCTGGCTCTCGGGACGGCCGAGCCCGGCGTCCTCGGCGATGCTCCCGGTGAACGAGGGCACGCCGAAGACCCGCAGCCGGTCGCCGTTCAGCCGCAGGAAGGACACGGTCACCGGCTTGTCGAGACGCTTGCCGAGCTTTTCGGCGTCGGCGTGGAAGGTGTCGAGGTACGTCCGCGCCTGTTCGGTCTTGCCGAGTCCGTCGGCGACGAGCAGGAAGTCCTGCTTCCAGTACAGCCCCGTGCCCTGGGTGGCGATGGTGGGCGCCAGCTCGGTCAGCGCGGTGTAGAGGGTCTTGGCGTTCTTGCCCGCGATGTTCATCAGGATCAGATCGGGCTTGATGTTGGCGATGGTCTCCAGATTCGGGTCGACCCGCGAGCCCACATCCACGACCTTCGCCAGCTGGGCGGCGTCCTTCGGGAAGTCGTCCTTCAGATACTGGGGGACGAGATCCGCCCCGTCCCCCCGGGTCGAGCCCGCCGGCACCGTACCGAGCGTGAGCAGCGCGTCGGCCTGACCGGTGGAGATGACCACGACCTTCTTCGGTGCGGCGTCGAGAGTCGTCCGGCCTTCGAAGTGGCCGACGGTACGCGGGAATTGGCCGTCCGGTTTGCCGCTTCCCATGCCCTTGGGCACGGAGCGGGGCGCCGTGTGGGCCGACGCGGCCGAGGTGGCCGACGGTGCGGACGTTCCGCCGTCGCCCGACGAGCCGGTCGAGTCGGTCGAGTCGGTGGAACAGCCGCTGAGCAGCAGGGCGCCGGCGATGGCGACGCCGCTGACGAGACGGGTGAGAGGGAGATCACGGAAGCGGTACACGAGGCGTTAGCTTAGGCTTCCCTAAGTGCGGATGAGTAGGGATGACAGTCATGCGATGGATCACATATCCGGAGGTGCGGGTTCCGGGAAGGCGGGGTTCGTGGAGGCGGTTCCCGCAGCAGCGGAGGCGGTTCCCGTAGCAGCGGAGCCACCGGGCGCGGTCGGCGACGGGCGGCGAACCGACGGTCCGCCGGGCGCCCGGCCACGGAGCGGCGGGCTCCGGCGTGGACAACACCTCGCCGCGCTGGTCGTCTGTCTCGCCCTCGTCGTCCTGCTCGTACTGACCAGCCTGGGCGTCGGCGCGCGGGGCATCCCCCTGGGGACCGTGGCGCGAGTGCTGCTGCAGGACGACGGAAGCCCGGAGGCCATCATCGTCCGGCAGTTGAGGATGCCCCGTACCGTCCTCGCGGTCGTCGTCGGTGCCGCGCTGGCCCTGGCCGGGGTCGTCATGCAGGCCATCACCCGTAATCCGCTCGCCGAGCCGGGCATCGTCGGTGTCAACGCGGGCGCCTCCTTCGCGGTCGTGGTCGCGATCGCCGCGTTCCATGTCACCGGCGTCTCCGGCTACATCTGGTTCGCCTTCGCCGGGGCGGTCCTGGCCGCGCTGGTCGTCCACACGCTCACTTCGGGCGCCGCCCGGGGTCACCACCACACCCGGCTCGTCCTGGCGGGGGCGGCGCTGTCGGCGAGTCTCGGGGCCTGTACGGGCATCATCACCATGTTCAACACCACGGCCTTCGACTCCTACCGCTTCTGGGTGGTGGGGGCGCTGGAGAACCGGGGTACGGAAGCGCTCACCGCCGCGGTCCCCTTCATCCTGGTCGGCACGCTGGTCGCGCTGGCGCTCGGCCCGTCCCTGAACGCGCTCGCGCTGGGTGACGAGACCGGGGCGGCGCTCGGGCTCAGGGTCCCCTGGGTGCGCGCGGCCGGCTTCCTCTCGATCATGCTGCTCTGCGGCGCGTCGACCGCCGCCGCGGGGCCGATCGCCTTTGTCGGGCTGGTCGTTCCGCACGTGCTGCGGCTGGTCCTCGGCCCCGACCTGCGCCCGCTGCTGGCCTTCGCGCTGCCCGGCGGCGCCGTCCTGCTGCTCGTCAGTGATATCGCCGGACGGGTGCTCGCCCCGCCGGGCGAGATCGAGGCCGGTATCGTCACGGCGTTCATCGGGGCCCCCGCGCTGCTCTGGCTCGTCGTCAGGCGCAAGGAGACCGCGGCGTGAAGACCCCGCACCGGACCGCCGCCCCGACCCGCGTACTGCGGCTTCCCGGAGAACTCACCCTGCGCTACTCGGGCCGGGCCGCCGCCGTGGCGGCCGTTCTGCTGCTGGGATGCGCCGCTGTGTGGACGCTGAGCGTGTTCACCGGTACGTACCGGATCGACACGGGCCGGATCCTCGACGTGCTCGCCGGCGGCGGATCGGGGACGGACCGGTTCATCATCGTCGGCCAGCGGCTGCCGCGCGTCTGTGCCGCGCTGCTCGTCGGCGCGGCCCTCGGGCTGTCCGGGGCGCTCTTCCAGAGCCTGTCGCGCAATCCACTCGGCAGTCCGGACGTCATCGGGTTCACCACCGGCTCCACCAGCGGCGCGCTCGTGGTGATCCTGGCCGGCGGCGGTACGGCCGGACTCGGCGTCGGCGCGGGCTCGGTGCTCGGCGGGCTGGTGACCGCGGTGGCCGTGTACGCGTTCACCGCGTCGCGCGGTGTCTCGGGCAACCGGCTGGTGCTCGCCGGTATCGCCGTCGGTGCGATGCTCGCGTCGGTCAACGACTTCCTCATCACCCGCGCGGATCTGGAGTCCGCGGAAAGCGCCAAGGCGTGGACGTTCGGCAGCCTCAACGCCGTCTCCTGGCCGCAGGTCACCCCGCTGGCGCTCGCGCTGCCCGTACTCGCCGTGGCGACGCTGGCCGTGGGCCGGCCGCTGCGGCTCATGGAGATGGGGGACGACGCGGCCGGCGCCCTCGGGGTGAACATCGCGCGGGTCCGGGCACTCGGTCTGCTGCTGGGTGTCGCGCTGGCGGGCGCGGCCATCGCCGTCGCGGGTCCGATCGGCTTCCTCGCGCTGGCGGCGCCGCAACTGGCCCGGAGAATCACCCGGGCCCCGGGCGCCCCGATCGGTTCGGCCATGCTCACGGGCGCGCTGATCCTCGCCGCCGCGGATCTGCTGGCCCAGCGTGTCCTGTCCCCCTTCCAGATCCCGGTGGGGCTGGTTACCGGGGCGCTCGGCGGTCTCTATCTGCTGTGGCTGCTGTCCAGGGAGAAGAGGAGTGCCCGGCCCCGGTGAGCGACGTCGCCGGGCAGGCGGCACTCTGAAGACAGGCCCTGGCGAACGGTCCGGGAGAAGAGGTCGCTCCCGGACGGCCGGGCCGCGTCATCTCGAACGCCCTACGTTGTTTACGATGATCAGATGAGGCGACGGTCATCACGCAGCAGGACCCGGCCCGCGGGGCCGCGGGTTCTTCTTCTGTTGCTCGTGGCTTCGGTGATGACCGGACTGCTGGCGATGCACGGGCTGTCGCCCGCTCCCTCGATGGCAGCCCACACCGCCTCGTCCCCGGCCCCGGCGGCTTCGACGGCCGCCATGGGACCGGGGTCGTCCCCCGTACCCCCGCCCTCCGGTCATGTCATGGCCGCCGGCGCGGTGAACGGGGACTGCGTACATCAGGGTGATGGCGGCGGCGGGCATCTGGACCACGCGGATGCCACCTGCGCCGCCGCCGGTGTCAGCGCCGGTCCCGCGCTGCCGACCTCCCTCGCCTCCGCACTGCCCGCCGGCACGCTCGACGTACCCGCCGCGCTACGCCAGGCCCCCGGGACAACGGCGGGTGACCGGGCTCCCCCCTCATTGAGCGAACTCCAACTCCTGCGTATATAGGCGCCGCTCCCGCGGCCGTCCCCGCTGCCGAGCCGATCGAGACGATCACATCGGTCACATCGATCGGTTCGCCGCGCCGGTGGCCGCGATCGGCATGCCCTTCTCTCCCCCACCACGCACAGGAGTCGTTCCACCATGACCTCGTACCGTCACACGGCCCGCAGGGCCGCCATCGCCGCGGCCGTGACCACCGCCGCGCTCACCCTCGCCGCCTGCGGCGGGGCCGGCGGAAACCCGTCCTCCACCGCTTCGGCATCCGCGTCCGCCCCGGCGCCGGCGGCGGGATCGGCGCACAACGCCGCGGACGTGTCCTTCGCGCAGGGCATGATCCCGCATCACCGGCAGGCGGTGGAGATGGCCGATCTCGCCGCCACCCGGGCCTCCTCACCGGAGGTGAAGAAGCTCGCCGCCGAGATCAAGAAGGCCCAGGACCCGGAGATCAAGACCCTGTCCGGCTGGCTCACCTCCTGGGACGCGCAGGTGCCGACGCAGGGCAGCATGGATCACTCGGGGCACTCGATGCCCGGGATGATGGCTGACGACGACATGTCCACGCTGGAGAAGGCGTCGGGCCCGGCGTTCGACACCGCCTTCCTGAAGCTGATGATCAAGCACCACGAAGGCGCGGTCGAGATGGCCAGGACGCAGAAGTCGGCCGGCGCCGACCAGAGCGCCAAGGACATGGCCGACGCCATCATCACGTCCCAGAGCGCCGAGATCACCCGGATGAACGCCCTGCTCAACAAGTAGTACCGAGGACCCCCGGGCCCGGGGCGGAGCACCGCACCTCTACGAGAGCGGTGCTCCGCTTCCCCTCGTACGCACGGCGGCGGCCGGTACGGGGATGACCAGTTCGGGCCGGTCCCACATCACAGCCGGCGGGTTCGCGGCCACCGTGCCCGTACGACGCGCGCCCACGCTGCGGTAGAAACCCTCGGCGGGCGGATGGGAGACGACACGGACGGCGTCGAGTCCGGCGCCGCGCGCCTCGTCCGTCATGTGTTCGACGAGCCGGCGGCCGATACCGAGCCCCTGGGCGGCGTTCGCGACGAACATCAGATCGAGCTCGGGTGGTTCGAGGACGAGCGCGTAGAAGCCGAGCAGCCGCTCGTCGCCGCGTACGGCGTCGGCGGCGCCCCCCGCCTCTCCGGTCGCCACGGCCAGGAAGACCCGGTGAGTCTCGATGTAGTCGGGGCCGACCCGGTACCCCGCGATCATCGGCGCGTACGGGCCCTCGTAGGCGCGGGAGACCCGGACGAGCCGGGTGAGCCGCCGGGAGTCCCGCGCGGTCGCCCGCCTGATCGAGACCGTCGTACCGGCCGGGCCTTCGTCCACCCGTGCCCGTGACCCTTCACCCACACGCGTAACTCGCGACACCATGGAGGGAGTATTACACCCGCGTCACACCGGACGCGCGGCAACCTTTCCATGGATCCGGGCGGCCGACAGGATGAGAAACGCCAGAGGTCCAGACCGAGAGCCGTTTTCTTTCTTTGCCCGACAGTGATTGGCATGGTCATGCCGACGGTCCAGCATGGAAGCGCACTACGCGCGTCACCCCTTCCAGGCAATGGATTACGGGAGACCCCATGGAAGCCCACACCCCCACACCGTCCCGCCGCGCCTTACTCCGCTCCGGTGCCGGCCTCGGCGCCGCCGCGCTGGGACTCGCCACGATCTCCGCCTCCACCGCCCAGGCCGCCGGCGCCCGGCGCGCCCCCGAGGAACGCGGCGCCCCCGGCGCCGGACCACGCGCCTCCGCCGCGTATCCGCCCACCCACTGGATCCCGGCCAGCACCTCCAACTACACGGTGTCCAGCCGTCCGACGACCTATCAGGTCGGCTTCGTCGTCATCCATGTGACGCAGGAGACCTTCCCCGACGCGCGGAAGATCTTCCAGGACCCGGCCAAGAAGGTCTCCGCGCACTACATGATCGCCTCGGCCGACGGCTATATCGGGCAGTTCGTACGGGAGAAGGATGTCGCCTGGCACGCGGGCAACTGGGACTACAACACCCGCAGCATCGGCATCGAGCACGAGGGGTGGGTGGACAGGCCGGAGTACTTCACGGACGCGATGTACGCGTCGTCCGCCGCGCTGACCGCCGCCGTCTGCGCCAGGTACGGCATCCCCAGGACACGCGAACACATCATCGCCCACAGCGAGGTTCCCGGCGCCACGCACACCGACCCGGGCCGGCTCTGGGACTGGGACCGGTACATCGCGCTGGTCAACGGCTGACCGGTCCGGCGTTCCATCACGGGCGCGGTCGGGGGCCGTTGCCGACCGCGCCACCGAACACAGCGAGCGGGCCGACCCGTTCGGGTGAGGATTCCCCACCGGTCTGGCGATCCTCCCGTCCCACATGCCATAAGAAGGGGGCAACGTCCCATAAGGGAAAGGGAACACCGTGTACACATCGCGCACCGGGCGCCGCGTCGCCTCGGCTCTCGCCGTACTCGTGATCGCCTGCTCCGCCGCGCTGACCGCCGCACCCGCCGGCGCCGCCCAGGCCGCCGGGGCCCCCGCCGCCTCACCCATGGCGGGCGGTCCCCCGGCCTCGCGGTCCGCGAAGGCGCCCCGGGGAGAGCCCAAGGGCAAGGTCGTCTCGCGGATCACCCTGAGCATCCGTGAGGAGCCGACCTCCCGTTCCGCCTATCTGGGCGGCCTGCGGCCCGGTACGGTCATCCCCCTCTTCTGCAAGGTCAGGGGCGAGAACGTGGACGGCAACGACCTCTGGTACCTGCTCGGGGACGCGCGGCCCGGCTATGTCGCGGCCCGTTACGTCGAGAACCAGTCGCCGGTGCCGTACTGCCGGCGGTAATCCCCCCGCGACGAGCGAACATGCCCTGAAGACTGCCGGGTGGCGGCGGACGTGAGCCCGCCGCCGCCACCCGGCCCGCCGCGTTACGCGAACGGCGTCAGGAAGTCCTTGGGCGCGAGTGCCCGGCTCACGATGCGGGTGTCACCGATCCAGCCGTAGAAGCCCTGGCCGAACCGCTCGTCGAACTGGGTGGCACCCAGGACGAAGGGCTTGCCCAGCGTGGCGATACCGGTCGATTTCTGGGCCGGGTTGCGCGCGATCTTCGAGCCGTCGACGTACATCACCGTACGGCGGCCGTCGTTGACGAGGGCGATATGCATCCAGCGGCCCACCGGGACGGCATGGCTCCAGGAGGTGGGGTCGGCGTCCTGGCGCTGCGGGTAGACGACGAACTGGAGGAATCGCTCCGGGGAGAGATTGAGGCTGCACGTCGGCTCGTCGGGCGACCAGCCGGTCGTCTTGCCCGCGTCGCCGTTGCGCCCTTCCCAGCTGAGGATCCCCATCCAGGCGTGATCGCCGGAGAACGGCTCCGGCAGCTTGATGAACGTCTCGATGGTGTAACCCGAGGTGAAGGTGGCGCTGTTGAGCGGGGCGCCGGCCGCGGTGGTGAGGACCGCGCCGCGGTCCGGGGCCTTCCCTCCGTCGAAGCGCAGGCTCGCGTGGGCCGGCTGGCCGAGGTGGTGCTCGGCCGACCAGGTCAGCG
Source organism: Streptomyces scopuliridis (assembly GCF_042790125.1). GTDB lineage: Bacteria > Actinomycetota > Actinomycetes > Streptomycetales > Streptomycetaceae > Streptomyces > Streptomyces scopuliridis_A. The sequence goes on from NZ_JBHTZS010000011.1 coordinate 54,518, forward strand.
CGTCGGCGCCGCTCGTGTGGAGCCGGCGCACCGTCAGATCGTTGCCGTTGCCGGTCAGGTCACGGGCGACCCTGCCGTCCGTCACGGGCTCGCCCGCGCGGCCGGCGTCCGGCAGTCCGGAGGGGTCGAACCGCCAGTACGCGACGGTGCCGCGCGGCATCACGGCGGAGGCGGGCCGCGGGGCGGGCGGGGTGGCCGGGGCGAAGCCCGCGAACCGTTCGGTGAAGTCGATCTCCAGGCTGAACCGGTCGACGGGGCCGGTCAGTTCGATGGTCTCGGCCTCCAGGGGCGTCCGCTTCGCCGGATCGCGGGCGAGGAACCACGGCGAGAACGTCTCGACGTCGATGACCCCGCGGGCGAGATCGAAACCGTACAGCCGGATCATCCCGGCGCCGCCGTAGTAGCGGTCCTGGTAGTTGGTGATCTGGACGTGTACGTCATGACCGGCGTCGTTGGTCAGTACGGTGCGGCCCGGCGGCCAGTAGTGACCGCCCAGGGCCAGGAAGATCTGGTCGTTGCCGCGGACGAGGCCGTCCCACAGCCGCTTGCCGTTGTCCGAGAGCTCGGCCGCGCCGTCGTCGTCCGACCACGCGAGATCGTGGGTGGTCAGCACGGCGGGCAGCGACGGGTGCGCGTCGAGCACGCCCTGCGCCCAGCGCAGTCCCCCGTCCGACACCCGCCAGTCCAGCGCCAGGACCAGCCACTCGCGGCCCGCCGCGCGCAGCACGTGGTAGCTGTTGTAGCCGTCGGGCGAGGCACCGCCGAAGGTCGGCATGGAGGAGTAGCGCTTCGGCCCGAAGGCCCTGAGATACGCGCTGTCGCCACGCTGATCGTCCGTCGACCCGTTGATGTCGTGATTGCCCGCCAGGACGCTGTAGGGCACCTTGCCGTGCAGGGTACGGAAGGTGTCGGCGGCGAGCTCGATCTCGTCGCCGGTGCCGTGTTCCGTCACATCACCGAGGTGCGTCATAAAGGCGATGTTGGACGCGCCGCGCTCCGAGACGAGATACCGGAAGGTCTCGCGCAGCGGCGCCGGGTCGGAGCTGTCGGCGTCGAAGAGGTACTGGGTGTCCGGAAGGACGGCCAGCGCGAACCGGGGGCTGTCGGTGTCGAACCGGTCTCCGCCGCCCCCTGCCGTGGCTGCCGCCGCCGTCGCCGCCCGCGCCGGTACGGTGTCGAGCGCGGTCGCGGCGGCGCCCGCGGCCGGTACGACCAGCGCGGCCTGAAGCAGCGCCCGTCTGTCCAGATTCCTACTGCTGTCTGCCGTACTCATGCGCACTCCAGGTACTGGATGTCCGTGTCCGCTGCACTGTGCTGATCGGCCGTGTCCGCTCGATGGCAGAGAGCTGAACGGTGGCCGCCGTCCGCCGCACGAATCGGCCCACACGTCATGAAGGAGCCCACTCGGCATCAAGTGGGCCCGCTGACGCCGGCCGGAGTGATGCACGAAGATCTTCGCAACGGCCGCGCGACAGCGCGTGCGCCCGAGTGGAGGGGATTCCTGATGCGCCGTCACGGAACTGTCCTGGATGACCTCGATCGCAAGATCCTCACCGCGCTGATCGCCGACGCCAGGGCGAGTTTCAAGGAGATCGGTCTGTCCATCGGGCTGTCGGCGCCCGCGGTGAAGCGCCGGGTGGACCGGCTGCGGGAGGACGAGGTGATCACCGGCTTCACCACGGTGGTCACACCGTCGGCGCTGGGATGGCACACCGAGGCGTATGTGGAGGTGTTCTGCGAGGGGGCCGCGCCGCCGAAGCGGCTGGCGGAAGTCGTACGGAACCATCCCGAGATCCAGTCGGCCGTCACCGTGACCGGTCGCGCCGACGCGATCCTCCATATCAGGGCGCTCGATGTCGAGCACTTCGAGGATGTACTCGAACGGATCCGCGCGGAACCGTTCGTGAAGGAGACGCACAGCTTCGTGGTGCTGTCCCATCTGCTGCCGAGCAGCCCCGAGGCGGGCTCGGGACGCTTCTCACGGATTAACGAGTAGCCGCTCTCGCGCCGTCACACGCAACAGAGTTGCACCCCCGCGCAACATTCCTCTCTTGTTCGCCCGTTCCCGGTCTCCCTATTCTGGTTCTCATCTCCCCGGTTCTAGGAAAGGGCCGTTCATGAGGGAACCACGGGCTGCGCGGAAACGCCGTTATCTGGTGTGCCCACCGGAATATTTCGAGGTCCGCTATGCCATCAACCCATGGATGACGTCGCAGGAGCCGGTGGATTCCGCGCTGGCTCTACGGCAATGGGAAACCCTCGTCTCCGTATACCGGGATCTGGGACATGACGTGGAGATGATGACGCCCGTCGCCGGTCTGCCGGACATGGTGTTCGCCGCCAACTCCGCTGTGGTGCTCGGCGGCAGGGCGTTCGGGGCGCATTTTCTCGCACCGGAGAGGCGGCCGGAATCCGGTCATTACCGGGCGTGGTTCGAGAGCGCCGGCTTCGAGGTGGGCACGCCTGCCCATATCTGCGAGGGAGAGGGCGACTTCACCCCGGTGGGAGGGCTGCTCCTCGCCGGGACGGGTTTCCGTACGCTGCCGCAGGCACACCAGGAGGCCCAGGAGTTCTTCGGTGTGCCCACGGTCGGCCTGCGCCTGGTCGACCCGCTCTTCTACCATCTGGATACGGCGCTGTTCGCGCTCGACGACGACAATGTCGCCTACTATCCGGGCGCGTTCTCGCCGGGAAGTCGGCGCGTGCTGAAATCCCTCTTCCCCGACGCGCTGATCGCGACGGCGCAGGACGCCAAGTGCTTCGGCCTCAATTCCCTGTCGGACGGACACCATGTGGTCATCGCCCAGGACGCGACCAGTCTCATCGCGGCGCTGACGGACCGTGGATACCGTCCGGTCCCGGTGGATCTCTCGGAATTCCGGAAGGCCGGCGGCGGGGTGAAATGCTGTACGCAGGAGATCCGTACGCAGTAGGTCAGTACACCGTAGGTCCGTACACCATGGGTCCGTACGCCATAGGTCCGTACGCCATAGGTCCGGATACGCGTGGTCGGCATCCAGTGGGATCCGCCGTACACGGGGCTTATCAGGTTGAGCCCCGGGTTCGGCCGTGCTACCACTGGCGGTTCACCGAAAGCCGATCATGAAACACGCGAAGGGCTGGCAGACATGGTGCTCGGAGACCTCGTCAAGCTGCGAGCGATGGACCCGTCGGACGCCGACGCACTGTGGCGGTGGAACCACGATCCCGAGGTGATGCGCTGGATGAACGACGACTACGCCCAGCCGCTCGGACGGGTCAGAAGGTGGCTGGAGGAGCGACCGCGCAACGCGTACGGCGAAGTGCTGCTGGGGATCGAGGCACTGGCGGACAAGCAGCTCATCGGCCTGGTCCAGCTGCGCGAGACCGATCCGGAGACGGGAGGCGCCAAGCTCGACATCTACCTCGGCGAGAAGGAGTACTGGGGACGCGGGTACGCCACCGACGCGATGCGGACGGTCTGCCGCTACGGCTTCGAGAAGATGCGGCTGCACAAGATCTCGCTGACCGTCGTCACCGAGAACCACGCCGCGCACCGCGTCTACCAGAAGGTCGGCTTCGTCGACGAGGGCAGGCTGCGTCAGACCTTCCGGCGTGACGGCCAGTGGTACGACATGTTCACGATGGGGCTGCTGGAGGGCGAACTGCGCCAGGCGTCGGATCCGGTGCGTGAACCCGCCGCGTAGACGCGCCGCGCGGGCCCCTTCGTAGCTCCTCTCCGGGTCCGGCGGTCGCCGGTGGGCGGGACTTCACGGTCCCGACCTCCACACAACAAATGAAGAGGTGTTCATTCATTCCTGTATGGTGGACGGGTCGCTCGGTGCCGTCCGCCGTGGAGGAACCCACTCACATGTCTTTCACCCTCAACGATCGCCCGGTCCGGGCGACAGCCACGCGAGGGACCGCCGCTCCCCGGCGCCGCACGCGCGTGTTCGCGCTGCCCGAGGCCCGCTGGGCCGCCGCGGCGCTGGTCCTCTTCCTGATCGCGCTGCCCCTGCAACTGACCGGCGCCCCGGCGTGGGCCTGGGGACCGCTCTACGCGCTCGCCTATGCGACCGGGGGCTGGGAGCCCGCCTGGGCGGGGCTCCAGGCCCTGCGGGAGAAGACGCTCGATGTCGATCTGCTGATGATCGTCGCGGCGATCGGAGCGGCCTCGATCGGACAGGTGATGGACGGCGCGCTGCTGATCGTCATCTTCGCCACGTCCGGCGCCCTGGAGGCCCTGGCCACCGCCCGTACCGCGGACTCCGTGCGCGGCCTGCTCGATCTCGCGCCGACGACCGCGACCCGGCTGCTGGACGACGGCGGGGAGGAGACCGTCGCCACCGAGGACCTCGTGGTCGGCGACACCATCCTGATCCGGCCCGGCGAGCGGGTCGGCGCCGACGGCCGCGTACTGGACGGCTCAAGCGAGGTCGACCAGGCGACCATCACCGGTGAACCCCTGCCCGTACCCAAGGAGTCCGGGGACGAGGTGTTCGCCGGGACCCTCAACGGCACCGGCTCGCTGCGGGTGAAGGTCGAGCGCGACGCGTCCGACTCGGTGATCGCCCGAATCGTGGCGATGGTCGAGGAAGCCTCCGAGACCAAGGCGCCGACCCAGCTGTTCATCGAGAAGGTCGAGCAGCGGTACTCCGTCGGTATCGTCCTCGCCACCCTCGCGGTCTTCGGCGTTCCCCTGGCCTTCGGCGCGAGCCTGACCGACGCGCTGCTGCGGGCGATGACCTTCATGATCGTGGCGTCCCCGTGCGCCGTGGTGCTGGCCACGATGCCACCGCTGCTGTCCGCCATCGCCAACGCGGGACGCCATGGTGTTCTGGTCAAGTCCGCCGTGGTCATGGAACGGCTCGGCCAGATCGACGCCGTCGCCCTGGACAAGACGGGCACGCTCACCGAGGGCACCCCGCGCGTCACCGACGTCCGTCCCGTGACCGGCGCCGGACCGGCCGGACAGACCGCGCAGACCGGACCAACCGGGGGGATCGGAGGGACCGCGGGGACCGAACCGAACGGACTGACCGAGGACGGGCTGCTGACCCTGGCGGCGGCGGCCGAGCATCCCAGCGAGCACCCGCTCGCCCGCGCGATCGTCACCGCCGCGCGTGAACGGGGCCTTGTCCTCCCGGACGTACGGGACTTCACCTCCGCCCCCGGCGTCGGAGTCACCGCCGTCGTCGACGGCCGTACGGTCGCCGTCGGCGCGCCCGCGCGTCTCCTCGCGGACGCCGCAGACCCGGCCGTGGCCACGGTGGTGGGCGAGTTGGAGGACGGTGGCCGCACCGCGGTCCTCGTCCAGTGCGACGGTGTCCCCGTCGGGGTGCTGGGCATCGCGGACCGGCTGCGCCCCGACGCCGCCGCCACCGTCGCCGCCCTCACGACCCTGACCGGCACCGCCCCCACACTGCTGACCGGTGACAACCCGCGGGCCGCGGCCCGCCTCGCCGCGGAGGCCGGGATCACCGATGTCCGCGCCGGGCTGCTCCCACAGGACAAGGTCACGGCCGTACGGGAGGCGGAGGCGGCCGGCCGTAAGGTGCTGGTGGTCGGTGACGGTGTCAACGACGCCCCCGCGCTGGCGGCCGCCCACACCGGACTCGCCATGGGCCGGGCCGGCTCCGATCTCGCCCTGGAGACCGCCGACGCCGTGATCGTCCGCGATGAACTGGCCACCGTCCCGGCCGTCGTCGCGCTCTCCCGCGCGGCCCGCCGGCTGGTGGTGCAGAACCTGGTCATCGCCGGGGTGTTCATCTCCGGCCTGGTGATCTGGGACCTCGTCGGTCATCTGCCGCTGCCGCTCGGTGTTCTGGGGCATGAGGGCTCGACCGTTATCGTGGGTCTCAACGGTCTGCGCCTGCTCCGCGACGCGGCCTGGCGCCGCGCCGCCGCATCCGCCGGGGAGGACCGATGAACCGCCGAGGCCGGGAGGCCGCCACGCCGCCGGGGGCGGCCCGTCCCACGGTGACCGTCTGCCGCGGCTGCTGCTGCGGCACCCCCAAAGTCCCGCGCCTGGACCACGCCGCGCAACTGACCGAGCTGCGCGGGTCGTTGGCGGAGGTCGCCTCCGTACGACGTACCGACTGCCTGGACGCCTGCGAACGCGCCAACGTCGTCGTCATCCAGCCCTCCGCCGAAGGGCGCCGGGCCGGTGGCCGCCCGGTCTGGCTGGGCCTGGTCAACGACCCCGACGCCGCCGCGGACATCACCGCGTGGGTGAAGGACGGCGGCCCCGGACTGGCCGACCCGCCCGAAATCCTCGATCTCTACACCTTCATCCCCTCCCGCCGCGTCCGGCGGGAGTTTGAGGACTGACCGTACCCTCACCACATCGGTCCGTACGCTCACCACATCGGCGGTCCCGATTCCGGGGCATACCGGAACTCCGCTTCGAGGGCCGGTGACGATGCCCCATGATGGGGCCGCCATGTCGTGGACGAGCGATTCCCGCACCACGCACCGGGCCGGCCACAGGCGCTGCCGGCCGGCCGGTGTGCCGGTGGCGGCTGCCCGCGCCGCGGTGTTCGCCACGACGAGCACGGCACTCGCGGTGACCGGACACCATATGGCTTCGGGACATTCCGCGCCCTGGCCGAGTGTGTGGGCCGCCCTCGGGGTGCTCTTCGTCCTGACGGTGCCCGCCGTCCGCGCGCCGAGGTCGCTGCCCGCCGCGATGGCGGCCACCGGTGCCGCCCAGGCCGCCCTGCATCTCTGGCTCTCGCGGGCGGCGAACCATCCCGCCGCGGATCCGCACGGGATGGCGGGCCATGGCGTACGGCGCGACGCGCACGAGGCGTGGCATGCCGGTCACCACGGTGTGCCGATGGCGGCGGCGCATCTCGCGGCTGCCCTGCTGGTGGCGTGGTGTCTGCAACGGGCCGACGCCGCCTGCCGGTTCGCCGGGGAGCACCTCGGCGGTGTCTTGGCCGAGTTGTTCGTACGGCTGGTCCCGGCCGCGCCGTCACCGCCCGTACAGCGCGTACCCCGCGTTCTGCGTCCCGTGGGTGCGCGGGCGCAGGCGCCCCCGCGCGCCTCCCTGGTGCTGGCGTACGCGGTGGTGCGCCGAGGTCCCCCACCGAGGTCTCTCTCCCCGCTGACCCCGGGGCGCGCGTCGACGTGCCCGTAAGACCTCACCCTCTTGGGAGTTACCTGTGTCCCGCACCATCCGGCCGCGCACCGTGCGCCGCCTGTCCGCCGTGACCGTCCTCGCCCTGGCGGCCTCGGTCGCCCTCGCCGCTCCGGCGTCCGCGCATGTGGAGGTCGAGGCGGAGGGCGCCAGAGCGCTCGCGGAGAACGTCACCCTGGACTTCACCGCCGAGACGGAGTCCGACAAGGCGGGCATCACCGAGCTGGAGGTGATCCTGCCCGAAGGGATCGCCCCGGCCGATGTCCGCTACAAGGAGGGGCCCGCGGAATGGAAGTTCGCGGTCACGGAACGGGGCTTCACCGTGGGCGGGCCCGCGCTCGCCACCGGCGAGGACGCCGCGTACGCCGTGACCGTACGACAGCTCCCGGACGCGAAGTCCCTGGCCTTCAAGACGCTTCAGAGCTACGGAGACGGCCGCGTCGACCGGTGGATCGAGCTGGAGGAGCCGAAGGAGGGCGAGCACGGCAGCCCGGCGCCCACCCTCGCGCTGAAGCCGGCGGCGCCCGGGGCCGAGCCGGTCGGTCCCACCCCGAGCGCCGAGACCTCCTCTGCCGCGCCGTCCAGCCCGGCGTCCGGCGAACCGGCGGAGACGCAGCCGCCTGCCGAGAGCACCACGGCCGTCGCGGCGGACGACGGGGCGAGCCCGGTTCTGATCACCGCCATCGTGGTGGCCGCCGTCGCGCTGATCGGCGGCGGGCTGTGGTGGTTCCGGCGCCGTAGCGGGGCGAATTCGGCCTGATCCGACGCGGAGACGCCGGTCAGCGCCGCGCTGGCCGGCCGTCCGCCTGGCGACGCCGCGCCGTCGCCAGGCGGCCCGCGATTGGTCCATACCAAGCCCTTGACGAGCGCTTCGCTCACACCTTGAATCAAGTAGTGAACTCCCTTGTCAGTTCCCCCACTTGTGTGCGCCTCGCGAAAGGTATGACATGGGCATGAGAATTCACTGGAGACGCGTGGTCGCCCGGCGGCGCGGTTCCCTCACCCGCAGGGCGGCGTACGCGGCCGTCGGTTCCCTCGTCGTGGGTCTGCTCAGCGTGCTCCCCGCGTCTCCCGCCGCGGCGGCGACCGGCCAGATCAGCGGGCTGGCGGGCAAGTGCGTGGACGTGGCGGGCGCTTCGAGTGCCAATGGCACCCCCGTGCAGTTGTACGACTGCAACGGCACCGGCGCCCAGCAGTGGAACGTCGGCTCGGACGGCACCATCCGGGCTCTCGGCAAGTGCCTGGACGTCACCGGCAATTCGACCGCCAACGGGGCCGTGCTCCAGCTGTGGGACTGCACCGGCGGCGCCAATCAGCGGTGGGTCGTGACCGCCGCGCGGGACATCGTCAGCATCGCGGCCGACAAGTGCGTCGATGTCACGGGCAACAACTCGGCCAACGGCACCCGGCTGCAGATCTGGACCTGCACGGGCGCCGCGAACCAGAAGTGGTCGGCGCCCGCCACCGGCGGCGGCGACCCGAGTCCGGGCGGATTCGTCGTCTCCGAGGCCCAGTTCAACCAGATGTTCCCGGGCCGGAACCCCTTCTACACGTACAGCGGCCTGACCGCCGCGCTCGGCGCCTACCCCGCGTTCGCCAAGACCGGCAGTGACACCGTCCGGCGCCAGGAGGCGGCGGCCTTCCTCGCCAATGTCAACCACGAGACCGGCGGCCTGGTCCATGTCGTGGAGCAGAACACCGCCAACTACCCGCACTACTGCGACTGGGGCCAGCCCTACGGCTGCCCGGCGGGCCAGGCCGCGTACTACGGCCGCGGCCCGATCCAGCTCAGCTGGAACTTCAACTACAAGGCCGCGGGCGACGCCCTCGGCATCGACCTGCTCAACAACCCCTGGCTCGTGCAGAACGACTCGGCCGTGGCCTGGAAGACCGCCCTCTGGTACTGGAACACCCAGTCCGGCCCCGGCACCATGACCCCGCACAACGCGATGGTCAACCAGCGCGGCTTCGGCGAGACGATCCGCAGCATCAACGGTTCCCTGGAGTGCGACGGGCGCAACCCCGCCCAGGTCCAGAGCCGGGTCGACGCCTACCAGCGCTTCGTCTCGATCCTCGGCACCACGCCGGGCGCCAACCTCTACTGCTGACAGCGCTGGTACCGCTGATACCGAAGGCCAACGGGCAAGGTCCCGTAGCCCGGTGCGGGTCCCGGGGGCCGTCCGGCCGCGGCCGGGCGGCCCCCGTCACCCAGCGGCTATGACAGTCGTGACAGAGCGCTGAGCGAGGGCCGCCTCCGGCGGCCCGGCTCGGCTCAGGGGCGGACGAGTACCTTCAGGGCCTCGCGGTTGTTCATGGCGCGATAGCCGTCGGGCACCTCGTCCAGGCCGATGGTGCGGTCGAAGACGCGGCCCGGCTCGACCGTGCCGTCGAGGACATCGGGCAGCAGCTCGTCAATGTAGGCCCGCACCGGGGCCGGGCCGCCGTTGAGCGTGATGTTGGGGCCGAACAGGCTGTCGTACCCGATCGGCGCTTCCTCGTACTGCGGCAGACCGACGCGGCTGATCACGCCGCCGGGGCGCACCACGCCCACCGCCGTCTCGTACGCGCTCATGTATCCGACGGCCTCCAGCACCGTGTGGGTGCCGTCGTCACCGGTCAGCCCGCGTACCTTCGCGATGCCTTCCTCGCCGCGCTCGGCGACCACGTCGGTGGCGCCGAAGTCGCGCCCGAGGTCGGTGCGGTCCTTGTGGCGGCCCATGAGGATGATCCGCTCCGCGCCCAGGCGCCTGGCGGACAGCACGGCCAGCAGCCCGACGGCGCCGTCACCGATCACGGTCACCGTGGTACGCGGGTTCACCCTGGCCATCTTCGCCGCGTGGTAGCCGGTGCCGTACACATCGGACAGGGTCAGCAGGGACGGCAGCAGGGCGGAGTCCTCGCCGACGGGCAGCTTCACCAGCGTGCCCTGGGCCTGCGGGACCCGGATCGCCTCGGCCTGTCCGCCGCCTATGCCGCCCGCGGCCCAGAACCCGCCGTGGCGGCAGGAGGTCTGCAGGCCCTCGCGGCAGAAGTCACACGTGTTGTCGGCCCATGCGAAGGGGGCCACGACGAGATCCCCGCGCCTCGGCCCGGCGACGTCGGAGCCCAGCTCCTCGACCACGCCCAGGAACTCGTGGCCCATGGGCGTCCCCTGCTCGGAGACCGGAATGTTGTGGTACGGGTGCAGGTCACTGCCGCAGATGCACGCGCGCACGATCCGTACGATCGCGTCGGTGGGCTGTCGCAGAACGGGGTCGGGCGCGTTCTCCACGCGTACATCGCCGGGACCGTACATGAATGTGGCTCGCATGAGGCACCTTCCCTGGTGGCGGCGGCTCACTGGTCGAGGTGGTCGGTTCGGAGCCGGCGACCTTCGCCGCGCCTCTCTCTGTCATTCCAGAATCGCATCCCCTCATCAGCCCGCAAAGGGAGAGCTTTCCTCCCCGGGACGCATTCCCCCTGGGCGCTCGCCACCGCTCCGGTCACCGCCTACGCCTGAGCGTCCACCCTGATCAGATGCAGGGACGTGCTGGACCAGTCCCCGGCCGGCAATTCGGGCACGATCCCGTACCCGGTCAGTACCGACGCGTGATGGACGGCGCCGGTACGGGCGTCCCGGTAGCGTGCCGTGGGGTCCAGGCCCGCGAGTCTGAGGGCGGGGCGGGGGGTGCCGTGGCGGGGGGCCCGCTGCCAGACCAGCACGAACGCCTCCCGGCGGTCCATGGTGGTGTACTGCACGGCGGACGGCGCGTCGTCGACGGGACCGCGCAGCCGGTGCAGCGTGCCGTGCTGCACGATATGGCGGACCTTCTTGTACTCCGCCACCCACTCGGCGCCCTCGGCGCGTTCCGCCGCCGTCCAGCGCGCGAGATCGCCGCCCACCGCCAGCACCCCCGCCATCGCGACATGGAACCGGTAACGCAGCGGCACCGAACGGCCGGTGAGCTGGTTGGGCACATCCGTCACCCAGGCCGCCATCGTCCGTGCCGGGTAGATCTGGCCGAAACCGTGCTGGATCGGGACCCGGTCCGCCGCGTCGGTGTTGTCGGACGGCCACGCCTGGTCCGTACGGGAGAGGATGGCCAGGTCGACCCGGCCGCCGCCCCCGCTGCACGTTTCGATCCGCAGTCCGGGGTGGTCCGCGCGCAGCCGGTCGATGACCCCGTACAGGTGGTGTGTGTACCGCGTCCACAACACATCCGCGCCGTCCTCGCGGCCTGGCCAGCCGGCCTCGCTGAAGGCGCGGTTCATGTCCCACTTGAGGAAGTCGATGCCGTGGTCCGCGACCAGCCGCGTCAGCCAGCCGTACGCCCACTCGGCGACATCGTCCCGGGCGAAGTTGAGCACCAGTTGGTTCCGCAGCTCGGTGCGGGTGCGGTGCGGGAAGTGCAGTACCCAGTCCGGGTGCGCGCGGTACAAGTCGCTGTCCGGGTTGACCATTTCGGGCTCCACCCACAGGCCGAAGCGCATTCCGAGCCGGTGGACCTCCTCGATCAGCGGGGTGAGCCCGCCGGGGAAGCCGTTGGCCGCCGGCGCCCAGTCGCCGAGTCCGGCCGTGTCGTCCCGGCGTCCGCCGTACCAGCCGTCGTCGACGACGTAGAGCTCCACACCGAGTTCCGCGGCCCGCGCCGCCAGCGCCTTCTGTCCGGCCTCGTCGACCTCGAAGCCGGTGGCCTCCCAGGAGTTGAACAGTACGGGGCGCAACTCCTCGGGGTGCGGCAGCACATGGGCCAGGATGTACGCGTGCCAGGCGCGGCTGGCCGCGCCGAAGCCGCCGTCGGTGTACACGGCCGCGTAGCGCGGCGTCACGTACTCCTCGCCGGGACCGAGCGGAAGTGACACACCGTCATGTCCGGCTCCGCCGGTGAAGGCCGTACGCCCGTCGGGGGTGCGCTGCACGGTGACCTGCCAGCTTCCGCTCCAGGCCAGGGCCGCGCTCCACACCTCGCCCCGGTCCTCGGTGGCATCGCCGGCGTCCAGCATCAGCCAGGGGTTGGCGTGGTGGCTGGTGATGCCGCGCCGGCTGGTGAGCACGGTCTCGCCGCGCGGCACCCGCTCCCGGTGGAGCACGCCCTCGGCCGACCACTGCCCGGTGACATGGCTGATCCGGTAGTCGTCGCGCGGTGGCAGCGTCCAGGCCGCCGAGTCCGCGCGGGCCAGTGAGACCGGTTCCCGGCCGGTGTTGCGCAGCACGGTCCAGCGCTCGACGACATCGGTGTCCTCGTGGACGCGGTAGTGCAGGGTGACCGCCAGCGGGTAGTGGCGGTCATGGAACTCCAACGCCAGCTCGGCCGTTCCTGGCGCCGGTTCACTGGTGCGGTGGCCCACGGGCCGCCACTCGAAAGCGCGCGTGCCGTCGGCGAACCGTACCCGAAGGGAGGGCGCTCCGTACCGGGCGCCCCCGTCGACGGGCAACTCCTCGCCGGCCGCCGGGCGGCCCTCGAAACTGCTGATCTCCGCGGCCGGAGGAGGCACCAGCTCCCCGGCCGCCGCGAGGGTCAGCCGTGGTCCCCACGCGAGGTGGCAAGGCGCTCCCGTGTCATCGATCCGCAGCGCGTACGAGGTGCGCGCGGTGGAGAGCAGCCAGACCCCGGAGGCCGGGGCGAAGGAGATCAGAGACATTGATCCTCGCGTTCAATCAGCGCCACAGGAGAGGTACGCAGCCAACCCCTCCTTCGATCGGCTGTCAACACCTTCGCTGGATCTGGCTTTCACAGGCTGATGACGCCATCAGAAGGTTCTCCACATGAAGTCTGTTTCTTTCATTGACAGCAGAAAATAATCACCCTAGCTTTCCGGCCATGCGCTCAACCACTCCTCCCGAGGCGGTCCCGGCGACGACACCGGCCGCCTCCCTGGTCTTCACGACCGTGCTGTCCCACGGCCCGCTCACCCGGGCCGAGATCGCCCGGCGGACCCGACTGTCGCCGGCCGCGGTCACCAAGGCGGTGCGCCCGCTGCTGGAGGTCGGGTATCTGGTCGAGGACGTGGACGAAGGGGCACGGCCCGCTCTCGGGCGGCCGGCCAATCTGGTACGGGTCGACGCGGGCCGGGCGCTGTTCATCGGGATCAAGGTGACGGGCGACGAGATCATCGCCGTCCTGGCCGACCTGTGCTGCCATATCCGGGTGGCCCGGCACGTACGGCTCACGGACCGCGAGCCGGCGTCGGTGCTCCCCGCCCTCACCGCGCTGGTGCGCGAACTGCTCCTGGAGGCCGAGGGTTTCGGTGTGCGGGTGCGGGGGCTGGGCATCGCCGTCTCGGGTGATGTGGACCGCACGGACGGTGTGGTGCGCTACTCCCCCTTCCTGGAGTGGCGGGACATCCCGCTCGCCGAGATCGTCGGGACCGCGACCGGTCTGCCGGTCACGGTCGACAACGACGTACGGGCGCTGACCGTCGCCGAGCAGTGGTTCGGGGCCGGGGTCGGGCTCTCCGACTTCGCCCTGGTGACCGTGGGCGCCGGCATCGGGTGCGGCCTGGTGGTCCACGGACGGGTGGTGTCCGGCGCGCACGGCGTGGCCGGTGAGATCGGGCATCTGTCCATCGACCCGCTCGGCCCGCCGTGCCACTGCGGCAACAACGGGTGCGTCGAGGCCATCGCGGCGGACCCGGCGATCCTGCGCGGGGTCCGGGAGGCCACGGGCAGGCCGGTGACCACCGCGGCCGAGGCGCTGGAACTGGCCCACAGCGGGGACCCCGGGGTACGGGAGGTCTACGCACGGGCCGGTGAGGCCATCGGCAGGGCCATCGGCTCGGTGGTCAACGTCCTCGGTCCGGAACGGGTGGTCATCTCCGGCGAGGGCCTGGCCGCATACGACTTGTTCGCCGAGGGCATCCGCGACGCGTTCGCCGCGTCCGCCTTCGGCACGGCAGCGCAGTGTGACGTGATGACACGACCGCTGCCCTTCGAGGAGTGGGCGCGCGGGGCCGCGGCCACCGCGATCCAGTCCTTCATCGGATCAGACACGCGACAGGAGTAGCGATGACGCCGCAGAGCCGCACGCCCGGGACCCCGGCCGGTCCACACCGCAGAAGGGTGGTCCAGGGGCTGCTCGGTGTCGGGGCCGCAGCCCTGGCCATGCCCGCCCTCGCCGCCTGCGGCGGAGGGGCCGCGTCCGATCCGAAGACCGTGACCTTCGGCTCGAACGGGGCGGACGCCACACCGAAGAAGGCGTACGCCGCGGTGACGGACGCCTTCGAGAAGGACAGCAAGCTCACGGTCAGGACGAACACCGTCGACCACGACACGTTCCAGAAGAGCATCTCCACCTATCTCCAGGGCACTCCGGACGATGTCTTCACCTGGTTCGCCGGCTACCGCATGCAGTACTTCGCCAAGAAGGGCCTCGCCAGTCCCATCGACGAGGTGTGGGAGACGATAGGCGCCGGCTACAGCGACGCCGCCAGGCAGCTGTCCAAGGGCGAGGACGGGAAGTACTACTTCGTCCCGCTCTACAACTACCCGTGGGCCGTCTTCTACCGTAAGAGCGTCTTCCAGCAGTACGGCTACGAGATTCCCGTGACGTGGAGTCAGTTCACCGCGCTGGCCAAGCAGATGCGGAAGGACGGCCTCTCTCCCATCGCGTCCGGCTATGGCGGCGGCGACATCTGGAGCATCCTGGGTGCCTTCGACTATCTCAATCTGCGCGCCAACGGCTATGACTTCCACATGTCCCTGATGCGGGGTCAGGTCTCGTGGACCGACAAGCGCACCGCCAGGACCATCGATCTGTGGCGCGAGCTCACCCCGTACTACCAGAAGGGCGCGGGCGGCCGTTCCTGGCAGGACGCCGCGCAGTCGCTGCTCGACAAGAAGTCCGGCATGGCGATCATCGGTCTCTTCCTCGGGCAGCAGGTCACCGACGAGTCCCTGCGCTCCGACATCGACTTCTTCCCGTTCCCGGAGATCGACCCGGCGTACGGCCAGGACGCGGTCGAGGCCCCCACCGACGGCTTCATGCTCAGCCGCAAGCCGAAGAACCCGGACGCCGCGCGCACCTTCCTCGAATTCCTCGGCGGCGCCAAGGCCGAGAACCTCTACATGGGCGCCGACCCGAGCAATGTCGCGGTCAACTCCGGTGCCGACACCGGCTCGTACAACGCGCTCCAGAAGAAGTCGGCCGAACTCATCGCGGGCGCCAAGCACATCACCCAGTTCGGGGACCGCGACAGCGACCCGGGATTCATCTCCACCGTGGTCGAGCCGGGCTTCACGGAGTGGCTGAGCCACCCCGACGACGGTGCGGCCCTGCTGAAGAAGATCGAGTCCCAGCGCTCGCGCTTCTTCAGGGCCTGATCCCGGCGGAGAGGTTCCACCATGTCCTCCGTGCGTACCGCGCCCCGGTCCCCGTCGCGCGCACACCCCCGTCCTCGCCGGCTCGGTCCTGGTGACCGCCTCTTTCTGACGGTGGTCGTCGGTATCCCGCTGATCGCCCTGCTGGTCTTCGTGTGGCTGCCGGCGCTGGCCTCCATCGGGCTGTCCTTCACCAGCTGGGACGGCATCGGCCTGTCCGACATCCACTGGGTCGGACTCGGCAACTACCAGCAGATCTTCACCAATTACCCGCCGTTCTGGCCGGCCGTCCAGCACAACGTGATCTGGCTGCTGTTCACGGTGCTGCTGCCCGCCCCGTTCGGGGTCTTCCTCGCCTACCAGCTGGACCGCAAGATCCGCTTCACCCGGATCTACCAGACGGCCATCTTCCTGCCGATGGTGCTGTCCCTGGCGGTCGTCGGCTTCATGTGGGAGATCATCTACAACCCCGACAACGGGCTGCTGAACGGGGTGATCGGCGCCGTGTCGCCCGGCCACCACATCGACTGGCTGGGCGACCCCGACCTCAACCTCTGGGCCGTACTGATCGCTTCCGGCTGGCGGCACGCAGGTTACATCATGATTCTCTATCTGGCGGGGCTCAAGGGCTTCGACCCGGCCCTCAAGGAGGCCGCCGCGCTCGACGGCGCCAACGGACGCCAGACCTTCCTGCGGGTGGTGCTCCCGGCCATGAAGCCGGTCAACATCATCGTCGTGGTCGTCACCGTCATGGAGTCCCTGCGGGCCTTCGACATCGTCTACGTACTCGGCGGCGGCACCGGCAGCAAGCCCGGCATGGAGCTGCTCTCCCTCCTCATCACCGACAACATCATCGGTGAGTCCAGCCATATCGGATACGGGTCCGCCCTCGCGGTCATCCTGCTCCTCGTCTCCCTCGCGGCCATCGGCGCCTTCCTCTTCCAGACCTTCCGCAAGGAGGACCAGTGACCGCGACCGTCACGCCGCCGGCCCCCCGGTCACGCACGCCGCTCCCCCGTACCGCCGAGGCTCCCCGGGGGCCGAAGCGGCAGACGGGACGGCATCTCCTGCTCGGCGGCATCGCGCTGCTGTGGCTCGTCCCGCTGCTGTGGGCCGTCTACACCTCCCTGCGGCCCTACTCCGACACCACACAGCACGGCTATCTCTCGTGGCCGCGCAGCATCGGTCTGGGGAACTTCGCGGACGCCTGGAACCAGTCAGGGATGCCGCGGTTCTTCTGGAACTCGGTGCTCATCACGATTCCGGCGGTCCTGGGCACGCTGCTGTTCGCCGCGGCGGTGGCCTTCTTCGTCTCGCGGTTCGACTTCCGCTGGAACCTCGCGCTGCTGATCCTCTTCACCGCTGGGAACCTGATCCCCGCGCAGGTGCTGATCACACCGCTGTACCGGCTGTATCTGCTGCTGCCGCTGCCGGCCTGGATGAGCGATTCCCTGCTCGTCTACAACTCGCTCTGGGGCATCATCTTCATCCACATCGCCTACCAGTGCGGCTTCTGCACCTTCGTGCTCAGCAACTACATGAAGACGATCCCGAAGGAGATCCTCGAAGCCGCGCTCGTCGACGGCGCTCCGGTGTGGCGCCAGTTCTTCCAGATCGTGCTGCCGCTGTGCCGCCCTGCGTTCGCGGCGCTCGCGACGCTCGAATCCATCTGGATCTACAACGACTTCTTCTGGTCCCTCGCGCTGATCGAGACCGGTGACAAGCGTCCGATCACCTCGGCCCTCGCCAATCTGGAGGGCCAGTACTTCACCAACCCGAACCTCATCGCGGCGGGCGCCCTGCTGACCGCGATCCCGACTCTGCTGGTCTACTTCGCGCTCCAGCGCCAGTTCATCAGCGGGCTCACCATCGGCTCGGGCAAGGGCTGAGCCGCCGCCCCGACGTACCGCCGGCTCGCCGGCCACCGCATGTGAGCGGACGGCGCCCGCCGTCGGGAACGCACGCCCCCTGCCCGGTTCCACCCGCGCGATCCCCGTGACCCGACAACAGGAGGTGCGACCCCATGCGGTCATCCTCGTACCCCGCTCCGCCGGCGGCCCGGACCGGCTCCGCGCGCCGGACCATGAGAGCCATGCTGGTCCTGGCCGTCACCGCCGGTCTCGCCACGGCCGTTCCCGCCGCCGAGGCGACGTCTCCCGCCCGGGACACGGCGGCGCTCGCGTCCACCGCCACAACGCGAGCGGCCTCCGACGTCGCGGCCAAACCCTTTATGGGATGGTCCAGTTGGAGCATGCAGTCCTCCAAGTACCCGGGGCTGAACCCGGACGGCGACTACAGCTATCTCACCGAGGCGAACGTCCTGAAGCAGACGGACGCCCTCGCCTCCAAGCTCAAGAAGTACGGCTACGACCGCGTCAACATCGACGCCGGCTGGTGGCGCGACAACGACTGGAAGCCGCGGTTCGACCAGTACGGGCGGCAGACGCACGACCCGGTCCGGTTCCCCCGCGGTATGAAGCCGGTCGCGGACCACATCCATTCCAAGGGCCTCAAGGCGGGCATCTATCTGCCCGTCGGCCTGGAGAAGGAGGCGTACGGCGACGGTAAGGTGCCGGTCTGGAACGCCCCCGGCTGCACCACCGCCGATATCGTCCACCCGGACCTGCGGACCACCAATGGGTGGGACAGCTCCTACAAGCTGGACTTCGCCGACCCGTGCGCGCAGAAGTACATCGACTCGCAGGCCCGGTTGTTCGCCGACTGGGGCTACGACTTCCTCAAGCTGGACGGCGTGGGCCCCGGCTCGTTCAAGTCCGGTGACAACTACGACAACGTCGCCGATGTCGCCGCCTGGCGGCGGGCCATCGCCGCCACCGGACGCCCGATCCACCTCCAGCTCTCCTGGTCGCTCGACATCGGCCACGCCGCCGACTGGAAGCGGTACTCCAACGGCTGGCGTATCGACACCGACATCGAGTGTTACTGCAACACCCTTGTCACCTGGGAGAACTCGGTCAACGACCGGTGGGAAGACGCCCCCGCGTGGAGCGACAAGGCGGGCCCGGGGGGCTGGAACGACTTCGACGCGATCGATGTCGGCAACGGGGAGATGGACGGTCTCACCAAGGCCGAGCGGCAGAGCTATATGACCCTGTGGGCCATCAGCAAGTCGCCGCTGTACACCGGTGACGATCTCACCAGGCTGGACAGTTACGGTGTCTCGCTGCTGACCAACCGGGAGGTCATCGCCGTCGACCAGAGCGACTCGCCCGTGGCGCGTCCGGTCACCCCGATGGGCGACCAGCAGGTCTGGGGCACCAGGAACGCCGACGGCGGCTACACCGTCGCGCTGTTCAACCTCGGCGACTCGCCGGCCTCCGTCACCGCCCACTGGGCATCCTTCGGATTCACCGGAAACGCCTCCGTGCGCGACCTGTGGAACAAGGAGAATCTCGGTCCCCACAAGAACAAGATCACCGCGGCCCTGCCCGCACACGGCTCGCGGCTGTTCACCGTCAAGCCCGGTGGTGAGGCGCTGCCCACCACCGGTTACGAGGCCGAGTCCGCGGCGAACACACTGACGGGCAACGCCTCCGTCGCCGGATGCGACGCCTGCTCCGGGGGCAAGAAGGTCGGCAACCTCTACACCGGCGGCAAGCTGAGGTTCAACGACATCACCGTGAAGAAGGACGGGATCTACACCGTCCGGGTCGCCTATGTCAGCGGCGACGCCCGCTCGGTGACCGTCTCCTCCAACAGCGGTAACGGCAGCGGTCTGAAGTTCCCCTCCACCGGCGACTGGGGTACGGCGAAGACCGTCAGTGTCCAGCTGGCGCTGAAGGCGGGCTCCAACACCATCACGTTCGACAGTGGCGGCGGATACGCGCCGGACCTCGACAGGATCGACGTACCGCACTCCGTCTGACGTACCGCACACCGTCTGACGTACCTCGCTCCGACCGACGTACTGCGCGGGGCCCGGTCCCGGTGATACGGCCCGGGCCCCGCGCCTGGCTCTCGCAGTGCCTACGCCCCTGCGCGTTTCCCCGGATATGGAGTGCACACCCGTGGACATCCCGCACACCCCCTCGCCCTCGCCCTCCTCCTCGTTCTCCTCCTCCGACAGTCGCCAACGCCCCAGCCGCAGAGGCTTTCTGGCTCTCACCGCCGCTGCGGGCGCGACCGCCGCGCTCGGTGGTCTGCCCGCCTTCTCCGCCTCGGCGGCCCCCCTGCGCCCCACCGGATCACCCCTGCTGTCCCCGGCCGACGCCGCGAGGAACCAGCTGTGGTGGCAGGCTCCCGGCTCCGCCGGCTCGCTGATCGAGCAGGGGCTGCCGGTCGGGAACGGGCGCCTCGGGGCGCTCGCGAGCAATGACCCCGCCGCCGAACTCCTGCTGATCACCGACGCCACCCTGTGGACCGGCGGGCTGAACGACACACTCCAGAGCGACGGACAATTCCCTTACGGACGCGACGACTTCGGCTCCTTCACACTGCTCGCCCAGCTCACCGTCGCCCTTCCGGACCACGACCTGGGCCGTGTCCACCACTACCGCCGCACCCTCGACCTCGCCCAGGGCCTGGTCACCACCTCGTACGATCTCTCCGGTGTCACCTACCGGCGGCAGATCTTCGCCAGCCGTCCCGACGACGCCATCGTCCTGTACTTCTCCCAACGGGGCGGCGGCTCGTACACCGGCACCCTCTCCCTCGCGGGCACACACGGCGAGTCCACCAGCGTCAACAGCGCCCGGCGCTACGCGTCGTTCGGCGCCTCCTTGGCCAATGGTCTGAAGTACGGCGCGGCCGTCACCGCCCACAGCGACAGCGGCACGGTCCGGGTGCACGGTACGTCGATCACCTTCAGCGGCTGCCAGGACCTCACCGTCGTCGTCAGCGGCGGTACCAACTACGCGCCCGACGCCGCCGCGGGTTTCCGTAACCCGTCCCTGGAGCCGGAGCGCCTGGCCAGGACCAAGGTCCTCGACGCGGCCGGGCACTCGGCGGACACCCTGTTGCGCACCCATGTCGCCGATTTCCGCGCGTTGTTCGGACAGTTCGGCATCGACCTGGGCGCCTCGTCCGCCGCCCAGCGTGAACTGGACACCTGGGAACGGGTGCGGGCGCGCGACCGGGACAATGTCCCCGACCCGGAACTCGAAGCCGCCTACCTCCAGTTCGGCCGCTATCTGATGATCTCCGGATCGCGCGGCAGTCTGCCGCTCAACCTCCAGGGCCTGTGGCTCGACGGCAACGACCCGGACTGGATGGGCGATTACCACACCGACATCAATGTCCAGATGAACTACTGGCCGGCCGACCGGACGGGTCTGTCCGGCTGCTTCGACGCCTTCGCCGACTACTGCCTCGCGCAGCTGCCCGCCTGGACGGACGTCACCCGGCGGCTGTTCAACAGCCCGGCCAACAGATACCGCAACTCCGGTGGTGAGATAGCCGGTTGGACGGTGGCCATCTCCACCAACCCGTACGGCGGTGGCGGCTGGTGGTGGCACCCGGCCGGCAACGCCTGGCTCTGCCAGAACCTGTTCGAGCACTACGAGTACACCCAGGACCGCGTGTATCTCGGCAAGATCTACCCGCTGCTCAAGGGGGCCGTGGAGTTCTGGGAGGCCCGTCTCCTCACCACGACCGTCACCGACGCGTCCGGAGCCTCGCGCGAGGTGCTGATCGCCGACAGCGACTGGTCGCCCGAGCACGGTCCGCTCGACGCCAAGGGCATCACCTACGCCCAGGAACTGGTGTGGAACCTGTTCGACAACTACCGTGCCACGACGGAGACGCTGGGCCGGGACACCGGTTACGGCAGAACCGTCGACGGATTGCGGAAGCGGCTGTATCTGCCCGTGGTCAGCCCCACGACGGGCTGGCTGGAGGAGTGGATGTCGCCCGACAACCTCGGCGAGACCACACACCGGCATCTCTCGCCGCTCGTCGGGCTCTTCCCCGGCGACCGGATCCGCCCCGACGGCTCCACACCGAAGGAGATCGTCGACGGCGCGACCGCTCTCCTCGACGCGCGCGGGATGAACAGCTTCGGCTGGGCCAACGCCTGGCGCGGCCTGTGCTGGGCGCGGCTGAAGAACGCGGAGAAGGCGTATCAGCTCGTCGTCAACAACCTGAAGCCGTCGGTCAACGGCGGCAACGGCAGCACGATGAACCTCTTCGACATCTACGAGGTCGAGCAGGGGCGCGGCATCTTCCAGATCGACGCGAATTTCGGCACCGCCGCCGCGATCATCGAGATGCTGGTGTATTCGCGGCCGGGACATGTCGAGCTGCTGCCGGCGCTGCCCGCTGCCTGGGCGGCCTCCGGATCGGTGTCCGGCGTGGGCGTCCGGGGCGGCTTCGTCGCCGACGTCAGCTGGAAGAACGGCAAGGTCACCCGGGCGACGCTGAAGAGCGTGGGCGGCCGTGGCACGACCGTCGTCGCCGGCGGCACCACCCGCGAGATCAGCCTCAAGCCCGGTGGGTCCGTCACCCTGCGGAACCTCGGATGAGGGCCAGTTCGGCGGTGAGGGTGGTGTGCGCGCTGGTCATGGCGGTCTGCGGGCCGCTGACCGCCACCTCGCCCGCGCAAGCGGCACAAGCGGCACAGACAGCGCCGGAGACGCGGGAAGCGCGGGAAGCCGGACAGGGCACGCACACCGTGGTCACCTGGGGCGCCAGTGCGGAGAAGCAGGGCCCCGGCCCCGCCGACCGCGGCTACCGGCTGATCGTACGCACCAGCGTCGGCGGTACGGATCTGCGCATCCGGCTCTCCAACGCCTTCGGCGACCACCCGGTCACCTTCGCGAGCGCCTACGCGGGGCTGCGGAAGCAGGGGGCCGAGCTGGTCCACGGCTCCAACCGGCGGCTGACGTTCGGCCGCGCCGCGTCCGTCACCGTACCGGCCGGGGAGACCGTACTCAGCGATCCACTGCCCGGGAGGCTGGCCGCCGGGAGCGATCTCGTCGTCAGTCTGTATGTGACGGGTGCGCGAGGGCCGACGACCGGACACGGCATGGCCATGCAGACCTCCTACGCGGCCGCAGGCGACCACACCGCGGAGGAGGGCGCGGCCAACTGGACCGATCCGACGGGGTCTTGGTACTGGCTGGACGCCGTCAGTGTGGAGACGTCCGCGAAGACCGGCGCGGTGGTGACCCTCGGGGACTCCATCACCGACGGATGGGCCTCGACCACGGACGGGAACCGCCGCTGGCCGGACTATCTGTCCCGGCGGCTCCAGGCCGCGTCGGGCAGCGCCGTGAAGGGCGTCGCTAACGAGGGCATCTCCGGCAACAAGGTCCTCGCGGACGGGGCCGGCGAGTCCGCGCTGAACAGGCTGGAGCGCGATGTGCTCTCCCTGCCCGGGGTCCGTACGGTCTTCCTGTTCGAGGGCATCAATGACATCAAGGCGCACACCGGTGTCACGGCGGACGATCTGATCGCCGGCTACCGGCGGCTCATCGACCGGGTGCACGCCGCGGGGAAGTGTGTCGTCGGCGCGACCGTCATGCCGTTCAAGGGCTGGTCCGAGTACGACGCCGAGGGCGAGGCCGTACGCCAGGAGGTCAACGACTGGATCAGGAACAGCGGCGCGTTCGACGCCGTGACGGACTTCGACAGGATCACCCGCAACCCCTACGACCAGCAGCGGATCCTGCCGTTCTTCGACGGGGGCGACCATCTCCACCCGAACGACAAGGGCATGCAGGCGATGGCCGACGCCGTCGATCTGTCCGCCCTGCGGTGCGCCGGCTGAGCGGCGGAGAGTGACCTGTACGACGTGCGCATCGATCTGTCCCGGTATCTAATGAGAAATCCTGGTCCTCATGACGGGGTAACTCCTGGTGAGGCCGCGACCGCCCTGTGACGCGCAGCAGAGGAATGGTCAGTATGACCATCATCGAGAAGTCGGTCGACGTCGATGTTCCCGTCCGGACCGCCTACAACCAGTGGACACAGTTCGAGAGCTTCCCCCGCTTCCTGGAAGGGGTGGAGCGCATCGATCACCCCCAGCGCACCCTGACGCACTGGGTCACTCGCGTCGGTGCGGTTACCCATGAGTTCGACGCGGAGATCATGGAGCAGCGGCCCGACGAACGGCTGGCCTGGCGCACGCTGACCGTGCCCCGGCACGAGGGCACCGTCACCTTCCAGTCCCTCGGACCCGGGCGTACCCGGGTCAGCCTGCGGCTGGACCTCACGGCGAGCGGTGTGGCCGAGAAGACCGGGAGCGCCCTGAATCTCGCGCGGCGACGCGTGCACCGGGGGATGGAGTCCTTCAAGGAGTTCATCGAGGGGCACGGACGGGAGACCGGCTGCTGGCGGGGCGAGATCCGGTCCGGACGCGTACGGCCGGACCCCGCCCAGGGCTGGCCGCATGTTCCCACCTGGCCGACGGGCTGATGGTGCGTGTGGACCCGAGTATGCGGACTTGATGTGCGGACCTGATGTGCGGACCTGATGTGCGGACCGAGCGAGAGGCTGAGACTTGTGCTGAGGAAACCACCGGTGGACGACCCCGGCGGTGACAAGCCGCGCATCACTCCGCCCAAGACCTGGGCTACCGGTGTGCCCGCGGTGGCGCATGCGATGGAGTACTCACTGGAGCAGACCTCGCCCCGGCGCACCGCCCTGACGCTGCTGAACATCAACCAGACCGAGGGGTTCGACTGTCCGGGCTGCGCGTGGCCGGACCCCGCGCCGGGGCACCGTAAACGGAACGAGTACTGCGAGAACGGCGCCAAACACATCAACGACGAGGCCACGTCACGCCGGATCACGGCCGCGTTCTTCGAGCGGTATCCGATCAGTGAGCTGGCCGGGAAGTCGGACCAGTGGCTCAATCAGCAGGGCCGGCTCACCGAGCCGATGGTGAAGCACGTCGGTTCCGACCACTACGAGCCGGTGACATGGAGCGAGGCGCTGGGCCTGCTCGCCGAGGAGCTGCGCCGGCTGAACTCCCCGAACGAGGCGATCTTCTACACCTCGGGAAGGGCCAGCAATGAGGCGGCTTTCGTCTTCCAGCTGTTCGCGCGCGCCTTCGGCACCAACAATCTGCCCGACTGTTCCAACATGTGCCATGAGTCGAGCGGCGCCGCGCTGAAGGAGACTCTGGGCGTCGGCAAGGGGGATGTGAGCCTCCGCGACATCCATCACTCCGATCTGATCTTTCTGGTGGGCCAGAACCCGGGCAGCAACCACCCGCGCATGCTCACCGCGCTGGAGCAGACCAAGCGCAACGGCGGCCGTATCGTCGCCGTGAATCCACTGCCCGAGGCCGGACTCATCCGGTTCAAGTACCCGCAGAAAGCCCGCGGGGTAATCGGCCGGGGCACCCAGATCGCCGATCAGTTCCTTCATATCCGCGTCGGTGGCGATCTCGCGCTCTTCCAGGCGCTGAATCTGCTGCTGCTGGAGGCCGAGGACGCCCGTCCGGGTACGGTGCTCGACCACGAGTTCATCGAGAACCACACCAGCGGCTTCACCGAATTCGCCGCACACGTCCAGGAACTGTCGTGGAAGGACGTCCACACGGCCACCGGACTCACCCGCCCGGAGGTCGAGAAACTGCGCGACCTGGTGCTGAGCAGCGAACGGATCATCGTCTGCTGGGCGATGGGCCTGACCCAGCACAAGCATGCCGTCCCGACGATCCGGGAGATCGTCAATTTCCTGTTGCTGCGCGGAAATATCGGGACTCCGCGCGCCGGCGCCTGCCCGGTGCGCGGCCACAGCAATGTCCAGGGAGACCGCACCATGGGCATCTGGGAGAAGATGCCGCGGGAATTCATGGACGCGCTGGGCCGCGAATTCTCGTTCACCCCGCCGGCCGAGCACGGCTGGGACACGGTGGATTCCATCCGGGCGATGCTCGACGGCCGCGCCAGGATCTTCCTCGGCCTGGGCGGCAATTTCGTACGCGCGACACCTGACAGCGGGATCACCGAGAGCGCGATGCGCCGGTGCCGGCTCACGGCGCACATCTCGACCAAGCTGAACCGTTCACACACGGTCTGCGGAGAAATCGCTCTTATTCTCCCGGCATTGGGCCGCAGCGAAAAGGACAGGCAGGCGGACGGAGAGCAGTTCGTCACCGTCGAGGACTCGATGAGTCAGGTGCATGCCTCGCACGGACGCCTCGAACCCGCCTCCAGAAAGCTGCTCAGCGAAGTGGCCATCCTCAGCCAGCTCGCCCGCCGTACCCTCGGCGACACGGTGGACGTGCCCTGGGACGCGTTCGAGGCGGATTACAACCTCATCCGGCAGCGGATCGCCCGCATCGTACCGGGGTTCGAGAACTTCAACGAGCGCGTGGTCAAGCCGGGAGGCTTCGGCCTCCCCAATCCGGTGAACGAGGGGGTGTTCCCGACCCCGAGCGGCAAGGCGCTCTTCACCGCGAACGAGTTCCAGATGCCGCAGGTCCCCGATGGCCATCTGCTCCTTCAGACCATGCGTTCCCATGACCAGTGGAACACCGTCCCGTACACGCTGGACGACCGCTATCGCGGAATCCACGGGTCGAGGCGCATCGTGCTCGTCAACCCGGCCGACCTCCTGATGCTCGGACTCCCCGACGGCGCTCAGGTCGACCTCATCGGTGTGTGGCACGACGGCGTCGAACGGCGGGCGAACGGGTTCCGGCTCGTCTCGTACCCGACGGCGCGGGGGTGCGCCGCCGCGTACTACCCGGAGACGAATGTGCTGGTGCCGCTGGACAGTGTCGCGGAGATCAGCAACACCCCGACGTCCAAAGGGATCGTCATCCGCCTCGAACCCTCTCCCCGCCAGGCGACCGCGCCCCGTTCGTCCGCGTGACCGCGGGCGCGGCCCGGTCGACTCGGTCCGCTATTCGCCCGAGTTCGTGTGCCGGTTCGTACGCCCCGGCCGGCTCACGAGCTCGCCCGCCATCCGGGTCCCTGCGGCCACCGCGCGCACCCAGCGCGGTCCGCCCCGCGCCGCCCACACGACGCAGACACACCCTCCGACGGTGAGCACGAGGACGCCGGACAAGACGAGCACGAGCATGCTCATCCCCCTCCTTCTGTTGTGCGGGCCGCCTGTCGGGCGGTCCGCACAATCCTCTCAGTCCGCGAACCAGGCCGTCGCGGTGGCCCAGGCCAAGGCCAGGGAATGAGCCGAATCGCTGTCCGGGACACGTCCCGGACAGGGGCTCGCCCTCGCCTCCGACGCTACGTCCTCGTTCGGGCCGACGTCCTCGTTCGGGCCGACCCGTAGACGGCCGCGGCGACATGGACGAAGGAGCGGATGAGCGGGCTGGTGCCGGTGCTGTTCCAGGCGATGACGAGGTCGCTGGGCGGCTTGTCGGTGAGGGCGACGCGGGTGAGGCCCTCGGGAAGGGTGTGGGCGAGCGTCGTCAGGCCCACGGTGCCGTCCCACAGGATGGACTGGAGGCATTCGTGCACGGTCCGCACGACGGGGCCGTCGCCTCGCTCGGCGGCGGCCGTGGGGCCGCTCCAGTACGCCCGCCAGACGGGATCGGCCCCTTCGGGCAGCTGAAACCAGCGCCGGTCCGCGAGCTCGTCCAGTCGCAGACTCTCGCGGTCGGCGAGCGGATCGTCGGCCCGCAGGACCACGCCCACGGGGTCGGAGCGCAGGACGCGGAGGGTGATGCCGGTGTCGTCGAAGGGTGCCCGGGTCAGGGCCACGTCGACCAGGCCGGTCCGCAGTCCGGCGGTCGGGTCGGTGAAGTCGGCCTCGCGGATACGGACGCGGGCAGTGGGGTGGCGTCGCCGGTACGCGCCGGCCAGTCGCGTACCGGCCTGCTCGGCACTGTCGGCGAGGGTGCCGACGGTGAGGGTGGCGGGGCCCGCCACGGCCGTTACCCGTGTGCGGACTTGTTCGGCCCGCGCCAGCAGGGTGCGCGCCTCGTCGTAGAGCGCGGCCCCGGCGGTGGTGAGCGCGACACCGCTCGGTGAGCGGTGCAGCAGGGTGCAGCCGAGGTCCGTCTCCAGCTGCTGGACGGCCCGGCTCAGCGGTGGCTGGGTCATGTGGAGTCGCACGGCGGCCCGGCCGAAGTGCAGCTCTTCGGCGACCGCGACGAAGTAGCGCAGCGTCCGTAGGTCCATCAACAGCGACGATACCCGCACGGTATCGGGGCGGGGAAAGGGGTGTTGGACGCCTCGGGCGCCCCCGCGCTGGACTGGGGCCACGAACCGCCCTGCCACACCGAGGAGTCACCATGGCCGAATACACGATGCCGGATCCCGTCGTCCGCGTCACAGACGTACAGGAACTCGCCCGTGACCTGGTGGTCATCCCGAATCGGCAGGTCCAGCTCGTACCGAACATCGGCATCATCGGCGGCCGGGATTCCGTTCTGGTCGTCGAGACGGGCATGGGTCCCGGAAACGCGGAGAAGGTGCTGGAGTTCGCGGCCGGGTACGCCAAGGGGCGTCGGCTCTTCCTGACGACAACGCACTTTCACCCCGAGCACGCGTTCGGCGCGCAGACCTTCGCCGGAGAGGCGACGTTTCTGGTCAACCAGGCCCAGGCCGAGGATCTGAAGGTGAAGGGCCCCGGCTATCTCGACATGTTCAGGGGACTCGGCGAGCCGGTCGCGCGGCAACTGGAGGGCGTCGTCGCGCCGGCACAGCCCGATGTCGTCTACGACCGGTCGTACGACCTGGACCTGGGGGGCCGGGTCGTTCAGCTGCGGGCCACGGGCCGGGCGCACAGCAGGGGCGACCAGGTGGTCAGGGTGCCGGACGCGGACGTCCTGTTCACGGGGGACCTCGCGGAGGCCGGTCAGTTCGCGATCTTCCCGTGGTTCCCGCCGTACGACACCGATGTCTCGGGCACCCGCTGGCTGAGCGTGATGCAACGGCTGGCAGCCGAGGGCGCGGGGGTCGTGGTGCCCGGCCACGGCGAAGTCGGCGGCCCGCGACTGCTCGCGGATGTACGCGATTACCTGCGGCTCCTGCGTGACGAGACATGGATCCGCCGCGATTCCGCGGTCAGTGAGCAGACGATCGTCGACGAGAGGCGCTGATGATCGAGCGGCATCCGGAGTGGGCCGGCCGGGACTGGATCGAGAAGGGCGTCCACTGCCTCTGCGCCGAACACCCCGGGCGGGATCGGCCGCGGTAGCCATCCCGCCCTTGGTGGGTCCCGCCACTCAGTGGGTCACGTGCCGTCGGCCGCCTTGGGGGCGGCTTGCTGGACCACCTCGAAGGACCACAGACTGGAGCCGGAAGCCGCGGGCTTCTGCTGAGCGGAGCCCTCTCCGCCACGCTGGTGGGCCGCCTTCATCGGGCCCTCCATCCACGCCTGGAAGTCGGCCTCGCTGCGCCAGCGCGTATAGACGAGGTACTGGTCGGTGCCCTCGACCGGGCGCAGCAGCTCGAACCACTCGAATCCGTCGGAGTTCTCCACCGACCCCGCGCGGGACGCGAAGCGCTTCTCCAGCACCTCGCGCTGTTCCACCGGAACCTGCAGCACATTGATCTTGACGATGCTCATGGCTCCATCTTGCCTCAGCCCGCCGGCCATCCGTCGGACGCGGTCAGGGATCACTGTCGTGCTGACGCCCGCTTCTCACCCGATGCGTACGCCCCACATGAACGGCATGCCACTCCGCGCGATCGACTCGTAGCGCACCTGCGCGCCCGGCTTCGGGGAGTGGAGGATCTGCCCGTTTCCGGCGTAGAAACCGACATGGCTCAGATCCGTGCGCATGATGATGAGGTCACCGGGCTTGAGCGCGCTCAGGGAGTTGATCCGGGTACCGACGTTGGCCTGGGCCTGGGAAGTACGGGGTATGGACACTCCCGCCTGATTGAACGCCCAGGACGTCAGCCCGCTGCAGTCGAAGGAGTTCGGCCCGGTCGCCCCCC
Organism: Streptomyces scopuliridis; assembly: GCF_042790125.1. Classification (GTDB taxonomy): domain Bacteria; phylum Actinomycetota; class Actinomycetes; order Streptomycetales; family Streptomycetaceae; genus Streptomyces; species Streptomyces scopuliridis_A. The sequence goes on from NZ_JBHTZS010000011.1 coordinate 83,757, forward strand.
ACACATAGGGCATGCCGACCCGGCTCTTGGCCGCGTTGAACGCTTCGGCGGCCCGCTGGGAGGCGCTGGCCTCGTTCCCCAGTTCGACCCGATCGCTGGAGCGGTTCGCGCGTTCCTCCTCGGCGGCCCGTGAGGCGCGTTCCTTGGCGGTCATGGTGTTGAGGAGCCGCTGGGCCTCCGCGAGCTTGCCCTGGATCTCCTTCTTCCTGTCCGCGAGTTCCTTGCGGGTGTCCTTGAGGTCCTTGAGCTTCTCCGCCGCCTGGCTGCGCTGCTGCTGAAGAGATCGCTGCTGCGACTGGAACTGCTCGATCGCGGCGACCTGCCGGGCGCTCAACTGATCGAGAGCGGAAGCCTTCTCCAGGTAGCCGTCCGGATCAGAGGTCAGCAGGACCTGAATCGACGGGTCGAGCCCTCCGCCCCGGTACTGGGAAGCGGCGATCGAACCAAGCCGGTTGCGCAGTTCGTTGAGACCGTTCTGCTTACGGGCCGCGGTGTCCTGCAACGCGTCCACCTGCTTCTGCAGTTCCCCGGCCTTCTCCTTCGCCCCGTTGTACTTCTCGGTGGCCTGCGTGGCCGCCTCGTACAGGCGGTCGACCTGAGCCTGGACGCCCTTCTTGTTGGGGTCCGGCAGCGGGTCGGCCGAAGCCGGCTGCGCGGAGATGGCGACGGCCGCCGCGGCTGTCGCGGTGAGCACGGACGCGTAGGCCTGGTTGGACTGCTTAGGACGACGGTGGGACGCCACTGAGGCGGTCTCCTTCTTCCTCGGCCGCCTGCCGGGACAGCACCCTGCCACCTCGGCACCCGCCCCGACGCGTAAGTACGGCGACACCTCCGCTGTCACCCGGACAGGTGATCAACCGCACGAAGGTATGGTCACGGATACTACAACGCTAAGTTACTTAGTTCCAAGGGGGGTTGGGTTCAGCGGCCGGTACGTCCTACGTTCCGCAGGGCCTCGCGCAGGGCCGTGACCTCGTCCTCGGACATGTTCTCGACGAAGTGGACCAGCGCCGCGGGACGGTCCTTGCTGGCGCCCAGACCGTCCTCCATCAGCGCGGCCGCGTACGCCTCACGGCTGCGCACCGCCGTGTACGACCACGCGCGGCCCTGCTTGTCGCGCAGCAGCCAGCCCTTGGAGTAGAGGATGTTGGTGACGGTCATCACCGTGGTGTACGCGAGGGGCCGGACCCTGTTGATGTCGTCGACGACCTCACGCACCGTCGCCGGCCGGTTCCATGTCCAGAAGCGGTCCATGATCTCCGCCTCAAGGTCCCCCAGCCGCCGCATGCCCTTGGTTTCCTTTCGCCGCCGATGAAGCGACTCCATGGTAGACGGGGGCCTGTCAGGCTTCCCGCGTGGACATCTCCTACTCTTCCGTCGGGCCGAGGTCGTGCGTCGTCCGGAAGCCGACGGTACGAGCGCGGTGGGCGGAGTGCAGTTCGAGCACGACGATCTCGTTGGTGCCGACGCGCAGCACGGGGGCGGGAACGTACAGGGACCGCTGGGGTCCACGGGACCAGTAGCGGCCCAGCGCGAACCCGTTGATCCATGCGTTGCCCTTCGTCCAGCCGTCGAGGTGGAGGAAGGTGTCCGCCGCCTCGGCCAGTTCGAAGGTGCCGCGGTGGAAAGCCGGGCCGATCGGTGCGGTTGCGGTGGACGTGCCGGCGGTGGCGGTGACGGTGCCAGTCGTGGCGGTGGCGATGAACGGAATCGCGTCCAGGGAGGTCAGCGGCAGCGGTCGGCTGGTCCATCCGGCAAGCTCCCCGCCGTCCAGCAGAACCCTTCCCGGCAGCCCCTTCCTGTCATGGATGCCGGGCCCGTAGTTGACCCGGCCCTGGTTCTCCACGAGCAGGCTCAGAACGCTGCCGGAGCGCGGCACGGTGAAGGCGAGGGCGTGCTCATGGTTCTCCCGCTCCAGGACCCCGACGGGCTGCCCGTCGAGGAAGACCTGAGCGCGGTCGCGGACCTGCTCCAGCTCCAGGAGCACGGGCCCCGGGGACGGCAGGACGGTCTCGTACAGGACGAATCCGAAGCCCTGCCCGAGCTGTTCCATCGTCAGCGGGTGGGAGGACTCGACGGCGTCGCCAAGGGCCGGAGCGCAGTCCAGCAGGCCGGCGCTCATGGTCAACGGGACCGAGGGGAGAGCGAGTTTGGCCGAACGCGCGGGCACGGGACCGGCGGGGACCGGCGCGTACGTGGCGATGACCTCGCGGAAGGCGGTGAACTTCTCGGTGGGGTCGCCGGCTTCGTCGAGCGGTGCGTCGTAGTCGTAGGAGGTGACGGTGGGCCGGTATGTGTGCTTGTCGTTCGCGCCGTTGGTGAAGCCGAAGTTCGTGCCGCCGTGGAACATATAGAAGTTGACCGAGGCCCCCGTCGCCAGCAGTTCGTCCAGCTCCCGCGCCGCCTGGTCGGGGTCGCGGACCACGTGATGGCCGCCCCAGCGGTCGAACCAGCCGATCCAGAACTCGGCCGACAGCAGGGGGCCCTTCGGCTGGTGTGCGCGCAGGGCGGCGAGGTTCCGGGCGGAGCGGGTGCCGAAGTTGGCCGTCGCGAGGGCCCCCGGCAGCGTCCCGCGCTCCAGGTCGGCGGGCTGGTCACAGGTGAACAGGGGCACGTCGACACCGCATCGGCGGAGTGAGCCGGCGAGGTGTTCCAGGTAGGCGGTGTCGTCCCCGTAGGCCCCGTACTCGTTCTCCACCTGCACGGCGAGTACCGGCCCGCCGCGCGTGGCGAGGTAGGGCAGGAGCGGGGAAAGCAGCCGAGCGAAGTAGTCGTCGACCGCGGCGAGAAAGAGGGGGTCGCGGGTGCGCAGCCGGATACCGGGGTGAGCCAGCAGCCAGGAGGGCAGGCCGCCGCCCTCCCATTCGGCACAGATGTAGGGCCCGGGACGGAGCAGCACATGGAGGCCCTCGGCGGCCGCGAGGTCGAGGAAGGAAGGCAGATCGAGTCCGTCGTTCATACAGAACAGATCCGGCCGCGGCTGGTGGAGGTTCCACGGGACGTACGTCTCGACGGTGTTGAGGCCCATGAGGCGGGCCTTGTGAAGCCGGTCGGCCCACTGCGCGGGATGGACCCGGAAGTAGTGCAGTCCGCCGGACAGGAGCCGGAAGGGGGCGCCGTCCAGGCGGAATCCGCCGTCGTCGATCTGCAGAACGGGCATGCGCTGCTGCTCCTGTGCCGAAGGGGGATGCACGGTGGAGGCGTGGGGAACCGGCGGGGCCCGTACCTCATGAGTATGTTTACGTAAACACACCGGCGGTGACAAGCCCTGAGCCGTAGCCGCGCTCCGGGATTCCGAACATCACACGGTGTGCCCGCCTAGTCTTTCGCGTACGACGATCGCCAGGTCTCCCCTCCGTCCATCTCCCCGCTCCCGTCCCGACTCCCGCCCCGACGAGCAGGAATGCGTGTCATGACAGACCTGAACCAAGCCCTCGCGGACGCCCCCGTGATCGCCATCCTGCGCTCCGGCACGGCCGTACGATTCGCCGAAGTGGCGGACACCCTCCATCGATCCGGCGTCCTTGCCGTGGAGTTCACGCTCACCACGCCAGGAGCGCTGGGCGCGCTGCGCGAGTTCGCGGGCACGAAACCCGCCGGGCTCGCGCTGGGCGCGGGTACGGTCACCACTCCCGCCGACGCGCAGCGCGCGGTGGAGGCCGGTGCCCGCTACCTCATCACCCCGGCGGTCTGCCTCGACGTCATCGCCGAGGCCGGCCGGCTCGGAGTCCCCGTACTCCCGGGCGCGTTCACCCCGAGCGAGATACTCGCGGCATGGCGGGCGGGCGCGGCGATGGTCAAGCTCTTCCCCGCCTCGGTGGGCGGCCCCTCGTACCTGCGGTCCGTACGCGCGCCACTGCCCGACATCCCCCTGGTCCCGACCGGCGGCATCGCCCTCGATCAGGCGCCCGACTACCTGACGGCCGGGGCCACCGCCCTCGGCATGGGCAGCCCGCTGGTCGGTGACGCGTGCGAGGGCGGCGACCTGGACGCCCTCCGGGAGCGGGCCCGGACGCTCCTGGACGGCGTGCGCACGGCCCGGCGAACCGCGATCACCTCGTGACCGGGGAACGGACACCGACCGCGTTCGTCACCCTCGGCGAGGCGATGGCCGTCGTGGCGGCGACCGAGCCCGGCCCCCTCGCCTCGGGGGCCCCGCTGCGGCTCGCGTTCGCCGGTGCCGAGGCCACGGTCGCGATCGGCGTCCGCCGACTCGGGCACAGCGCGTCCTGGACCGGTCGGGTGGGCGCCGACAGCGCGGGCACGATGATTCTCGGCGGGCTGCGGGCCGAGGGAGTCGACATCACGCGCGCCCGCGTCGAGGCGACCGCGCCCACCGGGCTCATGCTGCGCGAGCGCCGTACCAGCGACCACACCCGCGTCACCTACTACCGCCACGGGCTGGCCGGTACGCGTCTCGCGCCCGAGGACGTCGACGAACGACTCGTCGCCGGGGCGCGAGTTCTGCATATCACCGGCATCACGCCCGCACTCGGCCCGTCCGCGCGAGCCGCCGTGCACCGTGCCGTCAGCATCGCCCGGGGCGCGGGGGTCACGGTGTCCCTGGATCTCAACTACCGGGCGCTGCTGTGGTCCCGGGCGGAGGCGTCCGCCGAACTCTCCGGACTCGTAGCGCGGGCGGACATCGTCTTCGCGGGACCGGAGGAGGCCTCGCTGATCGTCGCGGACGGCGAACCCGCCGAGTTGGCGCGCTCCCTCCTCGCCGCGGGACCGCGCGAGGCGGTCCTGAAGCTCGGCGCCGACGGAGCCCTCGCCGCCACCCGCGACGGCGAGGAGGTCACGCGGGGCATCGTGCCGCTGACATGCGTGGAACCCATCGGGGCCGGGGACGCGTTCGTCGCGGGCTACCTCGCGGGGCTCCTCGACGGCGCGCCCGTCCACGACCGACTGCGTCTCGGAGCGACTTGCGGGGCGTTCGCCGTCTCCGTCCACGGCGACTGGGAGGGCCTGCCCCGTCGCGCGGAGCTGGGCCTTGCCGACGGTGCCGATGTCACCCGCTGAGCCGCGCGACCGGACAGGGCCTGGGCGAGTGAGTCCGGCCCGCCCGTCAGGAACTCGATCTGCCCATCAGGAACTGCGCCTGCCCGTCACGAACTTGGCCTGGCCGTCAAGAACCCGGCCCGCCCGTCACGAACTCGGCCTGCCTTTCACGAAGGAGCCCCAGTGAAGATCACGTCTCTGCGCACATATCTGGTCGCACCCCGCTGGTGCTTCCTCCGTATCGACACCGACGAGGGCATCACGGGCTGGGGCGAACCCGTCGTCGAGGGCCGCGCCCACACCGTGGCCGCCGCTGTCGCGGAGTTGTCGGACTATCTCGTCGGCCAGGATCCGATGCGGATCGAGGACCACTGGCAGGTCCTCACCAAGGGCGGCTTCTACCGGGGCGGCCCCGTCCTCTCCAGTGCGGTGGCCGGCATCGACCAGGCGCTGTGGGACATCGCGGGCAAGGCGCTGGGCGTACCGGTCTGGCAGTTGCTCGGCGGTCACGTACGCGACCGGGCCCGCGTCTACAGCTGGATCGGTGGAGACCGTCCGACCGATGTCGCCGAAGCTGCGGCGGCACGCAAGGCCGAGGGCTTCACGGCGATCAAGATGAACGCCTCCGCGCAACTGCGCCCCCTCGACACCCCGGCGGCCGTGCACGAGATCGCCGACCGCGTGGCGAGCGTACGGGAGGCGGTCGGCGACACGTTCGACATCGCCGTGGACTTCCACGGCAGGCTCACCCTCCCCATGGCACGCCGGGTGCTTCCCCTGCTCGAACCGTATCTGCCGCTCTTCGTCGAGGAGCCGGTCGTTCCGGAACTGAGCGAGCACATCGGCGACGTCGTACGGTCGACCTCCATTCCCATCGCGACCGGCGAACGGCTCTACTCGCGCTGGGACTTCAAGCAGGTGCTCCAGCAGGGAATCGCCGTGGCACAGCCGGATGTGTCGCACGCCGGCGGCATCTCCGAGGTACGGCGGATCGCGGCGATGGCCGAGGCGTACGACGTGTCGCTCGCCCCGCACTGCCCGCTGGGCCCCCTCGCGCTCGCCGCCTGCCTCCAGGTGGGTTTCGCGACCCCGAACCTGCTCATCCAGGAGCAGAGCCTGGGGATCCACTACAACGCGGGCTCCGATCTGCTCGACTATCTCGTGGACCCGACGGTGTTCCGGTACGAGGACGGGCACGTGGCCCTGCTGACGGCGCCCGGACTCGGCATCGAGGTCGACGAGAAGGCGGTCGAGCGCGCCGCGGAGACGGGACACCGCTGGCGGAACCCTGTCTGGCGCCGCGACGACGGCTCACTGGCCGAGTGGTGAGACGACCCCCACGCCCCCCGCGGTGTCCGACGGACACGCGGCCGTGCTCCGGCGTACGACCAGACGGGTCGGTACGAGCGTCGTACCGCCCTCCACCGCCTCACCGCGCAGTTCCCGCAGCACGGCGTCGACGCACAGCTCCCCGACCTTGGCGAAGTCCTGGTGGACCGTTGTCAGCGGCGGGATGAAGGAAGCGGCCTCCGCTATGTCGTCGAAACCCACGACGCTGACGTCCTCCGGCACACGTCTGCCGCGCTCGTGCAGCGCCCGCAGCACGCCCAGGGCCATCTGGTCGTTCGCCACGAACACCGCCGTGCAGCCGGGCTCCGCCGCCAGCCGGAGGCCCGCCTCGTAGCCGGATTCGGCGGTCCAGTCGCCGCGCAGCGGGGGCGGCACCTCGCGCCCCCGCTCGCGCAAGGCCGCCTCCCAGGCGACCTCGCGACGGCCCGCCGCGAACGACTCCTCGGGGCCCGCCAGGTGCCAGACCGTGCCGTGGCCGAGGTCCAGCAGGTGCCGCACGGCCGTACGCGCGCCCTGCTGCTGATCGGTGTCCACCACGTGGAACCGGTCACCGGCGTCGGAGTCCACGACGACGACCTTCACATGCGGCGGCAGCGCCGGCGATGTCGTGTCGAGCAGGTGCACCTCCATGATCAGGACGACCGCGTCCACCGCGAGCTCGTCGAGCCGTGTGAAGGCCCCCCTGACGTTGTCCTGGGTCGGCGCGTCGAGCGGGATCAGCGTGACCGCGTACCCCGCGCGGGACGCGCAGTTCGCGATGGCCTCCAGGGTCCGCACATTGCCGGTGCTGGAGAGGCTCATCGTGATCACGCCGATGGTCCGGAAGTCGCCGCGTTTGAGGGCGCGGGCCGCGCTGTTGGGCCGGTAGCCGAGCTCCTTCATGGCGTCCAGCACTCTGCGCCGGGTGTTCTCGATGACGGCCGGGTCTCCGTTGGAGACGCGGGAGACCGTCTGCGACGAGACGCCGGCGACCCGCGCGACGTCCGCCATCGAGACGCGGCGCCGACGCCCATTCGCGGCTCGCGGGCCCCCGCCGTCGACCGTCTTCGCGAGAGCGGCCGTGTCCTTCTCCGTCATCGAAATCCCTTCCGTTCACTACCGCTTCGTTCTTGACGGCCCCCAGCGGGAGTGCCACCATCACGCTACCGATGATTACGTAAACATTTCCCATCGGGCCAGCCTCCGCCGGGCCGTTCCCGGCCCGAAGGCCCTCTCCCTCCCTTGCTCCGTACCGGTCGGCCCACCGACACAAGGAACCAGCCATGACGCTCCTGCCGACGCCCGCGAAGGCAGTATCACCACCCCGTCCACGAGCGCGATTCCACGTCCGCGAGCAGGCCCTCGCCGGCTGGGGATTCGCCGGTCCGTTCGTCGCCGTCTTCGCGCTCGTCTTCCTCGCGCCGATCGGATACGCCCTGTACCTGAGCCTATTCCGGGATCGGTTGATCGGTGGAACGTCCTTCGTGGGCCTGGACAACTACACCCAGGCGCTGACCGACGCACGGTTCTGGGAAGGACTGGCCAGGGTCGGGCTCTTCCTGGCGGTACAGGTGCCGATCATGCTGGGTATCGCGCTGCTGGTGGCGCTCGCGATCGACAGCGGCCGGCTGTACGGCAAGGGCTTCTTCCGTATCTCGATCTTCCTGCCGTACGCCGTACCGGCCGTGGTCGCCGGCCTCATGTGGGGCTTCATCTACGGCACCAGATTCGGCCTGGTGGGCAACATCAACGACGCCTTCGCCGTCTCACTGCCCGACCCGCTCTCCCCGTCGCTCGTGCTCGCCTCCATAGGCAACATCGTGACCTGGGAGTTCGTGGGGTACAACATGCTGATCTTCTACTCCGCGCTCAAGGTCGTCCCACGATCGCTGTACGAGGCGGCGGCGATCGACGGAGCCGGCGAGTGGCGGGTCGTGGCCTCGGTCAAGCTGCCGGCCATCCGCGGCTCCCTGGTCATCGCGACGATCTTCTCCGTCATCGGAAGCTTCCAGCTCTTCAACGAGCCGAGCATTCTGCAGAAGCTCGCCCCGAACGCGATCACGACCGATTTCACCCCCAACCTGTACACCTACTCGCTGTCCTTCTCCGGCCAGCAGCACAACTACGCAGCGACCGTGGCGATCGTGATGGGTGTCATCACCGCGATCATCGCCTACTCCGTCCAGCTGCGCGGCATGCGGAAGGGCTGAGCCATGAGCGCGCGAGTCTCCAGCGTCCCGTCGAGCCCCACCGGTCCCACCGGCCGGAGGGACGCCACGGAACCGGCCGGCTCCCCCGGGACGGCCCACTCCGCCGGCACCCCGGTCCCGCCCCGCCGCCGTCGCTCCCACACCCCGCTCAACCCCCGCCCCAGCGTCCCTCTCACCCTCCTGACCGGGCTGGTCCTCGTCTACACACTGCTCCCGCTCGCCTGGCTGGTCATCAACGCGACCAAGGACCAGAAGGACCTGCTCGACTCCTTCGGACTGTGGTTCGGCAAGGACGTCAGACTCTGGGACAACATCTCCCGCACGCTGTCCTACGACGACGGCGCCTTCGTCCGCTGGCTGCTGAACACCCTGCTGTACGTCGCCGTGGGAGCGGGTGGTGCCACGATCCTCGCCGTCCTCGGCGGCTATGCACTCGCCACGTACGAATTCCCCGGCCGCCGCGCCGTGTTCGCGGTCGTCATCGGTGCCGTGGCCATACCGGGCACGGCCCTGGCGGTGCCGACGTTCCTGATGTTCAGCGGTATGGGACTGACCAACACCCCCTGGGCCGTCATCATCCCCTCGCTCATCTCACCGTTCGGGCTCTACCTGATGTGGGTGTTCGCCGCCGAGGCCGTACCCGCCGAACTCCTCGAAGCGGCCCGCATCGACGGCTCCGGCGAGCTGCGTACGTTCTTCCGGATCGCACTGCCGTTGCTGATGCCGGGCACGGTCACCGTGCTGCTGTTCTCCATGGTCGCGACCTGGAACAACTACTTTCTGCCGCTGATCATGATCAAGGACCCGGACTGGTACCCGCTCACACTCGGGCTCAACGCCTGGAACGCCCAGGCACAGACCGCGGGCGGCGAGCCCGTTTTCGATCTCATCATCACCGGCTCCCTGCTCACGATCGTGCCGATCGTCGCGATCTTCCTCGTGCTCCAGCGCTACTGGCAGTCCGGCCTGGCCGCGGGCAGCGTCAAGGAGTGACCCGGCCCCACCCGTTCGTTCCGCGCCGCTCCCTGTTCCCCGTCCTCCTTCCCGTTCCCGTCCCCGTTCCCGTTCCCCCGCTTCTGCCCCCTCTCCCACCCGCACACCGAACCAGGAGCACCCTCCATGAGAACGAACAGCACCCGCCGGCTTCTCGGTGCCGTTGCCATGGCCTGCGTGATGGCCCTCGGGGCGACCGCCTGCGGCTCGTCCGACCCGGCCACCGACGGCGGCAGTCCGGAGGACGTCACGTCCGCACTGGAGAAGGGCGGAAAGGTGACGGTGTGGGCCTGGGAACCCACACTGAAGAAAGCCGCGGCCGACTTCGAGAAGAAGTACCCCAAGGTGGATGTCGAACTCGTCAACGCCGGCACCGGCGACAAGCAGTACACCGCGCTGCAGAACGCCATCGCGGCCGGCTCGGGCGCCCCCGACGTGGCGCAGGTCGAGTACTACGCCCTCGGCCAGTTCGCCATCGGCAAGTCCGTGCAGGACCTCGCCGGCTACGGCGCGACCGCGTACGACAAGACCTTCACCAGCGGTCCCTGGAACGCGGTGACGTACGACAAGTCCATCTACGCCCTGCCGATGGACTCGGGCCCCATGGCGCTGTTCTACAACAAGAAGGTCTTCGACAAGCACGGCGTCGAGGTCCCGACGACGTGGGACGAGTACGTCGAGGCGGCGCGCACCCTGCACAAGGCCGACCCCAAGATCTTCATCACCAACGACACCGGCGACGCGGGCGCCACCACCAGCCTCATCTGGCAGGCCGGGGGCCGCCCTTACAAGACCGACGGCACCAACGTCTCGATCGACTTCGGGGACGCCGGCACCAAGACCTACACGAACACCTGGCAGAAGCTGCTCGACGAGGACCTGCTCGCCCCGGTCACCTCATGGAGCGACGAGTGGTACAAGGGGCTGGCCGACGGCAGCATCGCCACGCTGGCCATAGGCGCCTGGATGCCCGCCAACTTCACCTCGGGCGTCGCGTCCGCCTCCGGTGACTGGCGGGTGGCTCCCCTCCCGCAGTGGACCGAGGGCGACAAGGCCGGCGCCGAGAACGGCGGCAGCTCCCTCGCCGTACCGAAGGCCGCCGAGAACAAGGAACTGGCGTACGCGTTCATCGAATACGCGACCACGGGCGCCGGCGCCTCGGCCCGTATCGCCGAGGGCTCGTTCCCGGCCACCAGGGCGGACCTGGAATCGAAGACGTTCCTGGAGGCCGCGTTCCCGTACTTCGGCGGCCAGCAGGCCAACAAGATCTTCGCGGACTCGGCCGACAACGTCGGCACCGGCTGGTCGTACCTGCCGTACCAGGTCTACGCGAACTCCGTCTTCAACGACACCGTGGGCAAGGCGTACATCTCCTCGACGCCCCTGAGCAAGGGGCTGGAGGAGTGGCAGCGGGCGAGTGTCACATACGGCACCGACCAAGGGTTCAGCGTCAACAAGTAGTCCGTTCATGAGCGAGCGGCCGTACCGGAGGGGTCCGGTACGGCCGCTCGCCCGTTCCTCCGAAAGCTTTTCTCGTCTTGACAAATTTTTTTGTCGGACGGATTCTGGAGCGGGAAGCGTCCCCGGCCCCGCCCACGCCAGACACCAGACACCAGACACCAGACACCAGACACCGAGGAAACCCACCATGCGCACCCTGATCAGCTCCGCCTTCATCTCGCTCGACGGCGTCATGGAGAGCCCGGGCGGCGAACCCGGCTACCGCAATTCCGGATGGACCTTCAAGGACGTCGAGTTCGTCCCCGAGGCGTTCGACATCAAGGAGCGGGAGCAGCGGGAATCCACCGCGATTCTGATGGGCCGGGCGAGCTACGAGGCGTTCAGCCCGGTGTGGCCGGACATGGATGAGTTCGCCCGCTACAAGACCATGCCGAAGTATGTCGTCTCCACCACCCTCGCCGAGGACAAGCTCGTCTCGGACTGGGGCGAGACCACCATCCTGCGCTCGCTCGACGAGGTCGCCGCCCTCAAGGAGACCGACGGAGGCCCGATCATCGTCCACGGCAGCATCGCCCTCAACCACAGCCTGGCCGACGCCGGTCTGATCGACCGCTACCACCTGCTCGTCCACCCGCTGCTGCTCGGCGCGGGCAAGCGCCTGTTCCCCGCCACCGACAAGGACACCCAGAAGCTCAAGCTCGTCGAGCACGCCGTGTACACCAACGGCCTCCAGCTGAACGTCCTCGACGTCGTCCGCTGACCGGGCCCGGACGACACCCGGCCGCTCCGGTGAACGCCTAGGATCTGGCCGTGATCGCTGACCTTCAGTGCGTGGTACTGGACTGCCCCGATCCGGGGCAACTCGCCGAGTTCTACCAGTCTCTCCTCGGCGGCACCGTCAATCAGCAGGACCGGCGGTGGGCGCTCGACGAGGACTGGGCGACGCTGCACTCGCCCTCCGGTCCGGTGCTCGCCTTCCAGCGGGCGGCGGATTACCGGCCGCCGCGGTGGCCCGACCCGGCCCGGCCTCAGCAGTTCCATCTGGACTTCGGTGTTCCGGACCTGGACCGGGCCCATGAAGAGGTTCTGGCCCTGGGCGCGACCGTACTGGATGCCGGCTCCGACGGCCGGGGCTGGAACGTCTACGCGGACCCGGCGGGGCACCCTTTCTGCCTGGTCCGGCACTGATCCGCCTGGTCCGGCACTGAGCGCACCGGGGGTACACGACCTCCACTGGCGCGCAAGGGGCTGGATGGCCGTGTCCTCGATTGCGGTTCCGGCCGCCGTGCCTACGTTGGGCTTGTGGGTCGCGACTTGTATCTGGCGGAGCTGCTGCGTCGGCCGCTGTTGGGCAAGGACGGTGAGACGGTGGGCCGTCTCTCCGATGTCATCGTGCGTCTGCGGGGCCGGAATTACCCACTGGTCACGGGGCTTGTCGCGCGGCTGGGCGGGCGGGAGGTCTTCCTGCCCGGGGAGCAGGTGGCGAGCTGGGAGGCCGGGGGGATCACGCTGGCCAGCCGGAGGGTGAACCTGGGCGGCTTCGAGCGGCGTGAGGGCGAGGTGCTGCTGCGCGCGGATGTTCTGGGGCACCGGGTGATCGATGTGCCGGCGGCCGAGTTCGTCCGGGCCTACGACCTCGTTCTGGAGCGGACGCCCGAGGGCCTGGTGGTCACCGGCTTGAACACACATCGGCCACGTCGGCTCACGCGTCTGCTGGGCGGTGGTGGCGAGCACGACCGGGGGGACTGGAGAGACTGGAAGTCTTTCGAGCCGCTCATCGGTCACGCGCGTTCCGCCCCGGTCAGGAGGGTGTTCGGGCGGCTGGGCCGGCTGAAGCCGGCGGACATCGCCGATCTCCTCGAAGAGGCCAGTCGTACCGAGTCCCACGAGATTCTCCAGACGGTCCACAGCGACCCGGAGCTCGAAGCCGATGTGTTCGAGGAACTGGAGCCGGATTCGCAGATCCGGCTGCTCCGTGAGCGGTCCGACGCCGAGATCGCGAAGGTGATCGCCCGGATGCGCGCCGACGACGCGACGGACGCCGTCAACGAATTGCCGCAGGCCAGGCGGCAGCCCGTGCTCGACGCGTTGCCGGCCAGACAGCGCGTCAAAGTCCTGACGCTGATGGGCTTCAATCCCTCCAGTGCCGGGGGTCTGATGGCGCTGGACGTACTCACCGCCGCGCCCGGCAGCACGGCGGCCGAGGTGCTGCGGGAGGCGGGCGGATCACGTGCCCTGCAGCCCGAGGTGCTGACCACCGTGTATCTGACCGGCGAGGGGGACCGGCTGACGGGGGCGGTCGCACTGGTGGATCTCCTGCAGGCGGATCCGGCGGCGCGGCTGGAACAACTGGCGGACGCCGACCCGGTGCGCGTCGTACCGGACACCGACATCGAGGATGTCGCCCTCCTGATGACGGACTACAACCTGCTGACCGTTCCGGTCGTCGACGACGAGGACCGGATCCTGGGTGTGATCACCGTCGATGACGTTCTGGAAGTGATCATTCCGTCGGACTGGCGCCGACGTGGCCACGCACCGCGTCCGCCGGGCCGCCCCGAGCGTGAGAGTCCCGCTTCCCCATGAGCGAGGACGAAGCGCCCGAAGGTGAGGATCACCGTCCGGAGCGGCCCCCGCCGTCGGAGCCGCCCCCGCCGCCGAAGCGGCCCCCCTCCCCCGAGCCTCCGTCACCGGAGCCTCCCGCGTCTCCGAAGCTCCCGGACCATGCCGGTCCGCTCGACGGCGCGCACCCCGCGAAACGGCCCGCCACCCCGGCCGCACCGGAGCCTCCGGAGAGACAGGAGGAACCCCGCCCCGCGGAGAAACCGGAGCGGCCCCTTGCCCCGGAGCGGCCCCACGCCCCGGAGCGGGCCCGTCCGCAGGGCCGGCCGGAGCACCGTACCGACACCGGGTACGAGAAGGCCGCCCCTCGTCCGGTGCCGCCTGCCGCCGAGGTGGGGCAGCCCGGCGCGGTACGGGGCCTCGCCCCACCGGACGAGATCCGCGGGGCTCTCGGCCGCGTTCCGAACACAGCCGGTGAGGGCGGTCGTCCCGGTGTGCGAACGCGCATGCTGACCCTGCTGGCGATTGTCGGCCCCGGGCTCATCGTCATGATCGGTGACAACGACGCGGGCGGCGTGTCCACGTATGCCCAGGCCGGCCAGAACTACGGGTACTCGCTGCTGTGGGTGCTGCTGCTGCTCATCCCGGTCCTGGTGGTGAACCAGGAGATGGTGGTGCGGCTGGGCGCGGTCACCGGCGTCGGCCACGCGCGGCTGATCATGGAACGGTTCGGCCGGTTCTGGGGCTGGTTCAGCGCCGGTGATCTCTTCCTGCTGAACTTTCTGACGATCGTGACCGAGTTCATCGGTGTCTCACTGGCCGCCGGTTACCTGGGCCTGTCGCGGTATGTCGCCGTACCGGCCGCCGCCGTCGTCCTGATCGCGGTGGTGGCCAGCGGTTCCTTCCGCCGCTGGGAGCGGGCGATGTTCGTCTTCATGGCGCTGAGTCTGCTGATCGTCCCGCTGACGCTGCTGTCGGAGCCCCGGTGGGGACAGGCCGCGCACGACTTCGTCGTCCCCAGCGTCGAGGGGGGCGTGAGCAGCAACTCCGTACTGCTGATCATCGCGATCGTCGGCACCACGGTCGCGCCCTGGCAACTGTTCTTCCAGCAGTCCAACGTGATCGACAAACGCATCACCCCCCGCTTCATCGGATACGAACGCGCCGACACCGCCATCGGCGCCCTCGTGGTCGTGGCCGGGGCGGCGGCTCTCATGATGGTCGCCGACTTCGCCGTCCGGGGTACCGGGGCGCAGGGCCACTTCACCGACGCCGCCGGAATCGCGAACGCACTGGACCGGCACGACCACGCCTTGGGGACGATGTTCGCCGTCATCCTCCTGGACGCCAGCATCATCGGCGCGGCGGCGGTCACCCTGGCCACCAGCTACGCCTTCGGAGACGTCTTCAATCTCCGCCACTCCCTGCACCGCGGCTTCCGCGAGGCCAAGCAGTTCTACACCTCCTACAGCCTGCTGGTCCTGGTCGCCGCCGCCATCGTCCTCATCCCCGGAGCGCCGCTGGGGCTCATCACGGAGGCGGTGCAGGCGCTGGCGGGGCTGCTGCTGCCCTCGGCGAGCGTGTTCCTTCTGCTGCTGTGCAACGATTCCGAGGTCCTGGGCCCCTGGGTCAACCCCCGCTGGCTGAACGCGCTCGCCACCGTCATCATCGCCGTACTGCTGCTGCTGTCCGGCACTCTGATGGCCACCACGCTCTTCCCGGCCCTTGACGTCGCCCGCCTCGTCACCTGGCTCGCGATCGCGCTGGTCATCGGCCTGGCCACCGCGGCGGCGACCATGTTCACCACCCGGCGCCGCTCACCCCGGCCCCGGAAGCCCGTCATGACGCACGCCGACAAACTCGCCTGGCGCATGCCACCCGTGACACTGCTCAGACCCGTGCGCTGGTCACCGGGGACGAGGCTGGGTATGACGGTGCTGCGCGGCTACCTGATCCTCAGCGTCCTGCTTCTGCTGTTCAAGGCGGTCCGCCTCGGCGGCGCCTGAAGCGGTCCGCGGCCTCCTGCCCGCGGCTCCCACCAGGACCTCGGCGACATCAAGGGGGACATCCAGGCAGCGGACGATCCATTCCGCGTCATGGCCATGGCTCGCGAGGACCCAGGCGGAGTACACCCGGTTCATACGGGCCGTGTCGCACTGTCCCAGCCGCTCGCCGACCTCGGCGAACGGGAAGCCGGCCAGGGTCTCGGCGGTGAACCGCATGTCCTCGTCCGCGCCGCCCCGTTCCGGCCGGGGACGGTGCCGTGCCGCGTACCAGTGGCCGCACAGCCAGCCCATCCCGATCACCAGCACCACAGCCAGCAGACCGGAAACAGCCACCCCCACCAGCGGCCGGTCGGACGCGGGCCCCACACTCACAGCGACCTCCGCCAGCACGGCAAGCACCAGCACCACCAAGAGGACGATGCCCTCCCGGTGCCGGCCGAGCCGCGAGACACCCAGGTGCCGTTCCTCCGCCACCACTCCATTCTCCCGCAATCCCGGTGCGAGCGTGGCGCGGGCCGGGCGGCACGGGGGGGGTCAGCGCAGAGTCCGGAAGCGGCGCAGCCGCAGGCTGTTGGAGACGACGAAGACCGACGAGATCGCCATCGCCCCTCCGGCGATCATCGGGTTGAGGAGACCGAGGGCGGCCAGTGGCAGCGCGGCGATGTTGTAGGCGAACGCCCAGAACAGGTTGGCCTTGATCGTACGAAGGGTGCGACGGGCCAGCCGGATCGCGTCCGCCGCCGCGCGCACGTCGCCCCGTACCAGCGTCAGATCGGACGCGGCGATCGCCGCGTCGGTGCCGGTACCCATCGCCAGACCCAGATCGGCCTGGGCAAGCGCCGCCGCGTCGTTGATGCCGTCGCCGACCATCGCCACCACCCGGCCCTCCCCCTGAAGCCGCCGGACCTCGGCGACCTTGTCCTCGGGATGGACCTCGGCGAGCACCGTGTCGATACCGACCTCGGCCGCCACGGCGCGGGCCGCCGCCGTGTTGTCGCCCGTCAGCAGGATGGGCGTGAGGCCGAGCCGCTTCAGGTCGGCCACCGCTTCGGCGCTGGTCGTCCTGACGGTGTCGGCGACCACGAGCGCGCCGCGTATCTGCCCGTCCCAGGCGGCGAAGACGACGGTACGCCCCTCCGCCTCCGCCCTGTCCCGTGCGCCGGACAGCTCAGGGGGCAGGGGCTTCGCCCGCTCGTCCAGCCAGGAAGCGCGCCCCGCGAGGACGGTGCGGCCCTCGACCCGGCCGGTCACACCACGCCCCTGGGTGTTCGCGAAGCCGGTCACCGGCGGGAGGTCGCGCAGCCGTTCGCGGGCGGCGGCGGCGATCGCGGCGGCGATGGGGTGCTCGCCGGCGTCCTCCAGCGCACCGGCCAGCCGCAGGACCTCGTCCGCCTGCTCGCCCTCGGCGGGTACGACGTCGACCAGACGCATCCTGCCCTCGGTGACGGTGCCGGTCTTGTCCAGGACGACGGTGTCGATGCGCCGGGTGGACTCCAGTACCTCGGGGCCGCGGATGAGCAGCCCGAGCTGGGCGCCTCGCCCGGTGCCGACCATCAGCGCGGTGGGCGTGGCCAGCCCCAGCGCGCACGGGCAGGCGATGATCAGCACGGCGATGGCGGCGGTCAGCGCGGTGGCGGTGGCGGCCCCGGTCAGCAGCCAGCCGGCGAACGTGCCGACAGCCAGGGCGATGACGACCGGCACGAAGACCGCGGAGATCCGGTCGGCCAGCCGCTGAACAGCTGCTTTGCCGGTCTGCGCCCGCTCCACCAGCGCGGCGATCTGCGCCAGCTCGGTGTCCGCCCCGACCCGCGTCGCCCGTACGACCAGTCGGCCGTGGCTGTTGAGGGTGGCTCCGGTGACGGCCGCGCCCGGCTCGACCTCCACCGGCACGCTCTCCCCGGTCAGCAGCGACTCGTCCACCGCCGAGGCACCCGCGACGACCTCCCCGTCGGTGGCGATCTTCTCCCCGGGACGTACGACAAAGAGGTCACCGACGGCCAACTCCTCGACCGGGATACGTACTTCACTCCCGTCACGGAGCACCGCGACGTCCTTGGCCCCCAGGTCCATCAGTGCCCGGATCGCGTCCCCGGCCCGCCGCTTGGCCCGCGCCTCGAAGTACCGGCCGGCCAGTAGGAAGACGGTCAGCACAACGGCGACCTCCAGATACAGCTGCGCGCCGCCCGCGATCAGCGTGCCCACGCTCCAGAGGTAGGCGGCCAGCACCCCGAGCGAGACCAGGGTGTCCATCGTCGCCGCCCCGTGCCGCAGGTTCAGCGCCGCTGCCCGGTGGAACGGCCAGGCACCCCAGGCGACGACCGGAGTCGCCAGGGCGAGCGCGCCCCACTCCCAGCCCGCGAAGTGCAGCGCGGAGATCATCGACACGACGACCACGGGCAGCCCCAGGAGGGCCGAGGCGATCACTCGACGGCGCAGTCCGGCTATGTACGCACTCTCCGCGTCGACCTCAGCGCCGTCCGTGTCGAGCGTCGCACCGTCCGTGTCGACAGCCGCGGTCCTCTCCTCGACCTCGGCCCTGGCCCCGGCCACTTCCGCGCCGTAGCCGATGTCCCGGACGGCGGCCACCAACTCCGCCACCCTGACTTCGGGGCTCTCCCGTGTGACATGCGCGGTCGCGGTCGCGAGGTTGACCGTGGCGCTGACCCCGGGCAGCCTGCCGAGCCTCCGCTCGACGCGCGCCACGCACGAGGCGCACGTCATACCGGTGATCGCCAGCTCTACGGGGTGGCCTGTGCCGGTGTCCGTCGTCGCCATGGTGGGGGCTCCTTCCTGTTCCATTCTCGGCCCGCGGTGTCGGCGCCGCGCTCGTTGATTCACTCTGTGCTTAATTCAGCGACTGCTGTACCGTCACCTCCATGGAGACAAGTCGAACGAGCGGCCCCGCGGTCGCGGTGAACGCGGCCGCGCTGGCCCGGGTCGGTACGGCGCTGGCGGATGAGAACCGGCGCCGACTGCTGCTCGCCCTGCTGGAAGCGCCGGCGTATCCGTCGGATCTGGCCGAGCGTCTGAGCATGACGCGCGGCAATGTGTCCAACCACCTGTCCTGCCTGCGGGGCTGCGGCCTGGTACGCACCGTGGCGGTGGGACGGCGGGTGCGCTACGAACTGGCCGACCCCAAGCTCGCGCACGCGCTGGCGGACCTGGCCGCGCTGGTGCTGCTGGTCGACCCGCGGGACACGTCCGAGCAGGCGTGCGCGCCGGACGACTACCACTGCACGGCCGACGAGGCCGTCGCCGAGGATCCGGGGATACGTCATGGCTGACGCCTGCTGCGGAACCGACAGCCGCGCCACGGCACAGACCACCGGCGCCTCCGACGCACCCGCGGCGGTGTGGCAGGTCAGGGAGCTACAGGCGGCCGCCGTCGCCGGTGTGCTGCTGCTCGCCTCACTGCTCGTGTCCGGTGCCCGGCTGTCCGGTGTCTGGGCCACAAGCCTGGAGCTGGCAGCCCTGGCTGTTGGTGCGGCCACTTTCGTGCCGGGTACCCTGCGCGCGCTGCTGCGTGGCCGGCTGGGCGTCGGGCTGCTGATGACGATCGCGGCCGTCGGCGCGGTGGCGCTCGGCGAGTTCGGTGAGGCCGCCGCGCTGGCGTTCCTCTTCTCCATCGCCGAGGGCCTGGAAGGCTACGCCGTGGCCCGTACCCAGCACGGGCTGCGCGCCCTGCTGGACC
Organism: Streptomyces scopuliridis; assembly: GCF_042790125.1. Taxonomy (GTDB): domain Bacteria; phylum Actinomycetota; class Actinomycetes; order Streptomycetales; family Streptomycetaceae; genus Streptomyces; species Streptomyces scopuliridis_A. The sequence continues at coordinate 103,010 of NZ_JBHTZS010000011.1, forward strand.
TGGTGCCGCCCACCGCGACCGTGTTGCGTGACGGTGCCGGGACCGAGGTCGCCCCCGCCGACCTGCGCGTCGGGGACGCGCTCCTGGTACGCCCCGGCGAGAGGGTCGCCACCGACGGTGTGGTGGTGGCGGGGCGCGGTGCGCTGGACACCTCGGTGGTGACCGGCGAGTCGGTGCCGGCCGAAGTCGGGCCCGGATCCGAGGTGTTCGCCGGCACGGTCAACGGCGCGGGCGTGCTGGAGATCAGGGTCACGGCCACCGCCGAGGACAACTCCCTCGCCCGCCTGGTGCACATCGTGCACGAGGCGCAGGAACGCCTGGGCTCCAGCCAGCGTCTCGCCGAGAGGTTCGCCCGTCCCCTGGTACCCGGCGTCCTCGTGCTCGCCGCCCTCGTGGCCGCGCTGGGCAGCCTGTTCGATGATCCCGGCGTGTGGCTCGAACGGGCCCTGGTGGTGCTGGTGGCCGCGGCACCATGCGCGTTCGCGCTGTCCGTGCCGGTCGCGGTCGTCGCCGCGATAGGCGCCGCCTCCAAGGCCGGCGTACTGATCAAGGGAGGCGCCGCCGTCGAGGCCCTGGGCAGGGTCAAGGTCGTCGCCCTCGACAAGACCGGCACGCTCACCCGTAACGAACCCGCCGTGATCGAGGTGACCACCGCGCCCGGCGTGGACCGCCGTCAGGTACTGGCCGTGGCCGCCGCGCTGGAGGCCCGCAGCGAACACCCGCTCGCCTCGGCCGTCCTCGCCGCCGTCGACACCACGACAGTGACCGCCGGGAGTGACGTGGAGGCGGTACCCGGCAACGGGCTGCGTGGCACGGTCCATGGCCGCGAGGCCCGGCTGGGCAAGCCCGGTTTCATCGGCCCAGGCGTTCTCACGGACGAGGCGACCCGGCTCCAGGACGCCGGAGCCACCGTGGTCCTCGTCGAGCACGACGCCACACTGCTGGGTGCCATCGCCGTACGCGACGAAGTCCGCCCCGAGGCGGCCGAAGCGGTCGCGATGCTCAAGCGCCAGGGTGTGGCGGTGGTCATGCTCACCGGCGACAACTCCCGCACCGCCGCCGCGATAGCCGCCGCTGCCGGGATCACCGACGTACGCGCCGAACTCCTCCCCCAGGACAAGGCCCGGATCGTCACCGAGTTGAAGGCGCTTGGCCCGGTGGCCATGGTCGGCGACGGCATCAACGACGCCCCCGCACTCGCCACGGCCGACGCCGGTGTGGCCATGGCGGCCATGGGCAGCGATGTCGCCGTCGAGGCCGCGGATGTCGCGCTCATGGGCGAGGACCTGCGCCGCCTCTCCGACGCGGTCGCCCACACCCGTGCCGCCCGCCTCATCTTCACGCAGAACCTGCTGATGTCCGGCGCCATCCTGGCCGCCCTGGTGCCCCTGGCCGCCACCGGCGTCCTCGGTCTGGCCGCCGTGGTCGCCACCCACGAACTGGCCGAGGTCCTGGTCATCGGCAATGGCATCCGCGCCGGACGCAAGCGCCACCTGCCGCATCACGCCCCACTGCGCACCACGCACCGGGCGACGGCCACCGTCCGTGTCCCCGCCCGCGTACCCGACGGAGTTCCCGGCCGCGTTCCCGCCCGAGGTCCGGACCGTGCCGCCGTCCACGTAGCGGCAAAGGCTTGTACCGGTGACTGTTGTCAACGCCAGTGACACCGCTCTGACGCCGATCGACCGCGTCTATCATGGCCGTTGACGCGAAGGCGGTTGCGGAGAGGACACGGGGTATGCGGTGGCTGGGGGATCTTGAGGCCGAGATCTTGGACTGCCTGTGGAAGTGGGGCAGACCCGCCACGGTCCGTGAAATCGTCGACGACATCAACACCCGCAGGCCGTCGGCCTATTCGACCGTGATGACCGTGGCCACCATCCTCTACAACAAGGGCTGGCTGACCCGCGAGAAGCAGGGCCGTGCCTGGCTCTACACGCCGGTGCGCAGCCGGGAGGCGTACTCGGCGGCTCTGATGGAGGACGCGCTGGGGGCCAGCGAGGACCGGCCCGCCGCTCTGGCGTACTTCGTCGAGCGGATGACCGACGAGGAAGTGGCCGCGTTGCGCGAGGCGCTCAGGACCGCCGACCGTAGCGTCGAATGAACGCCGCTCCCGCTCTCCTCGGTTACGCGGCAGCCGTTGGCTGGGTCGCACCGCGTGTGATGCTGCGGAGCAGCTGGCCACACCGCTCCCCCGCGCTCGCCGCGACCGTGTGGATCGCGTTCGCGGCCTCCTTCTCGCTGTGCGTCGCCCTTGCCGCGCTCCATCTCGCCACCCCGAAGGCGCACTTGCACGGCATCCTCTACTCGTGCCGGGTGGCCTTGGGGATCGGCCCCGCCGACGCGGGAGCGATGGAGCACATCGGCATCGCGGCCTCGGCGGTGGTGGTGACCGCCCATGTGGTGAGTTTCGCCTTCCACGCGTCGCGCGCTCGCGGGGCGCGCAACAGTCACCGCAGAATCCTGGACAAGATCGGCCGCCCGTCGGAGGGACTGCGGGCCACGGTGGTCGACCACGAGGTACCGGCCGCCTACTGTCTTCCGGGCCGCCGTCCCAGGATCGTCCTCAGCACAGGGGCGGTTGAGCTGCTCTCCCCGGCGGAGCTCGGCGCCGTGGTCGAACACGAGCGGGCGCATATCGCCTGCCGCCATCACCTGGTGATCGTCGCCGCCCAGGCCTTCGCCACGGTCTTTCGCCGGCTGCCGCTGGCCCGGCACCTCCGTGAGCAGATTCCGCTTCTGCTGGAGATGGCCGCCGACGACCGGGCTCTGCGCAGCTATCCGCACGGGGTGCTGGCCACCGCCATGTTCGAAATGGCGTCAGGAGCCGCCACACCCCGGGGCACGCTGCCCGCCGGAGGCCCTACGGTCCTCGTCCGGCTCCGGCGGATCCTGGGACCGGCGCGGTGTGCGCACCCGGCCCTCCGCGGAGTCATGGCCGCGACCGCCGTCATGACGCCCCTGCTCCCCCTGCTGCTCGCGTGCCCTCCCGGGCTGGGCTGAGACTGACCGCGGTCAACCACCGCGATCAACCAGCGAAGTCAACTTCCGCACGGATTCTTTACGGAGTGCCGGAGTTGGCTGTTTTCCATGCTCCCCGTCTTTGTTCACGCTGCGTTCGGTTTGTTGTCCCAGGCTCGGTGATCGCCCCCCTTGAACGTTGAACGAAAGGTTCCATCGTGAAGGACAGGAACAGCGAAGATCCGGAGTACGCGGCGATCTCGCGGCGCCGGCTGGTCAAGTTCGCCGGCGTCGGGGCGACGTTGGCGGCCGCGAGCCCGCTGGTCGGCGGCGGTACGGCGTGGGCGCGTGACGAGGACGACCAGAAGCAGGGCGGGCCCGACAACTCCCGCAACCGGGTGTGGCGGGCCGGTGACCACCATGTGCACTCGGAGTACAGCGGTGAGTTCGACACGTCGACGAACCCGCCCACGTTCCACAAGGGTGCCGACGCCGTCTACCCGATCGTCACCAACGCCATCATGGCCAAGCACTTCGGCCTCAGCTGGGTGATGTGCACCGACCACGGCGGGCCGACGCACTCGAAGGTCAACCTGGAGCAGGCCTACCCCGACCTGCTGCGTTCGCGCGTACTCGTGCCCGGCGTCCTCCAGTTCTGGGGCATGGAGTTCGACGCCCCGGCGCTGGACCACCACACGCTGATGATTCCCCACCACAGCGACGAGGCACAGCAGCTGTTCGAGCTGGAGAGCCGCTTCGCCAAGTACGACGCTTTCCCCACCGACAGCGGCCGTGACACCGAGTCCAAGATGATCGAGTTCCTCAAGACCGCGAAGGACATGCGGCGCAAGCCGTTGGTGATCGCCCACCACGCCTCGCGTTCGGCGACCGGTCTCGGCGTCTACGGACAGGACACACCGCGCGAGTTCCGCAACGGCAACAACGCCGCGCCGGAGATCTACGTCGGCTTCGAAGGCGCTCCCGGCCACCAGGCCGGCCCGCTCAACGGCGGCGCGCGCGGTGGCTACGGCAACTACCCGACCCACGGTGGCTTCGACCAGATGACGGCGCGCGTCGGCGGGCTCTGGGACGCGCTGCTCGGTGAGGGCCGGCGCTGGTGGATCACCGCGACGTCGGACTCGCATGTGCACTGGACGCGTGGCGGTTCGGACTTCTGGCCGGGCGAGTACAGCAAGACGCATGTGCTGGCCAGGCAGGACTACGCCGACATCATGGACGGACTCCGCAACGGCCGGATCTGGGTCGGGACCGGGGATCTGATCACCAGCCTCGATCTGACCGCGAGCAACCGCGGCAACGACGCCGCGGTGGGCGAGACGCTCACCGTAAGCCGCCGCAACCGCACCGATGTTGAGATCGAGATCAGGTTCCGGCCGCTGGAGGGCAAGAACGCCAACGGCGACCGCCCGGAGGTCCGGCGCGTCGACCTGATCGTCGGCGAGATCACCGGCCCGAGCGCCAGCCTCGACACCGACACCAACCCGACCACCAAGGTGGTGGCCCGGTTCGGCCCGAGCGACTGGCACAAGCAGGGCAAGGAGTACGTCATCCGGCACACCCTGCGCAATGTGGAGAGCGACCTCTACGCGCGCGTGCGCGGCACGAGCACGGACGAGGCCGAGCCGCTCGCGGACGGTAAGGAGAGCCCCTGGGACGACCTGTGGTTCTACTCGAACCCCGTCTTCGTCCAGGTGCGCTGAGGAGTAGAGAAGGAGCACGTGGCCGCCGGTGTCAAAGCCGGTGGCCACGGTGCGGCGGGCTCAGGTGCGGCGGGCTCAGGTCCGGTGGCGCTCAGGTGCGGTGGGGGCGCCACTTCGGGCCGACAATCCGCCATTCGCGGTCCAGTTGTGACGCGCGGCGCCTGGCCAGGCGGACGTGAAAGAGGACGAAGCCGGCCGTGACCAGGGCCGCCGTTCCCGTGGCGGCCAGGGTCCCGAAGGTCAGGGCACGCATCCGCAGTCCCCGGTCAGGGTTCTCCCGGATCCTGTCCGAGCCGTCGAGCCAGACGGTGGTATGACGGCCGGCGGGCGTGTTGGGCATCACCCAGGCGAGTCCGCCGCGCCGGGTTCCGTCCGCGGCGCGCCACTCCACCGTAGCCCGCACCTGGTCGGAGCGGCTCACCTCGTCCGCCGGCGCCGGCGCGGGCGCTTTCTCCGTGAGGACGGCGGAGACGCTGTACCAGTCCGCGGGGACGCGTGGGCCCGCTGCCGCCACGCTCATGCCGGTGGCCACGCCGACGAGGGGCGCACCGACCACCAGCAGGAGACCTGAGATGAGCACGGCCCATGCCTCGGCCCGGTCGGTACCGCGCTTGAGAGGGTTTCGGCGCCAGCGCCAGAATGTCCGACCGGTGCTCATGCTCCGCCCTCGGAGGGCCTGATCTGTATGCCGGGACGGCGCCGGTGGACGGTGAGGTAGGAAAGCCCGTCGGCGTGTGCGGTGATGGCGCGGACGCTTCCGCGTGGCAGCCAGATCAGGGTCCCCTCGGCGAGGGGCTTGGGGCCTTCGGCTGTTCCGAGTGTGCCGGTGCCGGCGACGACCAGGAGAAGGACATCCAACTCCGTTTCGGCATGGGTCTCGACGCCTTGGCGGGGCGGAAGATGCACGAGATTGGCGTCCAGTTGCCGTCCGCCTTCGGCGAGTTTCCACAGAGCGCCGGCCGGAGCGGGGAGGAGACCGGTCAACTGGCGGACATCACACAGGACGCTGGGTGTGGGCTCCGCGATCGCGCCCGCGTCCGCGCCTGTGTCTTCGCCTGTGTCCGCGTCTCCGTCGGATGCCGGTGTCACCGCGTCCCCTCTCGTACCGTTCAGCTCCGCACTATTATTACATGTGCAATTGGTAGAAATGTATAGTCGGGATCGACGGGCACGCCGCGACCTGGGCGATCGCCCAACAGCCTGCCGTCGAGGGAGGACTACCATCTGCCGCAAGGAAAGGTAAGGGTGACAGACATGGCTCGTGAGCCCGAGCGCGATCGGGAAACCCCGCGCCGCCGTGCGTTGCTCGACGCGCTGCGCGACGCCGGCACTCCACTGGGCGTTACCGAGATCGCCGAACGGGTCGGGATACACCCCAACACGGCCCGCTTCCACCTGGACGCACTGGTGACCCAAGGCGCGGTGGAGCGCGAGCAGGAGGAGTCCTCCGGACCGGGACGCCCTCGGACCGTCTACACCCCCCGCCGCGGGATGGACCGTGGCGGGAAGCGCGGCTACCAGCTGCTGGCGCGGATCCTGCTGAGCCGGCTCGCGTCGACAGGTCCGGACGCCGAGCCCGCGGCCATGGAGACGGGCCGTCTCTGGGGGCGCCATCTGATCGACCCGGCCCCGCCGTTCCATCGGATGAGCCACGGTGAAGCGGTGGAGCGGGTCTCCGGGCTCCTCGCGGAGCTGGGCTTCGAGCCGGCCGTCGACGGCGGCGACGGTGACAGCGGTGACGGCGGCGGAACACCCCATCGCATCCGTCTGCGGCACTGCCCGTTCCTGGAGCTCGCCGAGGAATTCCAGGAGATCCTGTGCCCACTCCATCTGGGCATGCTCCAGGGCTCGTTGGCCGAACTACGCGCACCCGTCACCGCCACGCGCCTCGAACCGTTCGCTCAACCCGACGTCTGCCTGGCCCACTTGACCCCCGTTCCTGTCGCGTAGGCCTGTCCGGCCGAGCCGTCAGGCGTGGTCGGACCGCCGGGCCGGGGACAGGACGGAACGGACGGCCGCCTCGGTCCGGGCGACCACGGCGGTGCCGTCGTCGGCGGTGATGATCGGCCGTTGGATCAGTGACGGGTGCTCGGACAGCGCGGTGATCCACCGCGCGCGGTCGGTGGCCTCACGGCTCCACGTGTGAAGGCCGAGCTCCGTCGCGGCGATCTCGCCGGTACGGGCGATGTCCCACGGTTCCAGCCCGAGCCGGGTGAGGACGTCCTCCAGTTCCGCGGCGGTGGGCGGGTCCTGGAGGTAGCGCCGCACCGTGTACGCGGCCCCCTCCTCGTCCAGCAGGGACAGTGCCGACGCGCACTTCGAGCAGGCGGGGTTGATCCAGATTTCCACGGGTGCGGTCCTTGGGGTCATGGCGTGCGCCGCCGATTCGATGTCACTCATAAGTACAGGACGCGCGGGAGGGAAGAGCCTCGCCGCAGCGGCTGCAGTAACTCACGAGCAACAGGACATCGAGGTCCGGCTCGGCGTGCTCCTCGACCGCGGCGGCGCCGGGTGGCAGGCGAACCACGGTGGCGTCCAACTGACGGCCCGCCTCCGCGAGCCGCCACAGCGCCCCGCCCCGCTCCGCGGCCACCCGCGCGAGGCAGTCGTCGATCTGGACCAGTACCTGGGGCACATCGCGGGTGGGCGACATCACGACCGCCTCCTGTGGACCGATGAGCACTCGCATCGTACAAGCGGTCACCCGGCTCTGAATATTCGCGCTCTGACCTGCGGAGAGGCGATGTACCCCGAGGGCGTGGAGGGCTGCCAGGAGCGGGGCCCACCCTCAGGGGAGGCGGCGCGGGAGAGCGGATACGATGCCAAGGCGCGCGGATATCGAGGCCGCGCCACGACGCTCCCCGTCCTTCCCGAAGGCTTACTTCCCGAAAGCTCCGACGCAATGCGACCGCTCCGTCCGACACGTTTCGCCTCCCCGGCGACCGGGGCGTTGCGCGGGTTGCGGGCGGGCGTGCTCGCTGTGCTGTGTGTGCTGCTGCCACTGGCCGGGCATGCCCTGTCGCAGGGCCACGCGCCCCGGTGGATCATCGTCGCGGGGGTCGCCGCGGTTGTCGTTCCCAGCACGGTGGCGCTGACGCGTCACCGGCTGACCGACGGACAGGTCGTCGGTGTCCTCGCGGCCGCGCAAGTGGCGTACCACGCCGCGTACTCGCTGCCCGGTGCCTGCCGGGCGGTGGCGGGGGAAGGCGGGGCTGCCTACGGGCTGCCCGTTGTCGTCGAGCACAGCACGGCCGCCGGGCCGCCGCCCGCCGTGCTGCTGGCCGGGCATCTGGTGACGCTGGTCATCGGCGCCCGGCTGCTGGGGGTCACGGAACGACTGCTGTGGCAGAGCAGGCCGTTGCTGATGGCCGTGGGGCATCTGCTGCTGTTCATCTGGCCGTTGTCGCGCACCACTCATCGGCAGGGCCCGGACCTGGACATCCGGGGAGAGGTCGCACTGCTGAAGTCAGCCGTGCTGGCGCGGCTGTACGCGGGCAGAGCGCCTCCCCGTCATGGGCTCGCTCCCTTCGCCCTTTCCCGGCCGGCGCTGATCGGCGGTCCCTGTCTGCCTTGACGGGCAGGACGGTGGAACCGCCCCCGTCGGGCGGGTCCTTCCGTCCCGGCGGCCACGGTCGCCGGGGACACAGAGAGCCCCATGACATGCCCGTCCTCACCCGGCGTGCCGCCCGTACGGCGGTACGTACCGTTCTGCTCCCCCTGGCCGCCACAGGCTTGCTCGCCGTCACCGCCCCGCCGGCGGCCGCACACACCGAACTCGTCTCCAGCAGCCCGAGCGGCGACGCCACACTCGACCTGCTTCCCGAACACGTCACGCTGACCTTCAGCGACACGATGACGCAGAAGTACGCCAAGATCGCCGTCACCGCTTCGGACGACTCGTCCGTCGCGGCGGGCGAACCACGTGTCGCGGGCAAGGAGGTCACGCTCGCGCTCAAGCCCGGCTCCACCGGTGGCCGGTACACGGTCGGCTACCGCGTGGTCTCCGCCGACGGTCACCCCGTCGCGGGCTCGTACACCTTCACTGTCGAATCCGTGACCGCCCCGAGCCCGTCGGCCTCTGCCGCCCCGCCCGTCGATACGTCGGCGTCTCCTGCCGTTGTCAGCCCCGGGCCCGGCGAGGCGAGTGGGTCGTCCTCCGGCGTGGGCGTCCCGGTGCTGGCCGGTGCCGGGGTGCTCGTGGTGACCGGCGCCGGTGCGTACCTCGTCTTCCGGAAGCGGTCCGGTCATGGGGGCTGACACCAAGCCGTCGGCGCGGCTGTGGGTTGTGCTCACCGCGGCGGTGGGTGTTGCCGTGGCCGTCACGCTGGCCACCGTCCGGGCCGGCGGAGGAACGGCCGTGCGGATCCCGGGGATTCCGGACGCGGGAGCCGCGACCGCCTGGGGGCTCCCGGTGGCACGCACGGTCGCGGACACCGGCGCGGTGGCCACGATCGGCGCGCTGCTGCTGGTGGCCGTACTGCTCCCCGGCGGCAAGCGGCTCGGCGAGGCGCAGCTGCGCTACCTGTTGTGGGCCGCGGGTGCCGCCGCGCTGTGGGCGGTGGGATCGGCCGCAGCGCTGGTGTTCACCTTGTCCGATCTGTTCGCCCGGCCGGTGGGCGAGATGCTGTCTCCCGATGTGGTGGCGGACTTCGTCGTCAACGACGCCCAGGGGCGCTCGTACGCGATGGTGGTGGCCGTCGCCGCCCTGCTCGCGACGGTGTGCGTGGGCATCGGCACGGCGCGCTGGGCCCGCTGGGCGCTCGTGGTGGCGCTGCTCGGGGTGTTGCCGCCGGCGTTCACCGGTCACTCGTCGGCCGCGGCCAACCATGACTCCGCGGTCGTCAGCCTCGCCCTGCACCTGATCGGCGTGACGATATGGGTGGGAGGGCTGCTCTTCCTCCTGGTCGCCGCCGCGCGGCGGGAAGAGGCCGCTGTGGACGCCGCACGGCGTTTCAGCCCGCTCGCCGGATGGGCACTGATCGCGGTCGCGGCCAGCGGGATCGTCAACGCCGCGGTCCGGCTGCCCGGTTTCGGCGATGTGTTCACCAGCCGGTACGGGCTCATGGTCGTCGCCAAGGCGGTGGCGCTCATACTGCTCGGGGCGTTCGGCTGGTGGCACCGTCGGCGTACGGTGCCGGCTCTGCGGTCCGGCTCGCGACGGGCGTTCGTGCGGCTCGCGGCGGGCGAGCTGGTCGTGATGGCGGCGGCCGTCGGGCTGGCCGTCGGTCTGTCCCGTACCCCCGCACCCGCCGTGCCCGACGCCGCGCTGTCACCCGCCGAGGAGGTGCTCGGCTTCGCCATGCCGCCCCCGCTCGGTGACTTCCCGTGGACCCCGCTGTTCACCGAGTGGCGCTTCGATCCGCTGTTCGCGTTCGGTACGGCCGCCGCCGCGGTGCTGTATCTGGCCGGAGTCCGCACCCTGCGGGCGCGGGGCGACACCTGGCCCGTCGGCCGTACGATCTCCTGGCTGCTGGGCCTGGTGGTCACCGTCCTGGCCACGATGAGCGGCCTGGCCACTTACGGCAAGGTGCTCTTCAGCGTCCACATGGGCCAGCACATGGTCCTCGCCATGACCGTGCCGATCCTGCTGGTCCTCGGCGCCCCGGCCACCCTCGCCCTGCGCGCGCTGCCGTCCGCGCCCAAGGGCGGACTTCCGGGGCCGAGAGAGGTGCTGCTGAAGCTGCTGCACAGCCGCTACGTCCGAGTCGTCTCGCATCCGGTGGTGGCCAGTGTGCTGTTCATCGGCAGCGCGTTCGCCGTCTACTACTCGTCCCTGTTCGAGACGTTGATGAGCAGCCACCTCGGCCATGTGGTAATGCTCGTGCACTTCCTCGGCGTCGGGCTGCTCTTCTTCTGGGTCATCATCGGTATCGACCCGGGTCCGCGCCGCCCGCCTTATATGGGCAAGCTGTTCGTGCTGATCCTCACGATGCCGTTCCACTCCTGGTTCAGCATCTCCCTGATGAGTTCGACCGACCTGATCGGCGCGGGCTGGTGGAACACCCTCGACCGGCCCTGGGTCACCTACCCGCTGGACGACCAGTACAACGCCGGGGCCATCGCGTGGGCCACCGGTGACATCCCCGTACTGATCACCACCATCATCCTCGCCGTCCAGTGGGTACGTTCGGACACCCGCGAGGCCCGGCGTATCGACCGCAGTATCGACCGCGGCGACGAGAACGACCCGCTGGCCGCGTACAACGCCTATCTGGCGAGCCTGCACGCGCGCGACCGACGCCAGGCCGCGCCCGCCGCGTCCTCCGCGCCGGCCGCGACACCCGCCGCGAACCGACAGCCGGAGGAATCATGAAGAAGCACCTGTTCATCGCCGCCGTGCTGGTGGCCGCGTTCGCCGCCGCCCTCGGTTCCTTCCTGCTGTTCCGTCCCGACAGCCCCAGCGGCACCGTGGACGCCGAACCCGCCGCCCAGGCCATGGTCGTACGCGAGTCGAGCCACCGCCTCTCCCGGCCGGAACGCTCCGAACTGACCGTGGTGGAGTTCCTGGACTTCGAGTGCGAGGCGTGCGGGGCCGTCTATCCGGTCGTGGAAAGGCTGCGCGAGCAGTACGGAGACCGTGTCACCTTCGTCGCGCGCTACTTCCCGATGCCAGGCCACCGCAACGGCGAACTCGCCGCGCGGACGGCCGAAGCCGCGGCCCAGCAGGGCAAGTTCGAGCAGATGTACAGCAAATTGTTCACCACGCAGGCCCAGTGGGGCGAGGCCAAGGAGTCGAAGGAAGCCGTCTTCCGTGGCTTCGCCGAAGAACTCGGCCTGGACATGGCCCTGTTCGACGCGGCGCTCAAGGATCCGGCGACCGCCGAGCGCGTACGGGCCGACCAGCGTGACGGCCTCGGTCTGGGCGTACAGGGAACGCCGACCCTCTTCATGGACGGAGAGCGAGTGACCCCTGGTTCCTACGAGGAGTTCAAGGCACTCATCGACGAACGGCTGTCCCGCCCATGACACGACGCGGCCTATGACCTGTGGGGCGGCGGAACACCGCCCCACAGGTGCGCGCTCAGGCCGGAGCCGGGGAGCGCTCGGGCCGGGCGACGGGGGCGTTGTGCTGATCGGTCCAGTTCCGCAGGGCACTCATGCAGGCGTGATCGAGATGTCGCAGGCCCGACAGGTCGAGTTCGACAGGACGGTGGGCCGGCAGCGCTTCCAGCGTGTCCAGGAGGCGCGGCAGACGGAGGAAGGTCGCGTGTCCGAGGATGCGGACCTTCACCGGGCCCGTGCCGGAATCGGTGACGTCGATCTGGATGTGCGAGACGTCCCAGGCGGTCTTCACGACCGCCAGCAGCAGACCGATGAGCACCCCCTCGAACATGTTGGTGACCAGGATGGCCCCGGCGGTGACCGCCAGGACCACCGCCTCACCCCGGTCGTCGCGCCAGAGGGGCCTGAACTCCCGTACGGGCAGCAGCTTCCAGCCCGCGTGGACGAGCACACCGGCGAGTGCCGCGGTCGGAATGACCCCCAGGGCGTCGGGCAGCAGCGCGGCGAACAGCAGCAGCCACACACCGTGGAGTACGCGCGAGAGCTTGGTGCGGGCTCCGGCCTGGACATTCGCCGCGCTGCGTACGATCACCGCGGTCATCGGAAGGGCGCCGAGCAGCCCGCAGACGGTGTTGCCCGCGCCCTGTGCCATCAGCTCCTTGTCGTAGTCGGTACGCGGACCGTCGTGCAGCCGGTCGACCGCCGCCGCGCTGAACAGGCTCTCCGCCGAGGCGATGAGGGTGAAGGCGACGACGGTGGCCAGCAGGCCGAGGTCCGCCAGGCGGCCCAGGTCCGCGACGGCGGGCGACTGGATCGCCGCCATCAGCCCGCTCACCTCGACCCGTCCCACCGGCAGGCCGAAGAGGACGGTCGAAGCGGTCGCCGCGCCCACCGCGACGAGCGGCGCGGGCAGCAGCTGTGCCTTGCCCGGCAGCCGCTTCCAGAGCGTCATGACCGCGACGGTCCCCGCCCCCACGGCCAACGCCGTCAGCGCCCGGGGCGATCCCAGAACCTGCCCGGCCAGATCCGGCAGCCCGGAGAGGTTCGCCGTACCGCTGCCGGGGGCCTTGCTGTCGGCCATGGCGTACAGCTGTCCGGTGATGAGGACCAGCCCGATCCCGGCCAGCATTCCCTGCACCACGGCCAGGGAGATCGCGCGGAACCAGCGTCCAAGCCGCAGAACGCCCAACAGGAGTTGAAGGAGACCCGCGGCGAGGACGATCAGCCCGAGAACGGGCAGACCGTACTCGCGTACGGCCGCGAGTACGAGCACGGTCAGCCCGGCGGCGGGCCCACTGACCTGGAGGCTGCTGCCGGGCAGCAGCCCCGTGACGAGTCCGCCGACGATGCCGGTGATCAGGCCGAGTTCGGCCGGCACGCCGGAGGCGACGGCGACGCCCACACACAGCGGCAGGGCGACGAGGAAGACGACGATGGACGAGGTCAGGTCGGTGCGCAGGGCACGCCTGAACGATGAGGTGTGTCGAAGCATGGATTTCTTTCGTGGGGAACGCGGAACGTCGCGTCGAGCGCGGCCGGAACGGACGGGGTGCGGGGCGCCGTGATCCGGTCGTGTCACAGGGACTGGAACGCGCGGCCGCCCGGAGCGCCGACGAGGACCTCACCGGTCTCGACGGTGTAGAACCAGGCGTGCAATCGCAGCCGTCCGGTGGCGACGCGGCGCGCGACGCAGGGGTAGCTGCGCAGATGGTCGACCTGGGTGAGCAGATGGCGCTGGGCGACCACGGTCGGGTCCTCGCCGATCATCCGGGTCTGCCACGGCTCCTCGGCGACGGCCTCGGGCCGGTGCCCGGCCCACCCCAGCCACCTGCGTACCAGCGGCATCGTCAGCACGGTCTGCTCGCGCATCAGGCCCTGCACGGCCCCACAGTGCGAGTGACCGCACACGATGATGTCCGGCACCCGCAGCGCCGTGACGGCGTATTCGAGGGTGCCGGCCACACCGCAGGCGGCCTGCGGGCGGTAGCGCGGGACGATGTTGCCCGCGGTACGCAGTTCGAAGATGTCACCGGGGCGGGCTCCGGTGAACATCGTGGGCATCACACGGGAGTCGGAGCAGGCGATGAACAGCGCCTGGGGCCGCTGCCCCCGGGCCAACTCGGCGAATTCCTGCTGCTGTTCGGCCACTTTGGCGGGGAAGCTACGAGCGTGATCGATGAGTGAGCGCATGGTCGGTCTCGTTCTCTTCGTTGGAATGGGGAACGCGAAGAGTGCGTGCGGCGCGGCCGGACACGACGCGGCCGGCCCACGTCGGCGGAGCACGGGAACGTGTGCTCGGCCGGCTCCGGGCGCCGGTGTGTTCAGGAGGTGCGCGGCACGCCGCCGATCAGCAGCGGAACGTCTGAAGTCTGCTGGGGGTGGGCGATATGCCGGCGCCGGGATTGCAGGATTCTCTCGCCGTCAGCGCCTGTGTCGCTCCGGATACCGCACGAGCGGTGCCCGTCGGCTCGTCCGGCGAATCGTCGACGACGGCCGGCTGTGTCGCGGGCTGCAGCGCCCGCGGAGGCCGGGCGACGACATCAGCGCTCACCTCATGCTGGCCCGAGGACGCCTCTGCCTGGTCGGTCGTGGCAGCCGGGCCGTGTTTCCTCGTCTCCGGAGCCAGAGCGGGTGCCTTCGCCGTCACGGTGCCGGTGGAAGCGTGATGCGGCGTCGCGAAATGCAGCAGCATCGCCGCTGCCAGCAGCACCACCGCCGCTGCCACTCGACGTATCACCACGGGACTCCGCTCTCATTCCGGCACTGAAACGCTATCTGTCACCGATCGCCTCATCGATGCGGTCGAGGTACTCCTGGGTCCGTCTGAGGAGATGCCGGCAGCGAGCGACGGCGTCCTGTGCGGCTCTCGCCGCGCCGGAGTGGTGAGCCAGCGGACCGAGCATCGCGTCAGCCCCTTCTATCAGGCAGAAAGCGGCTGCCGCCCAGCCGTCGACGATCCGGTCCTCTTCACCTCCCGTGCTGACCGGCACCGACCAGGGCGCGACGGAGTCCGCCATGACCTCGACCCTGGTACAGGTGAACCGGAGCTCCCGCAACGCGCGGCACGCCTGGTCTTCCGCCAGGGGCCATTCGTACGCGCTGACGAGATAGCCGTAGTCGTCGCTGCCCTCGGTGGCGTCGGCGAGACGGACTCCGGCCGTACGCCACAGCAGCGCCCACAACGCGGCGCGACGAAGCCCCGCGTCGTCGCTGCGGGCCTGATGCAGACGGTCCGGCACCTCGATGCCGAGGGCGTCCAGTGCCGCACGTACCCGGGCCTCCTCATCGATGATGGCCACTGGACTCTCCTTCCCACGGTCCATGGGCATGGTCGATGAGCGATCGCATGGTCGGCCTCGTGCTCGTCGTACGGATGAGTGCGCGTACGGGAAGCGTTCGCGGCCGGCCGGGCACGCGTCAGCGACGGCGCTCCGGCGCCGGACCGAGGAGTGTGGGGCCGCGGAACGCGAGGCCGCTCAGCAGAGGAACGTCTGCAGCGTGCTGGTGGTGGGCGTGACCGCGCCGGTGGGTCGGTGTCTGTCCCGGGCGGTCGCGGGGTGGGAAACGGGAGTGGCGCCGCGGCTTTCCCTGACAGCGTCGCCCATCTGACCGCCGTCGGTTGTCCCCGTGACGTCGGGACCGCTCTGGACCCGGCTGGGCAGAGCGACCGGGTCTCGCTGGTCGTCGTGGAGGCTGCTCGGCGCCTGCGCCTGGTCGGACATCAGCTGCGGACCGCCGCGGAGCTGGTCCTGCGGCTGACTCGCCACGTGGGTACGGGGAGGGGTCCAGGCGTGGTGAGGTGTGACCGCGTGCACCAGAACGGCGGCGACGAGCACGAGCAGGCCGGCCACTGCGCGACGTACCACCCGTACACCTCCCTCGACCCGCTGCCGTTGTCGGCAACGTTACCGTCCGGGCCCGGACCGTCATGCCCAACTCCGGCGTATCCCGGGTGTGATGGGGGCCACGAGGCGGTGGAGAGGTCCGGCCGGTCGACATGGGCCGAGGGCGGGTCCCGGCGGCCGGGGGCGGCCCGTGGACGCACCCACAGAGCGGCCGGCCCGCGCGCGAGCGTACCCCCGCACGCTCACGGGTGAGCCGTCATTCCACAGACCGTGCCGCGCGGGCGCGTTGGATCGATACTGAAGCAGGACGGCGTACCGCCCCGTTCCGTGTCCGACCCGACTGAGCGAAGAGACATCTGCTACCGACTGAGGAGTCACCCATGAAGATGCTCATCAACGTGCCGGAGACGGTCGTCGCGGATGCGCTGCGGGGTATGGCCTCCGCACATCCCGGGCTCTCCGTCGATGTGGACAACCGAGTGGTGGTACGGGGCGACGCGCCCGTCGCGGGGAAGGTGGGGCTCGTATCCGGGGGTGGGTCCGGGCATGAGCCGCTGCATGCCGGGTTCGTCGGACCCGGGATGCTGTCCGCCGCCTGTCCCGGTGAGGTGTTCACGTCGCCCGTGCCCGACCAGATGGTGCGGGCCGCCGCCGCGGTCGACAGTGGGGCCGGGGTGCTGTTCATCGTCAAGAACTACACCGGGGACGTCCTGAACTTCGACATGGCCGCCGAGCTGGCCGAGGACGAGGGTGTGCAGATCGCGAAGGTGCTGGTCAACGACGATGTGGCGGTGACCGACAGCCTGTACACGGCGGGGCGGCGGGGTACGGGTGCCACGTTGTTCGTCGAGAAGCTCGCGGGGGCCGCGGCGGAGGAGGGGCAGCCGCTGGAGCGGGTCGAGGCGATCGGCCGGCGGGTGAACGAGAGCGCGCGGAGCTTCGGTGTCGCCCTGACCGCCGTCAGCACGCCCGCCAAGGGCAGCCCGACCTTCGACCTGCCCGAGGGCGAGTTGGAGCTGGGCATCGGGATCCATGGCGAGCCCGGCCGCGAGCGGCGCGCGATGATGACATCGCACGAGATCGCGGACTTCGCCGTGAACGCGGTGCTGGAGGATCTGCGCCCGTCGGGCCCGGTGATCGTTCTAGTCAACGGCATGGGCGGCACACCGCTGCTGGAGCTGTACGGATTCAACGCCGAGGTGCAGCGGGTGCTGGGCGAGCGGGGCGTACCGGTGGCCCGTACGCTCGTCGGCAACTATGTGACCTCACTCGACATGGCAGGCTGCTCGGTGACTCTCTGCCAGGTCGACGAGGAGCTGCTGCGGCTGTGGGACGCGCCGGTGGAGACCGCCGCGCTCCGCTGGGGCCGCTGAGTACCGAAGGTGCCCGGCACGGCAGGGACGGGACAGCAGGGTCGGCAGGGTACGACCCACGGGGCGAGGAGATCACGTGACCGATCAGAATGCCGGCCGGATGCTCGACACCGGCTTCTTCCGCGGCTGGCTGACGGCGACGGCGGCCGCGGTGGAGCGCGAGGCGGACCGGCTCACCGAGCTGGACTCGGCCATCGGCGACGCGGACCACGGCACCAATATGCAGCGCGGTTTCCGGGCGGTCGTGACCGTACTGGAGAAGGAGCGGCCGGCCGGGCCGGGCGCCGTACTGATGCTGGCGGGCCGCCAGCTCATCTCCACGGTGGGCGGCGCGTCCGGGCCGCTGTACGGGACGCTGCTGCGGCGTACGGGCAAGGCGCTCGGCGACGCCACCGAGGTGACGTCCGCGCAGCTGACCGAGGCGCTGCGTACGGGGGTGGCGGCGGTGGCGCAGCTGGGCGGGGCGAAGGCCGGTGACAAGACGATGCTGGACGCGCTGGAGCCCGCGGTCGAGGCGCTCGGCACCTCGTTCGCGGCGGCGGCGCAGGCGGCGGACCAAGGGGCGCTGGCGACCGTACCGCTCCAGGCGCGCAAGGGCAGGGCGAGCTATCTGGGCGAGCGGAGCATCGGCCACCAGGATCCGGGGGCCACCTCCTCCGCCCTGCTGATCGGCGCGCTCGCGGAAACGGCGGGGGCGACGGAATGAGCATCGAGGCGCCGGTGGGCATCGTGCTGGTGTCGCACAGCGGGCCGGTCGCCGTGGCTGTCGCCGCGCTGGCGCGGGGGCTGGCGGGCGGCGGCGCGACCGCCCCGGTGGCGGCGGCGGGCGGCACTCCGGACGGCGGGCTCGGCACCAGCTCCGAGCTGATCGTGGCCGCCGCCGCGGAGGTGGACCGGGGAGCGGGGATCGCGATCCTGGTGGATCTCGGCAGCGCCGTGCTGACGGTGAAGTCGCTGCTCGCCGAGGGGGACGAACTGCCGGAGGGCGCCCGGCTGGTGGACGCGCCCTTCGTGGAGGGCGCGGTGGCGGCACTGGTCACCGCCTCGGCCGGCGGGGACCTGGACGCGGTGACCGCCGCGGCGGCGGAGGCGTACCAGTACCGCAAGGAATGACCCGGCGAGTGACCGGCGTACCGGAACGAACCGGCCGAGGTGACGCGTAGACGCACGCACGCACGCACACGTAGACGCACGCGCGGACACGTGGAGGCGCGGACACGCACGGCGGGGAAAGCGTTGAAAACGGCGCATAGTCGCCGTGATCCGCGCATCACCTCGCGGGAATACTGAACCCTCACGGATCGGCGGCGCCGACAGGCCCGTTGGCGTCGGCATGACCGGGAGGGACCAGCATGGTGAACACGGCGGACGTGGAGACGGGCCCGGCCGGCGGGAACGGACGGGCCGCCTCCACGGACCGCCGGACCCGCCACGCCGTGGTCGTCGGCGGGAGCATCGCGGCCCTGCTGACGGCCCGGACGCTCAGCGCCCACGCGGACCGGGTGACCCTCGTCGAACGCGACCGCCTGCCCGAAGGACCGGAGCCCCGGGCGGGCGTCCCGCAGAGCCGTCACACCCATGTCCTGCTGGAAGGCGGCCGGCGGGCGCTGGAGGAACTGCTCCCCGGGATCGTGGCCGAACTCCACGAGCACGGCGCGCCCCGGGTCGGGATGCCGCGCGACCTGGCGCAGTGGCAGAACGGCCGCTTCTACCGGCGTACCCCCTCCACCGTCCATCTCCTCACCGGCACCCGGCCCGTACTGGAGTGGCTCATCCGGCGCCGGGTCCTGGCCGATCCACGGCTCACGCTCCTGGAGGGCACGGAGGTCGTGGGGCTGATGGGCGACGCGTCCCGCGTCCGGGGCGTACGGCTGCGGGAGCGCGGGGCCCGCGGCCGTCTC
Source organism: Streptomyces scopuliridis (assembly GCF_042790125.1). Lineage (GTDB taxonomy): Bacteria > Actinomycetota > Actinomycetes > Streptomycetales > Streptomycetaceae > Streptomyces > Streptomyces scopuliridis_A. Next base: position 121,813 of record NZ_JBHTZS010000011.1, read on the forward strand.
GACGTACGGTCGCTGACCGCCGATCTGGTCGTGGACGCCTCGGGGCGCGCCACCCACGCGCCCGACTGGCTGGCCGGGCGCGGCGCCGAGCCCGCCCACGAGGAGACGCTGGACACCGGGCTCGCCTACGCGACCCGGCTCTACCGCGCGCCGGAGTCCGCCGAGGGGGCGGACTGCCCCGGCTACTACTTCATCCCGGGCCGTGGCGAGCCGCACGGCGCGGTCGCCCTGCCCATCGAGGACGGCCGCTATCTCGTCACACTCTCCGGCCTGCGCGGCAGCGAACCGCCCTCGGACGAGGCCGCGTTCACCGAGTTCGCGGCCCTGCTCCCCCATCCGGTGCTGCACGACTGGCTGTTGAAGGCCCAGCCGGAGTCGGCCGCGCACGCGTTCCGCGCCACGGCCAATGTCCGGCGGCGCTACGACCTCCGCGGCCGCCGGCCTGCCGGGTTCCTCGCCGTCGGCGACGCGCTGTGCGCCTTCAACCCCGTGTACGGGCAGGGCATGGCGGTCGCCGCGCTCGGCGCGGTCGCGCTGCGTGACGCGCTCGCCGACCCCCGCCGTACGCCGACGACCCGGCGCGTTCAGCGGGCGCTGCTCGGTGCCGCGCGGCAGGCCTGGGACATCGCGGCCGGCGCGGACAGGGAGCTGCCCGGGGCGACCGGAAACGCGGCGCGGACGCGGGTGATGGACCGTCCGGCTGCCTGGTATGTCGCACGGGTGGTGGACCGCGCGCCCGGCGATCCCGTGGTCGGAGCGGCGTTCCGGGCCGCGTGCGCGCTGGCCGCGCCGGTCAGCGGGCTCTTCGCGCCGCGAGTGGCGCGCGCGGTGCTGTTCGGGCCTCCGCTGCCGGCACCGGCGGATCCGCCGCTGCGCCCGGAGACCGCGTAGGCGCGCGACGCGCCGTCAACCAGGCCCCGTACCCCGCCGCCTTGCCGACCGTCCGTTCCGGGCACAGGCTCACTCCTGAGGGACATCGAACGGAAACTCCAGGAGCGGGGTGCGGCGCATGACATCGGACGAGTCGGACCTCCCGGCCGCCCCGGAGCGGGCACGGTCGCGCGCTGAGCCCGGCCAGGGGGCCGGTGAGCGGGCGCGCTGCCTGGTCACCGGCGCCACGGGATACCTCGGCGGCCGGCTGGTGCCCGAGCTGCTGGACGCGGGCCATACGGTGCGCTGTCTGGCCCGGTCGCCCGACAAGCTGCGTGATCATCCCTGGTCGGGACGTACCGAGGTGGTACGCGGCGATGTGACCGACCCCGAGTCGGTCCGGGCCGCCATGGAGGGCATCGACGTGGCGTACTACCTGGTGCACGCGCTGGGTACGGGACGGGACTTCGCGGCCACGGACCGCCGGGCCGCCGAGATCTTCGCGGAGCAGGCCAGGGCCTCTCGTGCGGATCAGCCCGGCCTGATCCACACGAGAGGCCCTGGGGCCGCGGGCGTACGGCGCATCGTCTATCTCGGCGGTCTCACCCCGGCCGGGGTCCCGGAGCGCGAACTCTCCCCGCATCTGCGCTCGCGCGCCGAGGTCGGCCGTATCCTCCTCGGCTCCGGAGTGCCGACCGTGGTGCTGCGCGCCGCGGTCATCATCGGCTCGGGGTCGGCCTCGTTCGAGATGCTGCGCTATCTGACGGAACGGCTGCCGGTGATGGTGACGCCGAGCTGGGTGCGTACGTCCATCCAGCCGATCGCGGTCCGCGATGTGCTGCGCCTCCTCGTGGGCTGCGCGCGGCTGCCGGCCGACGTCTGCCGGGCCTTCGACATCGGCGGCCCCGACGTGCTGACGTACCGGGACATGATGCGGCGCTACGCGGCGGTGGCCGGGCTGCCCCGGCGGCTCATCCTTCCCGTACCCGTCCTGACACCGGGGCTGTCCAGCCGCTGGATCGGTCTGGTGACACCGGTCCCCCCTTCGATCGCCCGCCCGCTGGCGGAGTCCCTGCGCCATGAAGTCGTCTGCCGTGAACGGGACATCACGCGCTACCTCCCCGACCCGCCGGGAGGTCCGATCCCGTTCGACCGCGCCGTCGAACTGGCCCTGCGGCGTATCCAGGACGCGCGCGTGACCACCCGCTGGTCGTCCGCGTCCGTACCGGGCGCGCCGAGCGATCCGCTGCCCACCGACCCCGACTGGGCGGGCGGCAGCCTCTACACCGACCGCCGTGAACGGACCGCGAACGCCTCGGGCGCCTCGCTGTGGCGGGTGATCGAGGGCATCGGCGGCGACAACGGCTGGTACTCGTTCCCGCTGGCCTGGGCGGTACGGGGATGGCTCGACCGGTTCGTCGGCGGGGTCGGGCTGCGCCGGGGCAGACGGGACGCCGCGCGGCTGCGGGTCGGTGACTCGCTGGACTTCTGGCGGGTGGAGGAGATCGAGCCGGGCCGGCTGCTGCGGCTGCGCGCGGAGATGCGGCTGCCGGGGCTCGCCTGGCTGGAGCTGCGCGTGGACCGGGACGACCAGGACCGTACGGTGTTCCGGCAGCGGGCGCTGTTCCATCCGCAGGGGCTGCTGGGGCACGTGTACTGGTGGAGCGTGTCGCCGTTCCACGCGGTGGTGTTCGGCGGGATGGCCCGCAATATCGCGCGGGCGGCCGAGGCCCATGAAGCGGCCGGGGCCGAAGCCGGAACCCGGGAGCCCGCGCGGAGCTGACCGCCGTCGCACGGGCAGAGGCCAGCTCGGGCACAGGTCAGCTCGGGCACAGGTCAGCTCGGGCACAGGTCAGAGGGGCGTGGCGGCCTTCAGTACGAAGAAGAGCGTGACGGTCGCGTTCGCCGAGGAGAGGGCGGAGCCGAGCGTTCCGGCAGCCGCCGCCCAGACCGCCAGCCCCACCGCCGTGAACATCGGTGGCCAGCGGACGGCCGAGGGCTCGGGCCCCAGCAGCGCGGCCACCCGGCGCGGGACCGGCCCTGGCCCCGGCCCCGACGCGGCGAATCCGGCCAGAGTCGGCGTGGGCGTGGCCCGGGAGATCAGCGCGGCCTTGCCGATGGCGCGGGCCACGACCGTGCGCTCGCCGGTGACCTGGGCCGCCTCCTCGTCCGCCCAGCGTTCGGTGGTGTACGCGACCGCGGACCTGAGCGGCCGCAGCAGCGGATTGGCCCGCGCGGCGAGCCGTACCGCCAGCAGGAACCGGTGGTGCCGGCCGCTGAGATGCGCGTGCTCGTGCGCGATCAGGGCGGAACGTTCCTGAGCGTCCAGGCACGCGAGCATGGCCGTGGAGACCACGATCCGCCCCCGGGCGGCGACGCCGGACCCGACGGCGGGCTCGGTCGCCGCCCGGGGGCCGGGCAGTGCGTAGGCGTACGGCGCGTCGTCGGTCAGCACGGCGAGTTCACGGTCGGGCAGCCCGGCCAGCGCGCGGTGCGCGCGGCGGAGTACCCGGCGGTGGCGCCCGGCGGCGGCCGCGCAGCTGACGGCGACCCCGGCCAGGGCGACGATGGCCGCCTTGCCCGCTATCTCGTCGTACGGGACCGCCTCCCTGACCTCCGGGTCCGACCAGCCGTCGGGCAGTGGATTGCCGGGCAGTTGCGCCGTACCGACCACCACCAGCAGCCCCAGACAGAGGGTGCTGCACAGCGCGAGGACCCCGGCCAGCGCCGACAGCAGCCGGGTGGCTACACGGGGATGGAGATGGACTTCGGCCAGGCGCGCGATGGGCAGTGCGGTCAGCGGCAGGACGAGCGGCAGAAAGACGAACATCCCCATTCCGTCAGACCCCCGTCCCGTCCTCGGCCTCGGCTTCGCGACCAGGGCCGGCGTCGGCATCCGCGCCGGTGCTGAGCCTGCTGCCGGTGCTGGGGCCGCTGCCGGTGCTGGGGCCGCCGCCGGTGTCCGGGGCGTCCTCGGGCAGGACGAGCAGATCGCGCAGCAGCCGTTCGTCGTCCGGGGAGAGCGCGGTGACGAACCGCGCCAGTACGGCCTCGCGGTCCGCTTCCCCATCCAGCACCTTGCGCATCCGGAGGGCGGCGAGCCCCGCCTCGTCCGAGGCCGCGCGCCACTCGAAGGAGCGGCCCGCGCGCTCCCGCGTCACGGCGCGCTTGGCCTGGAGGCGGGTCAGGATGGTCATCACCGTCGTGTACGCGAGATTCCCGCCGATCCGGTCCTGCACCCAGGCGGCCGTGACGGGTCCCGGAGCCTGCCGCAGCGCGGCGAGTACCTGGGCCTCCAGCTCGCCCTGGCCGCGTCTGCGGGGACGCTCGTCCGGACTGCCGTGCACCCTCACGATGTCTCCCTCCCGCCGCGCCGCCGCCTCGCGGGGGCAGGTCGTCCATGCTACTGAGCCCGGCGCGCCGCGCGCTCACACGAGAGCCACTCCCGCTCTCTTCTACAGTCCTGTAGATTTCAGTTCCGGTCACCGGTTCAGCTCAGCTCTGGAGGAGCAGCGTGGGAGTTTCCCTGTCCAAAGGCGGCAATGTCTCGCTCAGCAAGGAGGCACCAGGACTGACGGCGGTCCTTGTCGGCCTCGGCTGGGACGTCCGTACGACGACCGGCACGGACTACGACCTGGATGCCAGCGCCCTGCTGGTCGACGAGTCCGGCAAGGTCGCGTCCGACCGGCACTTCATTTTCTACAACAACCTGACCAGCCCGGACGGTTCGGTCGAGCACACCGGGGACAACCTCACCGGTGAGGGCGACGGCGACGACGAGACCGTCAAGGTCAATCTGGCCGGCGTGCCCGCCGAGGTCTCCAAGATCGTCTTTCCGGTGTCGATCCATGACGCGGAGTCGCGCGGGCAGTCCTTCGGGCAGGTCCGCAACGCGTACATCCGGGTGGTCAACCAGGCGGGCGGCGCCGAGCTGGCGCGCTACGACCTGAGCGAGGACGCGGCCACCGAAACGGCGATGGTCTTCGGCGAGCTCTACCGCAACGGCGCCGAGTGGAAGTTCCGCGCGGTCGGCCAGGGGTACGCCTCCGGTCTCGCCGGCATCGCGGCAGATTTCGGCGTCGGGGTCTGACACCAGGTCGGACACCGGCACCGGCACCGCAGGGGCACAGGGCGCAGGGCGCGCGTCCTGTGCCCCGTTGTCGTGGTGCCGGAGCCCGAACCGAACCGGGGCTCAGGTGTGGCTGGGCGCCGCGTCGTTCGCTTCCGTGGCAGGCGGCTCCGCCACGGGCGAGGCTGCCCCGGCGTCCGGCGACGCGGGAACGGCGGCGGCAGCGGCCGGGGCGGGCGCCGCGGGCGCGGGCTTACGCGTGAGACGCCGGGCCAGGGGCTCCGTCCAGCGGGCCGCCAGCGGGCCGAGGATCACCAGGATGAGGACGTACGCGGTGGCCAGCGGCCCGATCCGCGGCTCCACCCCGACCGCCAGTCCGGCGATGACGATGGAGAACTCACCGCGCGCCACGAGCGTGCCACCGGTGCGCCAGCGCCCGGCGGTCCGCACCCCGGCCCGTTTGGCCGCGTACCAGCCGGTGCCGATCTTCGTCAGGGTGGTGATGGTCGCCAGGATGAGGGCCGGTACGAGGACCGGCGGAATCGCGGCCGGGTCGGTGTTCAGACCGAAGAAGACGAAGAAGACGGCGGCGAACAGATCGCGTAGCGGGGCGAGCAGGTTGTGCGCGCCCTCGGCGACCTCACCGGAGAGCGCGATACCGACGAGGAACGCGCCGACGGCGGCGGAGACCTGGAGTTCCTGGGCGACTCCGGCGACCAGCACCGTGAGACCGAGGACGACCAGGAGCAGCATCTCCGGGTTGTCGGAGGAGACCGCGCGGCTGATCAGCCGGCCGTGACGCAGCGCCAGATAGAGGACGGCGCCGACCGTACCGAGCGAGATCAGCAGCGTCAGACTCCCGCCGGCGAGGCTGAGTCCGGCGAGCAGCGCGGTGAGAAGCGGCAGATAGACGGCCATGGCGAGGTCTTCGATGACCAGGACACCGAGGATCACGGGTGTCTCGCGGTTGCCGAGCCGGCCGAGGTCGCCGAGGACCTTCGCGATCACGCCGGAGGAGGAGATCCAGGTCACACCGGCCAGCGCCACCGCGGCGACCGGCCCCCAGCCCAGGATCAGCGCGGCGGCGGCGCCCGGTACGGCGTTCAGTACGAAGTCGACGATGCCGGAGGGGTATTGGGTCTTGAGGTTGGAGACGAGTTCGGAGGCGCTGTACTCCAGCCCCAGCAGCAGGAGGAGCAGGATGACGCCGATCTCCGCGCCAGTGGCGATGAACTCCTCACTGGCTTGCAGCGGAAGCAGACCGCCGTGGCCGAAGGCGAGGCCGGCGAGCAGGTAGAGCGGGATGGCGGAGAATCCCACCCGGCCGGCGAGCCGGCCGAGAATCCCGAGGGCCAGGATGACGGCCCCGAGTTCGATGAGCAGGGCGGTGGTCTCGTGCACGGGCGCTTTATCCTCCGGTGATCAGTTCGGCGACGGCGTCCACGCCTTCCCGGGTGCCGACGACGACGAGCGTGTCCCCCAGGGCGAAGCGGAAGTCCGGGGTGGGCGAGGGAAAGGCGTCGGTGCGGCGCAGGACGGCGACGATGGAGGCGCCCGTACGGGTGCGCACCTGGGCGGAGCCGAGGGTCCGGCCCGCGTACGGGGACCGCTTGGTGATCTGGATGTGCTCGGTGATCAGATCGATTTCGAGGTGCTGGTGCAGATGCGCGACGGGATCCGGCGTCAGGAGCTTGGAGAGCGCGGTCGCCTCGTGCGGGGCGAGTGACGCGGCGTCCCGGCAGTTGTCGTCGTCCTCGGGATCGTGGAAGGCGAGGATGCGCCGGCCGTCCTGGTGCACGACGACCGACAGATGCTTGCCCGCCTCGGTGCTGAGGTCGTAGCGGGTACCGACCCCGGGCAGGGCGGTTTTGCTGACGTGAGCTGTGGGCTCCATAGAGAACGCTCCATGCGGGCGTGGCGTGAGGATAGGCGGGCACGGCGGCCCCTCGGACGGGCGCGCCCGGCGGTGGGGCGGGACGGTGCGCCGCCCACCACCGGACGGGGGTTCCGCGTCATACGCCGTGCGGCAGCACCGCTGCGGAAGGCAACGGTGCGGGAAACTCCGGTAAGGGCACCCGTGACGGCACTGACGCGGCGTCAGTCGACCCGGCGCGGCGGACAGGCAGGGAAGCGCGCATATGGAAACCGCCCCCTCAAGCCCCGTATGACCGACCGTTCGTCCAGAATCGCTGCCATGGGCACACCAACACTCAAGGGAGAGTTGGTCACCCGCCCACCATTTTAACGTAAAATAAAATGTGCGGATTGGGCCTTTTGTGAGAAAAGGTGCGATCTGCCCGGGAAAGGGGGGGTCCCTGAAGGGCCGTTCGGACGTGCGGGTGGGCAGCGCGGGAGGCAGCGCGGGAGGGCAGGGCAGGGCAGGGCAGGGCAGGAAGGCAGCGCGGGCAGGGCTATTCCGAAGCGCGGGCGATGCCCTGCCGGACGCGGCCCCGGTCGGGGTCGAAGAGATGGGCGGCCAGCCCGGCCAGCACCAGTCCGCCGGCGATGAGAAGTCCATGGCCCACGACCACGCCCAGAACGAATCCGCCGAGCGCGACGGCCAGCAGCAGCCAGGCGACGCCGTGCCGGTACTCACGCGGACGGCAGGGGGAGCCGGTCTCCAGAGCGCGCGCGAACCGGGGATCGTCCTGGCGCAGCCGCTCGGCGAGATCGCCGAGTCGCCGGTCTTCGCGGGCTGCCACGAGTTTCCCTCCCGTCGGGTCCTTCACACGGTCTCGGTTCCCCCTCACGATCGCCCGCCGGGGCACCCGGCCACCATCGGAGCCGCCACCCACATCCGGGGGTGGCCGACATGTAGACACGCGGGCGTACGCCCCCCATGGAGGCCGGGAGCGCGGGGCGGTTGTCGGACGGGGCTCTCCGGGCGGGCGATAGTGGGGGCGTCTACTGCGAGGAGGCCGCGTTCCGTGTCCCTGTTCTGGCGGATCTTTCTGCTCAACGCCGCGGTCCTGTTCGCGGCCACCGCCCTGCTGCTGCTCGGCCCCGTCACCGTTTCCGCCCCCGTGCTGCTCACGGAAGCCCTGATCATGGCCCTGGGGCTGGCGGCCATGCTCGTCGCCAACGCCGCGCTGCTGCGGATCGGACTCGCTCCGCTGCAACGGCTCACCCGGGCCATGACCACGACCGATCTGCTGCGTCCCGGGCGCAGGCCGGTGGTTTCGGGGCATGGCGAGATCGCCGGTCTGATCGAGACGTTCAACACCATGCTCGACCGGCTGGAGGCGGAACGGGCCGCCAGCAGCGGGCTCGCGCTCTCCGCCCAGGAGGCCGAACGCCGCCGGATCGCCCAGGAGTTGCACGACGAGATCGGCCAGACGCTCACGGCCGTGCTGCTGGAGTTGAAGCGCGTCGCCGACCGGGCGCCCGAACCGCTGCGCGACGAACTGCGCCATGTACAGGAGACGACCCGGGACAGTCTGGACGAGATCCGCCGGATCGCCCGCCGGCTGCGCCCCGGTGTGCTGGAGGAGCTGGGTCTCATCAGCGCGCTCAAGGCGCTGACCAGCGAGATCACCACGCACTCCGGCCTCTCCGTGCGGTGCGGTTTCGACAGCGCGCTGCCCCGGCTCGGCGAGGATGTCGAGCTGGTGCTCTACCGGGTGGCGCAGGAAGGGCTCACCAACATCGTGCGCCACGCCGACGCGCGGCAGGTCGCTCTCACGCTCCGGCGCACCACCGGCGGCGTGGAGTTGCGGCTCACGGACGACGGGCGCGGGATCGGTACGGCGACGGAGGGCGCGGGCATCCGCGGGATGCGTGAACGGGCCCTGCTCATCGGCGCCGAGCTGTCGGTGGGACGGGGACGCGCGCGGAGCGGTGGGACGGGCGGCGGAACGGACGTACGGCTGCGGGTGCCGATCGGCGAAGACGCCGGGGAGAGCGAGACCGGCGGGGACAGCGGGGACGGCAGGGACGGCGGGGACATCAACACCAGCCACCACAGCAGCGCGAGCGACGAGATCAAGGGGAGCGACTGACCATGCCCGAGGCCACCCAGACCCGCATTCTCCTGGCGGACGATCACGCCCTGGTCCGCCGGGGAGTCCGGCTGATCCTCGACAACGAACCGGATCTGACGGTCGTCGCCGAGGCGGGCGACGGCGCGGAAGCCATCGAGATGGCCCGCGCCCACCGGCCCGATCTGGCCATCCTGGATATCGCGATGCCGCGGATGACCGGCCTCCAGGCGGCGCGCGAACTCGCCAGGCTCCAGCCGCAGATCCGCATCCTGATGCTGACCATGTACGACAACGAGCAGTATTTCTTCGAGGCGTTGAAGTCCGGCGCGAGCGGCTATGTCCTCAAGTCCGTCGCCGACCGGGACCTGGTGGAGGCGTGCCGGGCCGCGATGCGCGACGAACCGTTCCTCTATCCCGGGGCCGTGACCGCTCTGATCCGTAACTACCTCGACCGGGTACGGCAGGGCGACAGCATCCCGGACAGCGCCATCACGCCCCGCGAGGAGGAGATCCTCAAGCTGGTGGCCGAGGGACACACCTCCAAGGAGATCGCCGGGATCCTGGTCATCAGCGCCAAGACCGTCGAACGCCATCGCGCCAACCTCCTCCAGAAACTCGGGCTGCGGGACCGGCTGGAGCTCACGCGCTACGCGATCCGGGCCGGTCTGATCGAGCCGTAACCCAGCGCCGGGGCCGCCGCGGGCACGCGGGTGGAGTCCGCGTGCCCTGTGCTGGGCAGAGAGTGGGTGGCGCCCGTGCGAACCCGCGTACGGATTCGACGCCCAGGACACCGCACCAACACCAGCGGAACGAGGCGAGGCATGAACCCGGGCAGCAGCTGGGAGTTCACTGACGACCGCGGCCATCTCACCGCGGCACAGAGCCACCCGACGCGGGTGGTGGCCTACATACAGGCGGGCGCGACCCTCTGGGACCACGGTCTGCGTCCCCTGGGGATCTTCGGATCCCACCATGACGGCGACACCCCCGATCCGGCGAAGGCGGGCGAACTGCCTCTCGCCGGACCGCGTTCCTTCGGCGCGGGCAGCGCGCTCGATCTGGACGCCCTGTTCGCGGCCGGGCCGGATCTGGTCGTCGCCGTCAGCTATGGCGGCGGACAGGTCTACGGCATCGACCCGGAGGCCGCCAAACATCTGGAGGAGCGGGTGCCCGTCGTCGTCCTCGACGTGGGGAAGGACCGCTCGCTCGACGGGATCAGAGACCGGTTCACCGCGCTGGCCCGCTCGCTGCGTGCGCCGCTCCGGCCCGCGGAGGAGGACCTGGAGCGCGCGGAGGCCCGGCTGCGCGCCGCGGCGGCCCGCCCCGGCGCGCCCCGGGTGCTGGCTCTGTCGGCGGCGGGACCGGACACCGCGTATCTGGCCCGGCCACTGACCTGGCCCGATCTACGGGCCGTCAGCGAACTGGGGGTGGCGCTGATCGAGCCCGAGCAGGGCGGCGGGGCCAACTGGCGTACGGCCGAATGGGCCGAGGCGGCCGCACTGGAACCGGACATCGTGCTCGCGGACGTACGCGCGAACGCGGCGCCACCCGAAGCGCTCCAGGACAACGCGCACTGGCTCGCCATCGATGAGCGGGCGCGGATCGTGCCGTGGAACCCGGAAGCGCCGGTCAGCCACCGCGCGCACGCGCGGTTCCTCCACACGGTCACCAACGCCGTGGACGCGGCCGGCGCGTAGGCCCTGTCCGGTCGATCTCTCCGCGTCCGGGACGGACGGAAGCGTCCCGAGGCGGAACCCCTCCGGCGGCGGGGCGAGGTGCCGAGCACGCGATGGCGGTAGATCACGAGCCCATCGTCCCCGCCACCCGGAACCGGGGGCGCCGGACGACATGACAGCGCTCGCGAAGAAGCGCAGTCTGGGAAGAGCGCAGGGGGTGACACCTGGCGATCGATCACGCGCGGCGCGCTGCACATTTGGCGTCGGGGCCCGCCGGAGGTCGTGCCGCGGGTGGTGAGAGACGGAAGGTCACACTCATGCCGCAAACGATGCGGGCGCTCGTAGCCGGGGAGGTCGGCGAGCCGGACGATGTCCTGCGGCTGGAATCCCGGCCTGTTCCCACGCCAGAGGCCGGCCAGGCGTTGATCCGGGTGAAGGCGACTCCGATTCACGCCAGCGATCTGCACGTGTTGCGCGGTCGCTATGGTTTCTCCCCCGAGTTTCCCGCTGTCGGCGGGCACATGGAATGCGTGGGCCGTATCGAGGCCCTGGGTCCGGGCACCGAGGGACTGAAGATCGGCGAGCGCGTGACGGCCGTCGCAGTCCCGGCCGTACCCGGGCCGCGCGCGGCCGGCACCTGGCAGGAATACCTTGTCGCCGATACACACAGGCTTCTGCCGGTCCCCGACCGGCTGAGCGACTCCAGCGCCTGCCAACTCGCTGTCAACCCGATGACCGCGCTGCTCCTCGTGACCCGCGAACTCGACGTACAGCCGGGAGAATGGCTGTTGCAGACGGCGGCGGGCTCCACCGTCGGCCGGCTCGTCATCCAGCTGGCCAGGCATCTGGGAATCCGCACGATCAATGTGGTGCGACGGCGCGATGCCGTTGAGGAGATCAAGGCGCTTGGTGGCGACGAGGTCATCTGTACCGAGGACGAGGACCTGCTCCAGCGTGTGACTGAGATCGCGGGACCACCTGGCGTACGCAAGGCCATCGACTGTGTCGCGGGCCGCCTGGGTGCCCAGGTGTCCCAGGCACTGGCGCCGGGCGGAGAGGTCGTGGTCTACGGCGCGCTCTCCACCCATCGGCAGACCGACCCGGCGGCGCTGACGATCCCGCTGCTGGCGCGCTCGGTCATCTACGAGAGCAAGGTGGTCCGCGGCTTCTGGCTGAATCGCTGGTTCGGCACTGCCTCACCCACGGACGCGCCGCGCACGCTGTCCGAGGTCCGCAGCCTCGTCGCCGCTGAAGTGCTGACCATCCCCCGAGGCCGGCCGTTCCCCCTCGAACGCTTCACTGAAGCCATCGCGTTCGCCGAAACACCCGCTCATGGCGCCAAACCCCTCCTCGTCTTCGAAGACGGCCGGGACACAGACGACGAGTAGGACGCTCTGGCGCCCCCGGCAGGATTCGAACCTGCGACACCCGCTTTCTGATCTCCGCAAGCGCGGCGTTCCATGCCCGGCCGCGCTCAGTCCCGCCCGCCGTTCGGCCGGAACTCGCACCAGACCGCCTTGCCGTCCCCGCGCGGCTCGACCCCCCAGCGTGTGGCCACCGCGTCCACCAGCAGCAGCCCCCGTCCGGAGGTGGCCGACTCGCCGGGTGACCGGCGGCGGGGCCAGGTGCTGGAGCGGTCCCTGACCCACAGGCGTACGCGGCGCACCGGCTCCGGCAGGACCTCCAGGGTGAGCACCGCGCCGCCCTCGGTGTGGAGCAGCACGTTCACCAGCAGCTCGCCCGCGGCCAGCTCCACATCGTCGGTGAGTTCGGCCAGCCCCCAGTCCGCCAGCGCCTGGCGCAGCACGGTGCGGCTCTCGACCAGGCCCTCCGGGTCCGCCTGGTGGACGTGCAGGTGGATACGGGGCGCCTGGTCGGTGCCGGGGTCGGGGCGGCGGCGCAGTACGAGCAGCGCGACATCGTCGCCCGTCCCCCAGCGCTCCCACAGCCGCTCCGAGAGATGGTCGGCCAGTGCGCTCGCCCGCCCGGGGCCGGTCCTTACCATCTCGGCGAGCGCGTCCATCCCGGCCGAGATGTCGCTGCCCGGCTCCTCGACCAGCCCGTCGGTGCACAGCACCAGGGTCTCGCCCGGTACCAGGTCGAGCCGGGTCTCCGGGAAATCCTCCTGTCCGAAGGCCGTGGCGAACCCCAGCGGCAGTCCGCCGCGCAGCCGGGGCCGGCCGATGGTGCCGTCGTTGTGCCGGACGAGCGGGCCGAGATGGCCGGCCCGTACGGCGCGTATCTCGCCGGTGGCCAGGTCCACCTGGGCGTATACGCAGGTCGCGAAGCGCTCCGTGTCGAGTTCGGAGAGAAAGCGCGAGGCGCGCGCCAGGACGGTCGCGGGCGCGTGTCCCTCGCCGGCGAAGGCGCGCAGGGCGATACGGAGCTGGCCCATGATGGCGGCGGCGTGTGTGTCGTGCCCCTGGACATCACCGATCACGATGCCGACCCGTCCCTGGGGCAGGGTGATGACGTCGTACCAGTCGCCCCCGACCTCTCTGCCGCTCCAGGCCGCGTGATAGCGGACGGCGATCTCGGCGCCGGGGAACTCGGGGATGTCGCGGGGCAGCATGGACGCCTGGAGGCCGGTGGCGAATTCGCGCTCCTGGTCGAAGAGGATGGCGCGCTGGAGGGACTGCGCCACGATGCCCGCCAGGCCCGTCAGCATGTTGCGGTCCTCGGTCGAGAAGTGCGTACGCCGCCGGTAGAAGAGCGCCAGACAGCCGATGGAGCGTGCCTGGGCGACCAGCGGCAGGAAGGCCGCCGCGTTGGCGCCGAGGCCCCGGACGTACGGCCGCAGGCGCGGGAAGCGGTCGACCACCAGATCACGCAGTGAGCTGACGAACCTCGGCCGCTGGTTCAGGACCGCCTCGGCGAGCGGCAGGGAGCCGTCGAGGCGGTGGAGCCGCAGGTCGTCGAGCACTTCGATGGACTCGCCGGCCAGCGCGATGAGCTTCAGGGCGCCGCCCTCCACCAGGCCGAGGGCCAGTCCGTCGGCGCCGAAGTGCTCAAGCCCGCCCGCGCCCGTCAGAGCGGCGGCGACATCGTCCACGGTGATCGCCCGGGAGAGGGCGTCCGTGGCGCTGTGGACCACGCCGGTCATGCCCGTCGGGCCCGTTTCCGCCGGGTTGACCACGGTGAATTCGGAGAGGTCCGCGGTGGCGTTCCGTACGATCCCGACGATCCGGAACGGACGGCCCTGCTCGTCGCGCAGGATGCGGCCCCTCGTATGGGTCCACTGCCGCATTCCGGTGCGGCGCGTCAGCTGGAAGTACGAGCCGTACGAGGTCCGGCCGCCGCGGATCGCCGCGTCCACCACGGCTTGCAGGCGCAGGCCCTCCTCATGGGGGACGCGTGAGGCCAGGGTCTCGGCGACACCGTCGTACTCGTCGGGGCGCAGATCGAACACAGCGAGGCCCGCCGCATCGAGCTCGAAGGACCCGCTTTCGAGGTCCCAGTCGAAGCTGCCCATGCGGTTCAGTGCGAGTCTCTCGTCCGCACCGATCACCGGCCGGTCCCGGTCCCGATCGCGTCCTGCCATGCGCCCGCTCCGGAGGTGGGCTGGGAGCCCGGTCAGCGGCCGGGCTCTCTCATCTGAGTGTCGTGGCGCTCGAACATGTAGCGTAACTTTCCCGGCAAAACGCCGCGAGAGATGCCTGGTGAAGCGGTAGAGCCGCGTCCGGTCCGCGTCGAGTGCGGGCCGCCGGAGTGCCGGACCGCCGTATGACATCCACCCCCGCACCTGGACAGAGCCGCTGTCGCGTGCTGTGATGCCAACTTCCCCTCTTTTTAACGTTGTACAGCTCGGCACTGACATGGATGGGAGTCCCTGATCATGCTCGACCGACGACGTTTTCTGCACACCGGCGCCCTCGCGATCAGCAGCGGGGCCCTCCTCGGCCCGTTCGCGCCCTCCGCCTCCGCCTCCGCCGTGGCCGCCGCCGCCGCTCCGGCACGCGGCGGCTGGTACACGCCGAACGCCGCGCCGCTCGCCCCCACCGCCTTCCAGAAGCTCCCCCTCGGCAGCGTCACGGCCCGCGGCTGGCTCTCGGGGCAGCTGCGCCTCCTCCTCGACGGGCTCTTCGGCCGCTACGCCGAGATCTCCCACTTCCTGCGGTTCGACGAATCCGGCTGGGTCCACCCGGAGAAGGACGGCTGGGAGGAGGTCACCTACTGGCTGCGCGGCTACGTCAGCCTCGCCGCGCTCACCGGTGACGCGGACGCCCTCGCCACGAGCCGCCGCTGGCTCGACGCGATCCTCGCCACGCAGCGGCCGGACGGTTTCTTCGGCCCCACCCGGTTGCGTACCGCGCTCAACGGCGGCCCCGACTTCTGGCCCTATCTGCCGCTGCTCCAGGCGCTGCGCTCGCACGAGGAGTTCACCGGCGATCAGCGGATCGTGCCGTTCCTCGTGCGCTTCCTCCGCTATATGAACGCGCAGGGCCCCGGGGCGTTCAACTCCAGCTGGGTTTCGAAACGCTGGGGCGACGGTCTCGACATCGCCCTGTGGGTCTACAACCGCACCCGCGAGCCGTTCCTGCTCGATCTGGCCGACACCATGCACACGCACGGCGCGAACTGGGTCGATCGCTTCCCCGATCTGCACAATGTCAATATCGCGCAGGGCTTCCGCGAGCCCGCGCAGTACGCCCTGCGCTCGGGGTCCGCCGAACTCACCCGGTCCACCTACCGCAACTACGCCACCATCATGGGCACTTACGGCCAGTTCCCCGGAGGCGGGTTCGCCGGGGACGAGAACGCCAGGCCCGGCTTCGGCGACCCCCGGCAGGGCTTCGAGACCTGCGGAATCGTCGAGTTCATGGCCAGTCATGAACTGCTCACCCGTATCACCGGCGACCCGGCGTGGGCCGACCGCTGTGAGGAGCTGGCCTTCAACATGCTCCCGGCCGCCACGGACCCCTGGGGCCGGGGCGTGCACTACATCACCTCCGCCAACAGCATCGGTCTCGACAACTCCCGTAAGAATCAAGGGCAGTTCCAGAACGGCTTCGCGATGCAGTCGTACCAGCCCGGCGTCGACCAGTACCGCTGCTGTCCGCACAACTACGGCATGGGCTGGCCCTACTTCACCGAGGAGTTGTGGCTCGCGACCCCCGACCGCGGGCTGGCCGCCGCGATGTACGCGGCGAGCCGCGTCCGCGCGAAGGTCGCCGACGGTAGGGAGATCACGGTCACCGAGGACACCGACTACCCCTTCAAGGAGACGGTCACCCTCACCGTCTCCACCCCGCGCCCGCTGCGCTTCCCGCTCCATCTGCGGATTCCCGGCTGGTGCGAACAGCCCGAACTCCTCGTCAACGGACGGCGGACAGCCGCCTCGCCGGGCCCGGCTTTCGTCCGGGTCGACCGCACCTGGAGGGACGGCGACCGGGTGACGCTGCGGCTGCCGCAGCGCACCACCGTGCGCCGCTGGGACGACAACCACGGCGCCGTCAGCGTCGGCCACGGCCCCCTGACCTATTCGCTGCGGATCGACGAGCGGTACGAGCGGTACGCGGGGACGGACGACTTCCCCGAACTCGCCGTGCACGCGGGCGGACCGTGGAACTACGGCCTCGCCACCGACGGGCCCGCGGATCCGCCAACGGATCTGCGGTTCTCCGCCGACAGCGGTCCGCTGTCCGGCGATCCCTTCACCCAGGAGGGCGCACCGGTCCGGATCACCGCCCCCGCCCGCCGGATCACCGAGTGGGTGGCGGACAACCAGCAGGTCGTCGCCCCCCTTCAGGACAGCCCGGCGCGCAGCACGTCGGCGGTGGAGCGGGTCACGCTGATCCCGATGGGCGCGGCCAGGCTCCGTGTCACCGCTTTCCCGACCGCGCACCCCGCCGGCCGCCCCTGGACGCCCGAACCCGCCTTCCGCCGCGTCCAGAACAAGCACAGCGGGAAGGTCCTGGCCGTGGACGGAATGTCGCTGGCGGACAGCGCCCGGGTGGTGCAGTTCGACAACTCCGGTACGGCGGACCATGCCTGGCAGCTGACCGACGAGGGCGACGGCTGGTTCCTGATCCGGAACGGGAACAGCGGCAAGGTGCTCGGCGTCGACGGCATGTCCACGGCCAACAGCGCACCGGTGGTGCAGTTCGCCGACAACGGGACCGCCGATCATCTCTGGCAGCTGCTGGACAGCGGCGACGGCTGGTACCGCATCCGCAACAAGCACAGCGGGAAGGTGCTGGGCGTCGACGGGATGTCGACCGCCAACAGCGCCCAGGTGGTCCAGTTCGACGACAACGGCACGGACGACCATCTGTGGAAGCTGCTCTGACGGGCTGGTCGGGCCGGGGCGTAGCGACTGATGCGGAAGCCGCCGGCGTCCGAGACGGCCACGGGACCCACCGGCATCCCGGCCGCCGCGGCACGCCTGGGAGCACTGATCCGCCAGTCGCCGCCCAGGGCCCTGACCACTGCCGAGGCGGCGCCGCTGAGCGAGTGGCTGGAGCGTGTGCCGAACGCGCCGGACGCCACCGGCGCTCCTTCGTCGTAGCCCGTGTGCCCCGCCCGTTACCCGACCGGCGCGCCGACGCCGTGCACTGACCCGGTGTAGCGCCCTCGTACGGCGCAACCATTCATACGATCGGCCGGGCGGCACACCGTAAAGCTGCGGCCTCCCGTCACGCGCCCGATGATGCGGCGAAGGCCCCGCCGTCCAGGGGCCGGACGCGGAACGTCGACATCGAAGATGCGAGCGAAATCCGCACATAGAGTTGACGCCCGAAATGCACCGTTACCCACCTGTGTCCAAACTGACGGAATGTCGGGCAAACAGAGCGCGGGGCTTCTCGTGTACCGGGTCACGGACACCGGTGCCGAGGTGCTCCTCGGGCACATGGGCGGACCGTTCTGGTCCGGCCGCGATGCCGCCGCCTGGTCGATCCCCAAGGGTGAGCACGGACCGGACGAGCGGCCGGAGGACGCCGCGCGCCGGGAGTTCCAGGAGGAACTGGGCCTGCCACCGCCCGACGGACCGTGGATCCCGCTCGGCGAGGTCCGGCAGAGGAGTGGCAAGACGGTCACGGTCTGGGCCGTAGAGGGGGATCTCGACCCCGCCCTCGCCGTGCCCGGCACTTTCACCATGGAGTGGCCGAGAGGATCGGGTGTCCTGCGCGAATTCCCCGAGCTGGACCGTGTCGCCTGGTTCTCCCTGGAGAACGCCGTGGAGCCACTGGTGACGGGGCAGCGGGTCTTCCTCGACCGGCTGAGCGAGTGCATAGGTGACGGCCGCAGGCCGTCCCCGCCCCACCGCTGACCCCGCCATCCGAGTGCCGCCCAGGCGCGCCGTCCATCCGGTTCAATCAGGAAAGGGATCTTCTCCGTGCCCGCTCGTCCGCATGTCTTCGTCGCCGCCAGTACGGCGCTGCTCGCCGCCGCGGTCATCCCCGCGACCGTGCTCCCCGCCCTGGCCGTGCCCACCGAGGCGCCGCACGCCCCCACTCCCCACACCCCCATGTCCCTCGACCCCGCGGCCCGCGTCCTCGTATCGCCCATGTCGCCCGCGTCGCCCGTGTCGCCCGACCCCGCGACCTCCGCGCCCCCGTCCTCCGAGCCCGCGACCTCCGACCCCGTAACCTCCGACCTCGTCCCGTCCGCCCCCGCACCGCCACCGTCCTCCCCCGCACCGCCCAAACGCCCCGGCGCGCCGGGGCCCGCGGCCGGGCCGCCCGCCGGTAAAGAATCGTTCAAGCACGACGGGTCGCCCGAGGACGGACCGGTCACCGCGGCGGCTCTGCGGTCCCGGGCCGACGGCTGCGACCAGATCTCCAACGGGCGGTACCGCACCCGCGAGAGCACCCCGGCCACGATCCCCGTCTGCGACGCCAGGGGCGCCGTGTTCTGGAAGGCCGACATGGACATCGACTGCGACGGCCAGGCCACGGCCCACTGCAACCGCGCGGCGGACCCCTACTACCAGGACACCACCGCCTACACCCAGGCCGACGGCAGGGCGCTCAATCCGGAGGAGCTGCCCTATATCGTCGTGCCCCTGTCCAGCTCCATCTGGAACTACCGCTCGTCGGGCATCCGGGGCGGATCCGTCGCGGCGGTCATCCACCGCGACAAGGTGCAGTACGCCGTCGTCGGCGACACCGGCCCGCCCGGGATCATCGGGGAGGCGTCGTACGCGACGGCCCGCGCGCTGGGAATCGCGGCCGACCCCACGGGCGGCGGAGTCCCGTCGGGCGTGACGTACATCGTCTTCAAGGACTCCGAGATCTCCCAGCTGGACGACCAGGAGACCATCACGCGGCGCGGCGACGAGCTGGCGAAACAATTCATCAGGGACAACTGAGCGGAGCCGGCCGGACGAACACCGGCGAGCCGACGGGAGACGAGAGCACCACGCGGACGTGCGGCGGGGGCCCCGCCCCCAGGGCGTGTTGTGAAAGTCCCGCCTGGCCTGCGACGCCCGGCACGCGCGCTCGCCGCGTTGTCGGAGTCGTCCAAGTACGTCCAGTACGAGGACGATCCTCCGCCTTGCGATCGCACGCACCGGACGCCGCAGGCCCCGCCCTGCGGGCGGGCGGCGCTACTTT
The DNA here is from genome assembly GCF_042790125.1 of Streptomyces scopuliridis. Lineage (GTDB taxonomy): Bacteria > Actinomycetota > Actinomycetes > Streptomycetales > Streptomycetaceae > Streptomyces > Streptomyces scopuliridis_A. Next base: position 140,963 of record NZ_JBHTZS010000011.1, read on the forward strand.
CACAACACGCCCTCGGGCCGGACCCCCGCCGCACACACCGCGTCCTTCCGGACGGGAGAAGGCTCAGACGATGCCTTCCGAGATCTCCGACTGCTCGCGCGCGTTGCCGTACGCCTGCGGGGTGCTGTACGAGCCGCGGGCGATGTACCACCAGGCGGTCGCCAGGATCAGCACCACGGCCAGGGCGATCACGGCGTAGTTCATCGAGTCGACCGTCACCGGGTTCGACTGGGGCAGACAGAAGAGGACGGTGACCAGAGCCACCCACACCACCGCTATCCAGCCGACAGGCTTGCTCCAGCGCCCCAGGGTCCACGGTCCGGGCTCGAAGCGGTCCTTGGCACGCAGCTTCAGGAAGATCGGGATGGCGTACGCCGGGGTGATCCCGATGACGTTGATGGCGGTCACCGCGCCGTACGCCGTCGCCGAGTACAGGGACGGCACGGCGAGCACACCCGCGACGATGACCGACAGCCAGACCGCGGGGACCGGGGTCTGGGTACGGCTGCTGACGCGCCGCCACAGCGCGGAGCCCGGCAGCGCGTTGTCACGGCTGAAGGCGAAGACCATCCGGCTGGCCGCCGCGACCTCCGCGTTGCCGCAGAACAGCTGCGCCACGATCACGAGCAGCAGCAGCGCCGTGGCACCGCTGGTACCGAGGGCGTCGATCAGGATCTGCGCGGGCGGCACGCCGGTGGCGCTGTTCTGGGCACCCGCGTAGTCCTGGATGGCGAAGGTGAGTCCGGCCAGCAGGGCGAAGCCGGCGATCCAGGACACCCAGATGGCCCGGACGATCCCGCGCGCGGCAGTGACGGACGCGTTCGAGGTCTCCTCGGAGAGATGGGCCGAGGCGTCGTAGCCGCAGAAGGTGTACTGCGCGAGCAGCAGCCCGATGGCGGCGACATAGAGCGGGTTCTGCCAGCCGGTGTCATTGACGAACTCGGTGAAGACGAACGACGGCGACTGGTGGTGGTCGGGGAAGATCGCCAGAGCGCCGACGATGATGGCGACACCGACCAGATGCCACCACACGCTGATCGAGTTGAGCACGCTGACCAGCTTGACCCCGAACAGGTTCAGCACGGCGTGCAGCAGCAGGATGCACAGGAAGATGACAAAGGTCCAGCCCGGGGTGGGGCTGAAGCCGAACTGGAGATTGAGGAAGGCTCCGGTGAACAGCGCGGCGCCGTAGTCGATTCCGGCGATCGCGCCGAGCAGTCCGAGCAGGTTGAGCCAGCCGGTGTACCAGCCCCACTTACGGCCGCCGAGCCGGTCGGCCATGTAGTAGAGGGCGCCGGAGGTGGGGTACGCGCTCGTGACCTCCGCCAGCGCCATGCCGACACAGAGCACGAACAGACCGACGCCCGCCCAGCCCCAGAGCATCACCGAAGGACCGCCGGTGCCCATGCCGAAGCCGTAGAGGGTCATGCAGCCGGACAGGATGGAGATGACCGAGAAGCTGATGGCGAAGTTGCCGAAGCCGCCCATGCGGCGGGCGAGGACGGGCTGATAGCCGAGCTCGCGCAGCCGTTGCTCTTCGTCCTTCTGCGGCATGGGACCGGCCTTCGGCCAGGTCGGTGGCGACGTGGACATGGAATGCACCTCCGGTGAGAAACAACAGGTGGGGACGGGAACGGACGGGTACGGAAGGGGCTACCCGGGACGGGGTGACGAGCGGCTTCGCGGTGGGGGCCGCTCAGCCGTCCGGCCCGTCCCGCGGGTCGCGGGCCGCCGCGAGACACCGGGCGCGGGCGCGCAGGAACACGTCCTCGGCCTGCGCGGCATCGCCGGGGCTGCGCGTACGATACGCCCACGGCACGGAGACGTAGTACGGCCCCAGGGCCTCGAACACCCGGGCTCCCGCCTCGAATTGGAGCGATCCCCACAGCGCGTGCGCCAGCTGGTTGAGGTCGAGCAGGGATGCCTCGGCCAGCACCGCGTGGTCGAACCACAGGTGCAGGGCCCGCAGCGCGTCACGGGTGGCGTCCTCCGTGACCCAGTGGAGGTCGAGCGCCTTCTCGTGGCCGTTCTCCCGGCGGTAGCGCTCCACCCGTACGAACAGCGGCATGACGTGCAGCGCGGAGCCCTCGGGCGCCGAAGAGGCCGCCCACTGGACGAAGTTGACGGCTTCCGAGAGTGATCCGTCGGCCCGCCGCGCGTAGACGAACTGGAGCATGCGGTGGTACGCCTCGCGGTTGTACGGATCGCGCTTGTCGGCCTCCGCGAGCAGGGCCCAGGGGCCGGGGAAGAGCATCGGCCCCGGCGGCGCCAGCCGGTGCTCCTCCAGCCGTTGTCTGCCGTCGAGTTGGGCCAGGGCCAGCAGGCACACCCAGGGCACCGGGTCGGCGGGAGCCCGGCGCGCGGCGGTGCCGCACGCCTCCCATGCCTGCTGCCACAGCTCCTGCGTGCGGGCGTGTCCCTCGCGGTGGGCCCGTACGGCGCGCTCCACCAGGACACGGGTGTGCATCACGAGTGCGGCGACGCTTCCGGGCTCTTCGGACAGCCATGCCTGTACGGCGTCGGAACCGGCGGCGACGGCGGCCAGCACCTGGGTGCGCTGGGTCCACAGGGGCCAATCGGGCGTCTCGGCGAGGAGGTTGCGCATCGAGACCCAGCGTCCTGTGCGCAGATCCTGGACAGCGGCCCGCAGTTCGTTGTCGTGGCCCGCCGGATGGTAGACGGGGCGCATGTTGTCGCTCGCCATCAGCTCGGCCCCGTCCGCGCGCGCGAGGGCAGCGGGGCGGGGGACGCTAGCACCGGTCCTCCGTTCCCGGCCCCGGTGGCCCGGGGACACGGGGGTGACGGATGCTCCCCCGGCCCGGGGGCCCGGAACTCCCGTGCCACGGCGGCGGGGAGACGCCGGCCGCCGCGGGCCGCCTACAGGAGGTACCGAGCCGGGCATGCCCGCGGAGGTGTCTGGCTGAAAATATGTTCGTCATGGATCCTCTAGGACGGTGGGGGGTGGAGCGATCCGGCGTCGTCGCAGAAGGCACAGACCTGCCGTACCGCAGGTGAGGAAGAGCCGGAGGGCACTCCCTGGCACTGCGGCGATCAGTGTAGGGGTCCGAGTGACATGGCTCGAACACTTTGCTGATCTTTCGCAACTCTCTGTTGATCAAAGCGGGTTGGACTGCCTCCGGCGGTGGCGCCCGGAGGATTTCCGCTATGCGCCGGACAAGACCTTTCGGTACCCGCGCACGGACGGTCCAGCGAACCCTTGACGCCCGCCCTGACCTGCATCACGCTTTCGCTCAGCGATCAGGACCCACCGCGATCGCCGCGACCTCGCCCCTTCGCGACCTCGTGCCCCTCCGCGACCGAAGAACGGGAAATGCCGCCAGCCCAGCACTCGCCCCGCCCCCGCGCCGCCTCGGCCACCGGGCCGGTACTCGCTCTTGACCAGGGAACCTCGTCCACCAAGGCGCTGGTCATCTGCCCCGAGCGAGGCGTGATCGGTACGGGTTCGGCCCCGGCGCCGCCCCGCTACGGCTCCGGCGGGCTGGTGGAGGTCGATCCCGCCGTCCTGCTCCGCTCCGTACTCGACGCCGGGCGTCAGGCGCTCGCGGACGCCGGGGAGCCGGTCACGGCCGTCGGTCTGGCCAACCAGGGCGAGACGGTGCTCGCCTGGGATCCGGGTACGGGCACGCCGCTCACCGACGCGATCGTCTGGCAGGACCGGCGCGCGGAGCCGCTCTGCGCGGAACTCGCCCCGTACGACGACCGGTTGAGGCGGCTGACCGGACTTCCGCTGGACCCGTACTTCGCCGCGCCCAAGATGGCCTGGATCCGGCGCGAGCTGACCCGCGAGGGCGCCGTCACCACCAGCGACTCCTGGCTGATCCACCAGCTGACCGGCGCGTTCGTCACCGACGCCGGCACGGCCGGGCGCACCCAGCTGCTCGATCTCGACCGGGTCGACTGGTCGCCGGAGGCGCTGGACATCTTCGGGCTCTCCGGCGAGGCGCTGCCCCGTATCGTCGACGCGGCCGGACCGGTCGGCACGACCAGCGCCTTCGGTGCCGAGATCCCGCTGACCGGACTGCTCGTCGACCAGCAGGCGGCGCTGCTCGCCCAGGACGTGACCGAACCGGGATCCGCCAAGTGCACTTACGGCACCGGCGCGTTCCTGCTCGCGCAGACCGGCGGACTGCCGCGCCGCGGGACGACCGGGCTGGTCAGCTGTGTCGCCTGGCGGCTCGGCGGACGGACCAGCTACTGCCTCGACGGACAGGTCTACACGGCCGCTTCCGCCGTGCGCTGGCTGACGGATCTCGGGGTGATCTCGGGGGCCGCCGATCTCGACACGGTCGGCTCCTCCGTACCGGACAGCGGCGGTGTGACCTTCGTACCCGCGCTCGCGGGACTCGCCGCGCCGTGGTGGCGGGGCGATCTGCGCGGCTCGATCACCGGCCTCGGCCTGGACACCGGCCCTGGGCAACTGGTCCGCGCGCTCTGCGAGGGCATCGCCGCCCAGGTCGTGGAGCTGGCCGACGCGGTGGCCACCGATCTCGGCACGCCCCTGACGAGCCTGCGGGTGGACGGCGGTCTGACCCGGTCGGCGCTGCTGATGCAGACCCAGGCCGATCTGCTGCAACGGCCCGTCGAGGTCTCGGCGTTGCCCGATGTCACGGCACTGGGGGTGGGCGCCCTCGCGCGTCTCGGCCTCGATCCGGCGCAGTCGTTGCGGCAGGTGATCCCGGAGTGGAAACCCGCCGCGGTCTACGAGCCGGGGATCGGCGCGGACGAGGCGGCGGAGCGGCTGGGCGTCTTCCGCGCGGAGGTGGCGGCGCTGCTCGACCGTACTCCCCCGCCCTGAACCGCGTGTCCCGGGAACGAGTACCGAACAGACCCGCGGAGAACCCACGCGAACCGAACCCGGCCGGGGCCCCGGTCCCGGCCTGTCCCTGGAGCACCATGACTGTCACGACCTCGGGCACGCTGCCGGACGAGGTGTACGACGTCGCCGTCATCGGCGCCGGAGTGGTCGGCACGGCCATCGCCCGTGAACTGGCCCGCTACCGGCTGCGGATCGCGCTGGTGGAGGCGTCCGACGATGTCGGCGACGGTACGTCCAAGGCCAACACGGCCATTCTGCATACCGGTTTCGACGCCGTGCCCGGTTCGCTGGAGTCCCGGCTCGTACGCGAGGGACAGCGGCGGCTGGCGGAGTACGCCTCACGGACGGGGATCCCCGTCGAACCGCTCGGCGCCCTGCTCGTCGCATGGGACGAGGAACAACTGGCCGCGCTGCCCGCACTGGTGGAGAAGGCCGAGCGCAACGAGTACCACGACACACGGATCATCGGCGCGGACGAGCTGTACTCCCGCGAGCCCCATCTGGGCCCCGGCGCGCTCGGCGCGCTCGACGTCCCCGGCGAGAGCATCATCTGCCCCTGGACGACAACGCTCGCGTACGCCACCCAGGCCGTCGAGGCCGGGGCGGATCTGCATCTCAACTGCCGGGTGGAGAGCGTCACCGGCGCCCCCGGCGACAGGTCACCGCATGAACTGCTCACCGATCGCGGCGTATTGCGGACGCACACACTGATCAACGCCGCCGGACTGTACGGCGACGAGATCGACCGGCTGCTCGGTCACACCGACTTCACGGTCACCCCGCGACGCGGCCAGCTCATGGTCTTCGACAAGTTCGCCCGCGATCTGGTCCGGCACATCCTGCTGCCGGTGCCCACCGCGCTCGGCAAGGGGGTGCTGGTGGCGCCCACGGTGTACGGCAATGTGATGCTCGGGCCGACCGCCGAGGACCTGGACGACAAGACGGCGACCGGATCGACGGCCGAGGGGCTGGACTTCCTGCGGGAGAAGGGCGGACGGATCATGCCGGAGCTGCTCGACGAGGAGGTGACGGCCGTCTACGCGGGGCTGCGCGCCGCCACGGAGGACGACGACTACCGCATCCGTGCCCACCCCGGACAGCGGTACATCACCGTGGGCGGTATCCGCTCCACCGGGCTGACCGCGTCCATGGCGATCGCCGCCCATGTCGTCGAGCTGCTGGCCGGCTCCGGCCGGGAGCTGGGCGCGGCGCGGGAGCTGGCACCGGTGCGGATGCCGAATATCGGCGAGGCGTCACCGCGGCCGTACGAACGCGCCGAACTCATCGCGGCGGACCCGGAGTACGGCAGGATCGTCTGCCACTGCGAACGGGTCTCGCGCGGGGAGATCCGCGACGCCCTCGCCAGTACCGTCCCGCCCCGCTCAGCCGAGGGGCTGCGGCGGCGCACCCGTGCCCGGGGCGGCCGGTGCCAGGGCTTCTACTGCGGCGCGACCGTGCGCGCCCTGCTCGCGCCGGAAGCTTCCGACACGTGCGATACGTACGGCACATCCAGTACGTCCAGTACGCCCGGCACGTCCGGCGGCGGCGAACCATCCCTGCGGCCGGAGGTCGGACCATGAGCGCGACAACAGACGACCGGGACGCCGTGCCCTCCGTCCCGGGCCCCGGCCGACGGCGGCGCTCCGTCGACGTGCTGGTGGTCGGCGCGGGTCCGGCCGGTCTGGCCGCGGCCGAGCGACTGGCCGCCTCGGGCGCCGGTACGGTCGAGGTCGTCGACCGCGAGGAAGAGGCCGGCGGCGTCCCACGCCACTGCTTCCACACCGGATTCGGGGTGCGTGATCTGCACCGTCCGATGAGCGGTCCCGCGTACGCCCGCCACTGGCGCGATCTGGCGGCCGGAGCGGGAGCGACGCTGCGCACCGGGGTCACTGTCACCGGCTGGGCGGGACATCACGGGCGCGAGGACTCCCCCGGCGGCCCCGGGCCGCTCACCGTGGAGACCACCGGACCCGAGGGCCTGGAATGCCTCTCCGCCGGGGCGGTCGTCCTCGCCACCGGTGCGCGCGAACGCCCGCGCAGCGCACGGCTGGTGCCGGGGACACGGCCGGCCGGGGTGTTCACCACCGGCGAGCTGCAACAGGCCGTCCATCTGCACCATCAGCGGATCGGCGCCCGAGCCGTCGTCATCGGCGCCGAACCCGTCAGCTACTCCGCCGCGCGCACCCTGCGGAGCGCGGGCGTGGAGATCGCGGCGATGGTCACCGAACAGCCGCACCACCAGTCCTCCTGGGCCTCGGGCCTCGGCTCCCGGCTGCGTCACCGGGTACCGCTGCTGACCGGCACCACCGTCACCGAACTGCTCGGCCGGGGCCGGCTCACCGGCGTCGCGCTGCGGCACGACGACGGCAGGACGACGACCGTCGGCTGCGACACGGTCGTCTTCACCGGGGACTGGATCCCCGACCACGAGCTGGCCCGCCGGGGCGGGATCGCCCTCGACCGGGGCACCCGGGGTCCGGCGGTCGACACCGCGTTCCGTACGGCCGCGCCCGGCGTCTTCGCCGTCGGCAATCTGCTGCACGCCATCGAACCGGCGGGCACCGCGGCCCGGGAGGGCCGGCTCGTCGCGGGACCCGTGCTCCGGTATCTGACGGACGGCGCGTGGCCGGGCGGCCAGGTGCCGGTGGAGGTGGACGCGCCCCTGCGGTGGGTCGCGCCGAACCGTATCGACCCGCGCGGTCCCCGCCCGCCGCTGGGCCGCTTCACGCTCCGTACGGCGCGCTCGGCGGACCGGCTGTCCTTCCTCGTCGTCAGCCAGGACGGACGGGTGCTGCACCGGGAACGGCTGCGGCGGGGCGCGGTACCGAACCGGCCGCTGTACGCCTCCGCCGACTGGATCGACCGCGCCGACCCCGGCGGCGGCCCGGTCGTGATCAGCGCGGGCTGAGCCCCTGGACGAGCACGTCCGAAGTCCCGGAGCAGCCGCGCGCGCACGGCACAGACGCATACAGCTCAGACGCGTACGGCTCAGGCGCATACGGCTCAGGCGCGTACGGCTCAGGGCTGCTCGGTCCCCAGGACCGCCGCGTAGAACCCGGCGCGCGCGGCGAGCGGGGTCAGCTCACCCGCCCGCCGGGCCGGGAAGCAGACCAGCGGATAGCAGTCCGACTCTATGTCGAGCACCGCGAGCGCCACCCCGAGATCCAGATGGAGCCGCCCGGCGTCGTTGAGGAAGGCCGCGGTGTCCAGCGCCACCGGGTCCGTGCCGTCCGCGCCCTCCGGACCGGCGAGGGACCACGGGTCGTCGGTGGGACGGGATTCGAGGGCCCGGAGCCGGCGCCTGATCTCGTCACCGTCCTCCTTCCAGTCGACCTCGGCCAGCAGCCCCTGGTCGGTGAGCGCGTCGACGAGCGCGATCCACGCGAGGTTCTCGATGGGCGCGTCGATCCCGCGGTCTTCGAGCCGCGTGGCATACGTACGCACGTAGGCGTCCGGATCCTCGTACGCGAACAGGACCTCTTCGGCGACGGCCGGGCGGCCGGGCGCGAGGAGCTCGGCCAGCGCGGTGAGCGCCTGGGCGGCGGTGATGGATACGGAGGCGGGACGGTCCGTCATGATGCTCCTCGGAGGTCGGCTGCACCGGCTCGGGAAACACCCTGCCACGCGGGTCTGACAACGGGCCTGTTCGCGCGGGGCCGCGGAAAGACGCGGGGCCATGGAAAGAGGAGCGGCCCCACCGGCGAGGGGGGACGCACCGGTGGGGCCGGGAGAGCTCGGGCGGCCGGGGGGCGGCCGTGAGCTCGGCTCTGAGATGCGTGTGCCCGGTCCGCCGCGAGGTATGCGCACCACTTTCGAAGGATCCCGTACGTGCCGCGCCTTCCCCGCGGAGTGAACGGTGAGTGACCGGCTCCGGTCCTGTGGCCATGGGCGCGGCGACGGTTCGCCGACGCGGTGATCCCTGTGTGGTGATGGGTGTTGGCCGTTGGAACGTCGTTCACGCGCAGGCCACGCCCGGTGTCAACCATCGAGGAGTAGCCAGGGGGCCGTCCCCGGCGCGCTTGTTGATGCGCTCGCACTCGGGAGGCCGCAGAATGACACGCATACGCTCCGCAGTCACCGCCGTCGACCGCCGCTCCTTTCTCGCCGCCACCGGAGCGGTCGGCGTCTCCGCCGGGATCGGGCTGGCGCTCGGCGCGGGCGGCGGTTCCGGGGAGGCGGCCGCCGCGCCCGGAACCGCCGCACCCTCCGTCCCCAGCCCCCGCACCCCCGCCGCCCCGGCCACGCCCGCCCGTACCGTCCCCGCCCGTACGACGCTGGATTCCATGGCCGCGCCCCGCGATTCCGCCGCGGCCTTCCGGCGGCTCGGCGACGGTCCCGGCTGGCGCAGGGTCGTGCGCGAGACGCTCGCGGCCCCGCGGCCGGGCCGCGCCCAGCGGCGCACCGTACTCAGCTCCTTCGTCCAGCTCACCGATCTGCATCTGGTGGATGTCCAGCACCCGGTGCGCACCGAGTATCTGCGCTCGCAGCAGCTCTCGGGGTGGCGGCCGCAGGAGGCGCTCACCGTGCCGGGGGCGGTGGCCCTGATCGAGCAGATCAACGCGCTGAAGGAGGGGCCCGCGACCGGGGCGCCGCTGTCCTTCGCCGTGACGACGGGCGACAACACCGACAACAACTCCCGGGCGGAACTGGACTGGTTCCTCACGGTGATGAGCGGTGGCCGTATCTCCCCCAACACCGGTGACCTCCAGCGCTACGAAGGGGTGCAGAACTCCGACGAGCGGTTGTTCTGGCACCCGGAGGACTCCCGCCGCGACACCGACAAGCGGCTCGGCTTCCCCCGTATCGACGGGTTCCTCGACGCCGCGATCCGCTCCGTGAACAGCCCCGGACTGCGGATCCCGTGGTACTCGACCGTCGGCAATCACGACGGTCTGGCGAGCGGCGCGATGGCCGACCCGTCCGGTTTCCTCGCGGAGTTCGCCGTCGGCGCGAAGAAGCTGTACGGCATCCCCGACGCCGAGGCCAAGCAGCTGCTGAAGCTCCTCTCGAAGGGCGGCGACCCCAACGGGGAGAAGCTGATCGACCTGCTGCGCCGCTCGAAGCGGGCGATGCGGTCCGTCACCGCCGATCCGCGCCGGGCGCCGTTCGGTCCGCGCGAGTATCTGACCGCGCACCTCGATCCGGCGCGGGCGGGCGCCGGTCCGGCCGGGCACGGCTACACCGCGGCCAACCTGGACGACGACACGCTCTACTACACGTTCCCGATGGGCGAGAACGTCACCGGCATCAGCCTCGACACCACCGACCGCGGCGGGCACTACACCGGCTCGCTCAACACCGCCCAGCTCAACTGGCTGAAGCGCAAGCTCACGGAGCACCGGGACGGATACGTCGTCATCTTCAGCCATCACAACAGCTGGACGATGACCAACACCCACCCCGACCCCGCGCACCCCGGCGAGGCCCGGCACAACGGCGACGAGGTCCTGGCGCTGCTCAAGCGGAACCGCAATGTGCTGGCCTGGGTCAACGGGCACAGCCACCGCAACGCGATCCTTCCGCACGGCAGCTTCTGGGAGATCTCCACCGCCTCGCACATCGACTTCCCGCAGCTCGCGCGGGTCATCGAGATCGCCGACAACGGGGACGGCACGCTCTCGCTGTTCACCACGCTGATCGAGTCGTCGGCGCCGCACAGGACCGACTTCGAGGATCTCTCGCAGACCGGGCTCGCCGCTCTCTACCGGGAGCTGTCGCACAACGCGCCGGGCTCGACCACCGCCCCGGCGGGCACGTCCACGGACCGCAACACCGAACTGCTGCTGAGCCGCTGACGCACCCGGCCGTTCACCTCGCTCGACAGAAGACACCGCCCAGGAAGGGAGGCGCGGCCATCCACCCCGGTCCTGCCCGCGACCGTGCTCACCCGACCCGGCACACTGTCGGGGGCGGTTCCGGATCCGGTGCCCGCCGGACGACCGCCGTGGGAGGCACGATGGCGCTGCAGATCAGCGCGACCAATCCGGAGCAGCCGGCCGTGCTGCTGGATCTGCCGTGGAACACCCCGCTCGACCAGTGGCCGGACGAGTGCCTGGTCGCGCTCCCGCGCGGTATCTCGCGCCATGTGGTGCGCTTCGCCTCTGCGGGGCCCGAGGTCGTGGCGGTCAAGGAGATATCCGAGCGCGGGGCGGTCCGCGAGTTCGGTCTGCTGCGCGATCTGCACCGGCTCGGAATCCCGGCCGTGGACCCGGTCGCGGTGGTGACCGGGCGCGTGGACGGGGACGGGGCGCCCCTGGAGCCGGCGCTGATCACACGGCATCTCAAGGGATCGCTGCCGTACCGCTCGATGTTCGAGTCGACGATGCGGCCGACCACCGTCAAGCGGCTGATGGACGCGCTGGCCGTGCTGCTCGTACGACTCCATCTCGCCGGGTTCGCCTGGGGCGACTGCTCGCTGTCCAACGCGCTCTTCCGTCGGGACGCGGGCGCGTACGCCGCGTATCTGGTGGACGCCGAGACCGGGCAGATCCAGCAGAACCTGAGCCGGGGGCAGCGCGATTACGACATCGAGCTGGCGCGCGTGAACATCGCCGGGGAGCTGATGGATCTGGAGGCGTCGGGCGCGCTGCACCCTTCCGTCGACCCGGTGCCGTTCGGCGCGGCGATCGTCCAGCGGTACGAGGACCTCTGGCACGAGGTGACGCGCGAGTCGGTCTATCCGGTGGACAAGCGGCACTACATCGACCGCCGGATCCGCCGGCTCAACGACCTGGGCTTCGATGTCGCGGAGATGCAGATCGAGCGCTCACCGGTGGGTGACACGGTCACCTTCCTGCCGAAGGTGGTGGACGCGGGCCATCATCAGCGGCAGCTGCTGCGGCTGACCGGCCTGGACGCCGAGGAGAACCAGGCCCGTCGGCTGCTCAACGACCTGGAGAGCTGGATGGCCGGCGAGGAGGACTACGCGCCCGGCGATCCGCTGGGGGCGCGGCCCGAGGTCCTCGCCCACCGCTGGGTCCGCGATGTCTTCCGGCCGACCGTACGGGCCGTACCACTGGAGATGCGCGGCGAGATGGACGCGGCGCAGATCTATCACGAGGTGCTTGAGCACCGCTGGTATCTGTCGGAGGCGGCGGGGCGCGATGTCGGTCTGGAGGCGACGATCGCGGACTACCTCGTGAACGTCCTGCCGCACACGGTGAACGCGATGACGCCTCCGGGGACCGACACGACGGGCGGCCTCTCGCCCTGATCCCGGGGCCCCTCGTCCTGCCCCGGGCCCGCGCCCTGATCCCGGGACCCCGAGCCGCGCGGCCCCCGCGCCTGACAGGCCCCGCGCCTCACTGGAGAGCGCGTACCGCCGCCGCGAACACCGCGGGCATCCTGGCCGCCGCCGGGACGATCAGCCGGGCTCCCGCCGCGTGCCCGCCGACCCTCAGCAGCCCCTCCGTCAGCAGCCGGTGGCGCCGGGACAGCGCGCGCCACCGCCGCTCGTACTCCTGCGGCCGGCCGGCCCGCAGACACCGTACGGCCGCCTCCGCCGACGCCAGCGCGAGCGCGATGCCCTCGCCGGTGAGGGCGTCGACATAGCCCGCCGCGTCACCGACGAGCAGCACCCGGCCCGCGCTGCGGCGGCGTACTCGCTGGCGCAGGGGGCCCGCGCCGCGCACGGCGCCGACCGGCTCGCCGTCCAGCAGCGGGCGCAGCCGCGGGAAGCCGGCCAGGTGCTCGTCGTAACCGCCCTTCGCCGTGGTCAGAACGGCCACCCCGACCAGATCGTCCGCCACGGGTGTCACATACGCCTCCCCCGCCCGCCCTGACGAGGACCAGTGGACCTCCACGAAGTCCGTCCAGGGCTTCATGCGGTAGTGCCGTCGCTGCCCGTACCGCCGGGGCCGCCGGTCCGGAAGGTCCAGGCCGAGGCGGCGCCGTACGGGTGAGCGCAGCCCGTCGGCGGCGACCAGCCAGCGCGCCCGCAGCCCGCCCGCGGTCACGGAGTCCGCGCCCTGCTCCACCTCGCCGACCCGGCCGGTCACGGTCCTGACACCGGCCTCGGCGGCCCGTCGTGCCAGCGCGGCGTGGAGCTCCGTACGCCGCACCCCGAGCCCGGGTCCTTCGTCGAACGGCGCCTCGGCCCGGTGGGTGCCGTGGACATAGCGGATACCGTGCAGCGGATGGCCCGGGAGCGGGCCGAGGCCGAGCGCGGACAGCGCGCGTACGCCACTCGGCATCACGCCTTCGCCGCACGCCTTGTCGACGGGGGTGGTGCGGGGTTCGATCACCACCGTCTCCAGGCCGGCCAGCGCGGCATGGACCGCGGTGGCGAGACCGGCGGGTCCGCCGCCCACCACCAGCAGATCGATCATGGCCGGGCGCCGGCGGCGGCCGACTCCAGCGCGCGGTTCTCGCACCGTATCCGGATCGTCAGCAGCACCGCGTTGAACGCGGTGAACAGCAGCGCGGTGATCCAGGCGCCGTGCACGAGCGGCAGCGCGATCCCCTCCGCGGCCACCGCCACATAGTTGGGGTGGCGGAGCAGCCGGTACGGACCGCCCGTCACCAGCGGCAGTCCCGGCACGACCAGCACCCGGGTGTTCCAGCGCGGGCCGAGCGTACGGACGCACCACCAGCGCAGCGCCTGCGCGGCCAGCACGACGGCCAGCATCGGCCAGCCGAGCGCCGGGTCGAACGGCCGGTCGGCCAGCCATACTTCCGCGAGACAGCCGAGCAGCAGCAGGGTGTGCAGGGCGACCATCGGCGGGTAGTGCCGCCGCCCCCGCTCGACGGCGCCGCGCGCCAGACTCCAGCGCGCGTTGCGCCGGGCGACGACGAGTTCGGCGACGCGCTCCCCGCCCACGGCCAGCACCAGAGCGGTGTACCAGATCATGTCTCCCCGTCCCTCCGTCTCTTCTCCCCGACCGCTTCTCCCCGTTCCGCTCCGCCGGCGCCGCGGGCTCCGGCGGATCTACCAGCGGAGCAGCACCAGCTCGGAGCAGAATCCGGGCCCCATCGCCAGCAGCAGACCGTACGAACCAGGCGGTGCCGGGCGCTCGGCCAGCGTGTCCCGCAGCACATGCAGTACGGAGGAGGACGACAGATTCCCCACCGCCGCCAGCGAACGCCAGGTCATGTCCAGGGCGTCGGCGGGCAGTTGCAGGACCTCTTCGACGGCTTCCAGCACCTTCGGCCCGCCGGGGTGGCACACCCACGCGGTGATGTCCTCGCGCGTCAGGCCGTTGTCGGCGAGGAATCCGTCGACGTCCGCGGCGAGGTTCTTGCGGACAAGCTCCGGAACGCTGGCGTCCAGGACGATCCGGAACCCGGTGCCCGTGATGTCCCAGCCCATCGCCTGCTCGGTGTCCGGATACAGATGGCTGCGCGTGTCGACGACGACCGGGCCGGTTTCCCGGCGCCGGGAGCCACAGGCGACGACGGCCGCGGCGCCGTCCCCGAAGAGCGCGGTGGCGACGAGGTTGGCGGACGAGGCGTCGTCGCGCTGGAAGGTGAGCGAGCACAGCTCGACCGACAGGAGGACGGCCACATCGTCGGGCCGTCCGAGCAGATAGTCGTGCAGCCGGGCGATGCCCGCCGCTCCCGCCACACAGCCGAGCCCGAAGACGGGCACTCTCTTCACATCGGACCGCAGTCCGAGCCGCCCGACGAGGCGCGCGTCCACGGAGGGCGCGGCGATCCCCGTCACCGAGGTGAACATCAGCAGATCGACATCGCGCGGGAGGAACCCCGCCTCGTCCAGTGCCCCGCCGACCGCCTCGGCTCCCAGCGACAACGCCCCGGCGATGAACGTGTCGTTGACGGTCCCGAAGTCCTTGAGCCCGTCGTACTGGTCGAGGGGCAGTGCCGTATGGCGCGTGTCCACGCGGGCGCCGCGGTGCAGCCGGTCGAGTACCTGCCGGTCGGCACCTGCGGGCAGACAGGTCTTGGCGACCATGTCCGTGATGTCGTGCTGGGCGTACCGATGCGGAGCCAGGGCTCCACGGACGGCTGCGATACGAGTCATCTGCGGTCCGAGGTCGGGGGCGACTGACGTGGCAATCCCTGCCCCCGCTCGGTCGTGCCACACACGAAGTCGCCTGTACGGCCCTTCAGGGCCGGTGGTACGACGTCGCCATGACGGGTGGTCCGGCGTGGGGAGCCGTACGTATGTGACGGACCGCCCGCTGTCGGTGGGGCTGCCTACGATGGTCGCGTGGACGTTTTCGAGCAGGCGGGGAGCACTGTCCGTACGCCGCTCGGCGGGGCGCCGGGAGGGTGGCCGCGCCGGGTGTGCGCGCTGCTGGGGGCGTGCCATCCGGGGCCCACGGTCGCGGTGACGCTGCTGGTCGCGGGGCTCGCGGTGGCCGCCGGGCAGGACGCGTCCGGCTGTCTGCTGGTGACCGCCGCTGTCCTGACGGGGCAGTTGTCGGTCGGCTGGAGCAATGACGCCGTCGACGCGGCGCGGGACGCGGCGGCCGGCCGGCGCGCCAAGCCTGTGGTGGGCGGGGCCGTCGGCGTGCGTACCGTACGGGCCGCTGCCCTGGTGGCGCTGGCGCTGTGCGTTCCGCTGTCGCTGGCGTACGGGGCGCTCGCGGGCGTGGTGCATCTGGTGGGGGTGGCCGCCGCCTGGCTGTACAACGTCCGGCTGAAGTCGACGGTGCTGTCGTGGCTGCCGTACGCGATCGGGTTCGCGTCCCTGCCCGCGTGTGTGACGCTCGGTCTGCCGGGACAGCCCTGGCCGGACTGGTGGGTCGTCACCGCCGCGGCGCTGGTGGGGGTCGGCGCGCATCTCGGCAATGTGCTGCCGGACATCGAGGCGGATCTCGCCCTGGGGGTACGGGGCTGGCCGCAGCGGCTGGGGCCGGCCGCGGTGCGGCTGCTGCTGCCGGCCCCGCTGGTGGCGGCGACGGTCCTGCTCGCGGTCGGCGGAGCGGGCGCGCTCGGTGTCGTCGCCGTCTCCGTGGCGCTGATCACGGCGGTCGGCGGCTCACTGCTGGGCCGCCGCCGTCCCAGGGCGCCGTTCCTCGCGGCGATCGTGGTCGCGGGCGCCGATGTCGGGCTCCTGCTGTGGCAGGGCGCGGCGCTCGCCTGACCCGGCTCGGCCGAATCGCCGAGCGTCAGCCGGAGGCGCCGAGCCGGTCGTTGAGGAAGGCGACCGTACGCTCCCAGGCGAGCGCGGCGGATGGGGCGTGGTACGTCTCGGGGCGGCCGTCGTTGAAGAAGGCGTGGCCCGCCCCCGCGTAGAGATGGAGGACCGGAACGATCCCGGACTGGGACTCGATCGCGGTGCGCAGTTCCTTGAGGGACGACGGCGGGACAGTGTCGTCGTCCTCGCCGTAGTGGCCCAGGATCTCGGCCTTGAGGTTCGAGAAGTCGGGCACCCCGTCGCGGTTGACGCCGTAGAACGGTACGGCCGCGGAGACCCGCTGGTCCTTCGCGGCCAGGCTGAGCACGAATCCGCCACCCATGCAGAAGCCGACGGTGCCGATCGAGTCGCCGTCCGTCTCGGGCCGCGCGAGCAGATAGTCGACGGCGCCGGAGAGCAGCTCGACGCCCCGCTCGGTGGGCAGTTCGCCCATCATGCGCAGCGCCTCGCCGGAGTCATGGGCGACCCGGCCGCCGTACAGATCCGGGGCGAGCGCGACGAAGCCGGCCCGGGCGAAGCGGTCGGCGATGTCCTTGATGTGGGCGGTCAGGCCCCACCACTCCTGGATGACGATGACGCCGGGGCCGTGTCCGGCGGGCGGTACGGCGAGATAGCCGTACGCGGTCGTTCCCGCGCTCGGGAACGAGACGTTCTGCAAGGTGGATTCGGTCGGCGCGGTGGAGTCGTTGGAGTCGGTCGGCTCGGTGGCCATGGCGGGTGCTCCCAGCTCTGGTGCGGTGACGGGGCGACCTCGCGATCGTATGAAAAGGGGGCGTCCGGCGGGTGTACGCCTCTCCGGACCGCGCCCGGGTACACCCGACGGGCACGCGGCGGCGGTCTCGCGCGTTGTCGGAGTGGCTCTGTGTGACACCTGAGGAGAGATGACGGAATGGCCCTGTGGGACCGGTTCAAGGAATCCGCCGCGACGATGCAGACGCAGCTCATGGCGAAGAAGAACGACCTCAAGAGCGGCTCGTTCCGCGACGCGAGCATGGCGATGTGCGCGCTGGTCGCCGCGGCCGACGGCTCTGTCGACCCCGCCGAGCGCCAGCGGGTCGCCTCGTTGATCGCCACCAATGAAGTGCTGCGGAACTTCCCCGCGGAAGACCTCCAGCGCCGCTTCGACGAATATCTCAACAAGCTGACCACCGACTTCGCGTTCGGCAAGGTGGGCGTCCTCCAGGAGGTGGGCAAGGCCAGGAAGAAGCCCGTCGAGGCACGGGCCGTCATCCAGATCGGCATCGTCATCGGTGGCGCCGACGGTGACTTCGACAAGACGGAGCAGGCCGTGGTCCGCGAAGCCTGCTTCGCGCTCGACCTGCCGCCGCACGAGTTCGACCTCTGACCGGTCGTCCGGTCGGTGACACGCGGGGCGGTGGCCGACGGCCACCGCCCCGCGGTCGTCCTGCCGGGTCTTCTGGCGTCCTCGCTCAGCTCTTGCCGCACCGCTCGGCGGGATCGGCCCTGAACGCCCATGCCATCTCGGGCTCCAGCGCGAAGCGGAAGAGCCGCTGGACCGGGGGCGTACAGAGCAGCGTGACGACGACGCCCGCGAGGACGGTGACGAACACCGCGCCCATGGGCCGGTGCAGCCAGTCGGCGTCGTACCAGTTCCAGGTGCTCGCGCTCTGGGCGAGGAATCCGTGCAGCAGATAGCCGCAGAGCGTGCCGGCTCCCAGCACCGTGAACCACATACGGCGGCCGGGGACCCAGGCGAAGAAGCAGGCGGTCAGTACGAGGGAGCAGCCGAAGAGGGCGAGCGTCATCGGGATCCCGCTCCACCACGGCGCGCCCAGTTCCTGCGCGCTGTCGCGGTGGAAGAACCACGCCATGTTCATCCGGGTGACGGCCCAGTACGCGAAGACGACCGTGGCGGCGAAGACCGGAACGGCGAGCAGGCGTACCTCCTTGCGGCGGACCAGCTGGAAGTGCTCGGGCTTGAGCCGCAGGCCGAGCACGAAGAACGGCAGGAACTGCAGGACCCGCTGGAGATCGAGGTCGTCGCCGATGTCCGGGGAGAGCGTGGCGAGCATGGCGATCGCCAGTGCGATCGGAACCGGCCGGCGCACCAGGCGCCAGATCGGCGCCGTCATCCGCCAGACGAAGAGGGCGAGCAGGAACCAGGTCAGATACCAGGGGTCGAGCAGGGTGATCTCCATGGACGGATCGTCCGCCGCCCATCGGTGAAAGAGGCTGTAGGCGACCTCGAACACGATGTACGGCACGGCGATGCCGGTGATCAGCCGGCGCACCCGGTCGGGGCGGAAGTCGAAACCGCGCGAGAAATAGCCGGAGATGATGATGAATGCCGGCATATGGAAGGTGTAGACGACGATGTAGAGCGCCGAGACCGCCCGGCTGCCGTCCCGCAGCGGCTCCCACGCGTGCCCCATCGCGACCAGCACGATCGCCAGGAACTTGGCGTTGTCGAAGAAGGCGTCCCGCTTCTTGGCCGGTGGCGCGGCCGGCGCGGCTTCCGCCGGTTTCGCGGTCGCCGTGGCCCGTACCGACTGATCAGTGAGCTGCGTCACATGGCCTCCCAGAGGGAACCCTGATCAGCGAACACGCCTCTTACCGAAAATGTGGGGGGAACTCGTGGGGCGAACATTCAAGGCACCCTAACCAGCGCTCGCACCGCCTCTCCACCTGGGTGGCGCGGATCGGGCGGCCCCTACTGAGCCGTCACACACTCGCCACACCGCCTCCTTCGGGTCATCTCTCGGGCTATGCCTTGAGCAGATCCGCCGCGAGCTGGTCGATCCGGGTCCGCCAGGCGGCCAGGACCGCATCCACGTCGGCGCCCTCGGGACCGGTCTGGGTCAGCACCAGCCGGGCCCCGCGCCCCGTCCCCTCGCCCAGCTCCCAGGTGACCGACCCGCCGGGCCGCCAGGTGTAGGTGAGCGACCTCGGCGCCCGGACCTCCGCGACATGGCCCGCCGGGACGTTCTCGGCGGTGAACCCGGCGGGGACGGGCAGACCGGCCACCGGCTCGATACCGGCCGACAGGACATCCCAGACGGTCGCGGCCGGCCGCACCAGCTGGCGTTCCAGCCGGATCCGCGGACCGGCGGTGTCGCCCTCGGCCGGCTCGACGGTGCCACGGCCGAGGCCGAACCGCCGTACGTACGTCTCGTGCAGTTCGCCGGTGTCACGGCCGACGGTGACCGGGCCGCCGGCGAGCAGCTGGGCCAGGGCGGTGATGCACAGGTGCCAGCCGGAGGCGAAGCTCGCCGCGCCCGGGAAATCGTCGAAGGTGTGCACGAGCGTGAGCAACGAGCCTTCGCCGTCGGGCGTGATGGACCAGCTCAGATGGTCGGCGCCCCAGGTGAAAGCGAAGAGGCGGGGCTCGTCGACGTCCGTGACGGTGCCGGTCATGCCCGGTCCGCTGACGCCGGGGAAGTGGAAGCCCATGGCACCGCCGGGGGTGAGATCGACGGTCACCTCGGAGGGGAACCACTGGGCGAGAGCGGCGGGTTCGGTGAGCGCGGCCCAGACCCTCCCGGGAGGGTGCGGGAGCCTGCGTTCCATCCGCAGGGCGGTCCGGCCGTCGGGGGCGGTCGTCAGCGTGTCGTCCTGGGAGATGTCGTGCCAGGTGTGGTCGTACGGGGTGCCGTCGTGCGGGTTGTTCATGAGGGTTGTCCTCCATCGCGTCGAGACCTGCCGGACCCCGGCGGGGCCGGCGTCGCGCGGTATCCGCAGATGCTGGCATATGACCCCATGGCCAGGGACGCTCCGTCACGGCGCGGTGTCATGAAATTTCCGCCATACGGGACGGTGATTACGCTCCGAATCTGGCCGGATCCGTGTCGTGACAGGACATCAGTAAAGGCTTCATAGTTGGAAGTTCGGGCATTCCAGGGTCGTTTTCCACTCCCCCGGGAAATCGCTCCGCCACGGCGCCCGACGGTACCCGCGCAACGTCACCGCAAAAGCACTGCGGCCCAGGCCATCAGGCACACAGAACGGCGCAAGGAGAGCGGCCGTGCATGACGAATTCCTGTGCCATGTCACCGCGTACGGAATCAGCGGTGGACAGCGTATCGGCGTTCCGCTGGGAACATATCGCGCTCCCACTCTGGCACTTGCACTGTGGTGGTTGCGGGATCGCGCTACCTGGATCGCGGAACGGCTCGATCCCAGCCCGGAAAGCGACCATTTTCCGGCCGCCGCGCTCACTCCGGTGGCGCACAGCGTGCCGGACGTACCGACGACACTCCGGACCTGGCGGGACGACACGGCCCATCAGGACATGGTCGCCGAGCATTTGGCGGCCGGGCGTCTCATCCGTGTCGCCACCCGCGACGACACCACGGAATACGAGTTGCTGGCGGAATCGGTGGACGCGCTGCGTATGGACCGCGCGCTGCCGGCTCTGATCACACCGGAAGCCCTGCCGGAGCCGCTTCGCCGGGAACGCCCACTGGTCGCTTCCGCGCCGGGCTCCGCCCACGAGTACCGAGGACATGGCGGCGATCCGGGCCGGAGGATCGGGGGTGATGAATCCTCCGGGGACACCCTGGAGTTCGGCCGGATATACCGGTGAAGCGCGTATGACGAGGGAATCCCGGGTTGTCGCCGGCGCCGCCGGTCAGCGCCCTGGATTCTCTCCCTGCGCGATCTCGATATGGGTGTGCAGGTCGTTCGCCGCCCCCACGGCCGAGGCGCCGGACAGCGTCAGGCACACCAGCAGGGCGCCCGCGACGAGGCGGCGGGTCCGGGGCGTGAGCGCGGGCCGGGCGCCCGTGCCGGTGCCGAGCAGCGCGGCGACCCGCCGGGGCACCGGGCCCGCGGTCGCGGCGAGTACGGTGCGGGCCCTGACGGCCCCGGACAGGCCCGGCACGCCGCGGGCGGCCAGCGCGGCGCGCCCGATCGCGCGGGCGGCCAGACGCCGGTCGCCGACGGCCGCCGCGGCGGCCTCGTCCGCGGCGCGCTCCAGCGCGTAGCCGAGCGGCTCACGCAGCGCGCGCAGGGCCGGGTGGCAGAGCGCGGCCAGCTCCGCCGCCGCGAGCAGGACATGGTGACGGCCGCGCAGATGGGCGCGTTCATGGGCGAACAGCGCCTCGCGCTCCGGCGGCTCCAGGGCGCGCAGCATGCCGGTGGTGACGACGATCCGGCCGGGGCGCCCCGGCAGCGCGTACGCGTCGGGCCGGTCGTCCCGTACCACCGCCAGCTCGTCGTCCGTGCCGCCGGTGACGGTCCTGGCCCGGCGCAGCTCCGCCCGGTCGCGCCGCGCGGCGGCGGTGAGGGCCGCCGTACGCCAGACCAGCAGAGCCCCTGCGACGACCGCGAGCGCGATGGTCACGGGAGGCGGTCCCGCCGTCAGCGGTTCGGCGAGTTCACCGAGGACGGCGACGGCGGGCAGATACGACGCGCCCGGTACGACCAGCAGCACCAGGGTCGCCGAGCTGCTGACGGCCAGGACCAGCGCGGCGGCGGTGAGCAGCCAGGCCGCGGGGCGCGGCGGGAGGACGGCGGCGACGCGGCGGGCGGCGGGCGCCGCGAGGAAGGGCATCAGCAGCGGGATCAGTACGAGGTAGGTCATCCGGCCTCTCCGCTGTCCAGCAGGGAGCGCAGCATCCGCTCGTCCTCGTCGTTGAGCTGGGAGACGAAGCGGGCGAGCACCGCGCTGCGGTCCTCGTCCTTCGCCAGTTCGGAGTGCATACGGCGGGCGGTCAGCCCGGGGGCGTCCTCGGTCGGGGAGTACGCGTAGCCGCGCCCCGATCGGATGCGCGTGACACTGCCCTTCTCGTACAGCCGCGACAGAATCGTGGTGACGGTGGTGCGGGCGAGCGATCCACCGAGCGCTTCCTGGACGCGTCCGGGCGTGAGCGGTTCCTCGGCCGCCCACAGCGCCGCGAGCACACCGGCTTCCAACTCCCCGGCCGGCCGCCGCTCCGCGCCGTCGTCGCCCATGGGAACGCTCCTCCCGTTCTCTTCGTCTACAGTGAAGTAGACCGTCTACAGAACTGTAGTCAATCAGCGCGGGCGGGACACCTCTGTCCATCCGCCGTCCCGCCCATCCCCCGTCCACCATTATGGGAGCAGCCCTTCAATGGACGTATCCGCCCTCGCGACGATGCCGCAGGCAGTGAACCTTCTCGACGCGGGATCACTGCTCTCCGCGTTCGGCGCCCTCGGTATCGCCTTCGTCCTCTTCGCCGAGACCGGCCTCCTCGTCGGTTTCTTCCTCCCCGGGGACTCGCTGCTCTTCACCGCGGGACTGCTCTGTGTCTCCGGCGCGAACGGGACCGCGCATCTCTCGCTCCCGCAGGTCCTGATCGCCTCGGTCCTGGGAGCGCTGCTGGGCGCGCAGACCGGTTACTGGATCGGCCGGCGGGGCGGCCGGGCGCTGCTGGCGCGCAGCCGCGCCCGCAAGCTCCACGAGGGAGCGGCCCGCGCGGAGGAACTGCTCGACCGGTACGGCCACGCGAAGGCCATCGTGCTCGCCCGCTTCGTCCCGGTCGTACGCACCGTGCTGAACCCGCTGGCCGGCGCCCTGAACGTGCCCGCACGCCTCTTCACGCTCTGGCAGGTCATCGGCGGCGTCGTCTGGACCGTCGGTCTCGTACTCGCCGGATACGCGCTCGGCTCGTCCGTGCCCAATGTCGACCGCTATCTGCTGCCCCTCGTCGCGCTGATCGTGATCATCTCGCTCATTCCACTGGCCCTGGAGGTACTGCGCTCCCGCCGTACGGCGGGCACGTCCCCGGCAGGCGAGTCCCCCGAGGAGGCGCGTTGACGGCGAGCGCGTGGACGGCGGCCGTGTCCGGGGACCGATGGTTCGACGAGGGCCTGTACCGGTCCGTGACCGGCCTGGCGGACCGCTCGCCCGGCCCGCTGGACACCGCCGTCTCCCTCTGGTCCACATACGGTCTGCTCTTCTTCGGCGCGCTCCTGCTGGCCGCGTGGTGGCGCGCCCGGCCGACGGCCGGGGCCCCGCGGTTCTCGGCGCGGCCCGTCATGGCGCTCGCCGCGCCCCTCGTACTGGTCCTGGCCTACGTCGCCGGGCTGGCGCTCAAATCGGTGATGCGGGAGCAGCGGCCCTGTCAGACGCTGCACACCATCACCATCGAGGCCTGCCCTCCGCTGGGCGACTGGTCGCTGCCGAGCAACCACGCCGCGATCGCGGCGGCGGCGGCCGTCGCGCTGCTCTTCGTCGACCGCGCGCTCGCGGCGGTCGCGGTCCCGGCCGCGCTGCTGATGGCCGGATCACGGGTCTGGGTCGGGGCGCACTACCCGCACGACGTCGCCCTCGGGCTGCTCGTCGGAGCAGTGGTGGCCTGGGCGTTGATGAGCCTCGCGCGACATTTCGCTCCGCCGGCCGAACGGCTCCATGACACCCCGCTGCGGCCCCTGGTGGCGCGACGGTGAGCCGTGCCGCACCGCCGGTCCGCAGAGCCGTCCGTACGGCGCCACTGGCCGTCACCGTGCTCTGCGGCGCCGCCTTCGCCCTGCTGGCCGTGCTTCTGACCGGCCGCGGCGGCGCCCCGTTCCCGCTGGACACGGCCGCGCTCGACTGGTCGCTGGGGCACCGCTCGTCCCCCGCGGGCGTCGCGGCGGCGCGGGCCGTGACGGCGAGCGGCACCGGCCCGTACCCCTATCTCTGCGCCGTCGTGGCCGGGCTGCTCGCCGGCCGCGATGCGCGGCACCGGCTGCTGGCGGCGGCCGGCGCGCTGGTGTTCCTGCTCGCGGGGCAGGCCGCCCGGTACGGCCTTCTGGCGGCGGTGGCCCGTCCCCGGCCGCCGATGGCGGACTGGCTGACCCATGCCTCCGGATTCGCGTTCCCCTCCGGGCACACCACCACATCGGCGCTCGCGGCGGGTCTGCTGATCTGGGGCCTCGTCCGTCTCGGCCGCCGGTCCCACGCGATACCCGGATGGCTGAGAGGCGTGCTCATCGCGCTCCTCGTCTGCTGGGCCGTCGCCGTGGGGCTGAGCCGGATCTATCTCGGGGTGCACTGGGCCACGGACGTCGTGGGCGGCTGGCTCTACGCCGCCACCTGGCTCGGCCTGGGCGCGTCCTTCATCCAGGCGCGACGATGAGTCCCGGCCCCCGGGGGCGTCTACCCCTTCGACAGCCCTGATCGAGGAAGGACGGCCGTCATGTTCGGCAACAGCAGAGCGTTCAGCGGATTCGCCGTGGACGACATCGACGAGGCCCGGCGGTTCTACGGCGAGACGCTGGGACTGCGGGTGGAGGAGGAGCACGGCCTGCTGCGTCTGCGTCTCGCGGGCGGCACCACCGTGCTCGTCTACCCGAAGCCCGGTCACACACCCGCGTCGTTCACGATTCTCAACTTCCCGGTGGACGACATCGACGCGGCGGTGGACGAACTGGGCCGCCGTGGCGTGACCTTCGAGCGCTACCCCGGAATGGAGGCGGACGACAAGGGCGTCTTCCGGGGCGGCGGCCCGTACATCGCGTGGTTCACGGACCCGGCGGGGAACATCCTGTCCGTGCTCCAGGACCGAGAGTGATTCCTGTTCGGAGCACCGCTCTCAGAGCGCGCGATGCATGATGTGCAGCCCGACATAGCCGTGCGCGGGGTGCAGGAAGCCCTCCGGGAGCGTGCCCAGTACCTCGAAGCCGAGCGACTGGTACAGCTTCACCGCCTGCGCGTTGGTCTCGACGACGGCGTTGAACTGCATCGCGCGGTACCCCGCCGCGCGGGCCCAGTCCATCGTGTACGTACAGAGCGCCCTGCCCACCCCTTGCCCCGCGTGGTCCGGGTCGACCATGTAGCTCGCGCTCGCGATGTGCGAGCTGTTGCCCATGTGGTTCCGGTTCATCTTCGCCGTGCCCAGGACCGTACCCGCGTCGTCCACGGCGACGACGGTACGGTTCGGGGGCGCGATGAGCCACATGTCACGCGCGTCGGTCTCACTGAGCTCGACGGGGTAGGTGAAGGTCACGCCGGCGGCGACGATCCGGTGGAAGAACGGCCAGATGGCGGGCCAGTCCTCGGTGGTGGCTTCCCTGATCAACATGCGGCCAGGATGCCCGTACGCCCCGCGCACCACCAGCGCTTTTCCCGCACACGTCTGCCGCCCGCGCCCCCGGCGCGGCCGGAAGACGCGGCGACGCCCCGGCAGTGTGAATTTCGCACACCGACCGGGAATGTTGTCGAGTGTGGCCGTCCGCCATCCCCGAACGGCGGATACGGATAAGCGGTGAATAAGCGGAGGAGAGGCGAGTCGCTCATGTTCGAAGCTGACGACATCCGGGAGTGGCGCGGCCATGCTGTGGTCGATGCCGAAAAGCGGAAGATCGGCTCGCTGGAAGCCATCTACGTGGACACCGCGACAGACGCGCCATCGTTCGCCACGGTCACGATCGGTCTGCCCACGAAACGGCGGCTGGTCTTTGTCCCGCTGGCCGAGGCCACTGTCGGACCGAATTATCTGAAGGTCCCGTGGGACCGGAAGCTCGCCAAGGACGCCCCCTCGATCGATACCGACGGGGAACTGCTCGCCGAGGACGAACCGCGGATCTTCTCGCACTACGGGCTGCCCTACGCGACCGGTTCGCAGGGCGAGCGCCGGCTCGGCCGCCGCTGAGGAAGGCGCCCGGACCACAGGCGGATCGGGTGGATCAGGTGAATCAGGTGGATCAGGCGAGGTTCTTCTCGATATTCGCCAGATACGCGGTCATGAAATGGTCGCGAATTCCGTCGGAGGCGGGCGCGAACAGATCGGCGGTACGCCCCTTGATCCGGTCCTTGAACCCGTCGATCAGCGGCATCCGGTCGTGGAGTACACCGCCGGCGTCGAAATACCTGACGTGGTCCACATGCGTGAAGACGGGCGCCGGCGGGACCTGTGGAACGACGTCGTTGTTGTTGACGAAGCGGTAAGTGCGGCCCTTCAGCCCGGTGTTGTGCGCGGCGGCCAGCAGCCGGTCGCAGGTGCGGGGCTGTCCGTACGTGTAGATACCGTCGGCGAGGATCCGCGGCTCCTCGAAGTACAGCCGTCCCCCGGCGAGCATGGCGAGCGCGCCGCCCAGGCTGTGCCCGGTGAACCACACCGTCTGGCCGCCGGTGCGGAACGTCTCGACGGCGGACCGTACGTCCGGATACACCGAGGTGAGCGCCCGGTGGAAGCCGAAGTGGACGAAGCCCTTGTTGCCCGGCCCCGGCACGGGCGGGGTGTTGGCGTCGGTCAGCCAGTCACGGATCTCCAGCGGCTGGGTGCCGCGGAACGCGGCGATGATCATCCGGTCGCTGGCGGCGACATACGCCTGGGTGTCCTCCAGAGGGAACGGCAGTTCATGGCGGGCCTCGATGTGCCGGAACCGGTCGAACCCCCAGTCCGCGAGGACGGTCCGCGTCTCGTCCTCGTCGTGGTAGGCCAGCTCCGCGGCCTTCGCCAGCCAGTAGGCATGGGCCAGTTGGTAGCCGGTCGTCTGGTGGTCGAGCGGGGCGACGGGCATGGCGAACCTCCGGGGCGTACACGGACACGGGCGTGCGGTGACGGGTCCGATGATTGATCATTCTCCGGACCCGCCGCAGGCTCGCGTTCACCCGCGCGGGCGGCGTGCGGGAGCGCGGGGGCGTACCGGCTCGCCCCGGCGTGCGTCCCGGGCCTCGGCCGCCGCCGGGCTCGTACCGTCGGCGTCACCGACCGCCGAGACGTTCCGTCGCTCCCCCGAAGGGCAGGAACAGCGACCGGGCGGCGAGGAGCCAGTCGTCCCCGACCTTGCGGAAGGTGTCCTCGTAATGGCCGACATTCGCCGGTGGCCGGGCCGGGACGATCCCCTCGGTGTAGCCGTCGACCCGATAGGTCGCGAAGTACGAGAGGGCCGTGGCCGTGGTCGCGGAGACCACGGTGACGAGGACATTCGTACTCATCCGGCGCGACAGCCGGTCCGCGGGCCGGGAGTTGAAGTAGGCGCGGAGCGCGTCGCGCCCTTCCACCCGGCGGCCGTCATGAGCCCACTCCCAGACGCCGTCGGGCGTGAACAGGTCGGCGACCGTGCCCGGTTCCCCGAGGTCGAGCCGGCGGATGAACTCGGTGATCAGACGTTCGCACGCGCGCTCCGCGAGCAGACGGTCCAGGGGGCCGAGGGGTTCCGTGGTCATCTCCATTCCCGCTTCCTAGCAGCCGACGTCCCGTCAGCGCGCGGCGTTTCCGTCGGGTACGGCGTCCGTCGCCCGGCTCGGCCCTGTCCGGCCAAGGGTGGCCGCCGGTGGCCGGAACTCGACGATCAATCACCCAATTGGTCTGGACCACATAGGCGGTGAGCGCTAGGGTCCCTGCCAGCCGACACCTCGCACCGAGCACACCAAGGACCGAAGTACCGTGATTGATATCGTTGTCGTACTCCGGGCCGAGGACGCCGTCCTCGACTTCCTGTCCGTACTCACCGACGACGGCGGCGGCGAGACCCGGGTGATCCTCGCCGATCGCGCCGAGACGCTGACCCTCGACGCGGGCATGAGCGCACCGGAACGCCTCGCCCTGATCGCGTCCCATGTCGGGCCCGTGACGGACGGCATCGCCTCGCCGGGGCCCGGGGTACTTGCCACGCTCCTGCGTCAGGCGGCCGCCGGGCGGCCCTGCCGGATCTGGACGCACTCCCCCGCGGACAACCGGCGCAGCCGCGGGCGCCTCGGCCGTGACACCGCCCTCGCCCGCGCCGCCGCCACCGAAGACGCCGACCTCGCGGGGGCCGGGTTACGGCACGCCGTCGGGTTCTCGCCGTACCTCCAGATCGTCAGCGATCTCGACCGCCCGATGGGACGCGCACACATCGCCGCCAAGCTGGACTTCGTCAATGGCTCGTGCGGGCATCTGCTGGCCGAGGCCGACCCCGAGTTCGTCGTCCAGACACCGCATGTCCCCGCCGTCGAGCGCTTCTTCGACACCCACCCCGATGAGCGTGAGCGGCTCTTCGCGCTGCTCGCCAGCCTGGACGACGAGGCGGCGTCCGTGGTCGACCCCTGGGAGTTCGGCAGCTCGCCGTACGAGGCACGACGGCTGGACGCCACCGCGGCCTGGGTACGGGAGCAGTGCGCCGGAGCCGGCTCCGGCGGGGCGCTGGTGGAGGTGGGGGCCTGCGAGGGGGCGCTGACCCACCGGCTCGCCGCCGCCGGCTTCACCGTACGGGCCACCGAACCCAACGCGGTCTTCCGGCCCCGGCTCACCGCCGCGCTCGCCGGTACCGGCGGGGTCACCGTGGACGGCGCCGGTCTCGCGGAACTGGCCAAGGAGGACGCTCCCCGCGCCACCGCGCATCTGCTGATCGAGATGCTCTACTACGGCCAGGATCTGGCGCTCCTCGACGAGCTGGCCACGGATCTCGTCTTCGTCGCCCTCGAACCCGACGCGCTCGCCTCGCGCGTACGCCCCTGGCTGGAGCGGTCCGCCACCTGGCGGGCGGACGAGGAGATCGTTCTCGTGCCCCCTCAGTTGGAGACCGTCTGCGCGGGGCGCGCCTATCTGAGCAAGCGCGGCAGTGTGGGGCTGCTCCTGCGGCGCACGAGCGGCTGACCGCCCGGGGAGAACGGAGACCGGAGATGTGCGACAGGTATGACGCGCACAACGCGTACGACGTCTACGACCGCTGTGTGGGGCTGGGTTACCACTGTGAGTCGACCCATCAGATCCGCCGGATCACCGGCGATGACCGCGCGCACTTCTTCGACTGGCTCGATCTCGACTTCGAGTCCGTCGTGGAGACGATCGCCGGTGACTTCACCGATGTGCTGCGCCCCGGGCTGGTCGAACCGTTCAGCGACGGTCTGTGCGCGCTGGACCGGGGCTCCGACATCCGCTTCTTCCACGACTTCCGCCCCTCGTCCGGCACCACGCTCACCCGGTCCGACATCGATCGGCAACTCGACGGTGTGCGCGCCAAGTTCCGGGCGCTGGCCGAGCGCTGGCGTACGCTCGCGCGCTCGTCCGCGTATGTGCTGTACGTCCACCACGACGCCTTCGACGAACTCACCGCGGCCGATCTGCGCCGGCTGCGGCTGGTCATCGCGACGGCGTATCCGCGCCACCGGTTCGATCTGCTCTGGCTGCGCCGTACCCCGCCGCCGGACGGCGGCGCCCTCGGCCCCGGGATCAGCTGGGGCACGGTCGCGGCCGTCCCCGGGCGGTGGGAGGGCGACGACGCCGAGTGGGACGCCGCGCTCCGTGACATGCGGTTCGCCCCGCCCCCGCCCTCACGTGCGCCGGAAACGCGACCCGCACCAGAACCATCCGTATCGCCCGGACCATCCGCAACGCCCGCACCATCCGCCACCGACAGGAGCACGTCCGTATGACACCGCCCCCGCCCTCCACCGTGATCCTCTCCCCGCACTTCGACGACGCCGCGCTGTCGCTCGCGGGTCTGATCCCGGCGCTCGACTCGCCCGTCACCGTCGTGACCGTGTACGGCGGCGCCCCGTGTCCTGGACAGGAGGTCTCCTGGTGGGACACCACCTGCGGCTTCTCGTCGGGCGGCGAGGCACATCTCGCCCGGGTGGCGGAGGACACCCGGGCCTGTGCGCTGCTCGGTGTCGAGCGGGTCGTCCTCGGGCACCCCGACGGTCCGTACGGGGACGGCGGACCACTCCATGAGATCGACACGTATCTCGCCGATCTCGCCCCCGACACGCGGCTGCTGATTCCGATGGGCACCAACCAGGCCGATCACGCGAAGGTACGCGACCGTGCGCTGCGGGTCCTCGGCGAGCTCGGCAGGCCGCTCCCCCTCGTCTACGCCGATCTTCCCTATACGGGACATCTCAAGGAGTGGGGCGGCGCGGAGACCGATACGGCCCTCGCCGGGGACGAGCACTACGGAGCCGCCTACCGGGAGATCGCGAGCCGCTTCCGGACGCGGGCCGTTCACGATCTGACGCTGTCCGACGAGCAGTGGGCGGCCAAGCGCGCGGCGGTGCTCTGTTACGCCTCGCAGCTGGCGCCGCTCACCATCGACCACGGGAACGTGATGGCCCGGGGCGGTCCGCTGCGTGCCGAACGCGTCTGGGCGCTGGCGGAGGCCGAATCCCCGGGAGAGCCCGGGTAATACGCGCGTCGCCCCGCCGCCCCGCGGCCTGTCCGCGCGGGCGGGGCGCGCGGCACCCATCCGGGGGCCGTGGCCGGACGTGCCGCCCTCGGCGGGTAGTAGACGACCTATGACCCGCAAGCGTTTCGGTGCGACGGAGCACAGACACCGGTTCCAGAGCCTGTATCGCTCGATCGCCGCGTCCGCCGTGCTCGCCTGGAACCGCGGCCGTGAGATGGAGCTGATGCACCGGGCGATGAGCTTCGCCGCGCTCGGCTTCCTCACTCTCGTACCCCTGCTGATCCTCGTCGCCGCGGCCGACCCGGCGAGCGGCCAGGGGTTCGCCCGCTGGCTGGGGCAGGGGCTGGGGGTGTCGCCCTCCGCACAGCAGGAGATCCAGCAGCTGTTCGGCAGACCGGGCCAGGCGTTGCAGCGTACGACGGCGTTCGGCCTCGCCGCGCTCGCGGTGTTCGGGCTGACGTTCGGGGCCGCCGTACAGACCGGTTACGAGCGGGTCTGGGAGCTGCCGACGGCGCGCTGGCACACCATGTGGCGCCATGTGCTGTGGCTGGCCGGGCTCGTCTTCTTCCTTCTCGTCTTCGTCAATACGCCCGTGACCTCCGAGTCCGTGGTCGAGATCGTGTTCGCCACCGTGGGCGATCTGATCGGGACGTGTCTCTTCTTCTGGTGGTCGCAGCGGGTGCTCCTGGCCGGGCGCGTGCGCTGGCAGGCGCTCCTGTCCGGCGCCGTCGCGACGGCGGTGGGTCTGCTCGGACTGCGGGTGTTCTCGCGGGTCGTCTTCTCCCCGCTGATCGCCGCGAACGCGGTCACCTACGGCCCGTTCGGGACGGTTCTGGTCATCCAGTCCTGGCTGGTCGGCGTCGGATTCGTGGTCTACGGCGGCGCGCTGGTGGGCCGTCTCTTCCACGAGCACCGCACGTACCGGCGGATCCAGCGGTCCATCGACGCCGGGGGTCCCTGAGCCGTGCTCTTCACGCGCTCCCGCTCCCGCAGGTCTCTTCCCCGACGCCTTCACGCACCGGTACGGTGACCGTTCCCGCGCGAGCCGTCGAGGTCTCCGCACCCCGTGCCCGCTGGAGACCGTTCCCCGTGTCGTCGCTCGCCGCCCGGCTGCCCGCCCCCGTACCGCGCCGGGCCTGGCCGACCGATCTGCCCGTGCTGTTGATCGCCGTGGTCTGGGGCGCCAGCTATCTCGCCGCGAAGGGCATCGCGACCAGGGACACGGTCATCGCCGTCCTCGTGCTGCGCTTCGCGCTGGTCCTGCCGGTCCTGGTCGTCGCCGGGTGGCGCAGACTGCGGGCGCTGAAGGCGGCCCAGTGGCGTGGCGCCGGGCTGCTCGGGCTCGTACTGAGCGGGATCTTCCTGCTGGAGACCTATGGCGTCGTGCACACCTCGGCGACCAATGCCGGGCTGATCATCAGCCTCACCATGATCTTCACACCGCTCGCGGAGGCCGCGGTCACCCGGACCCGGCCGCCCGCTTCCTTCGTCGCCGCCGCCGGGCTCTCCGTGGCGGGGGTGGTGCTGCTGACCCGGAGCGGCGGGTTCACCGCCCCCTCGGGCGGCGATCTGCTGATGCTGCTGGCCGCGCTCGCCCGTACCTTCTATGTGCTGGCCATGGCCAGGACCAAGGCGGTGCGCCAGGCGGATTCGCTCTCGCTGACGACCGTCCAACTGGGCGGCGCCGTCGCGGTGTTGGCGGTCCTGGCGGCCCTGCCGGGCACCGGGCCCGCGCCCTGGACGGTGGCGGCCGGCTTCGGCGCCCGCGAGTGGGCGGCGCTGGCGTTCCTCGCCGTCTTCTGCACGCTGGGGGCCTTCTTCGTGCAGATGTGGGCGGTGCGCCGCACCTCACCGTCCCGGGTCAGCCTGCTGCTCGGTACGGAACCGCTGTGGGCGGCGGCGACCGGTATCGCGATCGGCGGCGAGCGGCTGGGAGCGGCCGGGGTGCTGGGAGCCGTGCTCGTGCTGACGGGTACGACCTGGGGACGCCGCGCGGCCGATCGCTGAGACGGCGAAGTACCGCGCGGGGGGTGCGGAGGGGGCGTGAGAGGGCGTGCGGGGGGCGTGCCGTACGACGGACGGCACGCCCCGGCTCATGACCGTCAGAGGTCGAACTCGCTCGGCGCGATGCCGACCGCGAAACAGGCCTCGCGGACGACCGCGCGCTCGCTCTCGTCGAAGTCGCCGTCGGCGCCGCCGATGACGATGCCGATCTGGATGACCGCGCGGGCCTCGGTGGGCTTCTTGGCGACCTTGCCGATGGTCTGCAGGACGCCGACCTTGCCGAAGTCGAAGTCGGCCGTCAGCTTCTGGCAGTAGTCGTTGAAGCGCGTCTGCAGATCGTCCGCGGGGAAGTTCTGCAGGACGTCGTTGGTCATGATCAGCGAGGCGACGCGCTGGCGCTCGGACGGGTCGATGGATCCGTCGGCCGCCGCGACCAGGGCGCACATCGCCATGCTGGCGTCACGGAAGGCGCCGCTCTTGAGGTCGTTCTTCTTCGCGTTCAGCTGCGTCTGCATCGACGCGGCGGAATCCTTGATGCGGTCCCACAGGGCCACGTGGAGTCTCCTGGATAGTGAGTGGCGGGGGTGATGGATGCCGGACGGAATGACGTCCGGGGTGGAGCGGCTACAGGTGGGGGACGACGGCCGGCATGAGGTCCTGGAACGTACGTCCCTCGGCGGGGGTGCCGATGGCGGACATCTGCCAGCCACCGCCGGAGCGGTACACCTTGGCCATGATCTGCGCGGTGTGCTTGCCGCCGCCGGTGAGTGTGTGGCGCGCCAGTTCCTGGCCGTTGGTCTCGTCGACCAGCCGGCAGAAGGCGTTGTCGACCTCTTCGAAGGTCTGGCCGGTGAAGGAGTTGACGGTGAAGACGATCTGGTCGACGTGGACGGGGACGCGCTGGAGGTCCACGACGATCGACTCGTCGTCACCACCCTGTCCCGCGCCGCCGACCCGGTTGTCGCCGGTGTGCCGCACCGAACCGTCATCGCTGGTCAGATGCTGGAAGAAGACGACATCGACGGCCTCCTTCCCGGCGAAGAGCAGCGCCGAGGCGTCCAGGTCGATCTCGCGGGCGGTCATACGGGCGAAGAAGCCCTTGCGGGCCGCCTGCCAGCCCAGGCCCATGCGGACGACGGTGAGTTCACCTCCGCCGGACTTGGTCAGGCTGATCTGCTGGCCCTTGGCAAGGTTGACGCTCATCGTTCGCTCCTGGGGGGCGTGGGGTCGTACGCGCGGGTCGGTACGGCGGATACGGGTACGGAGGTCAGACGTTGACGCCGTAGTCGGAGGCGATGCCGGCGAGACCGGAGGCGTACCCCTGGCCGATGGCACGGAACTTCCACTCGGCGCCGTTGCGGTAGAG
Source organism: Streptomyces scopuliridis (assembly GCF_042790125.1). GTDB lineage: Bacteria > Actinomycetota > Actinomycetes > Streptomycetales > Streptomycetaceae > Streptomyces > Streptomyces scopuliridis_A. Next base: position 174,287 of record NZ_JBHTZS010000011.1, read on the forward strand.
CTCGCCGAAGACCATCGCGGTCTCGGTCGAGGCGTCCTCGCTCAGGTCGTAGCGCGCCAGCTCGGCGCCGCCCGCCTGGTTGACCACCCGGATGTACGCGTTGCGGACCTGCCCGAAGGACTGGCCACGGGACTCCGCGTCGTGGATCGACACCGGAAACACGATCTTGGTGATATCGGCGGGCACGGCGGCCAGATTGACCTTGACGGTCTCGTCGTCGCCGTCGCCCTCACCGGTGAGGTTGTCCCCGGTGTGCTCGACCGAACCGTCCGGGCTGGTCAGGTTGTTGTAGAAGACGAAGTGGCGGTCGGAGGCGACCTTGCCGGAGCCGTCGACCAGCAGGGCGCTGGCATCCAGATCGTGATCGGCGCCGGTGGTGGTCCGTACGTCCCAGCCGAGGCCGACCAGAACGGCGGTCAGACCGGGAGCCTCCTTGCTCAGCGAGACGTTGCCGCCCTTGGCGAGGCTCACACCCATATTGCTTCCCTTCTTCCGTCCCGGAACCGGGCGCGCCGGACGTCCCGGCGCGACGCGGTGCCGTGTGGCACCATCGTAAATCTACAACACTGTAGAAGTTGGCCGCCGTAAAGGTGCGCCGCGAAGAGCTGGTTAGGATGCCCCGGCCCCAGGGTGGCTGGGGCGGCGGTGCGGGAGGAGGTCATTTCGTGGCCGGGAACGCCGGGAACATCGGGAACGCCGAGTGCGTCGGGAACGCCGAGCGCGTCGGGAACGGGGACGACCGGGACCAGGCGTCCCGTACCCGCAGACGCGGCCAGGGCCAGCTGGAGGCCCAGGTGCTGGCCGTGCTGGGCTCGGCGACCTCACCCGTGGCCGCGACCTGGGTACAGGAACGGCTCGACGGGGAACTGGCGTACACCACCGTGATCACCATCCTCACGCGTCTCCTCGGCAAGCAGGCCGTGACCCGCAGCCGTTCGGGGCGCTCCTTCCTGTGGACGCCGGTGGCGGACGAGGCGGGCCTCACGGCCCTGCGGATGCGGCGGCTGCTCGATGAGCGGGACGACCGCGACGCGGTGCTCTCCAGCTTCGTGTCGGCGCTGTCCCCCCATGACGAGCAGGTGCTGCGCTCACTGCTCAAGGACGCCGGCCCCGAACCCCGATCCGAACCCGGTCCCGAAAGCTGATCCATGGGCGTCTTCGTCTTCCTGCCGCTCGTCCTGCCACTGACCGCGCTGCCGGTCGCACGGCTGGCCGAGCACCATCTGCATCCGCGCAACGCCGCGGTCTTACTCACCTCTGTCGCCGTGGTACTGGCGGCGTGCAGCACGTTCTGTCTCGGTCTGCTCGTGGTCGTCGGCACCGCGCAGCTGCCCGGGAATCCGCTCCCGGACAACTGGTCCGATCCCGAGGTACGGGCGGCCGTGCCGTACGACGAGGTCGCGGGCAAGGCCGCGATCGTCGCGCTGGCCCTTGTCGTCGTGGCGTGCGCGCTGACCGTACGGCGGCATCTGCGCTTCCGTTTCCGCGCGCACCGGGCGCTGGCCGGGCTCGGCTCCGCTGCCGGATCCGGTTCCGTCTCCCACTCCGGATACGGCTACGGCTACGGCTCCGAGGTCGCCGTCCTGGACGATGAGCAGCCCTACGCGTACGCACTGCCTGGCTCCCCCGGCCGGATCGTCGTCTCCACGGGCATGCTGTCCTGTCTGGACGCGGCCGAGCGGCGGGCGCTGCTCGCCCATGAGCGCGCCCATCTGGCCGGACGGCATCACCGGCTGCTGCTCGCCGTCCAGCTGGCCGGCTGCGCCAACCCCTTCCTGCGGCCACTGCGGGCCGCGGTGACATACAGCACGGAGCGCTGGGCGGACGAGGAGGCGGCGCGGGTCACCGGCGACCGGCGGATCACGGCGCGCGCGGTGGGCAAGGCCGCGCTGTTCTCGCGCCGGGTCGCGGCGCCGGGGCTGGCGGCGTTCGCCTCGGCGGGCCCGGTGCCGCGCCGGGTGGCGGCGCTGCTCGGCCCGGTGCCGCCGCGCAGGAGCTGGCCGCCCGCGCTGACCCGGGCCGGGATGGCCGCCTGTGTGGCGGCGGCCGGTACCGCCGCGTCCACCCTGTCCGCCCTCAACTCGGCCCTCGCGCTCTTCGTCGTCCTCGAAGCCGCCACACCGCTGTGAACGGCGGCGGAACACCCAGTTGTTTCTACAGATGTGTAGAGCCAGTAGAGTGCATCCGTCGCACGGGGCGATGACCGGCTTGTACGGACGAACGGCGGCCGGTAACGGGGCACGGAGGATCAGCGTGGGCAGGGAATCCAGCGGGCGGCGGGGCCGCTCCGCGGGCGGGGGTCACCGGGGCAGCCGGCGAGCGGGCCGGGCCAAGCTGACCCGGCGCGGCCGAATAGCCGTCTGGTCGGGCGGGGCACTGGCCGTGGTGCTCATCGGGGTGTCGGGCGCGGCGGCCTGGGTCTACGCGGACCTCAACGGCAATATCAACTCCGCCGACGTGGACAACAAGATCGGCGGCAACCGGCCGGTCAATCTGAGCCCGGGATCCAAGAACATCCTCGTGGTGGGGTCCGACTCACGGGGCGGCGACAACGCGAAGTACGGCAAGGGCCTGACCACCATGCAGTCGGACACGCTGATGGTCCTGCATGTGTCCGCCGACCGTAAGTGGGCCACGGTCGTCTCACTCCCCCGCGACTCATGGGTGGACATACCGTCCTGCGACAAGGGGGACGGCAGCAAGTCCGCGCCGCACAAGTTCAAGATCAACGAGGCGTTCGCCATCGGCGGTACGACCGGCGAGGTGTCCGGCGCCGCCGCCTGCACCATCAAAGCGGTGGAGCAGAACACCGGCCTGCGCATGGACCACTTCATGTCCGTCGACTTCCAGGGCTTCAAGGGCATGGTCAACGCGCTGGACGGCATCGAGGTCTGCCCCGAGACCGCGATCCACGACAAGAAGGCCCATCTCGACCTGGACGCCGGGTGCCAGACGGTCAGGGACGAGGACGCCCTCGGGTACGTACGGACGCGCTACAGCGTCGGGGACGGCTCCGATCTGGGGCGTATCGGCCGGCAGCAGGAGTTCATGGAGGCCCTGGCCGCCAAGGCCCAGGAGAAGCTGACCAGCCCGAACGCGCTGTACGGTTTCCTGGACTCGGCGACGAAGTCGCTCACCACGGACAAGGCGCTGGCCGGGATCAAGCCCCTCTCCGGTCTCGCGTCCGAGGTCAAGGGAATCCCCACCGACCGGCTGACGTTCCTGACAGTGCCGAACTACGCGCGGGAGGCCGATGTGCCGACCGACAAGGCGAATGTCGTGTGGCAGTATCCGCAGGCAGCGGAGTTGTTCGCCGCCCTGGCGAAGGACACCGAGGTCGACAAGGAGAAGCTGGAAGCCGACGCGAAGACCCCGGTCTACGCCCACACGGTGCGCGTCCAGGTCCTCAACGGCTCCGGCACCACGGGCCGGGGCGCGGAGGTCGCCGAGACGCTGCGGTCGGCGGGATTCACGGTCGTCGGGGTCGGAAACGCGCCCGAGGACACGAAGAAGAGCACGGTCGAGTATCCGCAGGACCAGGCGGAAGCGGCCGAGGTACTGGCCTCACGGCTGCCGGGCAGTGTCGCCCGGGAGGACGCCGAGGCCGCCCCGGGAGTGGTGACACTGACCGTGGGCACGGACTTCGGCGCCATCCGATGAGGTAACGCGGTCCGATGATCTGAGCGATGTCGTGCGTCGGACACGGCATTGCACTGCTTTGCGAATCCTTTACTATTGCTGGACGGGGTGCCCACCCCGTCCATACCACCTGACCCGAGAAGGAGCTGCGGTCCCGCAATGGGTGAGCCTCCCAGTACGAGCCGTGCCGTCCCCGTCCCGTCGAGCGATGGACCGGAGGTGGCACGGTGACCGAAGTGCTTCTGTTGCTCCTCGCCCTCGCGCTCACCCTCGCCTGTGCGGTGTTCGTCGCGGCCGAGTTCTCCCTGACCACCATCGAGCGCGGCGAGCTGGAACGCGCCGCCGCCGCTGGTGAGCGCGGCGCCGCGAGCGCGCTGGCGGCGGCCAAGCGGCTGACCTTCCAGCTCTCCGGCGCCCAGCTGGGCATCACGGTGACCTCGCTGGTCATCGGCATGCTCGCCGAACCGTCCCTGGCCGTGCTCCTGCGCGGCCCACTGGAGGCGGTCGGACTGCCGGCGGGCGCGGTGTCCACCGTCGCCACGCTGCTGGGCGTCGCCATGTCCACCGTCGTGCTGATGGTCATCGGCGAGCTGGTCCCGAAGAACTGGGCGATCTCCAGCCCGCTCGCGGTCGCCAAGGTCGTGGCCGGGCCCCAGCGCGCGTTCACCGCCGCGTTCGGCCCGCTGATCAGGCATCTCAACAACACGGCGAACCGTCTGGTACGCCGCTTCGGGCTGGAGCCCGCCGAAGAGCTGGCCTCCGCCCGTACCCCCGAGGAACTGGTCGCCCTGGCGCGGCACTCGGCCCGGGAGGGCGCCATAGAGGCGGACTCCGCCGAGCTGTTCGTACGGACCCTGCATCTGGCCGACCTGAACGCGGAGAACGTGATGACGCCGCGCGTGGACGTACGGGCCCTGGAGGCGCATGCCACCGCCACGGACGCGGCGAATCTGACGCTGGCCACCGGCCTGTCCCGGTTCCCGGTCTACCGCGACAGCCTCGACGAGGTGATCGGCACCATCCATATCCGTGATGTCCTCGCCCTGGACGAGAGCAAGCGCGACGACACCCTCGTGACCGAGCTGGCCACCAGCCCGCTGCTCGTGCCGGACTCCCTTCCGGTGGACCGGCTGCTGCGGCGCCTGCGCGACTCTCGGACGATGGCCGTGGTCATAGACGAGTACGGCGGCACCGCCGGTGTCGCCACCGTCGAGGACATCGTCGAGGAGGTCATCGGCGAGGTACGTGACGAGCACGACCCGGACGAGACCCCCGACCTGGCACCGGGCCGGCCGGCCGCCGACGGCCGCCGCGTCTGGGAGGCGGACGGCAGTGTCCGTCTCGACCAGCTCCAGCAGATCGGCTTCGACGCGCCCGAGGGCCCGTACGAGACGCTCGCCGGGCTGCTCGCCACCCGGCTGGAGCGGCTGCCCGTACTGACCGACACGCTGGAGATCGAGGGCTGGCAGTTCGCGGTCCTGCGGATCGAGCACCACCGGGCCGACCGGGTCAGGGTCAGCGCGCCCGCCCCGGCCGCCCAGCTCGCGGAGGAGAACCGATGACCGGCCTGCAGCTCGCCATCGGCGTGCTCACCCTGTTCACCAACGCGTTCTTCGTCGGCGCCGAGTTCGCCCTGATCTCCGTACGGCGCAGTCAGATCGAGCCCCTGGCGGTCAAGGGCAGCCGCCGGGCCAAGAGCACCCTGTGGGGTCTGGAGCATCTGTCCGCGGCCATGGCCACGGCTCAGCTGGGCATCACCATCTCCTCGCTGGTGCTGGGTGCCGTCGCCGAACCGGCGATCGCCCATCTGCTGGAGCCGCCGTTCGAGGCGATCGGTGTGCCGGAGGCGCTGATCCATCCGATCGCGTTCGTGATCGCGCTGACGCTGGCGACGTATCTGCACATGCTGATCGGCGAGATGGTGCCGAAGAACATCGCGCTGGCCGCGCCGGCCCCGACCGCGCTCGCGCTGGGGCCCGCCCTGGTCGGGCTGACCCGGGCGCTGCGCCCGGTGATCTTCGGGATCAACGCGTTCGCCAACACCATCCTGCGGCTGCTGAAGGTCGAGCCCAAGGACGAGGTCGCGTCGGTCTTCACCGACGACGAACTCGCCCGTCTGGTCAAGGACTCCAGCGAGGCTGGGCTGCTGGACCCCGCGGACGGCGAGCGGCTGCGCGATGCCCTGGAGCTGGGGACGCGTCCGGTGGGTGAGGTGATGGTCCCGCTCAACCGGATGATCACCGTCGACCATGAGACCACCCCGCAGCAGCTGGAGCGCGCCGCGGCGTCCTCCGGCTTCTCGCGGCTGCCGGTCACCGGACCCGACAACACGATCCTGGGCTATCTGCACATCAAGGACGCCCTCGGTGCGGGCGATCGGACCCTGCCGTTCCCGCGCAGCGCGCTGCACACGGTGATCAGGGTGGAGATCGACACCCCTCTCGACGACACCATGACGGCCATGCGCGCCGCCGGTACCCATCTCGCCGCGGTCAGCGGCGACAAGGGGACCGTCATCGGCTTCGTCACCATGGAAGACGTCCTGGAGGAACTGGTCGGCCCCGCGGCCGGCTCACCGACCGCCGCGTAGCCGCGCGGTGGACGAGCGGCCGGTGCCCCGCCCCGGGCACCGGCCGCTCTCCCTGTCCGGGTCCCTGGCCATGTCCGGGTCCGAGTCCGTTATCAGCATCCGTATGGGGAATGGGTTCATCTGATGTCCGACGGGACGAGCCGGTTACAGCCGGCTCTCGCCGACCGCAGCCGGCGCATCGTGGAGTCCGCCGGTTTCGACACCGCGGTGTTCTGCCTCATCATCGGCAACGCCGTCCTGCTCGGCATCGAGACCTACACCGGCGCGGTCGACCAGTGGCACGGGGAGCTGAAGGCCGCCGAGCAGTTCTTCCTCGTCGCGTTCGCGTCGGAAATCCTGCTGCGCGCCGCCACCTACGCGGAGCGTCCCAAGGACTTCTTCCGCGATCCCTGGAACGTCTTCGACCTGGCGGTCGTGGGGCTCGCCCTCACGCCCTTCGCCCGCGAGAACGCCACCGTCCTGCGGCTGCTCCGGCTCGCACGCGTGCTGCGCGCCGCGCGCTTCCTGCCCCAGCTCCGCATCGTCATCGTCGCCGTCGGCAAGAGCCTGCCGGGCACACTCAGCTTCGTCCTGGTCGGTGCGCTGCTGCTGTATGTGTACGCCATGCTCGGCTGGGTCTTCTTCGCCGCGGCCGACCCGGAACACTACGGTTCGCTGGGCCGTGCCGCCCTCACACTCTTTCTGCTGATCACGCTCGACGGCCTCGGGGACGCGGTGCGGGGCGGCCTGGAGGTCTCGCGCTGGACGATCGTCTACTTCGCCTCGTTCGTGCTGCTCGGGTCGTTCCTGCTCGTCAATCTGCTGATCGGGGTCGTCATCAACTCCCTTGAGGAGGCACGTGAACTGGAGGACGAGCGGGCCCGCGAGAGCCCTGCCGTACCGATGGCGCCGGCCGTGGACGAGTCGCGGGCGGTGCTGCTCGCCCGGATAGCCGCCGCGCGCCGCGCGCTGGACGAGGTCGAGGCCGGACTCGCGGCGGCGCACCACGAGAGCGAGGGGCACCACCGCGCGGCGCCGGGCGGCGGTCAGGGTTTGCGCGCCACCCCCACGTAGCAGGCGGCTTCCTTGTTGGTGACGTGCCCGCTCTGCTCGCCGGGGTCGGGGCGCCACTCGTGCGAGGGCGTGATCCCCGGTTCGAGCAGCTGCCAGCCGGCGAAGAAGCGGGCGATCTCCTCGCGGGTGCGCGCCTGTCCCGGTGTGCCCGCGGCGCGGTAGGCCGTGGTGAGCCGCGCGATGCCCTCGGGGTCGAACTCGGTGGTGACATGCGCGATGGCGAGCGTGGAGCCGGACGGCAGCGCGGACTTGAGGCGTTCGACGATGTCATGGGCGTCGTGCTCGTCGGTGACGAAGTGGAGCAGCGCGTTGAGGCTGAGCGCGATGGGGCGGGAGAAGTCGAGCGTCGTGCGTATCTCCTCGGCGGCCAACAGGGCCTCGGGGTCGGTGACATCGGCCTCCGCGTACGCGGTGCGTCCCGCGGGATGGCTGTGCAGCAGCGCGCGGGCGTGGGCCAGCACGATCGGATCGTTGTCCGTGTAGACGACGTGTGCCTCCGGGACCTCCCGCTGGGCGACCTCGTGGAGGTTCGGGGAGGTGGGGATGCCGGTGCCGATGTCGAGGAACTGCCGCATGCCCCGCCGCGCGAGGAAGCGGACGGAGCGGTGCATGAAGCGCCGGTTGATGCGGGCGGTGGAGAGGATGGAGGGGAAGGCGGAGATGGCCCTCGCGGCGGCCTCGCGGTCCGCCGGGAAGTTGGTCGTCCCGCCCAGGTAGTAGTCGTACATCCGGGCGGAGTGCGCCCGGTCCAGTTCGAGATCCACCGCACCGTTGTCGCCCATCGCGCGACCCCCGTCCTCAATCGCCGGATACAGTCGGTGACTTCCCACCGACACATGCGGACAACCGTACGAGATGGCCCAACTGTCCCTGCGCGCAGGCCATATGACGGTGAGTCGACACACAGTCCGCCGAACGATACGGAAACACCGCCCGTCCTACGGCCCAGTAATCATATGATGACGGTCCGCGTGAAATCCCCGGGTGTGTCCCGCACATCGAGGGGGCTCATCCGGTTGGCTGACAGCTGAAGAGAGGCACACCTCTCGCACCGACGCCCTCCGCCGTGGAGCGGCGCGGTGTCCAGGGAACGGGGCATATGTGCACGTCGATCCGGAACATCCGGTGGTCCGCGTCTCCCACGGCGCCCTGGGCGTGGATGACCGCGGCCTCCCGGTCTCCCCGGACGGAACGGTCCACCGGCTGGCGCTGACCTTCGACGCGTTCGACGCACGCCACCACACGTTATGGCTGCGCTACGCCCATACCCAGGTGGGCAGTCGGGGCGCCGCCGAGACCGTGGTCGACACCACCTGCGCCCGGCTGCTGGAGCACTGGCCGCATGTGCTGGCCCAAGAATCGGTGGCCCGGTACGCGTGGGCGCTCCTCAAGGAGGAGGTGGCGTGGTGGCTGGACGACCACGACAGGGAACCGGCGCTGATCGGCACCGCCGCCTTCCATGCCGCGGTCCGCAAGCTCCTCGACCACGAGAAGCGCGATCAATTCGATGTGCTGCAACGGGAGATGCGGCTGTACGGAGCCATCTCCCGGCTTCCCGAGCGGCAGTACGACGTGGTCGTGCTGCGTTACGTCCTCCAGGTCCCGGACGAGGAGGTCGCCGAGTACATGGGCATCGAGGTCGCCACCGTACGGTCCCATGTACGGCACGCCCGCCGACGGCTGGCCAAGCACCTCGACGTACGAGAGACCGAGACGGAGGAGTAGACCGTGCGCCACACCGACGAACCCGACGCCGGAACGGTCGACGCGCTGCTGAACGACGCGGAAGTCCTCATCGACACCTATGACGACTACGACACCGCCGCGGCGCGGAGCCGGGCCGGGGCGCGGCCGACGGTGCGGGGAGCGGAGTGTCGCCCGGACCCGGGCGAGGCGCCGCACCGTTATCCCTCGGCCCACGAGCAGGCCGCGCATGATCTCAGCCTCGCCGTCGCGCTCGTCCTCAACGCACCGGAGGCGGCGGCCAGTCTGTCCCGGCTGGTGGACCATGACCGTATCGATCCCGAGGGCGCCGTCGTCTTCGCGGCCCTTCTGCATCTGACCGGGCACCGCGACGCGGCCCAGTTCTGGTGGCAGTTCGCGGCCGGCGGCGGCAATCGCACCGCGGCCTTCTGTCTCTTCCTCGCCCATCAGCAGCGGGCCGAGTTCAAGGACGCGGCGTACTGGCGCGGCCAGTCCCGTCATCTGCCGGGGCCGGGACGGCCCGCGACGGCGCCCGCGCTCTCGTCGCTGCTGCCCGAGACGGTCCGGCACGATCTGCTCAGCCAGTGCCATCACGGCCGTCATCCCACACTGCCCGCCGCGCTGGAGGCCGTGATCAACCGGCTCCGCGTGGACAGCGCCGACGAGGACTTCGGCGAGGTCCCCCAGCCCGGCCCCTCCCTGACCACCGACCTCAGCCGGGGCACCGGCGGCCGTCCTGCCGGATAGCGCGCGGTCTCGTGACGCGGGGCCGCGCGATGCGGCGCGTCACCTCTTATGCCGGTCCCGGATGGCACGAAAGTCCGGCAGGGGCATTTGATGTATCCAAGCGTGCGCCCCTCCGGCGCACGGTGGCTCGTCATCCCGATGCGCCGCCAGAGAGCAGCCGGTACGGCCGACGACGGCTGAAGGACGGGGCTGGTATGACGGATCGCGCGCACGGGAGCCGGCACCTCGGCTATCCGGCGGCCGCCGGGGTGTTCGCCATCGGCATGACCGGTACGACGCTGCCCACCCCGCTGTACGGGCTCTACCGCCAACAGCTCGGCTTCTCCGAGCTGATCGTGACGGTCGTGTTCGCCGTCTACGCCCTCGGGGTGATCACCGTACTGCTCCTGGCGGGCGACCTCTCCGACCAGGTGGGCCGGCGGCCGGTGCTGCTGGCCGCGCTGGCGCTGGCCGCCGGCAGCGCCTTCTGCTTCCTGTTCGAGGGCGGGCTTCCGCTGCTGTTCACGGGCCGGCTGCTGTCGGGCTTCTCCGCCGGGCTGCTCAGCGGCGCGGCGACGGTCACCGTGCTGGAGCTGGCCCCGCCCGGTAAGGAGGCACGGGCGGGGCTCGCCGCGACCGCCGCGAACATGGGCGGCCTGGGCTGCGGCCCGCTGCTGGCCGGGCTGCTCGCGCAGTACGCGCCATGGCCGCTGCGGCTGCCCTTCCTCGTCCATCTCGCGCTGTTGGCCGTGGCGTGCGTACTGACCTGGTTCCTGCCGGAGACGGTCGCGCACCCGGAGCGGCGGCCCCGGCTGAAGCCGCAGGGGCTGGTGGTGCCGCCGGAGGTACGCGGGGTGTTCGCGCCGTCCGCGCTCGCCGCGTTCGCGGGCTTCGCCCTGCTGGGTCTGTTCACGGCGGTGGCGCCGTCCTTCGTGTCCGAGACTCTGAAGGTCAGCAACCTGGCCGTCTCGGGAGCGGTCGTCTTCTCGGTCTTTCTCGCCTCCACGATCGGCCAGTCGCTGATGGGGCGTCTGGGGGTACGCCGGGCGCTGCCGGACGGCTGTCTGGTGCTGGTGGCCGGTCTCGTGCTGGTGGGCACGTCGCTGGCGGTGGAGTCGCTGGCGCTGCTCGTCACCGGCGCGGTACTCGGCGGTCTGGGACAGGGGCTGTCCTTCCGCGCGGCGATGACCGCCGTCAGCGGCGCGGCGCCGCCCGAGCACCGGGGCGGCACGGTCTCCGCGCTGTTCGTCACCGCGTATGCGGGAATCTCGCTGCCCGTCGTCGGCGTCGGCGCGCTGACGCTCGGGCTGGGACTGAAGGGCGCGGGGCTGACGTTCACGGCGTGTGTGATGGTGCTGGTGGCGTGCGTCGCACTGTATCTCGTGCGCCGGCCCCTGCCGGAGAGCTGACGGGGACCGGCGGAGCGGGGTCCTCAGGGGCGTCCCGCCGGCGGGACCTCCTCGTTCCCCGGTACGGGACCGGGCGGCGTCCCGTCCCCGAACGGCCGTCCGCCCAGCTCCTCCCGGTGGTGCGCCGTCAGCCAGCCGGACAGATCGGGCCCGAGGGGGACGATGCCGGTCGGGTTGATACCGGTGTGCACCCGGTAGTAGTGCCGCTTGATGTGGTCGAAGTCGACCGTGTCGCCGAACCCGGGGGTCTGGTACAGATCCCTGAGATAGGCCCACAGCACCGGCTCCTCGGCGAGTTTGGACCGGTTGCATTTGAAGTGTCCGTGATAGACAGCGTCGAACCGCACCAGCGTGGTGAACAGCCGGATGTCCGCCTCGGTGAGGGTGTCCCCCACCAGATAGCGCCGGTCCGCCAGCCGTCGCGACACCTGGTCGAGCCGGCGGAACAGCGCGCGGTAGGCGTCCTCGTAGGCGCTCTGCCCGTCCGCGAACCCGGCGCGGTACACGCCGTTGTTGATATCGCGGTAGATCCCGTCCATGACCTCGTCGATCTCGTCGCGCAGCGGCTCCGGATAGAGATCGGGGGCACCGGGCCGGTGCAGCGCCGTCCATTCGGTGGCGAAGTCCAGCGTGATCCGCTGGAAGTCGTTGGTCACCAGTTTCCCGCTCGGTACGTCCACGATCGCGGGCACACTGACCCCGCCGGGGTAGCCCGTCTCCCGCGCGTCGTACGCCTCGCTGAGGAAGCGGATGCCGAGTACGGGGTCCCGGTCGTCCGGGTCCAGGGTGAAGCGCCAGCTGCGGTCGTCCTGGATCGGGTCGGTGATCGCGAGCGAGATCGCGTCCTCCAGGCCGAGGAGCCGCCGGGAGACGAGGGCCCGGCTCGCCCAGGGGCAGGCCCGGCTGACCACCAGACGGTAGCGGCCGGCCTCGACGGGCCAGCCGTCCCTGCCGTCGGCCGTGATCCGGTCGGTGAAGTGGCTCCTCGACCGTTTGAAGGGCTTCTTCCCGTACTCCGCGTTGCTCTCTGTGCTCTCTGTGCTCTCCGCGGGGGTGCTGCTCATCGCTGGTCTCCTTCCGGCGGTCCGGACGCTGGGTGGGTGAAGGGCCCCTTCTGTCCCGTACCCCGCTTTCCCTCTCGGTGCGCCGTGACCACATCGGCGAGGGCGACCAGCAGCGCGGCGACCACGAACGCCACCGAGACGATCAGCCCGTGGTCGAACGCCGTCGCCCAGCCGTCCCGCCCCACCTGGGCGAAGAAGACCGATCCCACGGCGGCGATACCGATCGCGGATCCGACCCGCTGACCGGTCTGGAGCGTGCCGCCGGCGCTGCCCGCCATCGGGACCGGTACCTCGGAGAGGGTCAGGGTCTGGTTCGGTGTGATGACGAGCCCGCTGCCGAGGCCGGCCACCAGCAGCGGCGCCGCCATCGCCCAGCCCGCGCCGCGTCCCGGCACCAGATGTACGGCGAGCGCGGTGGCCGCGAGACCGACCGTCACCATGATCAGTCCGACCACGACCAGCGGTCTGCCGAAACGGTTGACCAGCCGTCCGCCGATGCCCGCCGCCGCCCCGGAGCCCACCGCGAAGGGGGTGATGGCCAGTCCGGCCTCCAGCGCGGAGTAGTGGAGTCCGCTCTGGAGATAGAGGGTGCTGATGAAGAAGATCGTGGTGAACCCGGCGAAGTACAGCAGGATCAGCAGACACCCCAGCGAGTAGGAGCGGACGCGGAAGAGCCGCAGGTCCAGTACCGGCTGGGTGCCGCCTGGCCGGCACCGGGACTCCCACTTCACGAAGCCGGCCAGCAGCACGGCGGCGACGATCAGCAGCAGCCACTTCTCCCAGCCGTGCCACTGCTGCGACTGGACGAAGGGCAGCAGCAGTGCCAGTACGCCGGTGCCCAGCAGCAGTACCCCGAAGGGGTCGAGATCGCGCGGCCGGACGGGAGCCGCCGACGGGGTGTCCGGCAGCAGCCGCCGGGCCAGCAGCAGACACATGATGCCCAGCGGCAGATTGACGTAGAAGACCCAGCGCCAGCCCTCCCGCGCACCCATCGCCTGGATGATCAGACCGCCCAGCAGGGGCCCCACGGCCGTGGAGATGCCGACCACCATCCCGAACATGCCGAAGGCCCGCCCCCGCTCACGGCCGGCGAACATCTGCTGGATCAGCGCCGAGATCTGCGGGGTGACGACGCCTCCGGCGAATCCCTGCACCAGCCGGGCGATCACCAGCCAGAGACTGGACTGAGCGGCTCCGCAGGCCGCGGAGGCCAGGGTGAAGAGGGCGAGCCCGATCATGAAGACCGGGCGCCGGCCGCGGGCGTCGCCGAGCCGCCCGGCGGGGATCAGGAAGAGCCCGAAGGCGAGCGCGTAGCCGGACAGCACCCACTGGAGGTCGGAGACGGGGGTGTGCAGCCCCTCGCGGATCGACGGCAGGGCCACATTGACGATGGAGACGTCCAGGAGCGTCATGAAGCCCGCCACCAGACATACGGTCAGTGCCTTCCAGCGCCGCGGGTCCGGCGCCGCGGCGGCGTCCCGTCCGCTCCCCCGCCCCGTGTCTCCGGCCATGAATCGCACCCTAGTTCGCGCGCCCCGATCCCTCATCCGGAGCGTGCCGACCGGTGGACGGATGCCGACAGCAGAGGGCGCGCGAACGGGGTACGGGCCCGCGCGTGGAGCGCGCGGGCCCGTACCCCGTCGGATCAAGCGCTGTGACCGACCGCGTGGATCACTTGACGTTGATGGCGGTCCAGGCGGCGCCGACCGCCTTGTACTCGGCGCTGGTCGTGCCGTACAGGGCGCCCGCCGCGCTCAGCGTCGCGGTGCGCGCCTTCGCGTAGTTGGTGGAGGACGTCATATACGTGGTGAGCGCCTTGTACCAGATCTGCGTGGCCTTGTCGCGGCCGATGCCGGTGACCGTCGAGCCGTCGTACGTGGGGCTGTTGTAGCTCACGCCGTTGATCGTCTTCGCGCCGCTGCCCTCGGACAGCAGGTAGAAGAAGTGGTTGGCCGGGCCCGAGGAGTAGTGGACGTCGATGTTGCCCAGGGTGGACGACCAGTAGTCCTTCGACGCGCCGTCCTTGCTCGGCTTGTCCTGATAGCGCAGCGGCGTGCCGTCACCGTTGATGTTGATCTTCTCGCCGATGAGGTAGTCGCCCGGGTCGCTCGCGGTGTTGGAGTAGAACTCGACCGCGGTGGCGAAGATGTCGGAGGTCGCCTCGTTGAGACCGCCGGACTCACCGCTGTAGGTGAGGTTGGCGGTGGCGGCGGTGACGCCGTGGCTCATCTCGTGCGCGGCCACGTCGAGCGAGGTGAGCGGGTTGGCGTTGCCGGAGCCGTCGCCGTAGGTCATGCAGAAGCAGCTGTCGCTCCAGAACGCGTTCACATAGTTGTTGCCGTAGTGGACGCGGGAGTAGGAGCCCACCCCGTTGTTCTTGATGCCGTTGCGGCCCAGCACGTTCTTGAAGAAGTCCCAGGTCTCGGCCGCGCCGTAGTGGGCGTCGACGGCGGCGCTCTGCCTGCCGCCGCCCCAGATGTCGTCGGCGTCGGTGAAGAGGGTGCCGGTGCCCGAGGTGCCCTGGTTCAGGTCGTACGTCTTGTGGCTGCCGCGACCGCCGTCGGTGAGGTTGTACGTGGTGCCGCTCTTGGTGGTGCCGAGCGTCACCGAGCCGTTGTACTTGCCGGTACCGGTGCCGGCCTCGATGGCCTCGTCGGTGAAGAGCTGCTTGCCGGTGGCCGCGTCGGTGATGACGTGCAGCTCGCTCGGGGTGCCGTCGGGCTGGACGCCCTTGACGACGGTCTCCCAGGCCAGCACGGGCTTGCCGTCGGCGGCCCAGATCACCTTGCGGGGCGCGGTGTCCGCCGCGGCCTTGGCGGTCTTCTCCGCCGAAGCGGCCTTCAGCGCGCTCGACTTGGCGGTGGCCGCGGGCAGCTCGGCGGCGGTGGAGGGCACGGATATTCGGGCCGTGGTCGCCTTGGTCACGCTGCGCGCGCCGGCCGGGGCCCGGTGGACGACGAGGTCGCCACCGAGGACGGGCAGGCCCGCGAAGGTCCGCTCGTAACGGGTGTGGACAGTGCCGTCGGCGTCCTTGATGACGTCGCGGACGACCAGCTTCTCCTGGGCGCCGAGGCCGAGTGCGCCGGCCTCGCTCGCGGCGTCCGCCTGGGCGGACTTGATGGCGTCGACGCGCTGGGCCGGGCTGAGCTCCAGAGCCGTGGCGCCGCTCTCCCGAGTGGGGTCGGGCTGGGCGGCGGCCGGTCCCGACTGGACGCCGACGACCACCATGGCGGCGGAGGCTACCAGGGCCGCGACACGGACGACGTTCTTGCGGGGGGTGTGGGTGCGGGGCGTGGAAGCTACGAGTCTCACTCAGTCTCCAAGAGTGCCGGGCCGTCGGTAACGGCCCTGTGTGGGGAAGCGGCGGCCATGGATGGACCGCCGCCCGGTGGTGCTGAGCTGTGCGAGTGCCACGAACAGGCTCACCGCGTGATCTACGCGCGCTGAGCCGTCCAGAGAGTGACATCGATCGGACTCGTAAGGACAGATCAGATACCAGGATTTGACCTTGTGTTGTCAATTCACTGAGGAATAAAGACATCAATTGGTCGCATTGATACGGCAATTGACAGCGGGAGGGCCCCGCACCCGTGCCGGCCGGGACCCTCCGTGAGCAATCGGTCATACGCTCAGAAAAGCCTCCGCTATTCGAAGAGATCGGCGTACGAGCCGAGGGCCAGCGCGATATCGGCCTGCGCCCAGAAGCGGTGGTACGTGAAGCTCGGCGCGGCCCCGCCGTTCAGATACGCCTCGACCTTGGACCAGGCCGGGTCGCTCTCGTAGAAGGACCGGATCGACGCGAAGGTGGAACTCCCGTTGATCGCGTCCCCGTTGGGCATGGTGCCGGTCCAGCCGTTCGGCACGTAGACCGGGTCGTCGAAGCGGCTGTAGTCGGCGCGGGTCTCCGGGACCGCGATCCCGAGCGCGTCCCGGTGGTGGTCCCACATCCCGTCGAGGAGCGCCTTCGCGGTGGTCCTGGCCGCCGCGTTGCCCGACTTCGCCGCGTAGTAGGAGAGGGTCTTGGCGTACGCGGCGGCCACCCCGACGTCATTGGTGTAGTCGGCGACGGTCACATGCAGACCGGTGTTGGCGCCGGGCGTGGTGGCGTTCCAGGTGTCGGGCTTGCCGGACCACTGGAGGGTCGACGGGATCCGGTACGTACCGTCGGGGTTGATGGTCGTCTTGGACAGGGCCCAGGAGACCCACTTGTCCAGGACGGTCTTGGCGGCGCTGTCGCCGGTCCGGTGGTAGTACTCCGCGACCCGCTCCATGGACCACGCCTGGAAGCCGAACCACTGGTTGGACGGCGGGTCGTGGTAGACGGGCGCCTCGTCGTAGTACATGCCGTAGAACGTCGGGGTGCCGGCCGGGGGCTGCGCGTACCGGCCCTGCCAGCTGTTGGTGGCACCGCCCGCGATGGCGCCCTCCGAGGACTGGAGCCAGCGGTAGAACTCCAGCTGACGCTTGAGGCTGGTGCTCCAGTCCTGCTGTCCGGTGGCGGACTTCGGCTTGAGATCGGCGTACGAGCTGAGCGCCCACGCCGCCATCGGGTTCTGGTAGCCGCCGTGCGCGTGGCTGGAGCCGATGCGCCAGGCCCAGCCGGCCGAGGTGTCGGTGGCGCCGCCCCAGGCGTAGTACCAGGAGAGCAGATAGTGCGAGCTGTTCTTTCCGCTGCCCGCCGGACAGGCCGTCTCACCCACGCAGTCGCCGGCCTTCTTGAAGTACTTGTCGTACATCGCGTAGCGGAGGTAGTCCCCCATCTTGGCCGCCTTGGCGACATTGGCCGCGACTTCGCCGCCCTTGCCCTGCTCCTTGGCCCATTCCGAGGCCCAGTAGGCGGCCTGGACGGCGCGGGCGTCGGCGTCCGGCGCGTTGGTGAACTTCCACTGCTTCGCGTAGGCGGCGTCCCCGGTGAACAGATCGAGATAGCCGTTCCTGCCGCCGTACTTGAAGGCGTCGCAGGTCGGCTGGGTCACCGTCTCCCAGACGGATTCCTGGGGTCCGCGCTGGAAGGTGTTGATGTACGAGGGCCCCTGGTCGGCCGGTCCCGCCTCGCACTTCCCGGGCGAGTTGCCGAAGCCGTAGACATTGTCGACGTCCTGGATCCAGTGCATGCCATAGATATCATCGGTGCCGTAGGCGCTCTTCAGCTCGCCCGCGAGGGGGTCATTGCCGACCGGGACATTGCCGTTGAGCTGTGCGGGGTACTGCGAGGGGAGATCCCACTCGGGAGCGTAGGTGGCCGGTTTCGACGCGTTGTAGAAGCTGTTCGTGGGCTGGTCGGCATGGGTGGGGATCATGTACTTCTCCATCGTCGCCCACGCGCCGTTGAACTTGCTCCAGTCGCCGGTGACCTTGCCGTACATGGCCTGGAGCCAGATCAGATAGCTGTACGCCTCCGAGGTCGTCTCATGGCCCTGGTCGGGTGCCTCGACGATCAGGGTCTCCACCGAGTGGTACGGGATGCCCTCGGGCGAGAAGTAGCCGGCGGCCGGGTCGGTGATCTTGCCGTACAGATCGAGGAACCGGGCGTCATAGGTGCCGGCCGCGGCCAGCTGGGTGACGGTCACCTCGGCCTTGGCCTGGCCGGGCGCGGTCGCGGTGAAGGTCGCGGCGCCGGTGCCGGTGGCCGCTGCGGAGACGGTCACCTGCTGGGCGGTGCTCCAGTTGGCACCGGTGAAGGTGAGGGTGGAGCCGGAGGTGACGGTGAGGCCGGTATTGCCCGCGGTACGGGCCACGGTGACCGTCACATCGGCGGCGGGACGGGCGGAGAGCTTCACCCCGAAGGTGCCGGTCCTGCCCTGCTGTACGCCGAGCTGGGCGGGGCTCGCGACCAGCGACGGGCCCGCGGCGACCCGTACCCCGACCGGGGTGGACTCGGCCGCCGCGCCCTGGCCGTCGTACGCCTTCGCGTAGAGCGAGAGATCGCCCGCGGGGACGTTCGTGTAGTCGAAGGTGTACGGGGAGGTGGTGTCCGTGCCGAGCAGCTGGGTGTCGCTGTAGAACTCGACCTTCGAGATCCCGGCGCCGTCGGCGGCGACAGCGGTGGCGGCCATCGGGATGGTGCCGCCCGCGGTGAACACCGCGCCGGGCGCCGGGCTGGTCAGTACGGCGAGGGGCGGCTGATGCGCGCCCGCACAGCTCACGCCGTTGACGGCGAAGACGGTGGGCGCGGCGTTGGCGCCGCTGTAGTCGAAGTTGGCACCGGCGGTCGCCGCCGCTCCGGGCGCGATGTTCGCGTTGTGCGCGGCGTTCTTGACGGTGACGGTCCTGCCGGTCTGGCTCCAGGTGCCGTTCCAGCCGCTGGTGAGCTTCTGGTTGCCGGCGTAGTCGTAGCTGAGCGTCCAGCCGTCGATGGGGTCCGTACCGCGATTGGTGATCGTGAGGTCGGCCGTGAAGCCGGAGCCCCAGTCATTGGTCTTGTAGTCGACGCCGCACTGGAGGGCCGCGGCGTGCGCGGGGGCGCTGTTGACCGCGGTCAGACCGAGCGGCAGGGAGAGTGCGGCGGCCAGCGCGGTGAGCAGGCGGCGGACTCCGCGCGGTCGGAGCGTACGTGGCCGGACGCCACGCGGGCGAGTGGATCTTCCGGGTGGCGGTGGTGCCCCTGGTGGTGAACCTCGCAAGCCGAGCATGGGGTGTCCTCCTCGCGGTCCGGTGCGGGTGGCGATGGGGGGTGCGAACCAGTGGGAGCGCTCCCAAGCGTTGAGCGGGACCGTGAACCTGTCAAGAGTCAGAACACGACGCACGTCCGGGCGAGTTGCCGAGTAAAAGAATTCAACGAGGCTGTTGACTCATGCGACTTCGGCGCTACCGTCGGAAGCCAACCAGTGGGAGCGCTTCCATCAGTCATACGCCGTGTCAGGCGGCGTATCGGCCATCGAGGAGTCGCTCCATGCGAGCACCACCGCGCCTCACCGCACTGCTGGCCGCCGCGGCCCTGGCCGTGGCGGGCACCGCACTCGCACCGCAGCTGACCGCGTCGGGAACCGCGGCCGGCTGCACCGTCGCCTACAGCACCACCAACCAGTGGGACAGTGGCTTCCAGGGCGCTGTCACGTTCACCAACAACGGGTCACCGGTCGAGAACTGGACACTCTCCTTCGACTTCCCCGGGGATCAGAAGGTGACCCAGGGCTGGAACGGGAAGTGGTCGCAGTCCGGGAAGACCGTGACCGCCGTCAACGAGAGCTGGAACGGGAGGATCGCCACCGGCGGCTCGCTCAGCGCCGGGTTCATCGCCTCCTGGTCCGGGTCCAACCCGGCGCCCACCGCGTTCAGGCTCAACGGCGTGGCGTGCGACGGCGGTCCGGGCGGGGGCGATCCCTCCGACCCGCCGACGGATCCCCCGACGGATCCGCCCACCGACCCGCCGACCGATCCGCCGGGACCGGGCGGCGCGCCACCGAAGCTGCGCGCCTCGGGCAACAAACTGGTCGACGAGAGCGGCGCGACCCGCCGCATGCTCGGGGTCAACCGCTCCGGCGGCGAGTTCGCGTGCATCCAGGGCTACGGCATCTTCGACGGTCCGGTGGACGACGCGTCGGTGCGGGCCATCGCGGACTGGAAGGTCAACACCGTACGGATACCGCTCAACGAGGAGTGCTGGCTCGGCCTCTCGCATGTGAAGCCGGAGTACGCCGGCGCGAACTACATCGCCGCGGTCGAGCAGTTCGTGACCAGGCTGGAGGCGCACGGCATCACGCCGGTCGTCGAACTGCACTGGACCCACGGCAGGTACACGGGCAACGACAACCACTGCCCGGACACCGAGTACGCGACCTGTCAGAAGCCGATGCCCAACGCGCGGTACACACCGGCCTTCTGGACCTCGGTCGCGCAGACCTTCAAGGACGACCCGGCGGTGGTCTTCGACCTCTTCAACGAGCCGTTCCCGGACCGGGCCACCGGCAATCTCGACGCGGCCTGGACCTGCTGGCGCGACGGCGGCAGCTGTCCGGGGATCGATTTCGAGGTGGCCGGAATGCAGTCGCTGGTGAACGCGGTACGGGCCACCGGCGCCCAGAACCTGGTGCTGATTCCCGGCATCGCCTACTCCAACGACATGCGGCAGTGGCTGAAGTACCGGCCCACCGACCCGGCGGGCAATCTGGCCGCCGCCTGGCACACGTACAACTTCAACGTCTGCGCGAGCGAGAGCTGCTGGAACGAACAGCTGGCGCCGGTGGCCGCCCAAGTGCCGTTCGTGGCGGGCGAGATCGGCGAGAACACCTGCTCACACGGCTATATCGACCGGGTCATGGCCTGGCTCGACAGCCGTGGCGCCTCGTATCTCGGCTGGACCTGGAACACCTGGGACTGCTCCTCGGGGCCCGCTCTGATCAGCGACTACAACGGCACACCCACCAACTTCGGCGTAGGACTCCGTGACCACCTGAAGGGACTCTCATGAGCCGCACCCCCACCCCTCCGCGACGTGCACGAGGCGCGGCGCTCGCCGCGTTCGCGCTGGTCGCCGCCGCGGCGGGCACCGCGACCGCGCTGGACGCGCCCACCGGCGCCGCCGCGGCCGGCTGCACCGT
Organism: Streptomyces scopuliridis; assembly: GCF_042790125.1. Taxonomy (GTDB): domain Bacteria; phylum Actinomycetota; class Actinomycetes; order Streptomycetales; family Streptomycetaceae; genus Streptomyces; species Streptomyces scopuliridis_A. The sequence continues at coordinate 195,012 of NZ_JBHTZS010000011.1, forward strand.
CGACTACCGGATCCAGACCGCCTGGAACGGCGGCTTCACCGCCGATGTCAGCGTGACCAACACCGGCGACGCGATCAGCTCCTGGAAGCTGGAGTGGAGCTTCGCCGGCGACCAGAAGGTGACGCAGGGCTGGAACTCCACGATCACCCAGAGCGGTAAGGCCGTCTCGGCCGCCAATGTGTCGTACAACGGCGCGCTGGCGACCGGCGCCTCGGCGTCCTTCGGCTTCAACGCCTCGGTCACCGGGTCCAACGCGGTGCCGGCCGCCTTCAAGCTCAACGGTGTCACCTGTAACTCCCCGGGTGGCGGCGGTCCCACGGATCCGCCGACCGACCCGCCCACCGATCCGCCCGCCGGCTCCAAGGTCGACAACCCGTACGCCAACGCCGGGGTGTACGTGAACCCGGAGTGGGCCGCGAAGGCCGCCGCCGAGCCCGGCGGCAGCAAGGTCTCCAGCCAGCCGACCGGTGTGTGGCTGGACCGGATCGCGGCCATCGAGGGCGTCGGCACGGGCATGGGGCTGCGCGACCACCTCGACGAGGCGCTGCGGCAGGCCGCGGGCAAGCCGTTCGTCGTCCAGCTCGTGATCTACAACCTGCCGGGCCGTGACTGCGCCGCGCTCGCCTCCAACGGAGAACTGGGCCCGACGGAGATCGGCCGCTATCAGAGCGAGTACATCGATCCGATCGCCGCCATACTCGCCGACAGCAAGTACGCCGGACTGCGGATCGTGACGACCGTCGAGATCGACTCGCTGCCCAACCTGGTCACCAATGTCACGCCCCGCCCGACCGTCACACCGCAGTGCGATGTGATGAAGGCGAACGGCAACTACATCAAGGGTGTCGGTTACGCGCTCAACCATCTCGGCACCATCCCCAACGTCTACAACTATGTCGACGCGGGCCACCACGGCTGGATCGGCTGGGACGACAACTTCAACGCCTCGGCACAGATCTTCAAGCAGGCCGCGACCGCCGAGGGCAGCACGGTCGACAAGGTGCACGGCTTCATCGTCAACACCGCCAATTACGGCGCGCTCAAGGAGAACAACTTCACCATCAACGACAACGTGGCCGGCAAGTCGGTCCGCGAGTCGAAGTGGGTGGACTGGAACCGCTACGTAGACGAGCAGTCGTTCGCCCAGGCGTTCCGGCAGGAGCTGGTGAACGTCGGCTTCCCGTCGGGCATCGGCATGCTGATCGACACCTCCCGCAATGGCTGGGGCGGCTCGGCCAGGCCCTCCGGTCCCGGTCCGCAGACCAGTGTGGACACCTATGTGGACGGCGGGCGCTACGACCGCCGGATCCACCTGGGGAACTGGTGCAACCAGTCCGGCGCCGGACTGGGCGAGCGGCCGAAGGCGGCGCCCGCCGCCGGGATCGACGCGTACGTGTGGATGAAGCCCCCGGGCGAGTCCGACGGCGCGAGCAAGGAGATCCCGAACGACCAGGGCAAGGGCTTCGACCGGATGTGCGACCCGACGTACACCGGCAACCCCCGGAACAACAACCACATGTCCGGTGCGCTGCCGAACGCGCCACTGTCGGGTGACTGGTTCTCCGCGCAGTTCCAGGAGCTGCTGAAGAACGCGAACCCGGCGCTGTAGCCGCTGTCACCGCTCCCGCCGCAGGAGCCGGCGGCGGGAGCCGGGCGTGGGACCGGCGGGAACCCTACGGGGAGCCGGTCCCACGCTTTCCATATATTCCACTTATTCCGTTTCGCCGGGAAAGGAGGAAAATGACAGAAGACAGAACTAATGGAGGCGAGCGATGACACAGTCCCGCTACACCCAGGACCACGGTCTGACCACCCGCATGGTGACCACCATGTTCCTGATCGGCCTGCTGTACGTGGTCCTGGTCGGTGTGCTGCTGGCCGTGCTGGGGAAGTTCTGGCCGGTCATCCTGATCCTTGTCGGAGGGCTGTTCATCGCGCAGTTCTGGTTCAGCGACAAGATCGCGGCCTTCGGGATGGGCGCGCGCGAGGTCACCCCCGAGCAGGCTCCCGAGCTGCACGGCGCCGTCGACCGGATCTGCGCGCTGGCCGATATGCCCAAGCCCAAGGTGGCGATCGCGCGGAGTGACATACCGAACGCCTTCGCGACCGGCCGGAGCGAACGCAGCGCGCTGGTCTGTGCCACGACCGGCCTGCTCCGCAGACTGGAGCCGGAGGAGCTGGAGGGCGTCCTCGCCCATGAGATGTCGCATGTCGCGCACCGCGATGTGGCCGTGATGACCATCGCCTCGTTCCTGGGTGTGCTCGCGGGTCTGATCACCCGGATGGCGCTCTACAGCGGGCTGTCCAGGAGCGCCAGGAACGCCGGCCCCGCCGGGATCGCGATCATGCTGATTCCGCTGGTCAGCGCGGTGGTGTACGTGATCGGCTTCCTGCTGACCCGGCTGCTCTCGCGGTACCGCGAGCTCTCCGCCGACCGTACGGCCGCGCTGCTCACCGGCCGGCCGTCGGCGCTCGCCTCGGCACTGACCAAGGTGAGCGGCCAGATGGCGCGGATCCCGACGGAGGACCTGCGGAAGGCGGAGCCGTACAACGCCTTCTACTTCGTGCCCGCGTTCGCCTCCAGGGAGAGCCTGGGGCGGCTGTTCGCCTCGCACCCGACGCTGGAACAGCGGCTGGACCAGCTCGCCCGTATCTCCGCGGAACTCGCCCGCCCGTAAGCACGTGGCCCTGTGACCGCGTGCTCCCGTCCCGTGATCGCGTGATGCTGTGATCGCGTGATGCTGCCCGATTCGTCACTGTGAGGAGCTGGTCCTGTGGGCCTTCTCGACGTCATCCTCGGCCGGAGCAAACCGGTCCGCCCCGATCTCGACCAGCTCTTCGCCCTCCCGTCCGCCGCGCTCACCCTCCAGGCCGGGGCCGGATACACCCCCACCGGCCTCGGCTCGGTCTGTTTCGCGGGCGTCGAGGGCGGCGGCTTCGCCCGGATCAGGCAGGACGTACAGGAACTGCTCGACGCGGACACCGGTCAGGACAGCCGCCCGGTGGAGTTCAGCCAGGACTCGTACGGCTACACCTGGCTGCTCGCGCGACGGGCACCGGACGACACGGCCTCCCTGGTCAACGATCTGCACGCGGTCAACACACTGCTGGAGGACGGCGGCTTCGGCCCGCAGCTGCTCTGCTCGCTGCTCAGTTTCCGGGACACCGAACAGCGTCCGCTCGCCCTCGTCTATCTCTACAAGCGCGGCAGCTTCTACCCCTTCGCGCCCCTGCCCGGCACCGCCGAGAAGCGCGACAATCAGCGGGAACTCCAGGTCAGAGCGGTGCTCGGGGACGATCTGCGGATCGAGCCGGATCTCGCGCGCTGGTTCCCGGTCTGGGGTGCGCCGGGGCTCTGAGCGGACCCGTTGTCAGTGGTGGGCGGCAGGATGAAGGACATGACGACGACTTCTGCCCCAGTCCTCGACGCCGCCGCGTACGCGCAGGCGGTCGACCACGCCGCCAAGGCCGCCGCCGCGTACTACGCGAGCGGCGAGAGCGCCCTGGACGACGACGCGTACGACCGGCTGGTGCGCGGAATCGCGGCGTACGAGCAGGCGCATCCCGATGAGGTGCTGCCGCACTCGCCGACCGGGAAGGTCGCGGGCGGCGCGGCGGTCGGGGATGTGCCGCACACGGTACCGATGCTGTCGCTGGACAATGTCTTCTCGCCCGAGCAGTTCACGGCGTGGGCCGCCTCGCTGGAGCGGCGGATCGGCCGGCCGGTGGACGCCTGGAGCGTGGAGCCGAAGCTCGACGGGCTGGCGGTGGCCGCGCGGTACGAGAACGGCGAGCTGGCCCGGCTGATCACGCGCGGCGACGGCACCGCGGGCGAGGATGTCTCGCATGCCATCGGGACGGTCACGGGCCTGCCGGGACGGCTCTCCGAGCCGGTCACGCTGGAGGTGCGCGGCGAGGTCCTGATGACGAGCGAGCAGTTCGAGCGGGCGAACACAGTCCGTACGGCGCACGGCGCGACGCCCTTCGCCAACCCGCGCAGCGGTGCGGCCGGGACCCTCCGGGCCAAGGACCGTCCGTACCAGGTGGAGACGGCGTTCTTCTGCTACGGCGCGCTGCCGCTGCCCGCGACCCCCGGGCCGCTGAGCGAGGACCTCCAGCGGTGGCGGCACAGCGAGGTGCTGGCGTACGTGGCCGGGCTGGGCGTCACGACCGCGGCCGGTACGGCGGTGCCGCCCCGCGCGGTGGCGACGGTGGACGAGGTGCGGACGGGGGTGGCGGAGATCGCCGCGCTGCGGGCCGAGCTTCCGTTCGGGATCGACGGCATCGTCGTCAAGGCCGACCTGGCGGAGGACCAGCGCGAGGCGGGCTCGGGATCCCGGGCCCCGCGCTGGGCGATCGCGTACAAGCTGGCGGCGGTCGAGAAGATCACGCGGCTGCTGGACGTGGAGTGGAACGTCGGCCGTACGGGGATCGTCGCGCCCCGGGCCGTGCTGGAGCCGGTGGAGATCGACGGCTCCACCGTCACGTACGCCACGCTGCACAATCCGGCGGACATCACCCGCCGCGATCTGCGCATCGGTGACCGGGTGATGGTCTACAAGGCGGGGGACATCATTCCGCGTATCGAGGCGCCCGTCGCCCATCTGCGGACCGGCGAGGAGCGGCCGATCGTCTTTCCCGGGAGCTGCCCGCAGTGCGGATCGGAGATCGACACCGGGGAACAGCGCTGGCGGTGTGTCCGGGGCCGCGACTGCCATGTGGTGGCGTCCCTCTCGTACGCGGTCGGGCGCGACCAGCTCGATATCGAGGGTCTGGGTGCCACGCGCGTCGTCCAGCTCGTCGACGCCGGTCTGGTGCGGGACTTCGCCGATCTGTTCTCGCTGCGGCGCGAGCAGCTGCTCGCCCTGGAGCGGATGGGCGAGACGAGCACCGACAATCTGCTCGCGGCCATCGAGGGAGCGAAGCGGCAGCCGCTGGCCAGGGTGCTGGCCGCGCTCGGGGTCCGGGGCACCGGCCGCTCCATGTCCCGTAGGATCGCCCGGCACTTCGCCACCATGGACCGCCTCAGATCGGCCGGCGCCGAGGAGATCCAGCGGGTCGACGGCATCGGTACGGAGAAGGCTCCGGTGATCGTCGCGGAACTCACCGAGCTGGCCCCGCTGATCGACAAGCTCATCGCCGCGGGCGTCAATATGACCGAACCGGGCGCCACCGAGCCGCCCTTGGCGTCGTCGGAGGAGAGCGGCGCCGGGCCCGAGCGGTCCGGTACGGAGAAGACAGGCACGGAGCGGACCGGCATCGATGCCGCTTCCGGCGGCGGGCCGCTGGACTCGATGACCGTCGTGGTGACCGGCGCCATGACCGGGCCGCTGGCGAAGCTCTCCCGCAACGAGATGAACGAACTGATAGAGCGGGCCGGCGGCACGTCCTCCTCCAGCGTCTCCAAGCGCACCACGCTCCTGGTCGCCGGTGAGAAGGCCGGCTCCAAGCGGACCAAGGCCGAGGCGCTGGGGATACGTATCGCCTCGCCCGAGGAGTTCGCGGTGCTCGTGGCCGGTCTGCTCGAAGACGCCTGACGGGCCCGGTCGCTATCCGGCGTACGGCAGCGGGGCGAGTCCGGCGATTCCCGGGTCGACGGTGAACACGGCGCCCGCCGCCGGGTCGTCGCCGTCCGCGAGGTCCTGGCGCGAGGTGGTGATGAAGAGCCGGCGACAGCCGTCGCCGCCGAACGAACAGGCGCTGACCTGGCGGGCGTTGACCTCGACCACCTCGTCCAGGGTGCCGTCGGCGGCATAGCGGCGGACGGCGGAGCCGCCCCACAGAGCGACCCACACTCCCCCTTCGGCGTCAATGGTGAGGCCGTCGGGGGAGCCGTCGGCCGGGTCGATGGTGACCCAGGGCTCGGGGGCGGAGAAGTGGCCGGTCGACGGGTCGGTGGTGATCCTGGCGATGGTCTGCGTGGGGGTGTCGACGTAGTAGGCGAAGTCACCGGCCGGAGCCCACGCCAGGCCGTTGGAGATGGTGACCCCGGTGTGGACGACCGAAGTGGCGCCGTCGGGGGTGAGGCGGTGGACGGAACCGGCACCGGGGCGGGTGTCGTACGCCATGGAACCGCAGTAGAAGTTGCCGGCGGGGTCGCAGGCCCCGTCGTTCATCCGGACCGTGGGGTCGGTCCACAGCTCCTTGCCGGGCGTGACCACCCCGTCCTCGGCCACCAGGACGAAGCCCCGCTCGACGGCGGCGACCACACCGCCGGAGCGCCGGGGCCGCCAGGCCGCCGCGACCTCGCCGAGATGCCACCGCTCGTACGCGCCGCCGCCGTCGGCCTCGGTGTCGAAGGTGAGGAGGTCACCGGCCAGCAGGTCGACGATCCTCAGCCGCCCGGCGCCGGGGTCCCAGCCGGGGCCCTCGCCGTGATGGGTGACGACCCCGGTCCACTGCTCGGCACGCATGGCGGCCCCTCTCGTCTCGGCCTTCCGACACCTTCGATCGCTGTCACCACGCATGCTAGGCGGGGCGGTGCGGTTCGGACTGTCGGTGGCGCCGCCGGGCGACCGGCGGCGCCACCGCCGCGTGTACGCGGTCCCCGCTCCTTACGGCTTGGGCAGGGTGCAGCCCGTACGGGTCAGATCGATCTTGCTGGCGGTGCCGACGCACGCCACGATCCCGTAGGTCTCCTGGGCGTAGTTGATGCCCTGGCGTACGGTCACCGTGCCGTTCTCGTCCACCTCGCACGGATTGTTGACCGTGCACCGCCCGCCGCTCTCATTGCCGGTGTTGTTGACGGCGACGACCTTGCCGGTGGTGTTGTCGATGACGGGCGAGCCGGAGGTGCCGCCGATCGTGTTGCACGCGGAGGTATAGCGGACCGAGTCCTTCCAGGTCCAGCTCCCTTCCTTCAACTGGTAGGCGAATCCGTCGATGTTGCAGCTGTAGATCCGCTTCCAGTAGCCGGAGACGACCTTGATCGCGGTGCCCTGGACCGGGCGGGTGGCGTTGAGTTCCAGGGCCGATATCCCGTACGCGCTCTGTATCTGCGCGTAGGTGCTGGTGAGTTGGTACAGCGAGACATCGGTGTCGGTCATCGTGGCGTACGCGATCTTGCTGGCGCGCAGGGTCGCGACCCCGGTGCCCGCGGAGTTCAGCAGGCTGAAGGTGCGGGTGGACGCCCTGTCCACGATGACCTGGCCGGCGGCGGGCATACCGGTCTCCAGGCAGTGCCCGTTGGACAGTACGAGAGCGGGGTCGCTCGGTTGCGAGGAGGGTGTACGGACAACGGAGCCGGAACAGTTGCTGAGCGCGACCGTTCCGGCGAAGTCGACTGCCTGGACCTTGGCTTGGGCGGTGGCCGCGGTCCCGGCGGTCTTCGTGGGCGCTCCCGCGTCATGGCTTGTGGCCATGGCGGGTGCCGCTCCCGCTCCGAGGAGCAGAACGGCGAGCAGCGCGCCGAGGAGAGGCTTTCTCATGTGGGGTCCTCTCTGTGACCGAAGTTCCTTCGGTTTTGTCATGGGCATTGTTGACGCATGTGTGGCAGCGGGCAACCATGCCTCGGCCGGATCCCCTCTCACGGACCCCTGGGATTCCGGCCCCTGACATGACGGTGGGGGCGGTGCCGGTCGGCACCGCCCCCACCGTCATTCCCCTCAGTTGATCAGATCGTTCCCGGCCTTCACCGCGTCGGCCCCGGCCTTCACCGCGCCCTTCACGGCACCCACCTTCTTGTCGACCTTGTCCCCGAGGACACCGTCCACAACGGGCTCGGCCTTGGTGCCGAGCGCAGCGGCGGTCTGTGCCGTGCTGCTGAGGGTGTTGCCGAATTCGACCGCCTGGGCGGCGGGGGCGACGGCGGCGAGCAGCGCGGAGCCTGCCGCGGCGGCGGTGAGAAATCGATACGCGTTCATGATCGGTGTAACGCGTGGAGGCGGCGGAGGACACGCGCTCCTCCACCGGCGGAGGGACACCGCGGGCGGGCGGCCGTCCTCGCCCGGAGCGGTTCCGTATCAGGCCGCGCCCGTGCCCGTACCCGCGATCACCTCCGGGCGCAGCAGCGCCATGAGCCGGTCGGCCGGGAGCAGCCCGCGTTCCAGGACCAGTTCGGCGACACCGCGCCCGGAGGCGAGGGCCTCCTTGGCGATCTCGGTCGCGGCGAGGTAGCCGATGTGCGGGTTGAGCGCGGTGACGAGCCCGATGGAGTTCTCCACGCTCGCGCGCAGGGTCTCCGTATTGGCGGTGATCCCGGATACGCAGCGCTCGGCGAGCGTGACACAGGCCGCCCGCAGATGGGTGATGCTCTCCGAGAGGGAGTGTAGGATGATCGGTTCGAAGGCGTTGAGCTGGAGCTGCCCCGCCTCCGCCGCCATGGTGATGGTGACGTCGTTGCCGATCACCTCGAAGGCGACCTGGTTGACGACTTCCGGGATCACCGGGTTGACCTTGCCCGGCATGATGCTGGAACCCGCCTGCACCGGCGGCAGATTGATCTCCGCGAAGCCCGCGCGCGGCCCCGAGGAGAGCAGCCGCAGATCGTTGCAGCTCTTGGAGAGCTTGACCGCGATGCGCTTGAGCACACCGGAGAGATGGACGAAGGCGCCGCAGTCCTGGGTGGCCTCGACGAGATTGGCCGCGGTGACCAGGGGCAGTCCGGTGATGGCGGCGAGATGGCGGCGGGCGGCCTCCGCGTACCCCGCCGGGGCGTTGAGGCCGGTGCCGATGGCGGTCGCGCCGAGGTTGATCTCGTGGACGAGGCAGACGGCCTCGGCCAGCCGGCACTCGTCCTCCTCCAGCATCACCGCGTACGCGGAGAACTCCTGGCCCAGGGTCATCGGCACCGCGTCCTGGAGCTGGGTCCTGCCCATCTTGAGGATCCCGCGGAACTCCTCGGCCTTGGCCGCGAACGCCTCGCGCAGGATCGTCATCGCGTCGAGCAGTTCCCGTACGGCGATGATCGTGGCGACATTGACGGCGGTCGGGTAGACGTCGTTCGTCGACTGGCCGAGGTTGACGTCCTCGTTCGGATGCAGCTCGTGGTAGTCGCCCTTGGTGTGGCCGAGGATCTCCAGCGCCCGGTTGGCGATGACCTCGTTGGCGTTCATATTGGTCGACGTACCGGCGCCGCCCTGGATCACGTCCACGACGAACTGGTCGTGCAGCAGGCCCTCTTCCCTGATCTCCCGGCAGGCGGCGGAGATGGCGTCGGCCTTCGCGGCGGTGAGCAGCCCGAGGTCCTGGTTGGCGCGTGCCGCGGCCTCCTTGACGGCGGCGAGCGCGTTGATCAGATGGGGGTAGGCGGCGATCGGCGTACCGGTGATGGGGAAGTTCTCCGAGGCGCGCAGGGTGTGGACTCCCCAGTACGCGTCGGCGGGTATGTCGCGGTCGCCCAGCAGATCGTGCTCGCGGCGGTGGCCTGCGGTCATGTCACGGGTCCTTCGTGAGAGCTGAGGGTGGGTGTCCCGTGGCGACGGAACGGCGGAAGGCGGGACAGCGGAACGGCGAAGCGGTGGAACGGAGTTACGCGACGGACGAGGCGCCCGAGGTGCCCTGCGCGGACGAAGCAGACGAAGCGGCCGGGACCGAACCGGCCGAAGGCGCGAAGAAGGGGGCCAGCGCGCCTGCCGCACGCAGGGTTCCGACCTCCTGTCCGCCCCCGATGACCGGCGTACGGTCGAACGCGGCGAGGATCCGCGGGTCGATCCCGCACCTCGCGAGGGCCGCCGCGGTCACCGGCATCCTGGCGCGGTCGGCGCCGTCGGCTATCTTCACGCCGACCGCCCGCCCGTCCGGCAGCGCCGCGATCTGTACGCCCTCGAACCCGTCCTTGGCGAGCAGCCCCGGGACCGCGCGCATCAGCCGGGCCACATCACGGCCACTGCCGGAGACCATTTCCGGGTGTTCCCGCATGGCGTGCGCGACCCGGCCCTCGTCGGTACCGGGCGCGGCCGTCGCGATCCTGGCCACGGCCCGGGTGAGACCGTGCAGGGACACGGCGAAGAGCGGCGCGCCGCAGCCGTCGACCGTCACGCGTGCGATGCCCTGCCCGGTCAGCTCCTCGACGGCCGAGGCGATCTCCCACTGGAGCGGATGCCCGGGGTCGAGGTAGTTCTCCAGCGACCAGCCCCTGGCCCTGGCCGTCATCAGCATGGCGGCGTGCTTGCCCGAGCAGTTCTGGGCGAGCCGGCTCGGGCCGCGGCCGGCGCGGATCCACTCGTCCCGCACCGCCGAGCCGTACGGCATATCGGGTGTATTGCGCAAATCACCCTCGGTCAATCCGGCGGCGTCCAGGATGCGGCGGGCCGTGGCCAGATGGCGTTCCTCACCGGAGTGGCTGGCCGCGGCCAGGGCCAGCGACTCGCTGTCGAGCGGCGGCAGTCCGGCCCGCAGCAGCCCCACGGCCTGGACGGGCTTGAGCGCCGAGCGCGGGTAGAACGCGGCCTCGATGTCGCCCGCCCTGAACTCCACACTGCCGTCCGCCGCGAGGACGACGACCGAGCCGTGGTGGACGCCCTCGATGACGCCTCCCCGTACGACATGCGCGACCGGGACATGGGCCGGTTCGCGGATGGCGGGGGGCTCTCCCTGAGTGGGGCGTCCGGGGCCCGTGGGGCGTCCGGGGCCCGTGGGGCGTGGCGGGGTGCCGCCTGCCGGGGTGGTGTGTGCTGGGGTGGTGTGGCTCATGTTCTGCTCTCGTTGTCGTTCTTGGTGCCGGTGGCGTTACCGGCGCCGGCCACGGCGTCCCGTACGGTCCCGACCCGGCCCCGTACCAGGAACCAGCCCCCGACCAGCGCCGCCCCGATCGCGGGCAGGGACAGGACGGTCGTACGTCCCGCGCCGCCGTCCGCGTACATCAGGACCAGCACCGACGCGAGGAAGGCCAGCGTCACGATCTCGGTCCACGGCGAGCCGGGGAGCCGGTAGCCGGGGCGTACGAGCTGCCCGGCCTGGGTCTTCCGCCAGAACAGCAGATGACAGATCATGATCATGGCCCAGGTGCTGAGGATGCCGAGCGCGGCGAAGTTCAGCACGATCTCGAACGCCTTGCTCGGTACGAGGTAGTTGAGGCCGACGCCCAGCACACAGATCGAGGAGGTGAGCAGGATGCCGCCGTACGGCACCTGGCTGCGGCTCATCACCCCGGTGAACTTCGGCGCGGACCCCGACATCGCCATGGAGCGCAGGATGCGACCGGTGGAGTAGAGCCCGGAGTTGAGGCTCGACATCGCGGCGGTGAGGACGACGAGGTTCATCACCCCGCCGGCCGCCGGCACACCGATATTGGACAGCACGGTCACGAAGGGGCTCTCGTGGGCGGAGTACGCGTCCCAGGGCAGCAGCATCGTCAGCAGCACGACGGAACCGACGTAGAAGAGGGCCACGCGCCACATGATGGAGTTGATCGCCTTCGGCATGATCTCCGCCGGGTTCGCGGTCTCGCCCGCCGTGACACCGACGAGTTCGACGGAGGCGTACGCGAAGACCACGCCCTGGATGACCAGCAGCATGGGGAGCATCCCGGCCGGGAAGAGGCCGCCGTTGTCCGTGATCAGCGAGGGTCCCGGGGTGTGGCCGTCGACGGGCTGCTGGGTGACCAGCAGGAAGATGCCGATCAGCATGAAGAGGACCAGCGCACCGACCTTGATGATCGCGAACCAGAACTCCAGTTCGCCGAAGATCTTCACGGAGATGAGGTTCACGGTCAGCACGACAGCGAGCGCGATCAGGGCGATCACCCACTGCGGGACATCGGTGAACATGCCCCAGTAGTGGGTGTAGGTCGCCACCGCCGTGATGTCGGCGATCCCGGTGGTCGCCCAGTTCAGGAAGTACATCCAGCCCGCGACGAACGCCCCCTTCTCGCCCATGAATTCACGGGCGTACGAGACGAACGCCCCGGAGGACGGCCGGTGCAGGACCAGCTCTCCGAGGGCGCGCACCACGAGGAAGGCGAAGACTCCGCAGAGGGCGTAGGCCACGGCCAGCGAGGGCCCGGCGTCGGCGAGCCTGCCGCCCGCACCGAGGAACAGCCCGGTGCCGATGGCCCCGCCGATGGCGATCATATTGATATGCCGGGACTTCAGGGACTTGCTGTATCCGGCGTCCCCGGCGTCGACATGCGCGCCGTCCGGTCCCTGTTCCCGCCCTGGTTCCTGCCCTGATGGTGCTGACGTTTGCGGCTTCTGGAGAGACTGTTCACTCACGCCGGGTCTTCGCCTTCTGTGGGGGGATCCGCGCGCCGCGGCGAGCGCACGATGGTGGTCAGCGTCGACTCGACGCGGGCCAGATGGTGGGTCATGGCTTCCACGGCGTCGTGCTCGGAACGGTCGACGAGCGCGTCCACGATCGCCTGGTGTTCCTGGTTCGACTGCTCGCGCCGGCCGCCGAGATCGTTGAGGAACGCCGACTGGCGGGCCAGCGCGTCCCGGATCTCTTCGATGACGCGGCGGAAGACCGGGTTCTGGGCGGCCCGCGCGACCGCGAGATGGAAGAGGGTGTCCATGGCCACCCACGCGGTGGTGTCGGTCTCCCGTTCCATCCGCGCCAGCAGATGCGCGAGATGATCGAGGTCCTCGGGGGTACGGCGGAGCGCCGCGTACCCGGCCACCGGAATCTCCACATGGCGGCGCACCTCCAGGAGGTCGCTCGCGGAGTAGTCACCGAAGGTCGGGTCCTCGACCGGGCCCTGGGAGACGACGAAGGTGCCCTTGCCGGTGCGCGAGACCGTGAGCCCCATGGTCTGGAGCGCGCGCAGCGCCTCCCGGAGCACGGGTCTGCTCACTTCCAGGCGGCGGCAGAGCTCCGCCTCGGAGGGGAGCTTCTCCCCCACGGCGTACTCACCGCGCTCAATGGCGCCGCGCAGATGACCGAGCACCGCTTCCAGGGCGCTGATCCGCTTGGGCGCCTCACCAGCTGTCTGGCTGTCTGACAGGTTCACCCGCGCATCCTGAACCCCCCGGGAGACCGCTGTCAAGAAGGGGGCGAGCAGCGCCGGGCCTTCCGCCCCGGCGCTGCCGGCGGTACGGGTCCTTCGACGGGGCGGCTGGGCCGGACCGTCAGAAGGGCCGGTCGCCCGCGATGGCGACGCGCTCGGCCACCCGGCGGTGCGGAGCGTAGTCATTGACCGCGTAGTGCTGGGTGGCGCGGTTGTCCCAGAAGGCGATGTCCCCCGCCTGCCAGCGGAACCGCACCTGGTACTCGGGCACATGCGCCTGCTGGAACAGCAGCCGCAGCAGCCGGTCGCTCTCCGCACGCTCCAGCCCCACGATCCGGGTGGTGAAGGAGGTGTTGACGAACAGCATCCGCCGGCCGGTCTCGGGGTGGCGCCGTACGACGGGATGCTCGACGGGCGGGAACATCTCCTGGAACGGGGCCAGTTGTGCGGGCGAGGAGAACCGGGCGAAGCCCGGGACGAAATCGTGCACGGCGCGGGCGCCGTCGATACGGTCCTTGACGTCCCGGGGCAGGTTGTCGTACGCCGCCGCCATGTCGGCCCACATGGTGTCACCGCCGACCGGCGGCACCTCGCGCAGTTGCAGCACCGCGCCCAGCGCGGGCCGCTCGCGGAACGTCACGTCCGCATGCCAGACGTTCTCGAAGGTGGGCACCGCGCTCCGGTCGAACCGGACGACCTCCGGGGCGTCGCCGGTGGCCAGCAGCGGATTGGTCTCCAACTCGCCCCAGTGACGGGCGAAGGCGCGCTGCGCGTCCGACGACAGATGCTGCCCGCGGAAGAAGAGCACCTTCCACTCCAGCAGCGCCCGGTTGAGCTCCTCGCGTACGGCGGGGGCCGGCGGGAGGGACAGATCGAGCCCGCGGATCTCGGCGCCGATGATCCGCCCTTGCGGGACGACGTCGAAGAGTTCGTACGGCCGGTCCTCCCACTTCTCCGGGACGCGGCGCAGCGCACGCGGGCCTTCGTACAGGCCGTCGGCGGGGATGCGGTGATCACGCAGTGCGGGTGACGCGGGCGGTACGGAGGCGGCGGAGGGGGCGGTGGAGGGGGCGGCGATGGTCAACGGATCTCCTCTGGGAAGCGGCGGCGGACACCACACGGGGCGGTTCAGGGGAGGTACGGACCCGGAGCGGACGGACCCGGTGACGGCGACGGGCCGGTGGGCGCTACGGGTGGCGTCGCGGATCAGCGACAGGAACGGGCCGGGGGAGATCCCACCCGGCCGCGGCGACGCAGAAAGCTGAGGCCGCGGGGCGCGCACTCACCGTGGGGGCCGCTGTGGCGCGGCTCCGCTGCACGGAAGGTCGAGTACGTACCCATGGCAGGCACCGTACCTCAGATCGCCGTACGGAAGGCGGTGAGGAGCTGTCTGGTCCGGCGCGCGGACTCCGCGTGGGCCACCATCCGGTCCATGACCTGCATATGTTCGGTGACTTCGGCGTCCTGGTCGAGATAGAGGGCGCCGGTCAGATACTCGATGTACACCATGTCGGGCACTTCCGGCATATCAAAGCGGAACAGTACGAAAGGACTGTAGGTGCCGGGGTGATGGCCGGCGGCGAACTCGGCTATCTGGATCGTCACATTGGGCAGTTCCGTCGCCTCCAGCAGCCGGTCGATCTGTGCCCGCATGATCTCCGACGAGCCGACGGGTCTGCGCAGGACCGTTTCGTCCAGGACGACCCAGAGGGCCGGGGCATCGGTACGGGTCAGCAGCGCCTGGCGCCGCTTGCGCAGCGCGACATGGCGTTCGATCCTGCCGGGGTCGGTCATCCGGCCGAGGGCGCCGGCGGTGAGGACCTCGCGGGCGTACTCCTCGGTCTGGAGCAGCCCCGGCACGAAGTGCGGTTCGTAGGAGCGGATGGTCGTGGCCGCCTCTTCGAGGCTCACATAGCCGCTGAACCAGTCGGGGAGTATGTCGTGGAACCGCTGCCACCAGCCCGGTTCGTTCGCCTCGTCCGCCAGCCGCAGAAAGATCTCGGCCTCGTCGGCGGGCACACCGTAGGCGGGTAACAGGAGCTGCACGTAGGGGATCTTGAGCGCGACCTCGGCCGTCTCCATCCGGCGGACCGTGGCGGCGGTGACACGCAGCAGCTTGCCCGCCTGCTCCCGGCTCAGGCCCGCGCCCTCGCGCAGGGTCTGCAACTGCTTGCTGAGGACGAGTTGGCCGATCGTCGGCGCGGAGCGCGGCTCGCTCACGTCCCACCTCTACGCACCACAGCACCCCCCGAGCGCCACCGTTACACCGGGGCAGTCTGCCACAGCGATTCGCGCGGGGACATGGAAAATCTGACGGATCGTTCGGAACTCCGGGAGTGGTGTTCCGCGGCGCGCGAACCGGTCAGTGAGTGGGGAGCGTGAAGCCCAGTTCCTCGGCCGCCAGGGCGGGGGTGGGCTGCGACCAACGCTCCACGGCGTGCTCGGTACTGGACAGCGAGCGTGTCTCGGCGAGGTCGAGATAGAGGGTCCCGCCGAGATGATCCGTCTCGTGCTGGACGATACGGGCGGGCCACCCCGAGAACTCCTCGTCGAACTCCCGTCCCCGCTCGTCCTGCCCGCGCAGCCGTACCCGTGCATGCCGGACGACCACGGCCTGCCAGCCGGGGACGCTCAGGCAGCCTTCGAAGAACGCGGCCCGGCCGTCGCCGAGCGGCTCGTACGACGGGTTGACGAGCACACGGAACGGCTGTGGAACCCGGCCCCGCGCGGCGCGCACCTCGTCACTCACCTCGGCGGAGTCCTCGATGACCGCGAGCCGCAGGGGGATCCCCACCTGAGGCGCGGCCAGCCCGACGCCCGGCGCGGCATGCATCGTCTCGCGCATCACACGCACCAGGCGCTCCAGCCGGGCGTCCCCCAACTGCCCCTCGTACGGGGCCGCGGGGCGCCGCAGCACGGGGTCGCCCGCGGAGACGATGGGGAGCGGCGAGGTCCCGTCGAGCAGGGAGTCGACGAGATCGGTGAGTTCGGTGCGCGTCATGGCCTGCATGGCCCCACTGTCCCAGACTCCGGCTTTCGCGGACTCCGGGACGGGGGCTGCTCGCCGGGCACGAGGCCGCACCTGGTGTTCGGCGGCGGGCCCGGTGATTCCGTGATTCCGTCCGCCGTAGGCGAGAGTGGCGGCCGGCCCGCCCGGCATCCCGGGACGGGCCGAACCGCTCGGCTCAGGCCCTTCTACGGCTACGGTTGCTCTTCATCGCCGCTGCCGCGCACACCAGACCGAGCAGGATGGTCAGCGCGCCGATGACCGCGTTGGCCCAGATGATGCCCTTGTCCGGACCGCTGCCGACGATCCATGGCGCGATGATCAGCCACACACCCATGGCGCACATGGCCCAGCTGAGGCCGTACATCCGCTGCGGCATGACGGCGAAGCCCACCGCCAGCGCCATGAGTGCGATTCCCATGATCAGGTTGTGCACCGCCAGTGCCGGCTGGGTGGCCGTGAAGTGGATGATCCAGGGCGACAGGGCGCAGAACAGGCCGACGAGAAACACCGGTCCGTCCACCAGCGCCACGTCGCGTCCGCCAAGCATGCGGGCGTAGCGCTCCCGCATCTCCGGAACATCGGGGTGACCGGCCAGGTCCTGCCTCGTATGTGAGACGTCCTGCTGTGAGACGTCCCGCCTCGTGTGTGAGACGTCGGCCATACGACTCGCCTCCTTCGATTGCGCAAGTCAGACCGCGATGCGCGGCATCGAGCCGCAACAGAACCATTCTGCGCGCTTTGGCAGCTTTTGTGTAGCGGTGAGATAAGAAGAGAGAAATTTCTTTTACTTGTAAAACACATGCTAATCTTTTTTCCATGGCGAAGCACACCCCACGGGTCCGCCCGCTCCCGGTCAGGAGCACCGTCCGGCTGCGACGGCCGGTGGACAGCTGGCACAAGCCCGCGCTCAGTGCGGCGGTCGCGCTCGCCGTGCCGGATATGACGCTGCTGGCGCTGGGCCGGCTGGATCTGATCCTCTACACCTCGGCCGGGGCGATGTGCGCCCTCTACGCGCACGGTCTGCCGTACGCGGCCCGCGCCCGCACGCTGCCCCTGGTGGTCCTCGGCATGGTCGCGAGTCTCGGCGTCGCGCTGACGGCCGCCTCGCTGGTCACCTCGGCCGCCCTGCTGGTGCTCCTCGCCTCCCTGGTCGCCGCCGTCCACAAGATGGTCTGTGACGCGACCCGGACAGGTCCGCCGGGCAATCTGATCCTGACCTTCATCTCCGCCTCCGCGTTCTTCGTGCCGCAGAGTCCCGGGGAGATCCCCTTCCATCTCGCACTCGCGCTCGCCGGCGGAGCGGTGGCGTGGCTCATCTGTATGGCCCCCGGGCTGTTCCGGCCGCACGGTCCCGAACGGATCGCGGTGGCACGGGCGTTGGAGGCCGCCGCCGCGCTGTGGCGGGAGCGGCGGGCGGAGGCCGCGCTTCCGGCGGGACGTACCGTACGGGTGCATCCGGCCCGTGGGGCCGCGGCGGGTGCGGTCAATGCCGCCTGGCACACGCTCTTCCAGGTCCGGCGCCCCGACGCGACCCGCGCCGGGCTCGAACGGCTCCTCGTCCACGCGGAGTCGGCCCTCGCCTCGCCCGCCGCCGGCCGTACGGACTCCCCCGCCCGGGAAGCGGAACGGTGCGCCGAGCTGGCCCGTACGCTGCGCCGCGGCCGTGCCCTGCCGCGCATGGACCTGACGCCCGGTGAGGCACGCGAACTCTCCGGTGTCGCCGTCGAACGGCGGACGGTGCGGCAGCCGCGGCGGCTCGCGCCCCCGGACCGTCCCGGCGGCGTCCGCGCCGTCCTCGCGCGGCTGCGGCCCGGCTCGCCCCTGCTGCCGATCGGCGCCCGGGTGGCCACCGGCTGCGCGCTGGCGGGCTGGGTCTCGCTGGCCGCCGGGGTCGGGCACCCGTACTGGGCCGTGGTCACCGCGGCCTCGATCTATCAGGCCAACACCACCCTGTCCTGGCAGCGGGCCGTCCAGCGCGCCCTGGGCAATGTCCTGGGACTGGCCGTCTTCGTCGCGCTGCTGCCGCTGATCCGCACCGGCGCGCTCGCGATGGTGCTGCTCGCGCTGGCGTGCCAGGTGGGCGCGGAGGCCCTCATCACCCGTAACTACTGGCTCGGTTCGGTGTGCGTCACGCCCATGGCGCTGCTGCTGACGGAGTTCGGCACTGACCTGCCCGCCCGGACCCTGATCGCCGATCGCGGGGTGGACACCGTCGTCGGGGTGGCGATCGGTCTCGTCTGCTGTGTGCTGGTGACCAACCGCCGGGCCACCGACCGTATCGATCTCGCCCTCGCGCGGGTCACGGCGGCGGAGAGTGCGGCGCGGCGGTCGCTCGGCGCCGAGTCCGCCGGTACCGCAGCCGGGCCGTGTGAGACCGGGTGG
Organism: Streptomyces scopuliridis; assembly: GCF_042790125.1. Lineage (GTDB taxonomy): Bacteria > Actinomycetota > Actinomycetes > Streptomycetales > Streptomycetaceae > Streptomyces > Streptomyces scopuliridis_A. The sequence continues at coordinate 213,287 of NZ_JBHTZS010000011.1, forward strand.
GCGCGTGACCGGCTGGCGCACGCGCTCGTCGAGCTGCGCGAGGCCGTGGAGGTCGCCTCCGGTGAGTGGTGGCAGCGCGCGCTGCCCGCCGAGCGCGTCGCCGCCGCCGAGCGCGACGGCCACCGCACCCTCGCCCTGCTCGTCCGGCACACCGCACCGGCCGCGCCCGTACTGTAGGCGGCGCCGGAACCGGAACAGAGGAGCGTACCCGTGGCCGAGGACATCGTCGCAGGCGTGATGCGGCAGTGGCAGCAGGTACTGCCGGAACTGGACACCGCCCCGATGGCGGTGATCGGGCGGCTCAACCGCTGTTCCGCGCTCCTCCAGCAGGCCGCCGACGCGCCCCTCCGGCGGCAGGGGCTGACCCGGCCCGAGTTCGACATCCTGGGGACCCTGCGCCGTACGGACCAGGAGCTGACCCCGGGCCGGATCGCCCGGGAGACCTTCGCCTCCGGGGCGGCCGTGACCAAGCGGCTGCGTCAGCTGGAGGAGCGGGGACTGATCGCCCGGCGGCCGGACGACCGGGACCGCCGGGTCACACATCTGTCGCTGACCGACGCGGGACGTGAGCTGCTCGACCGGCTGCTGCCCGAGCAGCTGGGGTACGAGGCGGCCCTGCTGGAGGGACTCGGCGCCCGGAATCAGGAGCGGCTGGCGGGCTCGCTGGGCGAGTTGCTGGTGCTGCTGGAGGGACGGCTCGGGAGCCTGCTCGACTCTTGACGGGGCTCGCCACGGGGAAGGCCGTAGCGGACACGCCGACCCGCAGAGAGGACCCGTCCCGTGGCCGTCGAGGATTTCCCGCGCCATCCCCTGCTCTTCGGACCGAGCCCGGTCCACCGGCTGGACCGGCTGACCGAGTTCCTCGGCGGCGCCCGCGTCTGGGCCAAGCGCGAGGACTGCAACTCCGGTCTCGCGTACGGCGGGAACAAGACGCGCAAGCTGGAGTACATCGTCCCCGACGTGCTGGCCCAGGGCGCGGACACGCTCGTGTCGATCGGGGGGTACCAGTCGAACCACACGCGGCAGGTGGCCGCCGTCGCCGCTCATCTGGGGCTCAAGGCCCGGCTCGTCCAGGAGAAGTGGGTCGACTGGCCCGACCCGGTGAACGACAAGGTGGGCAATATCCTGCTGTCCCGTGTCATGGGCGCCGATGTCCGGCTCGTCCCTGCGGGGTTCGGGATCGGGATCAAGGACTCCTGGCAGCGGGCGCTGGACGAGGTACGGGCCGAGGGCGGCGTGCCGTACCCGATCCCGGCCGGGGCCTCCGAACACCCGCTCGGCGGGCTGGGGTTCGCGAACTGGGCGTACGAGGTGGCGCGCCAGGAGGCCGAGCACGGCGTCTTCTTCGACACGATCGTCGTCTGCAGCGTCACGGGCTCCACCCAGGCCGGGATGATCGCCGGGTTCGCGGGCCAGGACCGCCCGCGGCGGGTGATCGGCATCGACGCCTCCGCCAGGATCGACGAGACCCGCGAGCAGGTCGAGCGCATCGCCCGGCACACCGCCGGTCTGATCGGCCTCCGGCGCGAGTTGCGCGATGACGAGATCAGCGTCCTCGAAGGGTGGGCGGGCGACCGCTACGGCGTCCCGGTGGAATCGACGCTGGAGGCGATCCGGCTCACCGGCCGGCTGGAGGGGATGATCATCGACCCGGTGTACGAGGGCAAGTCCATGGCCGGGCTGATCGATCTGGTGCGTACGGGCGAGATCGGCGAGGACTCGACGGTGCTGTACGCGCACCTGGGCGGCCAGCCCGCGCTCAACGCCTACAGCGGCGCCTTCGACTGACAGTGTGACCGCGTGACCGCGTGATGCGGCCCCGTCAGCCGAGGAACGCCGCCACGACCACCAGCCCCGGCACCGACAGCATCGTGGACAGCAGAATCGATTCGCGGGCCAGCCGCTCGGCGACGCGGTAGCGGGAGGCGTACGTATAGAGGTTCTGCGCGGCGGGCAGGGCGGAGGTCACCACGACAGCGAGCAGGGCCGCGCCGTGCAGCCCGAACACCAGGGCCCCGAGCGCCCAGGCCACCAGCGGCTGGCCCGCGGACTTCAGGACCGCGGACAGCAGCACGGGCCGGCGGTCGGGGCCACGGCCCGGCAGGGCGCTGCCGTACAGCGAGATGCCGAACGCCAGCAGCACCGCGGGGACGGACATATTGCCGATCAGGATCAGCGGATCCAGCACCGGTCCCGGCACCGTCACCCCCGTCGCCGCCACCGCGACACCGCACAGCGAACTGGCCGCGACCGGGTTGCGCAGCGGCGTCGTCACCCGCTGCCACACCGGTCGTTTCTCGCCGGAGCCCGAGAGATCGAGCACCGTCAGAGCGATCGGGGTGACCACGATCTGCTGGAAGAGGAGTACCGGCGCCACCAGTGAGGCGTCGCCGAGGACATACACGGCGATCGGGATGCCCAGATTCCCGGCGTTGACATAGCTGGAGCAGAGCGCGCCGATCGTAGTGGCCCCCACGTCCCACCGGCGTATGAGCGCGACCGCCACGAACACCCCGGCGGCGACGGCCGTACTGAGCGCGGTGATCAGCAGTCCGCTGGAGAGGACCACCGACAGATCGGCCTGCGCGAGCGTCGTGAACAGCAGTGCGGGCGTGGCCACATGGAAGGCGAGTTTGGTGAGCACCTCGCGCCCGTTGTCCCCGAGATATCTGCGCCGTCCAATCAGATAGCCGACACCGATGACGACCGCGATGACGCCGAATCCGGTCAGTACTCCACGCACCGCGGGCCCCCGTCGGTGGAGAGGGCAGGCGTCGGTAGCGGTACGGATAGATGCGTCATGCATCCAACCTTCCCGGGGAACATCACCCGGGGTCAACGTGATCTCGCGCACCGAGACCGGGTCCTGGCGCACGGAGCGTTCCACCACTCGGGTGAAAGCCCCGATCGCTGCCCCCGGCTCGATGCTCAGGACGCCACGACCGCCGAGAATCAGGCCCCGCGCCCTGTCCGACCGGCAGGACCCAACCGACGACGCGGCCATGGTTACGGAGTCCACGGTGGATGCAACCTTCTCGCTGATCCTGATTCTTCTCTTCCTCTGGAGCCTGTTCTCTCAGCGGCTGGCACGCGTCGAACTCACCGCCCCGGTGGCTTTCGTACTGCTGGGCCTGCTGCTGGGCAAGGGGATCGGGGTACTGGACCTGGCCCCGTCGCCGGAGATCGTGCGCACACTCGCCGAGGTGACGCTGGCCTGGGTGCTCTTCACCGATGCCGCACGGCTGTCCTTCCGGGCCCTGCGCCCCGAACTCGGCCTGTACGCACGCCTTCTGCTGCTCGGCCTGCCGATGTGCATCGGTCTCGGCACCCTGCTGGCCATGGGACTGCTCCCCGGCGTGACGGGATGGGCCGCGCTGTATGTCGCCGCCGCGCTCGCTCCGACGGACGCCGCGCTCGGCGCCACGATGATGGTCGATCCGGCCGTGCCCGCGAGGGTTCGCCGGCTCATCAACGTCGAGAGCGGCCTGAACGACGGTATCGCCACCCCGTTCGTCGTACTGGCCCTGGCCGGAGTGGCCGCGGCCGGGAGTACGGCTCACACGCTGACCTCCGGTGGCGCCCTCGTGGAACTCGCCATCGGCCTGGTCTACGGCACGGCGCTCGGGCTGGTCGCCGGATGGCTGCTGCGCTACGCCCTGCGCAAGGGCTGGGCCACCGAGGACGTCGCCGGGTCCGGTGTCCTGGCACTGGCCCTCCTCAGCTACACCTCGTCCATCGCGATCGGTGGCAACGGCTTCATCGCCGCCTTTCTCGCCGGCCTGGCCTTCGGATCGACGCACGGCGCCCCACAGCGCGTGCTGTTGTTCGTCGAGCAGACCGCCTCGCTGTTCTCCGTGCTGGTGTGGCTCCTCTTCGGTGCCGTACTGCTGCCGGCCGCCTTCGATCACCTCACCTGGCAGGCGGGGCTCTACGCGGTACTGAGCCTGACGGTGCTGCGCATGGTGCCCGTGGCGCTGTCCCTGACCGGGAGCGGTCTGGACAGGAGAACCGTCCTGTTCGTGGGCTGGTTCGGCCCACGCGGGCTGGCATCCGTCATCTTCGGTCTGCTGGCGGTCGAGGAACTCGCCCCGCCGGCCTGGCAGATGATCGTCCCCGTGGTCGCCTGCACCGTGCTGCTCAGCGTGCTCGCCCACGGCGTCACCTCCGCCCCGCTCGCCCAGCGCTACGGAAAGGCGGTAGCCGGCACCGGCGCGCCCTCGGCAGGCCCGGCCGGGGAGGATCTGCCCGTTCGCGGGATGAGGGCGGACACCATCAGTGGCCGCCGTCGCGGTGGGCGGGACGGGCGTACGTGACCGGGCCACGCGTGGGCAGCCTTCATTCGTGAAGGGCGAAGGAGGGAGTGACGGATGATCGGTGAACCGGACCCCGTCCCGGGCGCGGGGCCCGTAGTACGCACCGAGTACGGCCGGGTGCGCGGCCGGATCGAGCGCGGGGTCGCCGTCTTCCGCGGTATCCCGTACGCGGCGGCGCCCGTCGGCCCGTACCGCTTCCGCCCGCCGGCCCCGCCCGCGCCGTGGGACGGTGTCCGTGACACCTCCGCCTTCGGGCCGACCGCCCCGAAGCTGCCCTACGCCCCGCCGCTGGACCGGCTGCTGCCCGATCCGTCCGTGCCGGGGGACGACTGTCTGAACCTCAATGTGTGGACCCCCGATCCCGGCGGCGCCGGGCTGCCCGTCATGGTGTGGATCCACGGCGGCTCGCTGCGGCACGGCTCATCGGCCGTTCCCACGTACGACGGCGCCGCGTTCGCCCGGGACGGCGTGGTCCTCGTATCGCTGAACTACCGGCTCGGCGTCGAGGGGTTCGGGATGTTCCCCGACGCGCCCGCCAACCTGGGGCTGCGGGACCAGCTCGCGGCGCTCGCCTGGGTACGGCGGAACGTGGCGGCCTTCGGGGGTGATCCCGGACTGGTCACGGTCTTCGGCGAATCCGCCGGGGCGTTCTCCGTCGCCGGGATCCTGGCCTCGCCGCTCTCCGCCGGTCTGCTGCGGCGGGCCGTGCTCCAGAGCGGCGTCCCGTCCGCCGTCACCCCGGCCAGGGCCCGGCGCACCACCCGGCGCACCGCCCGGCGGCTGGGGGTTCCGGCCACGGCGGCGGCTCTCGCCGGGGTGGACCGCGACCGGCTGCTGCGCGCGCAGCGCGAGGCGACGGCCGGCAGTCCACTGCTCGGTGGCGCGAGCTTCGATCTCGTGGTGGACGGCGAGGTGCTGCCCCACGCCCCGGCCGCCGCGCTGGCGGCGGGGCAGGGCGCGGAGATCGGTCTGCTGATGGGGACCACCTCGGAGGAGTACCGGCTGTGGTTCATACCCGGCGGTGCGCTCGACCGGATCGGTCCGGTCACGCTGCGGCTGGCCATGGCCCGGTTCCGGGTACGGGCCCGGACGGCGGCGGTGTACCGGGCCAACCGGCCGGACGCGTCGCCCGGGGAGCTGCTCGGCGCGCTCGCCACCGACCGGCTGCTGCGGATCCCCCTCACCCGGCTCGCCGACGTGCGCCGTGATGCCCCGGCCGCCACGTACTTCTACGAGTTCGGCTGGCCCTCGCCGGTCCGGCAACTCGGCGCGTGCCATGCCCTGGAGATCGGCTTCGTCTTCGACACCCTGCGGGAGCCGGCCACGGTCTCGCTCACCGGCACCGGGGCGCCGCAGTCCCTCGCGGACACCATGCACGCCGACTGGGTGCGCTTCGCGGCCACCGGCGATCCGGGCTGGCCCGCCTGGGACGCCTCGCGCCCGGTGATGACATACGGCCCCGGCGCCCCCGAGGTCGTGCACGCCCCGCGGGACGACGAACGCCGCGCCTGGGACTGACGGAAGGCGGCGGCGTCGAGGGGACGGCCGGCCCCTCCGCGTGGGTACCAAGGGGGCCGGCTCGTCGCGTCGTTGTGCGGGCCGGGGTGCGCCGGGCAGCGCAGAACGGTCGGCGCGGTGCCGTCAGCGCCGTGCCGTCAGCGCAGTGCGGTCAGCGCGCCGCTGTCGAAGGGCACCAGTTCGTCCGTCCGTCCCTCGATCGTCTTCGCCGCCCACTCGGGATCGGCCAGCAGCGCGCGCCCGACGGCGACCAGGTCGAACTCGTCCCGCTCCAGCCGGTCCAGCAGCGGTTCGATACCCGCGACGCCCTTCACCTTGCCCTGCTCGACGGCCTCCAGGAACACGCTGTCCAGTCCGACGGAGCCCACGGTGATGGTGGGCCGGCCCGTCAGCTTCTTCGCCCACCCGGCGAGATTCAGCTCCGAGCCCTCGAACTCCGGCTCCCAGTACCGGCGTGTCGAGGCATGGAAGACATCGGCGCCCGCCTCGGCCAGCGGGGTGAGCAGACGTTCCAGCTCTTCGGGAGTCTCGGTCACCTTGGCGGTGTAGTGGTGCGCCTTCCACTGGGACAGCCGGAAGATGATCGGGAAGGACGCGGACACCGCGGCCCGCGTCGCCGCCACGATCTCGGTGGCGAAGCGGAGCCGGGACGCCTCGTCGCCGCCGTAGGCGTCGGCGCGCCGGTTCGTACGGGACCAGAGGAACCGGTCGATGAGATAGCCGTGCGCTCCGTGCAGCTCGATACCGTCGAACCCGAGGCGCTCGGCATCGGCCGCCGCGGCGGCGAAGGCCGCGACGACGTCGTCGATCTCGGCGAGACTCATGGCCCGGCCCTCCGGATTGCCGTCCAGCCCCAGCCCCGAGGGGCTGACCGCCGTCGCCACGGACGCGTCGTCGGTCACCCGGCCGGTGCCCTCCTGCCAGAGCTGCGGAACGATCCGGCCGCCGGCGCGGTGTACGGCGTCGACGACCCGGGCCCAGCCGGCGAGCGCGTCCTCCCCGTAGAAGCGCGGGATCCGCTCCTCGCGCCCGGAGTAGGGGTGGTCGACATGGGTCCCCTCCGTGATGATCAGCCCCACACCGCCGGCCGCCCGGCGCGCGTAGTACTCCGCCACATCGGCGCCGGGGACACCGCCGGGCGAGAAGTTACGGGTCATGGGCGCCATGGCGATCCGGTTCGGCAGGACCAGGTCCCCGATGCTGAAGGGACGGGAGAGGATCTGTCCCGCCCTGCTCGCCCGCTCGTTCGGGGTGGCTGATGTCGCCGATGCCGTCGATGTCACGGATGGTCTCCCTCGGAAGGCTGGAGAGTGGTCAATCACTCCCCGCGCTCAACGAGGTGGGTCCGGAGCGTATTCCCCTTGGCCGGAAGCTCACCGGGGAGTGGTGTCCGCGGCCGGGCCGGAGAGGGTGCGCGCCCACGGGGCGTCGACCGCCGCCACGTCGAGGGCGGCGAGTACGTTCCCGAGCATGCCGTCCGCGAAGAACCCGCGGATCCGTTCGTCGGAGGCGAGGGACGCCGCCCGTACGTACTCCACCTGCCTCGCGTAGCAGTCGCGCACGGCCGCGCGGATCGCCGGCTCGCTCGCCGCGCCGTTGGCCTGGAGCAGCACCATCACCAAGTCCCTTTCCTCCACGGCCAGTCCACGGAAGGACGACGCCATGGTGGTGAGCACCTCCGCCGGATCGGTGCTCTCCGCCGACGCCAGACAGCGTGACATCCGCTCGCGCATCAGCCATCCGCAGTGGTTGATCAGCGCGATGAACAGGGCTTCCTTGTGCGGGAAGAGCCGGTAGAGATAGGCCTGTGAGATACCGGCGGCCTCGGCGACCTCGGTGGTGCTCGTCCCGTAGTAGCCCCGAGCCGCGAAGGCGTGCATGGCCGTGCGCAGCACCGTCTCGCGACGCTCGTCCGCGGTCGACAACCGGCGTCTTCCCGAGGGTGGCATGTGAGTAACCAATCACTCTTTTGTCGACACTGTCAACGAGTCGGCAGTGTCAACGAGTCGACGGTGCCGGCGCATCGTGCCCGGCGAGACCCAGCAGGACGCCCGCGGTCAGGGCGACCCGGTCGGGGAGGTCGGCGACGATGACATGTTCGTGCCGCGCGTGCGCCCCGTCACCGGTGGCGCCCATGCCGCAGAGGACCGGGCGGCCGAGCGCGGCGACGAAGTTGGCGTCGCTGCTGCCGCCGACGAACAGCTCCGCCAGAGGCGCCCGGATGCGGGTCGCGACAGCGTCGGCCAGCGCGAAGAGCCGGCGTCCGGCGGGGCCGGGCAGCATCGGCGGACGGTTCCAGCCGCCGTCGACCGTGACGGTGACCCGGGGATCGGTGGCGGCGAGACCGGCCAGGACCCGCTCCATCCGGGCGGTCTCCTCCTCCGTGGCCACCCGGACGTCGATGAGGGCGCTCGCCTCGCCCGCGATGACGTTACGGGCCGTACCGCCGCTGATCCGGCCGACGTTGACGGTCGTCCCGCGCGCCGGGGCGGCGGCGTCGACGAGGGCGCGGATGACATCGGCGAGTCCGTGGATGGCGCTGGCGCCCTTGGCCGGGTCGAGTCCTGCGTGGGCCTCGACGCCCTTCGCCGTGATGGTGAAGATACCGACGCCCTTGCGGCCCGCCTTGATGCCCCACTCGCCGCCGGGTTCGAGCACCAGCGTGGCCGCCGCGCCCTCGGTGGCCCGTTCGATGAACGGCCGGGAGACGGCGCTGCCGGTCTCCTCGTCGCCGTTGAACACGAAACGTACGGTGGGCCGCGGCAGGCCGAGCGCGTGGAGGGCGCGCAGGGCCCACATCCCTTGCGCCAGACCGGCCTTCATGTCGAAGGCCCCGGGGCCCGAGGCCGTGCCGTCCGTTACGGTGAACGGCCAGCCGGCGATCGTCCCGGCCGGCCACACGGTGTCGTAGTGGCCGATCACCGTGACCAGAGGGGCGGCGCCGGTGGCGGTCGCGGCGCCGGGGTGTGTCGTGGTGCCGGGGTATTCGGCCTCGATGACATCGCCGAGTCCGGGATGGCGGTGTCGTACCGTACGGCCCGGCTCGCCCAGCCGCTCGGAGAGCAGTTCCAGGAGCAGTCCGGCGGTGGCGTCGAGGAGCGGCTTGTCGTCGCTGGGCGACTCCTGTTCGACCAGCCGGCGCAGATCGGCGAGGTAGCCGTCCCGGTGGCCCTGGTCATGGCACCACGACGCGATACGGGACAGGGCGGCGCCGTCGGGTTCGCGTTCGGGTTCGGGTTCGCGTTCCGATTCGCGTTCGGACATGTGCTCCCTCTTCATTCGATCTCCCCGCGCCCACAGGCACATTGGTCCGCCATCAGACGTGAGAGAGTACGCGGCGGTCAATGGCGCGCCCGGCACGTCCCCGGCTCGGCGAAGGCGTCGACGGATTCCTCTCCCGGGTGACGAACGGGCACCGCACGATCGGGTGAATATCGCCTGGCGGGGATTGCCGGGCGCCCGGGCCCCGATACGTGGCGAGGCCGCCCGTCGGCCCGGCCACAGCACGCTTCCGGGGAATTCCTCCGGCCTCGGTGACGGTTCTCGCGACGCGCCGGAAGGGAGAAGGTCGCACCGGCCCGGTGAAAGCAACGCCATGCTGCTGCCGAGTTCACACGCGACTGTTGACCGGAGGAGCGTTGCAGTGACCACGATGGGCACGGAAGAATCGGCGGAGGCCGACGACAGCTACGAGAATGAGCTGCCGGTACGGCGCAGGGAGCCGGGCAGAGTCATCGTGGGGTGGCTGACCACCACCGATCATAAGACGATCGGCACGCTCTATCTCCTGACGTCGTTCGGGTTCTTCATCGTGGGCGGGGTGCTGGCGCTCTTCATGCGCGCCGAACTGGCCCGTCCGGGAATCCAGATCATCTCGCCCGAGCAGTTCAATCAGGCGTTCACGATTCACGGCACGATCATGCTGCTGATGTTCGCGACACCACTGTTCGCCGGATTCACGAACTGGATCATGCCGCTTCAGATCGGCGCTCCCGATGTGGCGTTCCCACGGCTGAACATCTTCGCGTACTGGCTCTATCTGTTCGGGTCGCTCATTGTCGTGGCCGGCTTTCTCACGCCGAACGGTGCGGCGGACTTCGGGTGGTTCGCGTACTCACCGCTGACGGACGGAGTCCGCTCGCCCGGGGTCGGCGGCGATCTATGGATCATGGGTCTGGTTTTCTCCGGCTTCGGCACGATCCTCGGCTCGGTCAACTTCATCACCACGATCGTCTGTATGCGCGCGCCGGGCATGACGATGTTCCGGATGCCGATCTTCACCTGGAATGTGCTGCTGACCGCCGTACTGGTCCTGTTCGCCTTCCCCATTCTGGCCGCCGCGCTGCTCGCGCTGGAGGCGGACCGTAAATTCGGGGCACATGTCTTCGACGCGGCCAATGGCGGAGCACTGCTGTGGCAGCACCTGTTCTGGTTCTTCGGCCATCCCGAGGTCTACATCATCGCCCTGCCGTTCTTCGGCATCGTCACGGAAATCCTGCCGGTCTTCAGCCGCAAGCCGATCTTCGGCTATATCGGTCTGGTGGCGGCGACGATCGCGATCGCGGGGCTGTCGATCACGGTCTGGGCGCACCATATGTTCGTGACCGGCGGTGTGCTGCTGCCGTTCTTCTCGTTCATGACCTTCCTGATCGCGGTGCCCACCGGGGTGAAGTTCTTCAACTGGATCGGCACGATGTGGAACGGTTCGCTGTCCTTCGAGACGCCGATGCTCTGGTCGATCGGCTTCCTGGTCACGTTCCTCTTCGGCGGCCTGACCGGCATCATCCTGGCGTCGCCGCCGATGGACTTCCAGGTGTCCGACTCCTACTTCGTGGTGGCGCACTTCCACTACGTGGTGTTCGGCACGGTGGTGTTCGCGATGTTCGCCGGATTCCACTTCTGGTGGCCGAAGTTCACCGGCAAGATGCTGGACGAGCGGCTCGGGAAGATGACTTTCTGGACGCTCTTCGTCGGTTTCCACGGCACCTTCCTCGTCCAGCACTGGCTGGGCGCCGAGGGCATGCCGCGCCGTTACGCGGACTATCTCGCCGCCGACGGTTTCACCACGCTGAACATGATCTCCACGATCGGCTCGTTCGTCCTCGGTCTCTCGATGCTGCCGTTCTTCTACAACGTCTGGAAAACCGCCAAGTACGGCAAGCAGGTCGAGGCCGACGACCCCTGGGGATACGGGCGTTCGCTGGAATGGGCCACCGCCTCTCCCCCGCCGCGGCACAACTTCATCACGCTGCCGCGTATCCGATCCGAGTCGCCCGCGTTCGACCTGCACTACCCGTCCATCCGACTGCTCGACGAGGCGCTGAACAACCCGAACGTCTCCGCGACCGCGGCACCGGGCGACCAGCGGAAATGACCGGCCCAGCCCCTTGTACGAGGAGAGCGCCGCGTACCGGGAGAGCACCGCGTACGGGAAAGCGCCGCGTACGGGAGAGCAAGGAGAAATGCGTGGAGCCCGACAAGGACAGCGCCCGCGGTCTCTACCAGATCGAGGGCTATCTGCTCTGGAGCGCGGAGATCGAGGACGTACGCCGGCAGGCCGCCCGCTTCACCGCGCAATTGCCCTGGCTGACCACGGCCCAGCGCGAGGACGTGGAGCGGGTCTACGCCGCGGACCGGGCGGCGGCCTCCCGGGCGATGCTCGTACGTATCTCCGACCGCGCGACCGAACTGCGCCGGGAATACACCGCGCGCTACCGGCAGCTCAGAACGCGCGCGGTGGCGGCGGCGGTTGTGGCCGTCGGGGCGGCGAGCGGTGTCTGCGCCGCGGTCACCTCTCTGCCCCGCTGACACAAGCCGCCCAAGCGCCATATTCCACACCAACAGGACACAAGACGGCGCGCCGGACGGATGTTAATTCGGCTTGTTTCTCACGCGAGATCGAGTGGTCCTGTGAAGCGGTCGTGAATTCATCTTCATACCCGTCCGGCGAAACCTCTCTGACCACGCCCTATCACTTCCGAACGGCATCGCGGTAAATGATCACCGATGACTGAATCGCCATCTTGACCACCCTTGGCACACAATCCAGACTCGCAAGCGGCACTCATGCATCAGGAGCCACTGACGCATACGCATGCGCCCTTCGCATACGCATGCGGACGGCCCTGCGAGACCGATATCGCACGGGGTGTGTGACGGGGGAACATCGGGGAGCACGTAGTCGAGTTCGGCATATACGCGCATTCCCTTCACTTCTCCTCCTCATCTCTTGGTGCGCGAAGGGAATGGAGGGGGAATGCCGACGCACATGGGCTATCCCGGCGTTTACATCGAAGAGCTTCCCAGCAGCATCCGTACCATCGCCTCGGTCACCACCTCGGTGACCGCGTTCGTGGGGCACACCCGCCGGGGTCCGCTCAATCAACCCGTGCGGATCACCAGCTTCGCGGACTTCGAGCGCCGCTTCGGCGGGCTCACCTCCCAGAGCGCTGTCAGCTACGCCGTCCACCAGTTCTTCGGCAACGGCGGCTCCGTCGCGGTGATCGTGCGCGTGGCCAAGGCCGGCACCGGCGAAGAAGCCTGCGTCACACTCGAATCCACCGAGGGGCACAGTCAGTGCCCGGTGCTCGAGGTGCGCGCCAAGGAGCCCGGCGTCTGGGGCTCGGGGCTGCGGGTGGCCGTCGACCACGACACACCGACCCCGGACAAGACGTTCAACCTCCGGGTCCTCGACGCGCGCGGCGGCGCCCGGGAGACCTTCACCGGTCTGTCGATGCACACCGGCCACGGACGGTTCGTGGAGACGGTCGTCAACGCCGGGTCCTCCCTCGTCCGTGTGAAGGCCCTGGACGAGGACAGGCCCGACCCCTCCGGCACCGTTTCCAAGCCCTTCTCGGCGGAGCTGCCCGATCTGAACGTCGAGTTGAAGGTCAAGATCGGCGATGTGGAGCGTGAGTTCACGCTGTACGATCCCGACCTCGACGGCGAGGCGCCGGCCAACGTCACGGAGCTCGCCCTCCTGCTGGAACGCAAGCTGCGCTCGCTCCCGGACGCCCCGGGGAAGCACACCTTCGCCGGCGCCGAGGTGACCGCGTTCGGCCGGCGGATCCAGGTCGTCGCCGGGTCCGTCGACCCCGACGACGTGGTGCGCTTCGTCGGTGAGTGCGCCAATGACCTGGGCCTTGAGGCCTCGGTCAACCCGCCCGTCTTCCCGCTCAAGGGCGGCAAGGACGGCGATCCGCCCGGCCCGCGCGACCTCATCGGCAGCGAGGCGCGCAAGACCGGTGTGCAGGCGCTGCGCGATGTGGACGACGTCAATCTGCTGGCCCTGCCCGAGCTTTCGGCGTACGAGTCCACCGAGGACATGGTCACCGTCCTCTCCGCGGCCGAGCAGCTCTGCCGGGAGCGGCGGATCTTCCTGCTCGTGGACGCCCCGTCCACCTGGGGCAGCGTGGACGCCGCGCGGGCCGGGATCGGCGCGTTCGAACCCGTACGCAGCGATCACGCCGCGCTGTACTTCCCGCACCTCCAGCTGACGGACCCGCTCACGGGACGGCTGCGCTCCTTCCCGCCGTCCGGGGCCATCGCCGGGGTCATCGCCCGTACCGACGGCGAGCGCGGCGTCTGGAAGGCGCCGGCCGGGACCGAGGCGCGGCTGTCCGGGGTCCGGTCGCTGACCGTCAAGCTCACCGACCGGGAGAACGGACTGCTCAATCCGCTCGGTGTGAACTGTCTGCGCACCTTCCCGGTGGTCGGTCCGCTGGTCTGGGGCGCCCGTACGCTCCAGGGCGCGGACGCGCTCGACAGCGAGTGGAAGTACGTACCGGTGCGCCGGCTCGCGCTGCATGTCGAGGAGAGTCTCTACCGCGGTCTGCAGTGGGTCGTCTTCGAGCCCAACAACGAGCAGTTGTGGCAGCAGATCCGGCTGAAGGCCTCGGCCTATCTCAACGATCTCTTCCGGCAGGGCGCGTTCCAGGGCGGCACACCGCGCGAGGCGTACTTCGTCAAGTGTGACAAGGACACCACCACCGAGGCCGATATCGAGCGCGGAGTGGTCAATGTCCTGATCGGCATCGCGCCGGTCAAGCCCGCGGAGTTCGTGATCGTGAAGATCCAGCAGGTGGCCGGGCAGTTCGACCTGTCGTAACCGAGGAAAAGGAACACGAAGGAAACCGATGGCTGAGTTCCAGATCAACGCCCATCGCTTCGACCCCTACAAGAATTTCAAGTTCCTGGTCCTGTGGGACGGTCGAACGGTCGCGGGCGTCAGCAAGATCAGTCCGCTGAAGCGCACCACCGAAGTGGTCAAACACCGCCACGGCGGCGACCCCAGCTCACCGCGGAAGTCGCCGGGCCGCTCCGAGTTCGAGGGGGTCACGCTCGAACGCGGTGTCACCCACGACCCGGAGTTCGACCGCTGGGCCAACAAGGTCTGGCAGGTCGGGGCCGGGCTCGGTTCGGAGGTCTCGCTGCGGGACTTCCGCAAGGACATCATCATCCAGGTCCTCAACGAGGCCGGGCAGGTGGCCGTCTCGCACAAGCTCTACCGGGCCTGGGTGAGCGAGTACCAGGTGCTCGGCGAGCTGGACGCGAACGCGAACGCCGTCGCCATCCAGAGCGTCAAGCTCGAATGCGAGGGCTGGGAGCGGGACTACGAGGTGGAGGAGCCGGTCGAGCCGTCGTTCACCCACCCGGCCTGATCCACGCGCCGGCGCAAGCACTCGAAGCCGCACCACCCGAGGCACCCGCTCCACCCGCACCACCGATACCACCTGCACACCGGAGGAATGAGCGATGACGCCGACGGGGCCGGCCGAGCTGCTCGCCACCTGGGAAGCCGGGCTGGCGCAGCAGGAAGCGGGACGGTCTCTGCTGCTGCACCGGGCGGCCCGCCCGGGGGCCGGCACCGACGAGTTGCTGTCGATGCCGGTCGGCGCGCGCGAGTCGGATCTCTTCGCGCTGCGCCGGGCGCTGTTCGGCGAGCGCATGCAGGTACGCGTCGAGTGCGCGGCGTGCGAAGAGGCGATGGAGTTCGATCTCGACGCGACGCTGCTGGGCGTCCGGGGAAGGACTCCGGACGGGCCGCTGCGGGTGCAGGAGGGCGACTGGGTGGTGGAGTTCCGGCTGCCCACCGTCGCCGACCTCGCGGCGGCCGGCTCCGCGCCGGACGCGGCGGAGGCCCGTCGGCTGCTGGTGGCACGCTGCGCGGTCTCGGCCGTACGGGGCGGGACGACGGTACCACCGGAGCGGCTGGCCGGGCTGCTGCCCGCGGACGTACAGCGGCGGCTCGCCGAAGCGGCGGCGGAGGCCGATCCGGCTGCCGATGTGACGCTGAATGTCAACTGCCCCGAGTGCGGCGGGGCCACCCCCGCCGCACTGGACATCACCTCGTATCTGTGGACCGAACTGGACACCTGGGCACGGGACTTGCTGCTCGATGTCCATCTGCTCGCGAGCGCCTACGGGTGGAGCGAGCCGGAGATTCTGGCGCTCAGCCCGCTGCGGCGTCGTTACTACCTGGAGCTGTGTGCCGATGCCTGACTACTTCGACCGGCTGCTCGCCCGGTACACGCCGGTGCCCGGGGTGGGCGGTGCCGAGGGCACCGGGGGCTTGGCACGGGTCCGGCCACGGCTGCCCGGCCCGTACGAGCGGGTGGAGGCGCTGCGGTCCGGCCCGCAGGAGCCCGACGAGCCGCTCTCGCTGATCCCGTCCGCTTCCCAACCCGTCCTTGGGCAGGCCGAGTTGGTGCGCCAGGAGCGTGAGGTGCGGACGGACCGGCATACGGTGGTACGGACCGAGGCGGTACGTCCGGGAGACGAGCCCGAGCGGCCGGCCGGCCCCGCCGCCACCCCGAGCACGGGGCCGCCGCTCCCACCGTTGTCACACCGGACTCCGGGGCCGCGTGCGGCGGCGGACGACAGCCCGCGCGCGGCGTGGCGACCCGTGGCCCCCTCGGCGGCCGGCACACCGCGGACCGCGCACGCCGCCGCGCCACGCGCCGCCGCCCCCGCTCCCCCGGCCGCCACCGCACCTCTCAGACCGCGCGACGCCGACAGCGCGGCCGCCCGGGGTGCCGCGCCGAACGGGGTGGGACGGCGCGCGCCCAAACAGGCCGAACGCGTCGTCCACGTACAGATCGGCCGGCTCGAAGTGAGCGCGGCGCCGCCGCCCGGCGGGGACCGCTCCAGCGCCGCCGGCCGTCCCGATCACACCGGACGGCGCACGCCCGCGCTGACCCTGGACGACTACCTGTCGCGCGGCGAGAAGAGGAACTGAGGCCATGAGCAACGCACTTGCCGTCGCGACGGTCACCCAGGCCCTGGCCCTGCTGATCGAGAGCAATCTGGGGCCCGAGATGGATATCGCGGTCAAGGTGGAGACCCGTAAACCGCCGGCCGAGCCACCGACCGAGCCGACCGTCAATGTCTTTCTGTACCAGGTCACTCCGAACGCCTCGATGCGCCACACCGACCTGCCGACGCGCGCGTCGGACGGCACACTGGTCAAGCGGCCCGCCGCGCCGCTGGATCTGCACTACCTGATCAGCGCGTACGGGGAGGAGGCCGAGCTGGTCGGTCAACGGCTGATCGGGTGTGTGATCCGGACGCTGCACGAAATCCCGGTGCTGCCCCGGGAGTTGATCGAGCTGGCGGCCGAGCGTCCGTATCTGGCGGGCAGCGATCTGGCCGAGTCGCCGCAGCGGGTGCGGTTCACACCGACAGTGATGGACATCGACGAGACGTCGAAGCTCTGGGGGATGCTCCATCAGACGCCGTACACACTGTCGGTGGCGTACCAGGCTTCGTTGGTGCTGATCGAGGGCCGCGAGAGGCCCGCACCGACGAAACCGGTCGAGCGGCGGACGGTACGGGCGCTGCCGTTCGGGGCGCCGGGCGCGCCGGTACCGCCGACTGCGGGCGAGCCGTCGGGTGTTGGCGAGACCGCCACGAAGGCGGATGCGGAGACGGGGCAGGGCACGGGTACGGGTACGGGTACGAGTCCCGGTACGGGTCCGGAAACAGAGACGGCAACGGGACCGAAGCCGAAGGCCGACGCACCCGCGAAGAAGCGCACGGCGAGCAAGACCGCGGCCTCCAAGCCGGCCACCAAGCGGGCCGCGTCCGCCTCCCGTACGCGTACGCACACCCGCGGGAAACCCGGCACGGGCAACGACGGCACGGGCGAGAACGGCACGGAGAGCTGAGGCACGGTGCGGGAGATGGGGGCGGGTGAGGGCATGGGGACGCACGAGGGGACGAACACGGGCGCGGCGGAAGACGCCGGTACGGACGGCCGCGCGCTGGCCACGGCCGTACGCTCCGTTCTCGCGCGTGTCGACGCCCACGCGCGGCGCGCCGGGGACCGTACGCGGCCGACGAAGGACGACGCGCCGACGAACACCGGCACCAGCGCCGACACCAGCACCAGCACCAGCACCAGCACCGAGACCGGATACGCCACCGCCGGTCCCGGCGCCCTGGACGCGCTCGTCCGGTGTTTCGGCCTCAGCGCGTTCGAGCGCGAGGTGATGCTGCTCGCCGCCGCCGCGGAGCTGGACCCCACCACCGGCTCCCGGTGCGCCGCCGCGAGCGGCGATCCCGACCGGGCGCACCCGACCTTCTCGCTCGCCCTCGCCGCTCTGGTGGAGCCGCACTGGAGCGCGCTGACTCCCGTCGCCCCGCTGCGCCGCTGGCGACTCATCGAGCTGGACGACGAGACGCGGCTGACCACGTCCCGGCTGCGCCTCGACGAACGCATCCTGCACTTCCTCGTCGGTTCGCCGTATCTGGACGCCCGGCTGCACGGTCTGTTGCGCCGTACGACCGCGCCGGACTCCCTGCCCGCCTCGTACGAACGGGCGGCCGGCCGGGTCGCGGCGGGGCTGGCGGGCGCCGGACCGTACGCCCCGTTACGTGTTGAGCTGGTGGGCGGGGATCTGCGCTCCCGGGCCGATATCGCCGCCGCGGCCGCCCGCCGTTCGGGGCTCGGTCTGTACGCGCTGGCCGCCGACGATCTGCCCACCGATCCGGCGGAACGCGACCGGCTGGCCCGGCTCTGGCAGCGTGAGGCGATCCTGCTGCCCGCCGCGCTGCTGGTGGAGATCGGTGAGCCGGACCGTGAACAGGCCGCCGCCATCGACGCGTTCGTGGAGAGCGCGGGCGTACCGCTCGTGGTCTCCAGTCACGATCCGCGGCAGACCGCCCGGCCGCGCGGCGAGCGGGTGACCGTGCCGTCGCTTGACGCCGAGGAGCAGTTGGGGGTGTGGGCGAACGCCTTCCAGGACGTACCGGCGGTGTCGGAGCACGACTTGAGGGACTTGGTCGAGCAGTTCTCGCTGCCGCCCCATCTCATCCGGTCCGCGGGCGCCGCCGTCGTACGGGATCTGTCCGGCGAGGACGAGCCGGACGCGGCCGGACTCGCCTGGCGCGCCGGGCTCACCGAGGCCCGGATGGGCATGGACGAGCTGGGCCGGCGGATCGAACCGGAGGCGGCCTGGGGCGATCTGGTGCTGGCGGAAAGGCAGTTGAGCGTCCTGCGCGAGATTGTCGCGCATGTACGGCAGCGCGCCACCGTCTACCAGGAGTGGGGCTTCGAGGCGACGCTGCGCCGGGGCCTGGGCGTCACCGCGCTCTTCGCCGGCGGCTCCGGTACGGGAAAGACACTCGCGGCCGAGGTGATGGCGCGGGAACTGGGCCTGGATCTGTTCATCATCGATCTGTCGCAGGTGGTCAGCAAGTACATCGGCGAGACCGAGAAGAATCTGCGCCGCGTGTTCGACGCGGCCGAACGCGGCGGCGCGCTGCTGCTGTTCGACGAGGCGGACGCGCTCTTCGGCAAGCGCAGCGAGGTCAAGGACAGCCATGACCGGTACGCCAACCTGGAGGTCAGCTATCTGCTGATGCGGATGGAGGCGTACCGCGGGCTGGCGATCCTCACCACCAATATGAAGCAGGCGCTGGACACGGCGTTCATGCGCCGGATCCGCTTCGTCGTCGACTTCCCCTTCCCCGGCGAGGCCGAGCGCGCGGAGATCTGGCGGCGGGTACTGCCCGCGCGGGCACCGATGAAGGGGATCGATCCGGCGCAACTGGCCCGGCTGACCGTGGCCGGCGGCTCGATCCGCAATATCGCGCTCTCGGGCGCCTTCCTCGCGGCGGAGGAGGGCGACCGCCTCCAGATGCGCCACATGCTGGAGGCGGCCCGCACCGAATACCTCAAGCTGGACCGCTCGTTGACGCCCTCGGAGGTGCACGGATGGGTCTGAACGAGGCACCGCTGAACGGGCCAGCGCTGAACGGGCCAGCGCTGAACGGAGCGTCGCTGAACGGGGCACCGCGCACCATCCGGGTGGACATCGGCGAACTGGTCCTGAACGGCTTCGACCGCGTCGACCCCGACCGGGTCTCGGCCGCCTTCCAGGCGGAGCTGTCCCGCCTCGTACGGGACGGGGGCGTACCCCTGGCCGTGAACGGCGGCCGTGCCCTGGACACCCTCGCCGGGCTGCCACCCCTGCCCGCGACCACCTCCCCACGACGACTGGGCGAGGCGCTGGCACGCGCGGTGCACGCGGGGCTCTCGGGGCGGGGTGACTCGCGATGAGCACCACACACTCCGGAGCGCAGAACAGCCAGTCGAACCAGTCGACGAAAGACAAGCAGCGCAAGCGCAAGGCCAGGACCACGTCCCGTACCCCGGAACCGAAGAACATCGTCAGCGGCGCCGGCCAGCCCTTGGACCTCAGCGTACGCCGTGAGCTGGAGGAACAACTCGGCCACGACTTCAGCCGTGTACGCCTCCACACCGACCGCGACGCGGGCGCGCTCACCGACCTCCTGGGCGCGGACGCGGTCGCGGTCGGCCAGGACATCTTCTTCCGCGAGAACACCTACCGCCCGGGCACGACCGACGGCCAGCGCCTGCTGGCCCACGAGTTGCTCCACACGGTCCAGAACCCGGACGGCCTGGGCGCGCTGCGCGCGGGCCGCGATCTGGGCGCGGTGAGCCTGCCGCAGCAGACGATGGAACGCGAGGCGGAGTCGGCGGCGCGGGACCTCGTACGGGACGGCGAACCGGCGGCGCGGGAGGTCGAGGAGGGCCAGGCCACACCGGGCTGGCTGCGGTACGCCACCGTGGACGCCGACCGGCGCCGCATGGAGGAGCTGGATCCGGCAACGCTGGTCGACCGGCTGGCGAACGGCGTCCTGCGCTCCCTGCGCGGTGACCCGGAGGACCTCTCCAGGCGCACCCGTAAACAACTCGCCCGGCTGCCGGGCGAGTTGCTCGACAGCGTCCTCGTGCGGCTGGAGGGCAGGCTGCTCGGCTCGGAGCACGACCGCGTGCTCGACTTCGTGGACGAGATCGAGGCGTACGACGACTACGCCGAGGATGGCCTGGAGCGCGACTCGCACGAGGCCCCGCGGATCGAGCCGGACACCGCCGAGGAGGTGCGGACCGAGCGCGAGAGCCGGCTGCGGGACGCGGAGGAGCGGAAGGCGGAGGAGGAGCGGCCGAGGCTCGCGCCGGGCCCGGAGAAGGATCGGGCCGGCGAGGAGGGTGCGGCCGGGAGCACTCCGCAGAACGGTGGTACGCCGGAGCACGGGACGACTCCGCAGGGTGGGGGCGCGCCGCGGGGATCGGAGGTGTCCGGCGCGGAATCGTCCGGGGCCGCACAGTCCCCCCGGCCCTCCGGGTCCGGTGCCGGCGGCGGGCAGGCGGAGTCGAGCCAGGACTCGGGTCCGGGTTCGGCGGCTACCGCGGCGCGGAAGGAACAGTCCTCGTCGTCCACCGGGGAGAAATCGGGCGGTGGCGGTGGGAACGGCGGTGGGCCGGCCGCGTCGGCGCGCAAGGAGAAGGAGAAGGGCGGCAAGGAGGCCACCGAGCAGCAGGAGACGCCCGCCGCGAGCAAGGAGGAGTCGGCGGCGAAGAACCGGTCGGGCGCGGCCGACGCGATGGTGGCGGGCAAGCAGCTCAAGCAGCAGGACAAGCGAGGCCAGGAGAAGCCCAAGGGCTCACCGGTCATGTCCGGCAAGGACACCCGGCTGTCGGGCAAGGTCAGCACGCTGGAGGGGAAGCGCAACCAGGACGTCGCGGGGCTGGAGGAGGAGCCCGAGGAAGACCCGTTCGGCTCGGGCAGCGAATCGGAGGTCGAGGTCGGCGGCGAGGAGCCGAGCGCCTGGGACATCAAGCTCCAGCCCGAGGACTTCCTGCCGAAACAGGACCTCGACGTGTCCGGCGTACCGACGGCGGACGAGCTGGACCCGTCGTCGTCCGCCACCCCCGCCGTCCCGTCCTTCCCCGCCCCGCCGCCGACCAGGGCCGACGAAGTGCGGGCGCGGCGGGACGCGGAGGACGCCGAGGACGAGGCGGCGGAGGCCGAGCCCGAGGAGGAGGCCGCCCCCGAGGAAACGGAGTCGTCGGCACCGGAGACCGAAGGCGGGCCGGCGAGCGACGGCGGATTCGGCGGCCTCGCACTGGAGCAGGCCGCGGCGCCGACCGTACCGAGCGCGGCGTCCCGGGACCCGAAGGCCGGTGACGACCCGAAGGTGGGTGCGGTCGCGGCGCAGACGACCGTCCAGGAGGCGCCGGGCAAGGCGGACGGGAAGTCCGAGGGCGGCACCGAGGCCAAGGAGTCGGCCGCCAAGGAGGAGAAGGGCACCGCGGCGGGCGGTGACAAGGCCTCGGCCGCGCCGGAGAAGGAGTCGCAGCAGGCGACGGGCGGTCAGTCCGCGCAGACCGGCGGCGGGGGCAAGGAGGGAGCGCAGGAGCCGGCGGGCGGCGCCGGTTCGGAGGCTTCCGGCTCCCAGGGCGCTGAGGCCACCCAGGACACGGCAGGGGCCGCGGGGGGCACGGGCGGTGCCGCGAGCTCGTCGGACACGGCCACGTCGGGCGGCGGGACGCAGGCGAGCGCGCCCGAATCCAGTGCTCGTACGGAGGCTCCGGCCGCGGCGCCCACGGCGGCGCCCGCCACGTCGGAGTCCGCATCCGCATCCGGATCGGCACCCAAGGCCGCACCGAATGCCTCACCGAAGACCGCACCGAAGACCGATCCCGGGGCGAAGGGCGCACCGGAGACCGCGCCGGCGCCCAAGTCTGCACCGTCCGGCGGTTCCTCGGGCGGAGGCGGTGGGGGCGGGGGCGGCGGGGCGGCCGCCCCGGCGCGCGGGAAGGGCAAGAAGGATTCGGGAGCGGCCCCCAACCTCTCGGGCGTCTCCCCGGAGGCCGGCCTGTCCACAGCCTCAAAGCTCAAGCCTCACAAGGCACTTCAGGCCATGGGCGGCGTGGGCGGCGCGGTGGACCGTACGGTCGGCGACGAACACAAGACGCTCGCCTCGGCCCCGCCTTCCATGCAGCGCCCGGCGGGCGCGCCGCAGACCCTGGAGGGCAAGCCGACGTCGGACGCCCCGGCCCAGTACGCGCAGGATCCGGCCCAGCAGGCGCAGGAGCCGGACCAGGAGGACGCCGAGGTCACGGGAGCGAAGGAGCCCGAGGGCCAGATCGAGGCGGAGAAGGCCGAGGAGCCGGGCGGCTGGGACACGTTCAAGATGGCGCTGGGCTTCGGCATCGGGAAGGTGCTGAGCCTGGTCGGCTTCGAGGTGGACGCCCAGGAGCTGGCCGCGAAGTTCGCCGACCTGCCGACGAAGGACGAGGCGCTCAAGCAGGCCCAGGCGGGCAACGCGCCAGGCGTCGAGATGCAGGGCGGTGCCGAGCAGGCGTCCGCCGAACAGGGCGGCAATGTCGACGCCAAGGGCCGGCAGACCATGGGGACGGCCCAGGACGATGCCGGTCGCGGGATGGGCGAGGACCAGGTCTATCCCAACGCTCCCAAGGAGCAGATGTCCGCGAAGGTGCCGGGCCAGGGAGGCGGCGGCGCGGGTGTGGGTGCCGCGGGCGGGGGCGCGACCGGTGCCGTACCGCCGGAGGCCGCCTCGGAGGTGGCGGAACATGAGCGCGGCCCGCAGTTCCAGGCCGCGTTCAGCGAGGGCCAGAAGGGCATGTCCGAAGGCCGTCAGGCCAAGGACCGTGACTTCCGTGCCTCGCAGGCCAAGCACAAGCAGCGGGTCGACGCCGAGATCGCGACCAACACCGAGACTCAGGCGGGCGAGCGCGAGAAGGCGATGGCCGAGGTCACCGCCCAGCGCGAGGACTGGCGCGCGGAACAGGACAAGGAACTCAAGACCCTCGGCGACAAGAAGACGGACCGGCAGGAGAAGGTCCGCGAGGACGTCAAGACCGAGGAGAAGAGCACAGACGACAAGGTCGAGACCGAGAAGGAGACCAGCGACAAGAAGGTCAAGGACAAGGCTGACAACGCGGAGAAGGAGGCGGACCGGAAGAAGGACGGCGCCGCCGAGGAGTCGGGCAACTGGATCACGAAGGCCTTCGAGTGGATCAAGAACAAGGTCATCGAGATCAAGAACGCGATCGTCAAGGTCATTCGTGAGGCGCGTGACGCGGTCATCACCTTCATCCGCGACTTCAAGAAGAACGTCGAGAACTGGATCAACACAGCCCGCAAGAACATCATCGACGCCATCAAGCAGCTGATCACGGATCTGATCGAGTTCGCGAAGTCGATGGTGCGGGCGATCATCGACCTGGCCAAGCGGATCCGGAACCTGATCACGTCGCTGATCGACGCGGCGATCGCCCTTGTCAACAGGCTCGCGGCAATGCTGAAGCAGATCATCACGGACCTGCTGGACGCCATCGGCAAGCTCCTGAGCAGCATCCTGGACATCCTGAAGAAGGCCCTCCAGGACGTGCTCAAGGCGGTCAGGGACGCGGTGAAGGCGGTCCTGGACTTCGCCGCCGGACTACTGAACGCCCTCGGCGACTTCATGCTCATCGCGGTCGACTTCCTCTCCGACCCGGGCGGCTGGCTGGGCGGCGCCAAGAACTCCGCGGTGGACGGCGCGAAGAACCACCTGTTCCGCGAGGTCAAGGCGGCCGTCAAGGAGTGGTTCCAGTCCAAGATCGAGGAGATCATCGGCGTCCCGAAGGCCATCCTCGACAAACTGATCAAGGGCGGCATCACCCTCGAACGGATCGTCAAGGAGACATGGGACGCCATCGTCCCCCAACTCCCCTTCATCATCGGCGAGATCGTCATCACGAAGGTCATCGCCAAGCTGATCCCCGGCGCAGGCTGGGTGATGGCGGTCATCGACGCGATCCGCACGGCGATCGGCGCGCTCGGCGAGATCTTGCGCGCGATGGGCGCGGTCCTCGACTGGCTGAAGTCGGTCCGCAACGGCGGCGCGGGCGTCTTGTTCGCGAAGGCGGTGGCGGCGGGCATCGTGGCACTGCTCGAACTCGCCTACGAGGCCCTGCTGTCCGGCATCGGCAAGTACGTGGCGAAGGTGGGCCGCCGCTTCAAGGGCATCGCGGAGAGGCTGGGCAAGGGCAAGGGGGACGGCAAGGGACCGGCGGCCGGCGGCTCCGACGACAAGGGCACCCCGAGGCCTGCACATTCCACGCAGACCACACCCACCCCAGCGGCACGCCCGACGGCCACGTCACCGAAGCCGGATCTCAGCAAGCCCACGCCCAGGACCCCGGGCAGGACGGACCCCAGCAGCAAGAAGCCGCCGACGGGAACGGCCAAGACCGGCCAGCAGAAGCCCGACAAGGACACACCCACCAAGCTGCCGACAAAGCCGACCAAACCCACGAACAAGAACGAGAAGCCCGAGGTCAACGACAAGACCCCCAGCAGCAACTCGACCAAGCCCACGGCCCCCACGACGAAGGACAGGAACGGAAAGCCCAAGAACGAGGAGCAGGGCGACACCAAGGACACCAAGCCCACGCCCCCCAAGCCCGCAACGCCCAAGCCCGCCCCCAAGCCCGACAAGACCGACGCCCCGGGCAGTTCCACCAAGCCAAACACCAAGGACAACAACGGCAAGGACCAGGCCCCCGACGGCAACAAGAACAAGCCCGACCCCGACGGCAGCGGCAAGAAGGACACCGACCCCTCGGGCAAGAAGAACACCACCGAACGGGACGCCAAGGACGGCAAGACCGGCAAGGACAGCAAGAAGAACACAGACGGCCCGGACAAGAAAGACGCCGACGGCAAGGGCGACACCAGAGGAAATAAGAAGGGTGAAGAAAAGACCCCAAAGAGCGGGAAGTCACAGAAGAGGGAAGATCGCAAGAAAGAAGAGGAATCTGAAGACTCGCTGAACAAGCGCCTGAGAGAGATTGTGGCTCGAATTCGCCCCATCATCAATGCAAAACTAGAACGCGGCTTATCACAGCCGGACCATGCAACCCTCCGTGAACAACTAAGGACCCATTACCGCCTCACAGCACTCAGCAAGTCGAACGACCAGGACTTCGCAATCACAGCACGTCTGAACCCCGTTCGGCAGGCTGCAACCGGCCACACCGACAGCGAGGACCACAACGACTACCGAGAGCCCCGGGAAAACACAGAGCCCGCACTGCCACCAACGATCCTCCCTCCATTCACCAACGGATCAACAAAAGCCCCGAGCTTCAAAGCCCACCACATACACAAACCCCTCAAACAGGGAACGGAAGCAGATGACGAGAAGGACGCATTACCCGTGGGCTGGGAATTGGTTGCCAATGAGCGTCGCCCAGACGGAAAACCGTACAGTTCGGGCGGGGATTGGGTTCGAATGCACCTGCTACCTGCACCACTGGGAGGAGATGCCACCACCTCCAACCTCGTTCCCGCGCGAGGGGACCAGAACAAAGAGGCGGCAAGTTCCGTGGAGCACCCCGCCGCCCGAGCACTGGGCGAAACGGTCCGGAATGCCAAGTGGAGAGGGAAACTCAACAAGATGATCTGGTACGACGTACACGTCTCATACTATAGCGACGATAAATTTCCCGGCTTCCCAAGCTTCATGAGAATAAATTGGGGTGGATACAACTATGACGGGGGCCATTGGAAACGGGATCCGGCCACCGTTACCTGGCCTCGCAATTTCCTGCCGCCGCCTGAAAAAGAGGATGCGCCGCCCTATGCCGCCAACGTGAACCGCGATGACGCGCATGCGATCCGTAGGGCGACAGGAATCAGCATGTACTTCGCCGAGCGCATCGCCGCACTGGCAACCAGGACAAATTTCAAGAGCATGAGCCAATTAACCAGGGCCATCAACCAGGGCAAACACCTTTACGAGGGGGAAATCGATGAAACCCTCACCGGCGGCAGCCATAAGAACAGAATTGAGGCGCTCAAGCGACTCAAGCGAGCAGCTAGGTACGATTGGCTGACCTTTAGGTGATTGCGAGGAGAGTACGGAATGCGGAACTTGACGACCTGGGAGCAGGAATGGGTCCGTATCCAGAAGGAACTCCGGCAAACCCCGGGAGTGCATGTGTTTCGGGAGACTCTGGGTCCCGTGGTCGACGACATCGCTTCCCCTGGTCATGAAGTGCCGAACGGTGTCCCATCTCTCGATCCAACCCTCTTCGAGTGGTCCGTTCGGTTCTCCGAGATCGGAACACAATGGCGTACCGCTGAGCCGTACCAGTCAGTTAGTGGTGAATTCTTCCTCACGCCCTTGTCACAGGCAGTACACACCGATCCTCCCAATTTCAACCCATCCCTCTACTCGGAAAAGGAACAGCGCATAGGCCGGGAACTCCGCATCATTGACGATTCCCCCTTCACAGGCGCTGGTGTATTCGTCGCAATCAGGCTTCAGTCAAACGTTCACAGTCCTGAGATGTGGATTTCTGATCACACACAAGGACTATGGAAGATGGATCTCGACTACAGTGCATATGTAAAGTTCCTCCGCCTCACCAAGGGTGCATTCGGGTGGCAGCATCTCTTCACCCAAGCACCGTTGGACGATTATGAGTTCCAGCGGACCGCTGACAGGATCGCGAGAATGCTCAATACGCTTCCGCAAGTCTTTCCGGATTACGACTACACAACCCTGCTGGAACGCGGAGGGGAACGACTGTGACCCGCTACGCCGACATCCCCAAGCCCATCCGCTCCGGCATCGTCATCGTCGATCCCGAGCGCGGCACTCCCCAGCGCATCATCGTGCTGCAGTTCAATCCCGACACCCTCGAACGCTCCGTCGCGCCCCAGGCCGCCGGCGGTAGTGGTGACTCCGGCGGAGGGGGGAGTGGAAGCGGGGACCGGAACGAGGCGCTGCGGCTCAAGGGGCCGGCGCAGGAGACGTGGAAGTTCACCGCCGAGATCGACGCGACCGATCAGCTGGACGTGGCCGCGCCCGATGGGATTCATCCTCAGCTGGCCGTCCTCGAAATGCTGGTGCAGCCCACCACCGCGCAGCTTCGGGCAGCCTCGCGGCTGGCGCAGAACGGGACCATTGAGATCAGTCCGATCGAGACGCCGCTGACTCTCTTCACCTGGGGGAGCAAGCGCGTCATGCCCGTGCGGCTCACCGAGTTGTCCGTCAATGAGTCGGCCTTCGACGTGAATCTGAACCCCATACGGGCCTCGCTCAGTATCGGGCTCAAAGTGCTGACGGTCAGCGATCTGCCCGCCGGGCACCGTGGCGCCGAGCTGTATCTCGCGCATCTCGCGCAGAAGGAGCGGCTCGCCGCGCGGGTGGCTGCCGGGCAGCTTGGGGCGTTGGGGCTGAGTGGCGGGGTTGGCGGCGGAATCGGGACGGGGAGGTAGGCCGCGGTGGTTGAACCGTATGAGAGTGCGTTGGACGGGATACCCGGGGCTCATCCGTACCCCCGTTCCAGTCGGTATCACGACGCCGAGATCGGGGTCCATCAGCAGCCCGACGGGACCGAAGTGCGGTACACCAAGCGGCGGTTGCTGCCGCCGCTGCCGACGGGAGGCGGTGAGACCGCGCCCCATACCGTCAACAGCGGTGAGCGCCCCGACCATCTCGGGCAGCGGTATTTCGGCGATCCCGGGCAGTGGTGGCAGATCGCCGACGCGAATCCCGTTCTGGATCCACGGGAGTTGACCGCCGAGCCCGGTCAGAAGATCGGGATTCCGTTGCCGGGTGGAATCCATGGCCGATGAGACGCCGATCGGGAGCGGGCCCGTTCATCTCACCCTGCACATGGGGCCCAGGCTCACCCGCCCCGTCCCCGCCGAGGTGACCGAGGCCATGCTCTCCGCTCAGATCACGGCCACCGCCGGGGAGCGGAGTGGGTTTCAGTTGGCGTTCGACCTCACCAAGCGTGGGTTGATCACGGAGCGGCTGCTGCCCGAAGGGTTCTTCGACCCCAAGACCCGGGTCATCGTCACGACCTCCATCAAAGGGACGTCGACCGTGATCCTCGACGGGCTCATCGTGCGGCAGGAGGTGGGGGCGAGCAACGTACCCGGGCAGACCACCCTCACCGTCACGGGCGAAGACCTGACCCTCCTCATGGACCTTGAGGAGCGGACCGATCGGTTTCCGAATGTGCCCCCTTCCGAGCGGGTGAAAAGGATTCTGGCGAAGTACGCCGACTATGGAATCAATCCGCGGGTCGTCCCGGAGCAGGTCCACCAGCCGCCCCGCGAGCAGTTACGCGTCGAATACCAGACCGGAACCGACCTTCAGTATGTGAATGAGCTGGCCAGGGCGAATGGGTACACCTTCTACCTGGTGCCCGGCCCCGGGCACCAGCAGTCCTTCGCCTATTGGGGGCCCGAGCGCCGGCTGGGCCAGCGGCAGCACGCGCTCAACGTCAACATGGATGCCAACTCCACTGTCGACCAGCTGACGTTCGCCTACGACGGGACGGCACGCGAGGAGCCGCAGGCCCGCTGGCAGGACCCGAGGACGCGGGACGCGCAGTTGCTGCCCCAGCCCGACATCAATCCGCTGCGCCCGCCGCTCGGCAAGCGGCCCACGCCCGCCCTGAAGCGGAAGACGCTCTCCGGCACCGCGAAAATGGCCCCGGAACAAGCCCAGGCCGAGATCCTGGCCAGGGCCGCGACCTCCGCCGACGTGATCTCCGGCTCCGGCTCACTGGATGTCAACCGGCACGGATATGTGCTCCAGCCGCGCGAGCTGGTCGGGGTGCGCGGCACCGGACGGACGTACGACGGCGACTACTACGTCAAATCCGTCACCCACAACATCAGGCCCGGCTCGTATCAGCAGAATTTCACGCTCTCACGTGAAGGACTGATCGCCCGCAGCGGCACCGTACGACCGTGAAGACCAGGAGAACGAAGACCAGGAGA
This sequence comes from Streptomyces scopuliridis, assembly GCF_042790125.1. GTDB lineage: Bacteria > Actinomycetota > Actinomycetes > Streptomycetales > Streptomycetaceae > Streptomyces > Streptomyces scopuliridis_A. The sequence goes on from NZ_JBHTZS010000011.1 coordinate 242,241, forward strand.
ACTTCGCATGGCTGCAGGACCGAACAACCGGTTTCTCGGCAAGTTCCGGGGCCAAGTGGTGGACAATCAGGATCCGCTGCGGATCGGACGCGTCACGGTCAAGGTGCCGGACGTGCTGGGCGACGAGGCGTCCACGTGGGCCATGCCCTGCCTGCCCTTCACAGGGCGCGAATCCGGGCAGTACGTGGTCCCCGCCGAAGGGGCCGGCGTATGGGTGGAGTTCGAGCAGGGGGATCCGAGCTACCCCATCTGGACGGGGTGTTGGTACGGGCACACGTCGGAGCTGCCGCCGGACGCGCTGGCGGGGTCGCCGACGCACCAGAACGTGGTGATCCAGACCTCCGACAAGCACAAAGTGGTGATGGGAGACGTGCCCGGCGGCAGCGGAATCCGGCTCCAGGCCGCAGGAGGTGCGTACGTACAGATCGACGAGAAGGGCGTGACCATCGCCAACGGTCAGGGGGCGTCGATTGTGCTGATCGGCAATGAGGTCAACATCAACGAGGGCCGGTTGATCGTGCCCAAGAAGCCATAGCCAGGAAACGGGGAGTTACGTGTTGTCCGGGAATCTCGTGAACGGCGGTACGGCGATCAGCTGTCCGCACGGCGGCCGAGTCGTGCCCGCCTCCGCCCCGTCGTCCGGAGTCCGGATCGACGGACATCTCGTGCCCACCGCCACCGATGTCTTCACCGTCAGCGGTTGCCCGCATCTCATCGACGGCGTACCGCATCCGTGTGTCACGGTCCGCTGGACGCCGGAGCGCGGCGGTGTGCTGATCGACGGCTCGCCGGTGCTGCTCGACAGTACGTCCGCGCTCTGCTTCAGCGCCGCCCTGCTGCCGCAGGGCCCGCCGGTCGTCGCGACGGCCGCGAAGGGGGTGGCGTCCCGGTGAGGAGCGACATCGCCTTCCCGTTCCGTGTCGACGCCAGAGGCCGTACGGCGCACGCCGACTACGACGACCATGTACGCGATCTGATCGAGCAGTTGCTCTTCACCAGCCCCGGTGAGCGCGTGATGCGCCCCGACTTCGGCTGCGGTCTGCTCGATCTGGTCTTCACACCGAACAGCCCCGAACTGGCCTCCGCCCTGGAGCTGTCCGTACAGGCGTCGCTCCAGCGCTGGCTGGGCGAACTGATCGAGGTGGAGGCGCTGGACGTGGTGAGCGAGGAGAACGTGGTGCGGGTGTATCTGCGCTATGTGGTGCGCTCCACCGCGAGCCGGCGCGACGAGGTGTTCGAGGGGAGCGGCCCGGTATGAGCGTGCCGAGCGATCAGTTGGTCTGCCGTACGGACGGCAGGCGTACGAAGGTACGGGCCGCGCGGCTCGGTGGTGTGGACGCGGTCGAGGTCGGGGACGACGGGCTCACGCTCACCGTCACCTTCCTCGGCAAGGCGCCCCACGGGCTCTGCCCGGAGAACATCCGGATCGACGGCGGCCGGCGGATCACCGGTATCGAGGCCGTCGAGGTGGCGGTGGAGCGCGAGGAGGACCCGGAGCTGGACGACCGGCTGTTCGTCACGCTCGACCGCACCGGTGACACCTCGCGCTACCGGCTCTCGGTGGTCGGGACGGATCCGTACGGCCGGCCGGGCACCGAACCGTTCCCCGGCTTCGACCAGCGCTATTTCTGGGCCGACTTCGATTTCCGGGCGGACTGTCCCACCCCCTTCGACTGCGCGGACGAGCGGCCGGAGTGCCCGCCCCCGCACACTCCCGCGCCTGTCATCGACTACACCGCGCGCGACTACGACACGATCCGCCGGCTGATCCTGGACCGGCTGGCGCTGACCACCCCGGGCTGGGTCGAGCGCAATGCCGCCGACCTCGGGACGACACTGGTCGAACTCATCGCCCACACCGCCGACTTGATCAGCTACCAGCAGGACGCGGTCGCGACCGAGGCGTATCTCGACACGGCACGGCGCCGGGTGTCCGTACGCCGTCATGTGCGGCTCATCGACTATCCGATGCACGACGGGGTGAACGCCCGCGCGTTCGTCACGGTCGAGACCGTGCGCCGGCTGACACTGCCGCCCGGCACGTTCCGGTTCGCCGCCGTCGATGTCCGTACGCTCGGCCCGCGCGACCGGCCCGAGATCGGTACGGTCGTCGACGACCGGGATCTGGCCGTGCTGGACGAGCGCGGTTCGGTGGAGGTCTTCGAACCGGTCGTCGCCGAGGAGCCGTTGGTCCTGTCCCCCGCGCACAACACCATCCGCTTCTGGACCTGGGGCGACGAGAGGTGCGCGCTGCCCCGGGGAGCCACCGCCGCCACGCTCCGGGACGAGTGGGCGGACGAGGAGTGCGCGGCCCGGACGCTGGAGCTGTCGCCGGGCGATCTGCTGCTGATCGAGGAGGTACGGGGGCCGCGTTCCGGCACGCCCGGCGACGCCGATCCGGCGCACCGGCAGGCCGTACGCCTCACCTCCGTCACCCCGGTCGTGGACCGGCTCTCGGACCAGCCCGTCCTGGAGGTCACCTGGGCGCGGGAGGACGCGCTCGCCTTTCCCGTCTGTCTGTCCACGCGCGGCGGCCCCGGCTGCGAGCCGGTCGAGGACGTGAGCGTGGCGCGCGGGAACGTCGTGCTCGTGGACCACGGCCGGTCGCTGACCTTCCACGGCGGCGCGGCACAGACGGTCACCGTGCCGCCCGCGCCTGCCGTCCTCGGCTCCTGCGAGCCGTCGGGCTTTGGCTGCTGGGACGGGGACGCCGGTAACGCCACGGCCGAGCTGATCAACGCCCGTATCGAACAGACGCGTCGCGGGCGCATGCTGACGGCTGATCAGGTCAGAGAGCTGTTCGCCGTCGTCGGTGAGGACGCGACGGAACGTGCCGGAATCGGCCTGGAGCTGGCCGGACGGCGGCGGGAGAAGGTCGTCCCGGGCACCGCGTACGCCCAGGCGGAGGCGCTGGCGACCCTGCTGGCCCAGGTCACCTACCCCGGCATCCGGCCGCGCTTCCGGCCGGTGCTCGACCGCTCCCCCGTCGTCCAGTCCGTACCGTTCCCGGAGCCCCGCCATGTCTCGGCGGGACAGGCCACGCGGCTGGCGGCCATCGGGGGCCGGGTGCGGGAGCGGCTGGTGGAGCTGTGGCGCAGTGCTCGCGATCACGACGGTCTGACGGACCGGGAGATCAGCGAGCTGACGGTGCTGTTCGGGCTGCGCGTACTGGAACGTCTGGAGCTGCGGCGCCATCCGGTGCGCGCACTGCGCGAGTTGCTGCACCGCAGTGAGCGGCTGCTCGCCGCGAAGCTGCGCCGGCTTGAGGTGCTGAGCGCGCGGGCGCGGGCGGGGGCGGTGCTCGACGGATCCATCGCCTGGGAGATCGCGCACAGTTGGGGCCCGGCGTACGCGGTCGGACTGCACCCGGGGGAGGCGGTGCTGCGCGGGCCCGCCGCGGCCCTCGTACAGGACCCGCGGGGCGCGCTGCCCGCGGTGGGTGTCACGGACGGCGACATGTCGTGGGCGCCCCGGCGGGATCTGCTCTCCAGCGGCCCGCGCGACCGGCACTTCGTCGGCGAGCTGGAGGACGACGGGCGGATCGCCCTGCGCTTCGGCGACGGGCGGCACGGCGCGCGACCGCTACCGGGTGCCCGGCTGGAGCTGCGCTACCGGCTCGGCGGCGGTACGGCGGGCAATGTCGGCGCGGAGGCCATCAACCATCTGGTGCTGTTCCGTGATCCCGAGGCGTCCGACGCCGGGGACCCGATGCCGGTGGCGGGCGTCCGCAACCCGCTGCCGGCCGTCGGTGGCACGGAGCCCGAACCCGTCGACCAGGTACGGCAGTTGGCACCGCTCGACGTCAGGCGTGAGCGGCTGCGCGCCGTGACCGCCGAGGATTACGCGGCGCTGGCCGCCGGGCTCCCGGGGGTACAGCGCGCGGCGGCGGAGATCCGCTGGACGGGCAGTGTGCAGGAGGCGCATGTCGCCATCGACGCGCTGGGGAACGGCGATCCGTCGCCCGAACTGCTCGATGCGGTGTCGTACGCCCTGGAGAGCTACCGCCGGATCGGCCATGACCTGGTCGTCGGGCCCGCCAGGAACGTGCCGCTGGACATCGCTCTCTCGGTGTGCGCGGCGCCCGGCCACCAGCACGGGCAGATCCTGGCCGAGCTGTACCGGCTGCTGGGCAGCCGACGGCTGTCGGGCGGCCGGCTCGGATTCTTCCACCCCGACGCGCTGACCTTCGGCGAACCGGTGCGGCTGAGCAAGCTGGTGGCCACGGCGGCGGCCGTACAGGGCGTGGAGAGCGTCACCGTCACCCGGCTGAACCGGCTGTTCCACGAGGCCCCCGCCGGTCACACCGACACGGACGACACCGCGCTGGAGGCAGGCGTGCTGCGGCTCGGCCCGCTGGAGATCGCGCGCTGCGACAACGACCCCGACCGGCCCGAGAACGGCCGGCTCTCGATCGAGCTGGGCGGAGGTACGCGATGAACGCCACCAGCGGCAACGACTCCAGGAGCCACGACCGCGGAGGCCGCGGGTGCGGGTGCGGCTGCGGTGGGCACGACGAGCGCCACGCGCCCCGCCCGCTGTACAACCCGCCGGGCCGGACGGCCCTCGACTACCGGGTCGGTGAGTACGGCTCGTTCCTCGCGGCCATGCTCGACCGGCTCGCCTCCCCCGCCTACCCCGCGCTGCGCGGACTGACCGTCCGTACCCCGGACGATCCGGCGATCGGACTGCTGGACTCCTGGGCGGTCGTCGGCGACCTGCTCACGTTCCACTCCGAGCGGATCGCCGAGGAGGGGTATCTCCGTACGGCCCGTGAGTACCGTTCGCTGGCCCTGCTGGGGCGGCTGGTCGGGCACCGGCCCCGGCCGGGCATCGCCGCCGACACCCATCTCGCGTACACCCTGGACCGCGATCCGCGCGCCGAGGACCTGCCGGTGCTGATCCCGCGCGGCGCGCGCAGCAACAGCGTGCCCGCCTCGGCCGACGAGGCGTCGCGGACGTTCGAGACCAGCGAGGATCTGACGGCCCGCTGGGCCTGGAACGAGCTGGCGGTACGCCGGCGCCGGCCCGCCCTGCTCACCCCGGACGATCTGCGCGAGCGCTCCGAGATCCAGATCTCCGGGACGGCCGCCTCGCTCCAGACCGGGGACAGACTGCTGTTCGTCTTCGGCGCGGACGGGGAGACGGCCGGGCAGCGGCTGCTGCTGCCGGTCACGCGGGTCCGGATCGACCGGGACGACGAGGTGACGGCGCTCGGTCTGCCGCAGTCCGCGCCGCCGTCGCTCGCCGAACTGGTGGCGGAGCTGCGCGAGTGGATCACCAAGGACGGGCGGGAGGCCGAGGAGGGCGATCCCACCCCCGACAACCCCAACCCGCGACCTGTCAGCCTGATCATCGAGGACTTCGACGTTCAGGTGCTGGCGCCCCTGCGCGACGATCTGGACGGCATCACCTCCCCGGCGGCGTTCGCCCGGCGGCTCGCGGATCCGCATGAGCGGCTCGCCGAGGCGCAGGCCGTGGCGGCTCCGTACGAGGAAGTGGCGGCCTGGTTCGAGCGGTTGGAGGCCGTGGTCGGCGAACTGATGGAACGGGCCGCCGAGTTGGAGCCCTCCCAGCCCGTGCCGCCTGCCCCCGTGAACACGCCCGTGAACGCCACCGTGGACTCCTCCGCGCACGCCGGGGCGGCGGACTCCGCGGCCCTGCGGGCGCTCGGCACCGTACTGCCCGCGCTGCGCACCCGCGTTGTGAAACCCCCGTCGGGAGCCCGCGCGCTCGCGCACGACCCGGCGCGGCTCCTCGCGCCGGGCTCCGACCTCGGCGCGCGGCTGCTGTCCGCTCTCGATCCGCGGGTCGCGGACGGGATGTACACGGCGTGGCGCAACGCCGCCCCGGCCGTGCCGGCGCTGCTGCGCGAGCTCCAGGCGATGCGGGTGACCGCCGCTCCCTTCGGGGCGACGGCACCGCTCAAGCCCGTCCAGGACGAACGCGGGCGGGTCATCCGGCAGACCGACTGGCCGCTGGGCGGCTCGTCCCTCACCACCATGCGGATCGTGTACGACACCGCGGGCCGGGTGCCGGTACGCGCCGAGTTCCAGCACACGGAGACCGGCTCGTCCGTACAGCGGTCGGAGAATCTGCCCGCCGAGATCACCTTCGATCTGGCGCCCGGCCGGGTCTCGCTGGTGACCCGTACCGCCCAGGACCGCGATCTGAGCTGGCTCTCCCGGCGCCCGGCCGACTCCCAGGAGCCCGGCGTGACGGCCCAGTTGCTGCCCGGTCTCCCCGAGCGGACGCTCTTCGTCTCCCGTCCCGGCGAGGACGGGCGGGTCCATGTCGCCGTGCACAACGGCGAGGCCCAGGAGTGGTGGCTCGCTCCCGGCGAGCACAAGCAGGTCACCCACGGCGAGCTTGAGCTGACCGTGCGGTACACCGCCGGCAGCGAGCCGGCGAATGTCGAGATCGGTCTCGCGACCGTGCCCGAGCAGGCCAACCGCCAGGTGCTGCCGCTGGATTCCGTCCAGGACGGCATCACGGTCGGCAGCTGGGTCGCGGTCGAGCGGCCCCGCAAGGGCGCCGAGGGGCCCGACGGGATCCCGGGGGACAAGAAGCTCGCGTTCCTCACCACCCGCGTGACCGCCGTGCGCACCGCCGTGTACACCAACTACGGCATCACGGGCCGGGGCACGGAACTGACGCTCGCCGATGCCTGGCTGGACGAGCACGACGTCCTGCTCTCGACGATCCGTGACACCACCGTGCACGCGGGCGGTGAGGCGCTGCGGCTCGCCGACGAACCGCTCGGTGAGGACGTCCACGGCAATGAACTCGAACTGGCCGAACTCTACGACGGGTTGCGGCCGGGACGTCATCTGATGGTGTCGGGCGAGCGCACCGACATCCCGCACACGGCAGGGGTGCGCGGCACCGAACTGGTGGTGATCGCGGCGGTGGAGCAGACACTGGACCCCCACCTGCCCGGTGACCATGTCCATACGAAGCTGACGCTCACCACCGACCTGGCCTGTCGCTACCGCCGTGACACCGTGCGCGTCCAGGGCAATGTGGTGCCCGCGTCGCACGGCGAGAGCCGCGACGAGCCGATCGGCAGCGGTGACGCGGACCGGGTCAACCAGACGTTCGCCCTCTGGCAGTCACCGCTGACCTGGCTGCCCGCCGACAATCCGCTGGGCGCCACGCCCACCCTGGAGGTACGGGTCGACGGTCTGCTCTGGCACGCGGTGGACAGCCTGGCCGGACGCGGCCCGCGCGAGCGGGTGTATGTCACCGGCACGGCCGCGGACGGGCGGACGACCGTGACCTTCGGCGACGGGGTGGTCGGCGCCCGGCTGCCGTCCGGGCACGAGAACGTCCGCGCCCGGTACCGCTTCGGCACCGGCAGCGCCGCCAACCTCCCGGCGGACCGCGTCACCCAGACCGTCACCCGCCCGCTGGGTGTCACGGCCGTCACCAATCCGCAGCCCGCCACGGGCGGCGCGGACGCCGACGGTCCCGGTCTGACCCGGCGCACGATCCCGCTCGCGGTCTCCGCGCTGGACCGGCTCGTGTCCCTCAAGGACTACGAGGACTTCGCCCGCTCCCGGGCGGGCATCGGCCGGGCCGCGGCGCGCGAGATCTTCGACGGGCGGCGGCGGGTGCTGCATCTGACGGTCGCCGGGGTCGATGACATCGCGATCGCCGAGGACTCCGAGGTGCTGCGCGCCCTGCGGTCGTCGCTCGCCCGGTACGGCGACTCCCGGCTGCCCGTCCGGGTGGACGTACGCGAGCTGGTGCTGCTGCTGCTCGCGGCGCGGGTGAAGGTGGCCCGCGATCACACCTGGAGTGTGGTCGAACCCCGGCTGCGCCAGGCGCTGCTGATCGAATTCGGCAGCGGGCGAAGGGAGTTGGGACAGCCCGCCCGGCTGTCGGAGGTGCTGGCGACGGCTCACCGGGTGCCCGGTGTGGACTATGTGGACGTCGATGTCTTCACCGGCGTGCCCGCGTCCGTCACCCCGGAGGAACTGAGCGCGCTCGCGGGGCAGTTGGACCGGCCGCGCCCGTCGGTCCCGGCGCGGCTCGGCACGTACGACGAGGACGTGCGCGTGGTCACCGAGCAGGACGGCGAGACGCTCACCCGGATCGCCGGCCGGTACGGCATCCCGCTGGCCGAACTGCTGCGGCTGAACCCGGACATCACCGATACCCGGCGGCTGCCGAAGGGCCGGGCGGTGTGTGTCTTCCGGGGCATCAGGCCGGCCCGGTTCGCCCTGTTGTCACCGCATGTCGCGGACACGCTGATTCTGACGGAGGTCACCGCATGAGCAGGGAACCGGACGGGCTCGCGGAGCTGCTCCCGCAGTGGCACCGGCTGCGCGACGCCGAGGGCGGGGAGCCGCTGCGCGCGCTGCTCGCGGTGCTCGCCGAGCAGGTCGACCGGGTCCGCGACGGGGTCGAACAGAGCTATGAGGACTGGTTCGTGGAGACCGCGGCGCCCTGGGTGCTGCCGTATCTCGGCGATCTGGTCGGCTACACCCCACTGCCCGGCTATGAGCGGGTGCTCGCCAAGGGCCTGGAGAGCGGCGGGGGCGCCCAGGAGGCGCGCGACCGGCTCGCCGAGGCCCTGGCACCGCGCCGCGATGTGGCCGCGACCGTCGCCAACCGGCGGCGCAAGGGCACACTGGCCCTGTTGGAGGAGCTGGCCGAGGACGTGGCGGGGTGGCCCGCGCGTGCGGTGGAGTTCTCCCGGCTCCTCGCGCATCAGCAGCCGGTCAAGCTGTACGGCTCCGGGACAGCGGCGGTGAACGCGCGCCGGCTGGAGCGCGGCCGGCTCGTGGACGTACGGGAGGGCGCGGCGCTGGACCTGGCGGGCGGGCCGTTCGGCGCGGTCGCGCGGTCGGTGGACGTACGGCGGGCCGCTTCGGCGCGTACGCGGGGCGGCCAGTCCCCGGCGGGGGTGGGCCTGTTCGTGTGGCGGCTGAAGCCGTACCGCCTGACCAAGGCGCCCGCGTACTGCGTCGACCGGGCCCGTAACCTCTACACGTTCTCGATCCTGGGCAATGACACCCCGCTGGTGACCAGGCCGGTGCCGGAGCCGTCGGCCACCCATGTCGCGACCATCGACAACGTCCCCGCGTACATCCGCCGCAGGCAGCTCGCCGACCGGCTCGCGGACTACTACGGTCCCGGCAGGAGCTTCACGGTCTGGCGCGACGGCCAGGACGAGCCGGTGGCGCCGGCGGATCTCGTGGTGGCGGATCTGACGGACTGGCGCTACCGGCCCAAGCGCGGGCAGGTCGCCGTCGATCCGGAGCTGGGCCGGATCGCCTTCGGCTCGCGCTCCGCGCCGCGCCAGGGCGTCTGGGTCACGTACCACTACGCGTTCCCGGACGACACGGGCGGCGGTGAGTACCCGCGCGACCGGGAGACGCCGGTGTCCGCCGCGGTCTACCGGGTCGGCCCCGGCCAGCGGTACCAGCGGATCATGGACGCGTACGGGCAGTGGCGCGCGGACCGGCGGGCCGGGCACTGCGGGCCCGACGGGCTGATCGAGATCACGCACAGCGGCGCCTATCAGGAGCAGCTGGATTTCGATCTGGACCCGGGCGACCGGCTGGAGGTGCGGGCTGCCGAGGGCACCCGGCCGGTGATCCGGCTGCTCGACTGGTACAGCAACCGGCCCGACGCGCTCAATATCCGGGCGCGGGACGAGGACGGCGAGGGCGCGGGCGAGGCTCCCCGGATCGTGCTGGACGGTCTGCTGATCACCGGGCGCGGGCTCCATGTCGCCGGTCCCATGGGCGCGGTGGTGCTGCGGCACTGCACGCTCGTACCCGGCTGGTCGCTGGAGCCGCACTGCGATCCGCACTCCCCCGAGGAACCGAGTCTCGTGCTGGACAGGACCACCGCGTGCGTGGAGATCGAGCGGTGTGTCCTCGGCACCATCGAGGTGATCGGTGATGAGGTGGGGCACGATCCGCTGCCCCTCCACATCCGCGACAGCGTCCTCGACGCCACCGGTCACGACCGGGCCGCCCTGTCCGCCCCGGACTGCCGGCACGCCCACGCCGTGCTGCACGCGCACCGCACCACCGTCATCGGGGAGATCCACACCCACGCGGTGGAGATCGCCGAGAACTCCGTCTTCACGGGGGCGCTGCGGGTGGCCAGGCGGGGCGTCGGATGCGTGCGGTTCTCGTACGTACCGCCGGGCTCGCGCACCCCGCGCCGTCATCGCTGCCAGCCGGACCTGGTGGGCGCCGAAGAGGCGGCGCGGGTACGGCCGTTGTTCACCGGTGAGCGGTACGGGACGCCCGCGTACGGGCAGTTGGCGGCCGGGTGCGCCGAGGAGATCGAGCGGGGCGCCGAGGACGGCTCCGAGATGGGCGCCTTCCACGATCTCTACCAGCCGCAGCGCCTGGACAGTCTGCGCGCGCGGCTCGCCGAATACACCCCGGCCGGCACCGACGCGGGGATCGTCACCGTGACCTGAGACCCGAGCCTTCCTCCGCCGTGTGCGCCGCCTCACGCCCGACGCCGTAACTCCGTAGCCCGCGCGACCGAATGCCGAACTTCCGAGGGGGACCCCTTCCCATGCACGCAGACATCTCCCGCAACACCTTCCGGCCCGACCGGCACTACTCGGCGGTGATCGCCCAGCAGGGCCGCGTCCAGCTCGACGCGGACGCCAATGAGCAGGCCGCGATCCAGCTGCACCAGGCCCGTACCCTCGCCGCCGATCTGATCGGACGGCACGGCGGTCCGCGCGGTGCCACCGGATTCGCGCTGGATTTCGTGGGCGGCGGCCGGGAGCTGGACGATCTGACCATCGCGGGCGGCCGTTACTACGTGGACGGCATCCTGGTGGACGCGACACGTCCGGCGCCCGGGGTACCGGTCGAGGACGACGCGGCCCCGGCCGAGGACGGTGACCAGGACGCTCCGGCTGCGCCGGAACAGCGGGCCACCTGGACGTACTGGGACCAGCCCGACGCGTACCGCGACCCGGAGCGGCCCGGCGACCGGCTGCCCACCCACTACCCCTATCTGGCCTATCTGAAGGTGTGGGAACGGTCGGTCACGGCGGCCGAGGACCCGCTGCTGCGGGAGGTCGCGCTGGGCTCCGCGATGCCCGACACGGCGGCCAGGCTGAAGGTCGTCTGGCAGCTGCTGCCGCTGCCCGGCGAGCGGCTGGAGCTGGATCCGGCGGACGGAACGCCACAGGCGCAGGCCCGCGCGGCGTTCACCGCATGGGCGGCGGCGCAGGCGCCGACGGCGCGGATGGCGGCGCGCGCCCGGCGGCCGGAGCACGCGGACGAGGACCCGTGCCTGGTGAGGCCGGACGCGCGGTACCGGGGGCCGGAGAACCAGATGTACCGGGTGGAGATCCACCAGGGCGGCGCGGCGAAGGACGCGACGTTCAAGTGGTCCAGGGAGAACGGTTCGGTGACCTTCCCGGTCGACGGGCTCGACGGTACGTGGGTGGAGCTGGCCTCGCTCGGCAGTGACGACAAACTCGACCTGAACGTCGGCGACCAGGTCGAGTTCGCCGACACCGCGTATCTGAGCAGGGGCGAACCGCTGCCGCTGCTCAGGGTGGAGGAGGTCGACCTGCCGGGACGGCGCGTACGGCTCTCCGCCGAGCCGGACCCGTCGGTGGGCCGCCGGCCCGAACTGCACCCGTTCCTGCGCCGCTGGGACCACCGGCCCGGCTCGCACCACATGAGTGGCGCGGGACCGTCGGGACGGCAGAAGCGGGGCGCCGCGAAGCCGCGCGACGGCGCGCTGCGCATCGAGGAGGGCGGCTGGCTGCCGCTGGAGGACGGCGTCCTCGTCTACTTCGAGCCGGGGAAGACCTATCGCTCCGGTGACTTCTGGACCGTTCCCGCGCGTACCTCCACCGGCGATGTCGAATGGCCGACGGACGCGGCCCGCAGGCCGCTGCTTCGCGCCCCGAGCGGGATCCAGGTCCACTACGCTCCGCTCGCATGGGTGGTCGGCGAAGGGTCCGCCGTCGATCTGCGACTGGCGTTCGCCCCGCTGGCCACCGCGATCCCCGCGGCGGACGCGGCGGCACTGGCGGCGGAGACGGCGGCCGAGGAAGAGACCGTCGCCGCCGAACGGGCCGCGGCGGACGACACCGCGGAGCCCGCGCCGGAACAGAACAGCGAGGGACAGACCGAGAACTGACGTGCTGTCAGCGTCAGCATGATGTGAAGGAGCACCACGATGGCAACGCCCCTGACCGCCGCCAAACTGCTGCAAGTCCTCCGTAACGAAGGTCTGCGCGTCGTCGAGCACCGGAGCTGGCGCACGCACAACCGCAACCACAAGGGTCCGTGGGGACCGCTGCACGGAGTGATGATCCATCACACCGTGACGTCGGGTACGCAGAGCTCCGTGGAGCTCTGCTACAACGGCCATTCGAGCCTGCCGGGCCCGCTGTGCCACGGTGTGATCGCCAAGGACGGCACGGTCCATCTGGTCGGCAACGGCCGGGCCAACCACGCCGGACTCGGCGACGACGATGTCCTGCGCGCGGTGATCAACGAGTCGGCGCTGCCCGCCGACAACGAGGCCAACACCGACGGCAACCGCTACTTCTACGGCTTCGAGTGCGTCAATCTGGGCGACGGCAAGGACCCTTGGCCGGCCGCCCAGTTGGAGGCGATAGAGAAGGCCGCGGCGGCCATCTGCCGGGCGCACGGCTGGACGCAGCGCTCGGTGATCGGTCATAAGGAGTGGCAGCCGGGGAAGGTCGATCCGCGCGGCTTCACGATGGACTCGATGCGCAAGCGGATAGGGGACCGGCTCGGCGGCAAGCCGGACGGTCCCTCGACGCCGCCGCCGAAACCTCCGGCGACATACGAACCGTTCCCCGGAGCCGCCTTCTTCGCGGTCGGCCGGCGCAGCGCCGTGATCACGGCGATGGGCAAACGGCTGGTGGCGGAGGGGTGCGGACGGTACGAGGTGGGCCCGGGGCCGGAATGGACCGAGGCCGACCGCAAGTCGTACGCGGCCTGGCAGCGCAAGCTCGGCTACTCGGGAAGCGACGCCGACGGTGTGCCGGGCAAGACGAGCTGGGACAAGCTCAAGGTCCCCAACGTCTGATCCCTCCGCACGGCCTGGACACTGTCCGAGCGCGCCACGACCGCACGGGTTCCGCCCCGGGGTTCCACGATGTCTCAGATCCCCCGGGGCAGTTCGCCGGGGTACGTCGAGGCGCGCTCGGACAGTGCCTCCAGCGCGGGCAGCGCGGCGTACAGGGCGCGCTGTTCCTCTGCCGTGAGCAGGCTGATCTGCTCGGCGAGGCGGGCGGCGGTCTCGTGGCGCCTGGCATCCAGCACGGCCCTGCCCGTACGGCTGAGGGCCACCAGGCTGGCGCGCTGGTCCTGCGGATCGGGCCGGCGCGCGATCCAGCCGGTGCTGTCGAGCAGATCCACCATGCGGGAGGTGGTGGACAGGGCGATACCCATGCGTGCCGCGAGCTCGCTGATGCGCAGCGGGCCATGAGCGGCGAGCGCGGCCAGGGCGGCCTGCCGGCTGGGGGTGAGGTCGCCGGGGGCGCGCCGGGCCCGCAGTACGGGAAGAAGGTGCTGGATCGCCAGCCGGAGCCGGCCCGCGATCTCGGCGATCTCGGCGTTCTCAGCAGTCGTGGCGGTCGCGGCGTGGTCGGGGCCGGGGGTGGGCGCGGTCATGGTGACCCCTCGGACGGGGGCGGCGGCGGGGGTGCGGGCGACGGCCGCGCGTACGGCTGCGGGGACACCTTCGCAGACGGTTGCGCGGACGGTTGGGCGGCGGGTCCGGGGGACGTCAGTGGCGCGGGGGCCGGCGCGGCCGAGGCATCCCGGTGCCGTCCCGCAGCGGCGGGAGCCACCGCAGGAGCCACCGCGGGCGCCACCGCCAGGGGCCGGTCCCCGTCCCCGTGGACATAGCGTCCGCCCCGGAGCAGCGAGGCGACGGCCGCGACCAGACAGGCGGCGATCGCGAAGTCGAAGGCGACGGAGAGGCCGTCGGAGAACGCCGGGGAGATGAGCGCCGGGAAGAAGGCGCGCCCCGTCAGATAGTCGGCGTGCCCGGCGGGCAGCTGGGCCAGCACCTGCGGCCCGAGCAGCGTCTGCACCGGGTTGTATCCGAGGAGTGAGGCGAACAGCACGCCGACCGGCGGCAGCGCGGCGACCCTGGCCGCGTCGGCGGCTGGCACGCCCTGGGCGGTCAGGCCATGGGAGAGAGCCCCGGGCAGCGCCCCGGCGAGGCCCGCGATCATCAGGGAGAAGAAGATGCCGATGGAGAGCACGGTGGCGGAGTTCTGGAAGGTGGTGCTGATCCCGGCGCCCACCCCGCGCTGGTCGGGCGGCAGGCTGTTCATGATGGCCGCCCGGTTGGGCGACGCGAACAGCCCCATGGCGAGCCCGTTCAGCAGCAGGATCAGGGCGAACATCGGATAGCCGAAGTCGACCGGGAGTTCCTTGAGCGCCACGAACGTGCCCGCGGCCAGCAGCATGCCCCCGGTGGCGAAGGTACGGGCCCCGAACCGGTCCGAGGCCCAGCCGGAGAAGGGGCCCGCGATCAGGAACCCGATGGTGAGGGGAAGCATGTAGATGCCCGCCCAGAGCGGGGTCTGCTCGAAGCTGTAGCCGTGCCGGGGCAGCCAGATCCCCTGGAGCCAGATGATCAGGATGAACATCAGGCCGCCGCGTCCCAGCGAGGCGAGCAGATTCGCCACGTTCCCCGCGGTGAACGCGCGGATACGGAACAGCGCCAGGTGGAACATCGGCTCGGCGACCTTCGTCTCCACCACGCAGAACACCACCAGCATCGCCAGTCCCCCGGCGATCGCGGCGATCACCCAGGGGTTGGACCAGCCCATGGTGTGGCCGCCGTAGGGCTGGATTCCGTAGGTGATGCCGGACAGGACGGCGATCAGACCGATGGCGAAGGTGAGATTGCCCCACCAGTCCAGCCGGGCCGGGGCGCGAATGCCGGTGTCGCGCAGTTTGAGATACGCCCATACGGTGCCGAACAGGCCGAACGGTACGGACACCAGGAACACCAGATGCCAGTTGACGGGGCCGAGCAGTCCGCCGAGGACCAGTCCGACGAAGGATCCGGCGATGCCCGCCACCTGGTTCAGCCCCAGGGCGAGCCCGCGCTGATGGGCGGGGAAGGCGTCGGTGAGGATGGCGTTGGAGTTCGCCATCAGCATCGCGCCGCCGACGCCCTGGAGGACACGCATCCCGATCAGCCACAGGGCGCCCGCCGTGCCGTGCATCCAGGTCACCGAGAGCAGCACGGAGAACACGGTGAAGACCGCGAACCCCAGGTTGTACATACGGACCCGGCCGTACATGTCGCCGAGCCGGCCGAAGCTGACCACCAGCACGGCGGTGACCACCAGATAGCTCATGATCAGCCACAGCAGCAGACTGGTGTTGCCGGGCTGGAGCGGATCCACGCCGATCCCGCGGAAGATATCGGGCAGCGCGATCAGCATGATCGACATATTGATCGTCGCGATCAGTACGCCCAGCGTGGTGTTGGACAGGGCGATCCACTTGTAGTGCGGCCCCGGCTCAGGATCGGTGCCGGCCCGTGGATTGACCGGTTTCGCGACTGTCCAGCGCACTGCACATCACACTCCCGTCGCCCGTGATCGACGGATTTACTTGCTTGACCTCAACCAATCTAATCCTGGTCCGGCGCCGATGCCAGTGCCCGGGAATTACCCGAGCTCAAGACTGGTGACGGCGTACAGCCCCGGGAGATCCATTTCCGGGACGGGGCCTGTGTACATACGCGCGGCCTCGAAGGAAGGCGTCAGTCCGAGATCTTCCGCGAGCCGTACGGACGGCGCGTTGATATCCGGGATGTCGATCGCCACGGGCGCCCCGGGGACGGTCGCGGCCAGTCCGCTCAGCAGCGCGGCGGCGATGTCCGGGGACGAGGCGTACAGCGGCCCGATGCGCGAGGCGCCGCTACAGGGACGGATCGCCGCGAAGCCGCGCAGTTCGCCGTCCCGCACGGCCGCGAGGCTCGTACGGTCGGGCAGCCCGATCCATGAGGCGAGGAAGGCGTCGCGCTCGGCGGGGAAGAACCGCCGGTCGTAGGCGGCGAGTTGGTCGAAGGAGATCTGGCGGGCGTCGACCAGCGTGACGCCGTCCGGAATTCCGGTGGCCGCGATACCGGTGGCCGCCGGCACGCCTTCGTAGCGGACATTGTTCCAGGCCTTGCGGAAGCCGGACTTACGGTAGTTCTCCTGCTGGTCGATCACCCCGTCGAGCCCTACGTTCCGCCCGGCCAGCCGCGCCATGGCCGCCCGCCAGACCTGAATTCCGTATCCCTGTCCGCGCACGGCGGGACGGGCGATGTAGAAACCGATGAATCCGAAATCGGTGCCGTAGCGGACGGCGGAAACGGACGCGACGGCCTCACCATTCAGGCGTCCGAAGATAAAGCCGCCCGGATCGGTCGGGAAGAAGGAATGTCTGTCGGACGTACCGGGATTCCAGCCCTCCTCGTCGGCCCATGTGCCGAGCTGTTCGATGTAGTGGGAGTTCGCGGTCACGATCTCAAACGTCATGCTCGGCCTCCAGTGCGGTGGGCTCGCGGTGGGCTCACACCTTGCCATGGCCCGGACCGGGAAAGACCGGAAGTGGATCAACTCTCGGCCAGATGAGAACTTCCGGCTCAGCCGAACCGGCCGTTGACATAGTCGGCGGTCCTGCTGTCCTGGGGCGCGTGGAACATCGCGTCCGTGTCGCCGTGTTCGACGATCACGCCGGGTGTCCCCTGCTCGGCGAGGAAGAAGGCACAGGAGCCGGAGACCCGCGCGGCCTGCTGCATATTGTGGGTGACGATGACGATCGTCACCTCCGTCTTCAGTTCGGCGATCGTCTCCTCGATGCGCCGCGTCGAGGTCGGGTCGAGCGCCGAGCACGGCTCGTCCATCAGCAGCACCCTCGGCCGTACCGCCAGCGACCGCGCGATGCACAGCCGCTGCTGCTGGCCGCCGGAGAGCGCGCCGCCCGGCTGGCGCAGCCTGTCCTTGACCTCGCGCCAGAGCCCGGCCTTGGTGAGGCACTCCTCGACGAGATCGTCCTTGCTGTCGCGTCCCGCCTTGATGCCATTGAGCTTCAGCCCGGCCAGAACGTTGTCGTACAGCGACATGGCGGGAAATGGGTTGGGCTTCTGGAAGACCATGCCGATCTGCCGGCGGGCCTGGGTGATGCGCCGTCCGCGGTCGTAGATGTCTCCCCCGTCGAGCAGCACGCGTCCGGCGAGGGCGGCGGTCGGGATCAGTTCGTGCATACGGTTGAGGGTGCGCAGGAAGGTCGACTTGCCGCAGCCCGAGGGGCCGATCAGCGCGGTGACCTCGTGCGCGGGCATGGTCAGCGAGACCCGGTCGAGCACCTTGTGGTCACCGAACCACGCGGAGACGCTGTCGGCCCGCAGTGTGGCGGCGGTGTCAGCGCCCGCCACGGGCTGGACCAGGGTGTCGGCGAGTTGGGGCGGTGTCACCGTCATGATCGGGCAACTCCCTTTCTGTCAGAGCAGGTTCGGCAGGAGGCGGGTGGCGGCACCGGAGACGGCGAGGCCCAGTACGGCCAGGACGGGCACGGCGCAGATCCAGGTCTGCCAGCGCCCCCACACCCGGTGGGTCCAGGCGGCGAGGAGTGCGGCGAGGAAGAGCGCCTGGGTCCAGAGGAAGACGGCGAGCCAGGCGGCGCCGTCGCCCTTGAGCGCTTCCTCGGCGGCGCCGATCCACCCGGCGCGGCGCTCGCGCGGTGGGCCGGGCTGTACGGGCGTGGTCAGTTCGGCGTCCACGCGCAGCACACCCGAGGGGGTGTACGGGGCGCCGGTGGCGGTGATGAGGGTGAGCCGGCCCTGGTTCCGTCCCCCGCTAGGGCCTGGCAGCGCGTCCCCCGCGCGCCGGATGCCGGTGACCCGGTACTGCGCCTTGCCCTGGCCCGTCATCAGGGTGATCGTGGCGTTGTCGGGGATCCGGTCGAGGCGGGAGAACGGGCTTCCGTACCCCCACTGCCTGCCCATGATCACGGTGGTGCCCGGCTGGCCGGGCAGTGCGGTGTCACGGCGGTGTCCGGGGCCGGACATCAGCACGCCGGAGGTGGTGCCCTCGCCGACGACCTCGTGGACACCGAGGGCGGGGATGTCCAGCAGCGCGACGGGGGCTCCCAGGGCCAGTTCCTCGCCGTCGTTGTCGAGCGGGCCCACCGGGGCGGTGCCCTCGGCGAGTTGCTTGCGCAGCTCGTCGTAGGCGACCTGCTGGTCACGCGCGTGCTGGAGATGTCCGACGACGGTGAGGTTCGCGGCGAAACCGAGCAGTACGGCGGCGAGTACGCAGAGCGCGGCCCCGGCCATCGCGAGACCCGGGCGGGCGGGGGCCCGCTGGGCTCCCCGCCGCCCCCCGGGCTCCTTGTGCTCCGCCGTCTCCTCGGGTCCGGTGGGCGGTGAGGGGGCGTCCGGCGGGGCGGGGGCGGACGGCGGCGGTGTCAGAACGGCCACGGTGGCTGCGCTCCTCGCTGACGGGGTCGGCGGATGTGAGTGGGAGTGGCGGGGGGGGTGAGGGGATCCGGAGACCGGCTCGGGTACGGGGGCGAGGATCGCGTACGGGGACGAGCGCGGGGCCCTGGGGCAGACGCACGGCCTGCCCGGGGGCCCGGGGGCAGACGCACGGCCTGCCCCCGGAAGCCGACAGCCCCGGACCCGTCCCGCGTCAGTCGCCCGCCGTGCCCGAAGGTGTGGCGAAGGTCAGCAGCCCCCTGCGGCGCGCGCCGACCACGAACGCGGCGCCCACGAAGCACAACGCGAGGGAGGCCAGGGCGATCGAGGCGACGCCGGTGCCCGTCGAGGCGAGGGAACCGCCTCCACCGCTGCCGCCGCTCGCACCGCCACGGCCCGCCGCGCCGGAGTCACCGCCCGTGTCACCACCGGAGGTGCCCGCCGCCGCGCCGCCGTCCGTGCCCGTGGAGTCGCTGGGCTCGGGGGTGGGCTCCGTCGACTCGCCCGTGGTGAAGGCGAAGGCGAGGCTGTGGCCGCCCTCCGTGTCCTCGGCGAGTGTCAGTACATGGTCGCCGTCCGCGAGTTCCGCCGGGACGGTGAACGGATAGTCCTCGACGGTGCCGGCCGCGTCCGCCGTGGCGTTCTCGAACGTCGCGTCGCTCTCGGCGAGGGTCACCTTCACGGTCGCGTCCTTGGCGTAACCGCGGGCGGTGATCGTCACCTTCTGGCCGGCTTCCAGGTTCGGGTTCGCTTCGAGCAGGTTGCCGTCCGCGTCCACCACATCGAGGTCGGCGGGCACGCTGGGCCCGTCGGTCGGCGGCCCGGAGTCGCTGGGTGTCGGCGTACCACCCGGCGGGGTGCCGGGCTCGTCGACCGTATAGCCGTTGATGGCATTGCTCGAACCGGCGTACGCGTCAGGATCCGTGGGGGTGAACTGCGCGCGGATGTTCTGCACGCCCTTGGGCAGCGCGGTCGTCGTGAACACGGCGGTGCCGTTCTCGGCCGCCTTCGTGCCGAGGGCGGCCGGCTCCGCACCGACGCGCTCGGAGGTCAGAGTCACCTCACCGGCCGCCGCCTCGGGGGTCACCTTCACCGTGACCGTCACCTCACTGCCCTGAGCGGGGTGGTTCTCCGGAGCGGCCGTCAGCTCCACACTGGTCGTCTCGGCCGCGGCGAGTGCCCAGGTGTCGCCCGTGACCACGATGTTCGTGGTGAAGAAGGCCGGGGGCGTGTTCGGGTCGAGGACGTTGACGCAGTCCAGCCGCAGCTCGTACGTACCGTCATGGGCGCCGTCCGGGTACCACTCGGTGAGGGCGTCGAAGAGGGTGCGGAAGTTCTCCGGCATCTCGGTGTCGATGGGCCCGGCGTCGTACGGTCCCGTCGTCGCGTTGCCCACGCGGCTCGGCGTGCTGTCCTTCGGGTGGAGCACATTGAGCCGTACGGCGCCGCCCTGCCCCTCCGGGCACGCGGTGTCGGTGGTCACCCGTGGGACGAGCGGGTTGTCCATGATGCTGCCGGTGGTACGGCCGAGGGTCAGATCGCCGAGCCGGTCGGCCGCGCTCGCGGTGGCCGCGGCGCCGAGCACGGCGGCGGCCGCGCCCATGAGCAGGGCGCAGCACAGCAGCAGCGCCGGGAGTGATCTCGCTCGCGCGAGGCGTGTCATGGTCGGATCCCCCACAGGGTGTCGGTGTCGCGGTGGGTGTTCATGTCGATGTCGATGTCGGTGTCAGCGGAATACAGGACGGGGGCGGGGACGGGATACGCCGCGGGGCCGGGCACCTGGAGGGTGCCCGGCCTTGGCATGGTGGGAAGGGACGGTGATCAGCGCTCGCCCTTCAGGGCGGTGGCGCCGCAGGCGGTGCCGAGGGTGCCGAAGCCGTACGCCTGGATCTGCAGCGTCTGGCCACAGACCTTGGAGGCGGTGCCGACGAACGCGCTGACGACGTTGGCGTCGGCGGTGGTTCCGGTGATCTTGGCGGTCGGGACGACGTTGTAGACGTCACGGTTGTAGGGGAAGGCGGTGTTGAGCGAGCCGTCCGCGTTGCGCGGCGCGACGCCGTTCACCTTGCCCAGCACGGTGACGCCATGACGGTCCGTCACCACGCCGTTGGTCTGGGCGATGTACTGCGCCACGGAGTACGGCGCGATGTCGCCCGCGCTGTCCAGCGCGGTGCCGTCGTGCTCCTGGACGGTGCCGTCGACGCAGGTGCCGAGCTGGGCCTCGGTGACCCCGATCTTCTCCAGGAAGAAGGACCGCGTGCCCGAGCCGGACTGCGGCAGCAGCGGGGTCAGGGCGACGCCGTTGTGCGTGGTCTTGACGCAGGTGTAGATGTCACGCAGCTGGGCCGTGGTGAGATCCAGGCTGCTGTTGAGCGCGCTGTCCGAGCGGACCGCGATGGTCACCGCGTCCTTGCCGAACGGAATCCAGGTCAGCTTGGTGGTCGTCGTGTCCGCCGGACCCCGGGAGGAGCGGGCGAAGTCGAGGCAGCCGGTGTTGTTGAGCACCGCGTTGCGCAGGGCGTCGATGCCGGCCGAGGAGCCGTTGGGCCGGTTGATGGTGCAGCCGGTGGCGCGGGTCTTGATGGTGGCGGTACCCGTCGCGTTGTAGGACGCGATGAGCTGACCGTCCGGGACGCCGTCGGGGTCCGGGATGACCGCGCCGAGGCGGTTGAGGACGTCCTGCGTGGTGTCGGAGCCCACGCCGGCGAGCTGGCGGTACTCACCGACCGCCGGGTCGGCGGTGGCTGCGGGGGCCAGCAGGCCCACACCGAGTGCGGCAGCACCGACGACGGCGCCCAGGCGAACACGGGACTTGACGTTCACTTCTGTTCTCCTCCGTGAATACGGATTTCGAGGAATGGACTGTCAAGAAGAATCCGGATTTCGTTCCGCCGACCCGTCGGCCGGCACCGTGAAGATTTCCTCATACACACGGCCCGGGACCACCAACTCCGCCGGATAATAAGGTTACGGGGGCATTTCCTAGGAGACACTTGGAGAACTCACCCATGGTTATGGGGAATTCCCGGAGGGCGGTGAGCCGCTCCGGGAGATCCCCTGGACCGGACGCCTTTTCGCTAGCTCATCCGGGACCGCCCCCCGCCGTCGCCGCCCTGCGTACGGAGAGCCGCAGCAGTACGGGACCGGCCAAAGCGGCCACTCCGCCGACGACCAGGACGCCGAGCAGCACCCAGCGGACGATGCCCAGTACCTCGCCGGGGGTCAGACCGCCGGAGGAAGCGAGTCCGCTCTTCGCCGACGGGCCGGGGGCGCCCGCCCCCGCGCCCGGCGAGGCGGATGCCCCGGAGGAGCCCGCGTCGGCCCCGTCTCCGGCGGTGGCTCCCCCGGCCCCGGCCCCGGCAGAGCCGCCGGCCCTGGCCCCGGCGGCGTCACCACCGCCGACGGCCCCGCCGGCCGCCGTACCGCCGGCCGATCCGCCATCGGCCGGCGGCGTGGCGGCGGGGTCGGCCACCTTGCCGCGTTCCAACTGGTCGGCGGCGGAGAGCGCCTGGTCGCGCAGCGCCTTGGTCATGGGCGCGTATCCGGGCGGCAGCTCACCCGGCGTCAGGCCCTGGGTCTGTCCGGCGCCGGCCGCGTACCGGATCAGTCGCGCGTAGTCCTGGCGCGCGTCCACGGGCTGGTCGACCGGGGCCATGGCGTAGACCACCGCCGTCAGCGGATACGCGCCGCTCTTCGCGGTGGCCGGGCTCGGCGCTTTCACCCCCGCGACGGGCGAGTCCGGCATGCGGGCGACGGCCTTCAGCATCGAGTCGGCCGTCGGCCGTACGTAGTCGCCGTCGGCGTTCGGGAGCGCGGCGATGTCGAGTTCGTAGCGGGAGGCGGACGCCGCGTCGACGATGCCGTACGCCTGGCGGGTCCCGGGGAGGCTGTCGGAGGCCACCAGCTTGATGCCCTGCGGGGAGTTGGGGTCGAGCGCGGGGAGGAACGTGGCTCCGGTCGCACCGCGCCGGACCCGGAGCGCGCCGTCGTGCATGTCGTTGGAGTACGGGGACTTCTCCAGTTGGCCGTACGCAATGGTGCGTTCGACGCCGTTGTCGGGCAGCGTGGCGTGCGTCTCGGTCGTGTCGGCCTTCGGGAAGTCGAGCGGGGCGTCCGTGTCCAGACCCAGCGTCCGGTAGAAGGGGTTCACCTTCATCCCCCACGGATCCGGCTCGCCCCGCAGGAAGTCGCGCGCCTCCGCGTTCGACTGGAGATAGCGCCAGAGCAGGCTGTTCACATCCGAATTCCCGGCCTGGAGGAGTATTCCACCGGGACCCAGCTGGGGCTGTGTCGGGCGGTCGAAGTAGGGATTCAGTTTCTTGAATTCCGGGTCGACGACAATGGATTCCGCGTTCCCCTTCAGATGGTCCGGAACGGGATTCTGGAAGCTGACCTGCCGGATGTCGAACGGGTAGGAGCCGGTCACCAGTTTGGCCAGCAGCCGGGGGCTGAGTCTCAGGTCGCGCACCTGGCCGGCCTGCCCGTCCTCCCAGAAGAAGCCGACCGTGAGCGCGCTGACCGCGACCGGCGCGTACACCACGCCCGTCCCGTCCTCCATCGGGGCCACGGTGACGCCCATCCCGGGCGAGGTCGGGGTGGGGTTCCCGATGAGCCGGCGCGCGTAGTCCTCGCCGGCCTGGCTGAAGGTGAACCGCGCGTCGGCGCCCGCGCACAGCGTGGCCTGCCAGGACGTGATGGCGTCGGTCAGCAGCTCGGACCCGATCACGCGCCGCTCCGCCTTGTCCGCCGGGCAGGTGTTGCCGACCGCGCCGAACTCCAGGGAAAAGACGAGCCGTTGGTCCCAGTTGGACTGGCTGAGCGGGGAGGTGTGCACGCCCTCGGCGGCGTTGACCGAGCCGTCCGGGTCG
The DNA here is from genome assembly GCF_042790125.1 of Streptomyces scopuliridis. Lineage (GTDB taxonomy): Bacteria > Actinomycetota > Actinomycetes > Streptomycetales > Streptomycetaceae > Streptomyces > Streptomyces scopuliridis_A. The sequence continues at coordinate 265,580 of NZ_JBHTZS010000011.1, forward strand.
TGCTCGCCACGCGGAACGACGACCAGCCAGCACTTCCGGGGCTTGCCAGCCCCGGCCGCGCCGCCGACATCTCCGCAGCCCAGATAGGGGGCCTCGATCGCCGTCTTCACCTCGAAGACCGCCTCGCCGCTGCCGTCGGCGCGAGTGCGCAGCCACGGCTGGGCGTTGGTGTCGTTGTTGCTGAAGTAGGTGGCGTCGGCGGGCGAGTCGGTCGGTTCGCCCGCCAGCGGCCGGAACGGAACGAACGGGTTGTCCGCGCCGGAGTCCGCGTACTCCTTCTCCAGCGGGTCCGTGCCCTGGGGCAGGGTGCGCTGGCTCATCCAGTGGGTGCCACCGCGGTTTCCTCCGAACTCGCACTGCTCCCGGTCGGGGCCGGCCGGGTCGTCCCCCCAGCACTGCATGATCTGGAGGAAGTTCCGGTAGCCGTCCACCGGCGGCACGGCGGGGCCCCTCCAGGTCACATCGACCCCCTGCGCACGCAGGTTCCTCGTCTGGTGGACGGTCACCTCGATACCGGAGAAGTCGTCGTACGGTCCCTTCCGGCCGGTCAGCGTCATCGCGGAGTCCGTGGCCCGCGTACCGCTCCCCGCGTCCGCCGCCTGCGCCCGGTCCGTGCCCGGCAGCGGTACGAGCGCGAGGAGCAGGGCGGCGAGGAGCGCCCCGACGCCGACGGTCACCCGTCTCGGAACCCCGGATCCCTGGGCCCATGACCGGAGTTGACGGCCGCTCATACCGATCCCTCCCTGCGGCGGGCCCGCGCGGCGAGCGCGCGTGCGGTGAGCGGCGGGCCGACGACCACACCGACGAGGAGCAGGGCGGAGAGCGCCATCAGCGCGCCGCGCAGCCCCGTCGCCTCGTCCGAGGCGAGGGTGACCGGATTCCCGACCACCGACGAGTCACCGCCGCCGGTGCCGTCCCCGCTGATCAGCTCGCCCGTGTCGGGGTCGATGACACCGCCGGACGCGCCCGCCGCGGCGGCTGCCGACTCCGGGGAGCCGGGGGCACCGCCCGTGGACCCGCCGGTACCGCCCGTGGCGCCGGATCCGCCGGTGCCCGCGGAGGAGCCGCCCGTACCACCGGATCCGTCCGTACCTCCCGAACCACCGCTGCCCGAACCGCCGTTGGCGCCCTGCGCCGATGGCTTCACCGGGGTCTTCTGGCCCTTGGCGCCCGCCGTACCGTCGGAGCACTGGGTCGGGCCCTTCGCATCGCAGGCCTTCGGCTGCGGGGCGTTCTTGGCGAGGGTGTTGGTCCCGTCCGAGGAGAAGGTCGGGTTGCGGCAGGAGTTGATATTGATCTTGTCCGTGGGCGCGCCCGGGATGCGCCGTACCTGCTCGAAGCCCGCCTGGACGAGGTTCTTCGGCAGCGGGGAGTACCCCAGCTCCTCGGCGATCTGCTGGCCGTCGCAGAGGAAGTAGTTGGCGAAGGTGCCCAGCGAGAGCCCCTTCTCCTTGGTCATCGGGTTCTGCTCGCCGGCCAGCGAGGTCGGCAGGATCATGTAGCTGTAGCTGGAGAGCGGATAGGCCCTGGGGTCCTTGGAGCCGTAGACACCGTCCAGGATCTGGGTCAGATAGTTCGTGGAGTTCTTGTCCGGGTTGATCCGCGCGCCGAGCAGCCCCACGGCGACGCTGGACGCGGTGGGCTCGACATAGAAGTGTGAGGCGTTGAGCATCTTCGCCACCGGGAAACCGGTCGAGATGGCGTATGAGTACTCGACGTAGGTGATCGCGCCCTCGGCCTGGCTCTGCTTCACATAACCGGAGACCCCGAGCGATCCGGGCTTGGCGATCGTGGAGGTGCCCGGCACCACCGGGAAGTACGAGGTGAGACCGCAGGGGGTGGTGCGTCCCGCGCGGGCGCAGTAGTCGTTCCAGGCCGAGGCGTGCTGCTTGGACAGCCAGGTGGTCAGCTGCGCCGTCGTACCGGAGCCGTCGGAGCGTACGACCGGCACGATCCGGCGGGCGGGGAGGGTGAGGCCCGGATTGTCGGCCCTGATCTCGGCCGCGTTCCACATGGTGATCTTGGAAGTGAAGATCTTGGCGAGGACTTCGCCGGAGAGCCGCAGGTTGGTGACCCGCTTGCCGCCGATCTTCAGGTTGTACATGAAGGCCGTACCACCTGCCACGATCGGCATATAGGCGTAGCCGCGCTGGGGCGGGGCATCGGTGACCCCGCCCTCCTTGAGGCCGTACGGGATCTCGGAGACACCGAAGTCGACGGAGCCGTTCCTGAACTGCTCACGGCCGTTGGAGGAACCGGTCGCCGCGAAGTTGACGGTCATACCGAAGTTGGAGGCGACATTGCGGCGCCACTGGTCCAGGGCGTTGGAACTCCAGGTGGAGCCCGCGCCGTTGATCTTCGGATAGGTCACCGCCCAGGCGGGCGGCGGGCCGGCGGCGAGCAGCGCGCAGAGCAGCGCGGCCAGCCCCATGGCCAGTCGGGAGACGGTCGCGGGTCTCACGGGGTACTCCTGTCGGGCTTGACGGCGGATACGGAGGACGTCGGTGCGGGCGAGGTGGCGGCAGCGGCGGGGCCCTGCGCATCGGCACGGAGGCGCGTGCGGCCCGCGAAGCGCTCGGCGTCGCGGCGCGAGGCGAGCACCCGGCGGTGTGTCTGACGGCGCGACAGCTTGCCCGGCGCGCGCCCGCCGATGAGCCGGGCGAGGACGAACAGCAGCAGCACCAGTGCCATCAGTGCCGCCGCGGTGCCGAACCCGCGGGCGATCATGGCCGGTTCGGGCGACTTGACGAACTCGAAGGTGGCGAGCGGCAGCGAGACCTGTGGCCCGTTGAACGGATCGGCGTTCATCTCCGCGGTGAACCCGGCGGTCAGCAGCACCGGGGAGGTCTCCCCCACCCCGCGCGCGGTGCCGAGGATCACCGACGTGGTCAGCCCGGAGCGGGCGGTGGGCAGCACGATATGCCAGGCGGTGCGCCAGCGCGAGGTGCCCAGCGCGTACGACGCCTCGCGCAGCGAACCGGGCACCAGCCGGATCACCACATCGGCGGCCCGGATGATGATCGGCAGCATCATCACACCGAGCGCCAGGGACGCGGCGAGGCCCGACTTTCCGATGCCCAGGGCGAGGATCGCGGTCGCGTAGACGAACAGACCGGCCACGATGGACGGCAGCGCCGTCATAGCCTCGACGATGGTACGGACGAACCGTGCGAACCGGCCGGGCACCTCATTGAGGAAGACCGCGCAGACCAGCCCGGCGGGCACGGTGAGGACCAGCGCGATGAGGATCTGCTCCAGGGTGCCGACGATGGCGTGCAGGATGCCGCCGGCGCTCAGCGGGTCGAGCGGGCCCGCGAGCGTCATGTCCTCGGTGAAGAAGTTGAGATGCGGCAGCGCCTTGCGGCCTTCCCACAGCGTGTAGACGATCACGAACGTCAGGGCGACGACCATGACCAGGCCCACCGTGCGGACGACGACCCCGGCGAGCCGGTCCCGGACGGTGGGCCCGTCCTCGTCGAAGGAGACCAGCAGCGCGTAGAGGCCGAGGAAGAGCGCGTATCCGACGACCAGGAAGCCGATCACTCCGTTGAACGGCAGCAGCCATACGAAGAGCAGCGCGGTCAGGCTGACGGCCGCGGCGCCGGAGCCCAGCAGCGCGTAGGTGTCCGTGGCGCGCCTCAGCGCCAGGGAGCGCCGCCGCTCCCCGGCCGGCTCCACGGGCCGCGGCCGGCTCGCGGGCAGGACGGTACGCCGTTCCTCCGCGACGGACGGCGGCGACTCGGGTGCGAGGGTCATGACGGGCGGGTCCCCTTAGGACAGGGTCGGGAGAGCGTGCGGGGCCTGGACATCGGAGAGGGCTTGGGCGTCGGAGAGGGCTTGCGTGTCGGAGAGGGCTTGGGCATCGGAACGGACGTGGCCATCGGAGACGGCCTACGCGTCGCTCGCCGCGCCCGAGCGGCTGCGCGCGACGATGGACGAGGCGATGAAGTTGACGATGAGGGTCATCACGAAGAGCGCGAGGCCGGCCGCCATCAGCGCGGACATCCCGAACGGGCTGGCCTCCCCGTACCGCAGCGCGATCAGCGAGGAGACGGAGCTGGTGCCGCTCTGGAGGACATGCCACTGGATCTGGAAGACCGGCGAGATGATCAGGTAGACGGCGATGGTCTCGCCCAGGGCGCGGCCGAGCCCGAGCATGGTGCCGCCGATCATGCCGCCCTTGCCGAACGGCAGGACGACGCTGCGGATCATCCCCCAGCGGGTGGCACCGAGCGCGTAGGCGCCCTCGCGCTCACCGGCCGGCGCCTGTGTGAACACCTCGCGCATCACCGAGCAGATGATCGGCGCGACCATCAGCGCCACCACGATGCCCGCGATGAGGGTCGAGGAGGTGTAGACGGTCTCGGTGGCGAGCGGATCGCGTGGATCGGCGCCGATGACACCGAGCGGCGGGAACCAGCCGAGATAGGTGGCGATCCAGCGGGCGGTGGGCAGCACGGCGCCCTCGAAGAAGAACAGCCCCCACAGTCCGTAGACGACGCTCGGCACGGCCGCCATCAGGTCGACCACACTGATCAGCGTCCCGCGCATCCCGGGCGGCGCGTACTCGGAGATGTAGAGCGCCCCGCACACCGCCAGCGGCACCGCCACCACGATCGCCACCAGCGCGATCAGTACGGTGCCGACGATGACGGCGGCGATGCCGAAGCGGCCCGCGTCCGGCTCCCAGGCCGCGGTGGTGAGGAAGGACCACCCGGCCCGGTCGAGCGCCTGCCACGCGCGGTACAGCAGAAAGCCGCCCACGAGCAGCATCACGGCGAGGACGAGTCCGCCGCCGCCACGGGCCACGCCCCGGAAGATCCGGTCGGGCAGCCCGGGGTCGGCGTACAGCCCACGCGGACCTTCGGCGGCGGCCGGTCTCCCGGCCGCGAGCCCAACGGACCGCTGGGTGGCGGCAGTTCGCTCCCCTGTTCGTCTCAGCACACCCATGACGCTCACGGGGCGCGGTTGACACGCAGGCACCTTCGTCTGAACGAGGAGCCTCCTAGAGGCAACTTCGGGTGACGAACGTGTGCGCGTACCGTGCGGGGACCCCGGCCGCCGTTACGACGCGACCTGCTGCCGGAGCGTCAGCCGCCGCTCCATGGCACCTCGCCGCTCTCCCCCAACTCCCTTAGCAGCTCGCGGAATCGGGTGTACGCGACCCGGCAGGTCGAGTACCGCTCGTAGGAGCGGGCGGACACGATGGTCCGGCGTCCGCTCTCGTCCCGGACGATCCACATCCAGCCGTTGGCCTCCGCCGTGTGCTGGACCCCTCCGGTCAGGGCCGCGTGCCGCCTGCACACCTCCTCGAACGCGGCGCGGCACCGCTCGTACGAGGCGAAGGCGAGGGCCGATACCGCGACCACGCGCCCGTTCTGCGCCACCACCCGCCATCGGTACCGGCCGTCCGTGTCGACGTCGGTCTGACAGCGCAGACCGGCGGCGCTCCTTAATCTTCCGCTCTCATCGGCAGATCTCATGTCCCCACGCCCCACCCCTGCCGCCCGTCCCTGTCGGACCGCGCATACGGCCCGTGGAGCGGCAGGTGAAACCTATTGAGACGATCGTCACGGGCGGGATCCAAACGACGCCCTGCCGACAGGATTCGCCTGGAAGTTGCCCCTAGGCCACCTCTTCGGCGGGGGTGCCGGAGCCGGCGGCGGACAGGCGTAACGGGTGTGACGCCCGGCGCCATGTGGTCGGCGCCGGGCGTCACACTCTCAGATCGTCCGGTGGGTTGTCCGGTGGGTACTCCGGTGGGTTGTCCGGTGGGTTACGGGACTATCCGCAGGAGCTTGTTGGGCGAGCCGGTACCGGGGTTGGTCACGACTCCGTTGGTGGCGCCGTTCACCAGGGCCGTGGCGACCTGGGCCGGGGTCGCGGTGGGGTGACCGGCGAGGTAGATGGCAGCGGCGCCGGCCACATGCGGTGTGGCCATCGACGTGCCGGAGATGCTGCTGGTGGCCGTGTCGGAGGTGTTCCAGGCACTGGTGATGGCGCTGCCCGGAGCGAAGAGGTCCACGCGCGCGCCGAAGTTGGAGTAGCTGGCGCGGGCGTCGGTGCTGGTCGTCGCGCCGACGGTGATGGCGTCCGCGACACGGGCCGGCGAGTAGTTCTGGGCGTTGGCTCCGGAATTACCGGCGGCGATCGCGTACGTCACACCGCTGTTGATGGAGTTCTGCACGGCAGTGTCGATCGCGGCGTTGGCGCCGCCGCCGAGCGACACGTTCGCCACCGACGGACCGCTGTGGTTGTTGGTGACCCAGTCGATTCCGGCCACGACCTGGGCCGTGGTGCCCGAACCCGCGTTGTTGAGCACGCGCACGGCGACGATCTTGGCCTTCTTCGCCACACCGTACGCCGTGCCCGCGGCGTTGGCGGCCACGTGAGTGCCGTGGCCGTTGCCGTCCTGCGCCGTGTTGTCGTTGTCGACGGCGTCGTAGCCGTACGAGGCCCGTCCGGCGATGTCCTGGTGGGTGATGCGGACACCGGTGTCGATGACGTAGACGGTGGTGCCCTCACCGGCGGTGTCCGGGTAGGTGTAGCTGTTGTTCAGCGGCAGCGCCGCCTGGTCGATCCGGTCGAGGCCCCAGGACGGCGGGTTGGTCTGGGTGGCGAGCGTGTGGACCTCGCGGTCCTGGAAGACCTTGTCGACGGCCGGGTCGGCGGCGAGTCTGCGCGCCTGCGCGGGCGAGAGCTCGGCCGCGTAGCCGTTGAGGGCCGCCGTGTACGTCCGCTTGACGGTACCGCCGTATTCGGACACCACGCTCCGGCCCGCGGCCGAGGCGGACTTGAGGCCGGCGGACTTCTTGAGTGTGACGATGTAGCTGCCTTGCACCGCGTCCTTGGCATCGGCGCCGACGACCGTACCCACGGCGGGGGCCGCCTGGGCGGGAACGGCGAGGGCGGTCATGGCCGCAGCCGCCGCTGCCGCCGTGATCGCCGCGGCGATCCGTGTCTTGGTGGTACGCAACACTGCCATCGTGAGGGATCCTCCTCATCGGGTGCGCTGGGGTGCGTGCGCAACGTGGGGGTATATACGGGATGTTCGTGTGCGGAGCGGACCGCGTCGTTCCGGGGACCGCCTGCTAAAGACCTTCGCTGAGACGGCGTCAGTCGACAAGAGGTCCGACGCGATGTCATAGCCATGACATGGTCGCGCAATAACCCCGTAGCGTGGATGCGCCCGCTTGGGGACGTATGGGGCGCAGCATTACGGAAGTTGTACACGTCGACGCCCCGGGCTCGGCACGCCCTCTTTGCCCGCCGCATGCGCACCCTTGACCCGGTCATGCCAAAGCCTCACGATGACCCCCGGGCAGTACTGCGCGCCCACACCCCCACAACTCCACATCCAGGAGACATCATGCGGCTCCGAATACGCGGCAGCGGCGGCACCGGTCGCAGACGGACAGCCACCCTGGCCGTCGCACTGACCCTGACCCTCGGCGCCACGGCGACGGCCACGGCCACCAGCGTCGATTCCACCCCCTCACCGGCCGCCGCCAGGGCCACGGCAGCCGACGAGGACATCCGGCAGTACGAGATCGTCATGCACGCCACCTCCGCGACGCGCACCGCGCTCGCCAGGACGGGCGTGACGATCGACGCGTCCGACAGCGAGAGCGTGGTCGTCTCCGCCGACCCCGCGCAGGTGCAGAGGCTCCGCGCGCTCGGCTACGCGCCGACGCCGCTGGGCGCCGCCCCGGACCGTACTCTGAACGGCGCCGTCACACCGTTCGACTTCCCCTCGGCCGACTCGAATTACCACAACTACGCCGAGATGACGAGCGAGATCAACTCCGTCATCGCCGCGAACCCGGGTATCGCGAGCCAGCGGGTCATCGGCACCACGTACCAGGGCCGGAACATCACGGCCATCAAGATCAGCGACAACGTCGGCACCGACGAGAACGAGCCCGAGGTCCTCTTCACCCACCATCAGCACGCGCGCGAGCATCTCACCGTCGAGATGGCGCTGTATCTGCTGAAAGAGCTGACCTCCGGCTACGGCACCGACTCACGCATCACCAACATCCTCAACAACCGTGAGATCTGGATCATCCCGGACCTCAACCCGGACGGCGGCGAGTACGACATCGCCACCGGCTCCTACCGCAGCTGGCGCAAGAACCGGCAGCCCAACTCGGGCTCCACCGCGGTCGGTACGGACCTCAACCGCAACTGGGCCTACCGCTGGGGCTGCTGCGGCGGCTCCTCCGGCAGCCCCTCGTCGGACACCTACCGGGGCAGCGCCGCCGAGTCCGCGCCCGAGGTGAAGGTCGTGGCGGACTTCGTACGCGGCCGGGTCGTCGGCGGTACACAGCAGATCAAGGCCGCGATCGACTTCCACACCTACAGCGAGCTGGTGCTCTGGCCGTTCGGTTACACCACGGCAGACACCACCACCGGAATGACCGCGGACGACCGCAACGCCTTCGCCGCCATCGGCCAGAAGATGGCCGCCAGCAACGGCTACACGCCCGAGCAGTCCAGTGACCTCTACATCACGGACGGCTCGATCGACGACTGGCTGTGGGGCACGCACAAGATCTTCGGATACACCTTCGAGATGTACCCGTCCTCTGGCGGCGGCGGCTTCTACCCGCCCGACGAGGTGATCACCCGCGAGACGAGCCGGAACCGCGACGCCGTACTGCAACTGCTGGAGAACGCGGACTGCATGTACCGGTCCATCGGCAAGGAAGCCCAGTACTGCTGACCGGCCCACGAGGGGGCGCCTCCGCTTCCTACGGAGACACACCGGAGGCGCCCCCACCATGACCGCGTTCCCGGCTACGGGGCTGTGCCGGTCCGGGACCAGACCTGCTGCAGAGCGCGGTAGTCGATCACGACAATCCCCTCCTCGCACAGGAGTTCACGGGTCTCCGGCGAGGTCAGGAACGCGTAGTCGGACCGGCGTACCCGCCAGCCGTCGGGCTCGATCGCCCGCCACTCGTCGGTGCCCAGGCCGGGATGCACGGCCCACTCGCTCAGCCCGGCCGGCAGCGCGCGCAGCAACTCGGCGTACCGTGCCCGCTTGCCCTCGATGTCGAGGCTGAAGCTGTCCAGGAACTGATGGTCGGTGACGGGCAGACCGCGCGGCCTTAGCTTCCGGCGTCCCGGTTCGAGCCAGACCCGTACCGCCAGGCCGTACTCCCGCGCCAGCGCGACGGTCAGATCGAAGATGTCATCGCGTCCGCCGTCGGCCAGACAGTGCCAGTCGAGATGGGTCGGGCGGAGCCCGGCGCCGGTCGCGGCGTCGATCTGAGCCCGGAACTCGGTCTCGACCTCCTCGATCCGGGCCCGCGCGAGGAGTTCGGGAATCCGCGGGGGCGTGAACAGTTCGCCGCGCTCGTCGAGCAGGGACGGCACGCGCTCCCTCGCCGGCATCGGCGGGGTGGCCGAGCAACTCACCGGAGAGACCCGGGGGCGCGACGGATCCGGACTCGAAGGCGGGTTCATCCATGCCGACAGTGTGAACGCGCGCCGTGGATCCGTCCGTTCATTTAATCCGCGGGGGCAAGCGCCTCGGCATCGTTCGCCAGACCGAAGTCATCGCGGATGATGCCGAATCTCAGGGCAGAAACACGCCATTTCCTGGCATTCCAAGGTTCAATAATTTACGAGCCTTTAATACACTTGATCAACTATCGACTACGGCTTCCTTTCAACCGAATCCCGCAACAGCTCCCCCACAGGTCAAACCTCGCCCCATGACCACGAGCTGCACTCATACCATCACATGGAGCGACCGAAAATGACGGGCAGATCACCCACCCGGCGTCGAAAGGGGCAAGACTGCCGGTGTTTTACCGAACCTCGACACAAGGAGTGTTTGAAATGCGGTCCATCGCAACAGGTCTGGCGCTCGCGGCCACCACACTGGCTCTCACAGCGCTGCCGGGCACGGCTACGGCGAGCGCCGAACAGGCCGTGGCCGGGGGCCTGTACGCCCCCTCGGCCCTCGTGCTCAGTGTCACCGGAGGCGACAACGCCACGACCGGGACGGTGCAGCGCGCGGTGACTCTCAGCTGCGCGCCCCAGGCCAGTGGCACGCACCCCGACCCGGCCGGCGCCTGCGCCGAACTGCGGGCCGCCCAGGGCCGGCTGGACACCATCACGACGCCGGCCCCGCAGACCTTCTGCAGCAGGGAGTGGAACCCGGTGACCGTCACGGCCGACGGCGTCTGGGAGGGCAAGCGCTTCTCGTACGCGCACACCTTCGGCAACCCGTGTGCGAGAGACAGCGGCAGCGGCACGGTGTTCGCCTTCTGACCTGACCGTGTCCCGCGCGAGCCGCTGAACCCGGCGCCGGGCCTCCGGCCGGGACGTGCCGTACATCCGGTGCGTCCGGTGGGTGCGTACGTTCTCCGCCAGGCGCGGGCAAGTGCCTGCGGACGGAGGCCCGGTGCTGGAACGCTGGACGAATGAACGAGAGCACGAGAACAGTGGGGCCGGGCCGACGGTGGTGTGTGCTGCCCGACGACAAGAACTGGCTGCGCGATCTGCGGACCGTCGGGGACCGGCTGCTCGATCATCTGGCGGCGGCCTCCGCCCTGGACGACGACCCGTGGGAACTCCCCGCGGGGCCCTACGCGGAGGCCGCGACCGCGTGCGACCGCGTCGTCTCCCTGCTCCCGGCGGGCGCCGGTGACGGTCTCGACCCCCTGCTCTCCCCCACGGGCACACCACAGCCGACCGTGCACGCCCTGGTGGTGGAGTCGGCGGATCTGGACGCGTTGTGGGAGGTCCTCACCCGGCTGCACCGCGCACTCGACGACGAGCCGGGCACCGAAGGGCTCCTGGACCTCGTCGGACAGGCCGGCGCCGAGTGGGGCGACCCGCCGCGCTCACCGCGCTGCCTGGTCTCCCAGCTCGAACGCGTGGTGGCGGTCCTTGAGTTGGACACCTTCGCGGTACGGACGCTGGCGGTCGTCATGGCCGACGGGCAGACGCGGACGACGCGGACGCTGGACGAGACGGGACAGACCGCCTACGAGGCCGTCACCGCCGCCTGGTCCACGACACTCCAGCCCTGACCGCAGCCGTGGCGCGGGGGGCCCGTCGCGGCATGGCCGGCCCGTCCGGCCGGCCGGTGCCGGGGGCTCTACGAGGGCAGATGGCCCTGGAGCGCGCGGACGAGCCCGCTCCTGGCGTCGTCGGCCAGCCCCCGGTCGTACGCCCTCTCATAGGCGGGGTCGCCCGCCGCCTCGCGTGCCCGCCGCTCCCACTCCTCGCGGAGCGCGCCGAGTTCGGGGGAGCCGCGATGGGGATGGCCGATCATGCGCCAGTACGCGTGTCCCGTGCCGTACGTACGGGCCGCCTCCACACCGTCGCCCTGGACCGCGATCGCTCCGGCGAGGAGATCGAGACCGAGCGCGATCCCGAGGCTGTCGTGCAACTCGTACTTGCCCGCGAGCATCGCGCGCGCATGGCTCTCGGCATCGCGCGGGCGGCCCTGGAGGAGGTGTATGAAGGCGAGTTGGTGATCGGCGTAGGCGCGCGCCCAGCGCTCTCCGTAGCGCAGGCTGAGCCGTTGCAGCCCGGCGGCCTCCTCACGCGCGTCGTCCAGCCGGCCGAGGGCGGTGAGCGCGAAGAGCCTTATCACCCGGCAGCGCAGCTGCGACGGGGCATCGAGCGGGTCGCCCGGCAGATTGCGCAGCGCGCGGTCGCAGACGGTGTGCGCGGCCAGGGGGCGGCCCATCATCAGGCAGTTGAAGCCGACGAGGTGGGCCGCGGAGAGCAGGGATTCCGGATCGTTGTCGTGCCAGGCCGAGACGCTGCACTCCTCGCCGACCCGGCGGGCGGCCTCATGGTCGCCCTGGAGCGCGAGGGTGATACCGAGGGCCCAGAGGGCGCGGGTGCGGTGCTGTCCTCCGGCGGGGTGGAGGCGCAGCGCGCGTTCCAGACAGCCGCGAGCCTGGTGGAGGTGGCCGCAGCAGCTCCAGAAGAGCCCGGTGCGGCCCGCCATCTCCACGCCCTGTTCGGGGTCGTGTTCGAGGAGATGGTCGATGGCCGCGCACAGATCGGCGTGGGTCTCGGCGATACGCCGGTACCAGGCGACCTGTTCCGGGCCGAGCCAGCCGGCGTGGGCCCGGCGCGCCAGCCCGGCGAAGTGGGCCGCGTGCCGGTCGGCGAGGAGCCGCTCCTCGCCCAGCTCGCCCAGCCACAGGGCGCCGTATTCACGGATCGTGTCCAGCATGCGGTAACGGCCGTCGCCGCCGTCGTCCTGGCGCAGCACGGATTTGGCGGTGAGTCCGGCCAGCGCGGTGGTGACCGCGTCGGGGGTCAGGGGCCCGCCGGTGCAGACGGCGCGCGCGTCGTCCGCCTCGATGTCACCGCGGAAGACGGAGAGCCTGGCCCAGAGCAGCCGCTCCAGAGGCGCGCACAGCTCGTGGCTCCAGCCGATGGCCGTACGCAGCGCGCGGTGGCGGCGGGGCCAGACCGTGTCATCGGTCAGGACATCCAGCCGGCTGGTCAGCAGATCGGCGACCTGCTCGACGGAGTGATCGGCCAGCCGGGCACAGGCCAGTTCGACGGCCAGCGGAATGCCTTCGAGGCGGTGACAGATGCGGACCGCCGCCGCGGCCGTGCCCGGTTCGTCCAGGGACACCTGGGGCGCGGTACGGGCCGCCCGGTCACGGAAGAGCCGTAGCGCCTCGTCATCGCCCTCCAGGGGCAGCGGCAGTACGTCGAGGCAGTGCTCGCCCCTCGCGCCGAGCGGCTGCCGGCTCGTGGCCAGCACGGTCAGTCCCGGCGCGGCGGTCAGCAGCTCCCCGACCAGATGCCCGACCGCGGCCACGGTCCGTTCGCAGCAGTCCAGTACCAGCAGCAACCGCCGCTCCGCCAGCCACTCGCACAACGCCTCCACCGGCGACCGCAGCGAATGATCCGACAGTCCGACGGCATCGCACACCGTCCCCAGCAGCAGCCTCTCGTCGTACAACGGCGACAGATCCGCCCACCACACCCCATCCGGGAACAGGCCGCCCGCCCGCTCGGCAGCACGCAGCGCCAGTCGGCTCTTGCCCACGCCACCACTGCCCGTGAGCGTGACCAACTGGTGCTCCGCGAGTGCCCGTTCGATCCAGCCCAGCTCGCTGATGCGCCCAACGAAACTGGTCGTCACGACGGGAAGGTTGCCCACCACGGCTATATCCTGGCCCTGTTGCGGTGCGTGGCCTACACCCCTGGTCGGAAACGGCCAGAATCGGCCGGGAGTGGGCCCAGAACAATCAACTATCCACACGTTCGGGCACGCGTGGGCAATTCCGGTGATCGTCCGGTGCCGCGTTCGCCACAGCCCGCGTGCGCGGTGGCGCCCACCCCCGCAGGCTGGAGGCAGGCGGAGAGCCGGGGAGACGAACGAGGTGGAGCATGGGACAGCCACTCGGCCGGCGGGCGCTGCTGCTGGGAACGGGCGGGCTGCTGATGGGAACGGCGGGGTGCTCGGGCCCCCCGTCCGCGCCCGCGTCCGTCTCGGCGTCCCGGTCCGGCTCGCCCGCACCGTCCGCCTCCTTGCCGGCGACCGCGCCCTGGAGGCCCGACCGGGGCGATATCGACCCCGCCGTGAAGCTGCGCGCCGTGCGGGTCGTGGAGGCGATCGGCGCCTGGGCCCCCGGCCGGGGCGGCGCGGCGGCGGCGAAGAAGCGGGTGGCCGCGCTCGGAGCGGAGCCGTCGCTGGTGGATCAGGCGGGGCCGCTGCTGCCCCGCGCGCCCGAGGCCGCCCTCCAGGTGATCGACGCGCAGTACGGCGGGATCCTGGCGGATTCGGCCAGCGTGCTGGTGGTGTGCCGGCAGTGGACGCCGGGGCACGCGGGCGGCACGACCGTCGACGTACGGCTGAGCCGGGCGCGGCCACGCTGGGACGTGACCGCGCTGCATCCGGCGCGGCCCGGCGCCGCCGCCGCTTCGCTGCCCGACGCGGCGCGGCGGGTCCTGGCCGAGCCACGGATCCTGCTGCCGCCCGCCGCCGAGGCGGACATCCGCAGCGGGAAGGTTCATACGAGCGTGCTGGGCGCGCTGCTGCGGCTGGCCGGTACGTACCGGATGTACATCAGTGTGGTGCGCTCCGGCCATCCGCTGAATGTCTTCGGCACCAGCAGACCCAGTGACCATCCGCGCGGCCGGGCATTCGACGTCTGGCAGATCGACGGGCACGCGGTCGTCGATCCGGCCACCTCGCGCCGGCTGGTCGAGTCGTTCATGCGGGACGCGGCGGCGGCCGGTTCGTACAACGTCGGCGGGCCGGTCCGGCCGTCCGGAGGCGCGCCCGGTCAGTTCTTCACCGACAACACCCATCACGACCATGTGCACGCGGGGTTCACGACCTGACGCCGCCGCGCCCGCCCGCCGGTACGGCCGGGCACCGCCGCTCAGGGGAAGGAGAGCGTACGGGCGAACAGCGTGACGAGGATCAGCACGACCGGGAAGCACACCAGGAACATCGCGAAGGTGTAGCCCATGATGTCGCGTGCCTTGAGCCCGAGGATCGTCAGCGTGGGCAGCATCCAGAACGGCTGGAGCAGATTGGCGCTCGCCTCACCGAGGTCGTACACGACGACCACCCAGCCCTGGTTCACGTGGAGTTGGTTGGCCGCGTCCAGGACGTAGGGCGCCTCGATGACCCACTTGCTGCCGCCGCTGGGGACGAAGACACCGAGCACACAGCTGTAGACGGCGATGAGGGCCGGGTAGAAGAACTCGTTCGACACCGACACCAGCCAGCCCGCGATGGTCTTGCTCAGCCCGGTGAAGGCGATCATCCCGAAGATCCCGCCGTACAGCGGGAATTGGAGCAGCACGCCGGAAGCCGCCGGTGTGCCCTCCTTGACCGCCTGGGCCAGCCGCACCGGACGCCAGTGCAGGATGAGCGCCAGCAGGATGAGGATGAGGTTGACGGTGTTCAGATCCAGGGCGTTGAGCGCGCTGCCCTCCGCGCGGGCGAAGTGCCGTGCCAGGTACCAGACTCCGAGCGCGAACAGCAGGATCGCGAAGACGGGGCTGTACTCGATCCACTCCCCCGGCCGGCCGCGGCGCAGCTCGGCACGTCCCTCCGCGACACTGGGGCCCAGCTCGACGCCCATCTCCTCGGCGGTCTTCGCGCGCTCCGGCGACGGCGACAGGAACCACGCCATACCGACGGCGACGACGAACACGATCGCCGTGGCCACCATGCCCTGCCAGAGGAAGATGGTGTCCGTGAGGGGGATGAGACCGCTGCCGCGCCCCTCCTCGATGACCTTCTGCACGGCGGGCGGACTCGACGCCTCGCTGGCCACCTGGAGCGCCGCGGACCCGGACAGGCCCTGGGCCCATACGGTGCCGAGCCCGAGGAAAGCCATCGCGCCCAGGGCCCGGTAGTCGACGCCCGGCACCCTGCGTGCGATCTCCTTGGCGAGTATCGCCGTGAAGATCAGGCTGAAGGCCCAGTTCAGATAGGACGTCACCATCGCGATGGCCGCGGTGTACGCGATGGCTCCGCGCGGGGTACGGGGAACCCGCGCGAGCCGGCCGATGAGCCGCCCCACCGGCGGTGAGACCGCGACCGCGTACCCGGCGATAATGATCATCGCCATCTGGAGCGTGAAGGTGATCAGCGACCAGAAGCCCTGGCCCCACGCGTCCACCAGTCCGTACCCGGTCGTCGCCGCCGGATCCGACGGGGCGCCGAACAGATCCTCGCCGGTCAGGAGACCGAGCGCGAAGACCGCGAACGTACCCACCAGCACGAAGCCCAGCGCGTCGGGCAGCCATCTCTCGGAGAACGCGGTGAAGCGCAGCGCCATGCGCGCCGGCCAGGGCTCCTTGCCGGTCGGTGGGGCCGGCTCCCGCGGGGGCGCTGTGGTCATCGGGTGTCCTCCTGTCGAGCGTCCTGGCCACCGCGGTCCGGGGACCCGAGTCCATGGGGCCAGGTGTGCGGTGCCGAGGATCTTCGGCCGCTCCTGACCGGAAGACAATGGAGGTGATCCACATAGCGTGCGGCCACATCATGTGGTGAAAGAACTTCGACGACGATTGACGACCCTTGTCGTAACACCTACTGTTGCGACTATTGGGGCATGAAAGGTACGCGCGGCACGTACGGGAGGGCGCGGGAGGTGAAGGACGAGTGAGCGCGAACAGCAGGCTGACGATCGCGGCCCACGCACTGACCTGGATAGAACTCAACCGGCGCCAGGGGCACGAGATCGCCACCTCGGAGCAGATCGCGGGAAGCGTGAACACCAACCCCGTGGTCATCCGGCGTCTGCTCGGAGAGCTGCGCGAGGCCGGGATCGTCGAATCGCGGCGCGGCGCGGGCGCGGGCTGGACTCTGACGCGCGAGCTCGAAGCCATCACGCTGCTGGACGTCTACGACGCCGTGGAGCCCAGCCCCCTGTTCGCCATGCACCGCACGGAACCGAACCTGGACTGTCCGGTGGGTTTCGGGATCCGGCCGACGATGCAGAGTGTGTACGACGGAATCGATGTCGTCCTGCGCGATGAACTGGCCCGCACCACGCTGGCCGATGTCCTCCGGGACGTGCTGGCCGCACGCTAGGAGAGGTGCTTTCGGCGCGTCGCGCCAGGGGTGCGTGCGCATAGGGCTTTTCGCACTCTTTAATGTAACAAAACTCATTACCTCAAGGATGGATGTCATGGGACAGCTGGAAAACAAGGTGGCCCTCGTGACCGGCGGCTCGACGGGCATCGGGTTCGCCACCGCACGCCGGTTCGCCGAAGAAGGCGCCACCGTCTATCTGACCGGACGGCGCAAGGCCGAACTGGACGCCGCCGTGGAAACCATCGGGGAACGGGCCGTCGGCGTACAGAGCGATGTGTCGAACCTGCCGGATCTCGACACCCTCTTCGAGACGATCGGGACCCGCAGCGGGCGCCTGGACGTCGTGGTCGCCAACGCGGGCGGCGGCGGGCTCGCACGGCTCGGGAAGATCACCGAGGAGCAGTACGCCACAACCTTCGACATCAACGTCAAGGGGCTGATCTTCACCGTCCAGAAGGCCCTGCCGCTGCTGCCCGACGGCGCGTCCGTGATCGTGCTCTCCTCCACCAACGCCTCGCTCGGCATCGAGGCGATGAGCGTCTACAGCGCCACCAAGGCCGCGATCCGCAACCTCGCCCGCACCTGGGCCGCGGAGCTCGCCGGCCGCGGGATCCGCGTCAACGCCCTCGCCCCGGGGCCGATCGAGACCCCCGGCATCGAGGGCCTGGCGGGCGACAACACGCAGGCCAAGCAGAAGCTCATGGAGAGCTTCACGGCCCAGATCCCGATGGGCAGGATCGGCCGCCCGGACGAGGTCGCCGCCATGGCCGTCTTCCTCGCCTCGGACCAGAGCTCCTTCACCACCGGCGCGGAACTCTTCGTCGACGGCGGCCTCGCCCAGATCTGAGCCGTACGCGTTCTCCGCCGCGCCGAAGCGCGCCGCCACGCACTGCGGGGCCGCCGAAGCGGGGTCGGCGCACTGGACAGCCATTCGCGTGATCGAGATGCGATTGTGTGACCGGTCCGCTCCGCACGGGAATGCATGGGCTCGGGCACCGACCCGCGTGCCCGTCCAGCGACCGGTCCGACGCCTGACCTGTGCGCGATCCGGGCCGGGCGAAGGGAGCAACGCAGATGATCGCTGTGCGACGCATAGCCGCCGCCACGATGCTGGCGGCGCTGGCCGGCCTGTCCGCGCCTGCCGCGTACGCGGCGGCCCCGGCCGCCGACGACGCGTCATTCCTGAAGGCGATTCACCAGAGCAACCTGGCGGAGATCGCGGCCGGACAGAGCGCACGCAAGAACGCCACGGCGGCTTGCGTGAAGCCGGTCGGCGCCACGCTGGTGCGCGACCACACGAAGCTGGACGTCGGCGTCAAGGCGCTGGCGAGCAAACTGCACGTCACGCTGTCGTCCGCGCCCTCCTCCGCGCAGACGAAGACGATGACCGCCATGCAGGCCAACGTGGGTACGAGCGCGTACGACACCAACTGGCTGACCACCGAGACCAAGAGCCGCGAGGACACGCTGGCCCTGATCGACCGCGAGACCGCCGACGGAAGCAACGCCCAGGTCAAGGCGGCCGCGCGGGCGGCACGCCCCGTAGTGGCGAGGCACCTGCGACTGATCCGCGCCTGCGAGGCGCGCATCAAACGGTCTTGATCCCCGCGGGGATCGGCGAACCGGGCGGAGACCGGTGGCGGCCTCGGGGACCTGGTCGCCCACCGCGGCGGACGGCACGGGCCGCAGGGCAGACGACGACGGCCCTGCGGCCTTCTGTCGTGCGGGCCCCACGACCGTGCCGGCAGGCGCTTCAGCGTCGGGCGCTCTTCCAGCTGGCCCAGGCCAGGGTGGCGAGCACCGCGGCGATGGCGATGTCGCCGATCCCGATCGACGCACCGTCTCCGGCTTCCTCATAGAGCGGGACGAGGGTTCCGACGGCGAGGGCCGCGAAGAGGATGGCCAGGACGGTCCAGAACGCTCTCATGACGGCCCCCAAGTGTGGAACA
Organism: Streptomyces scopuliridis; assembly: GCF_042790125.1. Lineage (GTDB taxonomy): Bacteria > Actinomycetota > Actinomycetes > Streptomycetales > Streptomycetaceae > Streptomyces > Streptomyces scopuliridis_A. The sequence continues at coordinate 284,081 of NZ_JBHTZS010000011.1, forward strand.
TGGACGCCAACCTAGCGGCCGACCCGTGCCGGGGGCGGGGTTTCATACGATTCCGGCAGGCCGGTCGCGGGTCATGGGGCACGAGTCACGGATCGCGGGTCACGGGTCACGGATCGCGAGGGAATCCTCGTACGGCTCGGTTGTTGCACCAGGTGTGAGTATCGCAGTGACTGTTCCCTTCTCCGTGCTGGACCGCTCCCGTATCCGGGAGGGGTCGGACGGTCCGCAGGCGCTGCGCGACAGCGTCGCGTTCGGCCGGCGGATCGAGGCCCTCGGCTATCACCGCTTCTGGGTCTCCGAGCACCACGGCGTACCGGGCGTCGCCGGCTCGGCTCCGACCGTACTCGCGGCGGCCGTGGCCGCCGCCACGTCGACGATCCGCGTCGGAACCGGCGGTGTGATGCTGCCGAACCACCAACCACTCGTTGTCGCCGAACAGTTCGGGGTATTGGAATCCCTCTTTCCCGGCCGTATCGACATGGGTCTCGGGCGGTCGGTGGGGTTCACCGACGGGATACGCAAGGCACTCGGCCGGGACAAACAGGACGCGGCCGACTTCCCCGGACAACTCGCCGAACTCCTGGGCTACTTCACCGGCACCCAGACCGCACACCCCCAGGTCCACGCCCACCCCGCCGAGGGGCTGCGGGTCCCCGTCTTCGTCCTGGCCACCGGGCAGGGCGCGCGGGTCGCGGCGGAGGCAGGACTGCCGCTGGTCATCGCCGCCGTACGGGGTGAGGACGCGATGCTCCGGGCCATCGAGGAGTACCGCCGCGACTTCCGCCCCTCCGCCTGGGGCGAGCGGCCGTACGTCGTGCTGTCCGGCACGGTCGCGGTGGCGGACACCACACGGGAGGCTCGCGCGCTGCTGCTCCCGGAAGCCTGGTCGACGGCGTACTCCCGTACCCACGGAGAGTTCCCGCCCCTGGCCTCGGTCGACACGATTCTCGCCACCGCCATGACGGAGCGCGAGCGCACATTGTTCGAGGAGGCGCGACGCGGGCAACTGTACGGCACCGAGGACGAGGTGGCGGCCGGCCTCCAGAAGCTCCTGGCGCGCAGCGAGGCCGACGAATTCCTGGTCACGACCAGCACCTACGACCGCGAGGCGCTGCTCGACTCGTACACCCGGCTGGCGCGTGTGCTGGGGCTGACGTAACGGCACGAGCGCGCCGGTGCGAGGAGGCGGGAGACGCCGAGTGCCACGCGCCCCGCACAAGCAACCGCCTCGGCGATCAGATGCGCCAACACTGCCTGAAGGACGCCTCGTTCAGCCGCACCCATTGACCCCACCGGGTTCACGAGCCTAGCCTCCATTCCCATACATGGACGCCATCTTCGTATAGGGACGGGATTTTCAAGGGGGACTGACATGCCTCTGCTCGTGGTCGGGATCAGCGTTCTGGTTCTGCTCTTCCTCATGACCAAGCTGAGACTGAACGGCTTCGCCGCCCTCCTGCTCGTCGCGGTCGGGGTCGGGCTGGTCCAGGGGATTCCGGTGGCGGAGATCCCGGACGTCCTCTCGGACGGCATCGGGGGCCAGATCGGGGACACGATGCTCACCATCGGGCTCGGTGCCATGGTCGGCCGCGTCATGGGGGATTCCGGCGCCGCACAGCGCATAGCCGGCAAGCTCCTCGACGCCTTCGGCCCACGATGGGTCCAGGTGGCCATGGTGGTGACGGCGATGCTCATCGGCGTCACCATGTTCTACGAGGTCGCCTTCGTCATCATCGTGCCCGTCGCGTTCACCATCGTCCGGGTCACCGGGGCGAATCTGCTGTGGGTCGGGCTGCCGATGTCGATCGCCCTGTCCACCATGCACAGTTTCCTCCCGCCCCACCCCGGCCCCACCGCCGTGGCCGCGACCTTCCACGCCTCCGCCGGACTGACCCTGTTCTACGGCCTGTTCATCGCCGTCCCGATCGGTGCGCTCATCGCCCTGGTGTGGCCGCGTCTTCCTTTCGTCAGGGCGATGAACCCCTCCCTTCCCAAAGGGCTGGTCAGTGAGCGGGTGTTCGCCGACGAGGAGATGCCCGGCATGGGCTGGTCGCTGTCCGTGGCCCTCTTCCCCGTGGTGCTGATCGCGGGCGCCGCGGTGACCGACATGGCCGTATCCGGTTCGAACCCGTTCCTGCACTTCATCGCCTTCATCGGCGCGGCACCGATCGCGCTCCTGCTGACGCTGCTCCTGGCGGTCTGGGCGTTCGGACCGCGGATCGGCCGCAGCCTGACGGACGTCAGCGCGTCCTGCACCTCGGCGGCGCAGGCGATGGCGATGATCCTCCTGGTGATCGGCGCCGGCGGCGCCTTCAAGCAAGTCCTCGTCGACGGCGGTATCTCCGACTACATCAAGGACCTCACACACGGCTGGTCCGTCTCGCCGATCATCCTGGCGTGGCTCATCGCGGTCATCCTCCGCGTGGCTCTCGGGTCGGCGACGGTCGCCGTCGTCACGGCCTCGGGCGTGGTGCTGCCGCTCCTGGCGGGCAGTGGGGTCCATCCCGAGCTCATGGTCCTTGCCGTCTCGTGCGGGTCGATCGCCTTCTCCCATGTGAACGACCCCGGATTCTGGATGTTCAAGGAGTACTTCAACCTGTCGGTCATCGACGCGATCAAAGCCCGCACCACCTACACGACGGTGCTCGCGGTCCTCGGTCTGGGCGGCGTGCTGGCGGTCGAGTGGGCGCTCGACGTCCTCAACCTCTGAAACCTCTGATCACCTCGCAACGGATCGCATCCTGATGAGAATCGGACCCGCCGTCCCCATGCCACTGACAGTCATCGCGGCGAACAGCCGCCGCACACCCGGAGGTACCCGGTCATGAGCCGGCCGACCATCACCGCGTTCTCCGTCTACCCGGTCGCCGGACGGGACAGCATGGAGCTCAACCTCTCCGGCGCACACGGTCCCTACTTCACCCGCAACGTGGTGGTCCTCAAGGACTCCGAGGGACGTACGGGGCTGGGAGAAGTACCGGGCGGAGAGAAGATCACCCAGACGCTGCGTGATGCCGAGCCCCTTGTCGTCGGCGCGAAGGTGGGCGACTACAAGCGCGTCCTGCGCGAGATCGGGGACCGGTTCGCGGGCCGCGACTCCGGCGGACGGGGCGACCAGACCTTCGACCTGCGTACCACTGTCCACGCCGTCACCGCCGTCGAGTCGGCGCTGCTCGACCTCCTGGGACAGCACCTCGACGTGCCCGTCGCGGCGCTCCTGGGCGACGGGCAGCAGCGCGACTCCGTGCGGGTCCTCGGCTATCTGTTCTACGTCGGTGACCCCGACCGCACCGACCTGGAGTACGTCCGCGATCCCGACTCCGCCGTGGACTGGTACCGGATCCGGCACGAAGAGGCCCTGTCACCCGAGGCGATCGTCCGCCAGGCCGAAGCCGCCTACGACCTTTACGGCTTCCGCGACTTCAAGCTCAAGGGCGGCGTCCTGGAGGGATGCGAGGAGGTCAAGGCCGTACGCGCGCTCAAGGAACGCTTCCCCCGAGCCCGTATCACGCTCGACCCCAACGGCGCGTGGTCGCTGCGCGAGGCAGTCGAGCTGTGCCGGCCCCTGGTCGGTACGCTCGCGTACGCCGAGGACCCCTGCGGAGCGGAAGGCGGCTACTCGGGACGCGAGATCCTGGCCGAGTTCCGGCGCGCCACCGGCCTCCCCACAGCGACCAACATGATCGCGACCGACTGGCGCCAGATGACCCACGCCCTGGCCCTCCAGTCGGTGTCCATCCCGCTGGCCGACCCGCACTTCTGGACCATGCAGGGCTCGGTGCGAGTGGCTCAGCTCTGCAATGCGATGGGCCTGACCTGGGGATGCCACTCGAACAACCACTTCGACATCTCCCTGGCCATGGTGACCCACTGCGGAGCCGCCGCCCCGGGTGAGTACAACGCCCTGGACACACACTGGATCTGGCAGGAAGGACGGGAGCGGCTGACCACCGCCCCGCCCCGCATCATCGACGGCGAGATCGCCCTACCGGACGCCCCCGGTCTGGGAGTCCGGATCGACATGGACCGCCTGCTCGCGGCACACGCCTTGTACCGGGAGAAGGCACTGGGGGCGCGTGACGACGCGATCGGGATGCGCTACCTCGTCCCCGACTGGAAGTTCGACAGCAAACGCCCCTGTCTCGTGCGTGAGTGGACGTGATGCGGTCGGGTGACGCGATGCCAACAGGAGGCGTCACAGGACACGTTCGGCCTCGGCGCCGCCGTACACCTCGGCCCGTCCGTCATCGGACCGCGCTACCGCCGAGGGCGCCCAACGTCGCCGCGTAGGCCGGTTTCTTGTTGCCGTCGCGATCGAACAGCAGCGGGTTCTCACCGCTGCGCCAGGAGTCGATGTCGCGGATTCCCCACACGGTGATCCCGGTGCACCGCGAGACGTTCATGCACGCCCGGACGGTGTTCGCGTACGCGGTCGTCGGCGCCTGGGCGATGTCGAGTTCGGTGATCTGTACGTCCACACCGAGGGCGGCGAAGCTCGACAGTGTCGTCTGGAAGGTGGCCGGCGGGCCGCCGGTGCCGAAGTGCGCCTGGAAGCCGACACAGTCGATGGGCACACCGCGTGCCTTGAAGTCGCGCACCATGCGGTACACGCCCTGGGTTTTGGCGTCGCTCCAGTTCTCGATGTTGTAGTCGTTGTAGCAGAGCTTGGCCGCCGGGTCCGCCGTCCGCGCGGTGCGGAAGGCCTGTTCGATGAAGCCGTCGCCGAGCAGGTTCTGGAACACCGAGGGGCGGTGCTGGCCGCTGCCGCCGTCGGCGAATGCCTCGTTGACCACGTCCCAGGCCTGGACCTTGCCCTTGTAGTGGTTCATCACCGTGCTGATGTGGTTGTTCATCACGTCGCGCAGTGTGTTCGCGTCCGTGAGGGAGCTGACCCAGCTGGGCAGTTGGGAGTGCCAGACCAGCGTGTGACCACGCAGGCGCTGGCCGCGCGTCAAGGCGCGGTCGACGATCTGGTCGGCGGGAACGAAGTTGAACGAGCCACGGGACCGCTCGATGGTGTCCCACTTCATCTCGTTCTCGGGCGTGACCGAGTTGAACTCCCGGTCCAGGATCGTCGCGTACGTTCCGTCGCCCAGCTTGCCGGCCGCCACCGCGGTTCCGAAGTACCGTCCGGACTGGGCTGCCTGGGCTCCCAGTGTGCTCGCCTGGATCGGCGCGACCTCGGCGGCGGGCGCGGGAGCGGCGGCAGCGACCCCGGTCGCCAGCAGCGCGGAGGCGGTCAGCAGACCTAACACCGAGACGCGGGACCGAGTGCGTCGCATGCGTGGATTCATGGCTCTCCTCGTACGGTCGGATGCGGGTGCGGATGTGCGGTGCTGGTGTGCGGGTGTGAATCGTTTCGACAAAAACCCCTGAACCGCCAAGGGTCCTGAGGAACGACATGCGGAACTGCCTGACTGACCTGCTCGGTGCCATGATGTGCACAGACCGCGTCGGATCGGTCGCGGTTCGAGAGCCGCGCGTTCGACGTACCGAACGGAGACCGGCGCTTCGGGCAAGTGGGATGATAGAAGCCCCGGCGGAAGCGTCAATACCCCTCGCACCCGTTGGCTCAAGTGACGCCGGCGGCAGGCCCCGAGCGAAGGAAATCCCCCGTGACCCAGCGCCTCACCCCCGTCCCCACAGCCGACCTCGTCGACCAGTACGGCACCGAACTGCGCGTCTGCGACCTGCAGTTCCGCCAGTTCGGCGCGCACCGCGGCTTCGCCGGCCCCGTACGCACCGTCTCCTGCCACGAGGACAACGGCCTGCTGCGCGATCTGCTGCGTACCCCGGGCGACGGCCATGTCCTCGTCGTCGACGGCGGCGGTTCCCTGCGTACCGCCCTGGTCGGCGACCTCATCGCCGGCGCCGCCCAGTCCAACGGCTGGGCCGGCCTCGTCCTGCACGGCGCCGTCCGTGACAGCGTCGCCCTCTCCGGTCTCCGGCTCGGCATCAAGGCGCTGGGCACCATTCCCCGCAAGAGCGCCAAGGACGGCGCCGGAGCCGTCGACGTCCCCGTCACCCTTGGCAACGTCACCTTCCACCCCGGCGACATCCTGCACGCCGACGACGACGGCATCGCGCTCCTCCCCGAGAACACCTGACCACACGGACCACGTCGGGACGACACCGTCCGCACCGCACTGCTGCGCTCGGGGCCGGCGGACGGCCGGTCCTGAGGACGCGGGCGGTCCAGGGGCACACCTGCCCAAGTCCGTTGTGGAGCCGACACCATCAGCGTGGAACCAGTGATCCCTCTCCCGTGACTTTCAGACGTCCCTGGTGGCCGCCCGGTGAGCAGTCGCGGCCGTTGGGATAGGTGAGTTGCGGCGTGACAGTGATAGGGCGGTCGAGCACGGTGGCGCCCTGCTGGTTCCTGAACACCAGCCTGACGTGTATCGGCTTTCCCGGGAGGTCGGGCAGTAACACGAAGCCGGGCCAGTTGAAAGGCTTGGGCGTCTGTGGGGCTCTCGCTGCCGGGGTTTCCGGGGTGGTGGGGGATTCCGTCGTCATCACGGGGTTTCCTGGCGTCGGCGATTCTTCCGAGTAGGTCTCCCGAAGCCGGAGCGTGCGCTGCCGGCATGTGCCGTCCCAGCAGGCCGTAAGGGTCGCGTCGGCGACTGCGTTCGCCAGTTCCGGGTGGACCTCGACCCGGATCCCGGCGGGCGAGTCCATCAGGGTGCAGATATGGGCCGCGGAACCGCCGCATCCGGTCAGCAGCGCCAGAGCCGCCAGTGGCACCGTCAATCCGAGCGTGTGTCTCACGCCGGCTTCTCGACCACCGTCTGCGGTCTGTGTCTTGGTCACAACGAATCATACTGGCACGGCAGTTGCACACACCACAGGAGACGGCACATGACACACGTCCACCGTCTCCCTTGGCTTGGCCGCCACCTGGCCCGTCCTCTCTGTTCGAGGACGGGCCAGGTGGGCCCTGCGCGAGATGTGCACGGTTCTACGAGGCGTGGAGGGCGAGTGTCGGGGACATTTTGGATGCGCGGACCGCGGGGTAGAGTCCGGCGATGGTGCCGATGACGAGGGTGGCGCCGAGGCCGCCTGCCATGGCCCAGGGGGGTATCGTCCACGGCATCGCGGAGAGGTTGGCGTAGATGTAGGTGGCCGCTGCTCCGAGGATGACTCCGGACAGGCCGCCGAGTCCGGAGAGCATCAGGGATTCGGTGACGAACTGGAGCCGTATCTGCCCGCGGGTGGCGCCGAACGAGCGCCGCAGGCCGATCTCGTGTTTGCGTTCCAGCACGGAGATGATCATGGTGTTGGCGATCCCGACCCCGCCGACCAGCAACGCGACCCCGCCCAGCCCCAGCAGCAGACTGGAAAAGGCCCCCTCGGACGCCGTCTTGGCCTCCAGGGCCGCCGACGGATTGGACACCTCCACCTCGTGCGGCGCCTCGGGATTGACCGTGCGCGCCAGCAACTCCCGTACCCGCTCGACCCTGTCATCGGCCGACCGCTCATACAGCGATGTCGGGTGGCCGTCGAAGCCGAGGAGTTCCTGCCCGGCCTTCCAGCCGACCAGGGCGGTGTTGTCGATCTCGGGTGCGAGGGGCAGGGGGTTGAGGATGCCCAGGACGGTGTAGTACTCCTCGCCCACCCGGACACGCTGTCCCGGCTCGGTGATCCCCAGACGCCGGGCCGCGGCGTGCCCCAGGACCACGGAGGGGTAGGAGCCGGTGGCACCGTTGAACCAGGTGCCCGCCGCCATGGTCCCGCGCAGTGTGTCCTTCAGGCCCGCGGTGGCGGCGGCGACCTCGATGCCTCCGGTCTGTTCCTTGGGGATGTGTTCGGAGCGGTAGACGTTGACGTTGCCGATGCTGCCGGTCGCGGCGACGTGTTCCACACCGTCGATCCGGCTGACCATGGCCGGCGCGCTCTTGGGGAGTTTGACTTCCTGGTCGCCGAACATGGACTGGCCCGGTGTGACGACCAGCATGTTGGTGCCGAGCCGGTCCAGGTCCTGCATCAGTTTGGCCTTGCTGGACGCGGAGATCCCGACCACGGCGATCATCGTCGCGATCCCGATCGCGATGCCCAGCGCCGAGAGCACCACGCGTACCGGCCGGCCCCGCAGCCCCGCCGAACCCACCTGGGCGACATCCCGCAGCCCCAGCCGGGCAGGAACCAGCCGTCGCCCACGACGGCCTACGCCCGTCACCGCACACCCGCCGGACTCTTGCGCACCATGTCCTCGACGACCTGCCCGTCCCGGATACGCACCTGCCGCGGCAACGCCCCGGCCAGCTCCCGGTCATGCGTGATCACGGCGATCGTCGCACCGTCCGCGTTCAGCTCACGCAGCAGCTCCATCACCGCGTCCCCGGACACCGAGTCCAGCGCCCCGGTCGGCTCGTCGGCCAGCAGCAGCTCCGGCTCCCCGGCCACCGCCCGCGCGATCGCCACACGCTGCTTCTGCCCGCCCGACAGCTCATGCGGCCGATGACCCATACGATCCGCCAGCCCCACCCGCTCCAGGGCGGTCGCGGCGCGGCGGCGGCGTTCGGCCGGGGGCAGGCCGGAGTAGCGCAGTCCTTCGGTGACATTGCCCAGTGCGGTGGCGCTGGGCACCAGGTGGAATGCCTGGAAGATGAAGCCGATATGGCGGGCGCGCAGGGCGGACAGCTGCCGGTCACCCAGCCGCCCCACGTCATGACCCGCGATACCCACCGTGCCGGCCGTGGGCCGGTCGAGTGTGCCGAGGATGTGCAGGAGTGTGGACTTGCCGGAACCGGACGGGCCGACGATGGCGAGGAGTTCACCGGCCCGGATGCTCAGGTCCACACCTCCCAGCGCTGTGACACCGCCCGGATACTCCTTGGTCACACCGCACAGCTCGGCGACCGTCTCCGCGTGCTCCGGGAGGGAGTCTGTGACGGTCATGCCGGGACCCCCACCTTCATGCCCTCGCGCAGGCCCCCGCCCGAGACCTCGACCCGGCCGTTGGCGAAGATACCGAGCTTCACCCGCACATCCCGCGCCCGGCCGGCCTCCACCACCCGGACACCGAAACCACCCCCGTCCACCGCCAGCAACGCCTCCACGGGTACGGACAGCACATCGTCACGCCGCTCACCGGTCAGCAGCACCGTGACCGGCGCCTTGTCGACACCGGCGACCTTGTCCGGCGCGTCGAACTCCACCGTCACCTTGATCACCGGCTCCTTGTCCGCGGACTGCTCATCCGTCCGCGCCGTACGCCCGATCGCACTGATCCGGCCCTTCGCCCTGGACCCGTCCGGCAGCTCGACCGTCACCGCGTCACCCGACTTGTACCTGCCGGCCTTCGCCACCTCCAGATCGAACTGCACCACCCGCTCCGAACTCGTCGTGGTCAGCACCCCCGCCCCCGGCGCCACACGCCCGCCCACCGTCACCTCGGCGTCCTGCACACGTACAGCAGCCGGCGCGAAAGCGACACTCTCCGGCCCGATCTTCCCCGTCTCCTTCAAGTCATGGCTCTTCTGCCAGGCTTTCACACCGCGCACGGTGCCCTCGGTGAACTCGTCATCGGCCGCCAGACCCGACCCGAACCCCAGCGCGATCAGGTTGGCCTTGAGCTGCCGCACATCCTCCCCCTCATCACCCAGCTCCAGCACCCGGTAAGCAGGCGTCTGCCCGTACATGAGGAACACAGCAGAACCATCGACCTCGTACAGCTTCCCGTCACGCCCGATGGTCTTGCCCCCACCCGGCAACCACGTCACCACCCCCTGACCCCCAGCAGAGATCTTCCGCTCAGCCGAAAACCCCAGAGTCCCCTTCGCCCTGTCCGACGTCACCAGATCACCCTTCGTGACACCGGCCGTCGCAGTAGGCACGGACACCTGCTCCGCCTCCGACCGCGACCCGGAATCAGCGGGCATCGTGACCGCCACCGCTCCCCCCGCCGCGACCAGCGCCGTCGCCCCCAGGGTGAGCAGGAACTTCTTGTGTTTCATGCAGGGTGCCTTTCCTCGCCGTGGTGGGCGTCAGCCGTTCTTCGCCGCGCAGACCTTGTCAGCCGCGGCGAACGCGGCCTGATCGCTCTGGGGAATCTGCGGGAGCTTGGCCGCCCCACCCTCGAACTCCGGATCCGGGAAGTCGACGCCCTCCTTGCGCATGCACGCGGCGTAGGCCAGCATCTTGTCCTTCTGCTCCTGGCTCATGGTGGCCCCGGCACTGCCACCGCCCACTTCGCAGTCCTTCATGGCCTGGGCGAGTTCGTCCTGCGACAGCTTCCCCGGATTGATCTGCCCCATCTGGCCCTGCTTCGGCTCCGTGACCTCCGCGCCCTTCTTGCGCAGACAGTCATTGGCCTTCGCCCGCTTCTCGTCAGCCGCGCTCTGGCCCGTACCGCCGCCGGACGAGCCCTGGCTGTCGGAGCCGCCCGAGCATCCCGTCAGGAACAGCGCGAGCGCCGTCACCGAACAAGCCGTGGCCATCTGGATCTTCTTCTTCATCTGCATGATCTGTCTCCCGAGTGGGCCGGCGTTTGAGTGTGCCGGGGAGACATTGACAGCAGTGCGTGTTACATCGCTTTCACCGGAGCTGTAACACCCGTGAAAGGTGTTCCTCCGGTACGCACCGGTACGCAGGTGTCCAGGCGTGGGGGGGGGCGGCGCCCAAGAGGGGGGGAGGGCCCCCCCACCC
>NZ_JBHTZS010000012.1:0-258509 GCF_042790125.1 Streptomyces scopuliridis
CGCCTCGCACGCCGGCCCCCCGCGACCTGGGGGCCCCCCCGGGGGGGCCCGGGTCGGCCGGGGCCCGGCCCCCCCCCGCCCTACCGTACCCGCGCGGCGCGCCCGGTGATGTCGCCGGGCGCGCGGCGCGTGCCGTGTCGCTGTTCAGGGTCAGGCGGGGCCTACGGGCTGATGAACTCCACCGCGTCCACGTCGAACGAGTTGTTCTGCGGGGAGGTGAAGACCAGATACAGCCTGTGGGTGCCCGCGAGGGCTTCGACCGGGACGGGTGGGGTGGACTGGTAGGTGTCCCAGCCGCCGGTGTTGGGGACGGGGGTGGTGGCGAGGAGCTTGCCGTCGGGCGCGTCCGCGCGGAGTTCGATCGCGCCGACGCCGTACGGCGACGACAGCGCGTAGCTGACACCGCTGATGCCCTCGACGCTCATCGGGTCGAAGGCGATCCAGTCGCCGTCGCTGATGTCGCCGATGCGTTTGCCGTTCTCGGCGCCCGCCTGGGAGATCACGCGCGTGCCGGACTGGGCGTCGTAGTACTCGGCCTGCTTGTGCTTGGGCTGCAGGACGGCGCGGCCGTAGCCGGTGAGCGCGGAGGCGCCCGCCGCGCCCTTGTCGGTGTACTTGGCGTTCAGTACGTAGGTGAGGTCCGCGCCTTCGGGGTGGCCGCCCAGGTCACCGGTGTCGACGGTGCCCTCGCAGCCCGGGAGGTCGGTGGTCGGGTGCTCGTGGTCGTCATGGCCGAGGGCCGGGTTGACGGTGACTTTGGAGCAGTCGACCGGCCCGTCCTCCGGGTCGGTGACCGTCACCTTGTAGGGGATCTTGTCGCCGAAGGTGATGAGCTTGCCGCTGACCGGGAAGTCGATGGTCACCTTGGGGGCGGTATTGCCCGCCGTGATGGGGATGTTGGCGTACCCCGACTTGCCGGTGGAGTCGGTGACCTTGAGCTGGGCGGTGAAGTCCCCCGCGGTGGTGTACGTGTGGGTGGGGGCCGCCTCGGTGGAGTCGTACGTACCGTCTCCGTCGAAGTCCCACGCGTAGGTCAGCGCGTCGCCGTCCGGGTCCGTGCTGCCCTCGCTGGAGAAGGCGACATCGAGCGGCAGGGGCCCGTTCGTGACCGAGGCCGTGGCCTTGGCGACCGGGATGCGCTGCCCCTGGGCGTAGTCGATGCGGTACAGGCCCGAGTCGTTGTTGCCGCCGCCGAAGGCGCTGCCCCATTCGAGCACGTACAGCGAGCCGTCGGGTCCGAAGGTCATGTCCATCGGCTTGTTGAACTTCGCCGAGGACAGGAAGTCATTGATCTTGAGGAGCTTCGCGTCCTTGTCGAACCGGATCTCCTTGACGTAGTTGCGCGACCACTCGTAGAAGAAGCCGGCCCCCTCGAAGTAGGCGGGGAACTTCGTCGGCGAGGGGTTCTTGGCGTCGTAGCGGTAGACCGGCCCGCTCATCGGGGCGGAGCCGCCCGCACCCATCTCGGGGAACTCCTCGGATTCGCCGTAGCCGTACCAGATCTCCGGCTGCGTCAGGTCCGGGAGGTCGGTGAGCCCGGTGTTGTTGGGCGAGGGGTTCGTCGGGTTCGCGCAGTCGAACTTGGCGCCGACCTCCTTGGTGTCCGGGTTGTACGGGGCGTACGCCTGGTTGTTGCCGTGGCAGAACGGCCAGCCGAAGTTGCCCGGCTTCTTGATGACGTTGTACTCGACGAGGCCCTCCGGCCCTCTGTCGGTGGTGGGGGCTCCGCGGTCCGGGCCGTAGTCGGACACATGGACGTATCCGGTCTTCTGGTCGACGGTGAAGCGGAACGGGTTGCGGAAGCCCATCGCGTAGATCTCGGGGCGGGTCTTCTTGGTGCCGGGCTTGAAGAGGTTGCCCTTGGGGATCGTGTAGCCGCCGCCCTTGGTGGGCTTGATGCGCAGGATCTTGCCGCGCAGGTCGTTGGTGTTGCCCGCGGTGCGCGCGGCGTCGAGCATCTCCTTGCCCGGACGCCAGTCGATCGGCGCGTACCCCTGCCAGTTGGGGTCGAGGTTGGGCGGTACGTCGTCGCCGACACCGAGATAGAGCGTGCCGTCCGGGCCGAACTCGACGGCGCCGCCGGTGTGTCCGGGCTCCGGGAAGGTGCGGTCCCGGTAGGCGGGAACGTCGAGGAGCTTCTTCTCGCTGGCCGGGTCCAGTGTGTCGCCCTTGATGGTGAAGCGGGAGAGCCGGTTGATGTCCTGCGTGGCCCCGGCGGGCGAGTAGTACAGGTAGATCCAGCCGTTTCTGGTGAAGTCCGGGTCGAGTTCCATGCCGATCAGGCCGTCCTCGCCGCCGGTGTAGACGTCGAGCTTGCCGGCGGTGGCGGTGGAGTGGGCCTCGGGGTCGAAGACCTTCACCTCGCCGCTGCGCTGGACGTAGAAGACGCGCCCGTCCTTGGCGACGTCGAGCTCCATCGGGTCGGCGGTGTTGTCGTCGAGGGTGACCTTCTCGTAGCCGCTCCAGACGGTGCCGCCGCAGTCACCCGCCTCGGTGCCCGCCGCCCACTTCAGGCCGCCGATGACATGGTCCCGGAAGTACGCCTCGCTGTAGGCCGGGGTGTCGTGCCCCATCGCGGTGGCCCAGACCTTGCCGCCCTGGGTGTTGCGGCACCAGGAGATGGGGTGGTCGGCGCCCATCGCGGAGCCGCCCGGGTTGTAGGTCGTCTCGTCCGCGGTGACCAGGACATGCACGTCGCCGCGGGGATTGCGGTCGAAGTTGTACCACTCCTCCGGGCGCTCCCAGCGCTCGGGCAGGCCCTTGGTGGAGGGGTGCACGCGGTCGGCGACCTTGGCCGTTCCCTGGAGCACACCGGGTGAGTGGGCCGGCATATGGACGCCGCCGTTGATGGTGTCGTCCCACCACGGGAACTGCTCCTCGACGCCCATGTCGAGGGTGTTGTGAACGGCGACGACACCCTTGCCGCCGCGTACGTACGTCTCCATCGCGTCGCGCTGTGCCTCGGTGTCCCAGACCATGCCGGAGTTCTGCAGCATGACGATGGCGTCGAAGTCCTTCAGCTTCTCGTCGTCGAAGACGGCCGGGTCGGCGGTCTGGACGATCTCGAAGTTGTTCTCGGCCGCCTCTTCCTCGAACATCTTGATGCCCGCGGGGATGGAACCGTGGACGTACCCCACGGCGCGGGTGAAGAGCAGGGCGCGGAAGGCGGGTTCCTCACTGGTCGCGGCGGTGGCGGCGGCGGGAATCGCGGCGAATCCGAGCAGTAACGCGCTCGCCGCGGCGACGACCGCCCTTCTTATGCCGCGAGTATGACGGCTCATAACCGGTCCTCTCTGGGGGAGTTCGGTGTGCGGGTGCGGTACCGATCAAGGGGTGCCGAGGGCCTGGCGGAGGAAGGCGAGGCCCTCGGTGGCGATCCCGTCCTGGGTGGGGGCGAGCGGGCGCCAGACGGACGCGGCGACGGCGATCGCGTTGTTGTGCGCGGTGAACGACTCGACGCACAGTGCGCCCCGGTAGCCGCTCCCGTCGAGCGCGGCGAGGAACCCGGTCCAGTCGAGATGGTCGGCGCCGGGGGTGCCGCGGTCGTTGGCACACACCTGTACGTGGACGATGCGGGAGCCTGCCTCATGGACGGCGCCGGGCAGTGTGCGCTCCTCGATGTTCTGGTGGTACGTGTCGAGGGCGACACCGATGACCGAGGTGTCGAGACCCTCCAGGGCCGTCAGGGTCTGGCCGACGGTGTTGAGCAGACCGGTCTCGTACCGGTTGAGCGGCTCGACCCCGATCCGTACCCCCGCGGCGCGCGCGTGGTCGGTCACGGGCGCGATGTTCTCCCTGAACTCCGCGTAGGCGGCGGTCCGTTCGGCGGACGTCATGCGCCAGGTGCGTCCGACGGCCGTGTACACCGGGCCCGCCACGACGGGCGCCGCCACCGTGTGGGCCGCGTCGACACACCGCAGCAGATACTCCTGGGTGGCCCGTACGGTGCCCGGATCGGTCCGTACGAGATTCCGGTCGGGCGGCATGACCGCGATCACGGCCGCCGGGGCGAGCCCGGTGGCCTCCAGCAGCTTGGCGGTGGCCGCGGGCTCCCAGTCCCCGGCCTGCTCCAGTGGCAGTTCGACGCAGTCGAAACCCCAGCCGGCCAGCCTCGGAAGGACCTCGGCCAGGGCGTCACCACCGACGGGGGAGTGCCAGATCCACGGGTTGGCGCCGAGCGGGAACCGCGTCATCCCTTGCCTCCCCAGTCCTCGGGGAACCCGGGCAGATCGGCGCAGCCGCACATCGCGTAGTGCAGGGGCGGCATGCCGGGCTTGAGGTACTCGTCGAGGGTGTCCTGTGTGATGGAGGGCTGCGGGAGCTTCCACTCCTTGGGGACCTGCTGCCCCTGAAGGATCCGCAGAGCGGCGATGACCGGGGTACGCCACTGGAAGGTGGGGTACGTCGGGGCGATCGCGGTGAGTTTCTTCTCCTTCCACGCCTGGAGGAAGTCCTGCTGGTCCTCACCGGTGATGGGCGGTACGTCCTGCCCCGCGTCCTCGAACGCCTCCACCGCGGCCACGGCCGTCGCGCCGGAGTCCATCCACACGCCGTCGACGGAGCCGTGCCGGGTCAGCGCGTCGGTGACGACCGACTTGGTCTTGGCCGGGTCACCATCGGTGAACTTCACGTCGACCACGTCGAGTTCACTCTTGTCGAAGGCCACCTTCGCGGCCGACCAGCGGGTCTCCAGCACATCCACACCCGGCGAGATGCGCAGGGCGAGGATCTTGCCCTTCGGCTTGACCTTCTCGACGAGGAAGTCGGCGGCGACCGCCCCGTATCCGTAGCCGCCGACCGGGTTGATGAAGGTGACCGCGCAGTCCGTCTCCACACCGCGGTCGAAGACGATGACGGGCACCTTGGCGCAGGCCTGCTCGACGGCGGGGGTGAGGGTGGCGGTGGTGTTCGGGGAGACGATCAGCGCGTCGCAGCCCTTGCCGGTCAGCTCCTGGATGTCGGAGATCTGTTTGTCGTCCTTGCCCTGGGCGTCGAGAACGGTGAACTCGGTGATGTCCTCGTGCTGTTCGACCTCCGCCGTCATGTTCTTCAGGCCCACCTGGCGCCACGGGTTGAAGACACCGGCGTTGGAGAAGCAGAGATGGACACCGCCCGCCTGCTGCTTCTTGTACCGCGTGGTGTCGATGAGTTCGGGGCTGAGCATCTGTTCCCACGGCTTGCCCGCCGGGCCCTGGGGCCGCTCCTTCGCGAGGGCCAACTGACGCTCGTACTCCGCCTGTTCGAAGAACTTCGACTGGGTGCCGCTGCCGGAGGCGTCCGCCGAGGCGGAGGAGCTGCCGGGGGCGGCCGGCGAATCCGGTGGTGTGTCGCTCGTACACGACGCGAGCAGACCCGCCACGAGCAGGGCGGCGGCCGAGGTGAGGGCGCGGCCGCGGAGCGGACTTCTGCGCAGGGGGCGGATCGCTGTCATGAGGCTTGTCCTCCCGAGGGGTTCGTACGTCGGCGGCGCAGCCGGGACCAGTCGGCGGCTCCCAGGCCGACCGCGGCAATGACGATGCATCCTTGGACGGTGGACTCCAGCGCGCCGGAGACGCCCTGGAGGTTGAGCAGGGTGAACAGCGCCTGCAACGAGAAGGCGCCGGCCATGGCGGCGACGACGGAGCCCCGTCCGCCGCCGAGCACCACACCGCCGAGGACCACGGCCGTGATCGCCTCGAACTCATAGCCCCTGCCCGCCTGGGCGGAGACGCCCGAGAAGCCGCCGACGAGGACGGCGGCGATCGCCGCGGCGGCCCCGGAGAGGACGAACGCGATGATCCGGGCGCGGGCGACCCGTACCCCGGCGAGGGCCGCGGCGCGTTCGCTGTCGCCGGTGGCGACGAGCGTACGGCCGAAGTCCGAGCGCATCAGCAGTACGGCGGCGGCGCCCACGACCAGGCAGACGATCACCGCCCAGGGCAGCCAGCCGAACGCGGCGCCGCGCCCGAGCTGGCGGAAGGCGGCCGGCAGGGCGCCCTGCGGAGAGCCGCCGGTCCAGAAGAACACCGCTCCTTCGAGGATCAGCATCATCCCGAGGGTGGTGATGAACGACGGCACCCGCAGAGCGGTGGTGATCAGCCCGCTGACGAGTCCTGCCACCCCGCCCGCGACCAGCAGCAGGGCGGTGACCAGGAGCCAGGGGGCGCCGGGGAACGAGCCGTACAGCTCGGCGGCGACCACGACACCCGCGGTGACGATCGCTCCGACGGAGAGGTCGAACTCGCCGCAGACGATGACCAGATACTGGCCGGCGGCGAGGATCACGAGCGGCGCGGCGCGCTTGACGAAGGAGAGGAAGCGGTCCGGTTCGTAGAAGCCCGGGTCGGTGAAAGCCAGCGCGGCGAGCAGCACGGCGAGGAGCACATAGACGGGGGCGCCGGTGCCCAGCGCCCGTACGACGCGCCTGCCGTGGTGGGTGACGGTTGCCGTGGTCATGCGGTCGGCCTTCCCTTCGCGGCACGGCGGGGCCTGGCGTAGACGGCGACGGCCGCGATGATGACGACACCGCGGACCACGTTCTTGAAGAACGGGTCGACGGCCAGCTGGTTGAACACACTGTCGAGAACGGCGAGGACGAGCACACCGCCGAGCGTCCCCGCCACCCCGCCGCGACCGCCGGCCAGCGCGGTGCCGCCGAGGACCACCGCGGCGATCGACTCAAGGTCGTAGCGGGCCTCCGTACCCGCCCAGGGCGCACCCGCGCCGAGGCGCGCCGCGAGGAACAGCGCCGCCGCGCCGACGCACAGGGAGCAGATGATGTGCGCGATGACGACGGTACGGCGGGTGCGCACGCCCGAGAGCCTGGCCGCGTGCTCGTCGCCCCCGGTCGCGTACATGTGATGGCCCAGGCGGGTACGGCGGGTGAGGAACCACACCGCGGCGGCCACCGCCGCGAGGAGGAACACCGAGACGGGGACGGGACCGACGCGGTCGTACCCGAGATGCTGGAAGGAGGCCGGCACCTTCCCGGCGGGGCCGGTGTAGTTGTCCTCGATCCAGCCGCGCAGGATGAACGCCGTACCCAGGGTCGCGATGAACGCGTTGACCTTCAGGCCGGTGACGATGAGCCCGTTGGCGAGCCCGACCGCGGCCGACAGCGCGAGGACGGCGATCACGGCCGTCACCACACCGCCTTCGGCCATGGTCTCGGCCGCGACGAGTGTGCCGAGGCTGATGAGATAGGCGACCGACAGATCCAGGGAGCCGGTGAGGATGACGGCGGACTGGCCGACGGCGACGAGGCCGAGCGCGACACTGTTCTGCAGGATCGCGACCACGTTGGTGGTGGTGAGGAAATCCCCGCCCCGGGCGGCGACGACGATCCAGCCGAGGAGCGTCACGGTCAGCGCCGCGAGCCACACACCGACGACGGGATCGCCGAGCCGGACGCCTCGGAGACGGACACCGGCCCGGGGCGAGGCGAGCGGTCCTCGTTCGGTCGCGGTCACGCGGCCTCCTCCCGTCCGCCCCGGCGGCCACTGGTGGCGAGTCGCATGATGCTCTCCTCCTCGGCGCCCGCGGGCAGTTCGCCCACGAGCCGGCCTTCGGACATCACGAGGATCCGGTCGCTCATACCGATCAGCTCGGGCAGTTCCGAGGAGATGATCAGTACCGCGAGACCTTCACGGGCGAGTTCACGTACGAGGGTGTGGATGGCGGCCTTCGCGCCGACATCCACACCGCGGGTCGGCTCGTCGAACAGCAGCACCTGGGGCCGGGCCGCGAGCCACTTGGCGATGACGACCTTCTGCTGGTTGCCGCCCGAGAGATACAGCGCCTGCTGGTCCTCACCGCGCGCCTGGAGGCGTACGCGTTCGAGGAGCGCCGTGATCTCCCTGCCCGCCGGCGGCCCGCCGCGCGGGGAGACGGCCCGGGTGACGAGCCGCGCGTTGTCCCGTACCGACTGGTGCAGCGCGAGGCCCTCCGTCTTGCGGTCCTCGGTGACCAGCGCGATGCCGGCGCGGATGGCCTGGCGCGGACGGCGGGGACGCAGCGGTGTGCCGCCCACGGTCATGCCGCCCGTGGTGAAGGGGGCCGCACCGAACAGCGCACGCGCCAGGGACGTACGCCCCGAACCCTGGAGGCCGGCGACGCCGACGACCTCGCCCGCCCGCAAGGTCAGGTTCATGTCATGAATACGGTCATTGCCGCCGCCGGTGACCGTGAGCCGCTCCGCCCCGATCTCCTCCGGGCGGGCACGCGGTGGGTAATAGGCGGTCAGCTCCCGCCCGACCATGCCCCGGACCACCTCGTCGGCGCTGGTTTCGGCGGTGTTGAGTGTGGTGACGCGGCGGCCGTCCTTGAGGACCGTGATGCGCCGTGAGAGGGCGAAGACCTCCGGCAGCCGGTGTGAGATGTAGAGAATCCCGAGGCCGCGCGCGGCGAGCCTGCGCACGAGCGCAGCGAGGAGTTCGCTCTCGTGGTCGGCGAGGGGCGCGGTGGGCTCGTCCATGACGAGGACACGGACGTCGGAGGCGAGGGCCTTGGCGATCTCGACGGTCTGCTGGCGCGCCACGGACAGCTCGCGGACCAGGGTGCGCGGCGTGATGCCGGTTTCGTCGATCTCGGCGAGGAGTTCACCCGTACGGCGCTCCATGGCCTTGCGGTCCACGAGTCCGCGGCGGACCGGTTCACGGCCGAGGAAGACGTTCTCGGCGACCGTGCGGTGGGGAAGGAGCGCGAACTCCTGGTGGATGATGCCGATTCCGGCGGCCTGCGCCTGGGCCGGGTGGGTGAAGGTGTGCGCGGTGCCGTCGAGGGTGATGGTGCCGGAGTCGGGGATGTGCTCGCCGGCGAGGATCTTCATCAGGGTGGACTTGCCGGCGCCGTTCTCGCCCACCAGGGCATGGACTTCACCCCGTTCGAGGTCGAGCTCCACGTCGCGGAGCACACGCACCCCCAGGAAGCTCTTGGACACGCCCTTCATCGTCAGCATCAGCCGGCTCCTCGGTCAGCGGTCTGTTGTGCAGAGTCGTGACTCCCCTTTGACCTGTCAAGGGCCCAAGGAGCCTTGATTTTCGGCGAGTTGACCGAAACTTGTGTCGACCGGCGAACATAGAACGCCTTGTGAGCAGCGGAAGTCGTCCCTAGGGTGACTGTCATGCCTGCGCCGTCGGATCACAGCGGTTCCGCCACCCACACGCCCGGCGAGGTGCTGGCGCTGATCAGTTCCGGAGCCGTGGCGACGCGCGCGGACATCGCGCGGATCACCGGACTCGCACGCTCCACGGTCTCCCAGCGCGTGGACGCGCTGATCGCGCACGGACTGGTCGACGAATCGGCCCCCGCCCCCGGCGACTCGACCGGAGGCCGCCCGCCGCGCCGGCTCCAACTGCGCACCGCGGGACACCTGGTGGCCGGTGTGGACCTCGGCGCCTCGCACTGCGCGGTGGCGCTGACGGACATCGGCGGAGCGACGCTGGCCACACACAAGGAGCCACTGTCGATCGCGGACGGTCCGGAATCGGTACTGCGCAGGGTGGAACGGGCGCTGCACGCGCTGCTGAAGGAGACGGGACAGGAGCCCCGGACGCTGCGCGCGATCGGGGTCGGGGTGCCGGGACCCGTCGAGTTCTCGACCGGGCGTCCCATCGATCCGCCGATCATGCCCGGCTGGCACCAGTATCCGATCCCCGAGTTCTTCGCCTCGCGCTTCGGGGTGCGGGCGCTGGTCGACAACGATGTGAACGTGATGGCGCTGGCCGAGCAGCGCCGTGCGTTTCCGGACACCCGCTACCTCCTCTACATCAAGGTCGGTACGGGCATCGGCTGCGGCATCGTGGCCGACGGCCGGCTCCACCGCGGCGCTCAGGGCAGCGCCGGCGACATCGGACACATTCGGGTCGGGGACCAGGAGGATTCGTGCCGGTGCGGCAACACCGGGTGTCTGGAGGCGGTGGCGGGCGGGGCGGCGCTCGCGGCGAAACTGACCGGTATGGGACTGGACGCGGCCTCCGGAAGCGATGTGGTACGGCTGGTGGCCTCCGGCAACCGGGACGCCGTGGGCATGGTGCGGGAGGCGGGCCGGGCGGTCGGCGAGGTCCTGGCCGGACTGGTCAACTTCTTCAATCCGGACACGGTCGTGCTCGGCGGCGCGCTGGCCGCCGTACACGACCAACTGCTCGCCGGGGTACGGGAAGCGGTGTACCGGCGCTCGCATCCGCTGGCCACGCGCGTGCTGCGGATCGAGCCGAGCCGTACGGGCGAGAACGCCGCGGTCATGGGGGCCGGGATCCTCGCGACCGAGCACGCCATGTCGCCCTCTCAGGTGGACCGCAGACTGGCGCGGGCGATGGCCTGAACCGGCTGATTCCGGCGACCCGGACCTGACGCTTCCCCCGGTCGTTTCCGGCCGGGGGAAGCGTCGGAGCCCTGCTGGAGTCCGCTGGAGTCCTGCTGCGAGTACGGCCGTCAATGCTGCCGTGAGTGCTGCCGTGAGTACTGCGCGACGGTCAGCTCAGTGGTTCGACCCACAGGTTCCTGAAGCGGACCTTGTTGCCGTGGTCCTGGAGCCGGATCGCGCCCGTCGCGGCCGATTCCGCGTCACCACTGCCGGTGGGACCGTCCACGGCGACGTTGTCGTGCACCTTGACGCCGTTCCACACCACCATGACCCTGGCGTCCTCGGTCTTCTTCCCCGCGGCGTCGAACCGGGCGGCGCGGAAGACGATGTCGTACGTCTGCCAGGTCTCGGGTGCCGTGCCGGCGTTCTGGCTCGCGGCCACCTTGTTGTAGATCGCGCCGGCCTCGTTCGCGGCGAGTTTCTCCACACCGAACGAGTCCAGGATCTGGATCTCGTACCGCTCCTGGAGGTAGACGCCGCTGTTGCCGCGGTCCTGCCCGGTGACGTCCGGCGGCAGCTTGGGCACCCGGAACTCGGCGTGCAGTCTGAAGTCGCCGAAGGACTGCTTGGTCCGGATGTCGCCACAGCACACTTCGACGGAGTTCTCGGGGGTGCGCGGCCATTCGACGCTACGGCCGTCGGTGTGCTGCCAGGCGGTGGAGATGCTGCCGCCGGAGAACAGATCGATGCGGCTGCCGGGTCTGCGGACCTCGATCATGTCGAGATTGACATGGCCGGTGTCCTCGGGCCGGTAGGCGTAAGTGACGGTGTTACGGCCCTTGTTCAGGGTGAACCGCTCTGTCCGGGTGGACCACCGGTTCCAGGCGCCGGTGGAGGGGAGACTGATCTGCCGTGTCTGCCCACCGTTGACACTCGCGCCGATCGTTTTGGTGCCGGTGAACGGGTTGGGGCCGTTGGCGTAGCGCAGGCTCACGTCGTACGTGCCCTTCGCGGGGACCTCGACCTCGATGCCGACGGTGGCGCCCTGCGTACCGAAGCCGTCCACGAAGCCGCCGCCCGTGTAGCCGGCGTGCTCGGTGTCGATGTCCGCGCCGCCGGACAGGCGCCCGGACTCGGCGTCGTACGACGTGACGGGCTCCTCGGGACCCGGCCGCGCGTTCAGGGTGTACCAGGCCTCGGTGGACCACAGCTGCTCGCCGTCGGCCGAGGCGAACGGGCGCGGCGAGCGCACGTGCACCACCCGGTCGGTCTTCAGCCCGGGGATGGTGAGCCGGACCGTGCGGCGGTCGTCGGAGACCAGGGCGGCCGAGACGGACAGGCGCTCCTCGTCCACCTTGGGGCCGCCGTACGCCGGTGTGGGTACGTAACGCCACTGTTCCACCGAGTAGCCGCCGCTCGTCAGCTTGGCGGCGGTCTCCTCCGACAGCGGTTTGGTGTAGGTGAGTTCGAAGCCGTCGCGGGTGGCGCGCATGGTTTTGTTGTCGAAGGCGTTCGTGCCGTTCGGGGTGAGTTTCTGGAGGCCGAAGCGGAGTTTTCCTTCCTGGCCCCAGTTCCCGTCGGCGCCGAGGCCGCCCGCGTAGATCGCACCGTCCGGTCCCGTGCTGATCCGGGTGATGCCCGCCTCCAGGCCCTGCGTATGGCGGAACACCGCGCCCTGGTACTCGCCGTCCACCTTCTCCAGGTCGGCGCGCTGGATTCCGCCGTAGGTGACATCACCGAAGAGCAGCTGACCGGCGAAGGTCCCCTTCTTGATCAGCATCGGTGTGCTGGGCGAGTTGGCTATCTCGTTCTGCGGCAGCCAGAGCACCGGCTTGGTGACCGTACGGTCGTCGTACGGGCCGTCCGGGTTGGTGTAGTGGTTGAAGAACCGGTCCTGCTTCACCTGGACGAGCTTCGACGCGGGCAGCCAGCCGCCCTGGTTGTCGGTGACGAAGAGCCCGCCCTCGGGGCCCCACCCGATCCCGTTCGGAGTGCGCAGACCGCCTGCCAGGTAACTGACCTTTCCTGTCTCCTTGTTGACCTTGATCGTGGTGCCGCGGTTCGCGGCCGGCTGCGGATCGGTCGTCGCACCACCGTAGTTGATGGCGACCGAGAGATTCAGATAGAAGTGCCCGTCCTTGTAGAGCAGTCCGAAGGCGAATTCATGGAAATTGCCTCCGTACGGCCAGGACGCGACCTTGCGGGTGGTGTCGGTGACGTCGTCGCCGTTGGTGTCGGTCAACTCGGTCAGCTGGTGTTTCTCCGACACGTACAGCTTTCCGTCGACGTACTTGATGCCCATCGGCTCTTTCAGCCCGCCGGCGATCTTCTTGTACGTGACCTTCTCGGGTCCGGTGTCACCGGTGACCTGGTCGAGGATGTACGCCTCTCCCACGGTGTTGTTACTGCCGCCCCAGGTGGTCACGGCGAGCCGGCCGTCCGGCAGCCAGTCCATGGCGGAGACCTGCGGCTCGAATCCCGCGGGACGCAGGTCGGTCAGGGTGTAGCCGGGATGGACGGACGTCAGCGGGAGGCCGTCGCCGGGGGTGTCGTAGCTGCCCTCGCACTCCTTGCGGCCGGGAGCGGTGACGCGTACGACGCCGGCGTCCGTGCTGAGCACGGAGTTCGGGACGAGGACGAAGTCGGTGGCGCCCGGCGGCTTCCACTGGAGGGTCACCTGCTGTTCGCCGCCGCGGTCGAAGTGGTCGATACGGAGCGCGTGGTAGCCGGCGGTGAGGTTGATCTCGCCGTCCTTGGGCGTGGCGCCGTGCAGTCCGTCGTGGTCGATGACCCGCTGGTCGCCGATGAGCAGACGGGAACCGTCATCGCTGATCAGACGGAAGGCGTAGGTGCCGTCGGCCGGCACGTTGACGTTGCCGATGATCTGCGACATGAAGTTGTCCGTGAAGCCGAAGCCCTCGGTGGAGGACCAGTCGACCGTGGGGATCAGCTTGTCGACATTGGGTGTCTGGGCCGGCTTCAGGTCACAGAGCTTGCTGAGCGGGGACTGGATGTCGAAGACACGGAGGGTGACGCCGGGTTCCTGCGGCGGCAGTTCCGCGGGAGCCCGCTCCTCCGCGCCGACGGCGGGTGCCACGAGACCTCCGGTGATGAGGGCGGCGAGGAGAAACCCGGTGAGGGTCCGTGATCTGCGTCGACGGGGTCGGGGGGTCTGGTACTTGTGTGGCTGCACTCGTCCTCCTGCTGGGGGCTGCGAGTGGGCGGGGCCGGGCGGCCCGCGTCCGCGGAGTGGAGTTCGTACACGTACCGGCGGTGCGGCGGCGGAGTTACGCCGCGCTTCACGCGGACTTCCGCGCGAGAACGACGCCCAGGGTAGGGACGGCGCACCGCACCGTCCATACTTTGTCCTCAACAAGGAAAAACTGGCCGAGAGTTGAGGAAGGGGGGAAGGCGGAAGGGGGCCGGGGGGCTGAGGGTCGGCCGCGTGGCCTCCCCGGGTTACTTGAGTAAGGCAAATAGATGGTAAAGTGCAGGGATGTCCAAGTCACTGCCAGCAGTTGTCCCGGCCTCGGCCGATGTGATCGAGATCGAGCGCGCGCTGAGCCGCGTCGCTTATCTGTCCAGCAGGGTCCGGCAGCATGAGCGCCTCATGGCCCAGGCCGGAGTGTCACTGGACCGCGCCGCCGTGGCGCTGCTGCGGCAGATCGCGGATACGGAACCCTTGCGCCCCAGTGAGCTGGCGAACCGGCTGGCCGTGGAGGCGTCCCATGTCACCCGGCAGGTGCAGCAGCTGGCGAAGTCGGGGTATGTGACCCGCGTCCCGGACCCGGAGGACGGCCGTGCGCAGCGTATCCAGCTCACCCCGGCCGGGCGGGAGGCGGTCGACCGTATCCGCGAGACGAGTCGACGGGGGATGCAGGCGGCCCTGGCGGACTGGTCGCCGCAGGACCTTCAGCAGCTCGCCACGCTGTTCCATCGGATGGTCGACGACTTCCTCGGCTACGCCGACGCCGATGCCGGTGTCAACACCGAGCGCCCTGTGTGACGCGGCAGCCCCGGGCGTCCGGGGTCCCCGAACCGGGGCCGGGGCGGGAGGGGTACGTCCGCGGCGCGGGCCGCGGGCGCTCGATCCGCTGAGCCGCTGACCGGCGGCCCGCTGACGACCGTCACCCCTGACCGGCGGACGCCGGGCCCGTTCTCGTACGGGCCCGGCGGTGTGTGCGGAGGGTCAGGCGGCCCGGCCGGTGACCTCGTATCCGGCCTCGTCGACCGCCTTCGCGATCCTGGCGTCGTCGGGCTCGCTGTCGGTGGTGACGCTGACGTGGCCGGCGGCGAGGTCCACGCCGACGCTCAGGACGCCGTCCAGGTCGCCGATGGCCTTGGTGAGCGCGGACTCGCAGTGACCGCAGGTCATGCCGGCGACCGCGTAGACGGTCGTATGGCTGTCGGCGACAGCGGTCGTACCGCCCCGCGTCGTATTGGTCGAGCAACTGCCGTCAGGCGTACAGCAGTCGGACATGGTTCCTCCCGGAGGGCAGATGTGTTCGATACCTGGTGGGGGTATCCTGGGCGACTCCGCCATGTATACCCCTGCCCCGTATCTAAGGCAAGAGGAGGCGCAGGGCTTGCACATACCCTCTGGGGGTATACGGTGGTGGTGGTCGGACAGCCGGCCGGGCCATCACCGGACGATCAGAGGAGAGCACCATGAACACCGCGTCGAAGATCACCGCGTACACGGCCGCGCTGGCCGCCTCCTTCGGTGCGGCGTACGGGGTCGGGACCGTGGTCACGCCGGTCTCGACGGATCCGGAGCCCGCGGCGCACGCGGAACACGGAGGCGCGTCCGACGGGGGAGGGGAGGCGACGCGAGGTGGTCATGACGTGCCGGCGGGCGGGTTGCAGGTCTCGGAGGGCGGCTACACCCTCGACCTCAGGACGCCCCGCGTCCCCGCGGCCCGCACCACCGAACTGCGCTTCGCCATACGCGACAGCGCGGGCCGTCAGGTGACCGCGTTCCAGCGCGAGCACGACAAGGAACTGCATCTGATCCTCGCCTCCCAGGACCTGACCGCCTACCGGCATCTGCACCCCACCCGGGCGGCCGACGGCACCTGGAGCACACCGGCGAATCTGCCCGCAGCCGGGGGCTACCGCCTCTTCGCGGACTTCACTCCGGCCGCCAAGGGGGCGAAGAACCTCACGCTCGGCGCGGACCTCGCCGTCGCGGGCGACTACCGGCCCGCCCCGGTCCCCGCCCCCTCCACCACCGCCACGGTCGACGGCTACACCGTCACACTCACCGGCCCGCTGCGCCCGGGGGCGGCCGGCGAGCTGAACCTGAAGGTCACCAAGGCGGGCCGCCCGGTCACCGACCTCCAGCCGTACCTCGGCGCCTACGGTCACCTGGTCGCCCTGCGCTCCGGCGACCTGGCCTATCTGCACGTCCACCCCAACGGCGCCCCCGGCGACGGCGAGACCGAGCCCGGCCCGGACGTATCCTTCACGGCCACCGCACCCAGCGCCGGCACGTACCGTCTCTTCCTCGACTTCAAGCACAACGGCACCGTCCGCACCGCCGCCTTCACCGTCACCGCCGGAACGGCCCCCGCCGGCAACGCGACGCCGACCGGATCACCGGACAAGGAAGAGACCGACGGCCACCAGCACTGACCCAACCGGACCACCGCCCCGGTCAGCCCGTCGCGGGCGCCCGAGGCGGTGGCCGCCAAGACAGAACCGCCCCGTCCGACAGAGATGTCGGACGGGGCGGAACCGGCCTGCGGGCCAAGGGTGTTCGGCGCGGGAGAGGCGTTATGGGACCTCGGTCACGCCGGGCGGGCGATCCCCGTGCCCGTGGGAGCCTGCGCGTCAGCCGAGGAGCGCGAGGGCCTGGGTGAAGGTGGCCGACGGGCGCATGACGGACGCGGCCTTCGCCGGGTCGGGCTGGTAGTAGCCGCCGATGTCGGCCGGCTTGCCCTGTACGGCGATCAGCTCGTCGACGATGGTGGTCTCCTGCTCGGCCAGCGTCTTGGCGAGGGGCGCGAACGCCTCCGCCAGCCGGCCGTCGTCCGTCTGCTTCGCCAGCTCCTGGGCCCAGTAGAGCGCCAGGTAGAAGTGGCTGCCGCGGTTGTCGATGCCACCGAGCCGGCGGCTGGGCGACTTGTCCTCGTTCAGGAAGGTGGCCGTGGCGCGGTCGAGGGTGTCAGCGAGCACCTGGGCGCGCGCGTTGTCCGTCGTCTGCGCGAGGTGCTCGAAGCTGACCGCGAGCGCCAGGAACTCGCCCAGGCTGTCCCAGCGCAGGTAGTCCTCCTTGACGAGCTGCTGCACGTGCTTGGGCGCGGAGCCGCCGGCTCCGGTCTCGAACAGCCCGCCTCCGTTCATGAGCGGGACGACGGAGAGCATCTTCGCGCTCGTGCCGAGTTCGAGGATCGGGAACAGGTCGGTCAGGTAGTCACGCAGTACGTTGCCGGTGACCGAGATCGTGTCCTCGCCGCGGCGGATGCGCTCCAGGGAGAACGCGGTCGCCTCCACCGGCGGCATGATCTCGATGCGCAGGCCCTCGGTGTCGTGCTCGGCGAGGTACGTCCTGACCTTCGCGATGAGGTTCGCGTCGTGCGCGCGGCCCTCGTCGAGCCAGAACACCGCCGGGTTGCCGGTCGCGCGGGCGCGGGTGACGGCGAGCTTGACCCAGTCCCGGATCGGCAGGTCCTTGGCCTGGCACATGCGCCAGATGTCGCCCGCGCTGACCACGTGCTCCAGGACGACCTCGCCGGACCCGTCCAGGACACGCACGGTGCCGGTGGTGGGGATCTCGAAGGTCTTGTCGTGGCTGCCGTACTCCTCGGCCTTCTGCGCCATCAGACCGACGTTCGACACCGAGCCCATCGTCGACGGGTCGTACGCGCCGTGCGCGCGGCAGTCGTCGATGACGACCTGGTAGATGCCGGCGTAGCTGCTGTCGGGGATGACCGCGAGGGTGTCGGCCTCCTGGCCGTCGGGCCCCCACATGTGACCGGAGGTGCGGATCATGGCCGGCATGGAGGCGTCGACGATGACATCGCTCGGCACGTGCAGGTTCGTGATGCCGCGGTCGGAGTCGACCATCGCCAGCGCGGGGCCGTCGGCGAGCTCGGCCTCGAAGGACGCCTTGATCGCCGCGCCGTCGGGCAGGGACTCCAGCCCGCCCAGGATGCCGCCGAGGCCGTCATTGGGGGTCAGGCCCGCCGCCGCGAGCGCCTCGCCGTACTCGGCGAACGTCTTCGGGAAGAACGCCCGTACGACATGGCCGAAGATGATCGGGTCGGAGACCTTCATCATCGTGGCCTTCAGGTGCACGGAGAACAGCACGTCGTCGGCCTTGGCACGGCCGATCTGGGCCCTGAGGAACTCACGCAGCGCCGCCACCCGCATCACCGACGCGTCCACGACCTCCCCCGCGAGCACGGGCACCGACTCGCGCAGGACCGTCGTGCTGCCGTCGTCACCGGCCAGCTCGATACGGAGCGAGCCCGGCTCGGCGATGACCACGGACTTCTCGCTGGAACGGAAGTCGTCGGCGTCCATGTGCGCGACGTTCGTCTTCGAGTCGGCCGTCCACGCGCCCATCCGGTGCGGGTGCGCCTTGGCGTAGTTCTTGACCGACGCGGGGGCGCGCCGGTCGGAGTTGCCCTCGCGCAGGACCGGGTTGACGGCGCTGCCCTTGACCTTGTCGTAGCGCGCGCGGACGTCGCGGTCCTCGTCGGTCTTCGGGTCGTCCGGGTAGTCCGGCAGCGCGTAGCCCTGCTGCTGAAGCTCGGCGATCGCGGCCTTCAGCTGCGGGATCGAGGCCGAGATGTTCGGCAGCTTGATGATGTTCGCGCCGGGGGTCTTGGCCAGCTCACCCAGCTCGGCGAGCGCGTCATCGATCCGCTGACCCTCCTCAAGACGCTCGGGGAAGCCCGCGATGATCCGTCCCGCCAGAGAGATGTCACGGCTCTCCACGGTGACCCCGGCCGTCGAGGCATACGCCTCGACCACAGGCAAGAAGGAATACGTCGCCAAGGCCGGGGCCTCGTCGGTGTGCGTGTAGATGATGGTCGAGTCAGTCACCGGGTGCTCCGCTCCACGTCTGCAACATTGCTCGACATCAAGATATCTCGTGACCGGCCCCTGTCGAGACTGGGCCCTGTCACAGGAGCCACGTGGTGCGGCCCGGCGGTGCGGCCCGGCGGTATGGCTCAGCCGCGCGGCTCAGCGGCGCCGCTCAGAAGAACACCCCGCAGCGCAGCAGCACATTCGCGTACGGCCGTGCCTCCCCGGTGCGTACGATCAGGCGCGCGCCCGCCGACAGCGCCTTCAGCTCCTCGTGCGGGACGAAACCGAGACCGGGCAGCGCCGCCAGCAGCCGCGCCGCCTCCGGGTTCGCCTCGCGGACCTCGTGGGCCGCCGTCGCGCCCTCCACGACCAGCTCCGTCAGCAGACCGTCGAGTACGTCGGCGAACCGCGGCACCCCGGCCCGGAACGCCAGATCCACTACACGCGGGCCCTCGGGCAGGGGCATCCCCACATCGCAGACCAGGACACCGTCCCCGTGGCCCAGCTCGGCCAGGGCGCCCGCGAGATGGCGGTTCAGGATCCCGGACTTCTTCACTCGGGCACCCCCCGAGTCGGGCTGAGTACCGTCTGTCCCGGATCGATGACGTGCGGTTCCGGGGCGCGGTCCTGGGCCTCTCCGGCAAGCGACACCACCTCCGCCGCCGTCGGGAACGACACCTGCGCCCCCTCCTTCGTCACCGCGGCGGCCCCCACCCGCGCCGCGTAGGAGGCGGCCTCGACCAGGCTCTCGCCGGCGCCGAGCCGCCAGGCCAGCGCCGCGGTGAACGCGTCACCGGCCCCTGTCGTGTCCACGGCGCGCACGCGTACGGAAGGGACGAGCGCCGTCGTACGGTCGTCCGCCACCAGCGCCCCGCGCGCGCCCAGCGTGATCACCACCGAGCGGGGCCCCAGCGCGAGCAGCGCCCTCGCCCACTCCTCCGGGTCGTCGCCCACCGACGCGCCGAGCACCACCCGCGCCTCGTGCTCGTTCACGATCAGGGGGTCGCACGCCGCCAGGATCGCGGCCGGCAGGGGCACCGGGGGAGAAGGGTTCAGTACGAAGCGGCTGCCCGGCGCCAGACCCGCCACCACCTCCCCGACCGTCTCCAGCGGGATCTCCAGCTGCGCCGAGACCACCCGCGACGCCCGCAGCAGACCCGACGCGTCCCGGATGTCCGCCGCGGTCAGCCGGGCGTTGGCGCCCGGCGACACCACGATGCTGTTGTCCCCGGACGGATCCACCGTGATCAGCGCGACCCCGGTCGGCGCCCCGCCGGACAGCACCCCCGCCGTGTCGACGCCCGCCGAGCGCTGCGAGTCGAGCAGCAGCCGCCCGTGCGCGTCGTCGCCGACCCGGGCCAGCAGCGCCGTACGGGCTCCGAGGCGGGCGGCGGCGACCGCCTGGTTGGCGCCCTTGCCGCCCGGATGGACGGACAGGTCCGAGCCGAGCACGGTCTCACCGGGGCCGGGGCGCCGCTCGACACCGATCACCAGATCGGCGTTGGCCGACCCCACGACCAGCAGGTCGTAGTCGTACGTCACAGTCTTTCCGCCTCTTTCCCTGGAAGCCGTCGAGTCGTCTGGAAGCCGCCGGGTCGCCTGGAATCCGGCGCATGGTCCGGAATCCGGCGAGTGGTCAGGAGTAGTCGGCGACATTCTTCGCCGTGACCACCTTGACCGGCACCTTCACCGTCGAGGCGATCTCCTCGCCCCGCGCGGCCTTGATGGCGTTGAGCACGGCGAGCCGGCCCAGTTCCGCCGGCTGCTGGGCCACCGAGGCGTAGAGCGTGCCCGCCTCGACCGCCTTCAGACCGTCGGGTGTGCCGTCGAAGCCGACGACCGGGATCGACGTACCCGCCTTGGAGCCCAGCGCCTTGATCGCTCCGAGCGCCATCTCGTCATTCTCGGCGAAGACCCCGTTCACCCCGCTGTGCGCCTGGAGCATGTTGGTCATCACATCGAGCCCCTTGGTGCGGTCGAAGTCCGCGGGCTGCCGCGCCACGACCTTGATGCCGGGGTACGCGTTGATCCCCTCGGCGAAGCCCTGGCCGCGCTCACGGCTGGCCGAGGTGCCCGCCGTGCCCTGGAGGATCACGATCTGTCCCTTGCCGCCGAGCTTCTCCGCCAGTGTCTTCGCCGCCTGCCTGCCGCCCGCCACATTGTCGGAGGCGACCAGCGTGGCGATGTCCGCCTTGTTGACACCGCGGTCGGCGGCGATCACCGGGATGCCGGCCTTGTCGGCCGCCCGTACGGACGGTCCCGCCGCGTCCGAGTCGACCGGGTTGACGATCACCGACGACATGGCCCCGCTGGTGAAGTTCTGTATCTGATTGGCCTGTTGGGACGCGTCGTTCTGCGCGTCGGTCACGGTGAGCTCGACGCCCTTGGCCTTCGCCTCGGCCTCCGCGCCCGCCTTCAGCTGGACGAAGAACGGGTTGTTGAGGGTGGAGAGGGACAGGCCGAGCTTGGTCCCGCCGCCGGAGGAGCCGTTGTTCCAGAGGGAGACACCACCGATGACGGCGGCCACCAGCACCGCGGCGACCGTGTACTTCACGGCCCGCGCGCCCTTACGGCCCGCGCCTCCAGAGCCGCCCGCGCCTCCCGTACCGGACGCGCCGGAGGCCGCCGCCGACGCCCCGGCGCGGGAGCGCGCCGTGTCGAGCAGCACCGCGAGCGCGATGACGACACCGATGACGACCTGCTGCCAGAACGCCGACACCGACAGCAGGTTGAGACCGTTGCGCAGCACCGCCAGGATCAGCGCGCCGATGAGCGTGCCGGACGCCTTGCCGACACCGCCCGACAGACTGGCGCCGCCGATGACGACCGCGGCGATGGCGTCGAGTTCGTACCCCTGCGCGGCCTGCGGCTGCGCCGAGGAGAGCCGGGAGGCCAGGACGATACCGGCGACCGCGGCGAACAGCCCCGACAGCGCGTAGACGGCGACCTTCTGCCGCTTCACGCGCAGCCCGGACAGCCGAGCCGCCTCCTCGTTGCCGCCGATCGCGTACATCGAGCGGCCCAGGTACGTACGGCTCAGGATCAGGGCGGTGAGCAGTCCCATCGCCACCATCACGAGGACGGGCACCGGCAGCCGGCCGCCGAGCGTGTCCCCGATCCGCGAGACGGAGCCGGGGAAGGGGATCGGGCTGCCCTGCGAGATCACCAGGGACAGACCGCGGCCCACCGAGAGCATCGCCAGCGTGGCGATGAACGGCGGCAGTTTGCCGTACGAGACGAGCGCCCCGTTGACGAGCCCGCACGCGATGCCGGTGCCCACGGCGAGCACGACGGCCAGCCAGACCGGCACGCCCTCCGATGTCGCCGACCAGGCCAGCACGGTCGCCGAGAGCGCCGCCACCGAGCCGACCGAGAGGTCGATGCCCGCGGTGACGATGACGAACGTGACACCGAACGCGAGGATCGCGGTCACGGCCGCCTGCACACCGACATTGAGCAGGTTCTGGGTGGTCAGGAAGTCGCCCGACAGCAGCGACATCGCCACCACCAGAACGACCAGGGCGCTCAGCGCGCCGTTGTCGAGCAGGAGCCGGCGGACCGTCCGGGCGCCTCTGCCACCGCCGCCGCCATCTGTTGTGTTCTTGAGCGTGTCAGTGGCCACGGGAGCCCTCCACCCCTTCTTCCTCGTCGTCCTCGCCGATCGCCGGTCCGGATGGGCGCGCGGCGCCGACGGCCAGCGCCATCACCGCGTCCTGTGTCGCTTCGTCGGCCGTGAGTTCGCCGGCGATCCGGCCCCCGGCCATCACCAGCACCCGGTCGCTCATGCCCAGTACTTCCGGCAGATCGCTGGAGACCATCAGCACGGCGTGACCGGCGGCGGTGAGTTCGTTGATGAGTTCGTAGATCTCGACCTTCGCGCCGACGTCGATACCCCGCGTCGGCTCGTCGAGGATCAGCACCTTGACCTCGGCCAGCAGCCATTTGCCGATGACGACCTTCTGCTGATTGCCGCCGGACAGGGTGCGTACCCGCTGGCCGAGCCCCGCCATCCGGACGCCGAGCTGTCCGGCGATCCGCGCGGCGGCGGTGTGCTGCGCCGCGCGGTCCACCAGCCCGGCGCGGGTCGCCGAACGCAGGGTGACCAGACCGAGGTTCTCCTCCACGGACGCGTCGAGCAGCAGGCCCTGGCCCTTGCGGTCCTCCGGCACCAGACCGATCCCGGCGGCCATCGCCGCGCTCACGTCATGGCGCGGCAGCGCGGCGCCCGCCACCCGCACCGAGCCCGTGTCGTAGTGGTCCGCGCCGAAGACCGCCCGTACGACCTCCGTACGGCCCGCGCCCACCAGCCCCGCGATGCCCACGACTTCACCGGCGCGTACCTCGAAGCCCACGTCGCGGAAGACGCCCTCCCTGGTCAGTCCGGTGACCGACAGCAGGGCGGTACCGGGCTCCGCGGCCCGGCGCGGATACTGCTGGTCGATATCGCGGCCCACCATGAGGCGTACGAGTTCGTCCTCGGACGTCGACGCGGGCACCTGCCCGACGCTGCGGCCGTCGCGCAGGACGGTGACCCGGTCGCCGAGCGCCGCGATCTCCTCCAGATGGTGGGTGATGAAGACGATGCCCACGCCGTCCTCGCGCAGTGCGCGCACGATCCGGAAGAGCTTGTCGACCTCCTCGGAGGTCAGCACGGCCGTCGGCTCGTCCATCACCAGTACCCGGGCGTCCAGGCTGAGCGCCTTGGCGATCTCGACCATCTGGAGCCGGGCGATGCCCAGTTCACGCACCTTGGTGTGCGGCGGGGTGGTGACTCCGACGCGCTCCAGCAGCTCGGCCGCGTCCGACTCCATCTTCTTGCGGTCGACCAGACCGAAGCGGCGCGGCTGGCGGCCCAGGAAGATGTTCTCGGCCACGGTCAGATCGGGGACCAGGTTGAACTCCTGGTAGATCGTGGCGATTCCCAGCCGTTCCGCGTCCTGT
This sequence comes from Streptomyces scopuliridis, assembly GCF_042790125.1. GTDB lineage: Bacteria > Actinomycetota > Actinomycetes > Streptomycetales > Streptomycetaceae > Streptomyces > Streptomyces scopuliridis_A. The sequence continues at coordinate 23,261 of NZ_JBHTZS010000012.1, forward strand.
GCGCCGTGGATACGGACCTCCTGCCCGCCGACGAGGACGCGTCCGGCGTCCGGACGGTAGGCACCGGAGAGCATCTTGATCAGGGTGCTCTTGCCGGCGCCGTTCTCGCCGAGCAGCACATGCACTTCGCCGCGGCGCAGATCGAAGTCCACGCTGTCGAGCGCGACCACGCCGGGAAAGGTCTTGCGTATCCCTTCGACACGCAGCAACTCGTCCGGGTGACTCACGGGTTGCTCCTTCGTGTTCGTGCTGACGGGGCGGGGGCCGAGGGGTCCGGACGCCGGGGAGCCGATGGCGACCGCGCGCCGCAGGAGCGGCGTACGACCAGCCGGGCGGGGAGTGTGACGGACGGCGGGACCCGGCCGGCGATGCGCTCGGCGAGCGCCCGTACGGCGGCCCGGCCCAGCTCGTCCGTCGGCTGCGCGATGGCCGTGATCGGCGGATCCGTGTGCACGAACCAGGGGATGTCGTCGAAGGCCGCGAGGGCGATGTCGTCCGGGACGCTGAGCCCCCGGGCGCGGATCGCGTCGAGCGCGCCGAGAGCCATCAGATTGTCCGCCGCGAACACGGCGTCGGGAGGCTCGGGCAGATCGAGGAAGCACTCGGCGGCCCGGCGTCCGCTCTCGGCCTGGAAGTCGCCCTGGCCGATATACGCGTCGGGCAGCGCGACCCCGTGCTCGCCCAGCGCCGCGCGGAAGGCCTCGACGCGTTCGCTGCCGGTGGTGGTGGTCGCGGGGCCCGCGATGATCGCGAGCCTGCGATGGCCGATCCGCAGCAGATGGGCGACCAGTTCACTGACGGCGGCGCGGCCGTCGGACCGTACGACGGGCACGTCGACGCCCGGGATCCACCGGTCCACGAAGACGAGCGGGGTCGCGGCACGCACCGCGTCGAGTATCAGCGGCGAACCGCGGTCGGTGGGCGACACCAGCAGCCCGTCGATCCGCCGGTCGAGCAGCGTACGGACGTGGTGGTCCTGCAACTCGGGCCGCTCGTCGGCGTTTCCGATGATCACGCTGTAGCCCAGCGTCCGCGCCTCCTCCTCGACCGCGCGGGCCAGCGAGGTGAAGTACGGATTGAGCACATCGCTGATGACCAGGCCGAGCGTGCGGGTCTGGTCGGTGCGCAGGGACCGGGCCACGGCGTTGGGCCGGTAGCCCAGCGCGGCGACGGCGGCGAGCACCCGGGCGCGGGACGCGGCGCTGACCGACGGATGGTCGTTGAGTACCCGCGACACCGTGGCGACGGACACGCCTGCCTCGGCCGCGACATCCTTGATGCCCGCCATCGTCGGTCCACCTCCTCGTGGAATCGATTACACGGAGGATTGGAATCGATTACACGAGCGGAAGGCAAGACCTGGGGGGCACCCCGAGACCGGATCGTAATGATCACTGCGAGGGGCCCGTGCCGGTGCCCCCGCGTCGCGCACGCCTGGCCGCGTCCGCTGGACGGCGCACGCGGGGGCGGTCGGCGGATCCCGGCGGGCGGTCGGCGGATCCCGGCGGGTGGTGGGCGGATCCCGGCGGGTGGTGGGCGGGTCGGGCGATGGGGGCTTTTCTGGGACGCGTCATGCGGGCCGAAAGGTTGAGCGGGGAATGGCGCGTGGCCGATAGCGCGGGCAATTCGACTGCTTCGCGCCGTCGCGGGTGCCCGCACTACGTTCTCGGGTGAGGCAGCTGTACCCTCAATTCACTTGTGGACCCCCCTGTTCCGCGTTGCTCGGTATCGGTATCTTTGCCGCGTCTGATGCGCCGGCGGACAGGTGCGGGGTGCGGATTCATTTCGCCGTGACAGCGCGATAAAGGGGAGAGTTTCGATGATGCACGTGGATTCGAGCCAATCGATCGAGCGCGTGTCCGAAGTTGTCGCCCTCGAAAATGTCACGATGATGTACGGCACGAGACCCCGGGCCGTTTACGCCCTGAGGAATGTCAGCCTGGCCGTGAGAGGTGGGGTGTTTCTCGCGGTAATGGGCGAGGGCAGCCCCGGTAAGACCACGCTGCTGAAGTGTCTTTCCGGCGAGATCCAGCCGTCCTCCGGGGTGGTGCGCCGCGGCCCCGTGAGCGGGGACCGGGACGGACCGCTGGTGTCCTGGGTGGACGGGCCCGGAGGGACGGGCTCCGTCGCGGCGGCGGTCGCGCTCGGGGCGCGTCTGCTGCTCGCCGACGAGGCGTCGGAGGAGTCCGGCGCGGCGCTGCGCCGGGCGGTGAAGGGGCATGGCGTCGCGGCGGTGATGTCGACCTCGGCGCCGGCGGTGGCCGCGCGCGCCGACGCCGTGGTGTTCCTGCGGGACGGGGGCGTGGTCGATCTGGTCGCCGGGGCGGGCCCCGACATGATCAGCGACTGTCTGGAGCGCTCCGGCCGGAGCGGTGAGGCCCCGAGCCTGAGCTGAGCACCCGTCCGACGATGTCCAGCAGCGGGCCCGCGTCATGCAGGAAGAAGTGGTCGCCCGCCAGCTCGTACAGCTCGAACGCCCCTCCGGCGTGCCGCGACCACGCCTTGACCTCTCGCGGACCCGCCTCCGGATCGTCCGTGCCCGCGAACGCGGTCAGCGGCACCGGCAGCACCGCGGCGGGATCCGGCAGACCGGTCTCCGCCAGGGTGAAGTCCGCCCGCAGTGTGGGCAGCATCAGCTCGATCAGCTCGGGGTTGTTCAGGAACTCCGCCGGAGCCCCGTTCATCTCCCGTATCTCCGCCAGCAGTTCGGGATCGGGCAGCGTATGCCGCTGAACGGGGCCCGGAACCGGCACACATCCCGAGACGAGGACATGTCCGGGGCGCACCTCCCCCCGCGCGCACAGATACTCGGCGAGCGCGAACGCGATCTCCCCGCCCATGCTGTGGCCGAAGAACGCGAACGGCTTGTCGAACCAGCCGGCCAGCCGGTCGGCCAGCAGCGGCACCAGATCCGTCACCCGGGTGTGCGGAGGCTCGCTGAACCGCTCCTCCCGGCCGGGGAGCAGCACCGGACAGACCTCCACGCTCTCGTCCAAGTGCCCTGCCCAGGAACGGAAGACGCTGGAGCCGCCGCCCGCGTAAGGGAAGCAGAACAGCCGTATGTCCGCCGCGGGCCGTGGCGGTCTGGACACCACCCAGCGTGGTGCGCGCCGGGGTGCGGAAGGTCGGTTCTGAGGCACGGTACGTCACCTTCGCCGGAGGTCGGGATGGGGGCGGGAGCGGGACATGGCGGCATGGTCTCACCGCCGCGCGGCGTCCGGCAGACCTTTAAGCCTGGACGTAACTGCCGTGCTGGGGACGGGTGTCAGGGCGCCGGCGCGGCGCGCTGAACCCGCGATGGTGGTGCAGGTGCCACCCCGGTCCGGGTACGCGGTGTACTGACCTGAACCCCGGTGGCCCGCGACGATGGAGGCAGACGGCGCGGCTCGACCGCGATACGACGGGCACGAGTGGGAGCACTTCCATGGCGGACACAGCCCAGAGGACAGCCATCGGCGGCACGCACGCCGGTCGTGACCCCGACGCGCGGCGGCCGGGGCAGGGGCCACGGCGGACCGCCGTCAGGGCGCTGCTCGCCGCCCTCGTCGTCGTACCGGCGATGCTCGGTATGGCCGCCTGCGAGGGGCCGGAGAACGCCAAGAGCCGTGGAGACGCGTGCGAGAAGATCCTCGCCAAGTCCGCGAACTTCTCGGATTCGAAGGACCCGGAGGCCGCGGAGAAGGAACTCAAGGATCTCGCCGACGAGATCGCACAGCTGGCCGAGGACACCGACGACGAGAAGCTCCGTGAGGCCGCGAAGGAATTACGCAGCGTCTCTCCCGGCGGCCGTGATCCCGACTCGGTCGGCGAAATCGTCTCGGAGACCACCAAGCGGATCAAAATTATCCGCAACACCTGCATCTCGTTCGGCTGATACGCGACGGCCGATGTGCGGCGGCACAGATGCGGCGACCGGAATACGGCGACTCAAGTACGGCCAGTGAAGCACGGCCGCTGAAGCACGGCGACTGAAGCATGGCGACCGAGAAACGAGCATGCACCCCAGAAGCCGGGATTCCCACGGCTGTTCATTCCCCCGTCGTGGCAGTGTGGAATCCCCGCCCCGGGCCTCCGGAGTCTCCCCCGTCTCCGGATGGCCCGGGGTTTTCCGCTGCCCGAAGCGCTATGCGGAGCTCTCCGGCGCGTTATTGCCCAGATAGGCCAGTACGGCCAGCACGCGGCGGTGGACGGTTCCGCCCTCGGGCGGCAGTCCGAGCTTGTCGAAGACCCCACGGATGTGTTTGCTGACCGCCCGTTCGGTGATGACCAGCCGCTCCGCGATGGCCCCGTTGGCGAGCCCCTGCGCCATCATCTCCAGCACCTCGTGCTCACGCGGCGTCAGCGCCTGCAACGGCCGTGCGGCGGCCTTCTGGCTGAGGATCTCGGTGACCACCTCGGGGTCGAGGGCCGTTCCGCCGGTGGTGATGCGCTCCAGCGCCTCCAGGAACTGCTCCACCCGCCCGACCCGGTCCTTGAGCAGATAGCCGATGCCGCGCGCGCCCTGGGCCAACAGCTCGGCCGCGTACGTCTGTTCGACGTACTGGGAGAGCACCAGGATCGGCAGGTCGGGGAGTTCGCTCCGGGCCTGTACCGCCGCGCGCAGCCCCTCGTCGCGGAAGGTCGGCGGCAGCCGTACGTCCAGCACCGCCGCGTCCGGCCGGTGCTCGCGCAGCGCCGGCATCACCTCGGGACCGGCGGCGCACGTCGCCACCACGTCATGGCCGTTGCTGGTCAGCAGCAGGACCATGCCCTCACGTAAGAGGGCGTTGTCCTCCGCGATCACGATCCGCAAGGAAGCTCCACTTTCAGCTTGGTCGGCCCACCGCGTGGGCTGGACAGGCTCGCCGTGCCATCGAGCGCGGCGACGCGCCGGCGGATGCCGATCAGCCCACTGCCCTCGTGCTCGTCGGCGCCACCGCGGCCGTTGTCGGCCACGATGACCCTCAGTATGCCGTTGCCCCGGGTGAAGCGCACCGACGCCTGGGTGGCCCGGGAATGCTTCCGGATATTGGTCAGCCCCTCGGCCACCACGAAGTACGCCGCCGCCTCGACCGCGGCGGGCAGCCGGAAGGAGTTCTCGACCGAGCCGAGGCCCATCTCCACCGGGATCTCCGAGGACGCCGCCAACGCGCGGACCGCACCGGCCAGTCCACGGTCGGTCAGCACCGGCGGATGCACCGTACGCACCACATGCCGCAGATCCGCCAGCGTGGACTCCACGCCCGACTGCGCCTCGTCCAGCCGGGCCAGCGCCGCGTCCGGATTCGTCCGCACCAGCTGCTTGGCCAGCCCGATCCGCATCGACAGCGCCACCAGCTGCGCCTGTACGCCGTCGTGCAAGTCCCTCTCGATACGGCGCAGTTCCGCGCTGTGTGCCTCCACCGCGCCCGCCCTGCTCTCCGACAGCTCCGCGATCCGGTCCACCAGCCGGGCCGACGGCTTCGGACGCAGCAGCGCCGCGCTCCACGCGGCCTGGGTGTCGGCGAGCGTGCCGAGCCGGTGCAGCACCAGCGGGGTACGGGGCTTGGCGGGCGTACCGTACGTGTCCTCGCGGCGCCGGGCGACCGCGCCGCCCACCCCCATGTTGAGCCCGTCCACCACCAGACCGACCACCCACACCAGGATGGCCACCGCGCAGAACAGCAGGGTGATGATGATCTGTAACGGCAGCCAGCGCGCGTCGCGCCAGGTGCCGGGGTCCGTCAGCGACAGCCGCAGCCGGTCCGCGGGCACGCCGTCGAGCGGCAGATACTGCTCGGCGACCGGCGCACGGAGCCGTGTACCGGCCCGCACCCGCTCGTATCCGGCCAGTCTGCGGAGTAATCGCACGAGATCGGGCCAGGCGGGAGCGCCGATGATGAGCGCCATGAAGACCAGCCCCAGCGGTACGGCGGCGGCCATCAGGAAGCACATGGAGGCCACGGGCAGGGCGAGCACCAGATAGTACGTGTCATGCCAGGAACGCTGGAGTTGAGTGGCGAAGTCACGCACGGCGGCTCCCTGGGGGCAGGACGGTCGTCCGGGGCGGAACGGGCGTGGCGTCCGGTGGACGACGGACCCCGCTGATCACGGTAGTGGGAATCGGCCGTCGGCGAGGTACGTCCGTCACCCCAGCCGGGGTGACGCAGGCTGAACCCCAGGACGGGTGTGCGCTCCATCGTGCCGGAGCCGACCGCTCCGTACCGTTCTCACCAGGACGAACAAGCCATCCGGCGGGGCGGTGGGGCCGGCTGGCACGGACCCGGCCGCACCTCGGCCGTACAGCCTGGAAGGCGCACACACATGGTCAGGCTTCGCACGGGGAAACGTGCCACGGCGAGAAGTGGCACCCAGGGGGCCTCGAACAGTGCCGCCCCCGGCCCGGCGGCGGCGCTGACACTGGACTCCGTCACGCGCCGCTACCGGCGCAACGGCACCCATGTGAACGCCCTGGACGGTGTCAGCGTGACCGTCGGGCGCGGCACGTTCCTGGCGGTCATGGGCCGCTCCGGATCCGGCAAGACGACCTTCCTCCAGTGCTGCGCCGGCCTCGACCAGCCCACGTCCGGCACGGTCCGGCTCGGAGACATCGATCTGTCGCGGCTCAGCGAGGCCGCGCTCACCAGGCTGCGCCGGGAGCGGATCGGCTTCGTGTTCCAGGCACTCAATCTGGTGCCCTCGCTCAGCGTCCGGGAGAACACCTCGCTGCCCCTGCTGCTGGCCGGCGAACGCCCCGACAGCCCCGCCGTACGCGAACGCGCCCTCCAGGTACTGGAGTCGGTCGGGCTCGCCGACCGCGCCGAGGACTCGCCACTGCGGCTCTCCGGCGGCCAGCAGCAGCGGGTCGCCATCGCCCGCGCGCTGGTCACCGACCCCGCCGTGATCTTCGCGGACGAGCCGACCGGCGCGCTCGACCCGGTCACCGCGCGGGACGTGCTCGTCCTCCTGCGCGACGCGGTGGACCGGCAGGGGCACACCGTCGTGATGGTCACCCATGACGCGCACGCCGCGTCCTGGACGGACGAGGCCCTCTTCATCGAGGCGGGGCGGATCGTCGGCCGGCTGCCCAACCCCGACGCGGACGCCGTGACGCGGATGCTGACCGAGCTCAGGGAAGGGTGAGGGGCGTGCCGCTCGGATCCCGTACGCTCCCCGGCGCCGACCCGGCGCGGCCGGCCGGCCCGGACACGACGGCCCGGCACCACGACAGCCCGTCCCGCACCCGCCGTATCGCCCGCTTCCTCGCCGCCCGCTCGATGCGGACCCACACCAAGGCGTGGACGGCGGTGTTCGCGGCCCTGCTGCTCACCTCGCTCGTGCTCGGCAGCTTCGGTCTCGCCGTACTCTCCGCCGCCCTCGGCCACGCGAGCGTGGAGCGCTACGGCGCCGCCGCGGCGGTCGTCGCGGGCGACCAGGAGACGCGCTTCACCGCCAAGCCCTGGGGATCCAAGCCCCAGACGCAGACGGCGGCGCTCACCGAGCGGGTGCGGGTGCCGCGCTCGGTGCTGCCCCGGATCGAGGCCGTCCCCGGCGTACGGGCGGCCATCGCCGACGACACCTTCCCGGTCGCGCTGACCCGCGCGGACGGCTCGCTCGTGGCCGGCCCGGACAGCGACTCCGGCGCCTCCCCGGTCTACGGACACACCTGGCACGCCGCCGCGCTCGCGCCGTTCACACTCCGCGACGGCCGGGCCCCGGCAGGACCGGAACAGGTCGTCCTGGACGGTGACCTCGCCGCACGGGCCGGTGTCCGCGTCGGCGACGAGGTACGGCTCCAGTCCACGGGCGCGCCCGACACGTACCGCGTCTCCGGCGTCGCGGCGCCCGAGGGGCGGGCGGACGACAGCGGGCTCGGCAACCAGGGGGCCGTCTTCTTCAGCGACGAGCGGGCCCGCCTCCTCGCCGGCCACCCGGAGACCACCGACGCCATCGGCGTACTCGCCGACCCCGGCGTCGGCGCCGGCACCCTCCATTCCCGGCTGCGGGAAGCGCTGGACGGTGCGGAGCCCGCCCGCAGCGCCGCCGCCGACACGCGCTACAAGGACGACAACACCTCCCTGCGCGTACTGACCGGAAACGGCCGGGGCGAACCGGAGTTCGTCACATCCGCCCCGAGCCGGATGAGTCTGCTGGCGCTGCTCGGCTCGGTCTGCTCGCTCGTCGTGCTGATCGCCCTGCTCGTCGTCTCCAGCACGGTCGCCCAGGCGATCCACCAGCGCTCCCGGGAGATGGCGCTGCTGCGCGCGGTGGGCGCGACCCCGCGGCAACTGCGCGCCATGGTCAGCCGGGAGGTCAATGTGGTGGCCGCGACCGCCGCCGTGGCCGGCGCGTTCGGTGCGGTACCGGTGTTCCTGGCGCTGATCAAGATGCTGCGGACGCGCGGCGCGGTGCCGGTCGGGCTCGAACTGCCCACCCCCTTCTGGATGTACGCGGCCCCGCTGGTCACCGGCGCGCTGACGGTGCTGGTGGCCAGGATCGCCGCCGCGATCGCCTGCCGCCGGATCGCGAAGGTGCGCCCCGCGCAGGCGATGGGCGAGGCCCAGAGCGACGCGGAACAGTTCAGCCGCGGCCGGGGCGTCACCGGCGTTGTGGTGCTGGTGCTGGGGTTCGGCGCGGCCGGCACCGCGGTGCTCCAGTTCGGCGAACTGGCCGCGATGGCGGCCAGCAGCGCGGCCGTGTCCCTGGTCATCGCGTGCGCGCTGCTCGGGCCCTGGATCGCGCGGAGCGCCATGCGGGTGCTCGGCGTGCCCGCGGAGCGGCTGGGCGGCGCGGGCGGCTATCTCGCCGCCGCCGCGTCCCGGGCCAACTCCCGTCGGCTGGGCGCCGCGATCACCCCGATCGTGCTCGTGGTGGCCTTCGCCGGGGTCCAGCTCTCGGCCGGCGCGACCCTCGACACGCAGGGCGGCAGACAGGCCGGCCAGGCCATGCGGGCGGAGTTGGCCGTCACCACGGACGGGCCGGGCATCCCGGAGGGGACGGTGCGCCGCGTCAAGGAGGTGCCAGGTGTGGCGGCGGCCTCCGGGGTGCTGCACAGTACGGTCGTACTGGCCCGCAAGGAAGCCGGGGAGCCGAGGCTGGACCGGCTGCCGGTGATGGCCCTCGATCCCTCGGCGCTGCCCGCCACCATCGACCCGAAGGTGACCTCGGGCGATCTCGGCGACCTGCGCGCGGGCACCGTCGCGGTGGGGGAGGAGCGCGCGCGGGCGCTGGACCTGGACATCGGCTCCAAGGTCACGGTGCGCTACGGCGACGGCGCGAACGTGGCGCTGACCGTGGCCGCGGTGTACGAACGGTCCCTGGCGCTCGGCGACTTCCTGTTCGCCCCCGCCGAACTGGCCCCGCACCTGGCCGCGCCGCTGAACACACGCGTCCTGCTGAGCCTGGCGCCCGGAGCCGCCGCCCAGGACGTGAAGGCGGCGGTCCAGCGCGTGCTGACGGGCGCCGCTCCCGGGGCGACGGTCGCGGAGCAGCCGAAGGGCGAGCACCTCCAGACGGAGGACCGCGGCGTCGGCCAGGTCATCTCCGTCGTCGCGGTGAGTGTGATCGGCGGCTTCACGATCATCGCCGTGCTCAGCACGCTGGTGCTCATCATGGTCGGCCGCCGCCAGGAAGTGATCCTGCTGCGGCTGGTGGGCGCGGGCCGGCGGCAGATCTGCTGGATGCTCAGGATCGAGGCGATGACCGTGATGCTCGTGGGGCTGGTGGTGGGCACGGTGACCGCGCTCGTCCCGCTGGTCGCCTTCAGTCTCGCGATGACCGGATCCTGGCCCTACCTCCCGCCGATCCAGGCAGGACTGATCGTGCTGGCCGTGGTCGTCACCGCCGGAGCGGGGTACGTGCTGCCGCTGAAATCCGTGTTGCGCAAACGGCCGCCGACAAGCGTCGGCCGAGGCTGACACGCCGTGGACCGGAGGGGGCCCGGAGGCCGCCCGGGGCCGAGAGGGTCCGGAGGCCGCCCGGGACCCTTCGGGAGGCCGCACACAGCCCCCGGAAGTCTTCGTGATCAGGCCTCTGGGCTGGGTGTTTACAACAGCACTTAAATCCTTGTTCGAGCCTTCACCTCTGCTGAAGAATCCTTTTCGTGCGGTCGACTGCGCGCAGCTGAAGCGGTCGGCCGCCGTGCCGAGCGGTACACGCCGGACTTCGCACAGTGAAGAAGGAGCTTGTTCGCAGTGTTGGGGATCATCGCGGAAGAGAAGGTCAGTGGCGCTCCCTTCAGCCTTCCCCTCGACCGCCTCGGCTGTCTGGGCAGCCTGGGCGACGAGCACGGAGTGGTCGGCGGACAGCTGGCGGTGTACCACCAAGGCACCCTGCACACCTGGGAGTTCGGCGAGGAGGAGTACGGCGGCGGACGCCCCGTGCACCGTGACTCCGCCTTCCCCTACGGCTCCGCCACCAAGGCGCTGACCGCGGCCTCCGTACTCCAGCTGGTCTCCGACGGCGACCTCGACCTGAACCTTCCGGTGCGCACCTGGCTCGATGAACGGGGCCTCGCCGGAAACCATCCCGGCCTCGACGCCACGCTCCGTCAACTCCTCAGCCATACGGCCGGGTTGCCTTCCGACCACGACGACGAGGACGCCACCTCGCTGCGCCGCTGGCTGACCGGCTTCCTGGCCACCGGCCCGTCGGACGCGCCCGCGCACTGGCCCGCCCCCGGCTCCTTCTCCTACTCCAACGTCGGCTACGGAATCGCCGGCCGCGTCGTCGAGGCCGCCACCGGACTGACCTGGTGGCAGGCCGTACGCGACTACCTGCTGGCACCACTCGGCACCGGCATCGGCCTGCTGCCCGGCACCCCGCAGGACGGCGAGCCGGTGTGTGCGGTGTCCGGACACACCGCACACACCACCCCCGGCGGCGACCGCGTGGTGCACTCCGTGCACTGCTCCGCCGACCCGGGCTTCACCCCGGCGGGCGGGCTGGCCGGCAGCGCCGCCGACCTCGTCCGCTTCGCCCAACTGCATCTGGACGACCCCGGTGACCTGGACAGGGACGCCGTGGCCGACTCCGACGCGCTGCGCGAGATGGCCAGGCCGGTCGCCGGTGCGGAGCCCTTCGGACTGGCCGACGGCTGGGGTCTGGGCCTGGGCCACTTCGGCCCGGCGGAGGACCGCTGGCTCGGCCACGACGGAACGCTGGACGGCACCACCTGCCATCTGCGCATCCATCCGAAACAGGGGACCGTGGTCGCGCTGACGACCAACTCGGCCTCCGGACAAGGGCTGTGGGAGGCGGTGCTCGGCGAACTGCGGTCCGCGGGCTTCCCCGTCGGCGTCTACAGCGTGGTGCCGCCGTCCCCCGGATCCACGGCGGGATTCGCGGACTGCGCGGGCACCTACCGCAACGGCGACCTCGCCGTGACGGTCAGCCTCGACGACCGCAACATACTGCTGGAACTCCCCAACGGCGCACGGGACTCCGCCGCTTCCCACAGCGATCTGGTCTTCTCCAGCAGGCCGGGGGACGCGGGCGTGTTCCTCGGCAGATTCCTCAAGGACGCGACCACCGGGGACGTACGCGTCCTCCAGTACAGCGGCCGTACGCTGCTGCGCCAGCCGGTCGCGGCACAACCACACTGACCACCGCCGTGCCCGGCCGCGCGGAGCGGCCGGCCACGGCGGGTCAACCAGGCGGGGCGAACACACGCAGCAGAGCAGATGCGCGCGGAACCGGAGCGCGTCTGGCGGTCACGCACGCGCCATGACATCACACAGCGTGATGGAACAGGTGCTTTGGGTGTTCGTCACTTTCGGATCGGCATTCCGCACGCGGCACAGGCCACCCTCCCTCTCTCGGCGTTCCATGGGGTCTCGACAATGAACTCAGACAGCAACTCCCTTACGCACGGCCGCCGGACCGCCGGTGACCGCACGCTGCACGGGCTGTTCGAGAGCCGGGCGGCGCGCCGACCCGAACACACCGCCGTCGAGTGGGGCACGGTCCGGCTCAGCTACGCCGAGGTCGAACGGCGCGCCAACCGGCTCGCGCACCGCCTCGCCGCCCGGGGCGTGCGCCCCGAGACGCGAGTGGGCGTCTGCCTGCGGCGCGGCCCCGAGCTGATCGTCGCGCTGCTCGCCGTCCTCAAGGCGGGCGGGGCGTACGTACCACTCGACCCCAACTACCCCGCCGAGCGGCTGTCGTTCATGGTCGAGGACGCCGGCATCGAGCTGGTGATCAGCGACAGCGGTCCGGGCGCGCGGCCGGACAACGCTCCCGGCACCCTGGCACTGGAGAGCCTGGTGGGGGTGGTCCCGGACGGCCCCGACACCGCGCCGGAGGTCACCACACACCTGGACAACACCGCGTACATCCTGTTCACCTCCGGCTCCAGCGGCACCCCCAAGGGCGTGGCCGTCACCCACCGCGGCCTCGGGAACCTCGCCCTCGCACATGTGACAGCGCTGGCCATCGACGAGGACAGCCGCGTGCTCCAGTTCGCCTCGCCCAACTTCGACGTCTCCATCGCCGACCTGGCACAGACCTGGTACGCGGGCGCCACACTGATCCTGCCCGAGAGCCCCACCCAGGCCGTCGGTGAAGCGCTGGGAGCACTGCTCGCCGACGCGGCCGTCACCCACACCATGATGCCGCCGTCCGTGCTCGCCACCGTGGCACCACCGATCGAGCTGCCACACCTGCGGGCGCTGGCCACCGGCGGCGAGAGCTGCTCGCCGGAACTGGTCGCCCGCTGGGCCGACGGCCGGCGGATGATCAATATGTACGGCCCCACCGAGGCGACCGTCACCGTCACCCTCAACGGGCCACTGCCCGCCGACCTCACCGTGTCGCCCGGTATCGGCCGGGCCATCGACGGCGCCCGAGTGATGGTGCTGGACGAGAAGCTGCGTCCCGTGCCCGAAGGCGGGACGGGCGAACTGTGCATCGCGGGCGACGGACTGGCACGCGGGTACGTCAACCGCCCCGGACTCACCGCCGAACGCTTCGTCGCGGACCCGTACGGCCCACCGGGATCCCGGATGTACCGCACCGGCGACCTCGTGAGACTGCTGCCGGGGGGTGAGCACGAGTTCATCGGCCGCGCCGACGGTCAGGTCAAGATCCGTGGTCTGCGCGTCGAGTTGGGCGAGATCGAGGCCGTACTGACCGAACATGAGGCGGTCCTTCAGTCGGTGGTCACGCTCGTGGAGAACGCCGGTACGGACCAACTCGTCGCCCACTACGTACCGGTGCGCCCCGAGACGGACCCGGGCGCCGTGGATCTGCGCCGGCACGTGTCGGGCCGGCTGCCCGTGCATATGGTGCCGACCGCCTATATCGCCATGCGGCGGCTGCCACTGACACCCAACGGCAAGGTGGACCGCCGGGCGCTGCCCGCGCCCGGCGATCACGTCGGTGGCGCGGACCGGGCCGAGTCCGTCCCGTACGCTCCACCGCGCACCGCACTGGAATCGGAGCTCGCCGAGATCTGGGAAGACGTGCTCGGGCGGACGCCGATCGGTGTGACGGACGACTTCTTCGCCATCGGCGGCGACTCCATCTCCGGTCTGCGGATGGCCTTCCAGGTCGAGCGACGGCTCGGCCTCACCCCCGCGTCCACCGCGCTCTTCGACCACCCGACCATCGCCGCGTACGCCGGCTACGCGGCCGGGCTGACGGAGAGCGGCGGTGGCCGGGAGGCGGGAGCCGCCGCGCCGATCGCCCGCGCCGACCGGAGCGGTGCGCTGGTGGCCTCGTCCGCGCAACAGCGGCTGTGGTTCCTGGACGCGTACGAACCGGGCGGGGCCGCGTACAACTGCGCCACCGGACTGCGGCTCACCGGCGTGCTGCGGACCGACGCGCTCGCCGCCGCGCTGACCGCGCTCGTCGCCCGGCACGAGCCGCTGCGTACCACATACGCCGAGGCCGACGGGCAGGTGCTCCAGATCATCGGGGACCCGGCGCCGGTGCCGCTGCCGGTCACCGATCTCTCGGGAGGCGACCACGAGGGGCGGCTCGACGAGGTACTGCGCGCAGAGGTGTCCGCGCCCTTCGACCTCGGGTCCGGACTCGTACTGCGCGCGCTGCTGGTGCGGACCGCGCCCGACGATCACCTGCTCGTGCTCACCGCGCACCATATCGCCGCCGACGCCTGGTCGATGGAGGTGATCGGGCGGGAGCTGGGCGCGTTGTACGCGGCTGCTCTTACGGTGCGGTCTGCGGGTGCGGGTGCGCGTGCGGGTGCGGGCGCGGGTGTGGGGGTTGATGCTGGTCCTGGTTCTGGTTCTGGTCCTGGTTCTGGTCCTGGTCCAGATGCTGTGCTTGCGGCTGCCGGACTTCCTGAACTCCCCGTGCAGTACGCGGACTTCGCCACTTGGCAGCGCCACCGGCTGGGTGAACCGGTGGTGGATGAACAGCTCGCCCACTGGAAGCGGGAGCTGGCCGGGGCCACGCCGCTGGAGCTGCCTACCGACCGGCCGCGCCCAGCCGTCCGTACCTCGGCCGGCGCACGACGGCTGTTCGATGTGCCGGCCGAGACCGTCTGGGGACTCACCGCCGTCGGCCGGGCGCAAGGCACGACCCTCTTCGCGCCGCTCGCCGCCGCCACCCAGCTGCTGCTGGCCCGTTGGTCGGGCCAGCGTGACATCGTGCTCGGCACAGCGGGCTCGGGCCGGGACCGGGCCGAACTCGCCGATCTTGTCGGCTTCTTCGTCGATACGCTGGTGCTGCGCGCGGAGGTGGACGAGGCCCTGACCTTCGCGCAGTTCACCGACCGCGCGCGGGAGAGTGTGCGGCAGGCGCTGGATCACGCGCTGGTGCCGTTCGACCGGGTCGTGGACGCCGTACTTCCTGAACGGGACCCGAGCCGGCCCCCGCTCATTCACGTCATGCTTGTTCTTCAGAACGCCCCGGCGGGGGTTCCCGAACTGCCGGGCATTGACGCCACGACGGTCGAACTCCCTCGTGAGGCAGCGCTGTTCGACGTCACGCTGGAGTTCTGGCACAACGCCGACGGCGGCCTCACGGGCTCCGTCGAGTACAGCACCGACCTCTTCGACCCCACCACCGTGGACCGCCTCACCCACACCCTCCGCACGCTGCTGGGCGAGCTGGTCGCCGCTCCGGACCGTCCGATGGCTGAGGCCCGCACGCTGGATGCGGAGGAGACCAGGAAGCTGCTGGAGGAGTGGGGCCGGGGCGAGGCGGCGGTGGAGCGGCTGACACTGGGCGGAATCTTCCGCGCTCAGCTGGAACGGACTCCGGACGTGCCGGCGGTGATGTGCGGTGAAGTGACGCTGACGTACGCGGAGTTGTACGGGCGGGCGGCGCGGCTGGCGCACTTCCTGATCGGTGAGGGGGTGCGGCCGGGGCAGCGGGTCGCGGTGGCGATGGAGCGAGGCGTGGAGTGGCTCGTCGCGCTGTTGGGTGTGGTGCATGCGGGCGGTGTGTACGTACCCCTGGATCCGAAGTTCCCCGCGGAGCGGTTCGCGCACATGCTGGCCGATTCCGGGGCGGTGCTGGTGCTGGCCGAGTCGTCTCTCGATGAGTCCGCCATGCCCGTTGACGGTGGGATCCGGGTGCTGGAAGTGGGTTCTCTGGGTGGGGTGTTGGCGGGGTTGTCTTCGGTTCTTCCTGGGGTGTCGGTGGATTTGGGGCAGCCGGCGTATGTGATTTATACGTCGGGTTCGACGGGTGTGCCGAAGGGTGTGGAGGTTTCGAGTGGTGGGTTGAGTGCGTTTGTGGCGGGGTTGGCTGAGGGGTTTGGGGTGCGGCCTGGGGATCGGGTGTTGCAGACGGCGTCGCCGAGTTTTGACGCGTCGGTTCTTGAGGTGCTGGCGGGGTTGGGTCTGGGCGGCACGTTGGTGGTTGCTCCGGCTGGTGTGGTGTCGGCGGAGGATCTGGTGGGGCTGCTGGAGCGCTATCGGGTGAATCATGCGTTTCTTGTGCCTGCTCTGTTGGCTGCTTTGCCTGCGGTGGAGTTGCCGGAGTTGCGGTCGTTGATGGTGGGTGCGGAGGCGGTGGGTGCTGATCTGGTGGCGCGTTGGGCGCCGGGTCGGCGGATGGTCAACGCGTACGGACCGACCGAGGCCAGCGTCGCGGTGACGTTCAGTGGCGGGTTGTCGGAGACGGCGGTGGGGATTCCGCCGATCGGGCGGCCGGTTGCCCATGCTCGTGTGTATGTGCTGGATGGGTGGTTGCGTCCGGTGCCGGTGGGTGTGGCGGGGGAGTTGTTCGTCGGTGGTGAGGGTGTGGCGCAGGGGTATGTGGGTCTGCGCGGGTTGACGGCGGAGCGGTTTGTGGCGGATCCGTTTGGTGTGCCGGGTGCGCGGATGTACCGGACCGGTGATGTGGTGCGGTGGTCGAGCGACGGTGTGCTGGAGTTTGTGGGCCGGTCGGATGATCAGGTGAAGGTGCGGGGTTTCCGTATCGAGTTGGGTGAGGTGGAGTCGGCGCTCGTCGGCCATCCCGAGATCGCACAGGCGGTGGTACTGGCCGTGCGGGGCCGGGGGAGCGCGAAGCGGCTGGTCGCGTACGTCGTTCCCGTAGCGGGGGCGGCTCCGACGGCCGCTGGTGTGCGGGAGTTCCTGGGGGGTGTGCTGCCGGAATACATGGTGCCGTCCGCCTTTGTGACGCTGGACGCGTTGCCTCTGATGCCGAACGGCAAGGTCGACCGCAAGGCGCTGCCCAGTCCGGAGCCCACCCGCGCCCAGGACGCCGGGTATGTGGCTCCGCGTTCCGCGACGGAGGAGATCCTGACCGGTGTCTGGGCGCGGGTGCTCGGCCTTGAACGGGTCGGTGTCGAGGACAACTTCTTCGATCTGGGCGGGGATTCCATCCTCAGCATCCAGGTCGTCTCCCAGGGCCGCGCCGCGGGTATCGCGCTCGCCGTGCAGGACCTGTTCGTACGGCAGACCGTGGCGGCCCTCGCCGCCGCGCTGACCAGTGCCGATGCGGACGACTCCGCCGGCCGGGACCGACCGCCCGTGGAGGGCCCTGTGGTACTCACCCCCATCCAGCGCTGGTTCTTCCGCACCCACCGCAAGGACCCGCAGCTGCTCAGCACCGCCGTACGGCTCGGCCTGCGTGCCGGTACCGACCCGGCAGCGCTGGCGGGTGCGGTGACCGCTCTGGTGGCCCACCACGATGCCCTGCGACTGCGCTACGAACGGACCGGCGCCGGCTGGCGGCAGCGTAACCTCGCCGAGGACCGGTCCGTCACCCTCGACCGTCACGATCTCTCGGCGCTCGCGGCACCGGCCGCGCGAGCGGCCATGGACGATGCCGTCGAGGCCCTGCGGACGGGCTTCGATCTGGCGGGCGGACCGCTGATCCGCTTCGCGCTCTTCGAACTCGGCTCAGCCGGGGACCAGTTGGTGGTTGTCGCACACCATCTGGTGGCGGACGAGGCGTCGTGGCGGGTGTTGCTGGAGGATCTGGCGCTGGCGTATGGGCAGTTGGTGTCCGGTGCGGTGGTGGATCTGGGGCCGCGTTCGGCGTCGTTCCAGGAGTGGGCTTCGCGGTTGCGGTCGCATGTGGAGGCGGGTGGTTTCGACGCGGAGCTGGAGTACTGGAGCCGGGTCGGCCAGGATGTCCCCACCGAACTGCCGGGCCAGGGCGCGCCCGCCCCCGACGCCTCGCACCAGGGGCTGGTCACATCGGTGGAGCTGTCGGCCGAGTCGACGCGGAAGCTCTTCCAGCACGTCGCGTCGGTGTACCGGACCGGTCCGGACGAGGTGCTGCTCGCGGTGCTCGGCCGCGTACTGGGCCGGTGGACTCGCCAGGACCGGGTGGTTGTGGACGTCGAGCGAGCGGGCCGGGAGGACCTGTTCCGGGGCGTCGATGTGTCGCGGACGGTGGGCTGGTTCAGCACGGTCTTCCCCCTGGAGCTGGAGCTGGAGCTGGCGTCCGGAGCCTCCGACGCGGGTTATGGGGCGGGCGACACCGAGTGGGGCGTACTGGTCAAGTCCGCGAAAGAGCGGCTGCGTGCGGTGCCCGGCCATGGGCATGGCTACGGTGCCCTGCGCTACCTCGGGGACCCCGACTCCGCGGCGGCCGACCTCGGGAGAACGGTCCGTCCGCAGGTCGGCTACAGCTGCCTCGGCCCGATGGATGTCGATGCCTCGCCCGCCGGGAACGCGCTCTACCACGTGACGGAGCCGGACGCCGCGGGCCGGCAGCACGGTCCGCTCGGGCCACGGGCCCACGCCCTGGATGTCGCGGCCCGGGTGGTCGACGGACGCCTGGTCGTGCACCTGGTCCGGACGGCCGGTGTGTTCTCCGACGAGACGATGGAGGAACTGGCGTCCGGATTCACCGAGGAGCTGGACAGCCTTCTGGCACACGGTGAGCTGCCGGGTGCGGGTGGCTGCACGCCGTCGGACTTCCCGCTGTCCCCGCTGGATCAGGCGGGTCTTGACGCGGCGGTCGGTGACGGGCGTGGTGTCGAGGACGTGCTGCCGTTGATGCCGTTGCAGTCCGGGATGCTCTTCCACGCCCTCGCCCAGGACGGCTCGGGGAGCGCGGGTGGCTCGGACGGCTCCAGCGCGTACTTCGAGCAGCTGATGTTCGCCGTCGACGGTGTGTCCGACGCCGACCGGTTCGCCGCGTCCTGGCAGCGGGTGGTCGACGAGGTGCAGGCGCTGCGGATCGGGGTGGTGTGGGAGGGCGTGCCGGAGCCGGTGCAGGTGGTGCACCGGGACGTACGTCTGCCCGTCGAGATCCTGGACTGGCGCACCGCCCCGGCGTCCGAGCACGCCTCACGCTGGACGAACCGTGTCGCCACTGACCGGGGGCGCGGCCTGGACCTGAGTTCCGTTCCCCTCGCCCGGCTGACCCTGGCCCGGCTCACGGACGACCGTATCCGTGTGCTGTTCACCTTCCACCACATCCTGCTGGACGGCTGGAGTCTGGCGCGTGTGCTGGCTCTGGTGCTGGATGACTATGCGGCGCGGCGGGATGGTGTGGTGTTGCCGGTGGTGTCGGGTGGTCGTGGGCTGGGTGTTCAGGCGCGGTGGATGGCGGGGCGTGATGTGGGGGTGGCGGAGGAGTTCTGGCGCGCTGGTCTGGCGGGTTTTGATGCGCCGGTGGTGTTGCCGTATGACCGGCCGGCTGTTCATGCCGGTCAGGCTCGTTCTTCGGAGCGGGTGGAGGTGGAGTTGTCGGAGGAACTGTCCGGTCAGCTCTTTTCGTTTGCGCGGCGGCATCGGCTGACCGTCAATGCTGTGGTGCAGGGTTTGTGGGCGCTGCTGCTTTCGGGCCGTAGTGGTCAGGGTGATGTGGTGTTCGGCGCGACGACCTCGGGCCGGCCCACTGATCTCGATGGTGCCGAGGACATGGTGGGGTTGTTCATCAATTCCCTTCCTGTGCGGGTCCGGTTGGATCCGGATCGTCCGGTGGTGGAGTGGTTGCAGGGGTTGCAGCGCGAGCAGGTCGAGGCCCGCCGCCACGACCATCTCCCCCTCAACCGCGTCCAGGCACTCAGCGAACTCGGCCCGAATCAGGCGTTGTTCGACAGTCTGGTGGTCTTCGAGAACGCCCCCGTCGACACCGATGGCGCCGCCCGGCAGGGCCTGGGGATCAGCGAGATCGCGGTCGACCAGGCCACCAACTACCCGCTCAATCTGATCGTCCACAGCGGCGACCGACTGACGTTCACCCTCGCGTACGACCCGGACGTCTTCGACCGCACCACCATCGAGAGCCTGCGCGGCGACCTCGTCCGGCACACGGGCACCGTCGCCGACGCGCCCGCCGGGCGCACACTCGCGCGGCTGGACCTCCTCGGCGGCGGCGAGCGACACCGGGTTCTGGAGGAGTGGGGCCGGGGCGAGGAGCGGCCCGAGCGGCTGACACTGGCGGGCATCTTCCGTGCTCAGCTCGATCGGACCCCTGACCTGCCCGCAGTGGTCACTGACGAAGTGACGCTGACCTACGCGGAGTTGTACGCGCGGGCGGCGCGGCTGGCGCACTTCCTGATCGGTGAGGGGGTGCGGCCGGGGCAGCGGGTCGCGGTGGCGATGGAGCGAGGCGTGGAGTGGCTCGTCGCCATGCAGGCCGTACTGCACGCGGGCGGTGTGTACGTACCCCTGGATCCGAAGTTCCCCGCGGACCGGTTCGCGCACATGCTGGCCGATTCCGGGGCGGTGCTGGTGCTCGCCGAGTCGTCTCTCGGTGAGGTCGTGCCCGCTGACAGTGGAGTGCGTGTCCTGGAAGTGAGCGCTCTGGGTGAGGTGTTGGCGGGGTTGTCTTCGGTTCTTCCTGGGGTGCCGGTGGATTTGGGGCAGCCGGCGTATGTGATTTATACGTCGGGTTCGACGGGTGTGCCGAAGGGTGTGGAGGTTTCGAGTGGTGGGTTGAGTGCGTTTGTGGCGGGGTTGGCTGAGGGGTTTGGGGTGCGGCCTGGGGATCGGGTGTTGCAGACGGCGTCGCCGAGTTTTGACGCGTCGGTTCTTGAGGTGCTGGCGGGGTTGGGTCTGGGCGGCACGTTGGTCGTGTCACCCGCAGGCGTGGTGTCGGCGGAGGATCTGGTGGCGCTGCTGGAGCGCCATCGGGTGAATCATGCGTTCCTCGTCCCCGCCCTTTTGTCGACGCTTCCTGCGGTGAAGTTGCCGGAGTTGCGGTCGTTGATGGTGGGTGCGGAGGCGGTGGGTGCTGATCTGGTGGCGCGTTGGGCGCCGGGTCGGCGGATGGTCAACGCGTACGGACCAACCGAGGCCAGCGTCGCGGTGACCCTGAGCGATGCCCTGTCCGTGGCCGCCGAGCGAGTCCCGCCGATCGGGCGTCCGGTCGCCAATGCTCGTGTGTATGTGCTGGACGGGTGGTTGCGTCCGGTGCCGGTGGGTGTGGCGGGGGAGTTGTTCGTCGGTGGTGAGGGTGTGGCGCAGGGGTATGTGGGTCTGCGCGGGTTGACGGCGGAGCGGTTTGTGGCGGATCCGTTTGGTGTGCCGGGTGCGCGGATGTACCGGACCGGTGATGTGGTGCGGTGGTCGAGCGACGGTGTGCTGGAGTTTGTGGGCCGGTCGGACGATCAGGTGAAGGTGCGAGGTTTCCGTATCGAGCTGGGTGAGGTGGAGTCGGCGCTCGTCGGCCATCCCGAGATCGCACAGGCGGTGGCGCTCGCCCTGCCTGTACAGAGCGGCGGAAGTGCGAAGCGGCTGGTCGCGTACGTCGTTCCCGTAGCGGGGGCGGCTCCGACGGCCGCTGGTGTGCGGGAGTTCCTGGGGGGTGTGCTGCCGGAATACATGGTGCCGTCCGCCTTTGTGATGCTGGACGCGTTGCCGCTGATGCCGAACGGCAAGGTCGACCGCAAGGCGCTGCCCAGTCCCGAGTCCTCCGGAATGGAAGAGGCCGGGTATGTGGCTCCGCGTTCCGCGACGGAGGAGATCCTGACCGGGATCTGGGCGCGGGTGCTCGGTCTTGAACGGGTCGGTGTCGAGGACAACTTCTTCGATCTGGGCGGGGATTCCATCCTCAGCATCCAGGTCGTCTCCCAGGCTCGCGCGGCCGGGCTGGGCATCTCGCCCAAGGACGTGTTCGACCGCCAGTCGGTACGTGCCCTGGCCGAGCACCTGAGCCGGTTGGCCGCGGCGGACGGGCCGCCGGACACGGCCGGGCCCGTCAAGTCCGTCGAGCATGTCGAGGGTCCGGTACGTCTCACGCCCATCCAGGAGTGGTTCTTCGCGGCCCCGGCCGGCCCCTCGCACCGCTTCGACATGTCGATGTCCGCCACGCTCGCGCCCGGCACGGACCTCGACGCGCTCGCGGGAGCGGTGGCCGCCCTGGTGGCTCACCATGACGCGCTGCGGCTGCGCTTCGTACGCGACGAGGCCGGCGTATGGACGCAGTACGTCGCCGACGCGCCCCACACGTACGCGCCCCACACGTACGCGCCCCACACGTACACCGCATACACCGACCTCGCCCATGTCCCCTCCGGCGAGCGGCAGGCCGAGATGGACCGGCTCACGGACGTGGCCCGCGACACACTGGATCTCACCGAGGGGCCACTGCTCCGCGCGCTGACCTTCGGACTCGGCGGGGACGGCGACCGGCTGGTGCTGCTGGTCCACCACGCCGTGGTCGACGGCGTGTCGTGGCGGGTGTTGCTGGAGGATCTGGCGCTGGCGTATGGGCAGTTGGTGTCCGGTGTGGTGGTGGATCTGGGGCCGCGTTCGGCGTCGTTCCAGGAGTGGGCTTCGCGGTTGCGGTCGCATGTGGAGGCGGGTGGTTTCGACGCCGAGCTGGAGTACTGGAGCCGGGTCGGCCAGGACGTCCCCACCGAACTGCCGGGACCCACGGAGCTCACCGAACCCACGGATCCCACCGAATCCAGGGAACTCACCAACCCCACGGAGCTGACCACCGCCTCCGCCGAGCTGTCGCCCGAGGCCACGCGTCGGCTCCTGCACAAGGTTCCCTCGGTGTACCGCACGCGCGTCAACGAGGTACTGCTCGCCGTGCTCGCCCGCGTCCTCGGCCGGTGGACCGGCCAGGACCGGGTCCTCGTGGACGTCGAGGGGCACGGCAGGGAGGAGATCTTCCCGGGCGTCGACCTGTCCGGGACCGTGGGCTGGTTCACCACCGTCTTCCCCCTGGAGCTGATCTCCACCACGGAGCCGGCCCCTCGCCCCGAAGACGACGTGAGCGAGGCAGCCGCCGCCTGGGACATGCTCGTCAAATCGGCCAAGGAGCGGCTGCGTTCGGTGCCCGGACGCGGTCTCGGCTATGGCGCGCTGCGCCATCTGCGCCGCTCCGTCCCCGAGATCCACCCACAGGTCAGCTTCAACTACCTCGGCCAGTTCGACACCGCTTCCGGCGGCGCGACAGGCTCAGCGCCCCAAGGGCCCCTCCAGGAAGTCGGGTTCATCCAGGACAGCGCCGGTCTGCTCGCCGGTCGTGACCACGCTCTCGACGTGACATCCCGGGTCGCGGACGGCCGGCTGCTGGTCGACTTCGTCTGGGCGTCCGGTGTGTTCCCCGACGAGACGATGGAGTCTCTGGCAGCCGCATTCATCACCGGGTTGGAGGACTTCCTCGCACACTGCGAGCTGCCGGGTGCGGGTGGCTGCACGCCGTCGGACTTCCCGCTGTCCCCGCTGGATCAGGCCGCTCTCGATGCGGCGGTCGGTGACGGGCGTGGTGTCGAGGACGTGCTGCCGTTGATGCCGTTGCAGTCCGGGATGCTCTTCCACGCACTCGCCGAGGCGGACAGGCCGGCCTACTTCGAGCAGCTGATGTACGTGGTCGACGGCGTCCCCGACGTCGACCGCTTCGCCGCGTCCTGGCAGCGCATGGTCGATGAGATACAGGCGCTGCGGATCGGGGTGGTGTGGGAGGGCGTGCCGGAGCCGGTGCAGGTGGTGCACCGGGATGTGCGTCTGCCCGTCGAGATCCTGGACTGGCGCGACTGCCTCCTGACGGAGCAGGAGGCCCGCTGGGAAGCGCTGCTGGTCGCCGACCACAAGCGCGGTCTCGACCTGCGGCAGGTGCCGCTGGCCCGGCTGACCCTGGCCCGGCTCGGCGAGGGCCGTATCCGTGTGCTGTTCACCTTCCACCACATCCTGCTCGACGGCTGGAGCGTCGCCCGGGTCCTCTCCCTCGTCCTGGATGACTATGCGGCGCGGCGGGATGGTGTGGTGTTGCCGGTGGTGTCGGGTGGTCGTGGGCTGGGTGTTCAGGCGCGGTGGATGGCGGGGCGTGATGTGGGGGTGGCGGAGGAGTTCTGGCGCGCTGGTCTGGCGGGTTTTGATGCGCCGGTGGTGTTGCCGTATGACCGGCCGGCTGTTCATGCCGGTCAGGCTCGTTCTTCGGAGCGGGTGGAGGTGGAGTTGTCGGAGGAACTGTCCGGTCAGCTCTTTTCGTTTGCGCGGCGGCATCGGCTGACCGTCAATGCTGTGGTGCAGGGTTTGTGGGCGCTGCTGCTTTCGGGCCGTAGTGGTCAGGGTGATGTGGTGTTCGGCGCGACGACCTCGGGCCGGCCCACTGATCTCGATGGTGCCGAGGACATGGTGGGGTTGTTCATCAATTCCCTCCCTGTGCGGGTCCGGTTGGATCCGGATCGTCCGGTGGTGGAGTGGTTGCAGGGGTTGCAGCGCGAGCAGGTCGAAGCCCGCCGCCACGACCATCTCCCCCTCAACCGCGTCCAGGCACTCAGCGAACTCGGCCCGAATCAGGCGTTGTTCGACAGCCTGGTCATCTTCGAGAACTATCCGGTCGACACCGACGCGGCCGACCGGCACGGCCTGAGCGTCAGCGAGGTCGGCTCGGTCGAGGCGACCAACTACCCCCTGAACCTGGCCGCGTTCACCGGCAAGCGGCTCGTACTGATCCTGCTCTTCGACCCCGACGTCTTCGACCGCACCACCGTCGAGGGGCTGCGCGACCAGCTCACCCTGCACGCGCGGAGCCTCGTCGAGGTCACGGACGAGAAGATCGCCGGACTCGGCCTCGTCACCCCCGGCAAGCGGAACGAGATCCTGCGGACCTGGGGCCGCGGAGCCCCTGGCGACGGCGGGCACACCCTCACCGAGATCTTCGCCGAGCAGGTGGCTAGGGTCCCCGGCAACACCGCGCTGATCGTCGGCGACGAGCGGGTCTCCTACGCTGAACTGGACGCCCGCGCCAATCGCCTCGCCCATCACCTCATCGAGCGAGGGGTACGGCCCGACTCCCGCGTCGGCGTGTGCCTCGGCCGCCGCGCCGAACTGTTCGTCGCGCTGCTGGCGGTGCTCAAGGCCGGCGGGGCGTACGTACCACTGGACCCGGAGTACCCGGCCGACCGACTGGCCTTCATGGTCTCCGACTCCGGAGCCGGGCTCGTGGTCACGGACAGCGCCTGTGCCGGGGCCCTGCCGCCCACCGACGCGCGCGTCCTGCTCCTGGACGACGCGGCCGAGCGCGCCGCCGTCGCGGCCCGGCCGGGCCATGCCCCGGAGGTGCCCGTACGGCCCGACAACCTCGCGCATGTCATCTACACCTCCGGCTCCACCGGCCGGCCCAAGGGCGCCGTACTCCCGCACCGCGGTGTGCTGCGGGTCGCCCGCGACCCCAAGCTGGCGATGACCGAACGCGATGTCGTCGGCCAGCTGGCCACCGTCTCCTTCGACGCCGGCACACTGGAGATCTGGAGCGCCCTGCTCAACGGCGCCGCGCTGGCGGTCAGCCCCACCCGCGTAATGTCCGCGGCAGAGACCGGTGCGTTCCTGCACTCCCGTGGTGTGACCGCGATCTGGATCACCGCCGGACTGTTCCACGAGATCGTGGACAGCGATGTGCGGGTCTTCGCGGGGCTGCGGCTGATCATGTCGGGCGGCGACACCCTCTCGCCGTCACACTGCGTGAAGGTGGTCGAGGAACTGCCCGGTGTCCGCGTGATCAACGGCTACGGGCCGACCGAGGGCACCGTCTTCACCTCGCTCTTCGTCGTCAACGACAACTACGCGGGCAGCGGCCCGATGCCGATCGGCACCCCCATCGCCGGCACCGGTGTGTACGTACTGGACGCCGCGCTGCGGCCGGTGCCGCCAGGGGTGGCAGGTGAGCTGTATCTGTCCGGCGACGGGATGGCGCGCGGCTATGTGAACCGGCCCCGGATCACCGCCGAGCGCTTCGTCGCCGACCCGTTCGGTCCTCCCGGCTCACGTATGTACCGTTCGGGTGACCTGGTGCGCTGGCTGCCCGACGGGAACCTCGACTTCGTCTCCCGTACCGATTTCCAGGTCAAGATCCGCGGACAGCGCATCGAACTCGGCGAGATCGAGTCGGCCGCCGCCGGGTATCCGGGCGTCGCCCAGGCGCTGGTGCTGGCGCGGGAGGACATCCCGGGCAGCAAACGGCTGGTGGCGTACGTGGTGCCCGAGGCCGGTGCGCCGGTGCCCGAGCCGGACGAGGTGAAGAGCTTCGTCGGCCGCTCGCTGCCCGCGTATATGGTCCCGGCCGCCGTGCTCGTCCTGGATGTCTTCCCGCTCACCCCGAACGGCAAGGTCGACCGCCGTGCGCTGCCCTCGCCGGAGGAGATGGCGGGGGAGGGCACCGAGGGCCTTGCCCCGCGCGACCCGGGCGAGGAACTGGTGGCCGGGATCTGGGCCGAGGTGCTGGGTCTTGAGAGCGTCGGAGTCCTCGACAACTTCTTTGATCTGGGCGGGGATTCGATCCTCAGCATTCAGGTGATCTCCCGGGTCCGTGAGGTGTTCGCCGTCGATCTGCCGGCCCGCACGCTCTTCGACAACCCGACGGTGGCGGACCTGGCGTCGGCCGTCGAGACCCAGGTGCTGGCGGAACTGGAGTAGCCCGCGCCAGAAGTGTGGCCCGCGCCAGGAGTGTGGCCCCGCGCCACGAGTGTGGCCCGTGGCCGCAGCCGGCCCCCGGCGTCGGCGATCCCCGTACGTCCTCAATCCCCGTACGTCCTCCGTACCCGTACGACCTCGTGGCACCCGTAGAGGAGAGAGAGACAGCATGGACGCGGCATCACGCGAGAGCTGGATTCAGTCGCTGCCCGAGCATGTGCGGGACAGGATGCGCTCCCGGCTGGCCGGCGGCGACGACGGGACGGCCCGGCCCGGCCGGATCACCCCGGTCGGCCGCGACCGCGACCTGCCGCTGTCGTTCGCCCAGCAACGGCTGTGGTTCCTTGACGAGTTCGAGCCCGGCAGTGCGGAGTACAACTCCTGCTCGGCGCTGCGGGTCACCGGCGCCCTGGACGTCCCCGCGCTGGCCGCCGGGCTCTCGGCGCTGGTGGTACGGCACGAATCGCTCCGTACCACCTTCGACGCGGTGGACGGGCAGGGCGTACAGCTCATCGGGGAACCCTTCGCGGTGCCGGTGCCCGTCACCGAGGTGCCACCGGCCCCCGGCGCCGAGCGGGACCTGATCGTCAGGAGTCTGCTCAGGGCCGAGGTCACGCGGCCGTTCGATCTGCGCACCGGTCCGCTGCTGCGCGCGCTGTTGGTCAAGCTCGACGACACCACCCGCATCCTCGTTCTGACGATGCATCACATCGTCACGGACGGCTGGTCGATGGGCATTCTGGAGCGCGAGCTGAGCGCGCTCTACGCCGCCGCTCTGCGACCGGGGCCGCGTGAGGCCGCCGGCCTGCTGGAGCGCGCCGGGCTGACCCCGCTGCCCCTGGGGTACGCCGACTTCGCCGGCTGGCAACGCGAACGGCTCACCGGCGGCGAGCTGGACCGCCAACTCGACTACTGGCGGCGGAAACTGGCGGCGCTGACCCCGCTGGACACCGCCACCGACCGGCCACGTCCCGCCGTACGCGGGTACGCGGGCGCCGCGTACCCCTTCCGGTTCCCCGCCGGACTCACCGAGCGGCTGACCGCACTCGCGCGGGAGCGCGGCGCGACCCTGTTCATGGCCGTGACCGCGCTCAGCCAGCTGCTGCTGTCGCGCCACTCGGGCCGGCGTGACATCGCGGTCGGCACCCCCGTCTCCGGCCGCGACCGGGGGGAGGTGGAGCCGATCGTCGGCTTCTTCGTCAACACCCTGGTGCTGCGCTCGGACGTGGATGAACTCCGTACGTTCGGGGAGTTCCTGGACTCCGTACGGGAGACGGTGCTGGAGGCGTTCGCGCATGGCGAGGCGCCGTTCGAGCAGGTGGTGGACGCGCTGGTCACCGAGCGCGACGTGAGCCGTCCGCCGCTGGTACAGGCGATGGTCGCGCTCCAGAACGCGCCCGCGGCGCCGCTGCGACTGGACGGCGTACAACTGGCCGAGGAGCCGCTGCCCCGTGATTTCTCGCTCTTCGATCTGACCTTCACGTACTGGGAGGAGGGTGGGGAGCTGCGGGGCTCGGTCGAATACAGCACGGATCTGTTCGACGCGTCCACGATCGAGCGGCTGACCGGGCATCTCGTCACGCTGGCCGGGGCGTTGACCGCGCCCGGCGGCTCGGAGCGTCCGATGGCCGGACTGGCGATGCTGACCGCGCGCGAGCGGGCGCGCATCGCCGCCGACCGGGCAGGTGTGACAGAGGAGTTGCCGGACACCAACGCGGTCGGGCTGTTCCAGCGACAGGTGGCCCGTATCCCCGACGCGCCCGCCGTTGTCACCGACAGCGGAACCCTCAGCTACGCCGGGCTCAACGAGCGCGCCAACCGGCTCGCCCACGAGCTGGCCGCCCAGGGTGTCGGCCCTGAGGACGTGGTCGCGGTCTGCATGCCGCGCTCCGCCGATCTGATGGCGACGCTGTACGCGGTGCTCAAGACGGGCGCGGCGTATCTGCCGGTCGACCCCGACTACCCGGCGGAACGGGTCGCCGCGCTGCTCGCCGACGCCCGCCCCGTACAGGTGATCAGCCAGCGCGCGGCCGATCTCCCGGTACGGCCGGACCCGGGCACCCGGCATCTGGTGCTCGACCTGCCCGCCACCCGGGAGGCGCTTGCCTCGCGGTCGGCCGCCGACCTCACCGACGCGGACCGGCGCTCCCCGCTGCGGCCCGGAAACGCCGCCTACGTCATCTACACCTCGGGCTCCACCGGCCGCCCCAAGGGGGTCGTCGTACCGCACAGCGGACTCACCAACTACCTTCGCTGGTGCGAGGGTTCGTACCCCGGCATCCGTGGTGGCGCGATACTGCACTCCTCGGTCTCCTTCGATCTGACCGTCACCACCCTGTTCGCACCGCTCGCCGTCGGCGGCACGGTCTATGTCAGCGCGCTGGAGGACATCGACCCGGGTCTGTGGGGCGACGGCGGGCCCGCGCCCACGTTCATCAAGGCCACCCCCAGCCATCTCCCGCTGCTGGAGTCGCTGCCCGACGACGTGCTCGCCCGGGGCGATCTGGTGGTGGGCGGTGAGCAGTTGCTCGGTGAGGCACTCGCCCCGTGGCGGGCGCGGCACCGCGACGCGAGCGTCGTCAATGAGTACGGGCCGACGGAAGCCACGGTCGGCTGTGTCGTACACACCCTGGCTCCGGACGACACCGACCCCGCGGGCGCGGTGCTGATCGGCAGGCCCTCCTGGAACATGCGCGGTTATGTACTGGACGGGCTGCTGCGGCCGGTGCCTGTCGGTGTGCCCGGTGAGCTGTATCTCGCGGGTGAGCAGCTGGCCCGGGGGTATCTGGGGCGGCCGGGGCTGACGGCGGAGCGTTTCGTGGCGGATCCGTTCGGCGCGCCGGGCGGACGGATGTACCGTACGGGCGACCTCGTGCGCCGGACGGTGGACGGCGCCCTGGAGTACCAGGGCCGCACCGACGACCAGGTCAAGATTCGCGCCCATCGTGTCGAACTGGGCGAGGTGGAGGCGGTGTTGGCCGCCGCGCCCGGCGTCGGGCAGGCGTGTGTGGTGGCCGCCGAAGCCCCTGGCGGGCTGCGGCTGGTGGGGTATGTCACCGCGCGGACGGGGAGCCCCGAGGGCCCCGGGACCGAACCGCACGACACGGCATCCGCCCCGTACGATCCTGAGTCCGGCCCGCACGGTCCTGAGTCCGGCCCGTACGGCACCGCGCCCGGCCCGTACGGCACCGCGCCCGGCCCGTACGGCACCGCGCTCGACGCCGCGACCGTCAGGGAGTACGCCACCCGCAGCCTGCCCGACTACATGGTCCCCGCCGCTGTGGTCGTGCTCGGCACACTGCCGCTGACCATCAACGGCAAGGTCGACCGCAGGGCGCTGCCCGCCCCCGACGCGTCGCTCTTCGCAGCCACCGCCGAGCGCGTCGCCCCGCGCAACGCCCTGGAAGAGGCGTTGGCCGGCATCTGGACGCAGCTGCTCCAGCTCGATGACATCGGCGTCCTCGACAACTTCTTCGAGCTGGGCGGCAATTCGATCCTCAGCATTCAGGTGATCTCCCGCGTGCGGAAGACCTTCGGGATCGAGCTGTCCGCCCGGACGCTCTTCGACCGGCCGACCATCGCGGAGTTCGCCGAACGGGTGGCCGAGGGCCGCGCCGCCGGGCACACCCCGTGGATCACCCCGGCCGGCCGCGACCGCGCGCTGCCGCTCTCCTTCGCCCAGCAACGCCTGTGGTTCCTGGACGAGTTCGAGTCGGGCAACCCGGCCTACAACGCCGGCGGAGTGCTGCGGCTCACCGGCCCGCTGGACGTCTCCGCGCTCTCCGCCGCGCTGTCGGCGCTGGTGGTACGGCACGAAACGCTCCGTACCACCTTCGACGCGGCCGACGGCCGCGCCGTACAGCTGATCGGCGATCCCTACGAGGTCCCGGTCCCGGTCGTCGCGCCCACCGCGACCGACCCGGACGCACGTGAGCGGGAGCTCCAGACGACCCTGGCCGCCCAGTTCGCCCTGCCGATGGACCTGCGGAACGGTCCGCTGCTGCGCGCGCTGCTGGTCCGCGCCGCGCCCGACGACCACGCGCTCGCCGTGACGATCCATCACATCGTCACGGACGGCTGGTCGATGGGCGTCGTCTCGCGGGAACTCGGCGCCCTCTACAACGCGGCCCTCGAAACCGGCTCGCGCGATGCCGCCCATCTTCTGCGACACAGCGCCCTGCCCCCGCTCCCCGTGCAGTACGCGGACTACGCCGTCTGGCAGCGCGAGCACCTCACCGACCAGGAACTCGATGCCCAACTCGGCTTCTGGCAGCGCAAGCTGGCCGGAGTGCGACCGCTGGAGCTGCCCACGGACCGGCCCCGTCCGCCGGTCCTCGGCTACGCCGGAGCCCTGCACACCTTCCGGCTCTCCGCCCGCGCCACCGACGGACTGACCCGCGCGGCCCAGGAGCACGGCGCGTCGCTCTTCATGGCCACCACGGCGCTCAGCTCCCTGCTGCTCGCCCGCTGGTCCGGCCGGAAGGACATCGCGCTCGGCACCCTCAGCTCCGGACGCGACCGCGCCGAGGTGGAAGGGCTGATCGGCTTCTTCGTCAACACCCTGGTACTGCGCTCGGAGGTGGACGAACTCCGTACGTTCGGGGAGTTCCTGGACTCCGTACGGGAGACGGTGCTGGAGGCGTTCGCGCACGGCGAGGCGCCGTTCTCCCGGGTGGTCGACGCGGTCGTCACGGAGCGCGATCTGAGCCGTCCGCCGCTGGTGCAGGCGCTGATCGCGTTCCAGAACACCCCCGCCGCCCCGATGCGGCTGCACGGTGTGGAACTCTCCGAGCAGCCGCTCTCCCGTGATTTCTCGCTCTTCGATCTGACCTTCACGTATTGGGAGGAGGGCGGGGAGCTGCGGGGCTCGGTCGAATACAGCACGGATCTGTTCGACGCGTCCACGATCGAGCGGCTGACCGGTCATCTCGTCACGCTCGCGGAGGCGCTGGCCGCGCCCGGCGGCTCCGCGCGTCCGATGGCGTCGCTCGCGATGCTGACCGAGCGCGAACGCGTGCGCATCGATACACACCGGGCGGGCGTGGAGAGGCGGTTGCCGGACGTCACCGTCGTCGAGCTCTTCGAGCGGCAGGCGGCCCGTACCCCCGAAGCGCCCGCCGTCGTCAGCCATGGCACCACCCTGAGCTACGCCGAGCTGAACGAGCACGCCAACCGGCTCGCGCACCATCTGATCGCCCAGGGCGTCGGCCCGGAGGACGTGGTGGCCCTCGCGCTGCCCCGCTCCGCCACCCTCGTCGTCGCCCTGCTCGCGGTCCTCAAGACGGGCGGCGCGTATCTGCCGCTCGACCCGGGCCACCCCGCCGACCGGCTCGCGTACACACTGCGGGACGCGGAGCCCGTCCACGTACTGACCGACACCGCCACCCGCGATCTCGTCGCGGACAGCAAGAGCCCCCTGCTGGTCCTCGACAGCCCGGCGGGCAGCGACGGTTACGACCCCGCCGCCCACCAGGCGGTGGATCCGGTACGCCGGCACGCCGGCCGGCACCCGGCGTATGTCATCTACACCTCGGGCTCCACCGGACGGCCCAAGGGCGTGGTGATTCCGCACGCGGCGCTGGCCACCTTCCTCGCCTGCATGGCGGACCGCTTCCCGCTCACCGCGGCCGACCGGCTGCTCTCCGTCACCACCATCAGTTTCGACATCGCGGCGCTGGAGATCTATCTCCCGCTGCTCGCCGGGGCGAGCGTGATCGTCGCGGAGCAGGAGGCCGTCGGTGATCCCGACCGGCTGGCCCGGATCCTGGAGGAGTCCGGGGCGGGCATCATGCAGGCCACCCCGTCACTGTGGCGGATGCTGCTCGCCGTACGGCCCGAGGTGGTCACCGGCCTGCGGGTACTCGTCGGCGGCGAGGCGCTGCCGCCGGATCTGGCGGGGCGGCTCGCCGGTGCCGCCGCGAGCGTCACCAACCTCTACGGTCCGACCGAGGTCACCATCTGGGCGACCACGGAGGACGTGCGCCCGGGTATACGGCACGGGATCGGCGGGCCGGTCTGGAACACCCGGCTGCACATACTGGACGGGCTGCTGCGGCCGGTGCCTGTCGGTGTGCCCGGTGAGCTGTATCTCGCGGGTGAGCAGCTGGCCCGGGGGTATCTGGGGCGGCCGGGGCTGACGGCGGAGCGCT
Organism: Streptomyces scopuliridis; assembly: GCF_042790125.1. Taxonomy (GTDB): domain Bacteria; phylum Actinomycetota; class Actinomycetes; order Streptomycetales; family Streptomycetaceae; genus Streptomyces; species Streptomyces scopuliridis_A. The sequence goes on from NZ_JBHTZS010000012.1 coordinate 55,614, forward strand.
TCGTGGCGGACCCGTTCGGCGCGCCGGGCGCGCGGATGTACCGTACCGGCGACCTGGCGCGCTGGACCGGCCGCGGCACCGTCGAGTACCTCGGCCGCACCGACCACCAGGTCAAGATCCGGGGGCTGCGGATCGAACTGGGCGAGGTGGAGGCCGTGTTGGCCGCCGCGCCCGGCGTCGGACAGGCGTGTGTGGTGGCCGTCGAGGGGCCGGGCGGGCTGCGGCTGGTCGGTTACGTCACCCCGCGCCCGGACAGCCCCGCGCGCGGCGGCGACAGGGCCGCTCTCGACACGGGCGCTGCCTCGCTCGACCCCGGCGCCCCGGCGCTCGACACCGACGCGCTGCGCCGGCACGCGGGTCTGACCCTGCCCGACTACATGATCCCCGCCGCCCTCGTCGTGCTCACTGAACTGCCCCTGACGGCCAACGGAAAGGTCGACCGCAAGGCGCTCCCGGCGCCGGAGCCGACCGGTACGGCGGCAGACCCCGACGCGCGGCCGGTCACCGACACCGAAGTGCTGCTCGCCGGGATCTTCGCCGAGCTGCTCGGTCTCGAAGACGTGGGCCTGGACGACAACTTCTTCCGTCTCGGCGGTGATTCGATCCTCAGCATCCAGCTCGTGGCGCGCACACGCGCCGCCGGCGTGCCGCTCACCTCGAAGGACATCTTCCGCGCCGCGACGGTTCGCGCACTGGCGGAGCTGGTCGACAGTGCGGACGGTGCCGGGCACGTCCTGGGCGACGCAACGAGCGACGGCCCGAGTGACGGACCGGGTGACGGAACGGGTGACGGACCGGTGTCGCCGACGGCGATGACAGAGGGACCGCTGCCGCTCACCCCCGTACAGCGCCGCTTCTTCGAGACATACCGCACCGATCCGCACCACCACAACATGTCCGTCCAGCTGGAGCTGGCACCGGACACCGATCACGACGCCCTGATCCGGGCCGTCACCGCCGTCATGGCCCACCACGAGGCGCTGCGGACCCGTTTCACCGGGAGCGGCGCCGACCGGAGCCAGCACCTCGCCCCCGCCGCACAGACCGTCCCCGTCGCCCGACGGGACATCTTCGGCGTCACCGCACAGGAGTTGACGGAGGTCCTGGACACGGCGGCGGCCGAGGTCCAGGCGTCGCTGGACCTCGCCGAGGGACCGTTGGCGCGCGCCGTTCTCTTCGACGGCGGCGCGGGCAGCGCGCCCCGACTGCTCCTGGCCGTCCACCACTTGGTGACCGACGCCGTCTCGCTGCGCGTCCTGCTCGCGGACCTCGACTCTGCGTACCGGCAGGCGCGCGAGGGCCGTCCGGTACGGATCGAGCCGGTCCGTACGTCCTTCGCGCAATGGGCCGCCCGGTTGTCCGCGCACGCCCAGGACGGCGGCTTCGCATCCGAAGTCCCCTACTGGAAAGAGGTGCTGGAGCACGAATCCGCTCCTCTTCCGGTGGACGGTCCAGGACCGAATACGGTCGCGTCGGAGGCGGAATTCACCGTCGAACTGGACACGTCGGAAACCGAGGCGCTTCTGCGTACCGTACCGGCCGCATTCCGCGTCCGTACGGAGGACATTCTGCTGACCGCGCTCGGCGCGAGCCTTTCCGGCTGGGCGGGTGGCGGCGTCTCCATCCACCTCGAAGGCCATGGCCGCGAAGAGCTGTTCGACGACCTCGATCTGTCACGCACGGTCGGCTGGTTCACCACACTCCATCCGGTGCATCTGAGCGTCCCCGGTGATCAGCCGCCGAGAGCGCGCGTGAAGCTCGTAGGCCGGCGGCTGCGTGCCGTCCCCGGGCACGGACTGGGGTACGGCGCCCTGCGCCACCTCACGCGGGAACCCGTGCTGACCGGCACGGACGCGCCGCAGGTGGTCTTCAACTATCTCGGCCGGTTCGACGACGCCCCGGGCGCCGCCGACGGCGGTCCGGTACGCGCCGTCCTGCCGGCCGTCGCCCAGCAGAGCGACCGTGCCGAGCGACCCCATCTGCTGGACATCACCGGAGTCGTCATCGGCGGCCGATTCAGGCTCGCCATCCGCTATTCCAGCGCGATCCATCACGAAAAGACCGTCGCCGGGCTCTCCGCGGATTTCCTGCGCGAATTGCGCGCGCTCCTCGACTGATGGCCCGCACGCTCATATCCGAATGAGAGGGACAACGGAAATGTCGGAACCGTTCGAGAACAACGAAGCCTTCTATCTCGTACTCGTCAATACGGAGGGACAGCACTCGGTCTGGCCCACCTTCGCCGATGTGCCCAAGGGCTGGGAGGTCGTCTTCGGCCCGCGGCTGCGGCAGGAATGCCTCGACTTCGTGGAGACCAACTGGACCGATATGCGGCCCAAGTCCCTGATCGAGGCCATGGACGCGTGACATGACCGGCGCAGCCAACCGGACGGAGGACAGCAGATGACCGAGAGCTCTCCCACCGAGGGCAATGTGGCCCGCGTGCGCGAGTACTACAGGCTGGTGGACGCCGACGACGTCCCCGGGCTCGTCTCCCTCTTCGCGGAGGACGCCGTCTACCGGCGGCCCGGATACGAACCCATGCGCGGTCACACCGGCCTGACCGCCTTCTACACCGGCGAGCGCGTGATCGAGACCGGCCGGCACACCGTCGCCACGATCGTCGCGCGGGGCGACCAGGTCGCGGTCAACGGTGTCTTCGAGGGCGTCCTCAAGGACGGCCGTCAAGTACGCCTGGAATTCGCCGACTTCTTCCTGCTCGACGACGAGCGGCGGTTCAGCCGGCGGGACACCTACTTCTTCGCCCCACTGGTATGACGCCACCCCGCCCCCCGTCACCCGCCACACCCCGATCGCACGAACCGCCACAGGAGGCCGGAGTGCATATCGTGTCCACACCCGTAGCCCGACCACTGACGGCGCCGGAGCGCGCGGAGCGCTGCGCCGCGCCCGCCTTCGGCACCGCGTTCACCGAGCACATGGTCTCCGCCCGATGGAACACCGAACAGGGCTGGCACGAAGCCGAGTTGGTGCCGTACGGTCCGCTGCTCCTGGACCCGGCCACGGTGGGTCTGCACTACGGCCAGGTCGTCTTCGAGGGGCTCAAGGCGTTCCGTTCACACTCCGGCGAGGTCGCGGTCTTCCGGCCGGACGCGCACGCCGTACGGATGCGTGCCTCGGCCCGGCGCCTCATGATGCCCGAGCCGCCCGAGGAACTGTTCCTCGCGGCGGTGGACGCCCTGGTCGCCCAGGACCAGGAATGGATACCCGACGACCCCGGCATGAGCCTGTATCTGCGGCCCATCCTCTTCGCGAGCGAGCGCACCCTCGCTCTGCGACCCGCCCGTGAATACCGCTTCCTGGTGGTGGCGTTCATCACCGAGGGCTACTTCGGCCATGCCCAGCGCCCGGTACGGGTCTGGGTCACCGACGAGTACTCCCGGGCCGCCGCCGGTGGCACCGGAGCCGCCAAATGCGCGGGCAACTACGCGGGAAGCCTGCTCGCCCAGGAGGAGGCCCAGCGCAAGGGGTGCGACCAAGTCGTCTGGCTCGATCCGGTGGAGCGCCGCTGGGTCGAGGAGATGGGGGGCATGAACCTCTTCTTCGTGTACGGGTCGGGCGGTTCGGCCCGGCTGGTCACCCCGCCGCTGACGGGCAGTCTGCTGCCCGGAGTCACGCGTGACGCGCTTCTGCGGCTGGCCCCCACCCTCGGTGTGCCGGTGAGCGAGGCACCACTGAGCCTGGAGCGGTGGCGGGCCGACTGTGCCTCCGGTGAGATCACCGAGGTCTTCGCGTGCGGCACCGCCGCCCGGATCAGCCCCGTCAACGAGGTCAGCACCAAGGACGGCTCCTGGACCATCGGCGAAAGCGCCGCCGACCGGAGCGCCGTCGACCGGAGCGCCGTCGACCGGAGCGCCGTCCGCCGGAGCGCCGTCGGCCGCGGCACCGCCGGCGAGATCACCGGCAGGCTCTCGGACGCGCTGTTCGGTATCCAGCGCGGCGAACTCCCCGACCCGCACTCCTGGATGCGGCCGGTGTCCCCGGCCAGACAGTCGGCGACCACATGAACGAGACCGCCGGTCGCGACGAACTCGTCGCGTCGCAGCGTCTGTTGAACCTGCTGGAGGAGTCGGGCGCGCGCTATGAACTCCTCGCGCACGCGCCCGAGGGCCGGACCGCGCTCGCCAGCGCGCTGCGCGGCCATGCCCTGACGGCAGCGGCCAAGTGCCTGATCGTGACCGTGCTCGGCGGTACCCCGGCCGAGCGGCACATCCTCGCGGTGATCCCCGGCGACCGCCGGGTGGATCTGGGGCGGGTCGCGGCGGAGTGCGGCGGACAGCGCGCCCAACTCGCCCGGCGCGATGTCGCGGAGAGCCTGACCGGCTGTGTGAGCGGCAGCATCATCCCGTTCTCGTTCCATGACGAGCTGACCGCGCTCGCCGACCCCGCGCTCTTCGCGGAGACGACGCTGTACTTCAACGCGGCCAGGCTGGACCTGTCGGTGGCGCTCGCCACCGAGGACTATCTGGCCCTCGCCAACCCCAAGATCGTCCCGATCGCCGTCTGACGGGGACGGTGACCGCGTCACCGTTTCAGCCGGCTCGGAGGCGTGATTCGACGCGAGAGGACCGACACCCCATGACCGTGCTCGACGAGATCATCCGCGGAGTACGCGAGGACGTCGCCGGGCGCCGACGACGCGTTCCTGAAAGTGAGGTGCGAGAGCGGGCGATGAGCCGGGCGCCCGCCCTCGACGCCGCCGCCGCCCTGCGCGGCACCACAGGTGTGCGGATCATCGCCGAGGTGAAGAGGGCCAGCCCCTCCAAGGGCGCGCTGGCCGCCATCGCCGACCCGGCGGCGCTGGCCGGGGAGTACGAACGAGGAGGCGCGGCGGCGGTCAGCGTCCTGACGGAGGAGCGCCGCTTTCATGGCTCGCTCGCTGATCTGGACGCGGTCCGCGCCGAGGTGCGGATCCCCGTACTGCGCAAGGACTTTGTGGTCACGCCCTACCAGCTGTGGGAGACCAGGGCCCATGGGGCGGACCTGGCGCTGCTGATCGTGGCGGCGCTTCCGCAGCACGAACTCGCCGCGCTGCTGAGGCTCGCGGGTGAACTGGGGCTCACAGCACTGATGGAAGTGCACGACGAGGAGGAGACCGATCGCGCGCTCGCGCTCGGCGCGTCGGTGATCGGTGTCAACGCCCGGGATCTGAAGACCCTCCGTATCGACCGCGGAACGTTCGCGCGGCTCGCCCCGCGTATCCCGGAGGGCGTGGTACGTATCGCGGAATCCGGTATCCGGGGGCCCGAGGACGTGGCCGAAGTCGCCGCCCACGGCGCGGACGCGGTGCTGGTGGGCGAGGCACTGGTCACCGCCGCGGGTCCGGGCCCGGCGCTGGCGGCACTCCGCGGCCACGGTGTCCGGCCATAAGAGCGCCCTCTCCTGTACGAGTGCCCTCTCCTGTGCCGTTCGGCCGTGGTCCTCATTCGGCCCGGCGTGGCCGGGCATCGCGGGTTGTGGAACCGGCGTGGATGGGCTAGGCCGGGCGCCGCTGCCGGATTCACGTATGACCTGCCGTATTACCGGCGGACGCGGAAGAAAAGCAGCGGGTCCGTACGAGGGAGTTTTAGCCCCCGCTAAAACTCCCTCGTACGCCGCTCACGCATTCCGGCCACATTCCCTGGAGAAGTTCCGACCCGGGCCCATTCCGGTATAGGGAGAACAACACCGCCGGCGGCCGATCCCGTTTGCCGGGCGCGGTTCGGGACTGTGGCTAAACTCCTGGAAAACAGCGGGGTTGACGCACTTTCGACTACAGCTGACCCCTCTTGGGCAGGTGCAGCCAGCTGTACCTCCATAGGCATGTGGCCTCCCCTGTCGGATGTGAGGGGGCGGACGCACTATGGAAGTCATCAAGGCAAGCGGTACTTTCGAATGTTTCCGATTGCCCTTGGCGACTCGTGGTAACGTCGAATGCGCTTACGAGTTGAAACAGTGGGAGCGGCTCGTCGCCGGTGAATGCGAGTCCGGGTCGACAGTGCGCACGGATCCTGCGGGGGAGTATGCGTCGCATATATTTTACGCCTGAGAGCCTGTCGCAAACCAGAGTTCTTACACAGGTCGATCACGTACGCGAGTCCCTCTTCGCTCTCGAAGAGCTGAGCCTGGGCGGCGGCGGACCGGTGTTCAAGCCATGGCGCAAGAAGCTGGGCAACTCCGGCAACATCCGTGCCCTGGTCAAACTCGCCCAGGTGGTCCGTCCGATCCCGGACATCGACCAAGTGGTGCGCAGGCTGGGACTCGACGCGCGTAGCACCACGGAGGACGACGGCCTCGCGCGGATACCCGGATCCCGCGAGAGACCCCAAGTCGTCCAGGACCTTGAGGAGTTCCACCGCATCGCGATAGCCCCGTACTGGAAAGCCATCTCCAAGCGGCTGCACGCCGACCGCACCGCGCGCGGTCAGATCATGCTCAGCGACGGAGTCGGCAAGCTGCTCTCCACCCTCCACCCGGCCATCCGCTGGGACGCGCCCATCCTCGAAGTCCCCGGAAACGGCGACGACTTGAAGCTGGAATCCAGCGGCCTCGCGCTGGCGCCCTCCCTGTTCCTGGCGGGCCGCCCCCCGGTGCTCTCGGGCGGCGGAGCCGACGGACGTCCCGTGACGCTGATCTATCCCACCCGCGCCAACCCCGAGTGGGCGGACTCGCTGTGGGAGTCCAAGGGCGGTGCCGAGCACGCCCTGCACGCGCTGGTGGGGCGTACGCGCGCGTCGGTCCTGGAGGCCCTCACCAGCAGCTGCACCACCACCGAGGTCGGCGAGAGCGTGGGGATCTCCTCGGCGGCGGCCAGTCAGCACACCTCGGTGCTGCGCACGGCCGGGCTGATCACCACCCTGCGTACCTTCAACAAGGTGCAGCACACCATCACCCCGCTCGGCGTCGCGCTGCTCAACGGAGACATGGCGGACCGGAGCTGAGGCCCCCGGCCCCAGCTCTCGTGGTGCGGGATCAGTGGGCCCTTCGGGATCAGCGGGCCCGGCCCTACTCGCCGACGATCCACGCGTACGCGGCCTGCGCCGTGAACTCGCTCTGTCCGCCGGGGAAGACCAGCTCCGCCGTATCGAACCCCGGATCGAGAGGTACGCCGGTGGCCGGGGCGTACGGCACCGCGACACATCGCATCCCGGCGGCCCGCGCCGCCATCACACCGGGCGCGGCGTCCTCCAGCACCACGCAGTGGGCGGGGCCGGCTCCCAGCCGGCGCGCCGCCTCCAGGAAGACATCCGGCGCCGGCTTGCCGCGCGCGACCTCCTCGGCCGAGACGGTCGTGGTGAAGTACCCGTCAAGTCCGGTGACGGCGAGCGCCTGATCGATGGCCGCGCCGGACGAACCGGACGCCACGGCCATGGGTACGCCCTCGGTGTGCAGCCGTTCCACCAGCTTCCGCATCTGCGGGAACGCCTCCGTCGAGGCGCGCACCCGCTCCAGATAGAGCCGGTTCTTCTCGGCGAGCAGGGTGTCCACCGGCGCGTCGATCCCGTACTCCTCGCGCAGCGCCTCCAGCGTCTCGCGGGTGCCGATCCCGATGAACCGGCTGTGCTGCTCCCAGCTGAAGTCGGACACACCGTACTGGGCCAGCAGCAGCCGACCGGCTTCGTAATAGTTCGGTTCACTGTCGACGAGTGTTCCGTCGAGATCGAAGATGACCGCAAGCGCAGGGGAAGTGCTCATACGCCCCAGCATGCCAAGGGCCCGGTCAGCGTCGCTCGGCGACGTCCCGGCCCACCGACTCGACCAGCGGCAGCAGTCGGTGCGGCACCCGCTCGCGCAGCGCCATCTCCGTACGCGTACGGACCACACCCGGCAGCTGGATCAGACGCTGGACGACATCCTCCAAATGGCCGTTGTCGCGGGCCACGACCCGGGTGAGGAGATCCCCGGCACCCGTGATCGAGAACGCCTCGACGATCTCGGGTACCTCGGCGAGCGCGTCACCGACCTCGTCCAGATGCCCTTGTGTGACCTCGATATGGACAAAGGCGAGCACCGGATGGCCAAGGGCGGCGGGGGAGAGGAACGGCCCGGTGCCGGTGATCACCCCCTCGCGCTCCAGCCGGTCGAGCCGGGCCTGCAGCGTCCCCCGGGCGATCCCGAGGATGCGCGCGTACTCCCGCACGCTGGTACGCGGCTGCTCGATGAGGAGCCGCAGGATGCGGGTGTCGAGCGCGTCCACCGCCATGGTCCGCCGGCCTCCTGCCGTCCGTGGGTACGGTCCGGGCCTGTACCGATGGCCTCATTATGTGGGACCGGACGATGTGGGACCGGCCTGAGCCATCAGCCCCGGGCCTTCCGGCGACGCGGGCGACGGCAGACTGATCGCCTCGGCCGCGTCGCCGCCGCCGGCGTCGCCGAGCCCGGTGTGGCCGTCCGCGCCGTCCGCGCCGGGGGCGCGGTCGTCCAGCGTGATGGTGACGGTGGTGCCCGCGGGGGCGAGGGTGTCCAGACCGGCGTCGATGCGTTCGTACAGGGTGGTGGCCAGCGCCCAGTCGCCGTCACCCGCCTCCGTGCTGTGCCGGGTGGTGAACAGCGAGATCAGGACGGCGATCAGCGAGCGCCCGGACAGCGCGGCGGCGATCCGGTCATCGCCCCGGTCGGTGATCTGCGGAGGCATCCGGAAGTGGGAGTGGCGGCCCGCCTGGCCGGTGATGAACTCCCAGGTGTCGCGATGGCAGACCAGGGACGCCGAGGACACCCGCGCGGCGCGCTTCAGCAACTCACCGTGCTCCTCGGGCACGACGGGCACGGCAGGCATGGTGGTCACGGCTGTCACGACAGGCATTGCGGCCACGGCCGCATCGGGCGTCTCGGACATCTCGGGCGGCAGCTGTCGCGCGGGCTCCAGAGGCGCCCGCCGAGTCTCCTCGTCGTCCATACGGGAGGTCAGCGCGGTGATGTCCGCACGGACCGCCGCCAGTTCACCGCGAGCCTCTTCGAGGTGCTCCAGCAACGGGCCGAACTCCCGGCGCAGGGCGTCCAGGAGAGACGGTGTCACCGCCCACATCGGCCCAGGAGAGGACCCTTCGGTCGTGATACTCCGGGGGAGCGCCGATCGCTCGGGCGGCGCCGAAGCCTCGGGCGATGCCGGCGGTTCGGGCGATGCCAATGGTTCGGACGGCGCGGAAACCTCGGGCGGGGGTTCGGATGAGGGCAAGGGCCCGGCCCCGGGCGCGGGTTCAGGCTGTGCCAATGGCTCGGGCGGCCCCGACAGTACGGTCCGGGCGTCGTCCTCCTCGCGCTGGCTGGGAACGCTGGGCATACCGGGGACACCAGTCATGCCGGGGACGCCAGGGATACCGGCGACGCCAGGCATCTCAGGAGCCCCGGACAGGCCGGCCACCCCCGGCATTCCGGGCGGCACCAGCGGCCCGCCGGGCTCCCCGAACGACAGGGACGGGTGACCGGCGGACCCCGGACGGAGGGCCTCGACCGCCTCCTTCAGCTGCTGCACCTCGTCCTGCAGGATCTCCACGGCGGTCTCGACGGCCTGCCCCAGCTCTTCCCTGCCGCGCGCCAGGCCCTCCCTCGTCTCCTGGAGCTCCGTACGCAGTTCGCCCAGCCCGGACGCGAGGGCCTCCTGGGTGGCCCGGTGCGCCTCGTCGCCCGCCATCCGGAGCCGGTCGAACCCCTCGGCGAGTGCCGCCCGCAGCTCCCTGCGCGTGTCGGTCAGCGAGTTGTGCAGCATGCTCAGCAGGGTGTGGGAGCCGTCGTCCTTGTTCCGGGCCAACACTGTTCCTCGTCTCTACGGTAAGTAGTCACCTGATCTCTGGCAGTGCTCGCCCCGGGTGAAACCTCGGGGACGGCGATAACTGACGCGCTGCCACTCTTCGGAGTGGTTGTGCGGTGGATCCGGCATGATGCCGCCGGACTCCGCCGAGGCGACGGCACACCCCGACCGGTCCGTCTCGTGCTCGCGCTCACTCGCTCCGGGACAGACCGAGGCGGCGGATCAGCCCGGTGGTGACGGCGAACAGCACCCCGCACCCGACAAGCGCGTAGGAGAGACCGGCCGCTCCGGCGAGCAGTGCGATCGCGGCGCCGCAGATGATCTCACCGGCGTACTCCGCCTGGGCGAGAAAGGAATGCACCGTCGCCCTGACGTCGTCGGTGGACTGCTGGTTCACCCAGATGGTGCCGATGGTGCGCGTCAGGGGCAGCGCGACCCCCGCCGCCAGGAGAACCGCCGCGCTGCCGCTCACCTCATCGGGTGCGACGGCCAGCGCGATGAGACCGACCGCGCCGGCCACACACGCCACCGCGTAACCGCGCTGTGCGGCACGGACATCGTTCATACGCGCCTCCACCATCCGCAGCGCGAGCGCGCCGACCAGCAGCGCGACGATGCCGAGCGCGGTGAACAGGACGAGGGGCTCGGACGGGAATCCGATGTCGAAGAGCCGCTGCGGGTGCAGCCGGGCGAAGGTGTCGGCGGCCCCGTTGACCAGGAACGTGGCCGCGAAGACGAGCAGGATCGCCCTGCTGTGGCGGACGAGCGACGACCCGCGCTTCAGGATGGACCAGGAGGCCGACCACCGCCCCGCGGCGGCCGGCACGAACCGCTCCTCACGGAAGCGGAACACGACGTACAGGCCGAGCAGCAGCATGGCGGCTCCGGCCAGCACCATGGCCGTACCACGATCCAGGAACGAGCCGAGCGCGCCGAACCCGATCAGCCCGGCCGCGGCGCCGGTCAGCTGGGCCCGGCCGGAGCGCACCAGCACGGCCGAGATCTTCTCCGGCCGGGCCAACTCGTCGGTCACCCACGCCACATCGGCGCCGCTCGCGAAGGTCCAGGACAGCCCCCACAGCATCTGTGTGCCGACCACGGCCCAGAACTCGGTCACCAGCCCGGTCGTCATCATCGCCGTACCCATCAGCACGTGCGAGACGACAAGAGACCACTTCCGGCTCACGGTGTCGGCGAGCACACCGGCCGGGATCTCGCAGACGAGCGCGGTGATCCCCTGGGCCGTTCCGACGAACACCAGCTGCGCCGCGGTGAGTTGGGCGTCGACGACCAGATAGACACTGGTGACCAGCCACCAGCCGTTGTGCAACACGGCGCGCGCCCACGTCCATCGCAGAAAGACGACGACGAGGTCGGGGGCGCGCGTCACACTGTTCGGGCTTCCGTTCACGCCCGGATCATCGGGCATACGGGGACGTGGCTCAACACGATTTACGTGCGCTACGACCGGACTGACTACGCCCCATGGAACGGCGGTTCGACCGTGAGCAGGTCGCGCAGCGCCTTGGTGATATCGGCGGGGGCTTCCTCGGCCATGAAGTGCCCGTAGCCGACGGAGACATGGCGCAGATCGGCGGCCCACGCCTGCCACAAGGACCGCGCGTCGTAGCCGAGGGCCGCGCCCCAGTCCTGCTGGAGGACGGTGACCGGCATCCGCAGCCGGTTGCCGGCGTCCCGGTCCGTACGGTCGTGCTCGACGTCGACGCCGGCGGAGGCACGGTAGTCGGCGACGATCGAGGGCACCGCGTCCCGGCAGGCGTCCAGATACGCGGCGCGGACCTCGGCGGGGATCGCCCCCGGGTCGTTGGTCCAGCTGTCCAGGAAGTGGCCGAAGAAGGCGTCCGCGCAGGCGCCGATCATCCGCTCGGGCAGGCCGGGCGGCTGGGCCATCAGATAGAGGTGGAAGCCGACGGCGGCGGTGGTGCCGTGCATCACCTCCCACATGTCCAGTGTCGGCAGTACGTCGAGGCAGGCCAGGTGGGTGACCGCCGCGGGGTGGTCGAGTGCGGCGCGGAAGGCGACCAGGGCGCCCCGGTCGTGCCCGGCCAGCGCGAACCGCTCATGCCCCAGCGCGCGGGCCAGGGCGACGATGTCGGCGGCCATGGTGCGCTTGGAGTAGGTGGCACCGCCGGCCTCGGCGGGTTTGTCGCTGGCGCCGTAGCCGCGCAGGTCGGGGCAGATCACGGTGTGGTCGGCCGCGAGGTCGGCGGCGACATGCCGCCACATCAGATGCGTCTGGGGGAAGCCGTGCAGCAGTACGACCGGACTGCCCGTGCCCGCGACGGCCGCGTTCAGTGACACGCCGTCGGCGACGGGAACGCGCCGGTAGTCGAAGCCGGTGAGGGCAGGCGTCATGGTTCCGCCTCTCTTTCCGTAGCTGATCCGGATGACCAGGCTGATCAAGGTGACCGAGGTGACCGAGGTGACCCGGTTGGTCCGGAGGTCCAGGGTGGCCCGGTCGGCCGATCTGGACAGGTGCCTTCAGCCTGCCGGGCGCGAATGAGCATCGGATCAGCGCGCTATAGCGTGGCCGGGGGCGAAGCCACGCCCGAGGGAAGGTGGTCACGGGTGCGGGTCGCGCGGGTCGGGTTCGGGGTGCTGGGGCCGGTCACGGCCTGGGACGCGGCTGGGGACGCGATCGCCCTCAAGGGACCCCGGCACCGCGCGGTGCTGGCCCGGCTGATCGTCGCCCGCCGCCGCGTGGTGCCGGTCGCCCGCCTGGTCGAGGATCTGTGGGCGGATCCGCCGCCGGGCGCGGTCGGGGCCGTACGCACCTTCGTGGCCGCGCTGCGCCGCGCGCTGGAGCCGGAGCGCCCGCCCCGCGCCCCGGCCGGTCTGCTGATCACGGAGGGGCCGGGGTACGCGCTGCGCGCGGAGCCGGACGCGGTCGACGCCTGGCGCTTCGAGCAAGCGGTGGCCGCCGCCGCGACGCTGCCTCCCGACGGCGCGCTCGGGCGGCTGGAAGAGGCGCTGGGGTGGTGGCGCGGTCCCGCGTACGCGGAGTTCGCCGACGCGGCCTGGGCCCGCGCGGAGCGCTCCCGCCTCACGGAGCTGCGGCTGCACGCCGTCGAGCGGCGGGCGGAAGCCAGGCTGTCCCTGGGGATGGCGGCCGAAGCGGTGCCGGATCTGGACGCGCATGCCGCCGAACACCCCTGGCGCGAGGACGCCTGGCGGCTGCTGGCCCTCGCGCTCTACCGGTCCGGCCGCCAGGGCGACGCTCTCGCGGTGCTGCGCCGGGCACGCACGCTGCTGGCGGAGCAGCTGGGGGTGGACCCGGGGCCGGGGCTGCGCCGTCTGGAAGCGGACATCCTCGCCCACGCCGACCATCTCGCCCCCTCGGCCGGGCCCGGCACCAGCGGGGTAGGCCCGGCGGGACAGGTGTGGGCGCGGGCAGCCGCCGCGTACGACCGTACCGTCGCCTCGGGTGCCCGGGCCCGGCTGGAGTCCACGGTGGGCCTGCTGCGCAGCCTCGCGGTGACCGGGGGCGGCGGTCTGGAGGCGGCCCGTCTGCATCGCCTGGCGGCCATCGGCGCAGCGGAGGAACTGGGCGACGCGGCGCTGACCGCCCGGGTGATCGGCGCGTACGACGTCCCCGCGATCTGGACCCGCTCGGACGACCCGGAGCAGTCCGCGGCCGTCGTGGCCGCCGCCGAACGCACGCTGACCGCGCTCCCTCCCGGCGGCCACGAGGCGGCGCGGGCCCGGCTGCTGGCCACGATCGCGCTGGAGTCGCGCGGCACCCCGCCCCACGCCGTCCGAGCGGGGCGCACCCCCTCGGCGCGCGGCCTCCAGGCCGCCCGGCAGGCGGAGCGGATCGCGCGCGGACTGGACGATCCCGCACTGCTGGCGTTCGCCCTCAACGGCGTGTTCATGCAGACCTTCCACCGCGCGGGTCTGGCCTCCCGCCGGGACGGGATCGGCGCCGAACTGGTCACCCTGTCCGCCCGCCACGACCTGGTCACCTACGAGGTCCTGGGACACCTCATCCGCCTCCAGGCGCGCGGCGCGCTCGCCGACTTCCCCGGAGCCGACGGACACGCGGCCGCCGCCGACCGGCTGGCCGAGCGCCATGAGCTGCCGCTCGTGGGCGTCTTCACGCGGTGGTACCGGGCGCTACGGCTCGCCGAGACCGGCCGGGCACCGGCGGCCGAGGTGGAGACGGCCTACCGGGAGGCCGCCACCCGCCTCGACGGCGCGGGCATGCCCGGCCTGGACCGCGGTCTGCTGCCGCTCGCGCTGCTGTGTCTGCGGGTACGGGACGGACGCCCGGCCCCGACCGACGAAAGCGTGGACTGGGGGCCGTACGCACCATGGGCCCGCCCCCTGGTGCTGCTGGCCCAGGACCGCCGCGACGCGGCCGGGGCGGCGCTGCGCGAGATCCCGGACCCGCCTCCCGACCTGCTCCTGGAGGCGCTGTGGTGCCTGACCGCGCGGGCGGCCGTCGCCCTCGGCGGCCGGGAGACGATACGGCGCGCCCACAGCGAACTGACCCCGGCGGCGGGGGAGTTGGCGGGAGCGGGCAGCGGCCTGCTCAGCCTTGGCCCGGTCGCGCGGTACCTCGAAGAGCTGGACGAGTAGGTCCGAAGTACCGTCTGTCCGGGGGCCGAGCCGCTCCGCCGAGCCCTGGCCCGTTGGCCCTCCGGCCGCGCGTGGCGATCAAGGTTCACTATGCCAATGGTCCAGTCGATCGAGGTTCACTTGAGCCACTGGGGCCAGGGGTGCTGTGATGGGTTTGTCAATGGCGCTGCGGATCCCCGCGGCGCCTTTCTCATGCCGGAGTGAAAACAGGCGGGCTGGCAGTGCTGCTGAAGAGGATGTTCGTGTCTCCCGATCCGGGACGGCTGCGGCTGTACGGTGCCGTGCGCGCCGTTCTCGGCATCGGTCTGGCGGTCCTCGTCTGCGGGGCCGCCGGTCACCCGCTCGCCGGCGTCATCACCGGCGGGCTCGCCGCGCTCCTCGCCCTCTTCACGGTCACGGACACGACGGTCCGCGGCCAGGCCGTCACCACCGCGCTGCTGCCCGCCGCCGGCTTTCCGGTGCTCGCCCTCGCGTCCGCGCTGCACGATCACCCGCTGATGCGCGACGCGGCGTTCCTCGCCGTGGCCGGTGCCGCGGTGTACGCCCGCCGCTGGGGACCGCGCGGCCATGCCCTGGGGGTCTTCGGGTTCATGACCTTCTTCGTGGCGCAGTTCCTGCACACGGTCCCCGCGCAACTGCCCGGTCTCTCCTCCGCGGTTCTGCTCGCCGTGCTCGCCTCGTCGCTCGTCCGCTTCGGCGTCTGGTGCTACGAGCGACGGCTGCCGCCGCCCGCCGTACCCGCGCTGCCCGCCGCGGCGGGCCTGGTCCGTACGACCACCCGGCAGGCGGTGCAAGTGGCCGTCGCGGGCGCGCTGGCGCTCTGCGCGGGCCAGTTGCTCTCGCAGGACCGGTGGTACTGGGCCGTCGGCGCGGCCTGGTGGATCTTTGTGAACACCGCCTCACGCGGCGAGACCCTGGTCCGCGGCTTCCGACGGGTGGTCGGCACGGCCACCGGCTCCGCCGCCGGGCTGATCATCGCCGTACCCCTGCACGGCGCACCGGCCCCCACCGCCGCGCTCGTCGCCCTGTGCGTCTTCGGGATCTTCTACACGGCCGCGGTCTCGTACAGCTGGATGATCTTCTTCGTGACGGTCATGGTCGGCCTGCTGTACGGACTGCTCGGCGTGCTCGATCCCGGGCTGCTCGCCCTGCGACTGGCGGAGACCGGCGTGGGGGCACTGGGCGCGACGGTGGCCGTCCTTCTCCTGCTGCCCGTGACCACACACGCCGTCACCGACGCGTGGATCCAGCAGGCGCTGCGCTGCGTGCACGGCTGCACCACGACGGCCGCCCGCCGGCTCGCCGGGGACGACCACGCCGACCCGGGGCCGCTCGCCGCGGAACTGGAACTGCTGCTCGGCCGCGTACGGATGTCCCTCGCGCCGCTCGTCCATCCGCTGAACCCGCTGCGGGCGCGCGGGGCCAGGGCCCGCCAGGTGCTCGTCCTGCTCGACGACTGTGCCCGTGAGGTACGGGGGTTCGCCGCCGTGGCCGCCGACCCCGCCGCCTCGCACGACGCCCGGCTGGCCGCCGCCTGCCGCCGGGTCGAGGCCGCCGTACGCGAGTTGGCGCCGCCGGGGGCGGAGCCTGCCCGTCCGGCGGACGGGGCGCCGGACGCTCCGCACCACCACCCCGGCGCCGAGGCGGCGTTGGCTCATCTGCACAGCCTGGAGCGGGCGCTCTCGGCCCTCTCCGCGCCCCTGCGCAGCGAGCCGCGCGGCCCTCTCGTCCCCGCCTGAGCTGCGGGAAGTGCCCCGGAAACGGCATACCGGGCCGGCTGATTGGTCCAGACCGCCTGCTACCGTCGGGGGCCGAGGGGCAGCCGACGGGATCAGCCGAAGAGGGGACACACAGTGAGCGGCAGGAACGATGGGCGGGCCTTCATCGGATCGTTCACCTCCTCGGGGGGCCGGGGGATCATCGCCGTCACCGTGGACGCGGGGACCGGAGCCCTGACGGAGCGTGGAGTCACCGACGCCGTCGCCGATCCGTCCTATCTCGCGCTCGCCCCGGACGGCTCCGTGCTCTACGCGGTCTCCGAGACCGGGGAAGGCGCGGTCGCGGCGTTCAGGACACCGGCGGCGGACGCGGGGAACGGGGCGCCGCGGCTGCTCGGGGAGCCCGTACTCGTCTGCGGCGCGAGCCCCACCCATCTCACCCTCGCCGCCGGGCATCTGCTGACCGCCAACTACGGTTCCGGCAGCGTCACGGTGCTGCCCGTCGGCGCCGACGGCGCTCTCCGGCCGGCGAGCGGTGTGACCGGGCACGAGGGCTCCGGGCCGCATCCGGACCGCCAGCGCGGGCCGCACGCGCACCAGGTGGTGACCGACCCGGGCGGCCGGTGGATCCTCGCCACCGACCTCGGCACCGACTCCGTCCTGATCAGCGCCCTCGATACCACCGCCGGCGAGCTGACGCCGCACGCCGAGACCGCGCTGCGCCCCGGCACCGGGCCGCGCCATCTCGCCTTCCACCCGGCCGGCGGCCACGCCTACGTGCTCAACGAGCTGGAGCCGACGCTCACCCTCTGCCGCTGGGACGCGGGGAAGGGGCTGCTCGAACCGGTCGGCGAAGCCCCCGTCCTGCCCGACGGCGTGGACGCGGAGGGCTTCGGCTCCGAGGTGGTCGTGTCCCACGACGGACGGTTCGTCTGGGCGGCGGTCCGCGGCCACGACAGCATCGCGGTCCTCGCGCTCGACGCGACGTACGAGAAGGCCGAACTGGTCACCACGGTGGACTGCGGCGGGCGCTGGCCGCGCGATCTGGCGCTGGACCCGACGGGCCGCCGCCTCTACGCCGCCAACGAGCACTCCGGCGAGGTGACCTGGTTCGATCTCGATCCGGCGACGGGCATTCCGGTACGCGCGGGCTCCTTCGCGGCCCCCGCCGCCTCCTGCGTGGTCTTCGGCTGACCGCTGCCCCCGGACCACGCGGCCCTGACCGCTGACCACGCGGTCCCTCCGCCCTGTACGCGCGGACTCGGCCGTACCCACGCGGAAGGGCCCGCGCCGGAGTGAATCCGGGGCGGGCCCTTTCCACGGATACGGGCGGGCTGTGCTCCCGCCGTACTCAGGGGCGTGCGGCGCGTGGCCGGTGCGGGGCGGGTCAGCGCGTCGGTGTCCCCTGCGGCTGCGCGGGGATGCCCAGCGCGGTCGTGTACTTCGACAGCACCAGCTTCCCGATCGCCGGGTACGCGCCCAGCGGCTCGGCGGCGGCGCACTCCGCGTCCTTGAGTGCCGCTTCGAGCAGACCCTCGGGCAGCTCGGGGCCGACCAGATACGGCGCGAGCGCGAGCTGGGTCGAACCGGCCTCGCGCAGCTCCTGGGCGACGGCCGCGACCGAGCCCTCCTCGTCGAGCGCGGCGGCCATCACCGGTACGGCGAGACGCGCGGCCAGCAGCATTCCGGTGATCCCCGCGGTCTGTACCGCTTCCTTGCCCCCCACTGTGGCCAGGATGATCCCGTCGGCCGCCGTGGCGACCGTGAAGAGCCTGGCGCGGTCGGCACGGGCGAGCCCGGCCTCCGACAGGCGTACGTGCAGACCTTCGGCGAGCAGCGGATGCGGACCGAGGACATCGGTCAGCTCCGCCGTGGCGCCGCTGTCCGCGACGGCCTGACCTATCCGCGTGACCAGCCCACTGTCCGGTCCCGCGAGCAGCGGTACGACGACGGCGGCCGGACCCTCGGGCTCCGCCACCTCGCGGCCCGCCGCCTTCGCCAGCTCATAGCGTTCGGTACGCAGCGCGGCGGTCCCGGTGAGGACGCTCTGCAGCGTGGGGTACTCGGAGTCGTCGCCGTCCAGGAAGCCGATGACGGCGTCGAGGCCGGGCAGCTCGGAACGGGCGATACTGACGACTTCTTCGGCCAGACCGCGGACGGCGGCCGAGGGGGTGCCGGGCACCGCGACGACAAGCGCGGGCGCACCTTCGGGAGCCGCGACCGGTTCGGGGCGGCGGTGGCGCCCCGACTGACGGGGTCGCGGCATTCGTACAGGCAGGCCGGATGCGGGCCCAGTGGGGGTGCTCATGGCGTCGAATGCTACTGGTTTTGTGGGCGCGGCTGTTCGGGGAGGGGGCAGTCGCGAACCATCTGTCCTTATTTATCCGTTAGGTGTTTTTCTGCTCATCCATCCTGTTCTGTCAGGACGTTCAGCAGGCGCGCGTCATGCGGCAGCCGGAGCGCGTCCGTGGCGAGCGCCCCCGCGATGAGCAGCGCCCCGCCCAGCGGATCGGCCGCGGCGGACACGGTCGTGGCATGCGGCAGTTGACCTGCCAGCTCGGCGCGCAGGGGTACGAGCAGGGGGGCGCCGAGTCCGAACAGCCCTCCCGTGAGGGCGACTTCGCACGCGTCCGACCGTGGGCAGACCGCCGCCGCGGCCTCCGCGATATGCCGCGCGGCCGTCGAGACGATGCCCTCCGCGACCGGATCTCCGTCCGCGCAACGGGCCACCTCCGGCGCGAACGAGGCGAGTACCGCGGGCCGGTCGGTACGCGGATAGAGCAGTCCTGGCAGCTCCGGAGCGGGCCCGAAAACCGCTTCCATTCTGGACAGCAGTGCGGGCGATCCGCCGCGCCGTCCGTCGTGCGCCCGCATGGCCGCTTCCAGTCCCGCCCGGCCGATCCAGGCACCGCCGCCGCAGTCACCCAGCAAATGACCCCAGCCGTCGGCGCGCTGCCAGCCGGTCAGGTCCGTGCCCAGCGCGATCATGCCCGTACCGGCCGCGACGACCGCGCCGGGACGCTGGCCGAGCGCTCCCGCGTACGCGGTGACCGCGTCCGCCGCGAGCGCGAGCCGCCGGACGCCGAGGGAACGCTCCAGCGCCGCGGGCAGTTCGGCGCGCAGCCCATCGCCGAGCGTCGCCATCCCGGCGGCACCGATCGCGACAGCGGACAGGGCACCCGGACCCGCGCCCGTATCGGCGCCCGCCTCCGCCAGCAGGGTGTCCACCGCGGTCAGCAGCCGGGCGAGCAACTGTCCGGCGTCGATGCCCGAGGCGCCCGTACGCACCGGTTCGCCGGAGGCGGTGGCCGCGAGCGTCGTCACGCCCGCCGTCCCGTCGGAAGCCGTCGAGCCGAGCGCGAACCGCAGCCCCGAGCCGCCCGAGTCCACACCCAGCACCCAGCTCATCGATCCCCCCGGCTCATCGGCGCGTCCAGGGCATCGACCGCCCGGCTCACGCGGCCGTCCGTCTCATGGCAGCCGCCAGTCCACCGGCTGCGCCCCCTGGCCGATCAGCAGGTCATTGGCCCGGCTGAACGGACGCGAGCCGAAGAAGCCGCGGTCCGCCGACATGGGGGAGGGGTGGGCCGATTCGACGGCCGGGTAGTTCCCCAGCATCGGCCGGCAGTTACGGGCGTCACGCCCCCACAGGATGGAGACCATCGGCTTGCCGCGCGCGACCAGCGCGCGAATGGCCTGCTCGGTCACCTCTTCCCAGCCCTTGCCGCGGTGCGCGGCAGGCTTGCGGGGCGCTGTCGTGAGCGCCCTGTTGAGCAGCAGCACCCCCTGCCGCGTCCAGGGCGTCAGATCGCCGTTGGAGGGGCGGGGCAGCCCCAGATCCGTATGCGCCTCCCGGAAGATGTTCTCCAGGCTGCCGGGCAGGGGCCGCACCTCGGGAGCCACCGAGAAACTCAGCCCCACCGCGTGCCCGGGGGTCGGATAGGGATCCTGCCCCACGATCAGGACCCGCACCTCGTCGAACGGCTGCTGAAAAGCACGCAGCACATTCGGTCCGGCCGGCAAATACGTGCGTCCGGCGGCGATCTCCGCGCGCAGGAAGTCGCCCATCTCGGCGATGCGTCCGGCCACGGGGCCCAGCGCATCCGCCCATCCGGGCTCGACGATTTCGTTCAACGGTCGTGCTGCCACGGGGCGCCACTCTACTGGTGCGCGCGGCGCGCTTCCGCACACACCCGTCAACCCGCCACCGGCGGAGGGCATTTACCCGCCTCACCCGGACAGGGTGGCCGCGCGGACACAGAGCACATCCGGCAGATGCGAGGCGAGCAGCTCCCAGCTGTCGCCGTCATCGGCGCTCGCGTACACCTCGCCGTTGCGGTTGCCGAAGTACACCCCGGCCGGATCGGAGCCGTCCGTACACATCGCGTCGCGCAGTACCGTGCCGAAGTGGTCCCCCTCGGGCAGCCCGGCCGACAGCGGCTCCCAGTCGCCGCCCGCGTTCTCCGTACGGAACACCCGGCAGCGGCGCCCGGCGGGGACGCGGTCCGCGTCGGCGCTGATCGGGAACACATAGGCCACATCCGCGTGGTGCGGATGGGCGGCGACCGCGAAGCCGAAGTCGGACGGCAGACCCGCGCCGATGTCGCTCCACCGGGCGCCCGCGTCATCACTGCGGAACACACCCCAGTGGTTCTGCAGATACAGCCGGTCGGGATCGGCCGCGTCCTGCGCGATCTTGTGGACGCACTGGCCGAACTCCGGATAGGGATCGGGGAGGAAGACCGCCGACACCCCCTGGTTGGACGGCGCCCAGCTCGCGCCGCCGTCCCGGGAGCGGAACACCCCGGCCGTGGACACCGCGACCGTCACCGCGTCCGGATCCCGGGGGTCGGTCACCACCGTATGCACGGCCTCACCGCCGCCGCCCGGCACCCATCGCGACCGGGTGGGGTGCTCCCACAGCGGCCGGACCAGCTCGAAGGTCTCGCCGCCGTCGTCGGAGCGGAACAGGGCGGCGGGCTCCGAACCCGCGTACACCACCTCCGGCGCCGCGGGGCCGGCCGGATGCAGCTGCCAGACCCGCTCCAGGGAGGCGCCCGTGTCCTTGGGAAAGCGCACCGCCGGTCTCGTCGGCTCCGTCCAGCTCGCCCCGAGATCGTCCGAGTGGAACACGGACGGGCCCCAGTGCGCGCTGTCGCCGCCGACCAGCAGCCGTGGCACCGCCCGGCGCGTATCGATGCCGATCGAGTAGACCGCCTGCGCGTTGAACCGGGGGCCGTCGAAATCCCATCGGCCCCCGCGCCTGCGGCCGATGAAGAGCCCTTTGCGGGTGCCTACGGTGAGCAGTACGTCGGACATGGCCGACACCTCCAGGACGCCGTTGTCTCGGGATACGGGCCAGTCTGCACCCGACCACTGACAACGGCTCCCGGGGTGAACGTCCGCGCAGGTCAGACGGCCCGGTGGTACTGCTGCGGGGTGTGGACGCGCCCGCCCAGCTCACCGGCCGCGCGGCGGGCCCAGGACGGGTCGCGCAGCAGCTCCCTGCCGAGCAGCACGGCATCGGCCTCACCGTTGGCGATGATCTTCTCGGCCTGCTCGGGCTGTGTGATCAGACCGACCGCCGCCACGGGCAGCCGCGTCTCCGCCCGGACCCGGGCCGCGAACGGCACCTGGTAGCCGGGACCGACCGGAATGCGTACGTCCGCGGCGTTCCCGCCACTGGACACATCGAGCAGATCCACGCCGTGCGCCAGCAGCTCGTCCGCGAGGCGCACCGTATCGTCAACGGTCCAGCCGCCCTCGTCGAGCCAGTCGGTGGCGGAGATCCGGAAGAAGAGCGGCAGCTCGTCGGGCCACTCGGCGCGTACGGCGTCCACGACCTCCAGTGCGAACCGCGCGCGGTTCGCGAAGGAGCCGCCGTAGGCGTCCGTACGCCGGTTGCTGTGCGGGGAGAGGAACTCACCGATCAGATAGCCGTGGGCGCCATGCACCTCGACGATCTGGAAACCGGCCTCCCTGGCCCGCCGTGCCGCCGCCGCGAACTGTCCGACGATCTCCTTGATCTGCTCCACGGTCAGTTCGGCGGGCAGCAGATGCCCCTCCGCGAAGGGCAGCGCGCTGGGCGCCAGCGGCTCCCACCCATGGGCCTCGGCGCCGACGGGACCGCCACCGTTCCACGGCCGGTCGGTCGAGGCTTTCCGCCCCGCATGGGCCAGCTGGATCCCGGCGGTGGTGCCCTGCGAGGCGAGGAAGCGGGTGATCCGGCGGAACGCCTCGACCTGCCTGTCGTTCCAGATCCCGAGGTCGGCGGGGCTGATACGGCCCTCGGGGCTGACGGCCGTGGCCTCGACGAGGATCAGTCCCGTGCCGCCCGTGGCGCGCGCCGCGAGATGGGAGAAGTGCCAGTCGTTCGGCACACCGGCGTCCGGACCCGTCTCGTCCGCGGAGTACTGGCACATGGGCGCCATCCAGACCCGGTTGGGGATGGTCAGGGACCGCAGGGTGTACGGCTCGAACAGTGCGCTCACGGCGGACTCCATTCGGAACATCGGAACATGGGGGATCGGTACGCGACGGACGGGCCGCCGTCTCGGGCGAGGCCCTGCCATGCTTCGTACGATACCCATCGTAGTAAGGCGAATGTCAAACTACGAGAAGTCTCGTACAATGAGATCCCGCAGATGCAGCACGATGAACGCGATGAACGCGATGAACGCCAAAGCGCGATGAAGTGGAGCCCCGCCGTGACCGCCGCGACCAGCACCCGCGAACTCGCCCACCCCTCGTGCGCGGAGATCCGTCTGGAGGGCGTGCTCCACGCGCTCTCCGATCCCCTGCGGCTGCGGATCGTCCGCGAGCTGGCCGTGGCGGACGACGAGCTCTCCTGTTCGCATTTCGACCTGCCGGTCAGCAAGTCCACCACCACCCATCACTTCCGGGTGCTGCGTGAGAGCGGTGTGATCGAGCAGAACTACCGGGGGACGGCCAAGATGAGCGGACTGCGCGGGGAGGACCTGGACCGGCTCTTCCCGGGTCTGCTCGACAGCGTCCTGAACGCCGCCTCCGCGCAGGCGGCCCGGCTCGGCGACAGCTGATCCGGAGACCGGTCGCGGTTGATCCGATGAGCCGACAGGGTGCCGTACGGATCAGCACGTGCGCGCCATGACAATGAGGGTGGATTGCCTGATTAAGTTGTGAATGTGTCGGAACATAAATTGATTTCCGCCCAGGAACCTCATGAGCACGACGCGTACCCATGGCCCATGTGGGAAGTGCAGGGGCACGGCACCGTCACCGGGGCCGGGGACCCCAGGGACGGCGCCGCGCGGCGCGAGATTCTGCCGCCCTGGGTCGATATCAGGCTGACCTTCGCGGACGGCGCGCGCCTCGATGTGCTCGCGGTGGTACGTGACGGCCGGATCGCCATCGAGGACGCGCAGGCCGACCCGCCGCTCGCCCTGGACGGTTTCGCCGCGCTCGCCGAGGCGATCGAGGCACCGCTCCACAACGCCTGTCAGGTGGTCGCCGGCCCGCACCGGCCGCCCGTGCCCCAGCCCGCCGAGAGCGGAGTTCCCGCCGACACCCAGGTCACCCCGCTCGCGCCGGGCTCCGGTGAGGGGGCGCCACCGTTGTCCGAGGGGACGGTGTCACCGGCGGGGGCGGAGCCCGAGGCCGAGCCGCGGCCGGCCCACGCGTCCGGACCCGCGCCGCTCGTGGTGGAAGGGCCGGGCGAGGACCTGGCCACCGTGCGGCCCGCGGAGGAATCGGCGCCGGAGTGCGCCCCCGACCCCGTCCCGGCCGCGCCGCCGGAGCCCGAACCGGCGGTCGCGCAGGCTGACGCTCAGGCCGCCGCGCAGTCGGCCGCACCGGGAGCCGCGCCGGAAGCCGCACAGGAACAGGACCGGTCCGGCCGGCACCGCGCCCGTCCGTCCCTCCCGCGCGGCAGCGCCGCCCGGCAGGGCGTCGCCGAGATCTACCGCGCCGCCCAGCAGGCCGGCCAGGACCCGGTGCTCGCCGTGATGTCCGCCACCGGTTACAGCCGCCGCAAGGCGCTGAGGCTGATCGCCGGCGCCCGTGACGAGGGACACCTGACTCCCCGTCACCATCGGCGCTGAGCAGCGCCGTTCACCGCGTCCGCCGCGTCACATGCCGCGCATACGGTTCATCTCGGACGTCTGCTGCGAGATGACATCGTTCGCCATCTCCTCGACCTGGATGTTGTTGCCCTCCGACAGTGCCTCGGTGGCCATGGTGATCGCTCCCTGGTGGTGAGTGATCATCAGCTTGAGAAACAGCTCGTCGAAGGCCTTGCCCTTCGCCGCCCGCAACTGCGTCAGTTGGGCCTCGGTGGCCATCCCGGGCATCGTGCCGTGGTCGTGGCCCTGTTGCTTCTTCGCCCCGCCGTTGTTCTTCAGCCAGGCTTCCATCATGCCGATCTCGGGCTTCTGCGCGTCGGCGATCCGCGACGCGAGCCGCTTCACCTGCTCCGAGTCCGCCCGTTCCGGAACGAGCGCGGCCATGTCCAGCGCCTGCCCATGATGCACGATCATCATCTGCGCATAGGTGAAATCGGCGGAGTTGGGGGTGTTGTCCGGCGCCGCCTTCAGCGCCTCCTCGGCGGAGAGCGTCTTCGCGGGCTCGCCCGGCTTCCCGGGGGCCACGACCCCAGCGCCCTTGTCCGCGTGAGACTTTGCCGCGTCCGCGCTGTCGTCACCGCCCGATTCGCAGGCGCCCAGGGCGAGTACGGCGGCGGCGACGGCCGCCGCGACGACGGACCGGCGAACACGCGGGTTCCGGTGGCGGATCAACACGGCGACCTCCTGCGGCACATGGTGTGGTGGAACATTTCCTAGCACGCTTCTGGCTACGAGTGATCAAAAACTTTCATTACGTCTCTGTTGCCATCTGTTGAGATGTACATGAGAGGGACGATACTGCCGACGTCCGTGACCCGTTCATCTCTGAGCGGGGATACAAGGGAGGACGCAGTGAGTTCGTTGCACACCACCCGCGTGCGGCGCAGACGTCTGGGCGTGGCAGCAGCCGCGGCCGGGCTCTTCGCCACTCTGCTGGCCGCCGGCCCGGCGGTCGCCACACCCGACCCCGGTGACCGTCAGGCCAAGGAGAAGATCTCCAGCAGCCAGGCCGCCGAGGTGAAGTCAGCCATCCAGAACGGTGAGATACCCGGCGTGGACGAGATCGTCCACAGCCCCAACATCAGCCATCTCGCCAATGTGCCCAAAGACCTGATCAAGGGGACCAATTCGGACCTCGCGTTCCAGGGCAACTATGCCTTCACGGGCAACTACGACGGTTTCCGGATCTTCGACATCAGCAACCCGAAGGCCCCCAAGACCGTCGCGCAGGTGCTCTGCCCCGGATCGCAGAACGATGTCTCGGTCTCGGGTAATCTGCTCTTCCTCTCCACCGACTCCTCGCGCAGCGACAACTCGTGCAACAGCACGTCGCAGCCCGCCACGGAGAAGTCGTCCTGGGAGGGCATGAAGATCTTCGACATCAGCGACAAGCGGAACCCCAAGTACGTCGCCGCTGTCGAGACCGCGTGCGGTTCCCACACCCACACGCTGGTGCCGGAGCGCAAGGACGTGTACATCTACGTCTCCTCGTACTCGCCCAGCGTGTCCTTCCCGGACTGCCAGCCGCCGCACGACGGAATCTCCGTCATCAAGGTGCCGCGCAAGTCCCCGGAGAAGGCCGCGGTCGTGAACTTCCCGGTCCTCTTCCCCGAGGGCGGAAACCCGGGAGCGCCCACCAACCCGGGCGTCTCGGCGACCACGGGCTGCCACGACATCACGGTGCTGCCTTCCAAGGACCTGGCCGCCGGTGCCTGCATGGGTGACGGCATCCTGTTCGACATCAAGGACCCCGAGCACCCCAAGGTGATCGACCAGGTCCAGGACAATGTCAACTTCGCCTTCTGGCACTCGGCCACCTTCAACCAGGACGCCAACAAGGTCGTCTTCACCGACGAGCTGGGCGGCGGTGGCGCCGCCACCTGCAACGCCGAGATCGGTCCGAACCGGGGCGCCGACGGCATCTACGACATCGTCGGCAAGGGTGACAAGCGCAAGCTGGTCTTCCGCAGCTACTACAAGATCCCCCGCTACCAGGCGGACACCGAGAACTGCGTCGCCCACAACGGGTCGCTGATCCCGGTCAAGGGCCGCGACATCATGGTCCAGTCCTGGTACCAGGGTGGCGTCTCCGTCTGGGACTTCACCAACTCGTCGAAGCCGAAGGAGATCGCGTACTTCGAGCGCGGTCCGATCTCGGCCGAGACCCTGGTCGGCGGAGGCACCTGGTCCTCCTACTACTACAACGGCTACATCTACTCGAACGACATGGTCAAGGGCTTCGATGTGCTCAAGATCGATGACCGTCTGACCGATCCCGCGAAGCGGGTGCGGCTGTCCGAGCTGAACGTGCAGACGCAGCCGGACTACTTCGACCGCTCCGGCCACTGAAGGATCATGTCCTGACTCGTTCCGCCGGGCGGGCAGCCGCCCGGCGGAACGCCGAGTCCCCAGTCCAGCCCGTAGCGCTGGAACAGCTCGGCGCGCAGCCGTGGCAGCGGCATCGGCGCGCCTGGCATCAGTACGGCGAAGACCGCGCCCATCAACAGGGCGCGCAGCAGCGGATAGTCGCTGTCCGGGTCCGGTGAGCCGTACCGCTCCACCGTCTTCCGCAGCAGCCCCGCGAGCCGCTGCTGCTCGGGGCACTGCACGAACCCCTCGGCCTGCAGGATGCCGGCCATATGCGTCCGCATCAGGACGGGGCAGTCGTCGGTGAGCCCGAGAATGGCGTCGATCGCCCGTGCCAGCAGCTCCCGGCCGTCGTCCGTGGCCGGTTCGCGCTCCAGGGCCGCCTGGAGCGTGCGGTGCATCAGCCGGTGGACGGCGGACTGCAGCAGCTGCCGCTTCCCCGGGAAGTAGTACGAGACGAGCCCGCGCGCGGACCCCGCCCTGTCGGCGATGTCCGCGAGCGTCGTGGCCTCGTAGCCGCGTTCGGCGACCAACTCCACTGTCGCCTGCAGCAATCGCTCCCGGGAACGCCGACGGAGCTCTTCATTGACCGATGCGCTCCGCGGGGACATGCTTTACTCCTGCGTTGACTGGCTCCAAGCCAATATACTCAGCGCGTCCCGTCGCAGACCCTTCCGGGCCTGGTCAGCGGGGCTGCCGCCTGCCTTGGGCGACGCGGGGGATCGCCCAGGCAGACGGCTTCGGCCTGCCCGGACGGCGCCGCGGTGCCCGTTTCGGGCCCGGGGCCGCCCGTTTGCCGCCCTGTTCACGGGTCTATCGCAACGGTCCCCGGCCCGCCAGGGCGATAACGGGCCGCAGTCCCGACGGGCGCTCCTCGACCGGCAGATGGTCCACGAAATGGACCGAGCAGCCCAGCTCCGCCGCTCCGCCGTCCGCCTCGCGGTCGTCACCGACCATCAGCACATCGTGCGGATCCTGCCCCAGCTGCTCGCAGGCCGCCCGGAACAGCCGCGCGTCGGGCTTCTGGATGCCGTGCTCGTACGAGAGCACATACGCGTCGACGAACGCGTCCAGGCCGTGGGCGCGGAAGACCGGCCGCAGATCCCAGCCGATATTGCTCACCACCGCGATCCCGATGCCCTCGCGCCGCAGCGTGCCGAGCACCTCGGCGGCGTCGGTGTACGGACGCCAGGCGTCCGGCGTCATATGACGGTCGTAGAGCGCGTCGTACAGGACCGGACTGGGCAGCTCCACCTGCCGGGCGAGCCCGGTGTACGCGGCGCGGTGGCGCCCGGCGCTCTCGTCCCGGGTGGCCCACACCCCGGCCAGCCGCGGCGGCACCCGCTCCGGTGAGGAGCCACCGGGCAGCGCGCCGGCCACGGCCAGCCGCATCGCGTACCGCCGCACCTCGTCGGGGGGTACGGCGACGCCCGCCTCGTCGAGCACGGCACGCAGCCAGGAGCCCGCGGATTCGATACGGAAGAGGGTTCCGGAGAAGTCGAAGAGCACACCCTTGAAGGTCATGCGTACGATCCTCGCCGGGTCACGGCTCCCGGGACAAGGTCACGCGCCCGTACACCGAGACCGAGAACGCGACCAGGAAGCCACCGAACAGCCATCCGCCCAACACGTCCGCACTCCAGTGCACCCCCAGCCACAGCCGGGTCAGGCCCGCCCCGGCCACCGATACGACCGCGACGAGGACCGCCGTACGCCAGGGCCACCCGCCGGCCCCGTGGCGGCGTGCCAGCCACAGCAGCAGCCCGCAGGTCACCGCGGCGGTCATGGCGTGACCGGACGGGAACGCCGCGTAATGCGCGGAGTCGACCGGGTCGGGCCACTGCGGGCGCTCCCGCCCGACCGCGGCCTTCGCCCCCTGGGAGACGGCCGTACCCAGCGCCGCCGTTCCGGCCGTCCAGAGCGCGAACAGCCGCTCACGCCGCAGCCACAGCGCGATCACGGCCACCGCGGTCAGCAGTCGCATCGTCCAGGGATCCCAGACCCAGTCGGTGAGCACCCGGTTCACCCAGGTCGCGCCCGGGTCGGCGACCGCCCGGCGGTGCAACTCCTCGGCGGCCCAGCGGTCGAAGGAGAACAGCGGACCCCACTCCGCCACGACGAGGACGGTCAGCACGCCGGAGAGGACGGCGAGCAGCGCGGCCACCGCGCCCGCTCCGGTGAGTCCGGCGAGCGGGGGACGGGCAGGGGGCGGCGGAGAGACCATGGGGGCCGAGGGCGAGCGCATGGGGTGATCCTCGCTCACGCGGTGCGCGGGCCCTAGCCGAGGGCGCGAAGCGCCGGTACGAAAGCGACCAGCAGCGGTACGACCGGCACCAGCGCCGCGGCCGCGGTCAGCCGCAGCCGGCGACCCGCGGTGAGCCGGGGTACGGGCGACAGCAGCCGGTTCACCCGCTGCGGCAGTTGCGCGTCGGGGGTGGTGCCCGGTCCGAACACCCCGCGGTCCTCGTTCAGTTCGACCAGAGCGAGCGCGATCGTCAGCCGCCCGAAGCGCCGTGAGGCGACATCGTCGGCGGCCAGCTCGACCAGCCGGTGCATCTCGTCGCGGAACGCCGCGAACACCGGCACCTGCGGGAATCCGTTCGCCAGCGCCCCCGAGCAGTGCAGCAGCCAGTCGTGCCTGGCGCGCGCGTGGCCCTGCTCATGGGCGAGCACGGCATCGAGCTGACGGCCCTTCAGCCTACGCAACGCGGCGGTGGTGATGACCAGTTGGGGCGCGGCGCCCGGCAGCCACCACGCGCCGGGCCGCTCGCCCTCCAGGACGACGAGCGGTTCGTCGCGCGGCTCCTCGCCGGGCAGCAGGGGGGAGCGTACGAGCAGTTCCCTGCGGCGCTGCCGGCGACGGCGGCGGGCCCGGTGGATCTCCCGGGTGAGCATCGCGGCCGTCCAGAGGCCGCCGCAGGCCAGCAGCACGGTCAGTACGGCCGTCCACGGCCCGTGCGAACCGAAGGCGTAGGCCTCCACCACCCCGCGCGGCGCGGGCGCGAAGACATGGCCGCGGACGCGCAGCCAGGAGGCGGCGGCGCTGAAGGTCATGGAGAGCGCGAAACTCAGCAGCACGGCCGCCACGACGCACTGCCACACCCAGAGCGCCACCACGGGCTCGCGCTCCGGCCAGTCGGCGCGCGACAGGAGCCGCGGGGCGACGACGGCGGCCAGCGCACCGAGCAGCAGCAGTGCCAGGGAGACCATCATGGTCACCAGAGTAGGAGCGTCGTACTACTCAGGGGTATGTCCTTGCCGGGCAAGTGACCCACGACACGTTTGGGCGCGGACGCCGGTGGCCCTCTTCGTGACCGGCCGAGTTCAGAGTGTGAGCAGCATCGCCAGCATCGCGATGCCCATGGAGAGCCGGCAGACCAGCGCCAGTTCCGGCCGCTCGCCCCAGCCCGCCAGGGCCGTACCGCCAGCGCCCTCGGGGCCAGCGGTGGCCGGGACCGGCAGCAGCCGGGCGCCCGCCCACAGCACATAGCCGGCGTAGTAGACCAGCAGCACGCCCGTGATCAGCGGTGCTCCGCTCCCCGGGCCCGCCGTGTGCGCGCTGTGCGCCCCGGCCGGGGCGAGGGCCATGGCCCCGGCCATGTAGACCATCGCGAGCATCCCCAGCAGATGGTGCAGCCGATGCCCGGCCCCGGGGCCTGTCCGGCGGAGCGTGTGCAGCGCCGCGCCGGCGAACACCACCACGTACCCCGCCCAGACCCACCGGGGCGGTGTCAGCACGGCGGCGGGCACCGCCATGGCCGCCATCCCGAAGCCCATCAGCGCCTCGCCGCCCGCCGAACCGCGCTGTTCGCCCACGCTGTCGCGCAGCCGGAGCAGGCAGTAGCTCCCGGCCGCCGCGCAGAGCGCGACGAGCAGCCAGCCGGACATCGCCGGTCCGTGCACCGCGCACCTCCCCCGTCTCCGTCAACGGACTCGTCCAGGGAATGCCCGGCGCCGCCGATGCGCATACGAGCGCAGAGGGACACAGGGGGAGCGCACCGGGGGTCACGGACCCCGCAGGGCACCGGCGTTCGGTTATTTCGCATTCCACTGGAAACGGAAAGCGTAAAGAAAATCGGCTGACACGCCGTCGCCTTTTCCGGTCGAATCCCCGCTGCCCGCGGCCTTGTGGTGACCGTAACGCCCGACTACTTTGCGAAGACGTGCCCTTGGGGGCCGGGCGGACTGCCGCCGCCTGTAAATCCCCCCACCCCCGAGGGCTTTACGCGTTTCTGGCAGATATCGAGTGGGAGGAATTCCCCCATGCATATGTCACGACGGTCGGCCCTCGCCTCCGCGCTGGCGGCTTCGGCCGCCATCGCCGGCGTCGGCGCAGCCCAGCAGGGTGCGTCGGCGTCCGAACCGCGACGCCGCGCGCAGTCGGGCCCCACCGCGAGTCCCCCCGGCGACGTGGTCGGCAAAATCACCGTGGGCTACCAGGGCTGGTTCGCCTGTACCGGTGACGGAGCCCCCATCAATGGGTGGTGGCACTGGAGCCGGAACATGAGTCAGCCGCCGTCGCTCAGCAATACCACGATCAAGTCATGGCCGGACATGCGGGAATACTCCCGCGGTTACCCCACCGCCTACCCGAATCTGAACAGCGGCCAGCCCGCCACGCTGTTCTCCTCCTGGGACCAGCAGACGGTCGACACGCACTTCCGCTGGATGCGGGAGAACAACTGCGACACGGCCGCGCTCCAGCGCTTCAACCCCTTCAGCCCGGAGGGCCCGACCCGGGACGCGATGGCGCAGAAGGTGCGCCAGGCGGCCGAGGCCAACGGCCGCAAGTTCTACATCATGTACGACGTCACCGGCTGGACGTCCATGCAGTCCCAGATCAAGGAGGACTGGACGTCGAAGATGAGGGCGCACACCGCGTCCGGCGCCTACGCGAAGCAGAACGGCAAGCCGGTGGTGTGCATCTGGGGCTTCGGCTTCAACGACCCGGGCCGGCCCTTCGAGCCCGCGCCGTGCAAGGAGGTCGTCGAGTGGTTCAAGGCCCAGGGCTGCTATGTGATCGGCGGCGTGCCCACCCACTGGCGCAACAGCACCGACGACTCGCGGCCCGGCTTCCAGGACGTGTACCACGCGTTCCACATGATCTCGCCCTGGATGGTCGGACGGATCGGCAGCGTCGCCGACACCGACCGGTTCTTCCGCGACGTCAACACCCCCGACCAGGCGGACTGCAACGCCCATGGCATCGACTACCAGCCGTGTGTGCTGCCCGGTGATCTCCAGGAACGCCACCGCGCCCACGGGGACTTCATGTGGCGGCAGTTCTACAACATGGTGCGGGTCGGCGCGCAGGGCATCTACATCTCCATGTTCGACGAGTTCAACGAGGGCAACCAGATCGCCAAGACCGCGGAGAACGGTGCGCAGGTGCCGTCCGGTTCGGGTATCTGGGCGCTGGACGAGGACGGCACCTCGTGCTCGTCCGACTACTACCTGCGGCTGACCGGCGACGGCGGCCGGATGCTCAAGGGCCAGATCGGACTGACGGCCACCAGGCCCACCCAGCCCAGGATCTGACGGAAGGTCATATCGGAGCGAGGCCGCCGGGGACACCCCCTGCGGCCTCTCCGTGTCAGCCGGCGGGCAGATGCCGTGTCCGGCGCTCCCGTTCCCGCAGCCGGGGGGCGAACGTCGCGTGGAAGATGGTCGACGCCGCCCCCACCGCGGCGGCCTCCGCGCTCAGCACGGACGGCTCGACCGCGACCCTTCGCAGCCGTCTGGCCGTCGGGAACGCGTTGACGGTACGGGCGATCTCGTCCAGATAGAAGCCGGCGACATCCTCGGTGAAGAAGGGGCCGCCGAGCACGATCAGATCGATGTCCAGCAGATCGACCAGGCTCAGCGCTCCCTGTGCCACCGCCCGCGCGACCTCGCGTACGGCCGCCGCCGCGGCGGGATCGCCCGCGGCGGCGGCCTCGCCCACCGCCAGATACGCCGCGGTGCTCCCCGACGCGTCCCCCGGCGCACCGCCCGGCGCGACGCGTACGGGACGCATCCCGCCCCGTACCGCCAACTCCGGTACGGACACTGGCGGATTGCACTCCGGAAGGATCTCCGGCCTGCCGTCCTCGGCCATCCGTCCCAGGGCGATGGCGCACAGCTGCCCGAACTCCCCGGCGTTGGCGCTGATCCCGCGGTACAGATCGCCGTTGAGATAGAGCCCGGTGCCGACGCCCGTACCGAGATAGAGATACGCGAAGTCCCTGGCCCTGCGGTCGCGGCCGATCCACCGCTCGCCGGCCGCGGCCGCGGTGGAGTCCTTCTCCATCAGGACGGGGCACGGGAAGTGGTCCTGGAGCAGATAGAGCAGCGGCAGATCACCCCAGGCCGACATCAGCGGCGGTCCGAGTACGGTGCCGGACGCGATGTCGACCGGCCCCGGCACGGCGACCCCGATTCCGAGGAAACCGTCCTCCCGGACCGATCCGCGCGCCTCCGCCAGTGTCTCCCGGCCGAGCGCGGCCACCCGTCGCACGAACTCCGCCGGATCGATGGCGGCGGTGACGGGCCGGGTCCGGGTACGGACGATCGCGCCGTCGAGATCGATGACGACCGCGGTGAGCACCTCCGGGTCGATATGGATACCGAGCGCGTGGGCGGCCGTCCCGCAGAGCCGTACCGGCGTACGGGGTTTGCCCGAGGCCGCGCGTCGCTGAGCGTCCTCGATGAGGATGCCCCGGTTCAGCAGCGAGCGGGCGATCCGGGAGACCGACTGCTGGGTGAGGCCCGTGCGGTGGGCTATCTCGCCCCGGGTGATCGTGCCGGAGAGCCGTACCGTCTCGATGACCACGCACTCGTTGAACGAACCCAGATCGATCCGGTCGGCCCCGCTCCAGGACCGGCTTCCGGCCGGGCTGTCCGCGTGATGGCCCGCGCCCGGACGGCCCGCGACGTTCTCGCGCAGCCAGCGCACCGCGGCGCGCGGGGTGCCGGGCCGCGCCGCCGCGTACCGTTCCAGCTCGGCCGCCAGATCGAGATAGACACGGCGCGAGGACTCCGGATGGCCGGTGCTGTCGAGCGCGATCATGGCCCGGAGGAAGGTGCGCCAGGTCGAGCGCGCGGGGATCCGATGCAGCGTCACCAGCCCATCGGGCATGGTCTGTTGGGGTACCAGCCCGTCCCGCACGGCCTGTTGGGGTGATGCGGGCCCGTCCGCCGTCTCCCAGAGCGTGATGGCATGCAGCCCGAGGTCCGGATGGCCGTGGGCGGCCTCGGCCAGATACTCCGCCAGGCCGCCGTACGCCGGTGAGGTGTCACCGTCCGCCCCGCGCGCCATCGCCGCCGTCAGCACGGTCTCCACCGCCGAGGTGAGTCCGGCGAGTACGTCCGTGCCGGGCACGGTCCCGGCGGCGGGCCGCCGGGGCGCCCCCTGCCGGGTGCCCGCCAGGAGTACGGCGCGCCGCAGGTCCACGTACAGGCCCATCACCCAGACCTCGGCGCCGGGCAGCGGCGGCCTGGTCGGTACGGAGGGGACGGGTGCCTCGCCGGGGGAGAGCCGCCAGCGGCGCCGGATCCCGGCGACGGTGGCGTGCGAGAGGCCCAGCTCCCGGGCGACCGCGCGCGAGGCGCCGCTGCCACCGGGCGCCAGCAGCGTACGGGTGACGACCTCCGCCTCGTCCACGGTCGCGGGCCGTCCGGTGCGCGGCCGGTGCCCGAGGCCGTCGATGCCCGCGCTCCTCCAGCGCCGCCGCCAGGTGCCCGCCGTCTGCCGGGACACCCCGAGCCGGCGGGAGATCTCGGCGTCGCGCAGCCCGTCGGCGGCGAGGAGGACGACCCGCGCCCGGGTCGCGAGCGGGCCGCCCTCCTCGGCCCAGCGGGTCAAGACGGCCCGGTGCTCCGGGGGCAGAGAGCCGGCCGGGCCGTCGTCTTGGGGGGCCTCGGGCATCAGTGCCTCCGGGCGGCGAGGAAACGCGTGATCCACGCGAGGGACACGTCCGTGAAGTGACGCCGGGCGGCGCTCAGTGCCGTACCGGCTCCGGCCTGACGCAGCAGCTCTCCACCGGGAGCGCCCTGCCTTCCCGCGCCGAGTCGAGCAGCGTCAGCATGATGTCCAGGACATGGCGCGCCAGTTCGGCGGAGGCCCGGTGCGGGCGGCCCCCGGCGAGCGACTCGGCCAGATCCGCGAGCCCGGTGCCGCGTCCCGCTCCCACGTATCCGGCCGTGACCGGCAGCGCCTCCCATTCCCCGGCGCCCCGGTGCAGTTCGACCGTACCGTCGAACCCGTTGGGGTCGGGGACGGAGAGCGAGGCGCCGGTGCCGTGCACCTCGATACGCGGCAGCCGGGCGGCCTGGATGTCGAAGCTCATCACGAGCGTGGTGAGGGTGCCGTTGGCGTGCCGCAGTACGCCCGTGACATGGGTGTCGACCTCCACCGCGAAGCGTTCACCGGCCCGCGGCCCGCTGCCGATCTCCCGTTCGGCCCGCGGCCGGGATCCCGCGCCGGTGACGGTGATGACGGGGCCCAGCAGATGGACGAGCGCCGAGAGGTAGTAGGGGCCCATGTCGAGCAGCGGCCCGCCGCCGCGCCGGTAGTAGAACTCCGGGTCCGGGTGCCAGCGTTCGTGGCCGGCCGTCGTCATGAAGGCCGTCGCGGCGACCGGCGTGCCGATCAGCCCGTCGTCGACCGCCCTGCGCGCCGTCTGGACGCCCGTACCGAGCACGGTGTCGGGCGCGCAGCCGATCCGCAGCCCGCCCGCCTCGGCCGCGGCCAGCATCCGGTCCGTCTCCGCACGCGTGGCGGCCAGTGGCTTCTCCCCGTACACATGCTTGCCCGCGGCGAGCGCGGCCAGGGCGACCTCGGCGTGGACCGCCGGGATCGTCAGATTGAGCACGGCGTCCACATCGGGGCGGGCCACCAGCTTGTCGACCGATCCGACGACCGCCGCGCCGGGCACCCGGGCGGCGGCCGTCGCGGCGCGGTCCTGGTCGAGATCCGTGACGGCCGTCAGCGTGACATCCTCCAGCCGTTCCAGTGTGTCCAGATAGGCGCCGCTGATCTTGCCCGCGCCCACCATGCCGACTCTCAGCGGCTCGCCCACAGCAGTCCCCTCTCGGTGAGCACCCGTACCTCGGGCACATCGAAGTCGTCCGGTTTATGGCCGATGGCGGAGACGAAGACCCGGCCCTCGCCCCAGGTCCTGGTCCAGACGGCAGGCATGGTGACCGGCCGCGCCCGCTCCTCGCCGGCCGGGAACTCCGTGGTCGCCAGGACATCGATCAGCGGGTCGGTGGCGAGCCAGTACTTCTCCGTATGGACCCGGAAGTCGCTCAGTCCGGCGATCACGGGATGGTCGGCGCGCTCCTTGACCAGCGTCACCCCATGGTCGGAGAAGCCGGGCGGATGCATCAGGAACTGGCCGCCGGTGAGCAGTTGGTAGCCGACATCGCCCCGGAAGGAGTCCACGATCCCGCCGTGCCAGCCGGCCAGTCCGGTGCCGGCCCGGACCGCCGAGGCGAGTCCGGCGCTCTGCTCGGCGGTGATCTCACCCATCGTCCAGCACTGGACCACCAGATCGGTGGCGGCGAGGAGTTCGGCGTCGTTGTAGACGTCCAGGGTGCCGGAGATCCGGATGTCATAGCCGCGGTCGCGCAGGAACGGCAGGAACAGTTCCGTGATCGCCACGGGCTGGTGTCCCTCCCAGCCGCCGCGGACCACGAGGGCCCTCCGGGCGTCGGATGTCTCGGACGTCATGGTCGTTGCACGCTCCCATCGATGTCGCGCGGCGGAGCCCGGCGAGCGTCGGCATACGGATAGCGGAATGGCTGACTGCCACCCGAACGTATGGAGAGGGAGATTGATTTGTCAACGACTCTACCAAATGGTGGTCGGAACGGCACCGACGACCGGTCGGACGGGTGATCCCGAGGAGCGCCGAGGTCCCCGCGGCGCCTCGCGCTAGGCTGCGGAGGCCCCAGGTCCCGGCCGTACCCGGGACAGAGCCGGACAGCAGAGGAGAGCGCGCACCATGGACGCCGCCAGTCACCCCACCGTCCCGCAGCGGACCGGCGAACTCGCCTACCGGGACGCCACGGCGGCCGACACCGGCGCGCTCGTCGCCCTCATCGAGTCGGCGTACCGGGGGGACAGCAGCCGTACGGGATGGACGACCGAGGCGGACATCCTGGAGGGGCAGCGCACCGACCCCCAGGGGGTGCGCGAGGTGATCGAGTCGCCCGGCAGCCGGCTGCTGGCCATCGAGCGGGACGGTGAACTGGTCGCCTGCTGCCAGCTCGAACACCGCGGGGACGCCGCCTACTTCGGGATGTTCGCCGTACTGCCCGGCTCGCAGGGCTCGGGCCTCGGCAAGCAGGTCATGGCGGCGGCGGAGCGCATCGCGGGCGAGACCTGGGGTGTGCGGGAGATGCACATGACCGTGATCACGGTCCGCGAGGAACTGATCGCCTGGTACGAGCGGCGCGGCTACCGCCGTACGGGAAAGCGGTACCCCTTCCCGTACGGCGACGAGCGCTTCGGCATCCCGCAGCGGGACGACCTGGAGTTCGAGCTGCTGGTCAAGCGGCTCGGCTGAAGCGCCGGGCCCCGAGAGCTGTGCGCGACCGGGCGGGCCCGGCGCCGGCTCAGGCGGTGAACCGGCCCGTGCGCCGGATCTCCGGGAAGTCCGTGGTCACCGCCCCGAGCTGGAGCGCCCGCGCCAGCCGCAGGTGGTCCTGGGTGTTCACCACCCAGCCGATGACCCCAAGACCCTCCCCGTGCGCCCGCTCGACGACCTCCAGGGTCAGTCTCCGGATGTTCAGGGCCAGCCTGGCGGCGCCCACCGCCCTGGCCCGGTCCACCACATCGCCGCCCCAGCGGCTGGCGATCAGTACGGTACGCACGCCCGGCACCAGCGAGGCGATCTCGGCGACCGCCTCGTCATGGAACGACGACACCTCGACGCGTTCCACCAGCCCTCGCCGGAGCATCACCTCCGCCAGCGCGCGGGCCGCGGCCTTGTCCTTGATCTCGGCCTGGAGCGGCGACCGTACGGCGTCCAGCACCTCCTCGAAGACCGGGACGCGCTCGCCCAGCCCCGCGTCCAGCTCCCGCAGCTCGGCGAGGGTCCGGTCGGCGATGGCGCCCGTTCCGTCGGTCGTACGGTCCACGTCCGTGTCGTGCATGACGGCCAGGGCGCCGTCCTTGGTCAGATGGAGGTCCAGTTCGATGGCGTCCATGCCCGCGCGCTCCGCGTGCAGAAAGGAGCGCAGGGTGTTCTCCGGTTCGACACCCATCACTCCACGATGACCGATGGTCTGGAAAGTCAAGACGATCCTCGCTTCCGTCGACGGCGGCTCCCGCGCGCAGCCTAACGGCCAGGCCCCTGCCTGGGACCCGGCCGCGCACCAGGGAGTCCGGGGGCCGGTCGAGGCTCGCGGCGCTACGCTGGTTACGAGTGTCGTACCCCTGGATCGCCGGAAAAATGACGGTGACCATGGGGGGTCCGCAGGATAATTTGTGTCAGCCCCGCTTGTAAGGGAGAACTGAACGCCTATACGGTGTCTTGACGCCAAGTTCTCCCGTGGAGGAAGTGACATGACGGAAATTCTTGCGCAGGGCGCCGCCGTACCCGGCATATTCAGTGCTGCCCGGGTGGTCGATCACCCGGCCTGGCGGGAGCTCAAGAACGCCGTCGAGGAGATCCGGCCCTGGCAGTCCAACGACGGCTCGATCGACTTCGACGCCGAGGGCGCCCCGGCGCGCGCTCTCGTCGAGACGACGGTCGACCGGGTGATCGCCGCGGTCGAGCAGCTCTCCCCGCTCCTCCCGCACGACTCCGCTTACCACACGGCGCTCGTCGCCGACCTGCGCAAATGGGCCGACGCCGCCTTCGGCGTCCCCGACTTCCTGGACTCGCTGCTGGCCTTCCAGCCCGCCGCGGACCGGGTGGACGGACTCCAGCATCTCGCCGTCTTCCCCATGTACACGCAGAACGGCAACCCCGACCGCAATCTCGAAGCGGTCGTGCTGCGCATGGTCTGGCCCGACTGGCTCGCCGAGCTGGAGCGCACGCGCTACGACAACCCGCTCTTCTGCGGCATCACCTTCGAGGACTTCACCTCCGGCTACGACACCAACTCCGCGGTGTTCTTCCCCGAGACCATCGCCGTGCGCGAGGCCCCGGAGCGGTTCAGCTGGGGCGGGATCTTCTGCGACCGCGAGGCCGCCCGCTTCCGCCGGGTCATCGACGCGGCCGTCCGTACGCTCGGCGTCGAACTGCCCGACGACATCAGCGCGATGGTCGCCGACCAGGACCGCTGCCAGCAGGCGTTCGTGCTCTGGGACATGATCCACGACCGCACGCACAGCCATGGCGACCTGCCGTTCGACCCCTTCATGATCAAGCAGCGCCAGCCGTTCTGGATGTACGGCCTTGAGGAGCTGCGCTGCGACCTCACCGCGTTCCGCGAGGCCGTACGGCTGGAGGCGGACGGGTTCACACAGGGGCGTGACGTCCAGTACGCCGTCCTCTTCGACCGGATGTTCCGCTTCCCGGTCACCGGCGCGCGGGTGCGCAACTACGACGGACTCGGCGGCCAGTTGCTCTTCGCCTATCTCCACCAGCACGATGTGGTGCGCTGGACGGACAACACCCTGCGTATCGACTGGGAGCGGGCCCCGCAGATCACCAACCAGCTCTGCGCGGAGATCGAGGACCTCTACCGGGCCGGGATCGACCGTCCCAAGCTGGTCCACTGGTTCGCCGCGTACGAACTGGTCTCGACGTATCTCGCCCCGCACCCCGGCTCCCGCTGGGCCAAGGGCCCCGACGCCCTCGACCTCACCCAGCCGCCTCGTAAGCTGGTCGACGATGTGCTTCCGGACGAGTTTCCGCTCAGCATGTTCTACGAGGCGCTCTCCAAGAAGCTCAAGAACGTGATCGCCTCCACCAAGGGGATCACCGCCAACGACACCGGGCGAGCGGCCGCGTGAGCCCTCGCGAGCGAGAGGCGACGGCCATGAACGGAAGCGGTGCCACGAACGGCGCACTGGACGGCGCCGTGGTCGCGGTGGCCGGGGCGGCGGGACCGGCGGGCCGGGCCGTGCTGCTGCGGCTCGCCGAGGCCGGCGCGACGGTCGTCGGCGCGGACGCGGACGCCACCCGGCTGGCCGAGGCGGTCGACGCCGCCCGGTACGCGCACGGCGGAGCCACCGTCACCGGCGACACCGTCGATCTGCTCGACCTCGCCGCCACCCGCGTGTGGGCGGACAAGACCGAGAAGGAGTTCGGCCGGATCGACGGACTGGTCCATCTCGTCGGCGGCTGGCGCGGCAGCGCCACCTTCGCCGAGACCGACCTCGCCGACTGGGACCTGCTGCAGAAGCTGCTGATCCGTACCGTCCAGCACACCTCCCTCGCCTTCCACGACGGACTGCTGCGCAGCGATCGCGGACGCTTCCTGCTGGTCAGCGCGGCGGGCGCGACGAAGCCCACCGCGGGGAACGCCGCGTACGCCGCCGCCAAGGCCGCCGCCGAGGCGTGGACGCTGGCGCTCGGCGACGCGTTCCGTAAGGCGGGGGGCGAGGAGGGCCCCAGGGCCGCGGCTGCCATTCTGGTGATCAAGGCACTGGTGCACGACGCGATGCGCGCCGAGCGCCCGAATGCGAAGTTCGCGGGCTTCACGGACGTCACGGACCTGGCCGAGGCCATCGCCGGAGTCTGGGACCGGCCCGCCCGGGAAGTGAATGGACAACGCCTGTGGCTGACCCCCGAGCCGTGAGGTCCCGTACGACGGACGCGCGCCGGCACCACGACCCCGACGTACGCGGCTTCGCGAGCGACAACTACGCGGGCGCCCACCCCGAGGTCCTGGCGGCGCTCGCCGTCGCCAACGGCGGTCATCAGATCGCCTATGGAGAGGACGACTACACCGACCATCTCCAGCGCGTCATGCACAGCCACTTCGGCCCGACGGCGGAGGCCTTCCCGGTCTTCAACGGCACCGGCGCCAATGTGGTCGCGCTCCAGGCGCTCACCGACCGGTGGGGCGCGGTCATCTGCGCCGAGACCGCGCATATCAATGTGGACGAGGGCGGCGCCCCCGAGCGGGTCGCCGGCCTCAAGCTGCTGACCGTACCGACCCCGGACGGCAAGCTCACGCCCGAGCTGATCGACCGGCAGGCGTACGGCTGGGAGGACGAGCACCGGGCCATGCCGCAGGTCGTGTCGATCGCCCAGAACACCGAACTGGGCACGGTCTACACGCCCGACGAGATCCGCGCCATCTGTACACACGCCCATGAGCGGGGCATGAAGGTCCATCTCGACGGGGCCCGGATATCCAACGCCGCCGCGTCGCTGGACGTCCCGATGCGGACGTTCACCAACACCGTCGGTGTCGATGTGCTCTCCTACGGCGGCACGAAGAACGGCATGCTCTTCGGCGAGGCCGTCGTCGTCCTCGACCCGGACGCCGCGCGGGCCATGAAGCATCTGCGCAAGCTCTCCATGCAGCTCGCGTCCAAGATGCGGTTCGTTTCCGTGCAGTTGGAGGCGCTGCTCGCGGGCGATCTCTGGCTGCGCAACGCCCGGCACAGCAACGCGATGGCCCAGCGGCTCGTGGCGGGCGTGCGGATGGTGGACGGAGTGGAGATCCTCCACCCGGTCCAGGCCAACGCCGTTTTCGCGCGGCTGCCGCACGAGGTCAGCGTGCGCCTCCAGCGCCGGTTCCGGTTCTACTTCTGGGACGAGAAGGCCGGGGACGTCCGCTGGATGTGCTCCTTCGACACGACGGAGGACGACGTGGACGCCTTCGTGCAGGCGCTGAAGGAAGAGATGGCGCGATAGCCGAGCGCGTGCGGAGATGTGACCGGCCGGAGGCTCATGGATTCCGGCCGGTTCCACTCCGTGCGGAACCTATCCCGCCGCCCTGACGAGGAGCGCGGAGGAGAGACGTTTCAGCCGGTCTCCGCCGTACGGGCCTCCGCCGGGGTGGGCGCCGTCCCGCCGAGGTGCGCGGGCACCCACCAGGTGTCGGCCGCGTCCCTGGGGCGTACCGGATAGGCGCGCTGGGCGGCCTCCAGCAGCTCCTGCACCCGGTCGCGCAGCCGCCGCGTGATCGCTCCCGCGTACTGGTCGGTCGCCGCCTCGATCTGCTCGCCGACCCGGATCGTCACCGGGATGTGGCTGCGCTTGAAGTTGCGCGGCCGGCCCTTGGTCCACACCCGCTGGGTGCCCCACAGCGCCATCGGGATCAGCGGTACCCCGGCCTCCTGCGCCAGCCGGGCCGCGCCCGACTTGAAGCTCTTGAGCGTGAAGGACTGCGAGATGGTCGCTTCGGGGAAGACCCCGACGATCTCGCCCGAGCGCAGCGATTCCAGCGCGTGGGAGTACGCCTGCTCGCCCTGCTTGCGGTCCACCGGGATGTGCTTCATGCCGCGCATGAGCGGGCCGGAGACCTTGTGCCGGAAGACCGACTCCTTCGCCATGAAACGCACCAGACGCTTCTGCGGGAGCGCCGCGAGCCCCGTGAAGATGAAGTCCAGGTAGCTGATGTGGTTACTGACGAGCACGGCGCCACCGGTGTGCGGGATGTGCTCGGAACCCTGAGTGTCGATCTTCAGGTCCAGCGCCTTGAACATCGTGCGGGCGGCGCCGATGACCGGCCGATAGACGAGCTCTGCCATCAGGTGAGGACCCTTCTGTTCCGGGGAGGGTTCTCCCGGCGGAAGTTACGCAGCCGTAGGTTTTCGGCATTGGGCCGATGGTGCCCCATACGCGGCCCCGTGGCCAGTCCTGATCTGTGCGTCAGGCGAGATTCTCGTCACGTCGGCGTCATATCGCCGCAGCACAACCGCAGCACAGCCGTAGCGCGCCGGACCAACAGGTACATCTCGCACCCCGTACGGCGGCCGTCCTGAGCGGGCGTCGGCGGGGGACACGTACTTGACCGCGCCCGCACCTGTCGTCACGCTGACGAGGTGCCCCAAGAACTCCTTCTCTACGGGCGGGCCGATGTGGACCTGGCCCGCAACGCGAGCGCGCGCTGTCCGGCTGTCTGAGCGACCACGGCCCCGTTCGTCACCCCCGAAGAAGGACAACTCCATGACGGCCACGCCCGATCTCTCCACTCCTCAACTGGCCTCTCCCGACCTGCTCCGCTCCGTGTTCCGGCAGCACGCGGCGGGTGTCGCGGTCATCACGGCCCAAGGGGAGGGCCCGGTCGGATTCACCGCCACCTCCCTCAACTCGGCATCCGCCGAGCCCCCGTTGGTCTCCTTCGGCGTGGGCACCTCCTCCTCCAGCTGGCCGGTACTCGCCGAGGCCGCCCATGTCGGTGTGCACATACTCGGCGAGCACCAGAAGGATCTGGCGGCCACGTTCGCGCGCAGCGGCGCCGACCGGTTCGCGCCGCCCACGTCCTGGCGGCCGGGGCCCGAGGGCGTGCCGGTGCTCGACGGCGTACTGGCCTGGCTGGTCTGCCGCGTGATCGCCCGGGTCCCCGCCGGGGACCACCGGCTGGTGATCGCCCAGGCCGTGGTCGGCGACCCCGCGGGCGGCGGCCGGCCGCTCCTCTACCACCAGGGACGGTTCAACGCGCTGCGCGACTGAGCGTTCTCCGCTCCGGCTCTCCCACCGCGTTGGCAAGCTCACAGTTCCAAGCGCTTGCTCAGTGGGAATACTGTGGGTGTACTGGTGAGTAATATTTTCTCCGGTGCGCCGGTCCACCCGACCGGAAACCGCCCCATAAGGCGCCTATGCTGCGTGCAACAAGGCAGCCCAGAAATGACGATGCAGTAGGAGAGCCGGCGTGAGCCTGAGGATCGTTGTCTGTGTGAAGTACGTGCCCGACGCTACCGGCGACCGGCACTTCGCCAAGGACCTGACCGTCGACCGGGACGACGTGGACGGTCTGCTGTCGGAGCTCGACGAGTACGCGGTCGAGCAGGCGCTGCAGATCGCCGACGCGGCGGACGACGCCGAGATCACCGTGCTGACCGTCGGGCCCGAGGACGCCAAGGACGCGCTGCGCAAGGCGCTTTCCATGGGTGCCGACAAGGCCGTCCACGTCGAGGACGACGACCTGCACGGCACGGACGTCATGGGGACGTCGCTGGTGCTGGCCAAGGCGATCGAGAAGACCGGTTACGACCTGGTCATCTGCGGTATGGCCTCCACCGACGGCACGATGGGTGTGCTGCCCGCGATCCTGGCCGAGCGGCTGGGCGTCCCGCAGGTCACGCTGCTCTCCGAGGTGTCCGTCGAGGGCGGGGCGGTCAAGGGGCGCCGGGACGGCGACACCGCGTCCGAGCAGCTGGAGGCTTCGCTTCCCGCGGTGGTGTCGGTGACGGACCAGTCGGGCGAGGCGCGATACCCGTCCTTCAAGGGCATCATGGCCGCGAAGAAGAAGCCGGTGCAGTCCTGGGACCTGGAGGACCTGGAGATCGACGCGGACGAGGTCGGTCTCGAAGGCGCCTGGACCGCGGTCGACTCGGCGGCGGAGCGCCCGGCCCGTACGGCGGGCACGATCGTCAAGGACGAGGGCGAGGGCGGCAAGCAGCTCGCCGCCTTCCTCGCGGGTCAGAAGTTCATCTGAGCCCCGCTCCCTGACCGTCCCCCTCATCTTTCGCAAGCAGGAGAGAAGAAGTCCCATGGCTGAAGTTCTCGTCTATGTCGACCACGTGGACGGTTCCGTCCGCAAGCCCACCCTGGAACTGCTGACGCTGGCCCGCCGGCTCGGCGAGCCCGTCGCCGTCGCGCTCGGCCCCGGCGCCGAGAGCACCGCCCCCGCGCTCGCCGAGCACGGCGCGGTGAAGGTACTCACCGCCGACGCCGCCGAGTTCGCCGACTACCTCGTCGTCCCGAAGGTCGACGCGCTCCAGGCCGCCTACGAAGCCGTCTCCCCGGCCGCGGTGCTGCTCCCGTCGTCCGCCGAGGCCAAGGAGATCGCCGCGCGCCTCGCGGTCCGTATCGGCTCCGGGATCATCACCGACGCCGTCGACCTGGAGGCCGGTGACCAGGGGCCGGTCGCGACGCAGTCGGTGTTCGCCGCCGCGTTCAGCACCAGGACCCGTGTCTCCAAGGGCACCCCGGTCATCACCGTCAAGCCCAACTCGGCCCCGGTCGAGGCCGCTCCGGCCGCGGGCGCCGTCGAGGCGCTGGCGGTCTCCTTCTCCGAGAAGGCCACCGGTACGAAGATCGTTTCGCGTACCGCCCGTGAGTCGACGGGGCGCCCGGAGCTGACCGAGGCCGCGATCGTGG
This sequence comes from Streptomyces scopuliridis, assembly GCF_042790125.1. GTDB lineage: Bacteria > Actinomycetota > Actinomycetes > Streptomycetales > Streptomycetaceae > Streptomyces > Streptomyces scopuliridis_A. The sequence continues at coordinate 100,363 of NZ_JBHTZS010000012.1, forward strand.
TCTCCGGCGGCCGAGGCGTCAACGGCGCCGAGAACTTCGCGGTGATCGAGGCGCTCGCCGACTCCCTCGGCGCGGCCGTCGGCGCCTCCCGCGCCGCCGTCGACGCCGGCTGGTACCCGCACTCCAGCCAGGTCGGCCAGACCGGCAAGTCCGTCTCTCCGCAGCTGTACATCGCCTCCGGCATCTCGGGCGCCATCCAGCACCGGGCGGGCATGCAGACCTCCAAGACCATCGTGGCGATCAACAAGGACGCCGAGGCGCCGATCTTCGACCTCGTCGACTACGGCGTCGTCGGCGACCTCTTCGAAGTCGTTCCCCAGCTCACCGACGAGATCAAGATCCGCAAGGGCTGACCGCCCGACGCTGTACGGGCCCGGGGCCGCGTGGTGATCCTCACCGCGTGGCCCCGCGTCGTTGACGTGGTGCGAGCCTGCCGATTAACTTCATTCAACGGATTGTTGATTCCGCAGAGCGGAAAATTGGAGGGTGTGGGAATGGGGCAGCAGGAGCACGTGGCCACGAGTCTCCCGGACGCGGTCGGCGCGGCCGTCGGTGCCTCCCTCGCGTCGGTCGACGCGGAGCTGGCCCGCCGCTACCCCGGCGACCCGGGCACCCGCCAGCCCGTCCACACCGTCTACGTACCCGGTGACGCCTTCGCCGCGGACACCATCCGCTCCTGGGGCGGCCAGGCGCTCGCCGCCCTCGACGAACACGCCCCGGACGCCGCCTCGTTGGCGCGGGTGCTCGGTCTCTCCGGCGAACTGGCCGGACCGGTGTACGAGCGCGTACGGGACAAGCTGAGCCGCGAGCCCGTCGAGGACCTGCGCATCGACTTCGAGGACGGCTACGGCCCCCGCCCCGGCCACATGGAGGACGAGGACGCCGCCCGCGCCGCCCGGCTGGTCCACGAGGCGTACGGAAACGGCACCGCCGCCCCGTACATGGGCATCCGGATGAAGTGCCTGGAAGCCGCCGTGCGCGAACGGGCGATCAGGACCCTGGACATCTTCCTCAGCGGACTGATGGAGGCGGGCGGCCTTCCCGAGGGGCTGGTCCTGACGCTCCCCAAGGTCACCTACGCCGAGCAGGTCGCCGCGATGGCGCGGCTGGCCGGGGAGTTCGAGAAGGCGCGCGGCCTGGAGCCGGGCCGGATCGGGTTCGAGATCCAGATCGAGACCAGTCAGTCGATCCTCGCCGCGGACGGCACCGCCACCGTGGCCCGGATGATCGACGCGGCCGGCGGCCGGGCCACCGGGCTGCACTACGGCACCTTCGACTACAGCGCCTGCGTCGGGGTCAGCGCCGCGTACCAGTCGAGCGACCACCCGGCCGCCGACCACGCCAAGGCCGTCATGCAGGTCGCCGCCGCGGGCACGGGCGTACGGGTCTGCGACGGCTCCACGAACGTGCTGCCGGTCGGGCCCGCCGCCCAGGTCCACGAGGCGTGGAAGCTGCACTACGGCCTCACCCGGCGCGCGCTCGCCCGCGCCTACTACCAGGGCTGGGACATGCACCCGGGCCAGCTGCCGACCCGCTACGCCGCCGTGTACGCGTTCTACCGCGAGGGCCTGGAGCCGGCCGCCGCCCGGCTGGCCGCGTATGCCGCCAGGGCGGGCGGCGATGTGATGGACGAGCCCGCCACCGCCAAGGCGCTCAGCGGCTATCTGCTGCGCGGACTCGACTGCGGCGCTCTCGACGCGGACGAGGTCACCGGACTCACCGGGCTCGCCCGCGCCGATCTGGAGAGCTTCGCGATCCCGCGCCGCGCGGACCTGACGGTGACGGACCTGACGGCGACGGCTCCGTAGGCCCGGACAGGACCTGGCGGGACCGGTCGGCTCGCGGGCTACCCCTCCGCCGGGGGCGGGATCTCGCCCGAGCCGCGGGCGATCAGCCGCGTCGGCAGCACCACTTGGGACGGCGCGTCGGCCGCCCCGTCGAGCCGGTGGAAGAGCCGCTCCGCCGCCGTACGGCCCAGGGCCGCCGCGTCCTGCGCGATGACCGTGACGCCCGGGTCCAGCAGATCGGCGAGTTCGATGTCGTCGAATCCGACCAGGGCGACCGGCCGGTCGTGCGCGGCCAGTACCCGTACCACCGTCACCGTCACGCGGTTGTTGCCCGTGAAGATCGCGGTGACCGGCTCGGGCCCCGCGAGCATCGCGACGACGGCGTCCTGTACCCGCTTCGGCGCGGTGGTGCCGAGCGAGACCCAGCCGTCGTGTATCGCCAGCCCCGCGTCCGCCATCGCCGTGCGATAGCCGCGCAGCCGTTCGCTGGCCGTGTGGATCCGGGGCTGGTCGCCGATGAAGCCGATCCTGCGATGGCCGTGCGCGATCAGATGGGCGACCCCGGAGCGGGCGCCGCCGAAGCTGTCGGAGAGCACGGCGTCCGCGTCGATCCGGCCGGCCGGCCGGTCCACGAAGACCGTCGCCACCCCGGCCTTGATCTCCGGCTCCAGATAGCGGTGGTCGTGCCCGGCGGGGATCACGATCAGCCCGTCCACCCGGCGCGCGCAGAGCGCCAGCACCAATTCCTGTTCGCGGTCGGGGTCCTCGGCGCTCGATCCGTTGATCAGCAGCGCGCCATGGGCACGGGCGACCTCCTCCACGGCGCGGTTCAGCGGCCCGTAGAAGGGGTCCGCGAGATCCTCCAGGACCAGGCCGATGCTGGCGGTACGGCCCTTGCGCAGCACCCGCGCCGAGTCGTTCCGGCGGAAGCCCAGCGCGTCGATGGACTCCTGGACCCGGCGCTCGGTGTCGGGTGTGACACCCGGCTCCCCGTTGACCACCCGGGAGACCGTCTTGAGTCCTACTCCAGCACGTGCGGCCACATCCTTCATCGTGGGCCTGTTGCCGTAACGGGGCTCGGGGCGGCGGGTGTTGTCGGCCACAGTGCGCTGTCCTGTCGTCGTTGCGTCAGTGTTTCGGCGTGCATTCGCCGGTCCTTTGCCGTGGGTTTGCCTGCCACGGCCGTGGCGTCGAGCATAGGCCCTGGACAACGTTGTCAGGGGAATGGAGACTGTTCATCGAAGCCGCTGTTCCGTCCGTCCCCGATATACGCGGGGACACCTCATCGCCTGGAGATCCCACACCCATGCATACCGACCCCGTTGTCTCCCTCGATATCGGCGGCACCAAGATCGCCGGCGCGCTGGTGGACGGCAACGGCAGGATCCTCGTACGGGCACAACGGCCCACACCCGCGCGGGAGGACGGCGAGACGGTGATGCGCGCCGTCGAGGCGGTCCTCGCCGAGCTGTCCGTCTCCCCGCTGTGGGCGTCGGCCACGGCGATCGGTATCGGCAGCGCGGGCCCCGTGGACGCCTCGGCCGGCACGGTCAGCCCGGTCAACGTCGCGGGCTGGCGCGGCTTTCCACTGGTGGAGCGGGTACGGGCGGCCACCGGCGGGCTGCCGGTGACGCTCGTCGGCGACGGTGTCGCCATCACCGCCGCGGAACACTGGCAGGGCGCCGCCCGCGGCTATGACAACGCGCTGTGCATGGTGGTCTCCACGGGCGTCGGCGGCGGGCTCGTCCTGAACGGGAAGCTGCACGCCGGACCCACCGGCAACGCCGGTCACATCGGCCACATCTGTGTGGACCTGGACGGCGATCTCTGCCCGTGCGGCGCCCGCGGCTGTGTGGAACGTATCGCCAGCGGCCCCCATATCGCCCGCAGGGCGCTGGAGGGCGGCTGGCGGCCCGGCCCCGACGGAGACACCTCCGCCGCCGCGGTGGCCGCCGCGGCGCGGGCCGGGCATCCGGTCGCGATCGCCTCCTTCGAGCGGGCCGCCCAGGCGCTGGCCGCCGGGATCGCCGCGACCGCCACACTGGTCGAGATCCGTATCGCGGTCATCGGCGGCGGGGTGGCGAACGCGGGAGAGGTGCTCTTCGCACCGCTGCGCCGCTCGCTCCAGGACTACGCCTCGCTCTCCTTCGTCCGGGGCATCACGATCGCCCCGGCGCTGACCGGGCGGGACGCGGGCCTGGTGGGCGCGGCGGCGGCCGCGGCGGCGCTCGGCGGACGGGACGGGACGGCAGCCGCGGTCAGCGGCTGAGCGGGGCCCGTGCGTCCCGGCAGGGGACTCAGCGAGTCGTCTGGCAGGCCATCCGCTGGCTGCCCCGGAACTTCACGCACAACTCCGTGTCGGTGCCCGCGTCCTCGGCCGGCCAGCTGTGTGTCAGCGCCTTGCCGGAGCGGGTGGCCGTCGCCGTATCGATGAGCTGTCCGTTCCGGTACAGGGACACGGCGCGGGAGGTGACGTCCCTCGGCGGATTGGTCCAGATCCCGGTGACCGCGTTCCGGCCGCCCTGCCCTTCCAGCCTGATACAGATCTGCGGTCCCGAGAAGTGGTGGGTGCAGGCGCTGCTGTCGGCCGCCGCCGGGGTGGCACTCAGCGATACGGCGAGGCCCGCGAGAGCGAGTACCAGCGCGGACCGCCGGGCGCGCGGGGGCGGGACGGGCGGAGGCGTGGCGGGCGCGGTCGGTGTTCCGGTCATGTCCGCTCTCCGTGGCGTACGCGTCACTTGGCGCCGCAGGAGCCCGAGTCGGTCGCCTGGTGCGGTACGACCACGAGGAACACGTCCGAGTCGAGATCCATCACGACCTCGGCCGGTGTGCCCTCGTCCCGCCGCGCCCGCGCGAACTCCTCCGCGGGCCAGCTGCCACGCGGTCCTCCCGCGGGAAATCTCTCCAGCACCGTCCGGCGCATTGGTTACCCCCTTGCCCTGTGGAGCTTTCAACGACGTCCCCGGGGTTGTGTTACGGCCCGGCGGGGACATCGGTCCGTACAGGAGACGCCCGCGGGGCCTCGGGACGACCTCGATCCGGACACAGCTCGGACACGACCCGCGGGCCGGTGCGGGCTCCCCGGTCTGCCCGGGGGTTTCCGGGGCAGGGTGTTGCGGGCAGTCCACTGAGGGCTACGGAAGAGGGGGAACCGTGATCGTCTGGATCAACGGTGCGTTCGGAGCGGGCAAGTCCAGCACCGCACGCGAACTGATCGACCTGATCCCGCACTGCACCTTGTACGAACCCGAGCTGATCGGCGGGACGCTGGCGGAGCTGCTGCCGCAGAAGCGGCTCGCCGAGGTGACCGACTTCCAGGACCTGCCGATCTGGCGGCGGATGGTGGTCGACACGGCGGCGGCTCTGCTGGCGGAGGTGGGCGGGGCGCTCGTCGTGCCGATGACGCTGCTGCGCCAGGAGTACCGGGACGAGATCTTCGGCGGGCTCGCCGCGCGTCGTATCCCCGTACGGCACGTGTTGCTGACAACAGACGAAACGATCCTGCGTGGACGGATCGCGGCACGTGAGGCCCGTGCGGACGACCCGGCCGGGTCCGGGCTGGGCGAGCACGGCCGGCGTGCGGGCGACGCGTACATCGAACCGTACCGCGCGGCGCTCGGCTGGCTCACCGGCGACGCCCTCGTGATCGACAACACCGGCCTCACGGCGCGCGAGACCGCCGTCTGTCTCGCCGAGGCCGTACGGACCGGCACGGCGGGCGTCTGCGAGATCGTGCAGACTCCCGAGCCGACCGCCGAGACCGTCGCGGCGGGCGTCCTGCTCTTCGACGAGCAGGACCGGGTCCTCCTCGTCGACCCCACGTACAAGCCCGGCTGGGAGTTTCCCGGCGGGGTGGTGGAGGCAGGTGAGGCACCCGCCCGCGCCGGGATGCGTGAGGTCGCCGAGGAGATAGGCATCGAACTCACCGACGTGCCCGGACTGCTGGTCGTCGACTGGGAACCGCCGAGACCGCCGGGGTACGGCGGACTGCGGCTGCTCTTCGACGGCGGTCTGCTCCCCGCCCGCCTCGCCGGACAACTGCTGCTGCCGGGGCCCGAGCTGCGCGGCTGGCGCTTCGTCGGCGAGGAGGAGGCCGGGCGGCTGCTGCCGCCCGCCCGTTACGCACGGCTGCGCTGGGCCCTGCGGGCCAGGGAGCGCGGGACCGTACTCAACCTGGAGGACGGGATCCCCGTGGGCTGACGGGGCGTCCACGGGCCCCGGCTCCGGTCCGCTCAGCTCCGCTCAGGTCCGCCTCGGGTCCGCCCGCGCCTCCGTACGCACCTCAAGCCTGCTTGGACCGGGCGTAGTTGACCAGGAACAGGGCCTCGGAGACCGACAGCCGCTCCAGCTCCTCCGGAGAGACGCTCTCGTTCACCGCGTGGATCTGGGCCTCCGGCTCACTCAGCCCGATCAGCAGGATCTCCGCGCTCGGATACAGCTCGGCCAGGGTGTTGCAGAGCGGAATGGAGCCGCCCATTCCCGCTGCCTGCATCTCCTGGCCGGGATACGCCACCCGCATCGCGTCGGCCATCGCCGTGTACGCGGGGCTGGAGGTGTCGGCGCGGAACGGCTGGCCCTGACCGATCTGCCGCACCGCGACCCGCGCGTCCCACGGCGTGTGCTTCTCGATGTGGGAGATGAGCAGTTCGGTCGCCTCGGCGGCGTCCTGGCCCGGCGGGACCCGCAGACTGATCGTCGCCCGCGCGCTCGCCTGGATCGAGGGGGTGGCGCCCACCACGGGCGGGCAGTCGATGCCCAGTACGGTGACCGCCGGGCGGGCCCAGATCCGGTCGGCGACCGTACCCTCGCCGATCAGCCCGACGCCGTCGAGCACCTTGGCGTCCTTGCGGAAGTCGGCCTCGTCGTAGGCCAGTCCGTCCCAGACGGCGTCCGAGGCCAGCCCGTCCACGGTGGTGGAGCCGTCCTCGGCGCGCAGCGAGTCGAGCACCTTGATGAGGGCGGCGAGCGCGTCGGGCGCCGCTCCGCCGAACTGGCCCGAGTGCAGGTTGCCTTCGAGCGTGTCGACCGAGACCCGGACCATCGTCATGCCGCGCAGCGTGGCCGTGACCGTCGGCAGTCCCAGCTTGAAGTTGCCGGTGTCGCCGACGACGACGGCATCGGCCGCCAGCAGTTCCGGGTGGGCTTCCGCGTACCGTTCGAGACCGCCGGTGCCCTGCTCCTCCGAACCCTCCACGATCACCTTGACGTTCACCGGCACCCCGCCGTTCGCCTTGAGCGCGCGCAGGGCGAGCAGATGCATCAGGAAGCCGCCCTTGCAGTCGGCCGCCCCGCGTCCGTACCAGCGGCCGTCGCGCTCGGTCAGCTCGAAGGGCGGCGTCACCCAGGCGTCCTCGTCCAGCGGCGGCTGCACGTCGTAGTGGGCGTAGAGCAGCACCGTGGGCGCGCCCTCGGGCCCCGCCAGCAGGCCGTAGACGGACTGCGTGCCGTCCGGGGTGTCGAGCAGCGCGACATCCTGGAACCCCTCGGCACGCAGCGCGTCGGCGACCCAGCCGGCGGCGGCCTCGCACTCGCTCCTGGGGAACACCGCGGGGTCCGCGACCGACCGGAAGGACACCAGCTCCGCAAGCTCCGTACGGGCACGGGGCATCAGCGACGCGACGGTCTCGGCGATCGGATTCGCGGTCATGGGCACGCTCCTGGTGGGTACGACGTTGTCTGAGTCGGGTGTACGTCGAAGTCACTGCCGATCCTCCCACAGCGGGTTCACCGAGCCAGCGCCGTAGGATGCCGTTCGACAGCAGGGGCCACCGGTCGGATCAGGAGCAGAAGCACATCGTGAGCAGCGAGAACGCAGACGCCGGAAGCGAGCACGACGAGCCGGTGTGGGATGTCGTCGTGGTCGGCGCAGGGCCGGCGGGAGCCTCCGCGGCATACGCGGCGGCGGTCGCGGGCCGTCAGGTGCTGCTGGTGGAGAAAGCCGAGTTGCCCCGCTACAAAACCTGCGGGGGCGGGATCATCGGGCCCTCGCGCGACTCACTGCCCCCGGGCTTCGAGTTGCCGTTCCAGGACCGGGTGCACGCGGTGACCTTCTCCCTGAACGGAAAGCTCGCCCGTACCCGCCGATCCAAGCGCATGCTCTTCGGGCTCATCAACCGCCCGGAGTTCGACGCGAGTCTGGTGGAGCACGCGCAGAAGGCCGGCGCGGTGCTCCGTACCGGCGTGACCGTCTCGCGCGTCGAGCAGCACGGCCCGGCCGTGCCCGACCGCCGGACGGTCGCCGTCGTCCTGGCGGACGGCGAGACGGTGTTGGCGCGGGCCGTGGTCGGCGCGGACGGCAGCGCCAGCCGGATAGGCGCCCATGTCGGGGTGAAGCTGGACCAGGTGGACCTGGGACTTGAGGCCGAGATTCCGGTCCCGCCGACGGTCGCCGAGGACTGGGCGGGGCGGGTACTCATCGACTGGGGCCCGCTGCCCGGGAGTTACGGATGGGTGTTCCCGAAGGGCGACACGCTCACCGTCGGGGTGATCTCGGCGCGCGGCGAGGGCGCCGCCACCAAGCGCTATCTGGAGGACTTCATCGCCCGGCTCGGGCTCGCCGGGTTCGAACCGTCCATCTCGTCCGGGCATTTGACCCGGTGCCGCAGCGAGGACTCACCGCTGTCGCGCGGCCGGGTGCTGGTGTGCGGTGACGCGGCGGGGCTGCTCGAACCCTGGACCAGGGAGGGAATCTCCTTCGCCCTGCGCTCCGGGCGGCTCGCGGGGGAGTGGGCGGTACGGATCTCGGAGTCGCACGACGCCGTGGACGCCCGCCGCCAGGCGCTGAACTACGCGTTCGCCATCAAGGCCGGGCTCGGCGTGGAGATGGGCGTCGGCCGGCGGATGCTGGCCATCTTCGAGCGCAGGCCGGGGCTGCTGCACGCGGCGATCACGGGGCTGCGCCCGGCGTGGAACATGTTCGCGGACATCACGCGCGGCTCGACCACGCTGGCCGGTGTCGTACGGACCCATCCGCTGGCCCGCCGCGCGCTGGATCTGCTGGACCGCAGGCAGCCGGGCGAGACCGGGACGCCGGACGGTGGGGCGCCGGAGCCGGGTGCGGCGGGAGTGACGGGTGCGCCGGAGGCGGGCGCCCGGGAGTGACCGACCGGGCTGGACGGCGGAGTGCCGTTGTGATCAGGAATCCGTCCTGATCAGGAAGACCGGGTGGTCGGGGGCCGCCGCGATGATCTCCTCGTCGGAGGACTTCGCGGTGACCCCCTGGAAGTACTGGTTGACCTCCCAGCCCCAGCGCTTCAGATAGGCGCGCAGAATCGGGAGCTTCTCGCTGTCGGGGATCTCCGTCGCGGTGAAGGCCCGGATCTTGCGGCCGACGCGCAGTTCACCGGCGCCCGCGACGCGCATATTGCGTACCCACTGCGAGTGGCCGCGGGCGGAGACCAGGTACTGGGCGCCCTGGTAGGTGTGCGGGTTGACGGGGATGCGCTGCATCCGGCCGCTCTTCCGGCCGCGTACGGACAGCTCGGCGGAGCCGAGGAGGCTCACGCCGTGCCGGGCGAGGCGGCCGATGACGCTGTTCATCCGGACGGTGAACGGGCCGGCCTTGAGGTAGTGCGGCTGCGACATGTTCGGCCTCGGCGCATTCGGCTGTGGCATGGGGATCTCCTGAGTTGGGAGAGCACTGCTCTCGCTTGAGAGCAGTGTGCACCGGGTGGGCGCTCCAAAGCAAGAGCGGTGCTCTCGCTTGTGGTCGATGCTCCGAAAGTGAGTACACTGCTCCGAATGACGACCATCCGGGGAGCCAGGGAACGGGCCCGCACCGAAGTCACCGCGGCCATCAAGGACGAGGCGCGCAGACAGCTCGCCGCCGAGGGCGCGGCGAAGCTCTCACTGCGCGCCGTCGCCCGCGAGCTGGGCATGGTCTCGTCCGCCCTCTACCGCTACTTCCCCAGCCGCGACGAGCTGCTGACCGCCCTGATCATCGACGCCTACGACGCTCTCGGCTCGGCCGCCGAACGGGCACTCGCGACCGCCGACCCCGCCGATCCTCCCGCGCGCTGGACCGCCGTCTGCGTGGCGGCACGTGCCTGGGCCCTGGCCCACCCCCATGAGTACGCGCTGATCTACGGGTCTCCCGTGCCCGGCTATCAGGCGCCCCAGCTGACGATCGAGCCCGCGTCCCGGGTCGGGCTGGCGCTGATCTCCATCGCCGCCGATGCCCACCGCGCGGACGGCATCGCGCTACCGCCGCTCTCCGAAGAGCTGCGCCCGGAGGCCCAGCGGCTCGCGGCCCAACTGGCGCCCGGCCTTCCGCCGGAGGTGATGGCCGCGCTCGTCGCGGCCTGGGCCCAGCTCTTCGGGCTGGTCTCCTTCGAGGTCTTCGGCCAGTTCAACGGTCTGGTCGAGGCGCGTGACGAGCTCTTCACCCACGCCGCGCGGCGCCTCGCGCACGAGGTCGGGCTGATGGACCGCCGCCGTACGCCCTGACGCCCTGACGCCCGGACGTGCTGGCGCGCTGGCGTCGTGACGCCATGACGGGCCGGTTCGCCGAGGCGTCCCGTACTCCTCAGGGAGTACGTGTGCCCACCTCGCCCGGCTGACGCCCGGAACCGCCCGCCCGTCTAGCGTGACCGGTATGGAAGAGCAGCACAGCAGCCGGGGCCGGTGGCGGGAAGCGCGCCGGGCCCGGGGCTGGGGCGGCGGCCCCCACTGCCGGCGCGGCGGGCCTCCCTGGGCGCGCGGCGGCCACCACTGGTCGTACGGCGGTCCACCCTGGGCGCAGGACGGACCGCCGTTCCAGCGGCGCGGAGCCCGTCGCTCCGGCCGGCTGCCCTGGCCGTCCACCCTGTTCCTGGCCGTCTTCGTCCTGGTGGGGACCGCCTTCGCCGCCGCCGGCCAGCCCGAACGCCAGCCCCTGGACCTCTACGCGCGGCTGCTGCTGCTCGCCGGTCCCGCGCTGCTGCTGTTCCGCCGGAAGCACCCCGTCATCGTCGTCTGCGGCGTCTCGGCGACCACGCTCGTGTACTTCGCCGCCGGCTATCCGTACGGGCCCGTCTTCATCCCCGTCGCGGTCGCCTGCTTCGCCGCGATCGTCGCGGGCCACCGGCAGGCGGCCTGGTGGGCGGTCGGCACGCTCTGGGTGGGCCATCTGCTGATCGCGCACTGGCTCTACCGCTGGCTGCCCCCGGTGCACGACAGGCCCGCGCCCTGGGGACAGGAACTGGTCATCGCGGCCTTCGTGGCCGCTCTCTGCGCGGCCTCCGAACTCGCCCGGGTACGCCGCGAGCAATGGGCCAGGGAGGGTGCCGAGCGCGCGGCCGCCAAGAAGCGGCGGGAGAACGAGGAGCGGCTGCGGATCGCCCGTGAGCTGCACGACGTACTCGCGCACTCCATCTCGGTCATCAACGTCCAGGCGGGCGTGGGGCTCGCCCTGCTCGACTCCGACCCCGAGCAGGCCCGTACCGCCCTCACCACCATCAAGGCGGCGAGCAAGGAAGCCCTCGGCGAGGTACGGCAGGTCCTGGACACCCTCAGAACGCCCGGTGACGCCCCGCGCGCCCCCGCCCCGGGCCTCGACCGGCTGCCCGAGCTGGTCGAACAGGCCGCGAGCGCCGGACTGACCGTTGAGATCCGGCGGGACGGGGAGCGGACGGCGCTGCCGCCGGGCACGGATCTGGCCGCCTTCCGGATCATCCAGGAGGCACTGACCAATGTGGTGCGCCACTCCGGGTCCCGTACGGCGGAGATCGGCCTCGGCTACGCGCCGGAGTCGCTGGAGCTGCGTATCGACGACGCGGGTCCGGCCACCGGCGGTGACGCGGGGGGCGGCGGCAATGGTCTCGTCGGCATGCGTGAGCGGGCCGCCGCGCTGGGTGGCACGATCGAGGCCGGCCCGCGTCCGGACGGCGGTTTCCGCGTACGGGCCACCCTCCCGCTGCACCCCGAGAACCGAACACCCGGGTCCGGAAACGGCCCGGACACCCAGGGCCTGAGCGGGCCCTGAACGCTCAAGGAGACACCGTGATCCGTGTACTGCTCGCCGACGACCAGTCGCTCGTACGCGCCGGCTTCCGCGCGCTGCTCGCCGCCCAGCCGGACATCGAGGTCGCGGGCGAGGCGGCGGACGGCGAGGAGGCGCTGCGCCGGGTGCGTGAACTGAGCCCCGATGTGGTGCTGATGGACATCCGGATGCCGCTGCTCGACGGGCTCGCCGCGACCCGCCGGATCACCGAGGACGGCCGGCTCGACCAGGTGAAGGTGGTCATGCTCACCACCTTCGAACTCGACGAGTACGTCTTCGAGGCGATCCGCTCCGGCGCCTCCGGTTTTCTCGTCAAGGACACCGAACCGGAGGAACTGCTGCGCGCGGTACGGGCGGTGGTGGAGGGGGACGCGCTGCTCTCCCCCGGGGTCACGCGTCGGCTCATCGCGGAATTCGCGTCCCGCTCCAAGGCGCCGACGGGCATCGCGGAACTCGCGGCACTCACCGAGCGGGAGCGGGAAGTGATGGCCCTGGTCGGGATCGGACTCTCCAACGAGGAGATCGCCCGTCGGCTGGTGGTCAGCCCGTTGACGGCCAAGACGCATGTCAGCAGGACGATGGTGAAGCTGGGCGCCCGCGACCGGGCCCAACTGGTCGTCCTCGCCTATGAGTCGGGACTGGTACGGCCGGGCTGGCTCGGCTGATCGGCCGGCTTCTCCGGCCGCTGTCCGGAGAGTTGACCCGTCGGACCCCGCCTGGGGCGCGGGAAGCGCCACAGGACCCGGACGACCCGCGCCACGAAGGCGAGACACGCGGCGACGGTGGCGATGCGCCGCAGCGCGTCCGGCAGGTCGAAGTACCAGACCGGTACGGCGATGACGCCGTACACCAGCGCCGCCGCGAACGCACCCGTCAGCACGGCGAAGCCGATCTCGACCGTGATGGCGTCCCGTTCGGCGTTACCGCGCGTCGTGCCCACGATGCGTCTCCCCATGGCCCGAGTCTGGCCAAGCCCGGGGCGCGGGGCAAGGCGCCACTCCCCGGCCGGCCGGGGTCAGGCGCGGTGGGGGTGGGCCGGACCCCGCGTGTCGCGCAGCAGCCGTACGAACGCCCCGAGCGCCGCCGCCTGGATCAGCACCGAGAGCACCAGCGCGGGATAGAGGAATCCGGCGGACTCCGCGACCGCGTCGCCCAGCAGCCCGCCACCGACGAAGAACGCGAAGATGGCCGGTGCGGCGAGGAAGAACAGCCACACGCCGGCGAACGAGGCGTCCTGGTGCTGTATGAAGAGGGTGTCGACCGCGACGAACACCGTCGCGGCCGCGACCAGGCCGAGATAGACCTGCGACGCGCGGTTGCCGAAGGTCAGCCGCGCGAGTCCGGTCAGCCGTCCTGAGTTCATTGCTCGCTCCCCTGAAGTGGTTGTCCCTCCAGGGTGGTTCAGTCCGAACGGATGTGCCTGAGTACGGCTACTCATCCGCCGGTCGCGCCAACTCAGGCCGGTGAGCGGGCTCGGCCGGTCGCACGGAGTCCGCCGGCCGCGTGGAATCGGCGGGTCGCGTGGAATCGGCGGGTCGCGTGGACTCCGCCGGGACCGCCGACGCGTTCCGTGCCGCGTAGCCGATCAGCGCGGCGGCACCCGCCAGCAGGGCCACCGTGGTCAGCGCGAGCGGCAGCGTGAACCACTCGGCGAGAAAACCGATCGCGGGCGGCCCCAGCAGCATCCCGCCGTATCCCAGAGTGGAGGCCGCGGCGACCCCGCCGGGCCCCGCCAGCGCCCCCGCGCGGCCGATGGCCACGGGGAAGATATTGGCGAGGCCGAGACCGGCCACGGCGAAGCCGGCCAGGGCCAGCCAGGCGGTGGGCGCGAGCGCGCCGACGAGCATGCCGAGCGCGGCCGTGACACCGCCCGCGACCAGGGCGCGGGTCTGGCCGAGGCGCTCCAGCAGGGCCGTACCGGACAGCCGTCCCGCCGTCATGGCGAGGGCGAAGAGCGAGTAACCGGCCGCCGCCAGACCGGGGGTGGCGTCCAGGTCCTGGGTGAGATGGAGCGCGCTCCAGTCGGCCATCGCGCCCTCGCCGTACGCCGTGCACAGGGCGATCACACCGAAGAGGAGGACCAGGCGCCGGGTGCGCCCGTCGAGCCGCCGCGGTACGGCGCCCTCCTCCTCCGTGCCCTCCTCCGTGCGCTCCGATTCCGTGCGCTCCGATTCCGTGCGCTCCGATTCAGTGTGCTCCGGGACGGGCGCCGCGTGCCGGAGCAGTGTGGGGCCGGTGACGGCCGTGACGAGCAGACCGAGTCCGGTCAGGAGGGACAGATGGACGGCGGGGGAGAGGCCGCCCGCGACCAGCCCGCCCAGCCCCGCCCCGATCATGCCGCCGAGGCTGAACGCGGCGTGGAAGCTGGAGATGACCGGACGTCGCAGGGCGGCCACGAGATCGACGGCCGCGCTGTTCATCGCCACGTTCAGCCCGCCGTACGCGGCGCCGAAGACCAGCAGCACCAGCCCGAGCGTCAGAGCCGAGTGGGTCTGCGGCGGCAGCACGATACTCAGCGAGAGGAGTACGGCGCACAGCACCGTCACGGGATGGCTGCCGAAGCGCCGGCAGAGCCGGCCGGTGAACACCATCGTCACCACCGCGCCCGCGGAGACACCGAGCAACGCGAGTCCGAGCGCGCTCGCCGAGGCCCCGGTCTGCTGCTTGATGGCGGGGATACGGACGACCCAGCCGGCGAACATGAAACCGTCGAGGGCGAAGAAGACGGTCAGCGCGATACGGAGGCGGGACAGCGGGGAACGGGAGCCGGGTTCTCCGGCGCTACCTCCCGAGAGAGCCGTCCCTACTTTGTTTAGATGCGGCACAAAATAACCATAGGGGCCCTGGCCCGTCCTCACAAGCCGTCGGCGTCCTCTCGGGCTTCTCCCGGCGCCCCCTCGGCATCGTGCGACGGCCCGTCGGCATAGGTCGCGGATCATGGGAGACTCGCCCCCATGAACGGCAAGGGGACGACCGCCCGGACGAAGCTGGAGAGAGGCCGCGGCGCACTCGGTCCGGCACTGGAACTCGTGCACACCGGCCGTGCGCCCACCCGCGCGGTACTGACCGCGGAACTCGGGGTCACCCGGGCCACGGCGGGTGCGGTCGCCGCCGAACTGGAGGCCCTCGGACTCATCCGGGTCGATTCACGTCCCGGCGCCGGCGCCGGTTCCCAGGGCAGGCCCTCGCACCGGCTGTCGGTCGACGACAAGGGGCCCGTCGCGCTCGCCGCGCAGGTCCACGCGGACGGCTTCCGGGCCGCGTTGGTCGGCCTCGGCGGCCGGATCGTCGCCACCGCGCCCGTGCGCAGTACGGTCACCGCCGATCCGGCGCAGGTCCTCGGGGAGGTGGTCGAGGCCGGGGCCGGGCTGCTGCGGACCACCGGGCTGCGCTGCGTCGGCGCGGGGCTCGCCGTACCGTCGGCCGTCGCCGAGCCGGAGGGCACGGCGCTCAACCCGCTGCATCTCGCCTGGCCCGCCGGGGCGCCGGTACGCGAGATCTTCGCCGAGCGGGTGCGCGCGGCGGGTATCGAGGGCCCGGCGTTCACCGGCAACGACGTCAACCTCGCCGCGCTCGCCGAGCACCGGCACGGCGCGGGACGCGGCGCCCAGCATCTGCTCTGTGTCGCGACCGGACACCGGGGGGTCGGTGGCGCGCTGGTGCTCGACGGCCGGCTGCACACCGGCAGTGCGGGCCTCGCCCTTGAGGTCGGCCATCTCACGGTCAACCCCGAGGGCCGCCCCTGCTATTGCGGCAGCAAGGGCTGTCTCGACGTCGAGGCCGACCCGCTCGCCTTCCTCACCGCGGCCGGCCGCGCCCCCGGCCCCGAGGTCTCCTTGCTCCAGCAGGCCCGTGATCTGCTCCGTACGGAGCACGCGGATCCCGACGTACGGAGAGCCACCGAGGAGCTGATCGACCGGCTGGGCCTCGGGCTCGCGGGGCTGGTCAATATCCTCAACCCCGACCGCATCATCCTCGGCGGACTCCACCGGGAACTGCTCGACGCCGACCCGGAACGGCTGCGTGCCGTCGTCGCCGACCGCAGTCTGTGGGGGCGCAGTGGCGGCGTACCCATCCTGCCCTGCACCCTCGACCACAACAGCCTGGTGGGCGCGGCCGAGGTGGCGTGGCAGCCGGTGCTGGACGATCCGCTCGGCGCGCTGGCCCCGTGACCGGACCTCGGCGTCCCGGACCTCGGCGTCCCGGATCTGGGCGTCCCGGACTCCGGCGTCCCGGACGCGGGCGTCACTGACCCCGGCATTCCGGACCCCGGGGTCCAGGACCCGGGCGTCCCGGGCCTCGGGTGGCGCCCCGGCAGGGCTCACCGCGGGTCTTCGCCGCTCAACTCCGCGCGATGCGGCTGCGACAGATGCAGCACCTGATAGTGATCGCCGACCGCCCGCGGGGTGTCATGCGCCCAGAGCGTGAACTGCGACAGCTCCCAGTGGCGCGGATCGAGGGCCAGCGTCGCGCACACCACCCCGTCGAGCCCCGCGAGCCGTTCGGTCTCCCGTACCGCCTCCTCGGCCAGGGCGGGCAGGGCCGTTCCCTCCGGGACGGGCTGCCGGCGGCGTACCGCCGTGCGCGGCACGCTCGCGCGGGCCGGGCCCTCCACGTGGACGAGCCCGGACCCGTGCTGGACCTCGGGCCGGCCGAAGTCACGCACGATGCCCGCGAACCCCGGCCCGAGGAGGAAGGAGTTCATGCCCGCGTGCGTGGTCCAGACATAGAACGGCGCGTACTGGTTCACGGGTGAGTCGTCACCGCGCTCCCGGATCAGATACGCCTTCAGACCGAGCCCGGGGAAGTCGTCGAGGAGCGGCCCCTTCTCCGCCACGCGCTTGCGGATGATCCCCATGTCGTAGTCGGCGGGAAGGGTGATCTCGTACTGCATGACATGCATCGGGTGCTCCCGGTCCTGACGGCGTGTACGGGATGAGGTCAATCGCCCTACGAGTGAGGCGAGTCGGGCAGAGCACGGCCGGGCGCGAGCAGGGCCAGCAGTCCGCGCACCCCCGCGTCGAAGGCGGCGGGCGAGCCGGAGGCGCGGGCCAGCACATAACCGCCCTGTACGGTCGCGACGACCGTCGAAGCGATCTCCGCCGGGTCGAGCCCGGCGGCGAACTCGCCGCGCTCCAGGCCCTCTTGGACGATTCCGGCCAGCCGGTCGCGCAACCAGTCGAGCGTCTCGTCGACCGGGGCGCGCAGGGTCTCGTCGGCCATGACGTCCGGGTCCATGGTCAGCCGTCCGACCGGACAGCCGCGCAGCACCTCGCGCTCGCGCAGCAGATACGCCGCGATCCGGTCGTACGCGGAGCGTGACCCGGTGCCGGTGCCGGTGCCGGTGCCGGTGCCGCCGAGGGTGGCCTCCGCCGTCGCCCGCAACTCCTCGGTGGTACGGGCGATCGCGGCCCGTGCCAGCGCGGGCTTGCCGCTGAAGTGGTGGTACATGCTGCCCTGGCCCGCGCCCGCCCGCTGTTGTATCGCCCTCGGGCTGGTGCCGACGTATCCCCGGTCCCACAGCAGCTCGCGGGTGGCCTCGATCAGACGCTCGGTGGTGCTCATGCCTCCACTGTACATACCAGTAGGTACAGGCGATGGCGCGTACGGGAAGCAGCCACAGGACCTGTTTCTACTCCCGGGGTGGTACGCGCACTGCCGCTGGCCGTACGACGACCCGGCCCCCCTCCCGGAGCGAGTCTCGGAAGCGACACCCCGAAACCCTTTCCGGAGGAGTTGAACCAGATGAACACCTTGGCCTTCCACGGCGGACCCGGTCCGTGGATTCTGCTGTTCCCGCTGTTCTGGGCGGCGGCCGTCCTCGGCGTCGTCACCGTCCTGCGCCGCACCGTCGGACGCGGGCGTGGCGGCGGCGGTCGCGGTGGCGGTTTCCGCGGTCCCTGGCAGCCGGCGCACGCTCCGCACGACGACCAGTCGCCCATCGCGCTGCTCGGCCGCCGGTTCGCCACCGGCGAGATCGACGAGGACGAGTACTGGCGCCGACTGTCGGTACTGGACGAGCAGTTCGGCCGTACGGGAAAGGGCGGCCTCGCGTAACCGGCGCCGCGCAGACGGGTCCCGCCGCACCGTGGGCGACCGCCGTAGGCCGTTCGGGTGGTTCGAAGACCCGCGCCCTCGCCGGGGCGGTCCCGGCGCTCGCGGGTCTCGGCGCCATCCCGGGCCCCGCCGCCTCCAGGGTCAGCTGATCATGGCGGACCTGGCCCAAGGGGGCCCGTACTCCCTGGTCATGGCGCCGAACTCGGCCCCGGGAAAGGGGCCCTCGGTCGTCGCGCCGTACACCGGGCGCAGGGGCAGGGCGCGCGCGGCCGGCGGCGCGGGGAGGGTGAACCAGATGCTCTTTCCCGTGTCGCCCCGGGCGCGGATGCCCCAGCTCTCGCTGACCGCCGCGATCAGCGCGAGACCGCGGCCACCGGTATCGAACAGAGTCGCCTCGCGGACCGTGGGGAGCCGCGGATCGTGGTCGCTGACCGAGACCATGAGCCGTTCGAGCAGCAGCTCGATATCGACGGTGCACCGTTTGTCCGGCTGTGCGTGCCGGTGGACGTTGGTAAGGAGCTCGGTGACGCCGAGCGCCGCGAAGTCGATCAAGGGATCGAGATGCCAATAGCGCAATTGCGCCGAGATTATTCTGCGGACCTGTCCGATCCGCGACGGCAGGGCCTGGAGCTCCACCGTGCAGTGCCTGCTGGGCTGGCTGATCACGGCCACGACTCCCCGAAATGAGGTCCGGAAGAAGCGAAGATCGGAGTCAGCGACTGGCGCGCCGCCGATTCCGCCCGGCGGGGCTGGATCGCACCGTTACCGCCGGTTAACCCTGAGTGATGTGAGATCAGAGTGAACCCAGGGGCTCAGCTTCGCAACTCGGGCAGACCGGACCGCCGTTCACGGCAGATTTCGGGTATATACCGGACGAATTCCGGACAGATTTCGGGCGGATCGGGACAGTTCCGCGAGCGCTCAGGGTTTGGTGTGGCTCGCCCTGCTGACGGTGTCCATGAAGCGCCCGGCGAGCGCTGTCGCGTCGGGCCTGCGGCCGCGCTGGCCCATGGTCAGCCGGTAGCGGATCCCGTTCACGGTGGCGACCGCGCTGCCGCTGCCCGCGAACCACGGCTTGGCCGTACGTACGGCCCGCAGGGGCGCGCTGTCGATCACCCGGCCGTAGCTGGTCAGCAGGGCCAGCCTGCCGTCCTGGACCAGGACCTGGCCGGCCCTGGTGAGTGAGCGGGGCCATCGCTCGATCCGTACCCCGCGCGCGCTGAACTCCGGCTCAGCCATGGCTCTTCAGCCCCCTCCGTGCCCATTCCCCGTACCCAGACCCCTCAAGTCCCCTCAAGGACCCCTCAAGCAGTGTGCACAAGTATGAGGGCAGGCACCAGAGCGCGTTTCCGGCGGGGGCCAGAAGTGATCGCTATGGCTACCCAAAGTCAATGTTTGCGCAGGTGATGGCGGTACCTTGGAGGGACGGGGGCCGGTTCGACGGACGACGGGGGTCGGTCCGGCGGGCTTCGGTGGACTTCGACGGACGGGGAACGGCGCGTATGAGTCGACGAGACGGATCCGGCACCGACGGGACGGCGACGTCCACGGACAGCCGGGCGACGGCGACCGTCGACGTGGACCGCAGCGATCCCGCCTACCGGGCATGGCTCAAAGAAGCCGTACGGAAGGTCCAGGCCGACGCCAACCGCTCCGCCGATACGCACCTGTTGCTCTTCCCGCTGCCCGAGCGGTGGGGGATCGATCTGTATCTGAAGGACGAGTCGACCCATCCGACCGGCAGCCTCAAGCACCGGCTCGCCCGCTCGCTCTTCCTCTACGGGCTGTGCAATGGATGGATCAGGCCCGGCGCCCCGGTGATCGAGGCATCCAGCGGCTCGACGGCCGTGTCCGAGGCGTACTTCGCGAAGCTGATCGGGGTGCCGTTCATCGCCGTGATGCCGCGCACCACCAGCGCCGAGAAGTGCCGGCTCATCGAATTCCACGGCGGGCGCTGCCACTTCGTCGACGACTCCCGGAAGCTCTACGAGGAGTCGGCCGAGCTGGCGGCCAGGACCGGCGGCCACTACATGGACCAGTTCACCTACGCGGAGCGCGCCACCGACTGGCGTGGCAACAACAACATCGCGGAATCGATCTACCAGCAGCTTCGGCTGGAGCGCTATCCGGTGCCCGCGTGGATCGTCGCCACGGCCGGCACCGGCGGCACGTCCGCGACCATCGGGCGCTACGTCCACTACATGCAGTACGACACCCGCATCTGCGTCCCCGACCCGGAGAACTCCTGCTTCTTCGACGGCTGGACCCGGAATGACGCGGAGGCGTGCAGCGAGCGCGGCTCCCGGATCGAGGGCATCGGCCGGCCACGGATGGAACCGAGCTTCGTGCCCGGCGCCATCGACCGGATGATGAAGGTGCCCGACGCGGCGAGCGTCGCCGCCGTGCGCGCCCTGGAGCGGGCCATCGGACGCAAGGCGGGCGGCTCCACCGGCACCGGGCTGTGGAGTTCACTGAAGATCGTCGCGGAGATGGTCGCGGAAGGACGCAAGGGCAGCGTGGTCACCCTGCTCTGCGATCCGGGCGACCGCTATCTCGACAAGTACTACTCGGACACCTGGCTGGCCGGACAGGGCCTGGACATCGCGCCGTACACGGAGACGCTCGACCGCTTCCTGGAGACCGGCGTCTGGCCGGACTGACAGATCCCGTCCCGGGACACGGACACGGACCCGGCCTCGTGGCTCTCAGCCGACCGCCTGGAGGCTGCCCCCGCCGGTGAGCCGCGCCGACAGCCGTACGGAACCCTCCCGGGGCGCCCGTACCGCGAGTGTCGTCGCCGACGCGTTCGCCCGTACGCTGCCGACGGCCTCGATCCGGGTGACGTCGCGGCTGCCCGCCGCGAGCAGGAACCACTTCCCGGAGGGCGACTCCCAGTGCGTCCCCGCCAGGATGTGCCGCCCGAACCTGCCGCAGGACGCGGTGTTCTCGGCCTCGGCCACCACCGTGCCCGGCGCGGTCGGCACGGACGCGGGCCGCTGGAACTGCACCAGGATCCGGCCGGGGCCGCGCCAGGTGTCGGCCCGCGTGCAGACCCAGGCGGCCCGCCCGCCCGCATCGGGGAGCGACTGCTCGGCGAACACCCAGTTGCTGACGGCCCGTACGCCGGAGCCGCGCAGCGTCCGCAGCGAGCACGCGGTACGCGCCCAGCTGAGCAGCGCCGGTTCGCCGGTCGCCTCCCGGGGCCCGCGCGCGGGCGTGTCGCCGCCCGGCGGCGGGACATAGGTGAGATGCGCGGGGGAGGGGTCGCCGAGGTCCGTGACGAGGAACGCGTGCCGCTCCACGATCCTCGCCGAGGAGCGCAGCACCATCACCGGCCATGTCACGCAGTCACCGCCGGGCGCCGGAGCCGGTACGACGCCGGTCACGCCCCCGGCGGAGACATCGAGGCCGCGGGCGGGGGCACCGGGCGCCAGCAGATCCCGGGTGGCCGACCCGGCGATCCACGGGGCGAGCAGATAGCGGGCCCCGTCCGGGGTACGGCTGACCGCGAGCGCGGCGGCCGTTGTCAGATCCGCCTGGTCGGCACGGGCGAAGTCCAGGGACGGCGCGCCCCCGCCGGGCGCCGGACCCTCTCGTCGCACCGACTCCGGCAGCGGTCCCCGCTTCGGCACGGGCACCTGCCCCGACACCGGCACCCGCCCCGACACCGGCTCCGCGTACCGGACGATCCGCTGGCCGTCGTGGAACAGGACCACCGCTGCCCCGTCCAGATCGCCCGCGTACAGCAGCCGCGGTGGCTGCGTGGGCGGCACCGTACCCGTGCCCGGGGTGGCCGACACCCGCACGACGGGCCCCGGGCCGCCCCAGACGCGCAGGGCGCGTTTCAGCAGCGCGGTGTCGTCGGTACGGCCGCCCCTGGCGGGCCAGACGGAGAAGTCGATCCGGGAGGCGTCGGCCCACGCGTCCTCCGGCGCGCGTTCCAGCAGGGCCGGGTCGAGAGCGCGGGCGAGCGCCGCCGTACCGTCCGGACCGTAGAGGGAGCCCTCCGCGCGGTTCCCCGCGACGGGTTGCTCCGGGGAGCCGTTCTCGGGCAGGGCCACCGCCAGCACCGTCCCGGCCAGCGCGATCGCGACGGCCGCCCCGGCGATCCTGGACCGCTGCCTGCGCCGCAGCAGATCGGTCGGCCGGGTCTGCACCGTACAGGGGTCGAACTCCGCGGTGGCGAGCAGCTTTCCGGCCCGGCCGTCCCGATGCGAGGCGAGCCGTTCCGCCGTACGCACGGCGGCGGCCGGGTCCGCCACGCCCGCGTCCTCCAGCACAGCGCGGACCGCCGGCTCGGACATGCCCTCCAGCACACGCAGGGCGAGCGCGGCGCGCGCGGGCGCGTTGACCGTGGACAGGGCCTGGTCCAGGGCGAGTTCGTCGGTGCCGCCGGCCCGGGGGAAGAGCCGCAGCCCCACGACGAGCGGCAGGCCCGTCCGCGGCCGGACGGCCCGCACCCGCCACCAGGGGGCCGGC
Source organism: Streptomyces scopuliridis (assembly GCF_042790125.1). Taxonomy (GTDB): domain Bacteria; phylum Actinomycetota; class Actinomycetes; order Streptomycetales; family Streptomycetaceae; genus Streptomyces; species Streptomyces scopuliridis_A. The sequence goes on from NZ_JBHTZS010000012.1 coordinate 122,665, forward strand.
TGCTCATGGGTGAGCGCGGCCCGCAGCACCTGCCCCCGTAGCCAGGCGAACGCGGAGCCGCTCGGCGTGCGCTGTCCGGGCACCCGCGCCTTCTGGTCGCCCTTGCGCGCGCCGGGCAGCACATGCTGGACGGTGGCGTGCGCGGTCAGGACGCGACGGTGGCGGCCCAGCGTGGGAGGGAGCGTGAGATAGGCCAGCCTGACCAGCCGCGGATAGTGCTCGACGAGGGCGGCCTCGGCGTCATCGACACCGGGACGCGGGCCCGTTGTGGCGTTGTCGGTCGGCTGTCGGTGGGTCGGCATGGGGACGGTGCCCTTCCGCATGTGCTGACGCGTCGTCGCTCGGCGCTGCTCGACAGGCCAAACGAGCGAAGCGGGCGAAGGTCACCGTGGAGGCGATCATCTCGGGCCACCGGAGCGCCAGTTGACGCCCCCTCGGCCGACCCCCGGTCAGAGCGCTAGCCACGCAGCAGCCGGTCGACGACGCGGCCGAACACCACCCGCCCCGCTCGTGCGGTCAGCGGGTGGAGGGGCCTGGGCAGGGGACCGATCCGCAGCTCCTCCTCCCACCGCACCAGCGTCGCGCCGGCCGCTTCCCGTACGTGGATCTCGGCCCAGCCCGTGATGGCCCGGCCGCGCTTCTCCAGCCGGCAGCGGCCGGGGACGCCCGCCGAGGGCGGCTGCCAGTGGACGACCTCCATCGGGTCGTCGAACCCGGCGCGGCCGAGTCCCGTACGGGCGACGAAGACGGTTCCGGTACGGGTGGGCCCCGGGGTCACGACGGAGATCCTGGTCAGTGGCACCTGGTCCGCGTGGGCGGGCCAGTCGGTGAGCAGGCGCCAGACCTCGTCGGCGGGCAGCGGGGAGGTGCGGTCGATACGGAAGACGCTCACCCGGCGATCGTAAGCCGCACGGACCGCGACGAGTTGTCCGGAACGGGCCGTCCGGACTTGCTCGTCTAGGTCCTGTCCGGTCGATCTTCGCGGGCCCACGACGCCTGGCACCGCGCCTCGCCGCGTTGTCGGAGTCGCCCGAGTACGTCCAGTACACGGGCGATCCTCCGCCTTGCGATGCTCCCCCGTGGCCTGAACGGCACGGGGGTACCCCCTGCACCAGACTGCCGCGGTCTGATCCGCGAAGATCGACCGGACAGGACCTAGTCGTGCTGTGCTTCGGACCGGTCCGTGGGCTCGCCCTCCGGCGGCTCTCCCGGCGCCCCGGACTCGCCCGCCACCACCAGCCCCGGCAGATACTCGGCGATCTCCTCGCGGGCCGCGGCCGACAGCCCCGAGTCCGTCACCAGCGTGTCGACCTGATCCAGGGTCGCGAAGGAACTCAGCCCCACCGTCCCCCACTTGGTGTGGTCGGCGACGACCACCACCCGGCGCGCGGACCGTACGAAGTGCCGGTTGGTCTCCGCCTCCCCGAGGTTCGGGGTGGACAGACCGGCCTCGGCCGAGATGCCGTGCACCCCGAGGAAGAGCACATCGAAGTGGAGCGAGCGGATCGCCTGGTCCGCCACCGGGCCGACCAGCGAGTCCGACGGCGTACGTACCCCTCCGGTGAGCACCACCATGGCCGCCCCGGGCCGCTGGCCGCCCGCGCCCCCGGCGGCCCGCTGGCCCGTGTGGAACACATCGGCGACGCGCGTCGAGTTGGTCACCACCGTCAGATCCGGCACGTCCAGCAGATGGTGGGCCAGCGCGAACGTGGTCGTACCGCCGGACAGCGCGATGGAGCTGCCGGGCACCGCCATGGCCGCCGCGGCCCGCGCGATGTCCTCCTTGGCGGTCAGCTCCAGCGCCGACTTCGCCTCGAAGCCCGGCTCGTGCGTACTCGCCTCGACCACCGGCACCGCGCCGCCGTGCACCTTCTCGATGACACCCTGGCGCGACAGCGCGTCCAGATCCCGGCGCACGGTCATGTCGGAGACGCTGAGCCGGCGCGTCAGCTCATTGACCCGGACACCGCCGCGCCTGCGCACCTCGTCCAGGATCAGGGCACGGCGCTGCTCCGCGAGAAGATTCTGGTTGTCGCTCACCGCAGGGCCGGTCCTTCCGCGTCGCCGTGTTCGATCGTCAGGGGCCTCATCCTCCCACGCTGTTCCGGCACCCGCTCCGGTGGTTGGCGGACGCGGGGGGAGGGGAGATTCAGTGAGGGCCGGGGCGGCCCGCCTGCGTGCCGAGTCATTCCGAAGCCATTCCGAGTCATTCCGAGAGCGAGCCACCGAAGTGTCCCCAGAAGCACTGGATCCGGATCCGCGGAGTGACGGAGCCGCGCTCGAACTCCTGGTCCACGGCGTCGGCGGGGCCACTCCGCAGAAGATGCTCGACGATCCGCGCACGGTCAGGATCACCGGAGACGAGACGGCCGCGGTGTACCGGCGCACGGACGACGTGGACGCCGAGCTCCACCCCGAGCGCTACCAGGGCCGGCCGGTCCCCGAGGCGTACTGCTGGTCCAACCTCACCTCGGGCAATGGCTCGCGCGCCCTGTGGCTGCTGCTGCTCCCGTTCATGGTGGTCAATCTCGCGCACTGGATGCGGCCGGCCACGAAGGGCCTGAGCAGGTCGCAGCGACTGTACGGCGTGCTCGTACGGCTGGTCGCCCTCACGCTCACCGTGCTGCTGACGGCCGCCGCCTGCGAGGTCGCGCTCGATCTGACGGCCTGGCAGTGTGCCGGATCGGCGCGGTGTGTCGCGGACCGCTCCTGGCTCGGCTTCCTGTCGCCGGAACAGCACGGCTGGTGGTCGCAGCCGGGGCGCCGGCTGGCCCTCGCCGCCGTGGTGCCCACGGCGCTGGTGGTGCTGCTGTGGTACCTCTCCCACCGCACCTGGAGCGCGTACGAGGCCCAGCGCCCGCCCACCGACGAGCCCGGCGCCAACCTCACCCCCGGCACCGAAGGGGCCGCGGACGAGGGCCGGGCCGCGAGCGACGACCCGGTGACGGTACGGCCCGCCCTCGGCCGCCCCGGCTTCTGGTACGGACGCAGACTGGTCGCCCGGCTCCGCGCCGCCCACACCGCCGCCGGCTTCCTCACCATCGCCGCCGCGCTCACCTCCGCGGCCACCGACCACGACCGCGGCGCCGACGGCGGCCCGCTCGGGCTGCTCGGACTGCTGCTCCAGGCAACGCTGGCCGGGTGCGCGGCCGTTGTGCTCCGGGTGGTGTGCGTCCGGGGCCGCAGCGAGCGCAAGCGCGACGGCTCCCTCGACCAGCTGCTGATCAGCGCCCTGCCCGGCACCGCGCTCGGTGTGCTCGCCCTGGCCGTCGTGTACACCGCCTGGTCCAGGCCCGGCTGGGTCTCCACCGGCGGGCTCCCCGGCAACCTGTCCTTCCTGGTGCTCGCCCTGGCACAGATCGCCCTGATCGTCGTACTCGCCGTCACGGCCCATCTCCTGCACCGCCGCGCGCCCCATCCACGGATCGCGATGCGCGGCCTCGGCGGACCCGCCGTCGCGATGCTCGCCTGCGCCCTGGGCGGGGTGATGACCGGCGGCGTCGCCCAGCGCGTCGCCGACTGGCTCGACGGGGACGCCACCCCGGGCACGGGCGAGGGCGCGATCGTGGGCCCGCCGGTGCTGCTGAGCTGGCAGGCCTCGGTCATCCCCGTCCTGCTCGTCCTGCTGCTGATCCCGGTCGCCGTCCTCGGCGTCCGTACGGTGCGGGCCGCCCGCCGACTGGCCCCGCTGGTGGAGCGGGAGTACGCGAAGGAGACGCCGGACCCCCTCCGTACCCGCCAGGTGGCGGGCGCGCGGGCCAGGGCCGCGCTCACCGACTACGCTCCCCGGCTCGTCGGAGTCGTCTCCGGGGCCTCCCTGGTGCTCGGCGCGGGCGCGGTCGCCGGGTCCTGGCTGAGCGGGCAGGTGCCCGGAGAGGCCGCCGAGGGCACCGACTCCTTCGTCGAGTCCGTGGCCGACACCGCGCAGTCGATCGGCTCCTGGCTGGTCGGCCTGGGCTTCCTGCTCTTCGTCACCTGGGGCCGCCGCGCCTACCGGGACGCCTCCGCCCGGCGCACCATCGGCATCCTCTGGGACGTGGGTACGTTCTGGCCGCGCGCGGCCCACCCCTTCGCGCCGCCCTGCTACGCCGAACGCGCGGTCCCCGACCTCACCTGGCGGATCGTCTCCTGGACCGGTCGCACCGGCGGCCGGCTCGTCCTCTCCGGCCACTCCCAGGGCAGTGTGCTGGCCGCCGCGGCCGTCTGGCAGCTGCGGTCCGCCACCCGCCACCGGGTGGCGCTGCTGACGTACGGATCACCGCTGGAGCGGCTGTACGGCCGCTGGTTCCCCGCGTACTTCGGTGCCGAGCAGCTGGCACAGCTGAGCAAGGAGGTGCACTGCTGGCGCAATCTGTGGCGGTCCACCGACCCGATCGGCGGCCCGGTCAGGGTCCCGGAGGACGGCGACCGCCCCGAGGTGGACCGCGGGCCGCTGAAGGACCCGCTCGCCTACAGCCGTACGGTGCTCCACCCGCTGCCCGAGCCGATCCTCGGCCACTCCGACTACCAGGCCGACCCGGTCTTCGCGGAGGAACGTGCCGCACTGCTCGACCGGCTGCCACCGGCCGCGGTGCCCGCGCAGCGGACCGAGAAGGAGACCCAGGAGCAGCGGGCTCAGGGCAGTTCGGGCAGATCGTCCGCGTAGAGCAGGGTCAGGTCGTCCGTGCTCGTCTCCGGCAGCTGGGCGACCCGGCCCGCGTGCCGCTCCACCATCGACTCGAACGTCTGGCGCGCGGTACGGCCGTTGCCGAAGGCGGGCCCTTTGGGCAGCGCCGTGAAGTACTTCAGCAGCGCCTCGGCCGTACCGTCGCCCAGCCGGTACTCCTGCTCCTCGGACTGCTGCTCCACGATCCGCAGCAGCTCCTCGGGTACGTAGTCGCTGAAGGTGATGGTCCGTGAGAACCGCGACGCCACCCCGGGGTTGACCGTCAGGAAGCGTTCCATCTCGGCGGTGTACCCGGCGACGATCACGACCACCGCCTCCCGGTGGTCCTCCATCAGCTTCACCAGCGTGTCGATGGCTTCCTTGCCGAAGTCGCGGCCCGAGTCCTCGGGGGAGAGGGCATAGGCCTCGTCGATGAACAGCACACCGCCCCGCGCCCGGTCGAACGCCTCCTGCGTACGGATCGCCGTCGAGCCGATGTGCTCGCCGACCAGGTCGACCCGGGAGACCTCGACGAGATGGCCGCGCTCCAGCACCCCGAGGGAGTGCAGGATCTCGCCGTACAGCCGGGCCACGGTCGTCTTGCCGGTGCCGGGGGAGCCGGTGAAGACCAGATGGCGGCGGACGGACGCCGCCTTGAGGCCGGCCTCCTTGCGGCGGCGGCCGACCTCGATCATGTCCGTGAGCGCACGGACCTCGCGCTTGACGCTTTCGAGGCCCACGAGCGAGTCGAGTTCACCGAGGACGGCCTCGGAGGCGCGGGCGGGCGTCGTCACCTCGGGGACGGCGCCCGAGGACCGGGCGGGGGAGTTCTGCGCCGGGACCGCGCCGAGGAGACCGGTGGACTGGGTCGCGGTCAGCACGGCCGTCGGCTCCAGGGACGGCGTCGGCGGGGTCAGCACGCCGCTCTCGTCACTGGTGCAGTCCTCGACGGTCGGCCCGTCCTCCGCGAAGTCGTACCCGCCGCGCGCGCACCGCTCCGTACGGCACCTGGTGAGCGTCGTCCGGCAGCCGTCCATCACATGGAAGCCGTAGCCACCGCTGCCCGTCACCCGGCAGTTGTGGAACGTGCCCCGGCCCTCGGCCGAGACATAGAAGCCGGCCTCGGCGGGCGAGGTGACCGTACAGCGCTCGATGGTGGGGTCGGCGCCCTTGGTGACGATGACCCCGGTCTGGACGCCGTCGATCGTGCAGGAGTTGAGCGTGCCGCCGCTGCCGTGGTCACGGAACCAGGCGCCGGTGGACGCCTCCCTGATCCGGCAGTCGTCGAGCTGCGCGGTGGCACCGTCGCTCACGGACACCGCCGTGTTGCGCACCTGCGAGATATCGGTGTCCACGACATCGGCGCGCGAGCCGCGGTCGAGGACGAAGAGGGCGTCGGGCACGTCATGCACCCGGCAGGAGTCGAGCACGACGGTCGCGCCGTCGCTGACCCAGACGGCCGGGTAGTCGCCCGTACTGTCGTGGATCTCGCACTGGTTGGCGTCGACGCGCGTGCCCGGATCCCAGACGGAGAGCCCGTTGCGGCCGAAGCGGCGCACCGTCGAGCGGGTCAGCGTCAGCACCGAGCGGGAGCGCAGATCGACGGCGTTCTCCGGGATGTCGTGGATATCGCAGTCGGAGAGGGTCAGTACGGCGTCGGTGTCCAGGGTTATCCCGTCCGCCGACGTGCGGTGCACGGAGGAATCGGTGAGATGGGCCGCGGCGCGGGACGCGATCTGCACGCCGGTGCCCTTGATCTCGTACACCTCGCAGCCCACCGCCTCCAGGCCGCTGCCCTCGCCGGTGACGGACAGCCCCGAGCCCGAGGCGTGGTGGATCCGGCAGCGCTCCAGCCGTGGATGCGCGCCGCCGCGCACGGAGATCCCGGACTGTCCCGCGGCGACGATCTCGCAGTCCTCGAACACCCCGCCCGCGCCGTCGAGTACGCCGATGCCGACACCGGCCGGATTGTCGACGGTGCAGCGGCGGACGGTCGGACGGGCCGCGCCGCGCACCTCCAGACCGGCCGCGGAACGCGTCACGATCCGCAGATCCGACAGCTCCGGCGTGCCGTCCTCGACGAGCAGCGCGGGGGCCGCCGAGTCCTGACCCTCCACATGGAGGTCCTGGATGGTGGCCGAGGCGCGCACGGTCAGCGGCACCCCGTCGGCGGGCGCGACGCGTACGGAGCCGAGCGACCCCTCCGGGCCGCGCAGTGTGACCGCTCGCGTGACGATCAGATTCTCCCGGTAGGTGCCCGGGGCGATCGTGAGGACGTCGCCGTCACCGGCGGCCTCCAGGGCTGCGGCGAGGGAGGCGTATTCGCCTGTGCGGCGCCGCCAACGCGATGTTCCGGTGTGCGTCACCTGGACCGTGCCCTGTGCCATGGCGCTGCTGTGCCCCCACCTCGTGCGTGTGCGCGTGCTCTGCCGTCCCGGGTACCGGCCCCGGACCCCGGCCGCGAAGGCGGACCGGGCGGGCACCACCGTAGCGCGCGCGGCGGCGCCGAGTTGACGCGAACGGCTCGTACAGGGCGTGGTCCCAGCTGCCGGGGGGCATCGTTTCAGCTGCCCGCGCCGGTACGTCCCCAGTCGGGACCGGCCGCGGCCCAGGCGCGGTCGAGCCGCTGGTAGCGCCGCTGTACGAGCCGCCATATGATCAACCGTTTGGCGCACTCGACGAGTCCGACGGCCAGCACCGTCGCGCCGAATCCGGCCAGAACCGCGTGAACGCGCGCGCTGGTCGCGTTCATCGGGCCCCGTACCTGCTTGTCGGTCCGCTGATCGGTCCACATGCCGAACGTGTCGCCGGCGCGCGGTTTCCGCAGCGGGGCGGTGACCGTGCCGGTGCGCGCGCTGCCGTCCGCCGCGCTCCACGTGGCGGTCACGCGGGTGCCCGAGGCGTGATCCGAGAGCGACTCGGCGTCGTGGGCGACGTGGCGGTGGTCCGCCGCGCGCTCGACGACCACGGCCGTCGTGCGATGCCGCTGCTCGTGCTGGACGCGCGCGGTGTTCCGCAGCGAGTCGTCAAGGGTGTTGCCGCAGATCCAGCCAATGGCGGGGGTGACGAGAGCGAACAGCAGCACCGCCGTCAGCGCGACCCACGCCTCCACGAGATCGGTGCCCCGGCGCAGGGGGTTGTGCCGCCAGCGCCAGAGCCCCACGATGATGCGCACAGTCCCGCACCTCCCTCCCGTGTCCGTTTTAGCCGCGGGGGGCAGGGTTTACGCGCGAGGGACCGCAAGAGAGAGCAAGCTCACCTCGATGCCCCCTGCACGCAATACACCGGATGCCGGGTGGTGTTCCTGTGACGCGAGGGTTTCGCACGGGTGTCACTCGCGGGCGAACTGGCCCCCGGCAACGCGTCATTCGAGCACGGTCACCGGATCGCCCACCCGGAGCGTGCCGGTGGACTCGGGGACGAGATTCTGTCCGAAGATCAACTGGCTGCCGAACCGGCGGTAGTGGCCGAGGGTGCGCAGCGGCTCCTTGCCGCGCTCGCCGGTGCGCTGGTCCGTGGTGGTGATGACACACCGGCCGCACGGCTTGGCCACCCGGAAGGTCACCGCACCGACGGCGATGCGCTGCCAGTCGTCCTCCTCCCAGGGACTCGCCCCGGCCACCACGAGATTCGGCCGGAACCGCTCCATGGGAAGCGGCCCCTCGTCCGGATGATCCCCTTGCGCGATCAGGGAGTTGAGGGCGTCGAGCGACGCGGTCGTGGTCACCAGCAGCGGGAACCCGTCCGCGAAACTCACCGTTTCGCCGGGCCGTGCGTAGAGCGGGTCGACCGGCCGGCGGACGGCGGGGTCGTCGAGATGGACGAGCCGGACCTCCACCCCGAGGTACCTGCTCAGTGTCCGGTGCACGTCGTGTCGCGTACCGTCGGCGTCTTCCGCGGAACGTGCGTCAGGACCGGCGAGCACCGACTCGACCTTGGTCCCGAAGATGTCCGCCACCACGGTGTCGTCCGCCCGTGGCACGTCAACGACCAGCGGATCGATTCCCGGCGCGGACAGCCGGATCCCGCCGTCCGGCCGCGGCTCCGCGCGGACGAGCGCCAGGCTCGGCTGCTGGCGCTGTGTGACCGCCTTCCCCGTCGCGTCGATCAGCGTCCAACGGCGGTCCCCGGCAAGCCCCCAGGGCTCCACGACCGCGCTGTCCGGCGTACAGCCGGCCATCGACTTGACCGGATGGACCCGCAGGGCGTGCAGAACAGGATGGACTGGCTTCGGCATGCGGCCATCCTGCCAGCCGCCCGGGACGCACGCCGGATCAGTACCCCCCGTCGGTACGTCCGTGCCGTCGCTACACCCCTGCCGTCAGCGCGTCCGCACTGTCACTACGGCCCGGCCGTCACCGTCCCCGCGCTGTCAGTAGCCCCGCGTCTGATAGGGCCGGTTGTACGGATCGTCGTACTGTCCGGGCTGTGCGGCGGGCACCGGACGCGGAGCCGCCGGACGCATCGCCTCGTAGCCCGTACCGGGCATGGGGCGCTGCGGCTGCGCCTGCTGCTGGGGCTGCTGGGCGGCCGGGTAGCCCCGGGGCGGCGTCTGCTGCGGGATGTACGGCGCGGGCGCGTGCTGGAGCGGCATGGGCTGCGGCGCCGGCTGCTGCTGGTAGCCGCCCCCGTACGAGGAGTACGAGGAAGCCGACGGGGAAGGACCCGCCGGCAGTGCGGGCAGCGCGGCGGGCAGAGCCGGCAGATAGCTGTTGCCCGTGTCGTAGGCGGAAGGCACTCGGATCGGGGCGATCTGAGGCGTGCCCCGCTCCGCGACCAGGGAGTCGTAGATAGGGGTGTCCGGGAACGACGGCGCGGTGTAGTAACCGCCGCCGTAGGTGGCGCGGGGGGAGGTCATAGAACATAAGTTAAGCCCACGATGTGCCGGTTGGGGAGTCCGATAAGGGGGTTCTTTCGGGAGCTGTGGGTGACTTCGGATCCCCAATGCGAGCGAACATGGGAAAAACGGTCGTCCGATGGTGTTCGGATCGTGTAAAGGGCAAGCTAGCGGGGGGTTACGGCGGGTCCCAGGGGGTCCGGCCGACGTTCCTGCCATTAGGTTGGCCGCACGTAATCTTCGGACACCCCGACTCGCGATGGGGGCGAGCATGTCCATGCTTAAGGGAGCCAATCTTCCGGTACAGGCGCAGGCCGTCCGGGTCGAATTGGGATGGCGTTCAGGACCGGGGGTGCCGGACGTCGACGCGTCGGCGCTCCTGCTCGTGTCGGGAAAGGTCCGCTCGGACGCGGACTTCGTCTTCTACAACCAGCCGGCCCACGCCTCGGGCGCGGTACGGCACGAGGGCAAGAAGACCGGCGGGGACGGTGTCACGGACACACTCGCGGTCGATCTCGCCCGGGTCGAGCCCGCCGTCGAGCGGATCGTGCTGGCGGCCTCGGCGGACGGCGGCAGTTTCGGCCGGGTGCCCGGCCTGCGGGTACGGGTGCTGGACGCGGCGTCCGGCGCCGAGATCGCGCGGTACGAGAGCCAGGACGCGACCGTCGAGACGGCGTTCCTCCTCGGTGAGCTGTACCGGCGCCAGGGGAACTGGAAGTTCCGGGCGGTGGGACAGGGCTACGGCAGCGGACTGGCGGGCCTGGCAACGGACTTCGGCATCTCGGTCGACGACGAACCGGCGCCGCGCACCGCTCCGGCGGCCCCGGCGCCCGTACGCCCGGCGCCCGTGCGGTCCGAGCCCGTACGCCCCACGAGGCCGGTCGCTCCGCCGCCCGCCCCGGCCCCCGCGCCCGTACGGCTGAGCAAGGTGACGCTGACGAAGGACGCCCCGTCCGTCTCCCTGGCCAAGCAGGGCGGCACCTCGGGCGCGATGCGGGTGAACCTCAACTGGCAGATGCGTAAACAGTTCAGGGGCTGGGGCGCCAAACTCGGCCGGGCCGTCGCCAACCACAGCGATCTCGATCTCGACCTGTGCGCTCTCTACGAACTGTCCGACGGACGCAAAGGCGTGGTCCAGGCCCTCGGCAATGCCTTCGGCGCGCTCCACCAGCCGCCGTACATCCATCTCGACGGCGACGACAGGACCGGTGCGGTCTCCAGCGGTGAGAACCTCACCATCAACCTCGACCACAAGGACCGGCTGCGGCGCATCGTCATCTTCGTGACCATCTACGAAGGCGCGCGCAGTTTCGCGGATCTCGACGCGACGGTCACCCTCCAGCCGCAGCACGGCGCCCCGATCGACTTCGCGCTCGGGGAATGCACGGTGCCCTCGACGGTCTGTTCGCTGGCCCTGATCACCAATACCGGCTCCGACCTCGTCGTCCAGCGCGAGGCGCGCTTTCTCGTACCGGAACGCGGAGTCAGCCCGCAGCGCACCATCGATTACGCCTATGGGTGGGGCATGAACTGGACGCCCGGCAGGAAGTGACCTACGGGCAAAGGCCCCTGGAACCCTCCGCGACGGCGACGGCGACAGTGGCATGGGTGGCATGGGTGGCGGGGGTGGTCACGGCGACGCCGGGTCAGGGGTCCGGCGCGGTCTCGGGACGGGTGTACGTACGCCCCTTCCAGGCCGCGCCCCGGCCCCGGTAGTGCTGCACCGCCGAGTCGACCGTCATCAGCAGATAGAGCAGCGCGGTGAACGGCAGCAGCGGCGCCAGCCACGGCGAGAGCCGGTAGTAGCGCAGCATCGGGAGGTACGTCCCGGCCATCACCGTCCACGCGGCGAACCCCAGCCACCCCGCTGTCCTGTCCCCGCCGAACATCCCGGCACAGACCGCGACGGGCGGCGCCAGATAGACCACCGCGAGGCCCGCGACCGTGAGCATGAGCAGCAGCGGGTTGTGCCGGAGCTGCGCGTAGGCGCTGCGCGAGACCATCCTCCAGAGATCGGCCAGCCGCGGATAGGGGCGCACGCTGTCCACCCGCTCCGCCAGCCCCAGCCAGATCCGCCCCCCGCTGTGTCTGACCGCCCGCGCCAGTGACACATCGTCGATCACCGCCTGACGGATCGACTCGGGCACCCGCGCGCGCTCGGCGGCCTCCGTGCGCAGCAGTACGCAGCCGCCGGCCGCCGCCGTGGTGCGCGCGCCGGGGCTGTTGATCCAGCGGAACGGATAGAGCTGCGAGAAGAAGTACACGAACGCCGGCACGACCAGCTTCTCCCAGACGCTCGCGACCCGGAGCCGTGCCATCTGCGAGACGAGGTCCAGTTCGTGCGTCCTGGCCGCGACGACCAGTTCCCGCAGACTGTCGGGCTCATGCGCGATATCGGCGTCCGTCAGCAGCAGGTACTCGGGATCGCGGGCGCGGGCCAGCGCGATGCCGTGCCGCAGCGCCCACAGCTTCCCGGTCCAGCCGGGTTCCGGTTCACCGGGTGCGGCCACCGTCAGCGGCAGACCGCCGTACCGCGCGGACAGTTCGCGGGCCAGCCTGCCCGTACCGTCCGCGCTGCCGTCGTCGATGAGGAATATCTCCGCCCGGCCCGGATAGACCTGCGCCAGCAGGGACGGCAGTGACTCGGGCAGTACGGCCGCCTCGTCCCGCGCGGGTACGACGAGAGCGACGGACGGCCACCGCTTCGGGTCGTCGTGGTCGGCGCCCTCCGGGCGGCCCTTGTGGTCACGGGCGAGGTCGTCGTACCGCGAACCCTCACCGGCCGTACCGTCCTCACGCGCGGGCAGCCGTTGGTCGGTTCGCCAGAAGAACCCCTGACCCAGCAACAGCCAGCCCCAAGCGGCCAGCGAACCCATGGCGATCCAGGCAACGGTGCTCATTCGCCGCAGTCTGCACCACATCGACCGGACCGCACATGCTGTCGACTATGGTGACTGGGTGAAGATCGCACTCATGGACTCCGGCATCGGTCTGCTGGCGGCGGCCGGTGCGGTACGCCGCCTGTGCCCCGAGGCCGGTCTCGTCCTCTCCTCCGACCCCGACGGAATGCCGTGGGGTCCCCGCTCCCCCCGAGATGTCACCGAGCGCGCGCTGGTCGTCGCGCGGGCCGCGGCCCAACACCGTCCCGACGCGCTGATCGTCGCCTGCAACACCGCGTCCGTACACGCCCTGCCCGCGCTCCGCGCCGAGCTGGAGCCGCGACTGCCGGTCATCGGTACGGTCCCGGCGATCAAGCCGGCGGCGGCGGGCGGCGGGCCCTTCGCGATCTGGGCCACCCCGGCCACCACGGGCAGCCCCTACCAGCGCGGTCTGATCCGTGACTTCGCCGCGTCCGCCGAGGTCACCGAAGTGCCGTGCCCCGGACTCGCGGACGCCGTGGAGCACGCCGACGAGACCGCCATCGACAGCGCGGTGGCCGCGGCCGCCGCGCTGACCCCCCGTGATGTCAGGGCCGTCGTCCTGGGCTGCACCCATTACGAACTGGTCGCGGAGCGTATCCGTACCGCTCTCGCGCAGCGTGGGCTGCCGGCCGTCGTCCTGCACGGCTCGGCCGGCGCGGTCGCCGCACAGGCACTGCGCCGTATCGGCGAGCGGTCCGCTCCTGCGGGGCCGACCGGGAGCGTCACCGTGCTGCTCGGCGGGCGGGAGTCCGCACTGCCGGCACCCGCGTTGGCGTATGCAGAGGGGCGGCTGCTCGCCGCCGTCAGTCAGGTGCACTGACGACAGCCTCACTTTCGCTGGACAGACGGATTCACGGATTCACGGATTCTCTGAATGGCTGAGGACCGGACTACTGGACTAGGGCCTGTCCGCCGGACAGGCCCTAACGGCCCTTGTGACGTAGCCCTCCATTCGGCGGTCATCAGACTCCCCCTTGGGTGGAATCTGAGTACGCTGCTTGCCATGAAGGACTACTCCCGGCAGGAGGGCCAAGGCGCCGAGCCCCTGCCCGAGACCTGGACCGGGCGCGCCACGAACCGTGTGCAGTGGCTGCTCGCCGCCGCGGGCGCCGGGTGCGTCGCGCTCGGGGTGGAGCTGGCCGTGGACTCCAACTGGACGTCCGGTGTCGCGGCCCTGCTGATGTCCGTCATCGGCTGCGTGGCGGCGGGCCTGCTGATTCTCTACGGCACGCTGGCCTTCGTGCATGTGGCGGTCAGAGTCGACGGCGACTGTCTGGAAGTGCGCTGCGGCCACATGGGCCTGCCGCGTCGGCGTATCGAACTGGCGCATGTCGTGGACGCGGATTTCGTGCCGCGCGTCACCCCGCGCCAGTGGGGCGGCTGGGGGTACCGCTGGCGTCCCGAGATGGGTACCGCCGTGGTGGTGCGCCGAGGTGAGGCGCTCGTCCTGAAGTTGGGTGACGGCAGGACCTTCACGGTGACGGTGGACGACGCCGAGTCGGCGGTGAGGATCATCCGGAGCCGGCTGCTGCTGCTCCCCAGGCCCAACGCGGCGGGCATCTGAGCCCGTCGTTCCGTTCCGGGTGTCCCAAGGGTTTCGAGGGTACCCGGGTCGTTTTGTCCCCGTCCGGGCTGTTCCGCAGGCGTCCCAGCCGTTTCGCGGGGCCTATGCCGGGTCGGCCGCCCTCCGCGCCGTCGCCAGGCCCGCGAGCAGGCTCGCGCCCGCTGTCACCGGTGTGAAGCTCAGCGCGTTGCCCACACACGCCATCGCGGCCAGTGCCGTCAGCGTGGCGCCGGCCGTCAGGACCACCGGAGTGGAGCAGGGCGAGCGCCCCAGCCCGTACAGCAGCCAGCAGAACACCGCTCCGAGCAGCAGTACGCCCACTACGCCCTGTTCCGCGGCCTGCTGGAGTGGCGCCGACTGCGGCTTGCCGTCGGTGTCCAGCGACTGGGAGACGGTCGGGCTGAGGTCGCCGAAGCGGTCCGGGCCGGCGCCCAGCACCGGATTCTCCTTCGTCAGCTCGGCCGCGTCGTGCCACAGCCCCACCCGGTACTGGGTGAGCTGTCCCTCCAGCGAGACCGAGAGCCCCTCGGGCAGCGCCCGCTCCGCCACCGCCCAGGACGTACCGACGAGCAGCGCCGTCACCAGCCCGAAGGCGGCGAGAGCGGGCAGCCGGCGGCGCATCCGGGCCGCCGCCAGCGAGCAGAGCAGCACCCCGACGGCCGCGATGAACCCCACGAAGGAACCGAGCAGTGAGGCGGTGCCCGCGACCGCCAGGGCCAGCAGGCGCAGCGCGGTGCGGGTGGCCGGCCGCCGGGCCGCCGTGGCGGCGCAGCAGGCCGCGCCCGCCGCCAGGACGAGCAGCGCGGCGACCGCGCCGGTGTCGCCGGCGGGTGTGAAGACGGCCACGGCCGTGCCGAACGTCTCATGGCTCGATATGAGCGCCGCCACCAGCGCGCCGACCGACACGACGGACGCGGTGGCGACCGGCACCAGCGACCCGCTGATCCGGCCGAAGACATATCCCGCGGTGACGGCGAGCACGGCGAGCAGGGCGCCCTCCGGCCTGCCGTGGTGCGGTGTCGCGCTGATCAGCGGCCACACGGCGCAGCCGCCGAGGACCAGCGCGCCCAGCACGTCGGGTCCCCGGCCCCGGTCCTTCCTGGGGTCGCGGACGTGTCCCCGTACGGCTTCGCGTACCGCGGAGTGTTCCCCTGGCGCGGCCATCCCGTCGACCCCCCGAGCTGTGACGGACCCTGTCCGGTGACGGCCGGATCCGGCCAGATGGTGGTCAGGGCTGGCGCACACGGTAACCGCAATCGTGGGGATGTGTGGAGACATTGCGGAGGAACGTTACTGCGTGCAGATAAAGGACGACTCGACAGGGTCGCCCGGCGAGCTCCCGACCACACCGCCCGAGCTCCCGACCACACCGCCCGATCTCCCGGGCGCATCCCCCGGTCTCCCGACCGCATCACCCGATCGGGCTATCCGACGCGGACGGTTCCGCGGGCACTCGGCGGGCCGGCCGACAGGCCGCCCCCTGGATCAGCCCTATGGATCACCGCGCTCCCCGGCGCACAGCGGATCACCGTAGACTCCGCCGGGTGAGCGCCACCATGACCCCCGTAGAGCCTCCTCCGCCCGCCCCCGCCGCCGGTGGCGGGCAGCGTCTGCTGCGCAGGCTCGCCAGGCCCGGTGCCGCGGTGGTGTCCGGCGTCCTTCTCTATGTGAGCTTCCCGCCCCGCACCCTGTGGTGGCTGGTGCTGCCCGGCTTCGCCCTGCTCGCCTGGAGTCTGCACGGGCGGCGGGCGCGCGCGGGGTTCGGTCTCGGCTACCTCGCGGGCCTCGGGTTCCTGCTGCCGCTGCTGTTCTGGACGGGCGCCGAGGTCGGGCCGGGGCCCTGGCTCGCGCTCGTCGCGGTCGAGGCCCTCTTCATCGGCTTCACCGGCCTCGGGATCGCGCTCGTCAGCAGGCTGCCCGTATGGCCGGTCTGGGCCGCGGCCGTGTGGATCCTCGGTGAGGCGGTCCGCGCCCGGGTGCCGTTCGGCGGATTCCCCTGGGGCAAGATCGCCTTCGGCCAGGCCGACAGCGTCTTCCTGCCCCTCGCCGCGCTCGGCGGCACACCGGTGCTCGGCTTCGCCGTCGTGCTGTGCGGCTTCGGACTGTACGAGGCGCTGCGCCACGCCCTCGCATTCCGCGGGACCGGAACGCTCCCGCGCCGGGCCATGGCCGGCGCCGCGGCCACCGTGTTCGTCCCGCTCGTCGTGGCGCTCGCCGCCCTGCCGCTCGTCGACGACTCCGCCGAGAACGGCACCGCGACCGTCGCCGCCGTACAGGGCAATGTGCCGCGAGCCGGCCTGGAGTTCAACGCCCAGCGCCGCGCGGTCCTCGACAACCACGTACGCAGGACGCTCCAGCTCGCCGCCGATGTGAAGGCCGGCAAGGTGCCCCGGCCCGACTTCGTGCTGTGGCCGGAGAACTCCTCCGACATCGACCCGTACCGCAACGCCGACGCCCGCGATGTGATCGACCAGGCCGCCAGGGCGATCGGGGTGCCCATCTCCGTCGGCGCCGTCATCACCCCGGACACCGGGCCGCTCCGCAACACCCAGATCCTCTGGGACCCGGAGCGCGGCCCGACCGATACGTACGACAAGCGGCAGATCCAGCCCTTCGGCGAGTTCCTGCCGATGCGTTCGCTGGTGAAGACGATCAGCCCCGGATACGCCGAGATGGTGCGCCGGGACTTCGGCCGCGGCACGAAGCCCGGAGTCTTCGACCTCGCGGGCACCGAGGTGGGGCTCGCGACCTGCTACGAGGCGGCCTTCGACTGGGCCGTACGCGACACCGTCACGCACGGCGCCCAGCTGATCTCCGTACCCAGCAACAACGCCACTTTCGACCGCAGCGAGATGACGTACCAGCAGCTGGCGATGTCGCGGGTACGGGCGGTCGAGCACAGCAGGACCGTGATCGTCCCGGTCACCAGCGGGGTCAGCGCGATCATCCAGCCGGACGGGACGATCACCCAGCAGACCGGGATGTTCACCCCGGACGCGCTGGTCGCCGAGGTCCCGCTGCGCTCGTCGCTCACCCCCGCCACCCGGCTGGGCACCCTGCCCGAGGGACTGTTGGTGGCGGTCGCGGTGGCCGGACTCGGCTGGGTGGCGTTCCGTTCGGTACGCAACCGCCGCGACACGACGGGCGGTTAGGGTCGGAGCATGGCAACCCCCGACTTCATCCGCGAGATCCGGGCCACCGCCGGACACCAGCTCCTTCTGCTGCCGGGCGTGAGCGCGATCGTCTTCGACGACGAGGGGCGTGTGCTGCTCGGGCGGCGCGTCGACACCGGAGGCTGGTCGATCATCGGCGGGATCCCGGAGCCGGGGGAGCAGCCCGCGGTCACGGCGGTGCGCGAGGTGTACGAGGAGACCGCCGTGCGGTGTGTGGCGGAGCGGGTCGTGCTCGTCCAGGCGCTGAAGCCGGTCACCTACCCCAATGGTGACGAGTGCCAGTACATGGACATCACCTTCCGCTGCCGCGCGGTCGGCGGTGAGGCACGCGTCAATGACGACGAGTCCCTGGATGTGGGGTGGTTCCCCGTGGACGCGCTGCCGGCGCTTCAGGAGTTCGCGCTCTTCCGGATCAAGCAGGCGCTCACCGATGCACCCACATGGTTCGAACCCACCACTTCGGAGTGAAGTGTGGGCGCTGACCATATCGGTCGGTGCCGACGCCCCTCCTTAGGGTGCGGAACATGACCGCGCCCACCACACCGGTATCCGTACCGGGTCCGGGCCCCCGTACGCCGGGGTCCCGCACCGCCGACCGTCCCGTGACCGCCTCCGACGCCGTTGCCCCCGCCTCTCCTCCCCTCGATCTGACGGGCCGTACCGCGCTGGTCACCGGCGCCGCGAGCGGCATCGGCCGGGCCTGTGCGCTGCGCCTCGCGAGGGCGGGGGCCCGGGTCAGAGCCGTGGACCGGGACGGCGAAGGGCTCGACTCCCTGACGGCGGAGGCGGACGGGCTGCCGGGGGCGGTCGAACCGCAGGTCCTCGATGTGACCGAGCTCGACGCGGCGGAGCGCGCGGCGCGGGGCACGGACATCCTCGTCAACAACGCGGGACTGCAACTGGTCCGCCCCATCGAGGACTTTCCCCCGGATGTGTTCCACACCGTCCTGACGGTCATGCTGGAGGCGCCCTTCCGGCTGATCAGGGGCGCGCTCCCGCACATGTATGGCCAGGGCTGGGGCCGGATCATCAATATCTCCTCCGTACATGGGCTGCGCGCCTCGGCTTACAAGTCGGCCTATGTGGCGGCCAAACACGGTCTTGAAGGGCTCTCCAAGACCGCTGCTCTGGAAGGTGCCGCCCACGGGGTCACCTCCAACTGCGTCAATCCCGCGTATGTGCGCACACCACTGGTCGAGAAACAGATCGCCGACCAGGCGGAGAGCCATGGCATTCCCCGGGAGCGGGTCGTGACCGATGTCCTGCTCCAGGACTCCGCGCTCAAGCGGCTCCTGGAGCCGGACGAGGTGGCCGAGGCGGTCGCCTATCTCTGCACCCCCCACGCGTCCTTCATCACGGGCACCTCGCTCGCGCTCGACGGTGGCTGGACCGCGCACTGACCCCGCACTGGCCGCGTACTGACCGTGTACCGACCCCAGGTGGGGACCCGGACGGGGCTGGGGCGGGCATCGGGCGGGGCCGGGGCGGGCCCCGGGTGGCTCCCGCGGGCGGGTCGTCGGCGGCCTGCCCGCGGGAGCCGGCGGGTGGCCCGGACGGGGGGCCGAGTTGTCCACATCGCATCCGTTGTCCACAGGGCTGGCGCGGACGGCCGTAGGGCGGGTAATCCTGTGTCCATGTCCCACGACATGTCCCACGATCAGGCTTCCTACCTGGAGCTCCTCGCACGCGGCGCCGCGGCGGAGGCGTACGACCGCCCCGCGCTGCTGGCCCGTGCCGAGGGCGCAGGACCGGAGGCGCTCGCCGCGCTGGAGCACGCCAAGCGGCTCGCCCTGCGGGTGCGCGCCGAGCTGGCTGAGCGACGGCGCCGCGAGGCCGAGCTGTCGGCGCTCTTCGAGACCGCGCACGACCTGGCGGGGCTGCGTGATCTGGACGCCGTGCTCCGCGCGATCGTCCAGCGCGCGCGGTCGCTGCTCGGTACGGAGGTCGCCTATCTCTGCCTCAACGACCCGGCCGCGGGCGACACCTATATGCGGGTCACCGAGGGCTCCGTATCGGCCCGCTTCCAGCAACTCCGCCTCGGCATGGGGGAAGGGCTCGGCGGGCTCGTCGCCCAGACCGCGCGCCCCTATGTCACCGACAGCTACTTCGACGACCCGCGCTTCCAGCACACCAGAACCATCGACTCCGGCGTACGGGACGAGGGGCTCGTCGCCATCCTCGGCGTCCCGCTGATGCTCGGCAGCCAGGTCATCGGTGTGCTCTTCGCCGCCGACCGCCACGCGCGGGTCTTCGAGCGTGAACAGATCGCCCTGCTCGGCTCGTTCGCCGCGCACGCCGCCGTCGCCATCGACACCGCGAACCTGCTGGGGGAGACACGGACGGCGCTCGCGGAGCTGGAGAAGGCCAACGAGATCATCAAGGAGCACAGCGGGGCCATCGAACGCGCCTCTGACGTGCACGACCGGCTGACCGAACTGGTGCTGCGCGGCGGAGGTGTGCACGACGTGGCGAGCGCGCTCTCCGAAGTGCTCGACGGCACGGTCGAGTTCGCTCACCCCGATGCCCCGTCCGTGACCGCGCTGGAACTGACCGGCACCGAAGGCCGCGCCAAGCGCCACGGCGAGGTCTGGGGCGCCGCCGTGTCGGCCGGCGGCGAACTGCTCGGCGCGCTCGTCCTGCGCGGGCACCCCGGCCTCGACCCCGTCGACCAACGCACCCTGGAGCGGGCCGCGATGGTCACCTCGCTGCTCCTGCTCGCCCGCAGATCGGCCGGGGAGGCCGAGCAGCGGGTACGGGGCGAGCTGCTGGACGATTTCCTCGACGCCCCCGACCGCGACCCCCGTCTGCTGCGTGAGCGGGCCGTGCGGCTGCGCGCGGACCTCGACGCCCCCCATGTGGTGCTGGCCGCCCGGATCGACGGACCCGTCCCCGGCACGGCCGGCGCCCCTGGAGCGACCGAACGGGAGACCGCCGACCGGCGCCGCCTGTGGTCCGCCGCGTCCCATCTCGCCGCGACCGGACAGGGCCTGGCCGCCACCCGCGACGGCGGCACGGTCCTGTTGCTGCCGCTCGCCCCCGGCGACACCGCGGCCGAGCTGGCGAGACGTACGGCAGGACAGCTCGGCGGCGCCCTGCGTGAGCCCGTCACCATAGGCGCGTCCACGGTCATCGAGGCGCCCGCCGCGCGTCCGGGCGCGATCGCCGAGGCGTACGCGGAGGCCCGGCGCTGCCTCGACGCCCTGCGGCTGCTCGGCCGCTCGGGCGACGGCGCGGCCGCCCAGGACCTCGGCTTCCTCGGTCTGCTGCTCGCCGACACCCGCGACATCGAGGGTTTCGTGGACCGTACCATCGGTGAGGTCGTCGCATACGACCTGCGCCGGGGCACGGACCTTGTCCGCACCCTGGGCGCCTACTTCGCGTCCGGGATGAGCCCGGCCCGTACGAAGGACGAACTGCACGTCCACGTCAACACCGTTGCCCAGCGCCTCGAACGTGTCGCCCGGCTGCTCGGCCCCGACTGGCAGTCACCGGCGCGGGCGCTGGAGATCCAGCTGGCGCTGCGGCTGCACGCCATGTCGGAGGCCGTCGTACGGTGAACGGGGAGTTCCACCGTACGACGGCCTCCGACAACAGCCCATCAGGCCCCGGTGATACGGGAACCGGCGTCATCGGCCCGCCGCGGCGCGGGCACGCCCTTCCGGGCCGGCTCCGCGTCGACATCGGTGAGATCGCGGTGGCGGGTCTCCCGGGCACACGCGATGGCGACGATGGTGAGCAGCGCGGCGGCGATCACGTACAGGGCGATCGGCGTCGAGCTGTCGTAGTCGGCGAGCAGCGCCGTGGCGATGAGCGGCGCCGGAGCACCGGCCGCGACCGAGGAGAACTGCGCACCGATCGAGGCGCCCGAGTAGCGCATCCGGGTCGCGAACATCTCCGAGAAGAAGGCCGCCTGCGGCGCGTACATCGCACCGTGCAGCACCAGACCGACGGTGACCGCCAGGAGCAGATTGCCGAAGCTCGCGCTGTCGATCAGCGCGAAGAACGGGAACATCCAGGCACCGACGCCGACGGCACCGATCAGATAGACGGGCCGGCGCCCGATCCGGTCCGACAGCGCGCCCCAGGCGGGGATCACCGCGAAGTGCACGGCGGAGGCGATCAGCACGGCGTTGAGGGCCGTCTGCTTGCTCAGCCCCGCCGAGGTCGTCGCGTACACCAGGATGAAGGCGGTGATCACGTAGTAGCTGATGTTCTCGGCCATCCGCGCGCCCATCGCCACCAGCACATCCCGCCAGTGGTGCCGCAGGACGGCGACGAGCGGCATCTTCTCCGCGGCGGCCCCGGCGGCGGCCTTCCGCTCCTCGGACCTGGCCAGCGCCTCCTTGAAGACCGGTGATTCATCGACGGAGAGCCGGATCCACAGACCGACGATCACCAGCACCCCGGACAGCAGGAACGGAATGCGCCATCCCCATGAGGTGAAGGCCGCGTCCGAGAGCAGCGCGGTGAGCGCCGACAGCACGCCGGTGGCGAGCAACTGCCCGGCCGGCGCCCCGGTCTGCGGCCACGAGGCCCAGAACCCCCGCCGCTCGGCGTCCCCGTGCTCGGACACCAGCAGCACGGCCCCGCCCCACTCACCACCGAGCGCGAACCCCTGAATCAGCCGCAGCACGGTCAACAGCACCGGGGCCGCCGTACCGATGGTGGCGTGCGTGGGCATCAGCCCGATGGCGAACGTCGCCCCGCCCATCATCAGCAGACTCAGCACCAGCAGCTTCTTGCGCCCGAGCCGGTCACCGTAATGCCCGAACACCAACGCGCCGAGCGGTCGCGCGGCGAAGCCGACGGCGTAGGTGAGAAAGGACAGCAGCGTCCCGACGAGCGGATCGGAGTCGGGAAAGAACAGCTTGTTGAACACCAGCGCGGCGGCGGATCCGTAGAGGAAGAAGTCGTACCACTCGATGGTCGTGCCGATGAGGCTGGCGGCGACGATGCGCTTGAGATTCGATTCAGCCGGTGGAGCTGCTGCGGGGGATGCCATGTGCACCACTTCCAGGCGTTGTGCGGGGACGTTTGTGTGTCGCCACACCGTAGGAACACGCAGGTCACGCGCGTATGTGGTGGGACACCATAGTTCGGCCCCGCCAAGTGCGCGTTCCCTCCATGGGTGCGAAGGCGAAGAGCGCGACGGCGCGCGGAACGGAGGTGCATGGATGAAGCATTGGTCTACGCCAACCGCTCCTGTCCCTGTATCCTCATGTGTGGCCAGCGGCACACAATCCCCCCACCCAGGTTGCGTGCTGGCGCGGGCGACGCCCACACAACTCTGCCCAGGCAGCCGGGTTCCCCCCATTCGCCGCCTCTAGGAGGGCCACGGTGAAAGTTCGCACCAGAAGCTCGGCGATCATTGGCACCATCTGTCTCATTGCTTCCCTAGCCTTGACCACGGCGTCCGCCGACGAGGCCGTCGCCCCGCGTAAGGCGGTGGAGGTCACGCTCAAGAAGGTGGCCACAGCCCAGAATCCCATCGCCGGCGCCGCCGGGCCCGATGACACGGTCTGGATAGCCGAACGCGCGGGCACCGTACGGGTCCTGGACGATCAGGGGCTCGGCGAGCCTGTCCTCGACATATCCGACGAGACCACCACCGACGGCGAACGCGGCCTGCTGGGCATCGCGTTCGACAAGGAGCTGGCGCACTTCTACATCTCGTTCACGGACCTCGAAGGCACCAGCACCGTGGACGAGTTCGCCATGGAGGACGGCGAGATCCAGCCGGACACCCGGCGTACGGTGCTCACCCAGACACAGCCGTACGCCAACCACAACGGCGGCGACATCAGGTTCGGCCCCGACGGCTATCTCTACATCGCGTTCGGCGACGGCGGCTCGGGCGGCGACCCGCACGGCAACGGCCAGAACCTCGACACGCTGCTCGGCAAGCTGCTGCGGATCGACCCGAGCGGCGGCGAGCCGTACGCGATCCCGGCGGACAACCCGTTCGTGAACGACCCGAACGCGAGGGACGAGATCTGGGCGTACGGGCTCCGCAACCCGTGGCGGTTCTCCTTCGACGCGGGCACGGGCGACCTGCTGATCGCGGATGTCGGCCAGAGCGCCTGGGAGGAGATCGACTGGGCCCCGGCGGACAGCGAGGGCGGCGAGAACTACGGCTGGTCCCAGATGGAGGGCAACCACCCCTTCCGCGGCGGCACGGAGCCCGCGAACCACGTACCGCCGGTCTACGAGTACGACCGCAACGGGCTGGGCTGCTCGGTGACCGGCGGATACGTCTACCGCGGCGACGCGATCCCCCGCCTCAAGGGGCAGTACCTGTTCAGCGACTACTGCGACGGCACCGTCCGCGCTCTGCGGATGAAGGACGGCAAGGTGACCGGCGAGAGCGACCTCGGAGTCAACGGCGGCGAGGTCATCTCGTTCGTGGAGGGCGGCGACGGCGAGCTGTACGTGCTCGCCATCGGCGGCACCGTCTCCCGCATCGACCCGGCGTAACCACTCAGGTCAGGCCCGGTGCTGAGCCATCAGCACCGGGCCTGTTGTGCTTGGCGGCCCCGCTTCGGGAGTGCCTGTGGCGCGGACGGGGAGAGCGAGTTCGGTGGGTAGCTTGATCGCTATTGACAACCCTGTGCTACAGGCCTTTAACTCTGCGAAGTTGTATGACTTCTGTGAAAGTTGGGGCGGGGAATCATGGGTGCGGGGTGGGGGAGTCGGGGCGTCCGGACGGGGAGACGCGGACGTGGCCGGCGGGTTGTGGGCGGGCTGGTGCGCAGCCTTGGCGTCGTGCTGGCGGCTGGGCTTCTCCCCTTGTCAGCTCTGCCCGCTGCCGCACAGTCGCCGGCGGATCTGCCCGGCGTCACTCGGGCCGCTGGTGTGGACGATGGCGCGGGCCCCCATGAGGCCACTACGGACGACGCGCTCGCCGAGGCGAAACGTTCGGGCAAGCCCGTCGAAGTGGGTTCGCTGCGGGGTGAGCGCAGCGATGTGTTCGCGACCCCCGATGGCAGTTTGGAGGCCCGCGAGTATCTGCGGCCGGTGCGGGCTCGAGTGGCGGGCGAGTGGAAGCCGATCGATACCGAGCTGACCAGGACCGCGGACGGGGAGGTTTCCCCGAAGGTCAGCACGGTAGGGCTGCGGTTCTCCGCCGGGGGTGATGGGCCGTTGGTGCGGTTGGAGAAGGCTGGACGCGAGGTGGCTCTCTCCTGGCCCGGATCGTTGCCTGTACCGGAGTTGGGCGGTTCCACCGCCACCTACCGTGACATTCTTCCCGGTGTCGACCTGCGGATGGGTGCGCAGGAAGACGGCTTTACGCAGTTGTTGGTGGTCAAGACGGCCGAGGCGGCGGCGAGCGAGAAGCTCGCCGAGCTGAGTCTGGACCTCGCGGCTGAGGGCGTGGATGTCCGTGAGACGGCCGAGGGGGGTCTTGAGGCGGTCGACCAGGGTGCCCAGAGTGCGGTGTTCGAGGCGCCGAAGCCCATGATGTGGGATTCCAGCACTCCGTCCGGCGACGGCGCGACTCCCGCCCGGCTGCGGAAGGCTGAGGCCGCCGATGGCGGGGACGGCGGGGGCGAGCCCGGCGCGGGAGAGTCGGGCAAGCTGGCCGCTGTCGGTGTGGAGGTGCCCGCAACCGGCGATGCGCTGGTGCTGAAGCCGGACGCGGATGTTCTGTCGGGTGCGGACACGGTGTACCCGGTGTTCATCGATCCGCAGTGGTACTCGCCGAGGGCTTCGGCGTGGACGATGGCGTCGAAGTACTGGGCGTCGTCGCCGCAGTGGAAGTTCAACGGCGACTCGGATTCGGGGTTGGGCTACTGCAATTGGTACTACTGCCAGCCGAATGACACGAAGCGGCTCTTCTACCGGATTCCGACCTCGAAGTTCGCCGGTAAGTCAATCCTGAGCGCTGAGTTCGTGGTGCGTAACACGTGGTCGGCGTCGTGTTCGTCGCGCAGCGTCGAGTTGTGGCGTACGAAGGACATCTCGTCGTCCACGACGTGGAATTCGCAGGACGTCTCCGGATTCTGGATCAAGCAGCTGAGGTCGGAGTCGTTCGCGTACGGCTATGAGGGTTGTTCGGCGAAGGACGCGGAGTTCGATGTGAAGTCCGCGGTGCAGGAGGCCGCGAACGGCAAGTGGTCCACGATGACGTTCGGACTTCGCGCGGCCAGCGAGGTCGACGAGTACGGCTGGAAGCGCTTCTCGGACAAGGCGTTCCTGCGGGTGAAGTACAACCGGCCGCCGCCCCAGATCAAGATGTCGCAGCTGATGATGGAGTACGGCGGCATGTGCGCGAAACCGGACAGCGCGGCCAGGATACGGACGCTGGGGAAGATCTATGCGAACAACGTGACCGATCCGGATGGCGACAACGTATCCGTGGAGTTCCAGGCATCCTGGGACACGGGTGACGGCAAGGGCATGGTCGCGCGCTGGAGTCCGGCGCGGACCACCGCCATGGCATCCGGGTCGAGTTTCGCGATCAGCCTGCCGACGTCGGTGCCGAAGGACAAACAAGTGGCCTGGTACGCGCGGTCGTACGACGGAGCGCAGTACTCGCCCTGGTCGACCGTGGGCAGTCCGACCGGCTGTTACTTCGTGTATGACACCAAGGTGCCGAAGGCTCCGTCGATCACATCAGGCGAGTATCCCTACTCGGATCCCGAGGATCCTGATGCTCCCTGGCTGGACGGCATGGGCAAGTACGGCACGTTCGAGCTGAAGGCGGCCGACAGCGATGTGGTGAAGTACTGGTTCGGAGTCAACATCGACGCGTCTTCGAAGAATACGGTCGCCACGACTGCGGGCGCGGCCCGGAGCATGCACATTCTTCCTCCCCGGCCCGGGCTGAACTTCGTCATCGCTCGGACTTTCGACGCCGCCGGCAACGGCAGCGAGCCGTATACCCACTTCTTCCGGGTCAGGGCGGGGCAGCCCGAGCGGGCGGCCTGGGACCTGGACGATCCGGCAGGTGCGAGTCAGGCGCAGGGTACGGCGGGCGACCGCGTCGCCGACCTGCGCGGTGGTGCCACCCCTGGTGTGCCGGGGCGGCTGGGTACGGCGGTGTCGTTCGACGGCGTCGACGACTATGCGCGGACGGACATCCCCACCGTGGCCACGGAGAGCGGATTCTCGGCCGCGGCATGGGTCAAGCTGTCGAAGACACCGGACACCGCGGCGATCATCGCGGCACAACCGGGCAACCACAGCCCGGGCTTCGAGCTTTACTATTCGAAGTCCTACGACCGCTGGGTGTTCAACCAGTTTCTCTCCGATACTCCGGACTCCAACGCGGTGCGGGCCATGGCCCCAACGCCGGGCGGGGTGACCGCAGGTGAGTGGACACATCTGGTCGGAACGTACAGCCAGACAGACGGTGAGCTGAAGCTGTACGTCCAGGGAAAGCTGGTCGGCACAACCCCGTACACAAACCCGTGGGACGCCCGGCGGGGCCTCCAGATCGGTGCCGGCTCCTACAGCGGCAAGCCCGGATCCTTCTTCCCCGGAACCATCGACGATGTCCACATCTACGACAAGCCGCTCACCGCGACCGAGGTCACCAGGCTGTACACCAAGCAGCCCATCGGAACGGGACGCCCGGCCCGCGCGGTCTTCCCCATGGACGAGCCCGCCGACGCCACCCAGATCACAGGCCGCGCCGACGTCCATCCGGCAACGCTCAAGGGCGGCGCGGTGCTCGGCAAGTCCGGCATGGAGGGCAAGGCACTCACCCTGGATGGCGTTGACGACTACGCCACTGCCCCGGCCCCGCATGTCAACAACCGGCGCAGTTTCACTGTTTCGGCGTGGGCGAAGCTCCCGAAGTCCAAGCCCGACCACGCCGGGATCATCGCCACCCAGGCCGGGGATCACAAATCCGGCTTCGAGTTGTACTACTCCAGTGCCTACGACCGGTGGGTGTTCAACCAGTTCGTCTCGGACACGTCCGATTCCGGCGCGATCCGGGCCATGCAGGCTGATGGCAAGACGGCTTACGGCGGTGAGTGGACCCATCTGGTAGGTGTGCACGACACGGTCGTTAACCAGCTGACGCTGTACGTCAACGGTGTCGAGGCGGGCCAGGCCAGTGTTTCCGAGACCTGGTACGCGGGAGGACCGGTGCAGATCGGCGCCGGCTCCTACGAAGGCCAGCCCGGCTCTTTCTTTCCCGGCCAGATCGACGAGGTGAAGCTTTTCGACCGCCCGGTCTCCGCCGGGGAGGTACAGCAGCTCTTCAAGCAGAGCCCGGTGCTCAAGGGCCGGTGGAACTTCGAGGAGACCACGAACGGCACACCTGTCACCACGCCTGATCTGTCCGACGAGAAGAACCCCATGAGTCTGTCCGGCGGAGCACGACTCGGCGCCGGAATGATCGACTCCAGTGGACTGGAACTGGATGGCGTCAACGACTCGGCGGCCACGAGTTCTGCGCCTATCGAGACCAGCTCCAGCTTCACCATTACCGCTTGGGCCCAGGCCGCGGCAGTGCCAGGGAAGACAGTGTCGGTAGTGAGCGGTGAAGGCGTCAGCCAGAGCGCGTTCAACCTCCGCTTCGTGCCGGACGCCAAAGACCCGGAGGGGCTGGGGTACTGGGAGGTGGCCCTTCCCGATGTGGATGGCACCGAAGCGTCGGTTCGACGAGTGAGCAACAGCGAATTCTACGACGTGCGTGACTGGAACCACCTGGCCGTGGTCTACGACGGGTTTGCCAAGGAGGCCCGTTTGTATGTCAACGGTGTCCTTCAGACAGCCCTGTGCGGTGACGACGACGCTAACGGTGAGACGGACGACCCCGCGTGCGAAGACCTCCTTGCCTGGGCCGACGATGTACTGACCTTCAAGGCCGACAAATCCCTCCAGGTTGGCAGGGCGAAATCGGCGGGCAGCTGGGGCCAGTACTTCCCCGGGGCGGTGGACGACGTGTGGGCGTTCCAGGGTGCCCTCAGCGACATACAGGTTGAGAAGCTGGCCGCTTCGTGGTTCGACATCCCCACTGAGGTGCCCTCCGGCAGCTGATATCTGACCGGGCCGCACCCAGCCCTGTTGCCCGGGGGCCCAGCAGCACGCTCGACTCCTTTCCCCTATTTCACCGTTCGCGCCACGCCTGTCCGACGGGCACGCGGCGCCCGGCAGCGATGGAATCCCACATGAGCTCCCGTATCCCACGCCTTCCCAAACGTCCGCTCAGGCGGATATCTCTGGCCGTCTCCACGGTGATGGTCGCCTCCATTTTGCAGAGTGCCGCGATACCGGCTCAGGCAGCGAGCAGCAACTTGCCCGGTCTTCCGGACGCGGAGAAGCCGGTCGCGGGCTCCTACAGCGCCAAGGCCGTTCCCCGTGCCCGGTCCGAGCAGCCAGTTGGCCCGCGCCAGGCACCACACGCCTCCTGGCCGGACGCCACCTCCGTTGACGTGCGCGTGCCGAGCGCCGACACCCGGGGAAAGGCCCATTTCGCCAAGGCCGAGAACACCCCCCTTTCCGTCTCGGCCCCCGACCCGTCCGGGACGGCCACATCGTCACGTACGAGGGCGACGGGGGACCGAGCCGTACCGTCGACCGTCGCCACGCGCGTTTTTGGGCGTGCGCAGGCTGAACGAGCGGGCGTGAAGGGCCTGCTCTTCAGCATTGAGCCGACGGTGCGCGCCCCGCAGCCGGCCGCGAAGAGCGTAAGGAAAACCGCGGTCGCGGTCAGTGTCGACTACGCGGAATTCGCCGGAGCCTTCGGTGGTTCGTACGGTGCCCGGATGCGGCTGGTAACGCTGCCGGCCTGCGCGTTGACCACCCCCGCCAAGGACGCCTGCCGTACCACCACCCCTGTCACCGCCACCAACGACACCGCCGCGCAAACCCTGACAGCTCCCGCTGTCCAGCTCATGGCGTCGGGCAGTCCCACAGTCCTCGCGGCCGTCGCGGCCGCCGAAGGCGATAAGGGCGACTACAAGGCCACCGCGCTGTCCGCGTCCGCCTCGTGGTCCACGAACCTCAACTCCGGTGACTTCGCCTGGTCCTACGACATGCCTGTCCCGGATGTTCCCGGCAGCCTCCTGCCCAAGGTCGGGCTCTCGTACGCGTCGGGGACCATCGACGGACGGACAGGGAGCACGAACAACCAGGGCTCCTGGGCCGGTGACGGCTTCGATCTCTGGCCGGGCTCTATCGAACGCCGCTACAAGCCCTGCTCCGATGACGGCGAGAAGAACGCCGACGGCAGCAAGCCGGGCGATCTGTGCTGGGCCTACGACAACGCCTTCCTCTCCCTCAACGGCAAAGGCGGCGAGCTCGTCCCCGCGGGGAAGGACGAGTTCAAGCTGAAGCAGGACGACGGCACCAAGATCACCCGCTTGAGGTCCGTCAACCGGGGCAACGGTGACGATGACGGTGAGTACTGGCGCCTGACCGCACCGGACGGCATCCGCTACTACTTCGGCTACAACCGGCTCCCCGGCTGGACGGACGGCAAGGCCACCACAGACTCGACCTGGACCACCCCCGTTTACGGGAACAACACCGGCGAATACTGCAACGCCGCCACCTTCAAGGATTCGTGGTGCCAGCAGGCCTGGCGCTGGAACCTCGACTACGTCGTCGACACCCACGGCAACGCCATCGCCTACCACTACACGAAGGAGGAGAATTCCTACGGCCGCAACCTCACGGCCGAAGATGACACGCCCTACACGCGTGGCGGGTACCTCAAGCGTATTGATTACGGACTGAAGTCCAACCGCATGTTCGCGGACAAGCCGCTTGCGCAGGTCGCCTTCACCAGCGCCGAGCGCTGCCTCCCGCAGTCCGGCGTCACCTGCGAACCGTCCACCATCGGTGACAAAGCCTTCTACTGGTACGACACACCGTGGGACCTCAACTGCCCGTCCGGCACCAAGTGTGACAACGGCAGGCTCTCGCCGTCCTTCTGGACACGCAAGCGCCTGACCCAGGTCACCACGCAGATCCTGGCCGCCGACGGAACCTACGCGCAGACCGATACCTGGCGCCTCGGCCACCGCTGGGGCATGGCCGACATCGACTATCAACTGCTGCTCGACTCCATTCAGCACACCGGCGAATCTGCCACTCCCGTCATCACCCTGCCGAAAACGACCTTCACCTACACCCAACTGGAGAACCGTCTCGACAAGACCGGAGACGGCTACGCCCCGTTCGTCAAGGATCGTCTCTCCACGGTGTTCGATGAATCCGGAGGGCAGATCGGCGTCAACTACTCAGCGCCCACCTGTGACTGGAACGCACTGCCGAAACCGGAGACCAACACCACCCGCTGTTTCCCGCAGTACATCGGGGACAGCGATTCGAACGAACCCATGCAGTGGTTCAACAAGTATGTCGTCACCTCCGTCACTGCCATCGACCGCACCGGCGGCGCGCCCCACAGCGTGACGCGTTACCAGTATCTGGACGGCGGGGCCTGGCACTTCGACGAAGACGACGGCCTGACCAAGGAGAAGCACCGTACCTGGTCGCAGTGGCGCGGCTACGGCCACGTCCGGGTCCAGACAGGCGGCCAGAGCGGTGCCGAGGCCATGAAATCCCAGCAGGACACCTACTTCCTGCGGGGCATGGACGGCGACCGCGAGAACATCAGCGGTGGCACCAAGTCCGTGTCCGTCTCTCTGGGCGACGGCGAGGGTGATCCGATCACCGATCACCCCTCCGTGGCCGGCCTCAGCTACAAGACGGTCACATTCGACAAGCCCGACGGCAAGGTTCTCGCCAAATCGGTCAGCAGACCCTGGTATCACGAAACAGCGAAGAAAGTACGTGACTGGGGCACGGTGACCGCCAACTTCACCGGTACTTCCAGCACGAAGAAGTGGCAGTCGCTCGACAACGGGGCCGGGGCATCCTGGCGCGTCACCTCCACCGCCACGAAGCGGGACACCGTCGCAGGACGCGTCATCGAGGTCCACGACCTCGGAGACCACGCCACCATCTCCGACAACCAGTGCACCCGCACCAGCTACGCGGCCGACGGCGGCGACAACCTCCTCAACAGGGTCTCCCGCGTCGAAACCGTCGCCGCGACCTGTGCCGCCACACCCGACCGCACGAAGGACGTCCTCAGTGACGTCCGAACCGCCTACGACGGCGGCGCCTACGATGCCGCCCCGACCAAGGGCGACGTCACTGCCACGGCGACGCTCAAGAGCCACAACGGCACTATGGCCACTTACCTGGAGAGCGGCTCCACCTACGACACCTACGGACGCGTACTCACCACCACCGACCTCACCGCGAACGTCACGGCAGTCGGCGACGACGTACCGGTACGCAGCGTCCGCGGCGACGGCCGTACGGCTACGACGGCCTTCACCCCGGCCACCGGCCTGCCCACCCAGGTCAGCAGCACCACCCCGCCCGCCAAGGCGGGGGACACCTCCACCGCCCAGACCACCACGCAGGACCTCGGACCCCGAGGGCTACCGGTGAAGCTGACCGACACCAACGGCAAGGTCACCGAGTCCACGTACGACGCGCTCGGCCGCACGACACAGGTCTGGCTCGCCGACCGGCGTAACACTCAGACTCCCAGCTACGGGTTCAGCTACCTCATCGAGGAGGGCAAGCCCACCGTCGTTGCCACCAAGGTCCTCGACAACAAGGGCGGGCAGTTGACGTCCTACACGCTCTACGACGGATTCCTCCGCGAGCGTCAGACCCAGACGCCCGGACCGGACGGCGGCAGCATCCTTACCGACGTCTTCTACGACGAGCGCGGACAGACCGCAGAGACGTTCGCGCCGTACTACATCGTTGGCGCACCGTCGCGCGAACTGTTCGTGCCCAAGGATGCCCTGTCGGTAGAGACCCAGACCCGCACGACCTACGACGGACTGGGGCGGGCGACCGAGACCCGTCAGATCGCCGGAGACGGCCAGGGCGGCACTGTCCTCAACACCATCAAGACCCTCTACAGCGGCGACCGCAGCACCATCATCCCTCCGGTCGGCGGCGTCGCCACGACCGCGGTCGTCGACGCCAGAGGCCGGACCACCCAACTCCTCCAACACCACCAGCGCAGTGCCGACGCGCCCTACGACACCACGTCCTACGCCTACACACACCGTGGTGAACTGGCGAAGATGACCGGCCCGGCCGGCGCCGACTGGACCTTCACCTACGACCAACTCGGCCGCCAGACCAAGACCGTCGACCCGGACAAGGGCACCACGACGAGCGTCTTTGATGACCGCGGCCAGCTCATCTCCTCCACGGACGCGCGCGGCACGACCCTCGTCAGCGGTTACGACAACCTTGGCCGCAAGACCTCACTGCGCGAAGGTTCGGCCACGGGCACCCTGCGCGCCGCATGGGTGTACGACACCATCAGTGGAGCCAAGGGGCAACTCGCCGAATCCACCCGCTACAGCGGCGGCCAGGAGTACACCTCCAAAGTCACCAGCTACGACGAGCTCTACCGAGCGATCAAGACAGCCGTCGTCATCCCCGCCGCCGAGGGCAAGCTCGAGGGCACTTACCAGGCCGGCAGTCTCTACAAGCCGTCCGGGCTGCTGTCAGGAGTCAGCTACTCCGCGGCCGGCTCCCTGCCCGGCTCCGCGATCACGTACGGCTACGACGACCGGACTCTGCGTCTCACCGGCACCTTCGGCCAGGGGATCAGCAGCAGCATCAGCTATAGCCTCACCGGCAAACCGCTTCAGTACGCCATGAACCTGGCCGACGGCGGCAAGAAGACCCAAGTCAACAACACCTACGAGTGGGGTACCCAGCGGCTCGCCAGCTCGCGCGTGGACCGCGAGGAGCAGAACGGCGTCGACCGCAACGTCAACTACCGCTATGACGAGGCGGGCAACGTCCTGTCGATGGCCGACGTCTCGCGCACCGGAACCGACAACCAGTGCTTCACCTACGACTACCTCGGCCGCCTGACAGAAGCGTGGACACAGAACACAACCCAGTGCACCGCCACCCCGGAGGCGGGCAAGATCACCGGCCCCGCCCCGTACTGGCAGAGCTTCACCTACGACAAGGCCAGCAACCGCGCGACCGAAACTCAGCACAACCCGGCCGGTGATACGGCAAAGGACATCAAACGGACGTACGCCTACCCCGGAGCGGGCAAGCCGCTGGCCCACTCACTGACCTCCGTCACCAACACCACGTCCACCGGCACGAGCACGGACAACTACTCGTACGACCAGACGGGGAACACCACCGGTCGCCCAGGTCAGAAACTCACCTGGGACGCCGAAGGGCATCTCTCCAAGGTCACCGAAGGTACCAAGACCACCGATTACCTCTACGACGCCGACGGTAACCGACTCATCGGCCGCACCAGTACGGAAACCACGCTCTACCTGGGACACACCGAGGTCGTCCTGCCCAACGGTGCGGACAAGGCGAAGGCGACCCGCTACGTCGAACTCGGCGGCGGACACGCCGGAGTCCAGAACGACGACGGGACCTGGTCCTTCACCATCGCCGACCACCACGGCACCGGTCAACTCGCCATTAACGCCGCCGACCTGTCCCTCACTCAGCGCCGCGCCCTCCCCTTCGGCGCACCCCGCGGCGACACCCCCAAGGCCTGGCCCGGTACGAGGGGCTTCGTCGGCGGCACCGACGACACGAAGGCCACAGGCCTCACCCATCTGGGCGCCCGCGAATACGACCCGGCCATAGGCCGCTTCATCTCCATCGACCCGCTCCTCGACACGAGCGACCCCGAATCCCTCAGCGGCTACAGCTACGCCCATAACACACCTCTCACCCACAGCGACCCGAGCGGCCTCAGGGACCCTGGTGGGACCGTCTGCGGTATCACCTTCGAGTGCACGGGGGGCGGCGAAGCCTGGGAGGAAGGCTACGGCCCAGGCAAAGACAAAGGCAAAGGCAAAGGCAGTGGTGGAGGCGGTGAAACCACCACTAACGGTGCAGGGGCCTGGTGGAACGAAAGCTCGAACAACAAAGACAATGACGGCGATGGGCACATCAATGTGTACGCGGGGCTGAAAATCCCCGTCAACTGGACCCCGAAGGTCACTAAGGCATTCATCAAAACCTTCTACAACCGTGTGGAGAAGTGGTGCGGGGGTGATCTTGAGTGCCTGGAGGAATACCCGGATCCGTACACACTCGCCAACCTGGCCGCCTTTGCGTGCGGCGACGTAAAGTGCCCCGACGGAGCCGAACTCCGTAAAACAGCAATTATCGCCGGTATGTCGGAAATATTCGCGCAAGGGCCGGGCGGGGGCGTAAGGGCGGCCGGAGGGAAGGGGAGGAGCAGTAACCGGGGATCCGGGTGCAACCAATGTTTCCTGGCCGGCACCGACGTGCTCATGGCCGACGGAACGACCAAAGACATCGAAGACATCGAACTCGGTGACACCGTGCAGGCCACCGACCCCGAGACGGGAGAGTCGGGACCTCGTGAGGTAACGCGCCTCATCGTCACCGAGGACGACAAGCACTTCAACACCCTGTCCATCGCGACCGACGCCGGCATCGAGCAACTTACGGCGACCTACGAGCACCCCTTCTGGTCACCCTCCGAGAAGGCCTGGCTCGGAGCAGCCGAACTCAAGCCCGGCATGACGCTGCTCACCGACGACGGCGACACGGTGATCGTCACGGCGAACCGAGCCTCCACCAGGCATGCTCGGACCTATAACCTCACCGTGGACGACCTCCACACGTACTATGTGCTGGCGGGGCAGACTCCGGTACTCGTTCACAACAGCAACTGCACAAATTGGGCCGCCAATAGCGTGAAGACGTGGGGGCACACATTCAAGACTCATGGTGCCGGAGCGAAGAACACGAAGGCTCTGACCGATCGCGCTCGTAGTACCGGGAATCAGCAGGGTCAATGGCTGGATAATGACGGCGCTGCAGGGTTCTTGAAGGGACTCCATGTCGAAGGGGCCGGTCCCAGGTCGGTGCGCATTCCGGATGGGTTGGGGCAGGTAATCATGCCGGATGGGAGTATCGTCCAAGCGCGGGCAGCTACCATCGTCCCGAGTCCAAATGGACTGTACAAGACGGGATTCCCGATTATTGGCCCGAACTAGGAGGCTGGAGAGATGAGCTTCTCTGTGTCGTTCAATCCGGCCGTGCAGTCTGGTGCTGCGGCTCCTGCTCTAGCAAGTCTGGAGCCGGGTGACGATTACGAAACCCTCGTCATGGAGGCGTGTAGCGCTCTCTCCGATGCTGGAGGCAGCAGATTCCACATTGGCGGTTTCGGGAACGATGAGTGGCCGCTCGATATCGGATATGATCTGTCTGCCTTCATGGAGCAGTTCCCGTCGCTGATAGCGGGTGTGCGTGAACGTCGCGAAGTCGAGGTGGATCTCTACTCTCAGGGTATCGAGAGGACTTTGACCTTCCGTCCAAGCGAGGACCTGGTGATGATTCACTGCGAGTCGCGGACCAATTGGGTTCCAAACCCAGAGTTCGAGAGCATTGCGCAAAGTGAGCTAGTCGCGATGCTCTCGAAATTGGCCGAAGACTTCGCGCGGGGGTTGAAGGCGATTAAGTCCGACCTGTCGGAGGCCGCACCATTCGATCGTTGGCTGGAGGGTGAGGTGTAGCCTCACGGCCCGATCCTGCAATCCACGTGTTGGATGGCAGTAGCAAAATTGAAGCCCCGCCAGGTGTGTCCTGGCGGGGCTTCTGCGGTGAGTGACGGCAGTAGCTGACGGCAACGTCAGTGGACGGTGGCTCCGCACAGCGGCGGGTCATCGCCGTTGTCGCGGGTCGACTCGTCGTTGCCAGGGATGTCAAGGGCGGTGCCGAGGGTGTCTATGGCCTGGCGCTGGAGGCGGAGTCGCACATGGGCGTAGACGGTGGCGGTGACGCCGATGTGGGCGTGGCCGAGGAGTTCCTTGATCACGACGAGTTCGACGCCCTGTTCCAGGAGCAGGGTGGCGGTGGAGTGTCGGAGGTCGTGGAAGCGGATGCGGCGGAGGCCGGCCTTACGGAGGAGTGTGGTGAAGGTCCGGGTGAGGTTGGTCGGGTCGATCGCTCTTCCCTGCGGCGTGGTGAACACGTACCCGTTGTGCTGCCACTCGGCGCCCGCCGTGTCACGGTCGCGCTGCTGCTCTTCGTGGCGGTGCTTCAGCGACTGGATGCAGCGGTCAGGGAGGGCGATGCGGCGCTCGGAGGCCCGAGTCTTGGTTGGCAAAGCGGTGAGGCCGTCTGTGTTGGTGCGCTGCAATGTTCGGCGGATGGCAGCGGTGCCCCGGTCGAGGTTGAGGTCTTCCCAGCGGAGACCGAGGAGTTCGCCCTTGCGGAGCCCGGTGTGGAGAGCGAGTTCGAACAGGGCGTGCAGCCGGTGTTCGTTCGCGGCGGCGAGGAACTGGCGGGCTTCTTCAGCGGTGAGTGGTTCGAAGCGTCGGGGCCGAGGCGTGCCGGTGCGGACGTTGCGGGCGACGTTGCGCGGGGTCTCCTCCTCGCGCACGGCGTGTTCCAGGGCGGACTTGAGTACGGAGTGGATGTAGGTCAGCGTCAGCGGGGAGAGCCGCTTGGAGCAGCATGTTCCGGTGGCGCAGCAACGGGGTTGATCGCGGCCGGCGTCGATGT
This sequence comes from Streptomyces scopuliridis, assembly GCF_042790125.1. GTDB lineage: Bacteria > Actinomycetota > Actinomycetes > Streptomycetales > Streptomycetaceae > Streptomyces > Streptomyces scopuliridis_A. Next base: position 159,341 of record NZ_JBHTZS010000012.1, read on the forward strand.
TGCGGGCACAGCACTGGCAGGTGGTGCGGAGTTGGTTGAGCCAGGTGCGGACGTCCTTGGCGGTGAGCTTGGTGAGCTTCTTCTTGCCCAGGCCGGGGATGAGGTAGTTGTTCACGCAGGCGGAGTAGCGGGTGTGGGTGTTCTCGCGGAGGTGGTGGACGGCAACGGCCTCCAGCCAGTACGTCAGGTACGCGGCCAGGCTGCCCTGAGCGGACGGGATGGGGAGGCCGCGGTTGCTGTTGGCGATCTTCTCGGTGAGCTTGGCGAGGGCTTCCTTGCGGCTGGTGCCGTAGACGCGGACGCGGCGGCGGGTGTTGCCGGGGGCGAGGACGTATCCGGCGGCTTCCCAGCGGCTGTCCTTGCGCTGGTAGACGGTGCCGTCGCCGTTGGCGCGGACGCGGCGGGAGGCGGGGGTGTCGCGGGGTGTGGTCATCAGGCGGCTTCCTGTTCGAGGCGGGTGCGGATGAAGTCGGTGAGGGCGTGGGTGGGGATTCGGCGGGCGCGGCCGAGGGTGATCGAGGCGAGCTGTCCGGAGCGGAGCAGGTCGTAGACGGCGGAGCGGCCGAGCTGAAGGCGGGCCATCACCTGGGGCACCGTGAGCAGCTCCAGCGCCGGGGTCACCTCCGCGTGAAGGACGGCGAGCGGGGGCGAGGTCATCAGCAACCCCCTTCGGCCGCGAACTGCCTTTCCAGTTCACTGCGATGCCAGACGTCGACGGCGAGGAGGGCCGCGCCGGGGCTGTAACCAGAGCCGAGGTAGTCCCAGCGCCCGACGACAAGCGTGGTCGTCGGGTCGGACTCGGGCAGGCCGGCACGGGCGCGGGCCTGTTCAGTACGCCAGGCGCGGCGGGCGTCGCGCAGCGCGCCGAGGGTGGTGGAGTAGCGGCGGGACTTGGTGGAGAAGTGGCCCCGGAAGCCGAGCATGTGCGCCCACTTCCAGAGCTTGAGATCGGCGAACTCGGCGAGCTTGCCCAGTTCCCAGCAGGTGCGGATCATCTGGCGCATGTGCTGGGCGACGGCGAGGCGGGGCAGGGGCCGGGCCTGCCCAGTGCCGTCGCAGGTGGTACAGGGGAGCGGGGTTCCGTGAGGCAGGAGGGTGGCGCCGCGTCCCTGGCAGGGACGGCAGAACAGGGCGCGGTCGAGGGCGCCGGAGGCGTCGGCGGACTTGGTGGCGTACTTGGCCACGTAGGCAGCGACGGCCTGATCGGTGAGTTCGGCGTCGGTACCGAAGGCGGCGATCTCGCGCACGTCGAGCTGTTCGCCCCAGGTGAGTTCGCGTTCCCCGATCGCGTCCGACACGACGGTGACCCGGACGCGAGCGGCTGCGGCCCGGATGGCGTCGGCGAGCACGGCGACGGTGGCATACGGGGGCGGGGGCTGGGTGCTGCCGTCGGGGCCGTCGAGCCGGATGACCGCGTGGAAGTGGACCAGACCACGCTTCTGGTACTCGGCGACCTTGGCGAAGGACACGCGCAGGACGGCGCGGGCGGCTTTCTGGGTCATGCCGAGTCGTGCGGCGATCTCCCGGCGCAGGTAGATGGTGAAGCGGGCCCACAGGGCGGAGGCGTGGGCGTTGAACAGGACCGCGCCCGCGTAGTCGTACGTCGCGGGGTTCAGCGGCGTCCCGATCAGGGCGTCCGTGGGTTCGTGGAGCTTGCGGCAGCGGCAGGGCCGGATGTCGCCGCCGGGGGTGGTGGGGCGGTTGTGGACGGGGCCGAAGGAGGGGGCGGTGAGGGTGGTGAAGACGCGGGGGTGGGTGCGGACGGTGTCGGGCACGGTTTTGCCGCCGGAGAGGCCGGCGCGGATGAGGTGGTAGGTGTCGGCGGCGTAGAGGCGGGAGCAGGCCGGGCAGCGTGAGGCGCGGCGGTTGCCGCACGCGGTGAGCAGGCTGCCCGTGGGTTCGGCGGCGGTGGTGTAGGAGCGCAGTACCTCACCCGTCGCCGTGTCGACGGTGGTGGTGTGGCCGGTCAGGCGGACGGGTTCGGTGCAGCCGCCGAGGTGTTCGATCTGCTGCTGTGCGCGGTCGAAGTCGGGGTGGTTGACGAGGTGGAGCAGGTCCCGTACGGCGGGGCTTGCCACGTGGCGCAGGTCCAGGGTGACCATTTGGGGCGTGTCCCTTCTGCTCGGGTGGGTGGCCCCGAGCAGCAACCAGCCGGATCTGTAGGCGTGTTGGTGCTGCTCGGGGCATGGCGAACCAGACCCGTTGGCGGGCGTGGGTTCAGAGAGGGGGAATTGCCTGGGGGCGGCCGGGACTCAGAGCTGAGCGAGTGCGGCGGTGGCCACCGGCAGGGCGACGCCCATGCGCGTGCCCAGGTGGGCGGCGGTGATGGGTGTTCCGTGCTCGGCGTGGTGGGTGTCCGCGATGCGCCGGGCTGAGTCGATCAGGGCGACCGGCAGGGCCGGGGCGGAGACGGGCCGGGGCGTCTTGGCGACGGCGACGGGCAGAGCGGCGGCAGGAGCCGGGGCGGGCGTCGGGGGCTCGGGTGGGGGTGCTTCGTCGGGCACTGGTGCAGAGATGGGGGTGGCGGCCTCCAGGTGCGGGGTGGGGTGGGTGAGGGTGTGGAACTGGGCGAGGAAGGCGGGGCCGACGTGGCCCCAGCCGAGCAGCAGGAGCGGGGCGACGGTGTCCAGGCAGGCCCGGCCGTAGCGTCCGGTCAGTAGCGGTTCGGCGGTGTTCAGGGCGAGGGTGAGCAGGCCACACAGGTGCAGCAGCCGGGTACCGGCCTTCAACTCCGCCTTGGACACGCCGCGCAGGGCCAGGAACCGTAGCGCGACCAGGAGCCCGACGACGGACAGGTCCACCATGGGGGCGATCAGCGGCGCGATCGGGTGGGGAACACCGAGCCGCAGGGCGAGTGCCCAGACGTTGCCGAAGGAGAAGACGAAGGCCAGGGCCGCGATGACCGCCATGACCACGGTCACGGTGCGCCGGGTGAACCGTTCCTCCGCCATGTCCTCAACCTCCTTTCTGGTGTGGGTCGTTCGGTTTACTTGACGAGCGGGGCAGGGGCGCCGCCCGGTCCTTCGTCGTCGGGGAACGTCCGGCCGGTCGAGTCGAGGAGGGCGTCCAGGCACAGGTCCGGGTCGGCGGTCAGATCAGAGGTGCCCTCGGCGACGCGGGCCGCGTCGGCGTCTGAGACGTAGGGGGTGCGGATGCGGGTGTAGCCGGGGCGGCCCTGCATGGCCATCACCGCGACGCCGACGTAGGCGGGGTCCTGCAAGGTGACCCGGCTGGCGTCGGGCCAGTTGCGGATGTCGTCGCCCAGCGCGGCCACCGCGGCTTCCACGGTCTTCTGCGCGAAGGACAGCCCGATGGGGCACACGTCGCGGATGAAGGTCGGGAGGGCGTCGCCGGTGGTTTTCTGGCTGATGAGGATCACCAGGATGCCGACGCTGCGGCCCTTCTTGACCAGGTCCTCCACCAGCCGGGCGTTCTCCGCCGTCAGCGCGCCCAAACGTTTCGTCTCGGCGTCGCTGCCCTTGCACTCGCGGAAGAAGGTGTGCGCCTCGTCGATGATCAGGACCGTGAGCGGCCACTGCGGCGAGGGGCCGACGTGCCACATGTTCTTCACGCCCAGTACGTCACGGATGGTCGAGGACCGGCGTCGACGCAGCTCCACCAGTCGCTTGAACAGTGCGTTGGCTTCGTCGAGGTCGTCCCCGCAGAACGCGAACATCCGCTTGACGAGGTCGGCGTAGTCGCCCTCCGAGGCCCGTGACACCTTGCCGTCCGCAGTCGCGATCTGCACGGCCGGGGAGGGTGCGAAGTCGCAGACGAACTTGTTGACGGTCGAGGTCTTGCCCGCGCCGGGGGCGCCGGCCACGGTCACGCCGGGCACGTTGGCCAAGGACACGCACACCTTGGCGGCGTACTCGTCCACGCCCAGCTCCCAACGCGTCAGGTCCGTGGGCGGGCGGCCGGTGGGCCGATGCCCGGTCGGCGTGGTCAGGGGGTCGGAGCGCACGCCCCGGATCACTACTCGGCCGGGGCCGTCCGGCAGGACGGAGACCCGCGTGCACCGCCAGGCGTCCGCCAGGAACCGCGCCGCCTTCTGGTACTCCTCCAGCCCGACCTGCGGCAGAGTCTTCGCTCGCACGACCACGCCGAACCGGTCCGGCTTCACCTTGATCCGGGGAGTCAGCACCCGAGGCGCGGGGGCGGGGCCGTCCTTCTGTGCGGTGATCTGCGCGAGCAGGCCCGGGGTCCTGTCGGTGACCGTCAGCCCGGCCATCCGCGCGAGCCGTACCCAGCCCCAGCGCACCCGGACGGCCTGCCGCATACTCACCCGTGTGCCTCGGTCGGCATGCACGTAGCGCACGACCGTCACCAGCAGCCACACACCGACCAGCGCAGTAGCGATCGGCAGCGCGTACGACGTGTATCCCGCGATGGCTTCCATGTCATGCCCCCTCTTCGTGTATCAGGTGGAGCACATGACCCAGGTCCAGGCGGGCCGCCTGCTCCGGGTTCAGGCCGAGCAGATCGAGCACCGCAGACGAGGCTGCGAACGTGGCCTTGCCTTCGGTCCCCGGCAGGGGGCTGAGCGGGTACAACTCCCGCTCTGGTACGGAGTTTTCGAAGCGGATCACTGGGCCGCCTCCACCGTCACCAGCTCCAGGCGGGCGGCCCTGTAGGCGACGCCGTCGGAGAGCTGTCCGTTGAAGATCCGCGCCCACGGAGTTGCGAACAGCTCCACCGGCCGCACCATCGCACCCGGCTTCAGCCCGGCCGCCAGGCCCGTCTCCGGCACCGTGATCTTCAGAACCTCGGCCCGGCCTTCCTCCATGAGCATCACCGTCACCGTGTACAGCGACGCACCGGTCTCCCGGTCGGTGGCGACCTCTCCGGTCTGCTGGTCCTTGATCTTCAGCGCCGGGTCGGTGCCCGCGATGCACAACGCCGACGGCAGCAGGGCAACACGGATACGGGTCATGGCCATGCCATCACATCCTCGTTCGATGGAGCCGCTTGATCGACTCGCCATGACCATAGCGGCACACTCGCTACACCCGCAACACTCGATGCGTATCGCTACAGCGATACAGCTAGAACGCCGAGGACGCCCGGGTGTGCCGCGAGTGCTGGCCCCGCTACCCTCGTGCCATGAAGCTGCCCCTGGGAGAGGACCCCCGGCCGCCATACGTCCAGGCCGCCGACGTCCTGCGCGCCGCGATCCACGACGGCGAGCTGCGCCCAGGCGAGCGGCTCCCCGCCGCGCGCGAGCTGCAAAAGCGCTTCGGCATCGCCAGCTCCACGGTCCAAAACGCCCTGCGGCTGCTCAAGGAGGAGGGGCTGATCTACTCGGTCCTGGGCCGGGGCAGCTACGTCCGAGCACCAAAGCCGGCGGTGCCCACCGAAGCGGAGGTGGGTACCGAAGTAGAAGATGAGATCGATCCAGGCGAGTCCGATCCTGAGTACATCGGTCTCGGCGACCTCCGACGCGGTTGGCAGACCGCAGACAGTCCTGCCGACGATCCGCGCCCCCCGTACGTGCGGACCGCGGACGAACTCCGCAAGCAGATCCAGGACGGCCGGCTCGCGCCCGGTGCCAAGCTCCCGTCCGCCCGCGACCTGCAAACCCAGTACGGCATCGCCAACTCCACCGCACAGAACGCCCTACGGGTCCTCAAGGAGGAGGGGCTGATCTATTCCGTGCAAGGCCGGGGCGTCTTCGTTCGCCAGCTCAGCCCGCGCGATCAGTTCCTCAAGCGCTACGACGAGGGTTTGGAGGAAATGGCGGCGCAGCGCCGTGCGGACGAGGAAGCGGTGCGGCTCAGCGGAAAGAGTGACGACGAAGTGGCTGCCGAACTCGCCGCCGCCGAGGAACGATTCACCAAGGCCAGCACTGAGTTCGAAGCCGCCACCGCCCACCGCGACGCCATGCGCGCCGTCATGGAACAACGCAAGCGCCTCAGCGGCAACTACACGCCAGAAGAGGCCGCGGCCAAAGCCCAGCGCCTGCACGACCGGCTGAACGAAAGTAGACGCCGCCGCTGAACCGGCCGCACCCGGCGGAGCGGCAGAACACGCAGCACGGGGCACGCGCAGCACGGGGCGAGCTGTTCAGAGTTTCTTTACTTGATCAAGGCGGTCCGCTGGCGCGGCCCGCGCGCGCTCCGGCCCTGCGGGGCCGCCGCCCGCTCCTGTCTCCGCCCCGCTGGCGACGGCCCCACCGGTCCGGGCGCGCAACAGCCAGCACAGCGAACCATCCTGGGGCCCTGCCCCAGACCCCGGCCCTCTCTCTGAGGGGCAGGGGGCCGACTTGCGGGTGCGGCTTCGTCGTGGTGTGGGGTCGGGGTCGCGGGAGGGGGTCCCTCGCCGACCGGTCACCGGAGGCGTACCAGGAACCCCCGGGGGCCGCCAAGGCCGAGCGCACGCGTCACGGTGTGAGCCTTGGCGGCCCCCGGGGAACCCTGGTCCGGCGAAGCTGCCCGACCGACGAGGGACCCCCTCCCGCTCAGGCCCCGATTCTGCCTGTGTTCCGGCTCGCCACGTGGTGGGGCACTCCTGTGGGTGGATGTCTGCTGGATCGTCCCCGGCTGATGTGCCGGTCGGGCGTACCGTGGAGTGGGAGGTGGTGAGTTGATGACTACGGAGCTGGCCGACAACGTCCGCAAGTACCGGCGTCGCGCGGGGATGAGCCAGGAGGAACTGGCCCACGCCGCAGGCGTATCGACGGGCACGGTACGCAAGGCCGAGCAGGGCGGCACTCTCCGCATGGAGACCCTGCACACTCTCGCCCGAGCGCTGAGGGTGACCACCGCCGCATTGATGGCGTCCGATGCCCCGGAGCCCGTCGGGCGGACCGAGGAGCCTAACCGGGTCAATCTGATCCAGCTCCGCGCCGTCCTCACCCCGGCCGTCGGACTGGTGGACCAGGATGCCGAAGCCGTGGGCGAGGAACCGAACCTGCGCACCTTCCGGCGGACGCTGCAAGACGCACGGGTGCTGTACTTCTCCGACAGCTACAAAAGCGTCGCGGCCCAACTGCCCGGCCTGCTGCGCGATGCCGCACAAGCCGTCGCCTACTACGGCAGCGGGGACGAGCACCGGCAGGCCCTGCTGGCCCGCGCCGAGGCGCTGCGTCTGGCCGGCACCTACCTCACCCAGGTACGGCAGTACGACATCGCGTACGCCGCTCTGCACGGCGCCATCATGGACGCCCGTCGGGCCGGAGACATGCTTGCGGCAGGCTCAGGTGTCGGCGGCATGTGCTGGCTGCTGGTGCGCCAGGGCCGCTTGGACGAGGCGGAACAGGTCGCCGCCCAGAGCATGGACGCGGTGGAACCGAAGATCACTGGGGCCGAGCCGGACCACTACGCGGTGTGGGGCGGCCTGGCGATGGAGGCCGCCGCCGCAGCCGCGAGGAACAACCGTCCCGACGAGGCGAAGGCGTACCGTCAGGCCGCCCGGGTCGCGGCAACCGCAGTCGGGACAGCGCATCGCAATATCACCCGGCACTGGTCCGTCTTCGGGCCGGTCACCGTCGCCGTCAAGGCACTCGAAGACTCCCTGGTCATCGGCGACGCCCGCGCGGTGGTGCGCAAGGCAGGCGAGCAGGAGGAGTTGTCGCCCAAGGCATGGAAGCGCCTGGGCAGGCCCAGCACCAACGACGGGAACCGCTTCACCCTCGATGTGGCGCGCGCCCACACCCGGACCGGCGACCTGTCCGCCGCCATGGACGAGTTGACCCGCGCCAGGGAAGCCGCCCCGCAGTGGCTGCGGCACCAGAACGGGGCCGCCGAGACCATGCAGGAGATCCTCGGCAAGCGGAAGCGCACCCTCACCACGGAGATGCGCGAAATGGCCGACTACCTGGGCGTCGTCGGGTAGCTGCCACGCAGCGTGGCAGTTCGTGAACCAAGAGTCGCGAACTGCCATGACTCGCACCTGGGGTGACAGTCAGTCAGTACCTACGGTCGGTGTGTCCACTATCAGTGACCCAGGCCGGGGGTGCCCAGTGAGCCAGCCCAGGAGCGATGCCGACCGCATGCGTCGCAGAGAATTGTACGACGCCGCGTCGGGCGGGGGAGGCCCCCGCTTACTGCCGTGGACCAGCCCGGAGGGGAAGCCCTGCTACCTGAGCACCGACGGCCGGGGCTACCTCTCCACCCTCGCCGACAGCATCGAGACGGCACAGCTCAGCATGGGCCAGGAACTGCTGGAGTACGCCCGCGACGCCACGGCACCCGGCACGAAAACCCTGTCGGCGACCGAATACCGCTGGCTGGCCCGCCGGTTGACAGAAGCCCTGACGGACGCGCTCAGGGTCGCGGAATCGCGCGGACACCGCATCCCGGATCAGGAAGAGGCGACCGAGGATGCCTGACTCTCCGAACGTCGGCGCACCAGAACGCAACTCCTCTCGGGGCCGCTACCGCTTCCGCGAGTACCACGTGACCACCGTCCCCGACCCCCTGGCGCTGCCAACGTTCGAGGCGGTCTGCGTCAACGGCGAAAAGCACAACTGCGGCGCCACCTCGGGCACGCTGAACACCCCGGACGAGCTGACCCGTTGGATCGCCGGACACTGCGCCCAGAGCGGCCACCAGCTCTACGAGCAGACCGTCCGCGCTCTCGTCCGTGCCGAGACTGGCGCGTGGCAGTAGAATCCCGCTGCACCGACACCAGGCCAGCGGCAGCGCGACCGCGTGGCCGTCGCTCCTGACGGCAGTAGCGACGGCAACACCCACGGATTTCCACGCACAACCACGGACACCAGCGGAACGCAAATCCCGCGCTGACCTGCGAAAAAGCAGGTAAAAAAGCAGGTAGAGGGGTACCGCGTAGCACACGTACTATGTGCTGGCGGGCGAGACGCCGGTCCTCGTGCATAACAGCAACTGCGGTGGGCGTTGGAAATTGGGCGAAGACTATTCCAAGCCCAATAGGGGTGGCGTCGCCCCATCCTTGTCCACCATGCGTAAGCGATTTTGGAAGAACGAAGCGGCGGAGCCGGGCGCCGCAGACCAATACGGTGCCGCGAACATCGATCGTATGAAGCGGGGATCGGCGCCACAGAGGCAGCGTTCGGACGGGTCGTGGGAATCAATGGAGCTGAGCCATGAACCTATTCCCGAGCGGGATGGTGGTATGTTGCTGACTCCGCGATGGCCAAAGGATCATGCAATTATGGATCCCGGAGGATACCGTAGACTCCCGCCCGGTTACTAACGCTGCGGACGGACGTGGCGCCAGTGCCCTCTGGCCGCCGCGCTCAATCGTGCTGCTCAAGGCGGGACGATCTAGGAGGATTCAAGTGAGCACAAGTGGGGCGCAGGCGGCGGCCTTCTTCCGCGAGATCGTTCAGACTCGTACCATTTGGTGGGTTCGAGATGAGCACGGCAGTCCGACGCCGGCCTCAAGTTCTGGGCGACCAGCATTTCCCTATTGGTCATCGGAGGCTCGAGCGCAGCGCGCTGCTCAGCTATGGGGTCCTCAATTTCGTGCTGTTTCAATGCCGCTGGATCATTGGCGAAGCGCGGCGTTGCCGGATCTAGCCAAGGATGACTTCCGAGTAGGGATTAATTGGAGTGGGCAGCACCTGACTGGGTGGGACTTCACTGTCAATGAAGTGGTCAATCGTCTCATTCATGCGCTTGGCGAACCACCATACGACCGATAGATTCGGTTGAGTGACAGCGCTCGGGCGCATGTCCTCTTCAGAGCGGTCAGAAGCCCCACCAAGATTTGTTTTTGGTGGGGCTTCTGTGGTGTTTGACGGCAACGGTGGGTGGATCGTCGGGGGTGTCGGTGGGGTTGAGGGCGTTGCCGAGGGTGTCGATGGCGTGGCTTTGGAGGCTGAGGGCCTGGCGGAGCAGGGTGTTGAAGTGTCGTGTGAGGGTGGACCCTTCGATCGGGGCGCCGTCGGGGCGGGTGAAGACGTAGCCGCTGTCCTTCCAGCCCGCTCCCGCTGCCTCGCGTTCCTGGAGTTGTCGGTTGCGGTGCTGTTCGAGGGGGCGCAGGCACGGCGTGAGCAGGGCGATGCGGCTTTCGGAACTCTGGGTCTTGGTCGGGAGAGCGGTCAGGCCCGCCGAAGTTGGTGCGCTGGAGGGGGCGGCGGATGTTAGCGGTTCCTTCGGCCAGGTCGAGGTCATCCCAGCGCAGGCCGAGGAGTTCGTCCTCGATGCGCTTGAGGGAGCTGGGCGTTGGGGAGCGGATGCCGAGGCAGCGTGGTCACCATTCCCGCGCGGTTGGCGGGACACCATAGTTCTGGTGGCCGGTGTGCGCGTGGTGACCATGGGTACCGGCATCCGGGGAGGCGCGAACCTCGGTGAGATCCCCGTCAACTCAGCTGAGCCGTGTCGTCAGTGAGGTCGCGCCCCGGGCCGCGGTCAGGGACTGGGGCCGGGGGCCCGCGAGCAGTACGTGCCAGGGGCCCGGGGCGTTGTCCGCTTCCACGGTCAGTACGTCGCCGTCGCGCCGGGTGTGGAAGACCGTGGTGGTGGAGCCGTCGGGTGCCGGGATCTCCGTGGTCACGCGGACTCCGTCGGCCGGTGCGTGGATCCGCAGGGTGACCCCGTCGGCCCAGTCGTACACGGCGCCGGCGGTGCTCCCGCCGAAGGGGACGACGGAGCCGGGGCGGGCGAACAGGGGCAGGCTGTCGAAGCCGTACGTCTCGCGGCGCCAGGCGGGGCCTCGTACCTGTTCGCCCGTGAGCACATGGGTCCAGGTGCCTTCGGGCAGGTAGTACTCCACCGTGCCGTCCTCGGTGAACACCGGCGCGACGAGGAGATCGCCGCCGAGCATGTACTGCCGGTCCAGGGTGTGGCACGCGGGGTCGTCGGGGAATTCCAGCACCATCGCGCGCATGACCGGGGTGCCGTGGCGGGCCGCTTGCCGGGACGCCTCGTAGAGGTAGGGCATGAGCCGGTGTTTGAGCCGGGTGAAGTCGCGGGTGACCGCGACGGCCTCCTCGTCGTATTCCCAGGGAACCCGGTAGGACTTGCTGCCGTGCAGCCTGCTGTGCGAGGAGAGCAGACCGAATTGGGTCCAGCGCTTGAACACGGCCGGTGTCGGCGTGCCCTCGAAGCCCCCGATGTCGTGGCTCCAGAAACCGAAGCCGGACAGCCCGAGGGAGAGTCCGCCGCGCAGCGACTCGGCCATCGCGCTGAACGTGGACTCGCAGTCGCCGCCCCAGTGCACCGGGAACTGCTGCCCGCCCGCGGTGGCGGACCGGGCGAAGAGGACGGCGTCGTTCCCGCCTCGCTCCTCCGTCAGCACCTGGAAGACGGTCTCGTTGTAGAGCTGCGTGTAGTAGTTGTGCATCCGCTCCGGGTCCGCGCCGTCGTGCCAGACCACATCGGTCGGCACACGCTCGCCGAAGTCCGTCTTGAAACAGTCCACGCCCTGCCGGGTGAGGGTGCGCAGCTTCCGGGCGTACCACGCCCTGGCGCCGGGGTGGGTGAAGTCCACCAGGCCCATGCCGGCCTGCCACAGGTCCCACTGCCAGACGTCTCCGTTGGCCTTGCGCACCAGGAATCCCCGCTCACGGGCCTCCTCGAACAGCGGTGACTTCTGCGCGATGTACGGGTTGATCCACACCGAGATCCGCAGACCCTGCTCCTTCAGCCTGCGCAGCATGCCGTCCGGGTCGGGGAAGACATCGGGGTCCCAGGTGAAGTCGCACCACTGGTACTGGCGCATCCAGAAGCAGTCGAAGTGGAACACCCCGAGGGGGATGTCGCGTTCGGCCATGCCGCTGACGAACCGGTTCACCGTCTCCTCGTCGTAGGAGGTGGTGAAGGAGGTCGACAGCCACAGCCCCAGCGACCAGGCCGGGGGCAGGGCAGGCCGGCCGGTCAGCGCCGTGTAGCGGTCGAGGATCTCCTTGGGCGTCGGCCCGTGGATGATGAAGTACTCGACCGACTGGTCGGGGACGCTGAACTGCACCTGGCCGACGGACTCGGAGGCGATCTCGTAGCTGACCCGGCCCGGGTGGTTGACGAAGACGCCGTAGCCGCGGTTGGTCAGATGGAAGGGAACGTTCTTGTACGCCTGTTCACTGGCGGTGCCGCCGTCGGCCTGCCAGATGTCGACCGTCTGGCCGTTCTTGACGAACGGGGTGAAGCGCTCCCCGAGTCCGTAGACCAATTCCCCGACATCCAGGGAGAGTTGCCCGAGGGAGTAGTGCTGCCCGTCGCCGGTGGTGACGAAGCCCGTGCCCCGTCTGCCCGCCGAGGTCAGCACTCGGCCGTCGGCGCTGAAGTCCAGCTGCCACGGCGCGTCGGTGTCCACCCGCAGGGACAGCGCGCCGCTGGTCAGGGCCACCACCGAGCCGTCCCGGTCGATCTTGGGGGTGTGATCCGGGTCGGTGGTGAGTGTGAAGTGCGGGCCGTGGTCGACGCCGCCGGTGTGATGGCTGGAGCGGACGCCGATCACACCGTCGGCGGGCGACCAGCACTCGACGGTCAGCAGGGGGCTGTTGAGGGTGTGGCCCCTGCTCTCGACATGGCGGACGGGGGCGTAGAGGGTGAGGCGGTCGTTCTCCACGCGGGTCTCGGCGACCTCGGCGGCGAACGAGGCGTTCACGCCGTCGCGCATGAGCCAGTAGCCGTCGGTGAACTTCATCGGTGCTGCTCCTGCCCAGTGATACGGGTGCGGTCACGGTGGACGGTGATCAGGTCCCGGTACCAGCGGTAGCTGTCCTTCGGGACGCGTTCCAGGGTGTCGTAGTCGACCCGGACGATGCCGAAGCGCTTGCGGTAGCCGCGGGCCCATTCGAAGTTGTCCAGCAGCGACCAGACGTAGTAGCCGCGTACGTCCACGCCCTGGTCCATGGCGTCGGCGAGCGCGGCGAGATGGTCGCGCAGGTAGGTCACCCGGTCGGTGTCGTGCACCAGGCCGTCGGCGTCCGCCACGTCGTCCTCGGACGAGCCGTTCTCGGTGATCAGCAGCGGTGGCAGGTTCGGGTAGCGCCGGTGCAGTCCCACCAGCAGATCGGTGAAGGCGCCCGGGACGACGGGCCAGCCCATCGTGGTACGGCGCACATCCTCGCGCCATGACTCCTCGGCGCGGATGTCCACGGCGGTGCGCGTGGCCGGGTCCGGGTCCCGGTGGGGAGCGGCGGAGATGGTGATCGGCCGGTAGTAGTTGACGCCGATGAAGTCCAACGGGGCCTGGACAAGGGCCAGATCACCGTCGCGCCGGTACGAGCCGTCCGCCAGTTCGCCCCAGGTCTCCTCCTCGTGCCGCGGGTAGCGGCCCGCCAGCAGGGGTTCCAGCCAGACGTCGTTGTGCATTGTCTCCGCGCGCCGTACCGCGGCCAGGTCGGCCGCGCTGTCCGTGGCGGGCAGCAGCACATCGGGGTTGAGCGTGATGCCGACGTCCGTGGCGCCCGCCTCGCGCAGGGCCCGTACGGCCAGCCCGTGGCCGACCAGCAGATGGTGGGCGGCGGCGAGCGCGCCCCGGCCCTCGCGGGCGCCGGGGGCGTGACCGCCCGATGCGTAGCCGACGAAGGCGCTGCAGAACGGCTCGTTGAGGGTGATCCAGCGGTCCACCCGGTCGCCGAGCCGCTCGGCGGCGAGCCGGGTGTAGTCGGCGAACCGTTCCGCGGTCTCGCGGACCCGCCAGCCGCCCCGGTCCTCCAGGGCCTGTGGAAGATCCCAGTGGTAGAGGGTCGCGGCGGGGGAGATGCCGGCCGCCAGCAGTTCGTCCACCAGCCGGTCGTAGAAGTCGAGCCCCTCGGGATTGCCGGGGCCCGCGCCGTCCGGCTGGACACGGGGCCAGGCGATCGAGAAGCGGTAGCTGTCCACACCGAGACCGCGGAGCAGGGCGACGTCTTCGCGGTAGCGGTGGTAGTGGTCGCAGGCGATGTCGCCGGTGGCGCCGTCGGCGACCCGGCCGGGCTCACGGCAGTAGGTGTCCCAGATGGACGGGGTACGTCCGCCCAGGTCGTGTGCGCCCTCGATCTGGTAGCTCGCCGTGGCGGCTCCGAAGAGGAAGCCGCTCGGGAAACGGGGGAATCCGGAGGCGTCGGGGCCGGCTGGGGCGCCGGCCGTCAGGCGGTCATCAGGGGAACTCATCAGGGTGAGGTGCCTTCTTCTTTCCGGTGGGCAACGATATCGGCGGGCGCGGCCGACTGCGTGACGGCCGCGCCGGACCACGTGGCCGGACCCGACCGCGTGATCGAGCCCGACTACTTGATGGAGCCGCCGGAGATACCCGCGGCGATGTACTTCTGGGCGAGGACGAGCAGGACCGCCGCCGGTACGGCCGACAGCACGGCGGTGGCCATCACGGCGCCCCAGTCGCTGACATGGGCCCCGACGAACTGGTAGATGCCGAGGGTGACGGGCTTGACGTCGTCGGTGGTGTTGAGCGTCAGGGCGAACATGAAGTCCGACCAGGCGAACAGGAACGTGAACAGGCCCGCGGTGATCAGCGCGTTACGGCTCATCGGCAGCACGACGCGGACGAAAGCCGTGAACCGGTTCGCGCCGTCGACCAGCGCGGCCTCGACCACCTCACCGGGCACGGACACCATGAACGCGCGCAGCAGCACGATCGAGAACGGCAGTCCCAGCGACGCGTCGGCGAGGATCAGCCCCAGATAGGAGTTGACCAGCCCGAGTTCCGCATACGCGCTGTACAGGGCGTTGGCGATCACGATGCCCGGCACCATCTGTGTGATCAGCGTGGTGAAGACGATGCTCCGGCCGCCCCGCAGACCAAACCGCGCGAGCCCGTACGCGGCGGGCGCGGCCAGCGCCAGACACACCACGACCGCACCGAGCGCCACGACGAGGCTGGTCAGCAGGGACTTTCCCTGGCCGCTGAGGGCCGCGTCGAAGTTGGACAGGCTGACCGAGGTGGGGAACCACTCGGTGGCCGTGATGCTCGTCTCCGGCTGGAGCGCGGTGTTGAGCATCCAGTACACCGGGAAGAGCAGGAAGGCCAGGATGAGCAGCGCGGCGGTGGTGTTCCAGGCGCCGCGCAGAGACGAGAACCGCTTCATCGGTATCACTTCCCCGTTCCCAAGTCGGCCCGGTTGGCCCGCAGATAGAGCACGGCGAAGACCGCGCTGATGAGGATGAGCACATTGCCGACGACCGCACCCTGGCCGAAGTTGAGCTGGAGGAAGGAGAGCTGGTACGTGACGGTGCCCAGTGTCTGGGTGGCGTCGGCGGGACCGCCCGAGGTCAGCGCCAGGATCAGATCGAGGATCTTCACCGTGGACATGAAGCCGAGCACCAGCACCACGGTGACCACCGGCCGCAGCAGCGGCAGTGTGATACCGCGGAACGCGCGCCACGGGCTCGCGCCGTCCAGCGACGCCGCCTCGTAGAGCTGGCGCGGGATCTCCTGGAGTCCGCCGTAGAGGATCACCATGTTGAACGGGATGCCGATCCAGATGTTGACCAGGATGGCCGAGAGCAGCGCCACACTCGGGCTGCTCAGCCACGGCACCCCGCCGTCGGCCAGGCCGACGGCCCGAAGCGCGGTGTTGAGGATGCCGTGGTCCTGGTCGAGCACGCGTCGCCACACAACGGCGGACACCACCATGGGGACCAGCCAGGGCAGCAGCAGGACCGCTCGGATGACGCCCGAGAGCCGGAAGCGGCGGGAGAAGAAGACAGCCAGCGCCAGGCCGATGGTGAACTGGCCGGCCAGCGAGCCGACGGTGAACACCGCGGTGTGCCACAGCGAATCGGCGAACAGCTCGTTCGAGAAGACGGCACGCCAGTTGTCCAGCCCGTTGAAGGGCGCCTCGCCGGTGAAGTACGTCCTCGGTGTGTACTCCTGGAAGCTCATGACGATGTTGCGCACCAGCGGGTAGCCGAAGAACAGCGCCATATAGACGAGCGCGGGCAGCACGAACAGCCAGCGCAGCAGCGAGTGGCGGCCGCGGTGTGGCCCCGTGGGGCCGGGAACGACGGGCCTCGCCGGTGCGGCGGCGGAGGAGACAGCGGTACTCATGGTGTCCTCACTTCTCCCCGGCCGATGCCTGCCGCTGGGCGTTCTTCAGCGCCTGCTCCGGCCCGGCCCCGCCGGTCAGCACCGACTGGAAGGCACCGGCGAGCGCGTCGTTGACCACCGGCCACCGGGTGCCGACCTCGGCGGTGCGGGAGCGTGCCGTGGCGACGAGATCGACGAACGGGGCCAGCTCGGGGTGTTTCTCGGCGTACGACGTCGCGGCGGACGCCCTGGTGGGGACGTTGTTCACCGACTCGCCCCAGGCGAGCTGGTTCTGCTCGCTGTTGAGACAGGCGAGGATCTTCCCCGCGTTCCGCTCGCGCCCGCTGTCGTCACTCTTCGGTACGGCCATCACCGTTCCGCCGATCGGCGCGATCGCCTCCTGCCCGGCCTCGGGTACGGGGATGGTGGCGACGGCCCAGTCGACCTTGTCCTGCGCGCTGAGCACCGGCACCTGCCACGGCCCGTTGATCATCATCGCGGCACGGCCGGCCACGAACTGGTCGTTCACGTCCTGCTGATTCCAGTTGACGACCGACTTCGACACCGACCTGTCGCCGAGCAGGTCCTTCCACAGTGTCAGGGCGGCCTCGCCCTTGCCGTTGCCGAGCCGAGCCTCATCACCGCCGCCCGACCAGAAGAACGGCAGGAACTGGTAGACGCCGTCGGCGTTGGGGCTGGCGCTGAACGCCATGCCGTACGTGTTCCCCGACGTCAGCCTCTTCGCCGTCGCACGCAACTCCGGCCAGGTGGTGGGCGGTTCGACACCCGCCGCGCGCAGCAGGTCCTTGTTGTAGAGCAGCGCCAGGGAGTTCACCGAGCGCGCCACGCCGTACTGCGTCCCGTCGTAGCTCCCCAGCGAGGTGGCGCTGTCGGAGAAACCGGAGGTATCCAGGCCCACTTCGGCCAGCGGACGCAGCCCGCCGGTCTCCGCGAACTGGGGCAGTTCCGAGCCGTCGAGCTCCAGGATGTCGGTGAGCGAGTTCGAGGAAGCCATCCGCAGGGCCTTCGAGGCGACCGTGTCCGCGGGCACGCTGACCTGTTCGACCTTCAGCCCCAGCGGCTTCGCGCAGCGGTCGAAGAACGTCTGGTTCGCATGGTGCTCGGCGGTGTCGGTGGCCGAGTTGAGTACGGTGACGGTGCCCGGGTCGGGGGTGGCGGCGCACCCCGTCAGACCCACTGTCAGGGGGACGAGCGCGGCCGTGGCGGTCGCGATCGTCCGTATGCGTCTTGGGCGTTGCATGGTGGTGGGCTCTCCGTTCACGAAGACGGCTCCGAAGGAGGGCGGATCACGCTTCCGGTCGCCATCCGGGGGGCGATCAGCCGGTGTGGGGGTGGTGCTCCCGAGGGAACGGAGCCGTCCGTGCCCACGGCACCGACCGCGAGACGGACCACGGCGGCGGACATCTCCGTCACGGGAAGTTCGATACGGGGCAGCGGCCGGCCGCCCACGTCGTCCGGGAAACTGCCGACGAGCACGACGGCCAGATCCTCGGGCACCCGGAGCCCGGCCGCGGTGATCTCGTCCAGCAGATGCGGCAGCAGGATCAGGTGCTGGACCACGAGCGCGGTCGGAGCGGGCCGGGCGGCCAGTGCCTCGCGCAGCGCGCGGCCCAGCTCCTCGGGCTCACCGCTGGAGGGGACGATCCGGAGGTCGGCCGTGCTCTCGCGGGCCACGAGCCGGGCACCGGCCAGACCGTGCAGCGCGTAACCGCGCCGGGCGGATATCTCGTGCTCGGCGGACGACAGGAAGACGATGCGGCGGTGCCCGGCCGCGACCGTCTCGCGCAGGGCGAGGGCCACGGCGGCCTCCCAGTCGAGATCGACCCACGGCAGACCGGGGGCGTCCTCACTGCGGCCGAGCAGCGCGGCGGGAAACCCCGTCTCGCGGAGGGCGGCGGCGCGCGCGTCGTGCTCCTCCACGGCCATCAGCACGGCCGTGTCGGCCATTCCGCTGCCGGCCACGCGGCGCATGGCGGCCACGCCGGCCAGATCGGTGATCAGCACGACGTCGTAGCCATGGCCGCGCGCGGCGTCGCTGTTGTCGATGGCGAACGTACCGTCCGCGCCCCGGTACTTGCCGGGCACCCGGGGCACGGCGAGCGCCAGGACGTGGCTGCGGGCGCTGCGCAGCGTACGGGCGCTGGCACGCGGGTGGTAGCCCAGCTCCTCGACAGCGGCGCGGACGGCGAGCCGGGTGTCCTCGGAGATCTTCCGGGAGCCGCTCAGCACGTACGAGACCGTGCTCGGAGCGACACCCGCCCGCCGCGCTACGTCCTTGATGGTGGCCACGCCGCCCCTTCACGACTGTCGAATCGATTCGTCGAATCGATTCGACACTCTGTACGTGGGCGTCACACTAGGGCGCGCCGGAAGCCCGGGCAAGAGTCGGGAACAGACTTGTTCCGGTCATCGGCCCGTGGTCGTACAACCTGGGGCGACAACCGCGGCGTCCGATTGTGTGCCGGAGCCGGACGACGAACACGGGCGCCCACCGGCACCGTTGGTCCCGTGATTCACGTCAACGAGCTCACGAAGCGATACGGCGGCACGACAGCCGTCAAAGACCTGACGTTCACCGTGCGCCCCGGCCAGGTGACGGGATTCCTCGGACCGAACGGCGCCGGCAAGAGCACCACACTGCGGATGATCCTCGGTCTGCACGAGCCCACCGCCGGAACGGTCACCGTCGGCGGCCGGCCCTTCCGCGACCGCGCACGCGGCCTGCGCCATGTCGGCTCCCTCCTCGACGCGCACGATGTGCACGGCGGGCGCAGCGCGCTGGCACAGCTGTCCGCCCTGGCCCGTGGCAACCGCATCCCGCGGCGCCGGGTGGACGAGGTGCTGCGGGAGGTCGGCCTCGACGAGGTCGCCCGGCGCCGCATCGGCGGCTTCTCCCTCGGCATGAAACAGCGGCTCGGAATCGCGGGCGCCCTGCTCGGTGATCCTCCGGTGCTGCTCTTCGACGAACCGCTCAACGGCCTTGATCCGGAGGGCGTGAAGTGGGTACGTGACCTGTTCCGGCGGCTCGCCGGCGAGGGCCGCACGGTCTTCGTCTCCAGCCATCTGATGTCCGAGATGGAGCACACCGCCGACCAGTTGATCGTCATCGGCCGGGGCGAGCTGATCGCGGCGGAGAGCCTTACGGAGTTCTCGGCCCGCGGAACCCGGCAGAGCGTCACGGTGGGCACCTCCGCCGCCTCCGTTCTGAGCGACCTGCTCACGGCGCGGGGCGCGACCGTACACGCGGAAGGCGAGTCGCTCACCGTCACCGGTCTGGACGCGGTCCGGATCGGGGAGATCGCCCAGGAGCACCGCATCGCGCTGCACCACCTCCATACCCGGACCGCCTCCCTGGAAGAGGCGTTCATGGAACTCACCGCGAAGAGCGTCCAGTACCTCGCGGGAGAATCCCGATGAACGCGGCCGGCGAAACGCCCTTCTCCACGCCGTACGCTCCCGGCGGCGAATCGGCGCCGCCTGCCGTGGACGACGTCCGGAGCGTGGACCGTCTACGCGGTGTGGGCACCGGCCGCGGCCGTGCCGGCTGCTGCCGGCGTGCACCGACGCGACCGGTAAAGGGTCCGCTCACTCTCCCGGTTCCGCGCCGCCCAGCCGCAGCATGACCTTGCTGCTTCCGCTCGCGGCGGCGACGGCCAGCGCCTCGTCCGCCCGGTCGAGGCCGAAGCGGTGGCTGATGACGGGGGACACGTCCAGTCCGTCCCGCATCGCGAGCAGCGCCTCGTCGATCTCCTCGACGAAACGGTACGAGCCGATCCAGGTGATCTCCCTCGTCACCAGGTCCCCGAGGACCGCGGGTACGGCCGAGCCCGGCAGGTTGCCGACCTGTACGAGGGTGCCGCCGCGCGCCGTCGCCCGCAGGACCGGCCCCAGGGCGGCCGGGGCTCCCGAGGCGTCGAAGGAGACCTCGATGTCCTCGGGAAGCCCGGCGCCCGCGGAGACGTCGACCGTCCGGTCCGCGCCCATCGCGCGGGCGACGGCGAGCGACGTCTCGGAGATGTCCGACGCGATCACGGCGGCGGCCCCGCGGTGCTTCGCCGCCGCCACGACCAGCGCTCCGATCGGGCCCGCGCCATTGACCAGCACGGTCCTGCCCCGCAGGTCTCCGGCGCGGTGTACGGCGTGCAGGGCCACGGCGAGGGGTTCGGCGAGGGCGCCGTGTTCCGTGGTCACCCCGTCGGGCAACTGCCGTATCTGCGCCGCACGGACCACGCGGTACTCGCTGAACCCGCCGTCGGTGTGCGGGTCGAAGGCCGCCGACCCGAAGTACCGGATGCGCCGGTGGAGGTTCGTACGGCCGGCGATCCGGTCGGGCAGCCGTTCGTCCCCGACAGGCTCCGCCGGGTGGACGGTCACCGGCCGCCCCTCCACGAGACCGCTGACGCCCGTGCCGAGTCCGGCGATCCGGCCGGCCACCTCGTGTCCGAGCACCAGCGGGTGCCTGAGCGCGGCGGTTCCGGAGGCACCGTGTTTCCAGTACGCGACATCGGACCCGCAGATTCCGCCCCACTCCATGGCGACGAGGACTTCTCCCGCGCCCGGCACCGGACGGGTGCGTTCGTCGATCCGCAGATCGCGCGGGCCATGGACGACGACCGCCCTCATACCGCGTCCTCCAGCCGCACCAGATCGCGCCCGCGGGTCTCGGGGGCGAGGAACGCGGAGACCAGGGTGATGAGCGAGTAGACGACGAGCATCGCGGCGATCGGCCACCAGCTGCCGGTGACGGCGGTGAGCGACGCCGCGATGACCGGGCCGACGGCGGTGGCGAGGATGCCGCCGATCTCCTTGGACAGGGCGAGCTGGGTGAAGCGCGTGCGGGAGCCGAACAGTTCGGCCATCGTGACGCTCTCCAGCGAGAACAGGCCCAGGACACCGACATTGAGCCCGAGGACCATGCCGAGCATCAGCGCGGGCGTACTGCCGGAGGTGATCAGCAGCATCATCGGGAAGGCGAAGGCCATGGTCAGCAGCGTGAGCGCGACATACATCGGGCGGCGGCCGAAGCGGTCCCCGAGCAGGCCGATCAGCGGCACGGTGGCGAAGCCGAGCAGCGAGCCGTAGACGATCGCGTCGGTCGGGACGGCCCGGTCGGCGTGCAGGTTCGTGGCGATGTAGCCGACGAGGAAGGTCTGGATCAGTCCCGAGTTGCCCGCCTGACCGAACCTCAGGCCGAGGGCGAGGAAGAACGCCTTGCCCTTGCGCTGCCGGATCCCGGCCTCCAGGACGCTCGCCCGCTTCTTCTCCGGGGAGGACGTGGCGCGGGCCGATGCGGTCACGGCCGATGCGGAAAGGGTTGATTCAGACAGGGTTGATGCGGTCAGGGCTGATTCGGACAGGGCCGATTCGACCTCCGTACGGGACATCGCGACGCCGTCCACGACGTCCGGCCGCTCCTCGAAGACCGGGCTCTCCTTGAGGTTCCGGCGCAGCCAGACCGCGAAGATCATGAGCGCGAAGCTCAGCAGGAACGGCAGACGCCAGCCCCACGCGAGCAGCTGCTCGTCGCTGAGCACGGCGAGCAGGATCGCCCACAGCCCCGACGCGGCCAGGGTGCCGGAGTTGGTGCCGAGCGACACCAGCGACGCGACCAGACCCCGGCGCCTGGTGGGGGCGTACTCGGCGAGCATGACGGTGGCCCCGGCGATCTCGGCGCCGGCCCCGAAGCCCTGGACGAGCCGCAGAACGACCAGCAGGATCGGGGCGAGGATGCCGATCGTCGCGTAGGTGGGCAGCGCACCGATGAGTGTGGTCGACGCGCCCATCAGCAGAATGGTCAGGAAGAGCACCTTCTTGCGCCCGATCCGGTCGCCCATCCGACCGAAGTAGACGGCTCCGGCGAGCCGGGCCACGTATCCGACGCCGTAGGTCGCCATGGCGGCGATCAGCCCGATGGCCGGGCTGACATCGGGGAAGAAGATCTTGTTGAAGACGATGGCGGCGGCCAGCGAGTAGAGCTGGAAGTCCATGAACTCCATGGCCGTACCGAGCCAGCCGGAAACGGCGGCTCTGGTGAGATCGCGCGTGGTGCGCGTGGCGGGGCCCGTGGGCTCCGTACGCGTGGTGTCCGTCATGGTGGAACTCCGTTGTTCAGGGCCGTGCTTGTAGGTGTGCCGGTGCGTTGGGTGTGCGGTGTTGTGCGGTGCTCCGCATGTGCTGCTGTTCGGTGCCGCCTTGTGCGTGAGGTCAGAAATCGATGTGGCCGGCGCGCAGCGCGGGGAGCCGGGCCGCGACGCCGGAGACGAGCGTGTCGTCCTCGGCCAGGTCCATCGCCCCCAGCGTCCTGAGCAGCCGTCGGACCGTGTTCTGGAGACTCGTCGTGCCCTGCCAGCAGGTGGCGAGGGCCGCCGCGGCGGGGTCCGTCGTACCGAACAGCTGGCCGCCGTCCGCGGCGGAGCGGGTGGCGTTCGCCCATGCGGCCAGCGCCAGTTCGAGGACCGGCGTACGCGACCGGGCCGTGCGCAGCACGTCGAACCACCGTTCCGGGATCTTCAACGATCCGTCGGAGCCGATCTGCTGGAGCAGATGCCGCATACCGGGGTTGCGGAACCGCTCGACGAGATCGTCCGCGTAGGCCGCCGGATCGGGGCCGCCGGCGGGCAGGGTCGGCCCGGCCTCCGAGCAGAGGGCCCGTACGAGCCGTTCGCCCCAGTCGGCCGCCAGGACGTCGGCGACGGTCGTGTGTCCCGCCGCGGCGCCGAGATAGGCGAGGGCGGAGTGCGCTCCGTTGAGGAGCCGCAACTTCGTGAGCTGGTACGGCACGACGTCCGGGACGAACAGCGCGCCGCCGGCTTCCCAGGGCGGCCGTGGCCCGGCGAAGGAGTCCTCCAGAACCCACTGCCGGTACGGTTCGCCGACGACCGGCACGGCGTCGCGTACGCCGAGCGCGGCATGGGCGGTGTGCTCGTCCGCGCCGGTCGTCGCGGGCACGATCCGGTCGACGACCGTAGAGGGGAAGGCGACCGAGGCGGCCATCCAGTCGAGTACGGCCCGCCGGTCGGGCCAGGAGGACGCCTCGACGAAGCCGCGGACGACCGTGGCGAGCGCGGCGCCGTTCGCGGCCATGTTGTCGCAGGACACGACGGTGACCGGGGCGCCGCAGGAGCGCATCCGCGCGGCGAGTCCGGCGGCGATCCGCCCGACGGCCGTGGTGAGGTCCCCGGACTCCCGCGCCGCCAGATCCGCGGCGATCTCCGGTGCCCGGGTGTCGAGTTCACCGGTGCCGGGGCGGCGATGATGCCCCTTCTCGGTGACCGTCGACGTCAGCACCGCGACCTCCGGAGAGGCGAGCAGCGCGTCGACCCGCTCCGCGTCGGGACCCATGCCGAGCGCCTCGACGACAGACCCCACCACGCGGGTGGCGGGCCCGTCCGGGCGGCGTTCCGTCACCGAGTAGAGGCAGTCCTGCGCGCGCATCGCCGCCACCACGCGCGCCGAGCGCGGAGCGACCGCGGCGATCCCCCACGGCTCGCCGGAGCGGGCCGAGGCGTGCTCGGTGTAGACGGCCTGGTGCGCCCGGTGGAACGCCCCCAGGCCGAAGTGGACGATACGGGGGCGGAGTTCGCGGGGATCGACGGCCGGGCGCAGCTCGGGCGCGATCAGGCCGAGCGAGGCACGTCCCAGCGGCGCCGACCCGGTGTCCGCCGAGTGCCCCGTCGTGTCCGACGTGTGCCGCGTTGTGTCCGACGTGTGCCGCGCGGTGTCCGGAGTGTGCCGCGCGGTGTCCGGTGGGGGCGGAGTCATGTCGCTCACCAGTCATGCACCGACCCGTCGAGGCGCCGCGCGACCGGCAGATAGCGCGCCTGGTACGGGAATCGCTCCGCAGCCTTCTCGTCGTACGCGACGCCGAGGCCGGGCTCCTCCGACGGATGCAGCATGCCGTCCGCGAAGGTCACCCCGCTGCGGAAGACCTCCGCGGTCTCGTCCGCGTGCCCCATGTACTCCTGGATGCCGAAGTTCGGGACGGTGATGTCCACATGCACGGCGGCGGCGAGCGAGACCGGTGAGAGGTCCGTCGCGCCGTGCGAGCCGGTCCGTACCTGGTAGAGGGCGGCGAGGTCGAAGATCCGGCGCAGGTGGGTGATCCCGCCGGCGTGGACGACGGTGGTGCGTACGTAATCGATGAGCTGCTCGGTGATCAGGTGCTGCACGTCCCAGATCGAGGTCAGCACCTCGCCCACCGCGATCGGTGTCGTCGTGTGCTGACGGATGAGCCGGAACGCCTCCTGGTTCTCGGCGGGCGTCGGATCCTCCATCCAGAACAGCCTGCTGTCCTCGACGCTCTTGCCGAAGCGGGCCGCCTCGATGGGGGTGAGCCGGTGGTGTATGTCGTGGAGCAGATGGAATCCGAAGCCGAAGCGCTCGCGCACGGCCTCCAGATAGCCCGGCGCGAACCGCAGATACGCCTCGGTGTCCCAGGGCTGCTCGTCGGGCAGCGAGGTGGCGGCCGGCTCGTACACCTTGCCCTTGCGGACCCCGTAACTGCCGCCGACGTCCGGAACGGCGGCCTGCGCGCGTACCGCCTTGTAGCCGAGGTCCAGGAACCGTTCGACGTCGTCGAGCAGGGACGGGACGTCCGTACCGCTGGCGTGCGAGTAGACCATGACGCCGTCGCGTGAGCGACCGCCGAGCAGCTGGTAGACCGGCAGGCCGGCGACCTTTCCCTTGATGTCCCACAGGGCCGTGTCGACGGCGGCGATCGCGGTCATCGTCACCGGGCCGCGGCGCCAGTACGCACCGCGGTACAGGTACTGCCACATGTCCTCGATACGCGCCGGGTCCTTGCCGATCAGCAGCGGAACGAGGTGGTCCCGCAGATAGCTCGCGACGGCCAGCTCGCGGCCGTTCAGTGTGGCGTCACCGAGGCCGGTCACACCGTCCGACGTCGTGATGCGCAGGGTGACGAAGGTCCGTCCCGGGGAGGCGACGAACACCTCTACGCGTTTGATCTTGCTCACAGGTCCACTCCTTCGGGCGATCCGTACGGCGCCGGCGGAGAGGGGCGCGCGAGATCGCCACTGATCGGCACGACTGGTATACAAGCATCGGTCGTGAAGCGATGCAATACTTGTGTGGCACCGACTGTGCGGCGTTCGGGCGGGGACCTGCGGCGGACCCGAGCGGGAGCTGAGCCGGGCTGGACCGGGGCCCGAGCGGGGCTTGAGCAGGGCCTGAGCAGAGCCGGTGCCTTGGTCGATACGGCGGGGTCCGGGCGCCCGGGAGCGCGCTGCGCCGCAGGTCAGCGGGGGCATCTCGAACAGGAGGGCGTGGGCCGTGACACCACCCCGATACGATGAGCGCATGCCTCGATCGAACCGGCAGCGGACCAGCCGCCGCGCCGTCTACGCGACGTTGCGCCGCAAGGTTCTGACTCTTGAGTTCCCCCCGGGGACGGCCCTGTCGGAGAACGAACTCGCCGCGTCCCTCGGCGTGAGCCGTACGCCGGTCCGGGAGAGTCTGATCCTGCTGTCCGAGGAGGGCCTCGTCCAGGTCTTCCCGCAGGTGGGATCCTTCGTCTCGCGTGTCGACCCGGCCAAAGTGGCCGACGCGCAGTTCCTCAGGGAGGCCGTGGAACTGGCCTCACTCGAAGACCTCCCCGGCCTCCCCGCCGAGCTCGACCCGGAACTGGTCGACGAATTGCGGCGCAACCTGGAGGAGCAGCAGCGGCCCGGTCTCGGCCTGGAGGACTTCTTCGAACTGGACGAGGCGTTCCACCAGACCCTTCTGCGTCTGAGCGGCCACGGCAGCGCCTGGGCGACCGTGGTCTCCGCCAAGGGCCACCTCGACCGCGCGCGCCGCCTCGGCCTCTACGACACCGCCACCTCCTCGGGTTTCGCCGCCCAGCACGTCGAAATCCTCGACGCGGTGCTGGCCGGCGACATCCCCCAGGCCCGTACGGCCATGCGCACCCACCTGCGGGCGGTCTTCGACGACGTCGAGCGCATCAGGGCACGCTCACCGGAACTCTTCGCGACGGACTCGGGCACGGTGCCGGTACGACGCAACATCGTGGTGTGGGAGTAACCGGAGGCGTCGGGGGCCGGCGGCCTTCGGTCTTCGGCCTTCGGACTTGCTCGTCTAGGGCCGGGCGGCGCGACGGAACAGAGCCGTCCAGAGGAAGGGTTCGCCGAAGCGGGACGACTCGGGTGGCTCGTCGCGCATACGCCGCAGTTCGACCTCCGTCAGGTCGGAGAAGATCCAGCGCAGAGACTCCGCCGTGTACGCGAGGCCGCCATGGAGACGGGACTGGCGGTAGAAGTCGGCGTCGGGGAGTTCGGACCCCATCTCGCCGGCCGCGAAGCAGGTGAGGGCGAAATGGCCACCGGGTGCGAGCGCGCGGTCGAGGAGGGCGAGATAGCTGATGCGGCGGTGCGGCGGCAGGTGGTGGAAACAGCCGGAGTCGTAGATCAGATCGTACGGTCCGCCGAGTGCGGTGTCGGCGAGGTCGAAGACGTCACCACAGTGGAACGCGACGTTGGCCCCCGCCTCCCGAGCGCGGTCCTCGGCCCAGGCGATGGCCGTCGGAGAGAGGTCGACGGCGTCCACCTCGAAGCCCAGCGAGGCGAGATGGAGCGCGTTCCGCCCTGGTCCGCAGCCCAGGTCGAGCGCGCGGCCCGTGGTGATCAGTCCGCGGTCGAGCGAGGAGGCCAGGCTCTCGTCCGGCTTCGCCACGAAGAACGGCACCGGCTTGGAGCGGTCCGCGTAGAAACCGTCCCACCAGGGCGCCGCGCCGGCCGTCCAGCGGTCGGCCTCCGGCGCGAACAGGCCGTCAAGGAGCCTGAGTACGTCGTCCACCGTACGGATGTTCCGGTCCATCGGAACCCCTTCCCTCAGTCGGCCTCGATCGTAGGTCCGGCAGAGAAGGAACCGCTGGTCAGGTGGGGTGACTCGATGCTGTCGCGGGCTGTGTGACGGGCTCTGCCGAGGGGGATGGGCCATCGGCTCACGGGTGAGGACGAATTGCCTCCCGCGCCCCCGTGGCACGCCGCTACGGGGGTGATTACGGCCGCGCCGGTCCGGGTTTCTGGGCCGACGGTGGCGACGGGGGGAGACGCGAGGCACCCGCCCGTCGCGGCCCCCGCGCGCAGAGGAACGCCCGTTCGCCGAAAGTCAGTTGGGGATTTCCGGCAGGGCCGACGGTCGGTTTATGATCTTGGTTATGACTTCGCAGACCCCCGAGAAGAGCCCGTCCCGCAAGCAGCGACTCCAGGAGAAGCAGCGGCGGCAGCTGGCGGTCGTCGACACCATCGACAAGGCCGAGGCGAAACTGCGCAAGGCCGAAGCGGAGTTGGCCGAGGCCGTGGCGGAAGCGGTCGAGGTCTTCGGGAGCGAGCAGGGCGCCTCCGAGGAACTCGGGCTGTCGGTCGAGGCGATCCGAGGCTTCCTCAGCCTCGTCGAGGGCGGCGCGAGCGGTGCCGAGGAGCCGGACGGCGCCGCGGAGACGGCAGAGACCGCCCCGGCGGCGAGCCCCGCGGAGAGCCCCGCGAAGGCCAGGACGGAAGCCAAGACGGCGCCCCGGGCCGAGACCAAGCCGGAGCGGGAACCGGTGGCGGTGTAGCCCCCGGCGTCGGTACGGGATCAGACGCACCCGCAGTTGCTGCCGTACAGGAAGAACCAGACGGCCAGAACCAGAAGTACGGTCAGCAGCGTCGCCCCCATCCGCCGCGCCCGCAGCGGTCCGGGGTGGCGCCAGGCCGCGATCGCGGCGACGGCGCCGATCAGCAGTACGGCGACTGCCCCGAGCGTGAGTTCGGGACTCTGACGCCAGCCCCAGAGCACTCCGAGAACAACTCCCACGAGAAGCAGGCAGCTCAGCGCCTGTATGGCCATCTCAAGGATGGTGTCCCCGACGAATTCCTCGACCAGTTCCCTGAGGAACTTCCATGCCGACCGAAGGCCATCGCGCTTCCGTCTTCGCCGGCGTGCGGTCGCCGGAGCCTCTACAGGCAATGGGCCGTCCGGTGTCGTGGTCATAGCGCCCCCTTCGGTATCACCGCGAGCACGGTAGGCCGTAGATCGTCCCATCCGTTAATGCGCTCTGCGGCGCGCGGCGACACAAGGCACAGTGACTCCATGAACGCACGAGGGCTGGACGACGACGGGACGATCGCGCGCGAAGGCTCTCTGGACCGGGTGACAGCGGCATTCACGCCCGTTGTCGACGCCGCCCGCACGCGTATCGCCGACACCTTCGGCAGCGCGCGGCTGCACAGCGCGTACCTCTACGGCAGCATCCCGCGCGGCACGGCCACCCCCGGGGTCTCCGACCTCGACCTGCAACTCGCCCTCCACCACGAGCCCACCGAAGCCGACCACACCGACGCCGAAGCGATCGAGGCCGCACTCGACGACGCGTTCCCCCAGATCGATGGTGCCGGCATCCTGCTGACCAGCACAGGCGCTCTGCTCAGCGACCTCGAACGCCATGACGCCGGGTTCTTCGTCGCCTGCCTGTGCACCCCACTGCTCGGTCCCGACCTCGCCGAACGGCTGCCCCGCTACCGCCCCACCACCCTGCTCGCCCGCGAAACCAACGGCGACCTCGCCCTCGCCCTGCGACGCTGGCGCCCCCGGGCCGCCGAGGCCACCACGGACACCGAACGCCTGACCCTCAGCCGCGTCGTCGCCCGCCGTATCGTGCGCACGGGTTTCACGTTGATCATGCCCCGCTGGGGCGGCTGGACCAGTGACCTCAACGAGTCCGCCGAACTCTTCGGCCGCTACTACCCCGAGCGCGCCGCCCCCATGCGCCTCGCCGCGACCACCGGCCGCACCCCCTCGGCCGATCCGTCCGTACTCCGCACGCTCATCGACGACTTGGGGCCCTGGCTCGCCGCCGAATACACAGCGAGACACGGTACGAAGACGAGGCCTGGCGGCATCGCGTAGGTTCGTGGCCGTGATCATGCGTATACGTGGTGTCGTGCTTCCCGAGCGCGAGGAGCGCACCTTCTGGGTCGACGGCGAGCGACTGCGGACCGAGCCGCCCGCCGGCGCGGCAGCGAAGCGGGTGGAGACGGTGGTGGACGGCGGATGGCTCCTGCCGGGTCTTGTCGACGTCCATACGCATCCGGGGGCCGAGAGTCCGGACGACGCTTTTGACGAGGCGCTGTTGCGACAGCACTTGTCTGAGCACCGGGACGCAGGCGTGCTGTTGGTGCGGACACCGGGAACCGCGGAGCGGATGCCTGGCTGGATCGACACCGGCACCGAAATGCCGCGTGTCCGTTCGGCGGGGCAGTGGCTGGCCACGCCCGGCCGCTTCTTCCCCGGGGCAGGGCGGGCCATCGGTGAGGACGAACTGGCGGCGGCAGCGGTCGAGGAGGCCACGGCCGCATCGGGCTGGTGCAAGGTCATTGGTGACTGGCGATGGGATGAGCCTGCCGTACCGCTGGATGTGCTGAAGGCGACGGTGGACGCGGTGCATGCCGTTGGTGGACGGGTCGCCGTGCACTGCCAGACGAGCGAGGGCTCGCGAAACGCCGTCCTGGCCGGAGCCGACAGCCTCGAACACGGGATGCACCTCGATCCGCAGCTCTTGGACCTGATGGCGGGGCAGGGCACGGCGTACGTACCGACCCTCTCCGCGTTCGCGGAGAGCGCCGAGGTCTGGCGGGGGCGCGAAGCCGGCGCACGGCGCTCGGACTGGCTCGACGGCTGGCACGGGATGATCGACAACGTACGGCTGGCGCACGAGGCCGGCGTCACCGTCCTCGCCGGAACGGACACCTTTCCGTGCGGCACGGTCGCCACGGAGTCCCGATGGCTGCTGCGGGCGGGGATGCCGGCTGAAGAAGCGCTCGGGGCCGCGTCGTGGACGGCACGGTACTGGCTGGGGCTGCCCGGTCTGATCGACGGAGCGCCCGCCGATCTCGTCGCGTACGACCGGGACCCCGTCGCGGAGCCGGCGGCCCTCGGGCGCCCGATGCGCGTGATTCTGCGGGGCCGGATAGTGCGCTGACGTCGTATCCGCTCACTGTTCAGAAGTGTCCGGGCTGTCGGGCGGCCGGCCGGGGGGCCGGTCGCGGACCGTCTCCCCGGCACCCGGTCGGCCTGGTCGTTCGATAGGTTGGCTGGTCATGTGGGCATTGAGCGCCGGCGGGTACCGTCGGCTGGGGGTGGCGGGGTCCGTCGCGGTCGCTGGGGGCGGCTGGGTCGCCGGTACGCTGCCGGCGCGTGACCCGTGGGGGCTCTGGGTGCCGCATGGGTCCGTGGTGACCGTGGCGGGCGAGGTGCTGGCCTACGTCGGGCTGACGCTGCTCGTCGTCGCCTGGTGGCGGTACGGCAGGACCGGGGCCTCCACGCGCCACACGCTCGTGACTCTTGCCTGGTGGGCGGCCCCGCTCGCGCTGGCGCCGCCGCTCTACAGCGCCGACGTGTACAGCTACATCGCCCAGGGCGCGATGGTCCTCGAAGGACACGACGTCTACAGCGCGGGGCCGTCCGTCCTCGACCCCGCCGGGCTCGGCGGCGACGCCGCCGCCAGCGTCGGGGGGAACTGGACCGACTCTCCCGCGCCGTACGGTCCGTTCTTCCTGATCCTCGCGCGCGGTGTGACCTGGATGACGGGCGGGACGATCGTCCCCGCCGTACTGGGGATGCGTCTCATCGCCGTGGGCGCGCTGGTGCTGATCGTGTGGGCTGTGCGGCGTCTCGCGCGGGAGCGCGGCACGAGCGGGAGCGGCGCGCTGTGGCTCGGGGTGCTCAATCCGCTGCTGCTCATGCATGTGATCGGCGGCATGCACAACGACGGGCTGATGATCGGTCTCATGCTGGCGGGCGTGGCGCTGGCCATGCGCGGCAGGTGGATCGCGGGGGGCGCGCTCGTCGGGCTCGCCATGATGGTCAAGTCCCCGGCGGCGATGGCGCTGCTGTTCATCGGCGTGGCCGTGGGCAGGGCGGCGACCGGCCCGCTCGTACGGCGGGTGGCCAAGGGTGTGGCGCCCGGCCTGGTCGCGGTGGCGGTCGCCGTCGCGGCGGCGCTGCTCGGCGGCACCGGATTCGGCTGGCTCGGGACCCAGAGCGTCGCGGGCACCATACACACCGCGCTGTCGGCCACCAGCGACCTCGGTCTCGGCCTCGGCGAGCTGCTGCGCCTGCTGGCCGGAACCGACCCGGCCCCGGTCAAGGCCGCCGTCCAGAACCTGGGGCTGGGGGCGGCGTTCGTACTGATCGCGTATCTGGCGTGGCGGACGGTGCGCGGGCGCCCGGACCTGGCTCACGGCTCGGCCGCAGCCCGTGCCGCGGACTCCGCCCACGCCCCGGACACCGCGCGCGCCATGGATCCGGTGCATGCCCTCGGCCTGGCTCTGCTGGCCCTGGTCGCCCTCTCGCCGATGGTGCAGCCCTGGTACCTGCTGTGGGGCATGACGGTGATCGCCGCCACCGCGCCGTACGGCCGCACCGCCACGGTGCTGACCGTGCTGTCGGCGGCGCTCGTGTACGAGACCCATCCCTCCGGCGCGACCCCGTGGTACGGCTTCGTCCTGGTGGGCGTCGCCTGCGTGATCGGCACGCTCCTCGTACGCCGCGACGCGAACGCGGCGGGCGAGGTCCGGGTGCCGGATGCCGGGCTTGCCGTAGGCGCCCACCGTACGTAGACGCGCCTCCGGCCGCCCCGTCCATCCCGTCCCCTCCTCGGCCGCCCCGGCCGTGACCGCCGGCCCGCGTCGACGCGTGTGACGTTCTCGGGTCGGCCTCCGCTTGGTTCCGTGAGGGGGCGATCCCCCTTTCCGGGCGCCGTCACGGTGGCCGGACGCGGCGGCGTGGGAGGGGAGTTGCTGTGGTTCCGGGTGAGGACGGGAGACGGTTACCGACAGCGGGGGAGATGCGGTCGGGCGTGGCCGAGTTCGTGCGGCGGGTGACCGCGAGGAACCGGCTGCCACTGGACTACTCCGTGGCGAGCCTGCGCGTGGTGGACCGCGTCGTCGACGGGTTGCGCAACGCCACGACCGACAGAAGAACCGTTTCGGCGGAACTGTTCTGGCTCGGCGCCTACGTGGGGGAGGTGCTGGTCCGGCGAGCCGGCGCGGTGTGGGTGGACTTCGACGCCGAGCAGCGGAAACTCTTCGGTCAGCCGACGGGCGTACGGATGCCCGACGGGAGGATCTGGAACCCGATCGGCAAGGTGGCCAAGCGATTCGAGATGGGCCGGGAGGAGTCCGCGCAGCGGATGTATCTGCTGCTGCACGGGCGAGGGCGGGCCGCTGTCGCGTGACGATCGTGGGCCGGACGGCCGACGGCATGACCGGCCTGCCTGCCTCCTCGGCCGCGGGCACGTGAGGAACGTGGATCCCCGCCTCGCCCTCGGCTGACGCCCCATGACGCCGTACGCACGCGGTGGCTTCGACCCCGCCCCGCCCGAGCGCCACATCGGGCGGGGCGCGGCCATGTGCCGTCAGCGGCGCCGCCCGTCAGCGATGCTCGCCGTCAGCCGCGCGCGGGCTTGCGTTCCGTACGGTCGGCGACCGGTACGCCGAGGGGGCGCGCGAGGCCCACCACGCCTTCGTCGAGGCGTTGCAGATGGCGCAGTACGCGCGCGGTCACCGTGTCCGAGGGCGGCGCGCCGGAGGCGTCGGTCCTGAGCATGGAGGCGATGCTCGCACCGGACTCGACCTCACCCTCGGCTCCCCCGTCCTTGACGCGCGCGGCGATCACGTCGATGTTGTGGGCGATACGGCGGCCCGCCCGCCCCAGCCGCGGGTCGGCCGTGACGGTTCTGCTGTGCGGTACCAACTCGGCCGTCGCCGCCAGGGAACGGGCGTGGTAGGCGCAGGTCTCCAGCAGCGCCACCAGATAGCGGACGGTCTGGCGCCGGACCCGCAGCGGGGAGAACGGATGCGTCAACGGCTTGGTGGAGTCACGCAGATCGTCCAGCGCGGTGTCCAGATCCCGCGCCTTGCTCAGCAGGTCGGACGTGGGGCCGCCGCTGAGCTGTGCCACCGCCGCCGACACCACATCGCACAGCCGCTCCAGGACCGTGCCCAGCAATTCGTCGGTGCGGCGGTCGGTGTGCACCGGCAGTACCAGTACGGCCGCGATGATGCCGCAGGCGGCGCCGAGCGCCGTCTCCTCGATACGCAGGACCAGCACGGCGAAGCTGTACTTGTTCAGCAGCGTGTAGAGCAGTCCCAGCGCCGCCGTGACGAAGAAGGACATGAGCGCGTACGACAGCGGCGCCGTGAAGAACATGGCGAAGACGAAGACCAGGACCAGCGTGAACGCCAGCCAGGTGTGGTGGCCGACCAGCCCCGCCAGCACGACACCGGCGACCACCCCGAGGACCGTACCGAGCACCCTCCGGTACCCCTTGACCAGGATCTCGCCCGTGGACGCGGTGTTGAGGAAGACCACCCAGCAGGTCAGCACCGCCCAGTACCAGCGCTGCGTGGAGAGGAACTCACCGCCGACGATGGCCAGGACGGACCCCACCGAGACCTGGAACGCGGCCCGGGTGGTGGGGCGCTGAAGACCGGTGCGGCCCGCCTCCTCGGGCTCCTCGGGACCGGTGAGCGAGACGTCCTCGGCGTCGAACTCCTCGCGTGAACGCGTGGTCGCCGGCGAGTCGTTGGACTCGTCCTGCGGCCCGTCCAGCGCGAGCCGCAGACCGAGGACGGCGCGGGCGGCCTCACCGATCCCGCGGAAGACGTCCTGGACGGCGTCCGAGGCGCGCGGCAGCCGCTCCTCGTCGCGGTAGCCGAGCAGCCTGTTCCGTACGTGCGCCACCGCGGTGCCGCGGTCGCCGGAGCCCGCCCGGGTCACCAGCAGGTGCAGCGCGTTCAGGTCCCGGCGCAGCGTCCCGATCACGTCACCGCCGGCGGCCGTCACCAGCTTCCCCGTGGCCGGCACGGGCGCGTTCGGCAGATGCAGCGTGAGGGTGTCCGCGCGCTCGGCGCTGCGGGCGTTCAGCAGCAGTACGCCCAGCCGCTCCGTGGCGATCTCGGCGTCCGCGACGCGGCGTTGCAGCAGCGCCGCCGTGGCCGCGTCGCGCGTACCCTCCTCCAGCCGGCTCTGGATCATGAGAGCCGCCTCGTGCAGCCGGGCGGTGCGCCGCCGCAGCTCGTCGAGGACCTTGTCCAACTGCTCGGGGCCGGCGTCCAGCAGCTCGATCTGACTGGACACGACCTGTGCGAGCCGCGCCCGGAAGGCGTCGCGCAGCCGTTTCAGTACGTGCTGGGGCGTCTCCGGAACGACGGCGAACCGTACGATCGCGCTGCACGCGAACGCGACGGCCAAGGTCGTCCACAGCACGGGGAGACCGGCGGGGCGGGCGCCCACGAACAGGGCGACAAAGTAGATCTGAAAGCCGATCAGGCCCAGGGCCGTACCGCGTTCGCCGAATCTGCGGCTGTAGACGGCGGCGAAGATCAGGACGATGAAGAGCGCGTCGCCCGTGATGATCCGGGTACTGAGCACCGCTCCCAGGGACATCGCGGCGAGCGCGACCGGCAGGCCGAGCGCGAGCGTGACCGCCTGGCCGCGTACCTGCTTCTCCTTGATCGCGAAGGTGGAGACCATCGCCGTCATCGCGCCCGCGACCAGGTACGTGACGCCGGTGCCGAGCAGGGCGAGGACGAGGAGGGTGAGCGCGATCGCCGCGACCGTCCGCAGCCCCGCCATCAGCCGCAGCAGACCCGGGTCCGACGCCGCGAGGCGATCCCAGATACCGGTCCCGGCCCGTCGTGTCCCTGCCCTCACGCTGCCGGACTCTCCTGTTCTCCCGTCGAGTTCCGCGTGGTCGTCCTCGCCGCGGTCCGCGCTGCCGCCCGCGCTTCAGCATCGCACGAGCGGCGACGCCGGACGCGGCCGGCCGGAACCCATCGCTCCGGTGTCGTGGACGGCCCCGTCCTCAGCGGCGTCGCACGGACGGTGCCGGGACCAGGCGGACGACGGTGTTGAGCAGGTGGTCGGTAACGTCCCGCGAGGGCTTGTCGGTGAGGTTGGAGAGCAGCCGGGCCAGGGCCTTGAGCAGAAAAGGCGAGCCCATGACATAGCGGTTGAGGACCGGCTGGAAGCCCGAGCGGCTGAAGACGAGGTCGGCGGCGGCATTGCCGAGACGGTAGTAGCGCCCCCAGCGGCGGTTCATCTCGACGGGGTAGTCGAGCAGCACGTGCTCACGCCTCGGCCCCGCGGGAAGGGCCAGAGCGAGGGCGACCCTCTCGGCCGCGACCTCGCCGGCTTCCATGGCCTGCGCGATGCCCTCGCCGTTCCAGGGGCTGATCATGCCCCCGGAGTCGCCGACCAGCAGGAGCCCGCGTGTGTACAGCGGATGACGGTTGAAGCCCAGCGGCAGGGCCGCGCTTCTGACGGGGCCTTCGGCGTTCTCCTCACGCAGCCCCCACGCGTGGGGGGTACGGGCGAGCCAATGGTCCAGCGTGGCCCGCAGGTCGGCGCTCCCGTGCCGCCGGTGAGGCAGCGCGCCGAGACCGACATTGACCCGGCCGTCGCCCATCGGGAAGATCCAGCCGTAGCCGGGCAGGTAGTGATCGTTCCCCGGATAACGCAGATCGGCCCACAGCTCCAGATAATCGTCCTGGGTGCGTTCCGCGCTGCGGTAGTAACGGCGGGCTGCCGTCGCGATCTGTCGCTTCGGGTCCCGTTGCAGGCCCATGGCGAGGGCGAGTCGGGCCGAGGCGCCGTCGGCGGCGATGACGATGGGCGCGCGGTAGACCGCGGGCTCACCGGTCCCGGCCGGCGCCCCGTCCCGTGTTCCGGCCGCCGCTCCCGCCGCGCTGACACCCGTCACCCGGCCGGCGCGATCGGTCACCGGGCTCGTCACCTTCACGCCCTCGCGCAGCCGTGCTCCGGCGGCGACCGCGCGCCGGGCCAGGATGTCGTCGAAATCGTGCCGGCTGCGCGAGAGACCGAAGTCCGGATAGCCGCCCAGGGCGGGCCAGTCGATATGCGCCCGGTGCTCCCCTGCCACCCATCGCATCCCGCGTGAACGCATCCACCCCGGAGCCTTGATGTCGATGCCCATCCGGATGAGCTGGTGCACCGCCCGTGGAGTCAGCCCGTCGCCGCACACCTTCTCGCGGGGGAAGCGGGTCTTCTCCAACAGCAGGACATCGACCCCCGCCGCGGCCAGATGGTAGGCGGCGGCCGAGCCCGCCGGCCCCGCCCCCACCACGATCACCTCGGCTTCGTCCATCGGGAACCCCTTCCTGGAACAACCGGTGCCGCACTGAAGTGGGCAGCCCGCACGTCATCATCTGTCAGGACGAGCCGATGCGGAAGGCGGCCACGTTGTCACCGCGGTCCCCGGGCCGAGCGGTATTCGTTCATGCCCCGCTCCAGCAGGGCCACGCCCGGACGCGTCCGGGCGCCGAGTTGCCCGGGTACCCCGGTGCCAGCAGGGTGGAGGCGACTGCCCGGAATCCCCGCGGGCCGAAAAGAGGACCGACACCCATGGTGAAGCGAGAGGACCTGCCGGCCCCTGACCAGGGGCTGGTCCTGACACACTTTCTGACCGTGCGCGACGTTCATGTCTCCAGCCGCTTCTACGCGGACATCCTCGGCGGCGAGGTGGTGCTCGCGGAGAACCCGGGCATCGTGAAGATCGCCAACGGCTGGATCATCATGAACCCCGGTGGCGGACCGACCCCGGACAAACCCGAGGTCGTCCTCACCGCGCCCGAGCCCGGCGACCCCGTCTCGTCGTTCCTCAATGTGCGGGTCGCCGATCTGGCCGCGTTCTACGAACAGGCCACCGCCAAAGGCGCGCGCTTCCTGACCGAGCCGCTCGACCGCAAGGCCGAGCTGCGCTGCTATCTGCAAGATCCCGACGGCTATCTGGTGGAGGTGGGGCAGGCGACCGGCATGCTGCACGGCGTGTTCGCCGATCCCTCGCCCGCCGACGGCGGCTGAGCGGGCGGACGGGCGGGACAGCGGCGCGTACGTCGCGCAGGACGCCGCGCGGCGCCCGGCCCCCATGAGGAGCGCGGGCGCCGGCCGGGCGGGCGGGAAGGCCCGCTGAATCACCCCATCCGGCTGACCAGTTGACCGCGGACCCGCGCGGGGATGTCCGGGGCGAACCGGCGCAGATAGTGGTCCATGTGGACGTCGTCGCCGAGCAGGAACGGCAGGTCGAAGACGAGCAGCTTTCGGACGGCCAGCAGCGGCACCGGCGCCCGCAGCGGCCGGAAGAGGGAGTTCCACAGCCCCGGCTCCTCGCACACCGGATGGAACTGCCCGATCATCAGTCCGTCGGCCACGAACGCGTCCTTGGCCGCGCGCTGAAGCCCGTCCAGCTCCGCCGAGTCCGTCCGGTCGAAGTGCGGCAGCACCAGCAGCAGGGTCAGCAGCTCCTGGTCGTCCTCCTCCAGACCGGCCGCGAGCCGCTCGTACCAGGCACGCAGGGACCCGACCGCCGAGGACAGATCCGCGCCGACGCCGTCGGCGGGCACCGCCAGATGGAAGAGCTGCTTGCGCAGCGAGGGCTGGGTGTACGGGCACACCGGGCCGCTGCGGCCCAGCTCGGGATGGCCGGACACCAGGAACTCGCTGCTCCACTCCAGGACCTCGCGCAGATACGGCAGATGCCGCCGCGGCACCTCCGCGCGCGCCACCTCGGCCGCGGTCCAGAAGTGGATGCGTTCGTCGCCCCTCACCGCGGGTCCCGCCACAGCGGCCGCAGCGAAGGACCGTTGTCCGGCAGGCTGATGACGTCGCCGCACGGCACGAAGCCGAGCCGGCGGCTGACCGCCTCGCCGCCGGGCGAACTGGCCTCCGCGTACGCGCCGTACCCCTCCCGGTCGGCGCGTTCGACCAGCTCCCGCAGCAGCCCGGACAGCAGCCCGTGCCGCCGCCGGGAGGCCCGTACGGCCGCGAACGACGCGTAGTAGTGCGCGGGCCCGGCCGGATGGTGTTCCGCCTGGAGCCGGACGATGGTCGCCAGTGCCTCGGCGTGATCGCCCAGCGCCGCGGCGAACCGGTCCGCCAGCTCGTCCCCGCGCGCGTCGACCTCCTCCGAGGCCCCCGGTGGAAGGAAGAGCATCACCGCGTCACCACACGGCGACACGGACACTCCGCCGTAGTCGTGCGAGACGTCGACGAAGACACGGAAGAGGCCGGGCAGCAGCGCCGCCCGGCGCCGGGGGTCCGGGACGATCCACCGGGTCAGCGGATCGTCGTGGAAGGCCTCGGCGAGCAGGGCGGCGAGCTCATCGGCGTCCGGCCGGGCGGTACGGCACAGAACACCGGGCGACGGACGTTCGATCGTGGACAACGGTTCCCTCCGGAAGGCGGTGCGGGGGCCGTGCTTCACCGTGTCTCCCGCTGGACAGCGAGCTGCTCCACCCGGGCGTGCAGGCGGTCGAGGTAGTGCTCGGCCTCCGGCTTGATCAGGACACTGCGCATTACCCGTGCCGTGTCGGCGTCGCGGACGATCCGCGGATGCCGGCGTACGAACGCCTCGGCGTCCGTACGCAGCACACTCAGGAAGACCGGCTCCTCGGGAGCGGTCATAGCGCTGTTCAGCAGCTGTCCCGACGCCGCGTCGACCGCGGACAGCGACGCCGGACGGGTCACCGGGAAGTAGTTCACGATGTCCAGATCCGGCCGCTGGTACAGCTCCAGGGCGTCCGACGCCTCCAGCAGATCCGCCCACCGCAGAGCGGCCCGGCGGTTGGCCGCGAGGATCGCCCCGAAACCGTCCGGGGTCAGCGGGAGCAGCTGGAGCGTCAGCCACAGACCCGCCGCGGCGGCGCCGGCCCGCGAGCACTCCAGGCTGATCTCGCCGAGATGAACCTCGGCGTCCGTGAAGTAGGTGTACGGCGAGTCGTGCGCGAAGTGCCGGCCCGCGCGCGGATCGGGGAACAGCACCGCGCCACAGCCGTAGGGCTGAAGCCCGTGCTTGTGCGGGTCCACCACGATCGAGTCGCACTCCGCGACCGCCTGCCACGGCGCCGGGTCGATCCCTCCCGGCACGTCCGGGCGGCCGAGCAGGGCGTAGAAGCCGCCGTACGCCGCGTCCACATGCACCCGCGCCCCGTACCGCCGCGCCAGCGGCAGCACCTCGTGCACCGGGTCGACGGCGCCCAGCCCCGTCGTGCCGGTGGTCACCACGACCGTGCCGATCCGGCCCGACTTCAGCAGGCCCTCCAGGGCGTCCAGGTCGATGCGACCGTGCGCGTCCACCGGCACCCGGTGCCCCGGCACGCCCAGTACCTCGCACATCCGCTCATGCGTGTAGTGGCACTCCGCGCTGTAGGCCACCCCGCGGTCCGGGTGCGACCGGCGGGCCACATAGAGCGCTTCGAGGTTCGCCATGGTGCCGCTGGTCGTCAGATGGCCGACATGCGCGTCCAGCCCGAACATCCCGGCCAGCGCGGCGACACACTCGCGCTCCATGTCGGTCGTCGCCGGGCCGCCCTCGGCCGCGTGGTTGTTGGGGTTGAACAGCATCGCCGTCACATAGCCGACCACCGCCGCCGGATGCGGCGGCTTCACCATCTGCCCGGCGTACCGCGGGTGGAAGAACGGGTAGTTGTCCTCCATCCGCTTCGCGAAGAGGCCGAACGCGCCGGCGAACGCCTCGTCGTCGATCCGGTGCGCCGTATGCGCCTCGAAGGGTCCGAACCGCTCGCCCCATCGCTCAGCCACATCCACCGCGCGCGGCAGCCAGTAGCGCAGATCCACGGTAGGCCTTCCCCAGGTAGAGGTCTCGGACTCGTACGCACGCAGGTGTACGTATACGGTCCGCACCGCAAGCGCCGCGCAACGCGCGTCGACCCGGCCGCCCCGCGGTGCGGTCCGCGTCGCCGGCGGGAGGCCGGTGTCAGCCCGGTGGGGGCTCCGCCGCCGGACCGCGCGGCAGCCGTATGACGACCACGGCGCCCCCGCCGTCCGGCGCGTTGCCGAACGTCAGCGTGGCGCCGACGACGTGCGCCTGCCCGAGCGCGATGGTCAGCCCGAGACCGTGTCCCGTACCGCGTTCGCGGGCGCCGGTACGGAAGCGCTGGGGGCCGTCGTCGAGCAGCCCGGCGGGGAAGCCGGGACCGCTGTCGCGTACGGAGACGGTCGGCACGCCGGTGTCGGGGTCCGTCCCCACCGTGACCGTCACCGGCGGCCGGCCGTGCCGGTAGGCGTTGACGACGAGGTTGGCGACGATACGCTCCAGCCTGCGGGGATCGGTCCACACCCGTACGTCCGCCGGGCCCGTCGCCGCGCGGACCCGCACCGCCGCCGGGACCGCGACCCGCTCCACGGCCTCTTCGAGCAGCTCCACCAGCGCGCAGTGCTGCGGATCCGCGCGCTCCACGCCCGCGTCCAGCCGGGAGATCTCCAGCAGGTCCTCCACCAGCGCGCACAGCGCGCGCACCCGGTCCCGTACGTAGCGCTCCGCCTCACCGTCCGGGAGGAGTTCGGCGGCGGTGATCAGGCCCATCAGCGGCGTACGCAGCTCATGGGCGACATCGGCCGTGAAGCGCTGCTCGCCGCGCAGCCGCGCCTGGAGGGAGGCCGCCATCGAGTCGACGGCACCGGAGATCTCGGCTATCTCGTCGAACGGGCGGGGCCGCGCCGATATTCGGGCGTCCAGATCACCGGCCGCGATCCGCCGGGCGGTGCCCGCGGCCGTGCGCAGTCTGCGGCTCATCCCGCGGGCGACCAGACAGACGGGCGGCATGACGACCACGGTCGTCAGCAGGCCCGCCCGCAGAATGCTCTTGTTGAACGCGGCCAGATTGCCCAGTGTGGTGCTCAAGGTGAGCCGCACCGACAGGATTCGGGGGCCGGCCGGGCGTGCCGCCCACATCGCGGGCCCGTCGGGTCCGTCCGCGTACTGCGTACCGTGCCGCCCCTGGAGCACCAGCGCGCGCAGCTCACCGGGCACCCCGGCCGCGTTCAGCTCGGCGCCCGTACCGTTCACCAGCCCCGTACGCGAGTAGGACACGGCGGCCCGTTCGAGCGTGAGCATGGCGACGGAGCGCGACTGCTCCAACTCGAAGGCGCGCGAGGCCCGGTGGACCAGCACCACCAGGACGACAACGGCCAGACAGGTCGCCGCGGCCACCAGCCCCGCGATGCGCCACTGCAAGGACCGCGGCGGGAACCCGGAGGCAAAGGGCGGGAATCCGGAGGCAATAGGGGACAGCCGACGCTCGGGCATGGTCAACGCCGCAGCTTGTATCCGAAGCCGCGTACGGTCTCGATCCGCTCGGCATCGATCTTGGCGCGCAGCCGCTTCACATGCAGGTCGACCACCCGGGTGTCACCGTCCCAGGCGTGGTCCCACACTTTTCTCAGCAGCGTCCGCCGCTCCAGTACGACACCGGGCGAGGCGGCGAAGACGAGCAGCAGCCGCAGCTCCGTGGGGGTCAGCGCCACGATCTCGCCCGCGCGCCGTACCTCCATGCCGCAGGTGTCGACGGTCAGGTCGCCGAAGGCGAGGACGCCCCGGCCGTCCGCCGCACCGGCACGCGCCGTCCCGCCCTCCTCGCGCACGGGCTCCTCACGGACAGCCGTGAAGGAGGCCCGGCGCAGCAGCGACCGGATGCGCGCGACGAGCACCGCGCTCTCGCACGGCTTGACCACATAGTCGTCGGCGCCCGCCTCAAGACCGGAGATCATGTCCAGGTCGTCGCCGCGCGCCGTCACCATGAGGATCGGTGCGAGGCTGAACTCCCTGATTTTCCGGCACAGTCCGATGCCGTCGAGTTCCGGCAGCATCACATCGAGCAGCAGCAGATCCGGGTGCGCGCTCCGGAAGAGTTCGAGGCCGGTGAGGCCGTCGGCCGCGGTGGAGACGGTGAAGCCATAACGCTGGAGCGCGATCCGGACGGTGTCGCGAATCACCGCGTCGTCCTCCACGAACAGGATGTGCGGTCCGGCGGGCTCGTCGAGGAGGGGGCGGGCGGTGGTCATGGCAGAGTCCTCGCTGTTCCGGCACGGGACGGCGAGCCGTCGATGAACGTACGGGGGAGAGCGGGCAGAGCGATACGGCCGACCGTGGAG
Organism: Streptomyces scopuliridis; assembly: GCF_042790125.1. Classification (GTDB taxonomy): domain Bacteria; phylum Actinomycetota; class Actinomycetes; order Streptomycetales; family Streptomycetaceae; genus Streptomyces; species Streptomyces scopuliridis_A. The sequence continues at coordinate 201,230 of NZ_JBHTZS010000012.1, forward strand.
GGCGGCAGGCTCCCGGGGGCGCCGTGCCAGGAGAGGACGACACCGGCGGGGGGCGAGCACGGTTCCGGCGCCGGAGAGGGCGGATCTCCGAGGACTGTCTCCTCCGGCCCCAGCGGGACCAGGTCCGCCGTCGGCGGCGGCAGATCTGCTGCCGCCCCCGCGTCCCGGACGCCCGTGTCGGAGGCGTATCCGGCCAGGGCCACGCCCAGTACGATCGCCGCGGCGGCCGTGATACCGACGAACCAGCCCCGTCCGCTCCCACGCGTCAGAGGCCGGCGGCGGCCGTCTCCATAGCGACGCCGCGCCGCGCCCAGGCGTAGGGGAACGAGGTTGGGGGAGCGCATTGAGCGGAGCCTAGCGGTAGGCCGATACGGGGGTCCTGCGCGCAAATAGCACGTTCTGGATTAGGGGAAGTCACAGTCATCGCCCCCGCGTTGGCCGGTATACGGCGGGACAGGACGCATAGATCCATTCGGGTTCGCGCACATCCTCGGCCCGCTCACCTCCGTTGACATGGTCATCAGACCCGTCGAAGGAGGACGCACATGACGTTCCGTTCCAAGACTTCCGTTTCAGCCGCTCTCGCCGTCACCGCGTTGCTCGCGATGCCGCCCATGGTGGCATCGGCGCAGGGCGGCGGTTCGCCCACGGCGAGCGCGGAAGGCGGATTTCTGCCGCCGTCCCCGTACTTCGCGCCGGGCGCGGTGACCTACGACGGAACGAAGGTGCCCGTGGGCTCGCGCCTCGGCGTCGTCGAGCGCGCCGGTGGCGGGGCCACCAGTGTCGAGCTGTCGGTGTCCGGCCTGCTCCCCGACCGGGTGTACGGGGCGCATGTGCACACCAAGCCCTGTGGCCGCGCCCCGGAGGACGCGGGACCGCACTACCAGCACAGCAAGGACCCGCACCAGCCCTCCACGGACCCCGCCTACGCGAACGCGGCCAATGAGGTCTGGCTGGACGTCACCACCGACGTCCGGGGCCATGCCGTCGCCGAGTCCAAGCACGACTGGCGCTTCCGGCGGGGCGAGGCGCGCTCCGTGGTGATCCACGACCACGGCACGACGACGCACCCGGGCGAGGCGGGAACCGCGGGAACCCGGCTCGCCTGCCTTACCGTGCCCTTCCTCTGAGGCCAGGAGTCCGGAGTCCCGTCTGCCCGGGAACGCCTGGCACGCGCGCGAACCGAAGCCCCGGGGCACGGACCCCGGGGCTTCGTCCTGCGGTCGTCCGGGGAAGCGGGGGCCGGTCAGCGCTGGGGTACGGGGAAGGCGACCGGGCCGCGACGACCGGCCCGGTTCACCGCGCGGACACCGAAGAACACATTGTCCTTGGACAGGTCCACGGTGTGGCTCGTCGCGCCACCCGCCCTGATCACATGCGTCCACTCCGGCTCGGTGGTCTCGCGCCACACCACCTCGTACCCGGCCAGATCGGGTTCGGTCCCCGGCTCCCACACCAGCTCGGTGGCGTTGGTCAGTGAGCTGGTGACGATCTTCACCCCGCGTGGAGCCGCCGGCGCCTGGGCGAGCGTCCACAGCACCGCGCCATTGACGCGGGCCACGCGGGCGATATAGCCGAAGTCGCAGAACTCGGGCAGGTCGCCGTACTGCCGGCCGTCCTCCACCCGGACGTCCTGGTGCTGATGCGCGAAGTCCTCGGCCGGCTCGGTGAACCGGGCCGCGCTGTAGCCGCGTTCGAGGAACGGGATGTGGTCACCACCGCGCAGATAGCGGTCGCGGCGGTAGATCACCCGGACGTCCATGCCCGTGGCGTCGTTGCTCGCGACGTCCCGGACGAAGCGCGCGAGCTGGCGGGTCGCCGAGTCGTTCTCGCCGCCGATCGAGCGGCGGGTGGCCGCCTCCTCCGGGGTCTCGGAGGTGGGCACGCCCTCGGCGAAGAGCCGTACGGAGTACGGGTCGCGGGTGCCGTCGTCGGCCCGGGAGCTGCCGACGATGTCATTGGTGAACATGGCCCGGACATCGGCGCCCGCCGCCTTGAACCGCTCCGCCATGTGCGCGGCCCCGTACAGCCCCTGCTCCTCGCCGGCCACGGCGGCGAAGACGATGGTCGCGGCGGGCCGGCGTCTCGCCATCACACGCGCCAGCTCCATCGCCACCGCGACACCTGAGGCGTCGTCATCGGCGCCGGGCGCGTCGCTCACCGCGTCCATGACGTCGGTGGCACGCGAGTCGTAGTGGCCGGAGACGACATGGATACGGCCGGGGTCGACCGAACCGCGCAGCGTCGCGACGACGTTGGTGATCCGCGTCGCCACCGGGATCCGGGAGGCGGGCTCCTGCACATACGACTGGAGTTCGACGGTCATCCGGCCGCCGGACGCCTCGGCGTACCGCTTCAGCTCGGCGTGGATCCAGTCCCGGGCGGCCCCGATCCCGCGCTCGGGATCGTCCTGGGAGGACAGTGTGTGCCGCGTCCCGAACGCGGCGAGCCGGCGCACGGTCGCCTCGATCCGGTCACGGTCGATCTCCTTGAGCAGTTCCCGCAACTCACGGTCGGGGGACTGGGCGGTGACGGGACGGTCTCCGGCCCCCCGCCCGGCGGGCGCGGCCGCGGGGACCGCCGACGCCGTCGACGCCAGTGCGGGAACGCCCACCACGGCGGTCGCGACGGTGGCGGACAGGGCGGTCCTTCGAGGTATCCCGGTGGGGTGCTGCGACATGGCGAGTCCCTTCCACGGCTGCGTCGGTGATCCGGCGCTCCATGGTCATGGACAGGCCAACCCCGGCACAAGGTCGGCCAGGACGATCGCACTGCCCGGCACGCCAGTTGGTCCGGCCCCACCGCCTGGACCGTACTGGTCTTCGCTCCCGCCGCCGGATACCGTCCTGGAATGCCTGACTTCGACCCCCGGTCGACCGCGTTCCTCGCCGACCCCTACCCCGCCTACGCCGAATTGCGGGCCCGTGGCCGCGTGCACTACTACGAGCCGAGCGACCAATGGCTCGTCCCGCACCACGCGGACGTGTCGGCGCTGCTCAGGGACCGGCGGCTGGGCCGCTCCTACGGGCACCGGTTCAGCCACGAGGAGTTCGGGAGGACCGCGCCCCCGCCCGGCCGTGAACCGTTCCACGAGCTGAACGACCACGGCATGCTGGAGCTGGAGCCACCGGACCACACCCGGATCCGGCGCCTGGTGTCGAAGGCGTTCACCCCGCGTACGGTCGAACAGCTCAAACCGTACGTACGGCGGCTCGCCGCCGAGCTGGTGGGGCGGCTCGTGGAGCGGGGCGGGGGCGACCTGCTGGAGTCCGTCGCGGAACCGCTGCCGGTCGCCGTCATCGCCGAGATGCTGGGCGTCCCCGAGACGGACCGGCCGTTGCTGCGACCGTGGTCGGCGGCGATCGTCGGCATGTACGAGCTGAACCCGTCGGAGGAGACCGCCCGCCGCGCGGTCGTCGCCTCCCAGGAGTTCTCCGCGTATCTGCGGGAACTCATCTCCGTACGGCGCGAGCGGCCGGGCGAGGACCTGATCTCGGGGTTCATCGCCGCCCACGACCACGGCGAGAAGCTGACCGAGGCCGAGATGGTCGCCACCTGCGCGCTGCTGCTGAACGCCGGGCACGAGGCGACCGTCAACGCCACCGTCAACGGGTGGGCCGCGCTGTTCCGGCACCCCGGACAGCTCGCCGCCCTGCGCGCGGACCGCTCCCTGCTGCCCACCGCCGTCGAGGAGCTGATGCGCTACGACACGCCGCTCCAGCTCTTCGAGCGCTGGGTGCTCGACCCGGTCGAGATCGGCGGTACCACCGTGCCGCGCGGCGCCGAGGTCGCCCTGCTCTTCGGCTCCGCCAACCGCGACCCGGCGGTCTTCGCCGACCCGGACGGCCTGGACCTCTCCCGCCGGGACAACCCGCACATATCGTTCAGCGCGGGCATCCACTACTGCATCGGCGCGCCCCTGGCCCGGATCGAACTGGCCGCGTCCATGGCCGCGGTACTGGAGCTGGCCCCCGGGCTGCGGCCGGCCGCCGAGCCCGTACGCAAGCCGAACTTCGTGATCCGGGGGCTGGAAGCGCTGCCGGTCGCGGTCTGAGGAACGGACAGGGTTCTCGGACCGCGGAGTGTCAGTGGTGGGTGGGACGCTGGCTGTCATGGACGAACTGATACGGCGGCGGGTGTACGGCGCCGACCACGACGACCCGGACCCGGGGCCCCGGCCCGGCCATGTCTACCGGGAGCTGATCGCCGGCCCGCTGGACGGCCTGCTCCTCGATGTCACCGGCTGGACGGCCGGACAGCTGCGGGAAGGCGCCGCGCTGCCCACGGAGATCGGCGCGCACGGACCGGGGGGCCACGCACTGTACGGTCCGGGCCCCGCCGACCCGCGGCTGTGGGAGTGGCAGGGCGACACCCCCTGAGCCGCCCCGCCCTCCGGGCCTCCGACCCGCGCCCCTTCCTAGGGCCTGTCTTCAAAGTCCCGCCTGCCCGGCGACGCCCGGCACGCACGCTCGCGGCGTTGTCGGGATCACCCCAGTACGTCCAGTACTGGGGAGACCCTCCGCCTTGCGATCGCACGCACCGGACGCCGCCGGGCCCGCCCTCCGGGCGGACGGCGCTACTTTGAAGACAGGCCCTAGAACGAGTGCGGGTCCACCGTCCCGGTGACCGTGCCGGCCAGGAGCCGGCGCAGCGCGGAAGCCGGGGCGGGGCGCTCCTCGCCCGCCGCCCGCCCGGCCGCCGACGACGGACCGGGGGAGGGGATCTCGTAGTCGGCCCTGAGCTCGTACCGGATGGGCAGAGCACGCGGACCCCGTACGAACGGCGAGGAACGCCAGGGGAGTTGATCCACCGGCACGGCCAGTTCCAGCACCGCGAAGTGTTCGAACAGACACTCAAGGGCCAGGGTGGTGAGGGTGGTCGCGAGTTCCCGCGCCGGGCACTGCCGGGGGCCCGCGCCCCAGGCGAGATGCGCGCGCGTGCTGGTCGCCCGGTCCGGTGACGCCCCGGCCGCCGCGCGCAGCTCCGCGTGCGTGGCGGCGGTGGCGATCCACACCGGCTCGCCCGCCCGGATGACGTACCCACCCAGCCGCTGGTCCCTGAGCGGGAAGCGCGGCATGAAGTTGGCCAACGGAGGCTTCCGGAGGACGACATGGTTGACGGTCTCGCGGATCATGCCCGCCGACAGGCTCGCGCGGGCCAGGCCGTCGCCGGTGATGATCTCGACGACGGCGTTCGCGATGAGGATGCCCGCGTGGTCGGAGATCATCTCCATGAGCATGGTGAGTTCGTGGGCCAGCTCCGAGGAGGTGAGCCGGGGCTGAGCGGCCAGCAGGTAGGACGGGAAGTCCTCGCCCGGCCGGCGCCGCTTCTCCTCGGCGAGCGCTTCCATGGCGGTGTGTACACGCCCGGCGGCCACGGCCGAGTCCGGTCCGGCGTCCAGGATCCGCCAGATGTCCATGAGGGTCCGCTCGCTCTGGGATCCGGAGGCGCCCAGCAGCTCGCCGGCCACCATCAGGGGCAGCGGCCGGGAGAACCGGGCGGCCAGATCCGCCGTACCCGACCGGCCCTCCCGGGCGAGGAGCAGGACGAGATCGTTCGCGGTCCGGCGGATGTCGTCCTTGAGCCGGCGGGTCCGCGGATGAGCCGGGTCCTGGAAGGGCTTCAGCGCCGCGTCCCACGCGGACCGGTACCCGGCGTGGCCCGCTCCGCCGCGCGCCATCGTGTTGCCGGCCTCCAGCGCGGGAGCGACCGGCCAGTCGTCGGGCACGCGGCCTTCGTTGCGGGCGCGCCAGTGCTGCATGCCTTTCGGCCACATCGCGTCGTTCTGGAGGACATGCAGGGCTTCCTGGTACCCGAGCACCAGCCAGACCGGTACGCCCAGCAGATCCACGGGAGCCACCGCGCCGTGTTGGCGTCGTAAGCGCTCGTGCACGGCCTCCGGGCGGTCCTGATACTCACGCCCGAGCAGGGGCTCCGGCGTCAGTGACTCCAGAGTGATGTCCGGGGGGTGTCCCCCGCTGACTCGTTCCACGCCGGTTTCTTCCACTCTTCCCTCGGGGCGGCTCACCGCACCGGTGGTCGACTGGCGGCGCGGCGAACTGCGCGGCCCTCAACAAGCACGTACGCGAGCCCGGTTCGATGTGATCGCTCCCGGTCGCCCAGTCGCGGTACACGGTGCTCCGGCAGGGCCTCCTTGCCAAGCCCGGCAACATCAAAGGCTTGGACAACAAACGGCCACCGGTCGCGTTCGGGTCGCGTTCCGGCTGTCTTCCGGGCGCTCCCCTCCGTACGGCCGTCCCGCAGCGCAGAGTGGTGACATCACCGGCCCCGGACGCGGGCAACGGCGTTACGGTGAAGAGCCACTGACGGTACGTCACTGGCGAGCCCCGGCAGGGAGGATCGCGATGACGGAGATCCACAGGATGGACCCGGTCGAGCGGGCGCGGCAACTCGCCGACTGGGGGATAGCGCTGTCCGACCGCTTCCTGAGACTGGGCGACCATACGGCCGGGTCCGATCCCCTCGCGCCCGACCGGGTACGGGAGAAAGCCAGTCAACTGGCCGTGCAGGAAGCACGCGACGTGCTGCTGGAGGCCGACCGGGAGCTGCCCCTCGACGATCCCCGCCGCCTCCGCCTGGACGTCAGGCTCGGCAGCGTACTGATGATCCGGCACGTCCGGTTCGGCGGTGAGGACGAGGAACGGGAGATCGCGCTGACGGTGTTCCGGCGCGTCCTCAACACCGCCCGGCCGGGCACCTGGGACCACGACTACGCCCAGCTGTGGCTCGGCTGGTTACTCGTCTTCCCCGCGATGCCCCGGCAGTTGAGGCTCGGCGACCCCGTCGACTTCGAGACGGTCCGGCGATGGATGCGCGACCCGCCGAACGAACGCGCGGTGCGGGCGCGGCTCGCCGCCAATCTCGACGCGTCGATCCCCTACCTCCAGCACAGCAGCGAGTGCCCGCGGTGGCCGGAATCCGTCAGGGGCCCGCTGAAGCTCCTGCTCGGGCTGGTGCCGATGCTGCGCGTGGTACTCGGACAGCCCTTCGACCCACTGTCGCTGATGAGATCGCTGCCCCTGCTGCAACAGGGAATCGGGCTGATGCCCAAGGGCGCGGCGAACCGGACCGAGCTCCAGGGCTTCGCGCGACTGGCCGCCCTGGAGGTGTCCCGCCACACCGACGGCGCGCCCGGTGAGACCGGCCCGGCGCTGGAGGCGGCGATCGACACCCTTCCCCCGGGACACCTCCTGCGGGACGCGCTGCTCGGTGAACTGGCGCAGGAGTATCTGGAGCGGGCATCGGACTCGGGTACCGACGAGGATCTGGCCGCCGCGTCCGCCGTCCTGGCCAGGGCGAGGGCGGAGATCACCGCCGACAGCCCGTGGTACGACTCCGTACTGGATCTGCTCGGCTCGCGGACGTTCCTGGAGGCGCTGCGGCACCGCTCCCCGGATCTGGTGGACGAGGCGGTCGTGGCCGGGGTGCGCGCGCTGCTGCACTGGCGCCCCGAGGGCGCGCCCGCTCCCCGGGCCGTCCCACTGAACGGTCTGTCCGAAGCGCTGGACGCCGCGGACGAGATGCTGGAGCGTACGGCCGGGCTCGCCACGGAGGACTCCCACCCCGGCATGGCCCATCTCCAGGTGGGCGGTTCGCTGATGCTCCGGGCCGTGATCTCCGGAGAGCCGGAGGACAGCAGGCGCGCCCTGGCGCATCTGCGGCGGGCCACCGAACTGATCCCGGCGGAGCACGCCGTCGCTCCGGCGGCTCTGGCGATGCTGGGAGCCACGCTCGACTTCCAGTATCTGCGGCACGGCACACGTCAGGACTCGGAGACGGGACGGATCTTCCTGGACCACGCCACCGGCGCGGCGATCGCGCACCGGCCCTGGAAACGCCCCGCCGGCTACCAGAAGTTCGGTGAGACCTTCCGGGCCCTCGCCCTGGGGCTGCGCGCCAACGAGATGGGTGACGGCGCGGCGGAGGCGCTGGCCGAACTCCGGACCATCCTCGGGAACGACGGCTCACCCCTGTGGCCCTCGCCGGTGAACATCGCCACGGCCGCCGGCGTGCTCGGACAGGCCGTGATGAACCAGAACTGGGACGAACTGCCCGCCGCGCTGGACCTGCTGGAGGAGACGGCACTCGGTGACGCCGGCTCCATTCCCTGGCTCCAGCCGATGGCGGCCTCGTTCGCCGGGCTGGCCGCCGTGGTGCGAGGGGCGGTGCACGGGGACACCGCCGAGTTGCGGCGCGGGACGTCCCTGCTGGAAGAGCTGATGGCGGACGAGTCGCGGCTGCCCGCGGACGTCCGCCTCATGGGCCACTCCGTCCTCGGCTCGGCCAGGCTGCTGCTGAACCTGCTCAACGACGATCCGGAGGTACTGGCGACGGCGCTGCTCGGTCTGGAACGCGCCCGGGAGCGGATGGGCCCCGATACACCGCCCATCGCGGCCGTGGCCGTACTGGACGGCCTCGCCGACGGATACCGGCGGCGCGGTGATGCCGCGGCCGGCGATCCCTCCGCCGCGGTCGACGCCGGTCTCGCCGTGATCCGGACCGTGGCCGCGGAGGTGATGCTCCAGCGCGGCGCCCACCACGGACTGCTCCCTGCCAGGGGCGCGGCGCGCAGGGCCGTAGGCGTCGCGCGCTGGAGCCTGGAGGACGGGCATCCGCGCACGGCCGTGGAGGCGCTCGAACTCGGGCGGGCGCTCGTACTGCGGGCGTCGACCACCGCGACCGACGTGCCGGACCGGCTGGTGGCGGCCGGCCGGCCGGACCTCGCCGACCGCTGGCGCGAGCACGTACTCGACAGCCCGGCGCCGGTGCTGCCTCCGGCACCCGTACGTCCTCCGGCGCCCCCGGTTTCCGGGCCCGCGTCGGGGTGTGTGTCCGAGGGCGTGCCGGACGCCGTCGTGACCGAGAGCCTGCGCGGTACGGTGCGGCTGCTCCTCGAACAGGGCATGCCCGGCGGGGAGATCCCCAGCGAACTGCGGCGGGAGGCACTGGGCGTGCTCGCCGAACACGACGGCCGGCACAGCCTGCACGAGGCGCTCACCCCCGCCGCGCTCGGGAAGTCCCTCGCCGAGGTGGACGCCGACGCCCTGGTCTATCTGCTGGACGGCCCCGAGGACGGTGAGGACGGTGACGCCCCCGGCGGCGCGCTGCTGGTGGACAGGGACGGCCGCGTCGTCCACGTACCCCTGCCCGGCCTGGCCCAGCGGGCCTGCGGTCCGCTCCGCTCGTACATCGCCGCCCGCGTCGCGTTCTCCCGGGCCCGCGGCGCCGAGCGCGAAGGCGCCGGAACCGAGTGGCGGGCCGCGCTGGAGCGCCTCTGCGACTGGGCGTATCCGGCGGCCATGGGACCGGTGCTGGACGAGATCGCGACCTGGGACCGGGAGCGGGACAGCGGCCGGGGCCGGGACAGCGGCCGGACGCCGCATCTGGTGCTCGTGCCCTGCTCCACCCTCGGTGTGGTCACCTGGCACGCGGCCCGCACCCCGGCCCCCGGCACCGGCACCGATACCGGTGACGCGACGGGGCACCGGTATGTGATCCAGGACGCCGTGGTGTCCTACGCGGCCAGCGGCAGGCAGTTCGCGGAGGCGGCCGGACGCGGCCAACTGCCGCCCGCCGACGACCCCGTCATCGTTCTCGACCCCAGCGGCGACCTCCTGTGGCCGGTCCTGGAGGCGGAGGGCATCCGCGACGCCCACTACCCGCGGGCCCGCATCCTGGGGGCCGAGACGGAGACGGCCGAGGAACACGCCCGACTGCCCGAGCGCGTACTCGCCTGCCTGCCCGGCAGGGGTGAGCCGGGAGCCTCCCTCCTCCATCTCGGCTGCCACGCCGACACACGAGAGGTCCCGCTCGATTCGGCCCTGCTCTTCGGCGAGACCAGGGAGAGCGAGCGTGCCGCGCGGACCGCGCTGACGCTCCCGATCTCCCGGGTGCTCGAACGGGCGGCGGGCCGTCGCCCCGGCAGCCCCGGCGGTCTGGTCGTACTCAACGCCTGCCTCAGCGATCTGAGCGAACGCGACCACGACGAGGCGCTCACACTCGCCACCGCGTTCCTCACCGCGGGAGCGACCGGTGTCGTCGGCTCGCGCTGGAACGTACCGGACCGGCCCAGTGGCCTGCTCATGACCGTGTTCCATCACCATCTGTCCCAGGGCGTCACCCCCGCACGCGCCCTGCGCGCCGCGCAGTTGTGGATGCTCGATCCGGAGCGCGCCCCCGTCCCCGGAATGAGCCGGCTGATGGCCGCGCAGGTGCCCGACGCCGAACACCTCCACATCCACGCCTGGGCCGCGTACACCCACCAGGGACGCTGACCCCCGACCGTCCAGCCGGAGTTGACGCCGATGAGCATGGAAGACCTGAACAGGATCGTGGCGGACCATCTGGCCGAACTGGTCGCGCGGCTGGACGCCGACGGCCGGGCCGAAGTCGCCTCGCTCCAGGCCCGGATGCGGGCCGCCAGTGACCCGAAGCCGTACGCGAGGCGTCTGCTGCTCGCTCTCGCCGAGGCGCTGCCGCCCGAGCACCCGGTGGCGCTGGCGATCCTGCGGCAGGCCAACTGGCGCGCTCCGGACGTACTGGACCGCGCGGCCATCGACGCCGAGGCGGCGGCCCTCCTGTCCCTCGCGGGTCTCTCCTTCGAGCCCGAGCCCGCCATGACGACGAACGCCATGACGACGAACGCCAGTACGGCGAACGCCGGTACCCCCGCACCCGGGCCCGCCGCGCTCATGGACCTCGTCCGGCGGCGCGTGCTCGCCACCACCCCCGTACTCAGCGAAGACGAGGCACGCGCCCTCGGGCGCGACGGGGTGGCGCGCGACCTCATCCGGCTGGACGGGCCCCGCGGGGCGACGGCCGTCCCCCGCTTCCAGTTCGAGCCCTCGGGCCGGCCCCGGGAGGTGGTGGTACGGGTCAACCGGCTGCTCGGCGCCGACCGCGACCCGTGGGGCGTGACCGCCTGGTGGCTGGCCACGAACGTCTGGCTGGGGGACCCGCCCGCGGATCTGCTGGGCACGGACCGCGACGACGATCTGGTGGCGTGCGCGGGCGTGACCCTGGGGGAGGACTGACATGACCGCTCAGGCCCTGCCGGACGTACCGGTCTTCCCCCACGCGCACACCGTCCCCGCCGGGACCGTGCTGTGGCGGGTCCATAAATCCACCCGCGCGGTGACGGAGTTCAACCCCCGTCCCGCCGATCCCTACTTCGGCGGCTCGCGCTTCGACGGCGTCAGCGAGAGCCCGTATCCGTTCCTGTACGCCGCCCCCGACCCGGCGACCGCGCTCGCCGAAGTGCTGCTGCGCGACCGGGACTTCGACATGAGGCTCGGGGTACGGGTGATCCTCGGCCATGAGGTCGCCGAGCGGACCCTGTCCGCGCTGGAGGTCACCGAGGACCTGCGGGTGGTGTCGCTGTGTTCGGCGGTGGAGCTGGCCGCGGTGTGCCAGGACGGCTGGCTCGTCGAGGCCGACGGCCCGCAGTACGCCTTCACCCGCCGCTGGGCCCGGTACTTGCGCGACCGCGCCCCCTGGGGCCAGGGCCTGCGCTGGCAGGCGCGCCGCAACCGGCCCCTGGAGTCCCTGATGTTCTTCGGTGACCGCCGCGCCCCCGACGCGCTGAAGCCCTCGGCGACACCGGCCGTCCCGCTGGGAACGCCCGAGGGGACCGAGCATGTCAACGAACTGCTGGCGCCCCTGCGGGCGGTGATCTTCCCACCGGTCCCACTGACCCCGCCAGGACTGCCGGTCCCACTGATCCCACCAGGACTGCCGGTCCCACCGGTCCCGCCGGTACCGCCGTTCCCGCTGTCCGGCGACGGCTCGCCGGACAGCGCCCACGCGGCCGGGTAGCCGGGGCCCGGGACGGCCGGGACGACGCCCTCGCTCGTCCGGCCCGCCTCCTGATTCGTCCGCCAGTTCGCTTCCTATTGTTCGCTTCCTTTTGTTCGGCTCCGGCGCGCGGATTCCGAACAATCTCCCTCTGGTACGGATGGACCCTCCGGACCCTTTGTGCCGCTTTGCCGGCCCGCGTGGTGACGTGGGCTCGGCGTCCGGTCCGCCACGGGGGTGCGGGCGGGTGCGACGGGGGCCGGGCGACCATGAAGACGGTGAGCGCGCGTGGGGTGTCACTCGGTACTGCGGTTGGGGCGCATGGACGATCTGAGGGTTTCGGTGGGCTGTCAGCCGCTGCCCACCGTGATGTCGCTGGTGACCGACGCGCTGGGGGTGGCCGGCCAGGGGGTGCCGGCCGCGGTGCGGTCGGCCGTACGTACGGCATGCCCGGCCGCCGCCGCACAGGCGCTGCGGCCCGCGTGCGAGGGAGGAAGCCTGTGGCTGCCGGACTGCCTCTCGCCGCGGCCCCTCGACCGGACAGGGGTACGGGCGCAGCTGGACCGGATGGCGGCGCTCGCGCCGGAGCGGCTGGCCGGTGACCTGGCGGCGGGTTTTCCCGACGGGGTTCCGGACGGTTGGCAGCGGGTGGCGGACCGGCCGCAGCCGTTCATCCGCGCGTACGTCCAGGTGATGCTGAGCGTCTGGGCCGTGTGCGCGCCCGTCTGGCGGCGTTCGCGGGAGCTGCATGACCTGGAAGCGGAACGGATCGGGATCGCGTCCGTCACGGGCACGCTGGCCGGCGTCTTCGGCGACCTCAGCTCGCGCGTCGGCTACGCGCCGGGCCTGCTGCGGCTGCCCGACCGTTCGCCCGGGGAGTGCGAGCTGCGCCAACGGCGGCTGCTGCTGGTGCCGCTGGCGTCCGGCAGCTCCGCCTCCGTGGTCGGGCTCGGCCAGGACGCGTGTGCCTGGGTCGGCTACCCCCTCCCCGGTCTGCGGGAGTTGTGGGCCGGGCGCGGGTCCGTGGAGCGGGTACGCACGGATCCGCTGGAAGCCGTCCTCGGGTGCATGCGGGCGCGGTTGCTGCGGCAGGCCCATCGCGGGCCCACGATGGGCGAGGTCAGCGCGCTGCTCGGGTGCGCGCCCGGAGCGGTGACCCATCACTGCAAGCAGCTGGAGGCGGCCGGTCTCATCCGGCGCAGGCGCCAGGGCCAGCAGGTACGGGTCAGGCTGACACGCCGGGGGCAGCGGCTGCTCGGCGCGCTGGCCGGGTGATGCGCCGGTCCCGGTCCCTGTCCTGGTCCCCGTCCTGGTACGCCTCCGCCTGGAGCCGGAACAGCCGCGCGTAGCTGCCGCCCGCCGCCTCCAGCTCGTCGTGGCCGCCCTCCTCGATGATCCGCCCCGCGTCCATGACGTAGATCCGGTCGGCGGCGCGGACATTGGAGAAACGGTGCGAGATCACCAGCACCGTGCGGTCCGCGAAGAGCGTACGGATCCGGGCGAACAGATCGGCCTCGGCCTGCGGATCGAGCGAGGCGGTCGGCTCGTCGAGGATCACGAACGGTGAGTCCCGGTAGAAGGCCCGGGCCAGCGCCAGCCGCTGCCACTGGCCCAGCGAGAGATCGGCGCCCGCGGTGAACTCCTTGCTCAGTACGGTGTCGTAGCCGAGCGGCAGTTCATCGATCACGTCCGCCGCGCCCGAACTCTTCGCGGCGCGGGCCACCGCCGACGGGTCGGGGGCGTCGAGGGGGCGGCCGAAGGCGATGTTGTCGGCGGCCGGGAGTTTGTAGCGGACGAAGTCCTGGAAGACCATCGCGGTCGTGGCGCGCAGCCGGGCCGGGTCGGGAACGGGCAGTCCGTCACGGAGGAGTGCGCCGTCATCGGGCCGGTAGAGACCGGCCAGGATCTTGGCCAGGGTGGTCTTTCCGGATCCGTTGGCACCCACCAGCGCGACGATCTCGCCCGCCCGCAGCTCGACCGAGACGTCGTGCAGGGCCGGGCGGGGCGAGCCGGGGTAGGTGAAGGTGAGGTGTTCGGTGCGCAGCGACGCGAAGGGGGTGGGGGCGGCCGTCTCCGTTGCCTTGCCGGCGCTGACATCGGCCTCGGCACGGGCATCGGTATCGGCATCGGCCTCGGCACGGGCATCGTCATCGGCGCCGGAATCGGTGAAGACACGGATGTCCTTCACATACAGCGCCGCCGCACCGATGTTGTTGAACAGATAGCCGAGCATCTGCATCCGCGTGGCCAGCAACAGCAGCGCCCCCAGCGCGGCCAGCGCGGTCGGCAGCGCGACTCCGCCGCCGCGCACCATCCCCCACATCGCGCAGATGACCGCGATGAAGACGAGATCACCGAGCACCCGGGCCACGACCTTGCGGCGGGTGTGCCGGCGCTGCATCGCGGCCGTCCTGGAGATCTCCTCCGTGTAGTGGCCGTCCCAGCGGCCCTGGAGCGTCCCGCCCAGATCCAGGGAGCGGATCTCCTTGGCCTCGTCGCGTCCGACGAGAAGACGCTCCAGATACTCGCGGACGCGCCGCCCCTCGGCCAGTTGACCGTGCAGCCGGTAGTCGGCGTCGCGTTCGTCGCGCGCCGCCTTGAGCACGGGCAGGACCGACAGCGCGGTGAACGGCAGCAGCCACCAGGTCATGACGGCGAACGCCGCCCCGACCGCCACCATGCTCAACAGCGCCTGCACCGCGCCGATCAGCGCGGTCACCACCATCACCGGCTGGGAGCGGGACGCGAACACCGCGCGCTGGAGCCGGTCGTGGAAGGCCGGATCCTCGAACCGGGCCAGCTCCGCGCGCGCCGAGCCCGCCAGTACCCGCGCCATGATGTGCCGGTCGATCTTCACCGTGAGCAGCCGCTGCCAGCCCCCGCTGACCGTACGCAGGATGCCGCCCAGCGAGGCGAGCAGGACCAGCGCGGACAGCGCGGGGATCAGCCGGTCGTTCGCCCGGGAGCCCGCGCCGTTCAGCGAGAACGCCTGCCCCAGCGTGCCGCGCAGCAGCAGGATCAGGGCGGCGAGCCCGGTGGCCGTGAGGAGCTGGACCAGGAAGACACCGGTCAGCCGCAGCCGGTCCGCCTGCCAGGCGATACGCACGACATACGCGCAGGACCGCATCAGATCGGCCGTGCGGATCCGGTCCGGCTGCTCTGCCATCGGTCAGGTCCTTTCCGAGGTGTCCGTGGAGTGCGCGAGCAGCCAGGCACCGTGTTCCCGGGCGACGGTGTCGAGGCTCTCCCGGTGGCGGAAGGTGTGCCCTTCGTACGGCAGCAGCAGGAGCCTGGCGTGGCCGCCCGTGGCGACGACGGCCCGGTACAGGGCCACCGCCTGGTCGGGCGGGGTGGCCGGATTCGTGTCCTCGCAGCCGTGCACGAGCAGAACCGGCCGGTCCAGGGCCCCGGCGAAGTCCAGGGCGCTGAAGGCCCGGTAGACCTCCGGCGCCTGCCAGTAGGTGCGCCGCTCGTACTGGAAACCGTCCGGGGTGAGCGTCCGGTTGTAACAGCCGCTGTGGGCGATCGCACCGGTCAGCCCGGGGCTGTGCGCGAGCGCGTAGAGGGCGAGGGTGGCGGCGAAGCTGTGGCCGCCCACGGCGACGGGCCCCGTACGCCCCAGCTCCTCGCGCAGCGCGCGCGTGGCGGCGTCGACCGCCCCGGTGATCTGCGGGTGAAGGTCGGCCGGGCGGGCGTCGGCCGGCCAGCGCAGCGGGAGGTCGAGTACGGCCGTGGGCGCGTCGGTGCCGGTCAGCGACGGGTGCGCGTGCGCGGACGTCGGCGAACTCCCGTACCGCCGGGCGTGGATCCACAGCAGCTGCGGGCCGTCGGTGCCGGGCGTGATGGGCAGCAGACGGGGACCGTCGGGGGCGGACGCCGGGAAGAGGTCGGTACCGGCGGAGGATGGCGGCCGTACGCGGCGCACGTGCCGTGAGGGGAGCGGCCGGGGGCCGCCGACAGGTGCGAGACGGTCCCCGCGCAGCGCGTACCGGCGGAGGCAGGGGCGGCTCCCGTACTGGACGGTGAGCTGCGGCAGACCGTCCCGGACGGCGGCCCAGCAGCGCACGGGCGAGCCGTCGTCGGGCTCCGGGGGCACGGACACCAGCCGCGCCGCGGGTCGCTCGCGGTCGATGACGAGCAGGCCCGCGCGCCCGTCGGCCGCGTACTCCACGGCGATCGCGTCGGCGCCGCCGTACACGGCGGCCCATGGGCCCAGGCGTGCGCCGGGGTGGTCGAGTTCCGGCGGCAGGGGGACGAGGCGGCTGGTGTGCCCGGTGGTCAGCCGAAGGCCGTGACGGTGGCGGCTGATGGCCAGGGGCTCTCCGCCGGAGGTGAGAGTCCGCCACCACAGCGGCGCGTCCCCGGGGTCGTGCGGGACCGTCAGCCGTGCGTACGGGCGGGCTGGTCGTACGGACGTCGGCAGGGGCGCGCGCAGGTCGATGACGGTCCCTCGTTCCGGTACGCCGGCGGCGACCGCGAGTGTGTCCTCGCCGTCACCGGACCAACGTGCGGTCCGCGGTACCTCCGACCACCCGTCCGAGTCCGGCAGGTCCGTCTGTACGACGGCCCGCGACCAGCGCAGCGCGTCGTCCGTCTGCCGGACGGAATCGTCCGTGCCGACGGCATGGTCGACAAGCAGACGGCGGCCCGTCGGTGAGGGCTCCAGCCCGCCGATGAGCAGAGCTGCGGGAGCGGACAGGACGCGGAGCGCGCCGGTGGCCGGGTCCAGTACGGAGACGGTGGCGGCGGCGAGGCCCGCCAGCTCGGAGAGGCCGGGCAGGAAGACGACATGGCCGGGCCCCGACGCCTCGCACACCACCGGTCCCCCTACCTCCGCCGGACCGGCCGACGGCGCCCGGGGCGGCTGCGAGGGGGGCGTCAGCAGCGCCAGCTCCCGGTCGCCGCACCATGCGAGGCAGCGGCGACCGCGCCCGTGCGGGGTCAGTGACAGCGCGGCGCGTACCCGCTCATGGACGGTGATGCGCCGGGTCGCGTAGTCGGCGGTCCACGGGTGCACCGTGCGACCCCGCTGAACGAGGCCCGCGACCAGCGGCAGCGTCGGATGCCAGGCGAGTCCCGCCGCCGGCAGGGTCCGCAGGGGCAGCGGCCACGGACGCGGATCGCCGTCGCGCCCCAGCGCGATCCGGGCGTGCCGGGAGCGGCTCGGCGCGAGACCGGTGAGATCCGGGTCCACCGACAGATTCCGCCAGTGGACCGTCGCGGGGTTGTAGTCGGACACGGGAGGCCGGGCGGGGGCGGTGAGTACCGCGTACGCGGTCAGATCGGGCCGTGTCTCCACGGTGTCCCGTTCACCGTCGTCCGTGGTACCGGGGACGGTAGCGGTACGAGGCCGAGACCGTATGCCCACGTCGACGCCCACGCCCACGTCGCTCTTCACGTCCACGGCGGACCGCGGCTCAGGCGGCATGCGCCGGTTCCGGCCCGGTGATGGTGATGGTGTCGATGAGCGCCTTCACCGCGCCGATGCCGGACACCGGGGCCCGTACCGGCAGCCCCGCCGCGTCGACCGCCGTGGCGCACGGCACGGACATGTCGGCCATCTCCGGGGGAAGTTCGCTGCCGCTGCTCACGACGGTCGTCTCGACGCGGGCCCGGCGCACCGGCTCCATCGTGCCCAGCAGCTGCTTCAGCGCCCGGCAGGCGGGACAGTTGTCCGAGACGTACAGCTGTACGCCGCCGACCGGTTCGGTGGAGTGCGCCACCGCCCGCTCCGCCGCCGCCTCGGCCGTGGCCCGTCGCCGGTCGGCGACGAGTACGGCGGTGGCGGTCACGGCCGCCGCGGCCACGGCGACGACAGCGCGCAGCCGGGGCCGGGCCGGGAGGTCGGTGGTCGTCAGGACCGCCGCGGCCGTGGCCGCGAGCCCGTTGGCGCCGACATGCGACCGGCCGACCGTGGCCAGCCGGGCCGCGCCGAAACAGGCGCAGCGCTGCCCGCGCAGGGACTGGGCCACGGCGGTCAGCGCGCCGTACGTCAGCAGCGCGGTGGCGGGCGCCGCCCGGCCGGGCAGCAGCACCAGGGCGGCTGCCGCGCCGAGTTCGGCGCCGCCGGCCAGGCGCGGGCCGTGCGGGGCGCGCAGCGCGGCGGAGCGGTAGGGCCAGGCCAGCCGGTCGGCGGGCGTGAGGACCTTCGCGGCGCCGCCGGCCAGCAGCGGTCCGGCCAGCGCGGCGAGAGCGGCCTGCGGAAGTCGGGAGGGCATGGAACCTCACTTCGTATCGTCGTCCGGTCTTCCAGTCGTGCGGTCGTGCGGTCGGGTCGTGCGGTCGTGTGGTCGTCCGGTGGCACGGTCATGTGGCCATGTCGTCGGCCACCTCGTCGGTGACGACGAGCCACCGGGTCTCCAGGAGACGGCGTGCCAGCGGCAGCACCTCGGTGTCGCTCGCGTCGAACCCGCCCTTCGTCAGCAGGCGTTGGAGGAGACCGGCGTCGTGTTCGGCGCACTCGGCGAGCGCGAGCGTGCGCTCGTCGATGAGCACGGCGCCGCCGAACGGCAGCCCGGTCAGCCGGACGCCGGGCGCGAGAGCGACGCTGAGCGCGGGAGGGGGTTTCTTGGCCACGGTCATCAGCCCTTCAGCAGCCAGCGGTCGATCCACAACAGCCTCAGCAGCGGCAGCGCGTGATCGGCGCGGCCGGGTCCCTCGCGGAGCAGGCCGGTCACGACGGCCACATCGATCAGCCCGAGGTCGGCCAGCGCGCACTCGCGCTCCAGCTCGGCGATGATCTTGTCGCTCTCGCGGTGCAGATAGGCGGCCGCGGCGAGGCGCAGACCGAACGAGGACGAGGCCCGGCGCAGCCCGCGTACCCGGTGCCCGGCGACGACGCGGACGAGCGGCTGGTGGTTACGGAAGACGCCGCCGGCGATCCGGCCGAGGCGGTCCGCCGGCAGCGTCGCCACCGCTCCCAGGACGCCGGGGTGGAGCGCGGGAAGCACGAGCCCGTCGTGGTCGGCGGGTACGCGCTCGGTCATCCCCGCGTCGGCCCGTCCCAGCAGCGTCCCGAGGAAGTCCAGATGGTCCTTCCAGACCGACAACGACGCCTGCTGGACGGTCTGGAGCGCCACCCGGCCCGTGGGTGTCATGCCGGGCAGATCCCGTCGGCCCAGTGGGGGCGGGGGCGGCGGTCCGCCGACGGGCTGGGCGTCCTGGGCGTCCTGCCCGGCCCCCGCTCCCGCCCCTGCCGCCGGCCCGCTTGCCGCGCCGCTCGCCGCGTCGTGGACGACGCCCTGCTCCAGCAGGCCGGCCGCCTCGCTCAACGACCGGAGCGTGCCGACGAGATGGAAGGGTTCGCAGGTCAGCAGACGCCAGTCGCGGGGCCCCCTGTCGGCCTCCGGCAGCTTGGCCGAGACCAGGTCCTCCAGGAGTGTGCCCGCGACGAGCGGTCCGCCGCCGGCCGCGCGGGCCAGCCGGGCGGTGAGCCGGCGCGGGAACTCCACATCCGGCAGTGGTGGCATCAGCCCCCCGGTGGGCACGCTGTGGTGATCCAGCAGCTCGAACACATCGACGGGAACGTGACGGGTCGTCAAGTCATCGATGAGCGCCGGAGCTTGCCGTTGACCCGGCAGACTGAGCGCCGCGTGCAGCAGCGCCGGACGGTGCCCCGCCGAGAGCGCGGCCACCGCCAGAAAGGCCGACGACAGGCCGCCGCTGTAGGCGATCGCGTACCCCTCGGGCAGCCCCCGCAGCACCTCGGCGACCGCCCGGGTGAGATCAGTGGTCCCCACGGGCAGTACGGGCCGCCGCCGGCTGACGGTGACGCCCCCGGAGTCGACCCGTACCCGCGTCCCCAGCGCCAGCCGGCGTACCCCGGGCAGTGGAGTGGCGTCCGGGGGCGGGGCCAGACCGTGCACCAGGGCGAGCAGGGTGCCCGGCTCGGGTACGGGCCGCTCCCGGCCGGTCAGGAAGTCGGCCGGGTCGTGGCTCCACTCCAGTCCGCCCGCGCCGACGCGATAGTAGACGGCGGGCCCACCGGGCTCGTCCCGGCTGAGCAGGAACCCGTCGCCGTCGCTCACCGCAGCCGTGTTCACCATGCCGCTGCCTCCCCTTCCTTCCCGGCGGTGCGGAGCACCTCGGTGTACTCCTCCCGTACCGGCAGCGAGGTCGTCAGGACCGCGCCGCCGCACTGCGCCCACGCGTAGAACCCGCCGGGTGCCACCACCGGCGCCGTCTCCCTGCCCAGGTGGAACGAGGCCGGGTAGCCGAGGCCGCGCAGGCCCGCCGTGATGAACAGCGCGTCCTCCACCGGATCGAGGAATCCGACCGAAAGCCGCTCGGCCACCCGCAGTCGGGCCACCGCGCGCGCCGCTCCTCTCGGAGAATTTCTGGCCCGGCCGTGCACGGGAGGCCAGTCGAGCGCGTAGGTGCCGTCCCCGCGCCGGGACGACTCCACGAATTCCCGTGCCGCCCGGGCGGATTTCCAGAGTTTCCACATGATTTCAGTCGCCCCCGGTTCCCGCCTGCTCGAAGGAATGGACGGAATACGGCCCCCGCCTCCGCCCCGCCGCCTCCGCCGGGCCGTATGCGACACCTCTCGGCGCGCGCCGGCCCGGCGGAGGCGCCGCATCACCCGCGTCCGGGCATCAGCCCTGCAGGTAGCAGTGGAACCATTCGCAGATCAGGCCGTGGCAGCACTGCGAGTCCCAGGCACAGGACTCATAGCGCGGAACACAGGCCTCTTCGACGGCGGTCGTCTCGGTGTGCAAGTGCTGCTGCAAGCCGTTTCCGGAAAGCCGTTCGGAAAGTGACGTCACAGACATGAACTCTCCCCATTTCGGTTTCTTGGATGGCTGGTCGGCCAGCCCCGAAAATGACGGAACCATACTCGTCCGGCTCGTTCAAGACGCTTTTTGTATTCCGCGTCCACCGCATGGGAAGAAGTATTTCGCAAACATTTCAAAGGAGTTGAAAGGGATCCGCCGGTCCGGGGCGGGCGGCTGCCACTACCGGCCGCCGTGCACCGCGCCCCGAGAGGCGTCCTGGCGCGCCGCCGTCGCGTCCAGTTCGGCCAGGATGCGCTCGCGGTCCTCGTCCAGGGCCGGTACGCGATCCATCCTGGGCTCCCGGCCCGCGAAGGTGACGGGCGGCAGGAGCGCGTCCAGCGGCCCCACCGGGGAGTCCACCGTGCGCCAGCGGTTCCGGGCGGCGAGCTGCGGGTGGTCCGCGAACTCCGTCACGTCCCGCAGCCGGGCATGGGCGATCCGGGCCGATTCGAGGCGCCGCTCGGCCTCGTCGGCGCTCAGCGTGGCGAAGCGCGCCTCGATCCGGGTGCGCAGCGCGTCGCGGTTCTCCACCCGCAGGGAGTTCCGGGCGAAGCGCGGGTCGGCGGCGAGGCGGGGCGCGTCCAGGACCCATGTGCAGAAGTCCTCCCACTCGCGCTCGTTCTGGACGCCGAGGAAGACACGCACCCCGTCGCGGGTCGCGTACGGACCGTAGGGGGCGATGGCGGCGTGCTCGGCGCCCGAACGCGGCGGCTGGACGCCGCCGTAGCGGGTGAAGTAGCCGGGGTAGCCCATCCACTCGCCGAGCGACTCCAGCATCGACACCTCGAAGGCGCCGCCCCGGCCGGTGCGTTCGCGTTCGTAGAGCGCCGTGAGGATGCCGCTGTACGCGTACATCGCGGCGGCGATGTCGGCCACCGGGATGCCGATCTTCGCCGGCGCCTCCGCCGTACCCGTCAGCGACATCGCCCCGGACTCGCACTGCACCAGCAGGTCGTACGCCTTCTGGTCGGTGTAGGGGCCGCCGGTGCCGTAGCCGGAGATGGCGCACACGACGAGCCGGGGATGGGCGCCGGTGAGGGTCGCCGCGTCCAGGCCCAGACGCCCGGCCGCGCCCGGGGCGAGATTCTGTACGAACACATCGGCGCGCTCGACGAGCCGCCGGAGCACCGCGGCGTCCTCGGGCCGCTTCAGATCGAGGGCGATGGATTCCTTGCTGCGGTTGAGCCAGACGAAGTGGCTGGACATGCCCCGGACCGTCTCGTCGTAGCCACGCGCGAAGTCACCGGTCCCCGGCCGCTCCACCTTGATGACGCGGGCGCCCAGGTCGGCGAGCTGGCGGGTGGCGAACGGGGCCGCGACCGCCTGCTCGACAGAGATCACGGTGATGCCGTCCAGTGGGAGCACGGGAGGTCCTTTCGAACGGGGCCGGGCGGGTCCGCCCGGCCGGCCCCGCCCGTAGGCGGGCGACTGGGGTCACCAGGAGGTTATGCCTCGGTCACAGCGGCCACTGGGCCATCGCGCCGGGGCCGCAGGAGAATGATGAGGTGACCGCGGAACCGGCGACCCCGAAGCTCTCGGGCCAGACCGAGCGCGGCGACGAGATGCGCACCCCGTTGCGCGACTTCCTGCGTACGGAGACGGGCAGCGCGGCCGTTCTGCTCGCCGCCGCACTCGCGGCGCTCGTCTGGGCCAACGCGGGCCCGGGGACGTACGAGGAGTTCTGGCGGACGGTGCTCTCGGTCCGTATCGGCTCGGCCGGGATCTCGCTGGAGCTGCGCGAGTGGGTGAACAGCGGACTCATGACGCTGTTCTTCTTCGTCGTCGGCCTGGAGGCGCGCCGCGAGTTCGACATGGGGGAGCTGCGCGACCGGAAACGGGTCGCGCTCCCGGTGATCGCCGGCGTCAGCGGAATGCTCGTACCGGTCGCCGTCTTCCTGGCCTTCAACGCCGGACACAGCTCGGGGCACGGCTGGGGCGCCGCCATGTCCACGGACACGGCGTTCGCGCTGGGCCTGCTCGCCGTCTTCGGCACCCGGCTGCCGCGCGGGCTGCGGGTCTTCCTCCTGACCGTCGCCGTCGTGGACGACTTCGTGGCGCTCGGTGTGATCGCGGTCGCCTACAGCGGACGTATCCATGTGCTCGCGCTGGTCGTGGCCGTCCTGCTCTTCGGGCTCGTCCTGCTGGTGCGGGCCGCGGGGGTGCGCCGGGGCGCGGTGTACGGCGTGCTGGCGGTGGCCATCTGGGTGGCGATGCTGGAGTCCGGGGTGGACCCGGTCGTGACCGGTCTGGCGATGGGGCTGCTGACCTTCGCGTACCCCGCCTCGCGCAGCGATCTGGAACGGGCGACCGGACTGTTCCGGCTCTTCCGCGAGCAGCCGACCCCGGAGCTGGAACGAACGGCGCGGCTCGGGATCGCCTCGGCGATCTCGCCGAACGAACGGCTCCAGCGGATGTACCACCCCTGGACGAGCTATGTGATCGTGCCGGTCTTCGCGCTCGCCAACGCCGGTATCACCCTCAGCGGAAGCCAGCTGGCACGGGCCTTCGAGTCGCCGATCACCCTCGGCATCCTCTGCGGCTATGTGCTGGGCAAGCCCCTCGGTATCGTCGGCGCCGCGCTGCTGACGACCCGGCTGAGCCACGGCCGGCTGCGCCCGTCGGTCGGCTGGGGCGCCACCGCGGCCGGCGGCACCATCGCCGGTGTCGGCTTCACGGTCTCGCTGCTGATCGCCACCCTCGCCTTCGACAGCGCACAGCTGGAGCAGGCCAAGATCGGCATTCTCGCGGTGGTGATCTGCTCGTCCGCCGCCACCTGGCTCGTCACGCGCGTCATCGGAGCGCTGCCCCGGGCGCGCCGGATCCGGGCCCTGTACGGCAGCGCCGAGCAGATCGTCGATCTCTCCGAACCGGTGGACCCGGACCGCGACCATGTGCGCGGACCGAGGGAGGCACCGGTGACCGTGGTCGAGTACGGCGACTTCGAATGCCCGTACTGCGGACAGGCCGAACCGGCGATCCGCGCGTTGCTCGCGGGTTTCGGGAACGTCCGGTACGTCTGGCGCCATCTCCCGCTCACCGACGTCCACCCGAACGCCCAGCTCGCGGCCGAGGCCGTCGAGGCCGCGGCGGACCAGGGCGCCTTCTGGGAGATGCACGATCTCCTGCTCGGCCGCCAGGACGCGCTGCGGGCCGCCGATCTGATCGGCTACGCGGAGGAGCTCGGGCTGGACCGCGACCGGTTCCACCGCGATCTGCGGGCGCGTGCGGGGGCGTCACGGGTCGCCGAGGATGTCGAGAGCGCCGATACGAGCGGTGTGTCGGGCACCCCGACGTTCTTCGTCAACGGGCGGCGCCACCACGGCGCGTACGACATCGACGCGCTCACCCTCGCCGTGCGCGCCGCCAAGGCACGCGCCGTTCTGGGCGAGTCCTCCTGACCGTTGGTGGTCAGGTCTTGAGGAAGTCGAGCAGCGTCGGGTTGACGATCTCCGGATGGGTCCAGGCGATGTTGTGCGGGCCGTCCTCGATGGGCACGAACGTCAGATCCTTGATCATCCCGGGAAGCCGCTCGGCGGTGTTCGGGTAGGGAAGGATGCGGTCGGCCGTCCCGTGCATCAGCAGGACCGGTACGTCGATCCCCGGCAGATCCTCGCGGAAGTCCGTCAGCCAGGTGTCGACACAGGCGTAGGCGGCATGGGCGGAGGCGGCGACGGCCGTGTTGAAGCTGCTCGCCCACGCCTGGTCGCTGATGCGGGTGCCGCGGTACACGTCGACGTTGTAGAAGTTGTCGAGGAAGTCCTTGAAATAGGCCGGCCGGTCGGTGACCACGGCGTCCTTGATCCCCTCGAAGACCGAGCGGTCGACGCCCTCGGGGTTGTCGTCGGTCTTGAGCAGGAACGGCGGGATGGCGCCCATCAGCACGGCCTTGCTGACCCGTCCCGAGCCGTACGTACCGAGATAGCGCGTGACCTCGCCGGTGCCCATGGAGAAGCCGGCCAGCACCACATCCGGCAGGCCGAGGTGGTCGAGGAGGGAGTTGAGATCCGCGGCGAAGGTGTCGTAGTCATAGCCGACGACGGGCTGGCTGGAACGGCCGAAGCCGCGCCGGTCGTACGTGATGACGCGATGCCCCGCCTCCAGCAGCACCCGCTCCTGCTTCTCCCACGAGTGTCCGTCGAGCGGGTAGCCGTGGATGAGGACCACGGGCGGTCCGCTGCCATGATCCTCGTAGTAGATGTCGATGGAGCCGGAGTTTTCCTGCCCGACGGTGACGAATGGCATGAGAGAACCCGCTTTCTTTTTTCTTGGTTTCTCTGCTTTATGTGCGCAGGGCCATACCCCTTTACGTGCGCAGGGCCATACCCCGCCTTCCCCCGCCTCCCCTGACTTCCATGAAACCCCGCCCTGTGTACCGTCGCCACTGGGGCACGGGCGCCCCCGGCCCGCCCCGGATACCTTCTAGCCAGGCCCGCCGTCGCCCGGCGGCTGATGTCCGGTCAGGATGACGCGTACGTCGTCGGCCTCCGCGAGACGTCTGATCATCAGCAGCGCGGCCAGGCTCGCCGGGTCGTCGCCCGTCATGGTGGGGCCGCAGTGCAGCTCCAGCCGGCTCACACCCCGGTGGGTGCGCAGCAACTGCCGTACGGTGTCCACCACTTCGTAGGACGTCTCGTCGTCCATCGGGCCGTCGAGTCTGATCTCGACCGTGTCGGACCGGGGTGTGGTGACGACGATGGTCAGCGGATCAGGGGGAGAAGAGGTCATAGGGGCATACCGGGGGTCCTGGCGAGGTGGTTCCCGGCACTGCGGTCCAGCACCGTGGTCGTATGTCAACGGTCCTCCTCCCGGGCGCCGCGCGCAATCCCCTCCAGGGAGGATCCACCCGCGAGTGAACGGGGTCTGACCTGGCCATTGTTCAGGGCACAGCGCGCCGCCGATGGCCGCGCCCACCCGGCGTCCCGGACGTACGTGACGCCCTTCACGAAACCGGTGGGCATACCGACGGCGTGGAAGGGCATAAGGGGATCCGAGAAGGGGGTCCCCTATCGCCCTCACCGGTGCGCTGGGCAGGAGCTATGAACGAACGGTCCATTATCGGTACCGCCCTCGCGGCCCTCACGGATTCCGTGCGGCCACTGCGCAAGGCCGCCGAATTCAGCGGGGACCCCGGCTGTATCGCCCAGGCCAGGCAGCTCGCGGTCCGGTTTCTGCAGCAGCTGGAGGCGGAGTGGTTCGCAGTGCTCGGCGAGCGCACGGCCGGTGATCTGCTGCTGGTCGTCAGCGAGCTGGTCACCAACGCCGAGCGGCACAGCCATGGACCGTATCTGCTGGAGCTGGAGGGCACGGACCGGCAGGTGCTCGTGACGGTGTACGACAGCAGCTCGACGCTCCCGCACCGTTACGACCGGGACCCGAGCCGGCTGGGCGGTCACGGGCTGGAGATCGTTCACGCGCTGGCCGACCGCCTGGGCGCCGAGCGGGTCCCGGTCGGCAAGCGCGTCCAGGCCGTGTTCGACCTTGAGCGCCGCCGGGTCTCGACCTGACGCGGGCGCCCGGAAGGGCGTCCCAAGGGGCCGGCGGACTGTCCGCCCCGCCCGATCCGCCCCGTTGACATCGCTGTACGCCCATCCTACGTTTCTCGCGGAAAGCGCTTGCTATCCGCTCGCGCAGAAGATCCAGGACGCAAGAGTTCCAGGAGTGCGAAAGGGAGTGTTCGCGACGTCTCCGCGCAACCTGACAGAGCGCAACCTGACAGACCGGCGGATCCGCGCCGCCGTCATCGGCACGGGAGGGATCGCCAGGGGAGCGCATCTCCCGGCCCTCCGCGCACTGCGCGACGAGATCGAGATCGTCGCCGCCTTCGACATAGACGAGGAGGCCGTACGGACGTTCTGCGCCGACGGCGACGTGCCGCGTCCGTACACCGATCTCGGCCGCATGCTCGACGAACAGCGCCCGGACCTGGTCACGATCTGTACGCCCCCGGTCTTCCACCGTGAGCAGACCGTGGCCGCGCTGCGCTCCGGCGCCTGGGTGTGGTGCGAGAAGCCGCCGTGCCCCTCGCTCGCCGAGTTCGACGCCATCGAGGCGGCGGAGAGACAGGCGGCCGAGAAGCGGGCGGCCGAGGAGGGCGCGGGCGGCGGTGGACCGTACGCGTCGATCGTCTTCCAGCACCGGTTCGGCTCCGGCGCCCGGCACGTGCGCTCCCTGATCGCCGACCGGGCGATGGGCCGTCCGCTGGTCGCCCACTGCCAGACCACCTGGTACCGCGACACCGCCTACTACTCCGTGCCGTGGCGCGGCAACTGGGCAGGCGAGGGCGGCGGTCCCGCGATGGGTCACGGCATCCACCAGATGGATCTGCTGCTCGAACTGCTCGGGCCCTGGACCGAGGTACGCGCCATGGCGGGCCGGCTGGTGCACGACGTCGAGACCGAGGACGTGTCCACGGCGCTCGTACGCTTCGAGAGCGGGGCGCTGGCCACCGTCGTCAACAGCGTGCTCAGCCCCGACGAGGTCAGCCGCA
Organism: Streptomyces scopuliridis; assembly: GCF_042790125.1. Classification (GTDB taxonomy): domain Bacteria; phylum Actinomycetota; class Actinomycetes; order Streptomycetales; family Streptomycetaceae; genus Streptomyces; species Streptomyces scopuliridis_A. The sequence continues at coordinate 228,305 of NZ_JBHTZS010000012.1, forward strand.
TCCGTATCGACTGCGAGCGCGCCACGGTCGAACTGACGCATCTGTACGGCTACACCAACGACGACTGGCGGATCACCCCGGCCCCCGATGTGGACGCCGTGGAACTGGCCCGCTGGCGCGATCCGGGTGAGGACGTGCCCAGCTCGCATCTGGCCCAGCTCCGTTCGCTCGTCGCCGATCTGCGGGCCGGACGCCGGCCGCGCGCCAGTGGGGCCGACGGCCGTACCAGCCTCGAACTGATCAGCGCGCTCTACAAGTCGGCGTTCACCGACACGACCGTCAGAGCCGGCGAGATCGGCCCCGGCGACCCCTTCCACACGGCCCTGCACGGCGGCGCCCCCGGCTGGGCACCACCGAGCCCCGTCCCCGTCACGGAGATTCCCGCATGACCCCATCAGGAACGCCGCACACCCTGCTCGCGCCTGACGCGGCGACGGACATCACCGCGCCCGGACTGCGGCTGGCCCACACACACGGCGACCGGATCGAGCTGCGCTCCGGCGCGGTCACCCTGCTCAGCTATGTCTACCGGCCCGAGTCGGCGTGGGAGGCCCCCAAGCCGTATCTGCATCCGCTGCGCACGCTGTCCGGCGGTGTGGTCACCGACTACCGCCCCAACGACCACCGCTGGCACAAGGGCCTCCAGCTCACCGCCTCCCATCTGTCGGGACAGAACCTGTGGGGCGGCAACTCGTATGTGCACGGCGAGGGTTACCGCGCCCTGCCGGAGCGCGTCGGCTCGATGAGCCACGAGGGCTTCGACGAGGTGTCGGCCGACGCCGGGCGCGCCGTCATCGCCGAGCGGCTGGTGTGGCGCAACCACGACGGCGACGCGTGGGCCGACGAGTCACGCCGTGTGGAGATCCATGACGTCGACACCGAGGCCGGTGCGTGGACGCTGACCTGGTCCTGCGCCGTCACCAACCGGCGCGACGAGCCGCTGCGCTTCGGCAGCCCCACCACCGCGGGGCGCGAGATGGCCGGCTACACCGGTCTCTTCTGGCGTGGGCCGCGTGCTTTCCGGGGCGGGCGGCTGCTCGGTCCGGAGCTGGAGGGCGAGGAGCTGATGGGGACCCAGGCCCCATGGGTCGCGTACAGCGGTGAGTTCGACGGCATCGACGGGCAGGCCACCCTCGTCTTCGCGCACGCGCCGGAGAACGATCACACCGGGGCCGGCGGGCAGCACCCCGCGCACTGGTTCGTACGCAGCGATCCGTTCGCGGCGGTCGCCCCCTCCTGGGCCTTCTACGAGGAACTGATCCTCCGGCCGGGCGACACACTGACCCGGCGCTGGCGGGTGATCGTGGCCGACGGCCGCTGGGAGCGCGACGCCATCGCCGACTACCTCGCGCGGCAGTCGTGGTGAGCCCGGCGGCGGGGTTCGCCGGACTTCCGGGGGCGGTCGCGGTCTCGCATCTGAGTGTGTACGACTGGGAGTCCGCCGACGGAACCTCCGGCGGTACCCCGCATCTGCATCTCACCTGCTCCGAGGCGTATGTGGTGACCGGGGGCCGGGGCGCCGTCCAGACCCTCGGCGCCGAGGGTTTCGACATCACACCGCTGGCGCCGGGGGCGCTGGTGTGGTTCACCCCCGGCACCATCCACCGGCTCGTCAACGAGGACGGGCTGCGGATCGTCGTCCTGATGCAGAACAACGGTCTGCCCGAGGCCGGGGACGCCGTACTGACCCTGCCGCCCGCGTACCTCACCGACCCGGACACCTACGCGCGGGCCGTGCGCATCCCGGACGCGGCGGAGCCCGAGCAGGCCGCCGCCGCGCGCCGCCGGCGTGATCTCGCGATCGAGGGGTTCACGGCGCTGCGTACGGCGTGGGAGGCGGGTGACGAGCGGCCCCTGCTCGACTTCCAGCGGTCGGCCGCCGCGCTGGTACGGCCCCGGGTGGCGGAGTGGCGGGCGCGCTGGGAGGAGGGCGCGGCCGAGGCGGCGCGGCAGACCGGAGCGCAGCTCGACCGGCTGGCGTCCGGTGACGCCACGCATCTGGCCGAGGCGCGGCTGCATGCCCGGCTCCCGGCGGCTCAGGGCAGGTTCGGCATGTGCGGGCGGCTGAGTACGTACGACATCCACGGCCCGGACGGTGCCGCCGGCTGACCGGTCCCGTACGCGGGCCGTACGCGAGAACGCCCGGCCGGGATCTCTTCCGGCCGGGCGTTCTCGCGTGTTGTGCGTGTGGTGCGCGCTCAGCTGGTGTACGCCTCCAGTTCGGAGAGCTGCGCGGCCGGCCAGCCGGTGTTGCCCGTGACCGTCAGCCGCAGATAGCGCGTCGGGGTCCCGTCCAGAGCGACCGTCGCGGTGTTGCCGCTCGCCGGGTTGAAGGTGTAGCCCGCCGACGCCTTGAGCGTGCTGTACGAGGAGTTGTCGGTGCTCCCCGACACACTGAGCGTCTGGGTGCGGGTCGTCCACGCCGACAGCGGAGGCAGCTTCAGCACGACCCGCTTGACCGCCTTCGGCGCGCCGAGGTCCACGGTGATGGTCTGGGGGAACGCGTTGTTGGTGCTCTCCCAGTAGGTATGGGGGTTGCCGTCGACCGCGTTGGCCGCGCCGTACACATCGGCGTGGCCGGACTCGGTGACCGGGCGGCCCTGCGCGAGATTGCCCGGATCCGCCGGCGGGTCCGTGGGCGGATCGGTGGGCGGGTCGGTGGGACCGCCGGGCACACCGCCGTTGGTCCACACCGGATCGGGCCATGTCCCGGTGCACGCGGGCGGGTTGGCGTACCAGCCCGAGTTCCCGGCGCCCTGGGTGATCTGGAAACCGCTGCCCACACAGTTGTGGATCGGATTGGACTGCGCGACATGGGTGGCGGTCACATTGGTGAAGGAGGCCGTGCCCGGAGCCTGGATCTGGAGCGCGTACGTACCGGCGCCGTCGATCCGGATGTTGTTGAAGCGCAGCCCGTTCGTCGCGCCCTCGATCAGATGGATCGCGGCGTAGGAGCTGTCCAGGACCTCGCTGTCGGTGATGTTGATGGTGGCGTTGATCGGTTCGTTGAGACCGCTGAACCAGATCGCGCCGACGCCGAAGCGCCAGTTGTAGTCGTTGTTCCCGGCCCGGATCAGGGTGTTGCGCGCGGCGGTGGTGGTTCCGGAGACCGCCGTGCCCTGACCGGAGTTGACGCCGGGGTAGCGGTTGGCGATATGCAGTCCGCCGCCGTTGGTGATGGTGTCCGACATGACGTTGTCGGAGATGGTGATGTCCCTGCCGCCGTACGTGACGATGTTGTTCGCCAGGATCGGCAGGATCACGGTGTTGAACGTGAACTTGTTCTTCACGTTCGGGACGTTCTCGGCCCACATGGCCAGCCCGTCGTCACCGGTGTTGCGCACAAAGGTGTTGGTGACCGTCGAGTTGGTGACACCTATGTGGAAGTTGACGCCGTCCGCGGTCTGGTCGAGGATGCGGCTGTTCTTGATGGTGAAGTTGTCCATCGGGCCGTCCATCCAGGCACCGCACTTGGTGTGCTGCATCCAGACGTTGTCGACGACCGAGTTGGACATGGCGCCACCGATGGCGTTGACCTGGTCGTTGTCCACGCGCTCACGGATGTCGCCCATGATGGCGAAGTCCCTGAGGGTGACATTGCTGCTGCCGCCCGCGTTGGCGTACTTGCCGTAGACGCCGACGGCCTTGCTGCGGTCGGACGGATCACGTCCGGTCAGCACGCTGTACCAGGGTCCCGCGCCGCGCAGGGTCACCTTGTCGACGATGATGTGGTCGCGCACCTGGAAGGTGCCCTGCGGAATGTAGACCTCCTTGCCCTGTGTGCGGCCCGCGTCGACCGCCGCCTGGATCCTGGCCGTCGAGTCGGCGGCGCCGCTCGGGTCCGCGCCGAAGTCGCTGACCACGTCGAGGGCGCCCGCGGGCCTGCCGATCGGCGCGGCCACCTGCTCGAAGTCGGCGAGGTCGATGGTGAAGGAGGGCGACGCGGCGGTCGAGGAGACCTGGAGCCGGACCTTCGTACCGGCCGCGAGCGTCGACCCGAACATGGTGCGGGTCTCGTCGTAGAAGTGGTGCGGGTTGGTGTCACCCGGGTTGTTGTTGAACGGGTAACCGCCGTAGTACCAACCGTACTTGGAGGTCACCGGCACACTCTTGAGGGAGCTGCCGTTGACCCGTAGATCGATGGTCGCGTCCCGGCCGGTGCCCGCCGCGTTGTCGGGCAGCGAGTAGCGGAACGACATGGCGTTCGCCGGGGCGGTGAGGGTGAACTCCACATACTCGCCGACCGCGTCGAGCGTCACGGCCTGCCGGCCGGAGGCTTCCGAAGGCAGCGTGCCATAGAGGCGGTTGGGGCCGATCAGGGAGCCGTTGGTGGCGGCGTACTCGGCTTCCTGCTCCTTGAACGGCACCGTGGCGCCGCGGCCGGGGACATCGAGGGGGGAGGGGGCGGGCACCGCCGCCGCCTGGGCGACGGGCGCGGTGGAGAGCACCACCGCCGCGGCCGTCCCGGCCACGGCGAGTGCGAGGGATACGGAGGCGGAGATGCCGCGCCGGAGCAGACGGCCTCGTGGGGGTCCGGTGGGGAGTGTCACAGACATACGTCCTTGCGGCTCGTGGGGACTCTGCGGACGCGAAAAGGTTAGAAGTTGCCTTACAAGAAGTCTATGAATCTGCGCAAATTTCGAAGGCTGACGCAAAAATCCTCGACTCGTGGGGGAGTTGAGGGTGCGGGCGCGGTGGTGCGGGGCCGGCTTCCGGTCCGCCCGCATCAGGGGTCCCGCGCACACCTCTTGTAGCGCGTACGCGGTCGGCCCTACGATGCCCGTACGGGATATGAAACGTTTCAATCAAGGGGAGCCGCGATGGGCATGGGCTGGACACGCCGAGGTCTTCTGCACACCTCCGTGGCGGGCGCCGGGGTGGGGATCGCGGGGCTCGCCGCCGCCTCCCCCGCCGCGGGCGCGCCGTCCGGCGGCTCGTCGGGAACGGGCGGACGGCGGGGCCGGCTGCGGGTCGCCACCGCCACGGTGGAGTACACCGAGCGGCTCCTCGGCACCGATGTCGCGGCCCCGCTGCTGTCCTGGGAGCTCAGCGGTGAGAAGGACGCCCGGGGCGCCCGCCAGAGCGCCTATCAGATCCGGGCCGCGACCGATCCGCGCGCGCTCGCGGCCGGCCGCGAACTCCTCTGGGACACCGGCCGCGTGGCCTCCGACCGCAGCGTCGCCGTGCCCTACGCCGGCCCCGCGCTGCCGCCCCGTACCCGCTGCCACTGGCAGGTCCGTGTCTGGGACGGCGACGGACACGCCTCCCCGTGGAGCACGGCCGGCTGGTGGGAGACCGCGCTCGGCGCCGAGCCGTGGCAGGCGCGCTGGATAGGCGCCGACCGGGCGCCGGAACCGCCCGGCTTCGACGGCGCGTCCTGGATCTGGACCGAGGGAGCGACCACCGGCAACGCCCCCGTCGGTGCCCGGTGGTTCCGCGGCGGACTCGAACTGCCGCCCGGCGCGAGAGGCGGAGACATCGCGCGGGCCACCCTCCTCGCCACGGCCGACGATGACTTCACCCTGCACCTCAACGGCCGTCAGACGCTCCACGCGCCCGAGCAGGTGGACGGCTGGCGCACCGGACGCGCGGCCGATGTCACCGAGGCCGTACGGTCCGCCACCGACGGCCGGATCGTCCTCGCCGCCCTCGCGGCCAACCGCGGCGGTGTCTCCGTCAACCCGGCGGGCCTGCTCGTACGGCTGCTCGTCGAAACCGCCCAGGGCGCCGGTCATGAGCTGGTCACCGGTGCCGGCTGGCGCGCCGCCGACACCGGACAGCAGGGCTGGGAGCGGCCGGACTTCGACGACAGCGGCTGGGCCGCGGCGGCCGTACTCGCCCCCTACGGCCAGGGCCCCTGGGGCAGCGGTGTCTCCATCGCCGCGCCCGAGGCGCCCGCGCCCCTGCTGCGCCGCGAGTTCACCGTAGCCAAACCGGTCAGCCGCGCCCGGCTCTACATCAGCGGACTCGCCTACTACACCGCCGAGTTGAACGGCGAACGGGTCGGCAGTCAGGTGCTCGACCCGGCCTTCACCGACTACGACGAGACCGTGATGTACGCAGTCCACGATGTGACCTCGCTGCTGCGGCGCGGCGACAACGCCATCGGTGTGACCCTGGGCCGTGGCTTCTACGGCATGACCACCCCCAACGTCTGGAACTGGCACCGGCCGCCCTGGCACGGCGAACCCCGGCTGCTGTGCCGGCTGGAGGCCGAGCACCCCGACGGCTCCCGCACCACCGTCGTCTCCGACACCGACTGGCGGCTCACCGAAGGCCCCACGCTCACCAACTCCCTCTACGCGGGCGAGACATACGATGCCCGGCTGGCCCCCAAGGGCTGGACCATGCCCGGTTTCGACGACAGCTCCTGGCGCTCCCCGAACCCCCAGACCGCGCCCAAGGGCGTCCTGCGCGCCCAGCCGCACGACCCCATCGAGATCATCGAGACCCTCACCCCCACGGCGATCACCGAGCTGCGCCCCGGGGTGTATGTCGTCGACATGGGCCGTACGACGGCGGGCTGGACCCGGCTGACCGTCCGGGCCCCGGCCGGGACCGTCGTCCAGCTTGTGCACGGCGAGAAGCTCAAGGCGGACGGCAGCGTCCACGCCGAGACCGGGCATGTGCCGGGACGGTTCCAGCGCGACGAGTACATCTGCGCGGGCGGCGCCGGCACCGACGGCAGTGGGAGCGACGGTGACGGAACCGACGGCAGTGGAACCCACGGCAGTGGGACCGACGGCGGCGCGGCCGAGGTCTGGGAGCCGTCGTTCTCGTACAAGGGCTTCCGCTATGTCCAGGTCAGCGGCTTGCCCAGCCGCCCGCGCCCCGCCGATGTGCAGGGCCGGGTCGTCCATACGAAGGTGGCCGAGGTCAGCTCCTTCGACTGCTCGGAGCCGTTCTACGAGCAGCTCGACCGGGCGATGCGCCGCACGCTCCTCAACAATCTGCACGGCATCCCGACCGACACCCCCATGTACGAGAAGAACGGCTGGACGGGCGACGCGCAGCTCGGCGCGCCCGTCATGGCGTACGCCTTCGGAGTCCACCGCTTCCTGACGAAGTGGCTCGGCGATCTGGCGGACAGTCAGAATCCGGACGGCCAGCTGCCGGTGATCGTGCCCAGCGGCGGCTGGGGCTACGGCGATCTCGGACCCTCCCCGGAGTGGACGACCGTATACCCGTTCCTGATACGGGAGATGTACCGGATCTACGGCGACGACCGGGTGGCGCGCGCCCACTGGTCCACCCTGACCACCTATCTGGACTGGGAGTTGGACCGGCTGGAGGGCGGCCTCGCCATCACCGCCCTCGGTGACTATCTGCCGCCGGGGTACGGCGGCAACCCGCCCGAGGACACCCGCCTCACGGCCACGGCGTATCTGCACCGCGCGCTGACGCAGACGGCCGAGCTGGGCGAACTGCTGGGCCACGGCGAGATCGCGGACCGCTGCCGTACGGCCGCCGCCGGGCTGAAGGACGCCTTCAACGCCACCTTCCTCGACCCCGTGTCCGGCCACTACCGGACCGCGAAGGACCCCGGCTACCGCCAGACCTCCAACGCCCTGCCGCTCGCCTTCGGTCTGGTCCCGGGCGGCGCCCGCGCGTCGGTGCTCGACAGCCTCGTCGCCGACATCAAGGCCCGCGGCGACCACCTCAACACCGGGGCGCTGGGCACGAGCGTGCTCCTGCGTGTCCTGTGCGCGCACGGCCGCCCCGAGGTCGCGCACGCCATCGCCACCCAGCGGACCTACCCGAGCTGGGGCTACTGGTTCGACAACGGCGCCGACACCATGTGGGAGATGTGGCCCGTCGACTCACGCTCGCGCGACCACTACTTCCAGGGCACGGTCGTGCAGTGGCTCTACGAGAATGTGGCCGGACTGCGCCCCGGGGACGCGGGCTACCGCACCTTCACCGTACGGCCCGACGGCCGGACCGGAGTGACCTGGGCGCGCACCTCGATCCGTACGGTACGGGGCACGGCCTCGGTGGCCTGGTCCGCGATAGGCCGTGATCTCCGGCTCTCGGTACGGGTGCCGGTCGGCGCGACGGCCGAGATCCATGTGCCGGCCGAGCGGCCCGAGCTGGTGAAGGCGCCGGACGGAGCGGAGTACGCGCGTACGGAACCGGGCTTCGTGGTGTACCGGGCGGGGCAGGGCGCCTGGGACTTCGTGGGGCGGAGCTGACGGGGAAGTGCCGAAGTGCCCTTGAACGTTTCAGAACGGCCGGGTGTCATGATCCGGCCGGGTGTCGCGGTCCGGCCGGACCGGTGGGGCTCAGGGCCCGTTCCGCGGAGATCCGCCGGACGGGCCCCGGTCCCGGCGCAGCAGATACGTGTCCATGATCCAGCCCTTGCGGGCGCGTGCCTCGGAGCGCAACTCACCGATCCTGTCCGCCACTTCGGAGAGCCGGCCGGAGACCAGGATCTCGTCGTCCGTGCCCACACAGGCGCCCCAGTGGATGACCGGATCGGCCGCCAGGTGGTGCCGGAAGGACTCGTGCGCGTCCAGCATCACCACGACATCGTCCACGCCGTCCGGCCAGCCCTCGGCGAGCCGGCGGCCGGTGGTGATCTGTACGGGGCGGCCCACGCGGGTGAGTCCGACGCGATGCCTGGCCGCCAGCGCGGAGACGCTGCTGATGCCCGGGATCACCTCGTACGCGAACCGGACCGAGCCGCGCGCCAGGATCTCTTCCAGGACGGAGAGCGTCGAGTCGTACAGGGAGGGATCGCCCCAGACGAGGAACGCCCCGGTCCTGTCCCGGCCGGGACCCTCCGGCCCGTCGGGGCCCTCCGTCGCGTCAGGATCCTCGGTTCCGTCAGGACCCTCGCCGTCGCTCAGCTCATCGATGATCGCGCGCTCGCAGAGGGCGGCGCGCCGGCTCCGCCAGTCGTCGACGGTCCCGGGATAGCCGGCGCTGTCGGCCGCGCGCTCCCGCTCCGGGTCGCGGATCTCGACCAGCCGATAGTGACGGCCGCCCGCGGACTCGCCGGCATGGCGGCGCAGGATCTCGCGCCGGAGCCCGGTCAGATCCGGCCTCTCGGCGCCCTTGTCGAGCAGGAAGAAGACATCCACGCGCCGGAGCGCCTTCACCGCCTGCACGGTCAGCTGATCGGGGTCGCCCGCGCCGATACCGATGACATAGATCTTTCGCACCCCGCCGAGTCTGCCCCATGCCCATGCCCATGCCCATGCCCCGCTGCCCCAGCCGCCGCCCCCGCCCCCGCGCTCGCCCCGAAGCCCCGTCGCCGTACGGAGGAAGGTCATATCCATCGGATGTCTGATGATCCATCACCCTCTTCGAAGGGCTTCCGCGCACCCTCGCGCCCGACATATGCTCCGCCCATGCGCGCCGCCCTGTTCGTCACCTGTGTCAACGACGCCGTCTATCCGGCCACCGGTATCGCGACCGTACGGCTCCTCGAACGTCTGGGCGTCGACGTCGGCTTTCCCGAGGCGCAGACCTGCTGCGGCCAGCCCCAGTTCAACACGGGCTACCGGCGGGAGACCGAGCCGCTGGTACGGCGGATGACCCGGGCCTTCGAGGGTTACGACTATGTGGTGACCCCGTCCGGGTCCTGCGCGGCCATGGTCCGCCACCACTACCCCAGGATCGGCGACGAGGCGGCGGCCTCGCTCGCCGCCCGGACGTACGAGCTGACCGAGTTCCTCGTCGACCTGGTGGGCGTGACGGACGTGGGGGCGTACTTCCCGCACACCGTCACCTACCACCCCTCCTGCCACGGTCTGCGGATGCTGGGCCTGGGGGAGCGGCCGCGGAAGCTGCTGGATTCGGTACGGGGACTGGAGCTGCGGGAGCTGCCCGGCGCGGAGGAGTGCTGTGGCTTCGGCGGCACCTTCGCCGTGAAGAACTCCGATGTTTCGGCCGCGATGGGCCACGACAAGGTGACCAACGCGGTCTCCACCGGAGCCGAGGTGCTCTGCGGCGCGGACAATTCCTGTCTGATGCATCTCGGCGGAATCGTGAGCCGCGAGGATGCCCCGCTGCGTCCCGTACATCTCGCGGAGATCCTGGCGTCGACGGAAGAGGAGCCCTGGACATGAGCGGTACGTATCTGGGCATGCCGGCGTTTCCGGTGGCGGCGAAGGAGGCGGTCGGCAACGAGACGCTGCGCGGCAATCTCCGGCACGCCACCCACACCATCCGCGACAAGCGGGCCAAGGCCGTGGCGGAGCTGGACGACTGGGCGCTGCTGCGGGAGGCGGGCAAGCGGATCAAGGACCATACGCTGCGCCATCTGGACCGCTATCTGGTGCGGCTGGAGGAGTCGGTCACGGCGGCGGGCGGAGTGGTGCACTGGGCGGCCGACGCCGACGAGGCGAACCGCATCGTCGCGGAGCTGGTGAAGGCCACCGGCGAGACCGAGGTCGTCAAGGTCAAGTCGATGGCCACCCAGGAGATCGGGCTCAACGAGGCGCTGGAGGCCGAGGGGATCTCCGCGTACGAGACCGACCTCGCCGAGCTGATCGTCCAGCTCGGCCACGACCGGCCCTCCCATATCCTCGTCCCGGCGATCCACCGCAACCGGGGAGAGATCCGGGACATCTTCCGTGACCGGATGGGCGCCTGGGGCCGGCCGGCGCCCGACGGCCTCTCCGACACCCCCGGCGAACTCGCCGAGGCGGCGCGGCTGCATCTGCGGGAGAAGTTCCTGCGCGCCAAGGTCGGTATTTCGGGGGCGAACTTCATGGTCGCCGAGACCGGCACGCTCGTGGTCTTCGAATCCGAGGGCAACGGACGGATGTGTCTGACGCTTCCCGAAACGCTGATCTCCGTGGTGGGCATCGAGAAGGTGGTGCCGAGCTGGCGGGATCTGGAGGTCTTCCTCCAGACGCTGCCGCGCTCCTCGACGGCGGAGCGGATGAATCCGTACACCAGCATGTGGACCGGCACCCATGACGCGGACGGCCCGAGCACCTTCCATCTGGTGCTGCTGGACAACGGCCGTACGGACACGCTGGCGGACGAGGTCGGCCGGCAGGCGCTGCGCTGTATCCGCTGCTCGGCCTGTCTGAATGTCTGCCCGGTGTACGAGCGGGCCGGCGGGCACGCCTACGGATCGGTCTACCCGGGCCCGATCGGGGCGATCCTCAGCCCTCAACTGCGCGGCACCCGGAGCGAGATCGACGCGTCACTGCCGTACGCCTCCTCGCTCTGCGGGGCCTGCTACGACGTGTGTCCGGTCGCCATCGACATCCCCGAGGTACTGGTCCATCTCCGCGAGCGGGTGGCGGACCAGGGCGGCAAGGGGCACCGGCTGGAGAAGGCCGCGATGAAGGCGGCGGGGTGGGTCTTCGACCATCCGCGGGTGTGGGCGGCGGGGGAGCGGGCCGCGGCGAAGACGCGCCGGCTGCATCCCTCGAAGCTCCCGGGGGCGGGGGCGTGGACCGACGCGCGCGATCTGCCCGAGCTGCCACCGGAGTCGTTCCGCGACTGGTGGAAGAAGCACCACAACGACCGTAAGGACACAGGGACATGAGCACCGGCGCGGACGCGGCTTCGGGCACCGGCAAGGGCGTCGGTACGGGCGGCCGTACGGGCGTCGGTGCGGGCGTCGGTACGGGCGGCGGATCCCGGGAGCGGATCCTCGCCCGGATCCGTGCCGCTGTCGCGGACGCCCCCGACGCCCCGGAAGCGGCGCGCGACTACCTGGAGACGCACACCCCCGACGAGCGCGTCATCGACCTGCTCGCCGAGAACCTCGCCGACTACCGCGCGCTCGTCCACCGGACCGACAGCGAAGGGCTTCCCGCGCTCATCGCGCGCCTCCTGGCGGAACGCGGCGCCCGTACCGTCCTCGTCCCCCCGCTGCTCCCGGAGTTCTGGCTCTCCGCGCTTTCCTCGGTGGGCACCGATCTGATCAGGATCGAGGACGATCCCACCGCGACAGCCCGGGAACTCGACGTCGTGGACAGTGTGATCACCGGCTGCGCCCTGGCCATCGCGGAGACCGGCACACTCGTTCTCGACGCGGCCCCCGACCAGGGACGGCGCCGTATCACACTCGTCCCCGACCATCACATCTGTGTCGTACGCACCGCTGACCAGGTGGTCGCTTCCGTACCGCAGGCCATGCCGCTGCTCGACCCCACCCGTCCGCTGACCTGGATCTCCGGTCCGTCCGCCACCAGCGACATCGAACTCGACCGGGTGGAGGGCGTACACGGTCCGCGCACGCTCGAAGTCATCCTGCTCACGGACTGAGCGGCACCAGCCGAGGAGCCTCGCGGGCCGCGTCCACCTCTTCCCCGCCGGCCACCCGCTCCGCCAACTCCCGGGCCCAGCCGGTCAGTCCGGCCACATCGACACCGTACGGGTCCGGGTACGCGGCGATCGCCTCCGCGCCCCGCAGCAGCAGCCGCGCCCCACCGGTCGCGTTCCCCCGGGCGGCGTGCGTCAGCCCGACCGCCAGCTGAGCCATCCCCTTCCACAACCCCCGCTCCGCGTCGGGCCCCGACTTCCAGGCATCCTCGAACACCTCGTGCGCATGGAACGGCATCCCCGCGTCGAGCAGCCGCTGCGCCTCCTGAAGCGTCTCCCCGGACGTACGGACCACCCCCTCGGGCTGCCGCTCCACCCCCGCAGCCCCATACGCCAACGGCCGCCCCAGCCCATCCCGCGGCCGAGCACTCCGTGCCCGCCCCTCGTCGTCACGATCCCGCCGGTTCTCCTTCATACCCCGATTGTCGCGCGGACGGGGAGCGTCCTTCGTGCCACCCGGAGTGAGGTAATGTTCTCTTGCGTGGCCAACCGGGGGATTCTCCCCACTGAGGCCGCGCATCGGGACGTGGCGCAGCTTGGTAGCGCACTTGACTGGGGGTCAAGGGGTCGCAGGTTCAAATCCTGTCGTCCCGACAGTGATGTCGGATATTTTCCCAGCTCAGGGGCCATCCTCGGATGGCCCCTGAAGCGTTTTCCGGGAGTGCTTTGGGAGCGAGTGGGAGCACGGGCCGCTCCCACCCGCTCCCAAGCCGCCGGAAGCTGGGAGCGACGTCAATCTACGGTTGACCGTGGGTCGCCCGATGGTGTCGCTCCCGGTGGAGATGTCTGCCGTTCGGCGATGCTGTGCTGGTCAAGTGCTCGGCTTGTCGACCCCTTGTCCGAGCTTTCGTCAAGGGGTCGTGCTCCCGCCCGACCCCTTGACTGTTTCCGGTGACCCCTTGACCACGAGTGCTCCCCGTCTCGGCGCACACTCCCTCCAGATCTTGAACGCGCCGGGTGGGATGTGGGCAGGTGGCGGGTGGTGCTGGTAGGGGAGTGGGGCGTCGTATGGGTTGACTTGGCCAGCGGGAGGTCGCCGTATGTGGCCGTAGGGTGCTCCTCGCAGCCATTCCGGACGCGCATTTTCGGCCCCGTCCTCGGCGGCGTCACGGCTAGGGCGTGTATCGAAAGTGGATCTTGAGCGGTGAATGATCGTGGTTCATGGTGCGGGGAGATCTCACGGATGAGCAGTGGGCGGTGCTGGAGCCGTTGTTGCCAAAGGGGAGGAGGTTGGGTCGTCCGCCTGTCTGGCCTCGGCGGCGGCTGATCGACGGTATACGGTTCCGGGTCCGGACGGGAGTTCCGTGGCGGGACGTGCCCGTGGAGTACGGGCCGTGGGGCCGGATCTACGACCTGTTCCGACGATGGCAGCGGACGGCATCTGGCACCGGATCCTTACCCGGCTCCAGTCCCTGGGCGACGCGAAGGGTGCCATCGTGCGGGACCTGAGTGTCGACTCCACGGTGTGCCGCGCCCATCAGCACGCGGCTGGGGCTCGGAAGCAGGGTTGCCTGCAGGAGGAGCCACCGGGCGGTGTCTTTGCCGAGCCCGGTGATCACGGGCTGGGACGCTCACGCGGGCGGGTTCACCACCAAGCTGCACCTGGCCGTCGAGCAGGGCTGCGGGGCCGGGCACTACGCGGCCGAACTTCTGGCGGGTGGTGCCGAGGTAGTCGGAATCGACGGCAGTGCAACTCTGCTGAGTCACGCGCGGGTGCGATTGGGTGACCGGGCCGAACTGCGCATGACGGCGCGGAGAAGCCGCTGGACTTCCTCGACGACGCGTCGTTCGACGGAGTCGTGTGTGCATTGATGCTCCACCACATCGCCGACCGGCCGCGTCTCCTCGGCGACCTACCACGCGTCCTACGTCCCGGAGGATGGCTGCTGGTCTCGACGACCCACCCGACGGCTGGCTGGCGGAAGTTCGGTGGTTCGTACTACGCCGAGGACTGGGTTGACCTCCCGCTCGCTGGATTCATGCTTGAAAGACTCATCGAGCCTCGCCCAACGCCCGGCCTGCGAGAACTCGACGAAACGGCCTACAACAAGCTCCACCAGACTCCGTGCTTCCTTGCTGTCAGGCTTCTGCGGCCCTGACACCACGCAACCCCTGCCTCCCGGCGAACGCGCACAGTCACTGCTCTGTCTCCCAAGCGCCAGAACTGGCGACACTTGAATACGCGAGTCCACCAGTACCGAGACCGATGTTCGCCGACTCGAACCCGGCGTCGCCCTTGAAGATCGCCGACACGAACCCGGCGTCGCCCCTGAAAGTCGCTGACCCGAACCAGGCGTTGCCCAGGCGGGGGCGTCTGGTGGTGGGGTCGCGGAGGGCGTCGAGAAGGGAGAAGGGGCATGTGGTCGGGTAGGGGATGCTCCGTTGATGAGGGGGATGGGAAGTGTGCCGGGTGGGCAACGAACCCGCGCTGCACTGCGCGATTACAGTAGGAGTTCGAGCCGCGACCGTTCGCACTGCTACCTGCTACCTGCTACCAGCTACGAGCACAGCGGTCATCCCTGGTGGCTCAGGTCTGCTGAATTCCGCTGTCGTTGATGTCAGGTGTGGATGTCATCCGTCCATCAGATCCGGGTAGAGGCAGAGTTCCAATGGGGCGGTCGGACGGTCGACTCCATCAGACGTGTTGGTTGGAGCAGCCCCAGACCATACGGCAGGTTCGGCGGTCGTTCCTCCTCTGGGAGCTGCTCGAGTCGCACCTGCCGCCGGGAGTGTTCGGAGCGATCCCTGACCTGCAGCTACTTCAATGTGGTGATGTGGCGGTTTCCCGTAGTTACCGTTGTTCGCACATCTACCGGTAGCTCCGGATCGGCCCATATGATCGCGCCATGGCGATGACGGGCTGACGACGGCGGAGAACTATCGCCGCTTCGCCGAGCACGAGGCGGCGGGACGATCCCCCGCCTACGAAACGCCGGCCCTCGCGGTGGCGTCCGACCCGGATGTGCTCGGTTTCCTGAGCACGCTGCCCGTCGACAAGCGCCAGCCGAACCTGCTGTTCGCCGCGGGCCCGCCACATGCTGCGCACGGCGCCCGACGCGGACGCGCTGCAGGAGCTGGCCACCACGCAAGCCGGGGGGCTGCGGGCGATGATGCTGTCACGGCGGACCCAGACCAACGAACCGGGCCGCTGCGCAACGCTCCTGCCCGCGCTGGCTGCGCTCGATGGGCCGCTCGCCCTGATCGAGGTCGGCGCGAGCGCGGGCCTGTGCCTGCACGTCGACCGGTATTCCTACGACTACGGCCACACACACCTGACCGGCCGTGACCCACAGGCGCCGACACTCCGGTGACGGGCGGAGGGACCGCACCCGGAACTGCGGATGCCCGAGGTGGCATGGGCGGCTGACAGCGGTGCCGTCCAGGTCTTCGCGCGAACGGATCGTGAGGTAGTGAAGCCCACTCATCCGGCCTGAACGGGCAGAACACATCCCGGCGAGCGGAACGTGAGTGGGCAACACCACCTCACGTTCCGTCTTTGGACGGAAACGCCATCGCGTCGAGCTTCTGCAGCACGTCGGTGAGGGCGTCCATGGCGGCGCTCATGCCATCGAGCGACTGCTGAAAGCGCAGGCTGCGTTCCGCGTTCGTCGCGAACTTCGCGTCCTCACCCATGGCCATCGCGTCCTGGCAGGTCCGGCTGTCGCTCTGGAGCCGGCGCAGCGCATCTGACCAGGGCTGCTGCAATTCCTTGAAGGGGACGGGAAAGTACTTCCGCGCCTGTGCGGCCCGCCCGCCGAGAGTGCCGCAGAGGCGACTGAACTTCGTTTCGTCCAGCCGGATTTTCCCGTTGGTGTCCGGTTTCTGTTCGGCGGCCTCGGTGAGGGCGTCGCCGAGTGCGGTGAAGGCGTCGCCCATGCCTCCGATCCGGTCGAGGCCGCCCTTGCCGAGCCATGCCGCCGCCTGCCATTCCCGTACCTTCGCGACCCGCGCCGTCTGCGGGGTGTCGAAGAGCTCGGCGAATCTCTGGTTCTCCACGGCGGAGCGCTGCGCCGAGTCGGCGTCGTCCGCGTGGGTCAGGACGGTGAGCAGGCAGGCGGGTACGCCCAGGACGAGGATGGTGCTCCGTCTCAGCACCGCGGGCCAGGGACGGATCTCCGGCGATGCCTGTGCCGAGGGCTGGGAGGGGGAGGCCGTCGGCCGGTGCCTGTGGGCGATTCGGCCCACCGCCGCGCCGGCCAACGCCGCGCAGGCCGAGAGGAAAACGATGGCGGTCAGCGACTGCGCGGCCGTCAGCTCCGCCAAGATCCGGCCGTTCTCCGGCAGCCAGTGGCAGCGGTCGCCGAGTTTGTTGAGTGGGCCGAGGCAACCGTCGGCAGCGGCCAGCGCGAAAACTGCCGCGTACGCCATGAACTGAACCACCTGTGCGGCAAGGAGAGCACGCAGCAACCAGTGCCTGCGGGACACTCCGGCCACGACGGAGGCCGTGACCAGGCAGGCCCCCGTGAGGGCCGCGATCTGCCACCACATGTGGACGTACTGGAAAGCTCCCGCGCGCTGATCAAAGGTGACCGGCCGCCGCGCCCGCAAGGCGTAGGCCGCCGCGGCGAGTCCGGCCCAGCACACCAGCCCGCCCGCGAGACCGGCCATCAGCGTCCTGCGCAGGCGAAGGCCGGTACCGCGCACCCGGACGTGCAGCAGCAGCGGGACGAGCGACATCAGGAGGGCCGCGGCAGCCAGCAGCACCTCCTTGTTCAGCATCATCAGGACCGGTGAGACAGCGCTGATGACTGACAGATCGCGCGGATACAGCCCCCACGGCCCCGGGAACTCCTCCTTGATCAGGGCGGTGAGCGCTCCGTCGTGAACGGCGACGCCCATCGCCAGCGCACGGCCCGAGCTCTGCCACCAGTGCAGCCCGCCCCACAGCAGGGCCAGCGTCACCAGGAAATTCAGCAGGACCGTCGCGATGCGTAGCAGCCTCCCGGGTAGGACGAGTGTCAGTCGGCAGAACTGTGCCGTCCAGACCGCCGGTACGACCGCGGTGACCACCAATGCCAACAAGTACACCGGCTGCGCGATCACCCATTCGGTGCCGCTGTTCCCGCCGCCGACGAAGGTGCCGACGACCAGACCCGCCCCGAGCCACAGCCCGGCGCGAACCCCGGTGTCCGTGCGCCGTCCGGCCGACTGGGCGGCTGAGGCAACCGAGCGCCTCAGGACGAGGAAGAGCACCGGAGCCACCAGCAACGCGGTCAAAAACGCACCGCCGGTGCCCCCGGACAGGCCGGGCACCACAAGAACCTCATGGACGAGAAGAGATGCCCCCACACCGGTGAGCAGCATCTCCAGGGCGCTCACCCTGGCCATCCGCCCAGGATCGTCCAGCACGCGCCTGCGCTCGGCCCACTGCGGATGGGTACGCAGCAACGCGATGACGCGGCGCAGCGGGGTGGCGGCAGTACCGGGCGGGTCGGGATGGTCCCAGCCTCCGAGACGGGCGCCCCATGCGACCGCCTGTATGTCGGCGTGGAGTTCGCGGCGGCGCAACAGGTCCGCACGGGCCAGGTGCACGAGCGCCACCAGCAGGAGACCGGACAGCAGGGAGTAGGTGATGATGGAGACCGCCCCGGGCCAGAACGGCGATGTGTCTCTGCCCAGCAGGCCGTTGGTCAGGAGTCGCCCCTGCTGAAAGAGGTAGGGCAGCAGCGCGAGTACGACGAAGACGCGCCACAGCGCGGTACTGCCGTAGGCGAAGTCCACGTCCCGGTTGCGGATATGGGCGAGTTCGTGGAGGACGACGGTGCGGAAGCCGTCGGGATCGGTGCCACGTCGGGCGACCAGTCCCGCGTGCAGGCATACGGTGTACCGTCCGGCGCTTCCGTACACCACGGCACCGGCAGTCGTCCGGGTCGGATCCACTCGGAAGCGCACACCGGGGGCGGTTCCGCTGAGCTCCCGCAGCTGGGCGAGTTCGTCCTGGAGACTCGTGTCGCCGCTCACCGTCCCGACCGGCACGGTGCGGTTCTTCCGGTCACGCCAGCGCGGCAGCCACGCGTAGACGACGGCCGCGGCGGCGAGCAGGAAGAACGTCGCGACCAGGCCCTTCACATTGCCCACCGTCGGCACACCGGACATACACGTTTCCAGTGCCGTGGCATGGCGGAAGCCTAGGACCAGGTTGTCGAGATTTCCCCCGCTGGGGTCGACTCCGGCGGCCAGGAGACAGCCCAGGACATCGCCCGGGGTGTCATCGGGACGGGGCGCCAGGACTGTGTCCAGCATCGTGATGCTCGACACGGCGACAAGGACCATCAGTAACACGAATCGGAGCCCCGTGTCGGTGACACCTGACCGCGGTCGCCAGGGCATCGCGTACCGCACCGGCCCGCCTAGGACGAGGCGGGTGAGGTGGGCGCGACGGGGGGTTCCCGAGGCGCGGAGACCTCGCCCGGCCCCGGCGGTTCCGTCGCCAGCCGGGCTATCACACCGTCCGCCAGCGCCTCGGCCTCTTCGCTGCTCATCCCCCGCTCCACCGCACGCTCCAGGACACGCTCCCGTACGCGGGCCAACTGGGCGTGGTCCAACGCCGGGAGCTCCACAGGGGGTTCGCCCGGCCCGAGGCGCAGGCTCCTGCGCACCCGTCTGCGCCACCGCTCCATCAGGCTGTCGGTGGCGGCGTCGAGCCCCCGGCGGGCGACTTGGTCAAGGACCAGCCAGACAACTGGGGTGACGAGCGCGGCCGCCTCGGCGAACCCGAACCCGAGCGGCTCCCTGCGCCGCCCTTGTCCACCGAGCACCCGGACCGCCCGCTCGTCATCGAATCGCAGCAGTCCTTCGACGAGGGGCAGTTCGTGCACCGCGTGCTCGGCCACCACCGCTTGGACGACGTCCCGGACTCTTTTCACCCTCAACTTCCCCCGCCTGCAAAGCTTTTGGGTACCCTCCACCCCATACGGTCAGTATGCAACGCTGCGCCTCCCGCAACCAGAACGCCGCGCTGTTCGACGGGGTCGATCCGCGCCGGGGCCACAAGTCGACGCTCGCGATCACCGCCCGTGGTGGAGGAGCAGCAACCGGACGTCGTCCTGATGGACATCCGGATGCCCGGCCGTGACGGCCTCAGCACGACCCGGGAACTCCTCACCCGGCCGACGCCGCCCCGGGTGCTCATGCTGACCACGTTCGACTCCGACGATCTGGTGCTCGGCGCGCTGCGCGCCGGAGTCCTCGGATTCGTCCTGAAGGACACTCCGCCGGCGCGGATTCTCGACGCGGTGCGGACCGTCGCGGACGGTCTTGGCAACCCGGAGATCGCGGAGCGGCTGCACATCGGCATCGCGACCGTCAAGGCGCATACAGGAAACCTGTTCGCCAAGCTGACGGTCGAAAACCGGGTACAGATCGCACTTCTGGTTCGCGACGCAGAGGAATGACCGGCCACCCAGCACCCGGACGCCCCCACGTCTTTCCATCCGTTCACCTTGGATGATGCCGTACGGATGCACGGGGCGGGTGACGCGAAGGCGGCGGCAGAACCCGCCGACCGGACCGGCGCCGCGCCCTTGCCGACGCCCCGACAGGCGGTTCGCGGGTCGGTCCGTACCGCGCCATGCCGAGTCGCGTGGCGGCAGCCGCCGTGTGATCCGGTCGAACAGCTCCTTCAGCGGTTCGCCGACGTCCCGGCCGAACTCCGGGAGTCCGTAGGTGACTTGGGGCGGTGCTGTCGGCTGGACCTCGTGACCGGGGCCACCAGGAACGTGGGGCGGCCGCTGACGCGGGCGCTGGTCGAGGCGGGGCAGCAGGGGGGCCGCCGGATCGTCCTGCTGTCCTCGCAGGGCGTGGCGACCAGGCCGTTCGGCCCGACACGGATCGCGTTGCGTGCGGTGGAGGACGCCCTGCGGGAGTCCGGTGCGGAGTGGGCCGTCCTACGGCCGGGCGGCTTCGCCCCCAACACCCTGTGGTGGGCCGAGTCCATTCGCGCGCGGCGGGTCGTCGCAGCGCCCTTCGGTGACGTCGGGGTGCCGGTCATCGACCCGGCGGACATCGCCGAGGTCGCGTCGGCCTGCCTGTTGGACGACCGGCACGCCGGCACCGTGCAGCTGAGGCGCGGGGACCAATCGGCTACGCCGGCGCAGCGGAGCTGCCCCTGCGGCCGCCGACCAGTGCGGCGAAGCCGTCGAGATGGCGTTCCAGTCCGTACTCGAACAGGACGTCCAAGTCGGGTGCCGTGTCGTCGGAGATGGTTGCCAGGAGGGGAAATCTTCCGCCGGCGAGGAGCTCCCGGCGGTGGGACCGCTGAGTTTCGGACCAGCGATTCAATGTCATGCCGGTGTTCCTCTCGGCCTGGGCCTCGTCGGCCTTGGACAGCCCGATGGTTACGACGAGCGCATGCAGGGTGAGCGCTTCTTGAAGTCGGACGTCCATGGGGAGATCGAGTCCGTCGAGGGCCCGCAGCGTCCATTCCGTGTGGGCCATCATGTTGGGGACCAGGACGGGGCGAGTGAACGAGACGACGTGAGGCAGCCACAGGTGCCGCCGACACAGCCGCCATTGCTGACGGGCGACGAGTTCGAGTTTGGCACGCCACCCCTTCGGACCCTCTTCAGGCAGACTGAGATCGCCGAACACGAGGTCGGCCATCTGCATCAGCAGTTCCTCCTTGCCCGTGACATAGCGATACAGGGACATCGGCCCGAGGTCGAGCTTGGCCGCGAGCCTGCGCATCGTCAGCGCCTGAAGCCCATCGGCATCGGCAAGTTCGATGGCGGACCTGAGGATGCGCAGTCGTAGCAACTCCTGGTCGGGCGTCTCGGCTCCCCGTGCGGTCGGAGTGGCGCCGTGAGCCGAGGGTGCCCGTTGACGGCCGGCCTGTGGGCTGACCACCGTGCCGGAACCGACGTTCGCCTCGACGAGTCCCTCGTCACGCAGGGTGGCTGTCACCTTGGTCGCGGTCGCGATCGCGACACCCCACCGCTGCGCGATGGCCCGGATGGATGGCACTCGGTCACCGGGACGGAGATCACCGCTGACGATCCGGGAGCGGATCTCCGCGGCAATCACGCGGTAGGGCGGTTCGGTGTACTGCGCTGACGGCACGTGATCCTCCGTTGACTTGGGCCCGCATCCAGGATGTCAGAGCATATTGAACTAGTTCACTTGGTCACCGCACTAGTTCACTATGAGCTATCAGTTCTCTTTTTTCAGGAGGCTAGGCCCAATACGTTGTACGCAGAGTTGGTGCGTGGAACAGCGTATTGAAGGTCGGAGGAGATGGACGTATGGAGAATCGGGACATCCTCGTGTCAGGGGGTGGCATCGCCGGGACGGCCCTGGCGTACTGGCTGGCCCAGTACGGGTTCCGGCCGACCGTGGTGGAACGTGCCCCTGCCCCTCGCACGGGTGGCCACGCGGTCGACATCCGCGGCACCGCGCGACAGGTGATCGAACGCATGGGTCTCGTCACGCAGGTCCGACGCGCTCGGATCGGTGCCCGCGGCATGGCCTTCATCAATGAGAAGGGCAAGCCGGTGGCGAGGCTGGGCACCGACGTATTCGGGCCGTCCGGCGGACCTGTTGCCGAGTGGGCGCTCCTTCGCACCGACTTGGCCCGGATCCTCTACGACACCATCCGCGATGACGTCGAGTATGTCTTCGGCAATGCGATCACCAACGTGCAGCAGGACGAGGACGGCGTCACTGTCGCGCTCGAGAAGGGCCAGTCCAGACGGTTCGATCTGCTCGTGGGAGCGGATGGAGTGCATTCCGCCGTGCGTCGGCTGACGTTCGGCCCTGAGGACCGCTACCTACGTGACCTCGACTCCTTCATCGCTCTCTTCTCCCTCGCCACGGATGTCGATCTTGACGGCTGGCAGTTGATGTACACCATGCCCGGTAGCGCCGACCGGCCCGGCAGAACAGCGGGCCTGCGCCCGTTGGGCGAACCGGGCAGGGCGCTCGCGGGGTTCTTCTTCCGCGCCCCCGGGATCGAGTTCGACCGGCGTGACGTTGCCGCGCAGAAGCGAATCGTCGCTCGCCATTTCAAGGACGCCGGGTGGGAAGTTCCGGGTTTCTTGTCGAAGATCTGGGACGCGCCCGACTTCTACTTCGACCGGGTTGAGCAAGTGCACGTCGACACCTGGTCGATCGACCGCACCGTGCTGGTCGGGGACTCCGCTTTCTGCGCTTCTCCCATGTCCGGCATCGGCACCAGCCTCGCCCTGGTCGGCGCCTACGTCCTTGCCGGCGAACTCTTCAAAGCCGGGGGCGATCACCGTGTGGCCCACGCCGCGTACGAATCGGGGATGCGCGAGTTCGTCGACCGCGCCCAGGAATTCGCCCGCGCATCCGGCGACGGTGGCCTGATGCCTGACTCGCACGCGCGGATGTGGCTGCGGAACCAGTCGGTGCGGGCCCTGCCGTACCTGCCCAGACGCATTGTCGGTCGGGGTCTGGAGAAGGTGGCCGACACCGTCGTGCTCGACAGCTACATCGACCTCGCACATCCCCGAACAAACAAGCCGTAGGAGAAAACACCATGCACGTCAGCACCTTTCTGTGGCTCGACGGCCAGGCTGAAGCAGTCGCGACCTACTACACGATGCTGTTCGCCGATTCCGAGATCGGTGACATCCGGCGGGACCCGGACGGTCGCGTCACCACCGTCGACTTCACCCTGGGCAGACAGCGATACGTCGCCTTCAACGGCGGACCGCACCATCCCTTCACTCGCGCCATCTCCATGTACGCGGAGTGCGATACCCAGCCGGCGCTGGACGCCCTCTGGGCGAGCCTCACCGATGGCGGCGAGGAAGGGCCGGGCGGCTCGCTGATCGATCGTTTCGGAGTGACCTGGCAGGTCTTGCCCACGAACCTGCGGGAACTCCTCCGCAGCGCCGACCCAGCGACCGCTGAACGCCTCCTCACCGCCCTGCACGCCATGACCAAGATTGACATCCAAGGCTTGATCGACGCACATGACCGGGCATGAAACCGTACGGAAAGCGCAAACAATGAATCCCAGCCCTTCCCGGCCCGGCCGGTCCAACCAGGGCCCTCCCAGCCCCAAAGCGGCCGACTGCATGCCGCGTGGACCCTGGGACTGCTGACGACGTGGTGCGCGGAACTGACATACACCGCCGTAGCCGTCACGATCACGTGGCCGCTCCTCACTGTCGCTGGTGGTGTACGGCGTCGGCGTGCTGGTCATCCGCGAGGCGGTTGTCCGTGTCGGCGCCGGATGGCCCAGCCTGGCAGTGGTGTGGTCATGCGGTGTTGTGCTCGGCCTGCTCAGTGGTCTTGCTGGTGTTCGGGCATCAGGGCGAGAAGGCTCTCCGGGATGGTGTCGCCGAAGGTCCGCCGCATGAGGTGCCTTTCTTGGGGACCAGTTGGGGACCACACGGTGTGCGCGGTAGCGCACGACAGGGCCTTCCACACACACCGTGCACCCGGATTAGGTCTGTTATGTGTGGATAATCCAGGTGACCCGCACTCCTGGGGGTCAAGGGGTCGCAGGTTCAAATCCTGTCGTCCCGACAGTGATGTCGGATATTTTCGCAGCTCAGGGGCCATCTTCGGATGGCCCCTGACGCGCTCTCCGGGAGTGCTTTGGGAGCGAGTGGGAGCAGGGGCCGCTCCCACTCGCTCCCAAGCCGCCGGAAGCTGGGAGTGACGTCAATCTGTGGCTGACCGCGGGTCGCCCGATAGTGTCGCTCCCGGTGAAGATCTCTGCCGATCGGAGCCGCTGCGCCGGTTAAGTGCTCGCCCGTTCGAGCCCTTGTCTGAATTCTTGTCAAGGGGTCGTGCTCCCGTCCGCCCCCTTGACTGTTTCCGGTGACCCCTTGACCAGGAGTGCTCCCCGTCTCGGTGCGCACTCCCTCCAGATCTTGAACGCGCCGGGTGGGATGTGGGCAGGTGGCGGGCGGTGCTGGTGGGGGAGAGAGGCGTCGTATGAGTGCCGTTGAAGTCACGGTCCTGGTAGAGGCACAGGGGCCACTCGGGCCGGAGAGCGCGGGCCTGCCAAGCCGCAGGAGCCGCCCCGCCCACGTGCACCCTCCGAAGCCATGATCTACCTCGCCATGAGCGACCTGATGGCCCGCCGCCTCACCGGCGAGGCCACCATCTCCTGGCGCGACCCGGCATCAATGGATCAAAAACATATACCGGGATGAAGAAACGAGAGAAAGTGATCTCTCAGCGACGAGGAACCCTCTTCGCCGAGACCGCCGACCGCCTTCCAGACCTTCCTGGACCAGAACGAGATCCCCCGGTCGAAGTCCTGGCGGATCTTCGGCAGTTGAGCCCGACCATCCAAGATCCCCGACATCTCCAGCCGCTTGACGATCTATAGCAGCTTCAGAGTCAAGTGAGGAACGCAGGAAGCCCCGTCGGGGCAGGGTGACCAAATGGGGCCCCTGCCCCGACGGGGCTCGGTCGGCCGGGCGGCGGGTTACCGGCGCCCGGCAGAGGCCGGTGCCGTGTGCGGTGCTTTGCGGCTCAGCCGAAGTTCACGTCGCTGCACCACATGTAGGCCTGGTCGAGGTGCGAGGCCTGCCAGATCACGAACAGGATGTGGTGTCCGGTGTAGCCGGAGGTCTGGACGGGGAACGTGATGTCCTGTGCCGGGGCGAAGCGGCCGGTCTGCGTGATGAAGTCGAGGTTGCTCCAGCCCAGGGTCTGGGTGTTGGGGTTGAAGCCCTGCTTGCTCACGTAGACCTTGAAGTAGTCGGCACCGTGGGACGCCTGGTCGTACATGTGGACCGAGAAGTTGTTGCCGATGGTGGTGGTCTTCCACGGTCCGGGCTTGTCCAGGCTGGCGTTCCTCGAGAGGTTGTTGCTGCAGAGTGTCCCGTCGGGGGTCCGTGCCTGGAACTGGCCCCCGAGGCCGTCGCGGAGCGCGCTCATCCAGTTCCACATGGTGTCGGGGTTGGCCTGGAAGGCCTGCCAGCACATGGGGTCTTGGGTCTGCATGGCCGGGTTCGTGTGGTCGTTGCCCCACGTCTTCCAGCACTGGTACGCGCGGGTGGCGGGGCCGACGACGGTGCCGTGAGCCTGGGCGGGGGTCGACCAGGTGAGGGCGCCGACGGCCACGGCGAACAGCATGACGAGCGCCTGGAGAGGCCGGCGGAGGGACGCTCGCGAACGCCCGGTTAACGGACTCTTTTTGCGCATGGTGGGGGACTCCTTCCAGTTGCAAGGCTGTTATGGGAGCGCTCCCAAAGGTAGGTCTTCCGGGTGAGATGTCAATGAAGCAGACGGAGTTGATTACAGGGGTGGGTGGCGAGCAGGGAATCTGCCGTGAGCCGGAGTCAGAATTGTTCGCGGGACCGGAAAACGAGGATGCGGCCTGGACCTGTGTGCCTGGCCGACGATGCCACCCCCTTCTGGCGCGACCCGACAATCGGGGATTTAACACTCATTCCGGGATAAAATATCGAGAGAAAGTGACCTCTCAGGGGCGCGATGGTGCCGAAGCTCAGCAGGCCCCGGCCCCATACGGCCAAGTCCTCCGTTGCCGTCGCATTCTCCGACGGCTCGATCACCCTGTGGGACCTGGCGCAACTACCCAAGATCCCAGCGACGGAAAAGGCCACCAAAGAAGCGCTCCGGCAGCAGTGTCTGGGAACGCCGGTCCTCCTCAGCCGAGCTGAGTGGAAGCGGCTGATCCCGGAACTGCCCTACGCCCCGGCATGCATCGAGGTCATGAAACGCCAAGCCGAGGGGGAGCACGAGTGACCACATCCACCACGGACGAGGCACCGCCCCCGCCGCCCGATGACCAGGAACCTTCCGGGGTCCGGAAACTGTGGGCGAAGCTGCGCCGCGAGCCGGGGCGGAAGCTTCTTGCACGGCTCACCGTAGCCGGTTTCACTGTTGCCGTGGCCAGTTCGTCTGGCCGATCGTCCAGAGCTACCTCGATAAGGGCGAGTTCAGCGTGCTGCAACTCTCGGCCAACGGCTCCCGTCCCATCGAGGTGAAAACCGCTGGCGAGAAGAATAAGACGGACGCAACGGTGCTCTCCTTGTACCTGGGCAACGACACCGACGACCTCAAGGTCTTCGACGAAATCAAAGTCGAGACCAAGGACTTCATTCCGGTGACCAACTGCGTCCGGGGAGTCGGCGGTGACGTCAAAATCACCGGGGGATACGGCATGGCCCTCCCCGACAACGGCAAGACCACCAGGAGATCCATCCTCTACGAGATCCGGCCGCGCCGATCGGAAGGAATGGCGATCACAATGGGTTCCCGCGTGGAGAAGGAGGGCGTGTACCTGCTAGAAGTTTTTCTCCACGAGCGCGGTGACGACTGCCAGAGCATGGGCACCATCGCAGCACTGTCAGCGCCCGGACTGAAGAAGCTCTACCCCATCGACCTCAGCCTGCTCCCCCACTGCACGACTGGCCCAGTACCCGCTGCGTACAGGACCTCGAGGACGAACTGTCGAACCTCGCTACCCCGGAAGGCTCACTACCCAAGAGCGTGAAGACCCTTCACGCCGGTGTACGCACGACGGCCGACGACCTCTCATGAGCCGGGGATGCCTGGCTGACCGCGTGAGGACCCTGGCCGCCACGCACCGGCAGAGCCTTGTGAGCGTCGAGCTCGGCCAGGCGCTTGATCTGTTGAGGCGTCACCATCGTCGCGCGTGCAGACGCCGACGCCGATGCCGGCCCGCCCGGAACTCGCTGGTGATCGGCATGAGGTCGGCATGCATGAACGGCTCGCCGCCGGTCAGCATTACCCCGTTCACGCGGGCCGCCGCAACCTGCGGGATGAGCTGGTTCCGGACTGCGCCCAGCGGCATGTACGCGCCGCGCTTCGTGGCTGAGACGAAGCAATGCCTACACGTCTCGTTGCACGGCTCACAGATCTGGGTCAGGGCCTTGCGGTGCGGGTGGTCGACCTGTCGTGCGGAAGTAGCAGGACGCGGCTTGTTCTCCGGTGATGATCGGGCGTGCGGTCACGCGGACCTCCACGGGTAGGGGGTTGCGATGGAACCGCCCCCGGTCCGTACGCAGGACGCGGCACGGGCCGGGGGCTGGGAGTTCGTCAGGCCGAGGCGACGCCACGGTGGTCGTGGTGGGCCTGTGACTCAAGTCCTCTTCAGTGCCGGACGATCAGATCGTGTTGGCGACCTTGTCCAGCAGGGCGGCGCTGGCCGGGATGTCGTGGCTGAGCTGAACCGCGCGGTGCGGCAGCTGGGCGAGACGGGCCGCCACCTCGGCGCGCGCGCTCTCCCGGCCGCCCCCGTCCACGCCTTGAGCCTGGCCGAAGATGTCCGGGTACCGGTCCTCCGTCGCGCCCGACATGAAGTCGGCCTCCCCCAGCGTCCGGGTCCCGTCGATGATGTCCGGCGCCGCGTCGGCGTCGATCTGGGGGTAGAGGAGGCCCGCGGCTCGGCCGCCGGTGGCCAGTGGTACGTCGAACAGGTCTGGGAACTGGTCCGGGAAGACTTGTACCTTCCGTTCCCGCTTCTTGTTCTCCCACAGCGGCGTGTGGTCGCCGGCGAGCAGCGCCTCGGTGACGGACTCGTGCTGAGTCGGGTGGAAGGTGCCCCCGGTCCGCAGGTGTTCCCGCGCGGTGACGTCCCAGCCGAGCGCGTGAAGCAGGCCGAGGCCGAGCGCCGCGGCGGACGGCCAGGGAACGACCTCGATGTCCCGCTCGCAGGTAGGCCGGACCAGGACCCGGTCGTTGGCGAGGAACTGCCAGCCGTGCGAGGCGAGCAGCAGAGCCGTGGTGGTCTTCCCCGCCCCCTTGTCGCCGAAGGTGAGGAGGGTCGCGCCGTCGGCCGGCCTGACGACCGCGGAGGAGTGGAGCACGGCCCATCCGTCCCGCAGGAGCTGACCACGAATCGCCTCCCGCGCGAGGCGCGCGGCGGCCAGGGCGACAGGCTGCGGGTCGGTACCGGCGAGGACGAGTCGGCTGGAGGACGGCGTGCTGCGGTACGCGATTCCCTCGTCCCGCGACGTAGCGATGATGTCCTCGCCGTCACATGCCACCAGCAGCGGGTGCTTCGCGTAGTCCACGGCCTTCGTGGGCCGGCCGTCGTGGACGAGGAGGGTGATCTCCTCGTAGCCGGCAGGCTTGATGTGCGCGATCACCACGGCGTCGGCGCACACGCCGCCCGCGTCCACCGATGTGGCGTTCCACCACGGGCCGAAGTAGCGCAGGGCCCAGTCCGTGACCTCCGGGCGGTTGCTGAGCACGGTGACGGCCGCCGCGGCGGCCTCAAGTCGGGTGGCGCTGATCATGTGGCGATCCTCTCGGTAACTGCGGGTAGAAGGGTGTAGGCGTCACGGAGACTGCTGGCCGCAGAGTCCAGACGCAGGCGTTCAGAACGGGTGAGCCGGGGCAGGCACGTCACGGCCTTACCGCCGGTGAAGCGCATCGGAATTCCGAGCCAGACGTCCCCATACGGCACGGACAGTTCCTCGATGCCGTCGACCAGGCCGAGGGTCTTGCGGAGCGTGGACAGTACGGCACCGGCCGGGCCGCAGCGGGTACGGCCGATGCCGTTACGGATCAGCGCCGGGCGTCGCTGGAGGTCTTGCACGACCGGCCCTATCGGTACGTGGACGGGCTGGCCATCGACGGTCGTCGCTGACGCGCAGACGACGGCGCGGTCACCGTGCTCGCCGATCACGTGGCCGCGCACGAGGTCCGGGGTCACCTGTGCGTACCGGGCCAGCAGGAGCCGGTACCGGGCCGAGTCGAGGTTTGACCCGATCCCGAAGACCCGTGTGCAGCCTGACACTTCGGCGAAGCGGCGGGTCATCAGGTCCACGGGGTTCGTCACGACGAGGACGGTCC
Source organism: Streptomyces scopuliridis (assembly GCF_042790125.1). GTDB lineage: Bacteria > Actinomycetota > Actinomycetes > Streptomycetales > Streptomycetaceae > Streptomyces > Streptomyces scopuliridis_A. The sequence goes on from NZ_JBHTZS010000012.1 coordinate 257,366, forward strand.
CGCCGTAGCCGTGCAGCTCTCGCGCGAGGACGCCGAGAGCGGGAGCGTTCGCAGCGGCGCCTGCGCGCCGGATGTCCCGCTCGGCGGTGTTCTTGAAGTCGGTACGGAGGGCGATCACCACCGCGTCGCAGCCGTGAAGGTCAGCGACCTCGCCGGCCCCGACCTCCGTGCGCGACCGGGCGGCGAGCGCGAGGTCCTGGAGGTCGGCGGTCAAGCCGTGGACCTGATCCGGCTGCCGGGACACAACGAGGAGCCGTCCGGACAGTCCAGCGGCAACGAGGCCCGCGGCGAGGGTCTGCCCGACGGCGCCCGCCCCTACGATCCCCACCACCGGGCCGCTCATCGAGCGCTCCCAGCAGTGTGCTCCACCTCGGAGAACACAGCGTCCAGGAGCCGGGGACCGGCCATCGACCCGACGAGGAGGGCACTCACTCGGTCCACGATGCCCGCCACCATGCGGGCCTGCGCAACGAGGGACTGCTGATGGGGTGCCAGGGGGAGACCCGTAGGCGCGCTGAGGTATGTGCTCAGGATGCTCACGGTGTCCATCAGCCACAGGACCATGACCTCACGGAGTCGTCCCGCCCGCTCGTGCTCGGGTTGCGCCGCGACGTACCGAGTGAGAGTGGCGGCGACCCCTTGCACGATCTGCTGTCCGGCGCGCTGGTCCCTATGTCCGAGGGCGAGAAGGAGTGCCCGGCCGGCGAGTTTGGCGATGTCCGGCTGAGGCCCGGCCGCCCACTGCACTGCCGGGTCGATGAAGTTGAGGCGGGGGCCGTCGATGAAGACGTGCTCGGGCTTGAGGTCCCCGAACGCCACCGTGTCCTGACGGGGCGAGATCGCACCGGTCATCCGGAGCAGTCGCCACACCGCGTTCTGGACCAGCTCCACGACCTCTTGACGCTCATGCTCCGGATGAACCGCCCCGGGTGAAGTGGAGACTCGATTTCATGAAAGGACCGAGTCATGGCACGACCTTCCCGTTACCCGCTTGAGCTCCGCCGTCGTGCGGTGCGCATGGTCGCCGAGGTGCGCGACGACTACCCGAACGAGACGCTGCGGAACTGGGTGAAGCAGCAGGAGGTCGACGCGGGGACGCGTCCGGGGACGACGACGGAGGAGTCCGCCCAGCTCAAGGCGCTGA
>NZ_JBHTZS010000013.1:0-203981 GCF_042790125.1 Streptomyces scopuliridis
GGCATCGACATCACCCACGAAGAGAAGAACCAGACCATCACCGGCGACCCGACCTACGCCACCGGCCCCAAAAGCGGCGGCGCCCGCCCCTGGGTCGAATGGAAGAACTGCACACGGACCAAGCCGATCCCGACCTGACCGGCAGGGGCACATCTTGGACAGGGCGAGGGATTGACATCACTGGCGCGTCAATCATCACGATCTGGGTGTTGGCAGTACCGCGGCGCACGATGCAAAGCTGAAACCCCGCCTCCCCGGCGATCTGGTGTGTAGCGAGAGGCAGTCTCCATGGACATCTTCAGAACGAAGAACGGTTCGGCCCAAGGCTTTCGAGCCGCTGCCGACATCGTCGCCGTCCTTGGCATCCCCTATGCCGCCCCGCCGTTCGGCGCCAACCGGTTCCGGGAACCTCTCCCGGCACCGGCGTGGACCGGAGTGCGGGACTGCACGGACTTCGGCCCAGTCGCCCCGCAGTCGGCACAACTGCCCGGCGCCCCCGCGTGGTCGCCCGACGACGAGGACATCCTCACCGTCAACGTATGGACCCCGGTCCCGGAGGGTGGCCGCCTGCCCGTCCTGGTCTGGATCCACGGAGGTGCCTACACCTTCGGTTCATCGGCCCAACCCGACTACGACGGCACCGAACTGGCCCGCGCGGGTCTGGTCGTAGTCACACTCAACTACCGGCTCGGCTTCGAAGGCTTCGGCCATGTCCTCTCCGCCGAGGCAACCGGCTACCCGGACAACCGGGGCCTGCTCGACCAGGTCGCGGCCCTGCGCTGGGTTCGTGAGAACATCGCCGCTTTCGGTGGCGATCCCGGCAACGTCACGGTCGCCGGCCAGTCTTCAGGGGCCGCTTCGGTTGCCTGCCTGATGGTGATGGATCGCGCCCGCGGCCTGTTCCGCCGTGCCATCGCCCACAGCGCCGCCAGCCCCTGCTACACGCTCGACATCGCTGCGGCCACCACCCGCGAGATCGCTGCGGCAGCGGGCTGCCCCGCCACAGCCGAGGGCCTCACATCAGCGACTCCGCAGGCCCTGGTCCTCGCCTCCGACCGAGTGGTCGACGACTACCGGCGTGACCCCGCCTCCGGATCCCGCCACTACGACCCCTCGCTCTACGCGCCCGTCCTTGACGGTGACGTCCTGCCCACCGACCCCCTCACGGGGATGGCCGCCGGTGCGACCCGGGAAGTGGACCTGCTGGTCTGCCACACCACGGAGGAGTACTGGCTGCTCGACGCCGTCGGCAGCAGCGCGAAGATCACCACCGATGCACAACTGGCCCTCTTCGCCAACGACTTCAGCCTCCCTGACGGCCTGGTCGCCGGCTATCGCGCTGCGATGCCCCACGCCCCGGTGCTCGACGTCTACCTCGCCGTCTTCGGGGATCTGCTGTTCGGCGAGTACAGCAACCGACTCGTCGAGCTTCACGCCCAAGCCGGCGGCCGGGCGTTCCTGTCGCGTTTCGATCGTCGGCGCAGTGGGCCGAACGGGGTCGTGCGGGCGTGGCACTGTGCGGACATGCCCTTCGCCTTCGGCAACCTCGACAGCGACTGCCTGGCATTTCTCATCGGCGGCACACCCACCTCCGCGGACCACGGGCTGGCACGCCGCATGGTGCGCGCGTGGGCCGATTTCGCCACCACCGGAAACCCGGGCTGGCCATCCGTCAGCAACTCCACCACCCCGGCCAAGATTTGGAGCACCGAGGACTTCCCCACCGACGGCCGGTCCGCTGCTGTCCGCGCTCTTTGGGGCAAGGCCGAGTTTCCACTCCTGTGTCCGTGAGCGGGGGAACCACCCCGGCACCAGGAATGGGCCGGAGACGTGCGGCTCCCCGCCCACCGAACAAGCCCCGCCCAAGACCGCCATGCGTCGGCCGCGTCAGTCTTGCGTCGATCGGCGCGAGACTGACGCGGCTCCGCTGAACGATCCTTCGCGCCGGCTGGCGCTGTCAGAGGCTGAAGACGCGTTCGGCTTGGTCGCGGTGGGTGGTGTGGAGTTCCCAGTAGACGGGGGAGATCGCCTCGGGCGGGGCGACGGGGGCAGCGCTTTCGATGACGGCGGCGCCGATGGATACGTCGATGCCGACATGGGCGGCCTGGACTCCGGTACCGGCCAGTTCCTTGTGGAGGTTGACCGCCCAGTTCCGCAGGGCCGCCGCGGCGGCGTTGACGTTGCCGACCTCGGGAACGGGGTCGATGGAGCCGGCACCGGTGGTGTAGAGCAGCGTGCCCGAGCCGGCCTCGCGCATGGCGGGCAGCACTGCCCTGGTGGCGGCGATCGCCCCGTACAGCTGGAATTCGATCTCGTGCTGCATGTGTGACGGATCGGTCCGGCTGGGAGTGGTCAGGGCGGTGGACCCGAACGTGCCCACCGGGGAGTACTCCAGGACATCGATCCCCCCGAAGTGTGCGGCGGCGTCCTTGAGAGCCCGGGTGAGGCCATCGCGGTCGAGGACGTCCGCGGGGAACGCCGCAGCGGTGACGCCGTCTGCGGCGAGTTGCCCGACAAGCGTGTCGAGCTTGGCACGGTTGCGCGAGATGAGGGCGATGTCGAAGCCCTGGGCGCCGAAGGTGCGGGCGATGGCCGAGCCGAGCTGAGGGCCGGCTCCGACGATGGCGATGCTGGTCACGATGATCCTTCCGTACTGCGTGAATGGTGCGTGCATGGGTGACGCGGGCGCCGCGGCGGCCGATCGGCACTCCGGCCGCCCTGGCGGACCCGTAATCGGATAGCCCCATCCGTTTACGTTACGGAAAGGGCTATCCGTTTCGCTCGGCCAGCGTAACACCGAAAACGGATAAGCCGTTCCGGTTGGTAGGGTGGCGCTCATGACCCCTGCCACGCCCCCTCCGGAGAGCGCGCCGTTGCGCAGTGACGCCGAACGCAACCGGGGGCGGATCATCGCCGCCGCGCGCACGGTGTTCGAGCGTGAGGGCCTGGGTGCCTCAATGGCCTCTGTGGCCCGCGAGGCAGGCGTGGGGATCGCCACGGTCTTCCGGCACTTCCGCATCAAGGAGGACCTGGTCGCGGCCGTGTTCGCCGACCGTATGGACGCCTACGTGGACGCCGTCAACGAGGCACTCGACGCCGCTGACCCCTGGGAAGGGTTCAGCGGGTTCATCGAGGCCATCTGTGCCATGCAGGCCGCCGACCGGGGTTTCGCCGACGTCCTGACCATGACCTTCCCCACCGCGCAGGCCATGGAGGAGCGCCGCTCGGAGGCGTATCAGGGGTTTCTGCGGCTCATCGCCCGTGCCAAGGACGACGGCCGTCTGCGTGCGGACTTCACCAGCCAGGACCTGGTCGTGCTGCTCGTCGCCAACGCCGGTGTCGTCAACTTCGCCGCTGACGCCGCCCCCGACACATGGCGCCGTTTCGTCGCCCTGATGATCCAGGCCTTCCAGGCACCCGCTCACGGTCCCCTGCCGGATCCGCCCAAGGACGACGCCCTGTACGAGGCGATGCTCCGTACCAGCGCCGCCGGACTGACGACGCCGCCACGCGGCACCTGACGACCGCGTGGCACCTGACGGCCGCGTGGCACCTGACAGCGCTCGCGGTGGCGTCACCCGGCGCGCAGGCTGGGGGCATGGACACCATCGTGCTGGGAACGGTGGAGATCACCCGTGTGGTAGAGGTGCCCGCCAAAGGCCGCCCCCGCGACTACGTCTTCCCCGATGTGCCCGTCGAGCACTGGCAGGCGCACGAGAACTGGCTCGCCCCCACCTTCCTGGACCCGGCCGCCGACGAGGTCCGCATCATGATCCAGAGCTGGCTGATCCGCGGCGAGGGCCGGACGATCCTGATCGACACCGGCATCGGTAACGACCGGGAGCGCCCGGCCATGCCGTCCTTCCACCACCTGAACACCCCCTACCTCGGGGAGCTGGCGGCGGCAGGGGTTCGCCCGCAGGACGTGGACACGGTGGTCTGCACCCATATCCACGGCGACCACGTCGGCTGGAACACCCGCCTGACGGACGACGGAGAGTGGCGGCCGACCTTCCCCAACGCCCAATACGTCATCCCGCGCGCCGACTTCGACTACTGGAACCCGGCCAACGGACACCGGACCCGCTCCGGCCCCCGGATGGCCAACGTCTTCGAGGACAGCGTCGCCCCCGTACACCGGGCCGGACAGACCGTGCTGTGGGAGGGCGACCACTACGACATCGACGCCCGACTCCGTATCGAGGCCGCCCCCGGACACACGCCCGGCTCCTCCGCGGTATGGCTGCGGTCGGGTACGGACCGCGCCGTGTTCGCCGGGGACCTGGTGCACAGCCCACTGCAGATCCCGGAGCCGGACGACTGCCCCAGCTTCGACGAGGACGAGCCCCGCGCGCGGGACAGCCGGCGCCGGGTGCTGGGAGAGGCCGCGGACCGGGGCGCCCTGCTGTTCCCCGCGCATTTCCCCGGGCCGGGCGCAGCCGAAGTGCGACGCGTCGGCGACCGGTTCGCGGTGAAGGAGTGGGCGACATGGCGGTGACGGCGCTCCGGGGCACCGGGGCACCGGGGCACCGGCATGAGGGAGCACGCCGGGTGGCCGGCCGGGGCACTCCTGGATCCCGCGCCGCCTGCGGCTGCTCGTGGACGCCTTCCCCATGACCGTCAGCGGCAGGGTCCACAAGGTCGAACTACGGGAGGCGGGCGGCGCGGGATTCACGGCCGGGTGATGAGCCGGATCAGCGGATTTCGGTGACCCGGTGCTCCTTCAGGGCGCCGCAGTTGGAGTTCTCCACCGACACGTACACGTTGTCGATGTTGCCGCCCCAGCTCACGCAGTAGCCCTTGCCGTAGACGTAGGACGGCCCCGCGTACGACGTGTATTTACCGGAGTCCCCGGCCCACTCGTCGGTGTCGGGAACGTAGATGTACGCGGACATGTTCTTGGCCGTGCCCGGGTTGGCGCGGATGGTCGCGACGCAGTTCTTGCCGTTCGCGGAGTTGTACGTCAGGTACACGGTGCCCAGCGAGCCGATGGGCATCGAGTTCACGGTCTTGTAGGCGCTGCCGCAGACGCCCTGCGGTGTGACGTTGGGTGCGGCGGAGGCGGTTGTGCTGAACGCGGTCGTAGCGCCCGCCGCCAGTGCGGTTAACGCCCCGACAGCCAGGATATTGCGCGCAATTCTCATTTTTCCCCCTTGCGTCTCGGAGAGCGGTTTGCTCCCACTTGATGTGACCCGCGAGCGGCACGGATGGTTGTGCCGGATTCGGATTCACATGGACGTTGACGCTGTGGTGGGCGGATGCGAGGACCAGCCACGAATCGCCCACCCGGAGCTCGCGTCGGCCAGCGGCCCCGTGGGCAGGGCGAAAATGTCGTTCATGCTCCGACCGTATGCAGCGCGGAGCAATTACGAGAAGAGGCCCGAGTGCATGCTTGACAACCTTGCGAAGCCCCTGACCGTCGGCCACCTCGCAGAACGCGTCCGTATGTCTCGGCGGACACTGATCCGTCGCTTCCACGAGGAGACCGGCGCTCCGCTCATGACCTGGTACCGGCGCGGCTTCAGGAACCAAGTCGTCGAGCACGGAGCCGGCCTGGGCGTCAGAGTGGGTTGAGGCGGGCCTTGAGCAGGCAGAACTCATTGCCTTCGGGGTCGCTCAGAACATGCCACTGCTCCTCCCCCGTCTGGCCGATGTCCGCCGGGCGCGCACCGAGCTTCAGCAGGCGTTCGAGCTCGGCGTCCTGATCGCGGTCGGTGGCGTTGACGTCGATGTGCAGCCGGGATTTCCCCTTCTCCGGCTCATCCCTGCGGCTGAGGAAGAGCGTCGGCTGCGCGCCACCGAACCCTTCGCGCGGCCCGATCTCCAACGAGCCGTCGTCCTCGCGACCGAGCACGACGAAGTCCAGGACCTCGCACCAGAACCGCGCCAGCGCCTCAGGGTCGCGGCAACCGAGCACGAGTTCACTGATACGACATGCCATAACGAAACCTGCTCTCAGCCTGGGAACCGCCGGGGGCCACACGCGAACCCCATGGGCTCCCCGCGGTGAAAACAACCCCGCGACCGTACCGGACGAGGCGAGCACGGGCGAAGTGATTTCCGGCCGAAGCCACTTCGGATGACAGCGTCAGATCTACCGGCGTTCTCACCGGCCCGTCCGCGCAGCGCAACGCCTCCGTCATCACGAGCTCCCAGCAGCCGCTACCGGGCACGGGTCAGTGGCCGAAGTCGAAGCCGCGCCCCGGCGTTGGCTTCAGTCCCAGATCCGCGAGCCCGATGAGCGTCGGCCCGGAGGTGCTGATGCCGGACGGGCCGCCGCGCAGGATCCGCACCGTGTCGTCGGCCCCGGTCTCGTACCACGTGCCGCCCGCCAGTTCGGCCGCGCCGTCGCCGTTCAGGTCCTGGATCGCCAGCATGGGCCCCATCGGGAGGCCCGTGCTGGTCGCGTCCTTGCCGGTCAGGCCCTTCGGTCCGCCGCGCAGCACCAGGATCACCGTCGTGGTGTCCTTGCCGGCCTCGGCCGGAGCGCTGAACGCGACGTCGGCGTAACCGTCGCCGTTCACATCGCCCGTCGTCGGCGCGTACCCGAAGCCGCAGTGGGAGGAGACCGGCTTGCCGGGCAGTCCCGCTGTCTTCTCGTTGATCGTCGTGGGCTTCAGGCTGGTGCTCTGCCCGCTCTTTCCGCCGTACGCGACCATCACCCGGCTGCCGCCCTCGGGCACGGCCACGTCGCCGATGCTCTCGCAGGTGAGGCTGACGATCACATCGTCGAAGCCGTCCTTGTTCACGTCGGAGGTGAGGGTGACCGAGCCGTACATGTCCTTGCCGCGCGCGTCCTTGAGGCGCGGGCCCTTCGTCAGTACGCCGTTGGCCGCTCCGCGGTACACGACGGTGGCGCGGGGGACCGGCATCTCGTCCGCGAACACGTGCGACCAGGTGACCACCAGATCGTCCTTGCCGTCGCCGTTCACATCGCCTACGCCGGTGGGCCGGGGGGTGTAGTACGACGACTTGTCGGGCGTGAGGTCGAGCGTCTTCGTACGAGCGGGCTTGCCCGCCCGGGTGAACGGGCCGAACCGTACCGTCGCCTCGGAGTCCGTGCTTCCGCTCGTTACGAGGTCGGCGTGGCCGTCGCCGTCGAAGTCGCCGGCGACCGGCGTGGCGCCGCTCAGCCTGGCCGCTCCGGAGAGCTTCCTCTTTCCGCCCCAGACCACGAAGACCGTATCGCTGCCGGCCTGCGTGATGAGGTCGCTGCGGCCGTCGCCGTCGAGGTCGGCCGAGAGTGCACCGCTGCCGAAGCGGCCACCGGTGCCCGCCTTGCCGAGGCCGAGGCCGTCCTGGGTGATCACCTGGTGGCGCCGGGCGTCGGGGCCGGCCGTCGAGCCGTACACCACGGCCGCGTAGCCGGCGGCGTACGTGCCGTTGACCGTGGCCGAGGTGTCGGTGATGACGAGATCCTCATTGCCGTCGCCGTCGAAGTCGGCGTGGGCCCCGGCGGTATCGGGGTCGGCCGGGGGGCGCTTCGTGGCCGTGGCGGTCTGCGTCACGCCCGGTGAGACGGTGGAGTCGGGTACGGCCCCGGGGGCCCCGCAGCCGGCTGCCGCGGTCAGCGCCAGGGCTGTGACAAGTCGTTTCCTCATGCGGAGTTGGACCGGGGCCGCCCCCGAATGGTTGTGCGCGCGTCGTCAGGCGGACCGTACGGCGGTGCCCACGCCGGTACGGCGGTGCCCACGCCGGTACGGGGCGCGGTCGTCCTGGCGTCGGCCGTTCCTGGAAGGGGCAGGGCGGACGCGGTTCCTCGTCAGGGCCCGAGTAGGGTCATCCGGTCTTGTCCTACGAGTGGAGCGGGCCGGTTTGTGACCCTGGACGTTATCGGGCAGGCGGCTGGGCTGTTCGCCGTCACCAACATCGACGACATCCTGATCTTGGCGTTGTTCTTCGCGCAGGGCGCCGGACACCGCCACTCGACCCGCAGGATCGTGCTCGGCCAGTACCTCGGTTTCGCCGCGATCCTGGCTGTGGCCGTGGCCGCCGCGTTCGGTGCCACGTTCCTGCCCGAGTCGGCCATTCCCTACCTCGGTCTGCTGCCGCTCGCCCTCGGCCTCAACGCCGCCTGGCAGGTGTGGAAGAGCCACCGCGACGGCGGGGAGACCGACGAAGCCGAGGCCAGGCAGGGCGGGCCGGGCCTTCTGGAGGTCGCCGCGGTGACCTTCGCCAACGGCGGTGACAACATCGGTGTCTACGTCCCCGTGTTCGCCACCGCGGGTGTCGGCGGGATGAGCGTCTACGCCGTGGTCTTCCTCGTCCTGGTCGCTGTCTGGTGCTTCGCGGGCAAGTTCTTCGCCACCCGCCCGGCCATCGCCAAGGTCCTCGCCCGCTGGGGCCACATCCTGCTGCCGGTGGTCCTGATCGCCATCGGCCTGCTCATCCTCATTGAAGGCGGAGCGTTCGGGCTCTGAGCCGACGCGGGCCCGGATGGTGGTCCAACGTGACGACCGCGCACCCGTCACTTCCGGCGACACGTCGCCACTCAGACATGTGGATCACGAACTCGGCGGCGCCCAGTTGCCGGCCTGGCCCCGCAGGACGCGCTCGGCCCCGCTCCCGGCAGCCATGCCACCTGAACGGCGCAACATGATGTGCCATCCACATGGGCGGAGTTCAAGCTGGCTAGTGCCCCACCGAGGCAATCCGTGAAAGGGGAGCCACATGCACATTCGACGAATCCTTGCCGCCGTCATCGCCACGGCAGCCCTCGCCGGACTCGGCCTCACAGGCGCCGCCACCGCCGCCGCCACCGCAAAGGGTGCCCCGTCCGTCGTCAGCCCTTCTGAGTGCAGGCAGGGCGGCGGCGAGCCCCGGATCGACTTGCCGGGCAACCCCTGCGTGGGCGGTAAGTACGACGGCCAGGAGGTCGACTAACCCCACAAGGCGCCCCGCGGCCACGCGCCGCGGGGCGCTCCCGCGCGCGTAGCCGGGAGAGTCGCGAGGACTGTGGCGCGGTTTACCCGGCGTCGAGCTGGTGGTCGGCCCAGACGTAGCTTTCCGGAAGCAGGGCGGTGACAGGGACGGTTCGGACGTGGTCGTCTTCGCCGACGATGACCTTGAGGGCGGGGAAGTAGTCGAGAAGGACCTGACGGCACCGGCCGCACGGGGGGACAACTCCCCGGTCGCGGTCGCCCACGGCGACGATCGTGTCCAGCTCGTAGGCGCCCTGGGCAGCTGCCGTGCCAACGAGGACCAGCTCGGCGCAGGGCCCGCCCGTGAAGTGGTAGGCGTTGACCGCCGTGACGATCCGGCCGTCCTGGGTGCGGGCCGCGGCCGCCATGGTGTGGTTGTCGCCCCGGCAGCGAGTGCGAGCGACGTGCGCCGCGGCCTCGATGAGTTCGTGGTCGACGTGGTGGATCCGCGTGGTCATCTTCTCTGCCTTCGTCAGGTGTCAGGCGACGGTGACCCAAGTGACGAGGGTGCGCAAGCGAATATCGTCGGTGCCGTCCAACGCGCGAGCCCGGTGGTCAGGCCATGCGCTGTACGGCGACCATCGCCACGTCGTCGTTGGGCCGCGCGCCGACGTGCCGCAGCAGGTCGGACCGTATGGTGTCGAGCACCTCGTCCGAGTCACGGTCGGTCCACCGGGCCACCCGGTCGGCCAGCGGGTAGAAGCACCCGGCCGCGTCGCGTGCCTCGATGACACCGTCGGTGTAGAGCAGCAGCCGGTCGCCGACGGCCAGCTCGTAGGTGTCCACGTGTTGCCGTCCCGCGCGGAGATCGCCGAGCCCCAGCGGAAGTGCGGTTTCCATCGGGTCGAGCGGGAGGACCTTGTCCTGGCGGATGAGCAGCGGCGGCGGATGGCCCCTGTTGGCTATCCGGATCACGTCCTCCCCCTCGCTGAATTCCACGATCACCGCGGTGACGAACCCCTCCAGCGCCCGGCGGCGGGTGACGGAATCCGGTACGTCGCTGGAGGTGGCCTGCGCCTCGTCGAGCTCGTCGCGCAGGCTGCGGTCGAGGAAGTCGGGCAGCTGCTCCAGCGTGGTGCCGTTCCTGGCCGCCTGCCGGAAGGCACTCAGCAGGTATCCGACCACTTCGACCGCGCCGAGCCCTTTTCCCTGCACGTCACCGACCATGACCCGGACAGAGCCCGGCGTGACGGCGGCCGCGTACACATCGCCGCCGATATTGGCCTCCTCCTCCGCCGCGATGTACACGGAGGAGATCGACAAGGGGCCGAGCCGGCGGGGAAGCGGTCGCAGCAGCAGGTTCTGCATGACCGTGGCGACCCAGCGCGACTGGGCGAGTTCGCGTTCGCGTCGTTGCCGTACCGAGGCCGTCGCGACGGACGCGACGCTGATCAGCGCCACGGTGGCGAACGAGACGGGGAAAGCCTCGGTGCCCAGGGTGTCGTTGGCCAGCGCCGCGACGGCCACACTGGGCAGCGTCAGCAGCACGACGAAGAGGACCTGCCGCGGGGGCAGGAAGGTCGCCGAGAGTGCGGGCACCGCCACCATCAGTCCGCCGATCCGGATATCCGGACTCGTCAGCAGGTCGAAGCCGAGCAACCCGGCCAGGCACACGAGCGCCACCGCCAACTTCACGGACGGCCGGCGCAAGCGACGCGACATGGCTGACCCAGTCGTGCCCATGACCCCAAACTACGTCGCGGCAGGCCGCGCCGCCTCCCACCGCGTTCCCTTCTCCGCGGTGCCCGTCCGTGCCGTCACCGGCGGCCTGATCCCTTGAACGGGGAGCGTGTCGCCACGATCACCGCGCGTGTCACGCTGACATCGCCCGGCCACCGCCGTCGGCATCCTCCGCGCAGGCTGTGGCCAGGTCGTCCAGCGACAGGTCCAGCGCGCGGGCCAGGGCCACCACGGTGAAGAAGGCCGGGGGCGGGGCCCATGACTGTGATACTAATACCGGTATAAGTATTGGGTAGCTCGGCTTGCAAGGAGTCACGACACATGGTGGAGATCAAGACCGACACGGCACTGGAGACGATGCGTGAAGCCGGACGCGTCGTGGCCCAGGCCCTTGAGGCCGCCCGCCAATCGGCAGCCGTGGGGGTCCGCCTGCGCGAGCTCGACGAAGCCGCCCGCACCGTCCTGACCAAGGCCGGGGCACGCTCTCCGTTCCTGGGCTACCAGCCCTCCTTCGCCCCCTCCCCCTTCCCAGCGGTCATCTGCGCCTCCGTCAACGACGCCGTCTCGCACGGCATCCCCGACGACTACCGCCTGCGCGACGGCGACCTGGTCAGCATCGACTGCGGAGCCGAACTCGACGGCTGGACCGGCGACGCCGCGATCAGCTTCACCGTCGGCACCCCCCGTCCCGCCGACCTGGAACTCATCGCCGCCACCCAGCAGGCACTGGACGCCGGCATCGCCGCCGCCACCGTCGGCCACCGCATCGGAGACATCTCCCACGCCATCAACACCGTCGCCCGCACCGCCGCCTGCGGCATGCCGACCGACTTCGGCGGCCACGGCATCGGCCGCCAGATGCACGAAGACCCTCACGTCCCCAACCACGGACGACCCGGCCGCGGCTTCCCCCTGCGCCATGGCCTGACCCTCGCCCTCGAACCCATGCTCATGGCCGGAGGACGCAACGAGTACCGCACCGACCCCGACGGATGGACCCTGCGCACGATCGACGGCAGCCGCGCCGCCCACATCGAGCACACCATCGCCATCACCGAGGACGGCCCCCGCATCCTCACCCTGCTCTGACCTCGGTCCAGGACCTGCTTACGGTCGCGGTACGGTCCTGCCATGTTCCGATCAGCCGATAGCGGCCCCGCCCGGCCCCGCGTCACCGCCGATGACCTCGACCGTGCCGTGCAGCTCGCTGTGACACGCCTTCGCGAGGCGCCCCCAGGCGCGTGGAACGGTAACGCCGGTTCCCTGGAATGGGATTGCTGGGAGACCGTCGAGCACCTCAGCGACGACCTCTTCGCCTACGCCGCGCAACTGGGTCCCCGGACGCCGCCCTTGGATGGCGAGGTGCCCTTTGTGTGGACGAGCCGACGGCCCGGCGGCCCGGCGAACGTGGTGCATGCGGACCGTGAGGCGGGGCCCTCCGGGTTGTTGCGGGTCCTGGAGGCCAGCGGCGCGCTGCTGGTCGCCATGGTGCGTACAACGTCTCCGGCGACCCGCGCCCACCACGTGTTCGGCATCTCGGACCCCGAGGGCTTCGCCGCGATGGGGATCGTGGAGACCCTGGTGCACACGAACGACCTGGCGCAAGGGCTCGGGCTCTCGTGGAACCCGCCTGCCGGCCTGTGCTCGCGGGTGCTCGCCCGGCTGTTCCCGGACGCCCCGGGAGACACGGATCCCTGGTCCACACTGTTGTGGGCCACCGGGCGCGGCGAGCTGCCCGGGCGCCCTCGTCCGACCTCATGGCGCTGGGACGGTACACCCCGGGCATAGGCTTCAAGTGTCTACGTCCCCCGGGACGGAATCCGGTGCGGCTCTCGGCGAGCGGCTCGCGGAGAGCCGCACCGGCCCATGAGGACCTTCGTCTACCGCCCGCGCCGGACGGACCGGTGATCCTCCCGGTGGTCCGGGCGGTGCCCCGCCCCCGGCTTCTGGTCCGTGGCGGTCACGGTCCACCGGTCGAAGTCGTAGACGACGGATTCGCCGTCGACCGAGGCTTCGAACCTGGAGCCCAGTTTGTCCTGTTGCAGCCACGGGGTGTCGAACAGCTTGTACGAGTCGTAGTCGACGGGCGTGCCGTTCACGAGGTGGGTGGCGGCGGGCGCGTCCGACGCCGAGTCGAAGGTGATGTCGAGGTCGTCCCCGCTCAGGCTGTGATAGACGAGCCGCGGATTCGCGTCCTCCAGGTGGCTCACGTCCACGCGGGTGGTGCCGGTGACGGCTTTCACGAACGCGTCGAAGTCGGCGTACGCGGAGGCGTCCGCCGACTCCAGCACCCAGCCGTTGTTGTCGGCCTGGCTGCGCAGAATGTCGTAGCTGTAACTGAGGCTCGCGGTCGGGTGGTTCTGGGCCGTCGTCTTCACCTTGTTCGCCGGGTCGTTCGGTGTCTGGTGGTACCAGGTCGCGGGCTTCGCCAGCTTGTAGGCGAAGTACATCGACCCCGTGTTGGCGATCGTCCACCCGTCGACGTCACGCCGTTCCCGGATCGAACCGTTCGTGGGGAACAGCGCGTTGATGTAGTTCGACGTCTGGTCGCCGGACGACTTGTACACACCCACGGCCGTGGGACCGTTCTGCATCACCCGGTGGTTGGCGGGCTGGTTGTAGGCACCGATCGAGGCGTTCCCCTGGTCGACCGACAGCCGGAACAGCGGATTGGCCGCGTCGGACCGCCAGCGGAGCACGACCGGCAGATCCTCGATCCAGTTGTCGACCCGGCGGTACTGCACCTCGGTGCCGAGGCCCCAGGTGGGGCGCGCGTAGGTCGTGCGGTAGATGTCCATCGCGCGCCCGCTGGAGTTCTGCAGGTTCGCCTTGCGCGAGGAGTAGGACTTGTCGGTCTTCTGGCCGATCTTCACAGCGAGTCCGGGCGGCGCGTACCTCATGCCGGGCCAGGCGGTGAGACCGGCGTACTCCAGGTAGGGACGGTACGCCGCGGACGCCGGGTTGTCCGACTCGCCGACTCCCTGCTGCGCGCGATGGGCGCCGAAGTACGTCCAGGCGAGCGTCGAGTGGTCCGCGGGCCGCCACGTCGGATCGTTGACCGAGGCCACGTCGCCCTTGGCCCGGCTCTCCGACGAGATCATGTAGCCGTCGATCCAGTCGTTCGCCCACTCGAACCACATCACGTCCATGGCCATCTTCACCCGGCCGCGGAGTTGGGCGTCGTCGGCCCACTGGTAGAGGGCGTTGAGGCAGAAGTACGTCATGATGGTGTACTCGGGGCTCTGGTACTCCGCCCATCCACGCCGCACTCCCGCTTCCACCATCTCAAGGATGTTGGCCTTGTTGGCGGCCTTCAGCTCCGCCCCGGAATTGCCGTTCAGGTCGGCGAGGTCGGGGAAGTACTGGCCGACGAGGTATCCCGTGGCGTAGTTGCTCATCCGCAGGTTCTCGGTCTGCGCGAGTTTCTGGTAGGCGTACGAGCCGAAGTAGCCGCGCACATGGGCGAGTATGGCCGCGTCGAACTTCTCGCCGGCCATGAGGTACGCGTACATCTTCGCCATGGTCTTGTACTGCTCGTAGTCGTAGCTCTGGAAGAGCGTGTCGAGCTTGGCGAGGTTCGTCGCCACGTTCTCGCCGTCCGCCAACTGAGCGGTGTACTGGGCCACGTTGAGGGCGCCGCTCTCCTCCTTCATGGCCTTGGTCTTGTCCCACAGCCACTGCGCCCGGGTCTTCTGGGTGCCGGGGTACGGGGCGGGTGACTCGGGCACGTAGGGTCCGGTCGAGGTGGTGAGGGGCGCGCTCGACGCGCTGACATTGCCGCTCGCGTCCCTCGCCCGCACCGTGAAGGTGTACTGCGTGTCGGGCATCAGACCGCCGACGAGCGCAGAGGTGGTGGTCCCGGTGACGGACGCGGTCCGGTAGCCGTCGCGGAAGACGTCGTATCCGGTCACACCGACATGGTCGGCCGACGCGGTCCAGCCGAGCGAAACGCTCCCGGCGGAGGCGGCCGTGCGGCTGAGCGAGGCCGGCGCGGTCGGCGGCTCCGTGTCGGTGATGGGGTCGCCCGCCTCGTAGATGCCCAGGTTGTCCACGGTGATCGCCTCGTCGGTGCCGCCGGTGTCGGCCCGGACCGAGAATCCGAGTTCGACCGTGGAGATCAGCCGCTGCCCGCCGTTGGGCACGATCAGGAAGCGGTACTGCGGGAGGTCGGTGTCGTCGACCGGCGTCAGGCCGCCGGAGGTGTCGGTATAGGCGGAGGCGGTCGTGACGCTCACCGCCGGAACGGGAAACCTCGGCACGAGATCGTTGTCGAAGTTGCCGAACTGGAGTTGCGCGTAGATGTCCTTGGCGACCGGCTTGTCGCTGGCGGCGCTGCGCTTGAGGTCGTAGCGCAGGGCGAACTGCTGGGCCGGGCTGCCGACCGGTTGGCGGTAGACCGCGTTGATGCGGTCCTTCAACGCGCCGGCGGACCACCGCTGGTAGAAGTAGCTGGAGAGGTTGGTTCCCTGGGACGCGTCGCGCAGTTCGAGCGCGTTGTCGCCGCCGACGCTCACGATCCGCTGGGTGCCTCCCGACGCCGGGTTCGACTGGGTCAGCGAGCTGGCGCCGCTGTCGAATCCGGTGTCCATGTCGGCGGCGAGGAGGTTGGTGGGCGGGGGGTCGGCTGCCTGGGCGACGGTGGACGGTGCGGCGAGGAGCACCGTGACGCACAGGCACGCCCATGCTCGCGTCAGGATGTTCATGAGTCATCCATTCGTTGATGCGGTGTGCTACTTGACGGCTCCCGTGACGAGGCCCTTGCTCCAGAACGACTGCAGCGAGACGAACATGGCGACGACCGGCACGACCGAGACGAGCGCGCCCGTGACGACGGTGGTGTAGCTGATGGGATAGCCCTGGAGTTCGCGCCAGCCGACGAGGCCCACGGTCACCGGTTGGAGCGAGGTGTCCGCGAGCATGAGCGAGGGCAGGAGGAAGTTCGTCCAGATCGCGACGAACTGGAACAGGAAGACCGTGACCATCGCGGGTGCCATCAGCCGTGCGCACATCGCGAAGATGCGCAGTTCGCCCGCCCCGTCGAGACGGCCGGACTCGATCAGCGCGTCCGGTATCGACGACGCGGCATAGATCCGGCTGAGGTACACGCCGAAGGGGCTGACGATGCTCGGGATGAACACGGCCCAGAAGGTGTTGATGGTCCCGGTGTAACTGAAGACCAGGTAGAGCGGGATGGCCAGGACGGGGGCGGGAAGCAGCACGGCGGCCAGGACCGTTCCGAAGACCGCCTCGCGTCCCGGGAAGGGGAACTTGGCGAGCGCGTATCCGCACATGGACGCCAGGAGCGTGGACACGATCCCGCCGCCGACCGCGTACAGCAGCGAGTTGAGCAGCCAGCGGGAGTAGATGCCGCCCTGGGCTTCGAAGAGGGTCCGGATGTTCCGTACGAGGGCGAAGTCCTCGCCGAACCAGAAACCGTTGCCCGAGAAGATCTCCCCGCTTCCCTTGGTGGCGGAAACGACCAGCCACCACACCGGGAGCAGGAAGTAGAGCGCGAAGAGGGACATGACGGCCAGCACGAACAGGCGCGAGGCGGGGTTGACCGTCGTGAACGGATGCGCCCTGGGGCGCCGCGGCCTCGGCTCCCCGGCCGCGGATCCGGTGCGTGTGGGCGTTGGTGTGGTGGCGGATGGTGTGGTGGCGGTCATCAGTCGACGCTCCTGGCCGATGCGCGGAAGACAAAGACGGACAGCACGCAGATCAGCGCGCCGAGCACCACGGACTGCGCGGCCGCGTAGTTGAAGTCGTTGGCCGAGAGCGAACGGAGGGCGGCCATGATCGGTGTGTAGGCGGACGACAGATTCGGTGCCACGGATTTCATGGTGACCGGCTCGTTGTAGAGCTGGAACGTGCCGATGATCGAGAAGACCAGGGTGAGCAGCAGCGCCGGGCGGATCTGCGGGACCTTGATGAGCAGCGCGGCCTTCCAGCCGGAGCAGCCGTCGAGGGCGGCGGCCTCCATCGTCTCCTCGGGGACGGCCTGCAGGGCCGCGTAGATCAGGATCGTGTTGTAGCCGGTCCATGCCCACGTCAGGATGTTGGCGATGGAGAACGGAAGGGCGCTGTCGGTGACGAAACTGGCGTCGATGCCGATCGCCGCGAGTCCTCTGGTGAGGGGGCTGAGCGTGGGCGCGTACAGGAACGACCACACCAGGCCGGCGATCACCCCGGGCAGCCCGTACGGCACGAAGTAGGCGATCCGGAAGAAGCCTCGTCCCTTCGAAGCCGTCGAGTCGATGAGCAGGGCCAGCACGAGCGCGATGGCGAGCATCACGGGCACCTGGATGACGCCGACGAAGGCCACCCGGCCCAGGGACGCGAGGAAGTCCCCGTCCTGGAACACCCGAACGTAGTTGTCGAAGCCCGCGAAGGCGGTCTCGGCCCCGCCGAGGCCGAGGCCGGAGCGTCGCACGGCGAAGAAGCTCTGGCCCACGGAGTACCCGGTGGGTACCAGGTAGACGATGACGAAGAGCAGGAGGAAGGGCAGTACGAACGGCGCGGCTCGCCGAAGTTCGCGGATCCGGCGCCGCCGAATCGTCACGGGAGACACGGTCACCTCTTCTGTGGCGGGGCGGGGGTGCGGAGGCGCGGGGGCGGCGTGGACCACGGCCCCCGCGAGGACTACTCGCTCACGGAGAATCCCTGGGAGCGCAGCGCGGAGTCCGTGCCCTTCTGGGCCTCGCCGAGGGCGTCCTCGAAGGTCGCCTTCCTGGTGTGCACCTTGCCGAGGCCGTCACCGAGCGCGCTGGCCGTGGTGGACATGACCGGACCCCACCGCCAGCCGGAGTTCACCTTGGCCGCCTCCTGACGGAACGTCCGGTAGATGGGCCGGTCGCCGAAGTAGCTCTGCGGAGCGTCCAGCGCGGTGTTGGCGAGCCCGGACTTGGAGGCCGGGAGGATGGCCGCGGACGCGATCAGGTTGGACACCGATTCGGTGTCGGTCGACATCCACAGGGCGAACTCGGCGGCTTCCTTCGGCCTCGCGCAGTCCTTCATGACGGCCGTCGCCGATCCGCCCGAGTTGCCGACCGAGTCCGTGGTGCCCCACCTCGGCATGGGCGCGACGGCCCACTTGCCCGCGGAGCCCGCGGCGTTGTCACGGATGAGGGAGGCGGACCAGACCGGACCGACTTCGGCCCAGACCTCGCCCTTGCTCCACGCGGAGTACAGCGCCGCGTCGAAGGCCGGGTAGGAGGTGACGAGTTGCCGGTCGAAGAGGCCCTGCCAGTAGCGGGCGACCTTGGTGTTGGCGGGGCTGTCGAGCGACACGGACCACGCGTCGTCCTTGACACCGAACCAGGGGGCACCGCCCTGCCAGGCGAACCCGGCGTAGAGATAGGGGTCGGTGGGGAGGTTCATGATTCGGGCCGACGGATCGGCGGCCTTCACCTCGGCGGCGGCCGCGGCGAACTCCTCCCAGGTCTTCGGAGGGGCGATGTGGGCGGCCTCGAAGAGATCGGCGCGGTAGAACATGGCCATCGGCGCGGTGTCGACCGGCACACCGTAGGCCTTGCCGTTGACGCCGACGTTGCCCCACACCCAGTCGGCGAACTCGCCCCGTCGCGACCGCACGTCGCCGCTGATGTCCCGCAGGGTGCCGGCGGCCAGGAAGCTCGTGAAGGTCTCGTAGCCGATCTGCGCCAGGCACGGCGCCTTGCCCGCCTTGGCGGCCGTGAACATCTTGTCGTACCCGCCCGCGCCGCCGTCGGTGATGGCCTCGTACTTCACCTGGATGTCGGGGTGTGACGCGTTCCAGAGCTCGACGGACTTCTCGTAGCCCGATGCCCAGCCCCAGAAGGTGATCTCCGCCGGGCCGTTGGCGCTCGTCCCGGTGTCGCCACCACCGCACCCCGCCAGCAGGATGCCGGCGGAGGCCAGGAGGGCCGTTGCGGCGAGTCTCGCCCTGCGCATGACCATGACTGCCTCTCAATTCCTGGTTGTACGGGTGCCGTTGCCGCCGCCGGGTCTCCCGGTGGGTTGTGAACGGCGGGATACTTGCATACAAGTTCATGACATGCAACGATCATTTCGTGAATCCCCCAAAGCCATCACGCGGCCCCGAGCCGGCACCGGTTCCGGACGGCCCGGCCCTGACGCCGATCACCCGTGACCATGCGCGGGCGCGGACGTCCGACCGCGTCTACGACGAGTTGGTCTCCGCGATCCGCGAACTGCGGATCGCCCCCGGAGCCTCCCTGTCCGAGACGGACCTCGCCAGGCGACTGCACGTCAGTCGCACGCCCGTGCGTGAGGCCCTCGCGCGGCTCGTCGACGCGGAACTCGTCCATGTCGTACCGCAGGTGGGCACGCGTGTGGGGTTGATCCGCCTGCGCGACGTGGAAGAGGCGCGCTTCGTCCGCGAGAGCCTGGAGGTCGCGGCCTTCGAAATGGCGTGCTCCGTCCCGCAGCCGGACGTCACCGTGCTCCGGGAACTGCTGGAACGGCAGGAGCACAGCTATCGCACCGAGGACTTCGACGCCTTCTTCACCGCCGATGAGGCGTTGCACTGCGAGATCTTCACGCTCAGCGGCTATCCGAAAGCGTGGCAGGCCGTACAGCGGATGAAGCTCCAGCTGGACCGGCTCCGCCGACTCTCCCTGCCCGACTCCGCCGCGATGCGCGAACTGATCGACGAGCACCGGCTGATCGTGGACGCGCTGGAGCAGACTGATCTGCCGGCCGGTCGCGCCCTGATCAGCAGGCACGCCCGGCGCGCCCTGGAACGCGGCCCGGCGCTGCGCTCCGAGTACCCGGGCTACTTCACCGACTGACCACGATGACAGCGGGAGGACGACGCGTTCGTCACCGGCCCGTCCGAAGACGTGGCGTGTCCGGCCACTTCCCCCATCCGCAGAGAGAGGCGACGACATGGAGTTCGAGATCGACGGGCTCGGCCGGCAGCGGCAGCGGGCCGGCCAGGCATGAGCGTACGACTCTCCCTCGGCCACATCGACACGTACGACTCCCGGATCGCGACCTTCGCCCACCAACTCGGGCTGTCCGGCGTGCAACTCCACACTCCGGACCTGCTGCCGGGAGCCGACGGCTTCTGGAGCCTGCCCGAGTTGCGGGCCCTCCGGGACCGCTGCGACGCGGACGGACTGGCGATCGACGGCCTGGAGAACGTTCCGCTCGCACACTTCTGGAAGATCCAGCGCGGTCTGCCCGGCCGCGACGAGCAGATCGAGAACTACCGGAAGACCATCCGCAACCTCGCCGCCGTGGGAATCGACCTGCTCGGCTACAACTTCCTCGCCACCTATGTCTGGCGTACCGACATGGCCGCGACGGGACGCGGCGGCGCCAAGGTCACCGCCTTCGACCTGGCCGACGTCCACCGCGGCAACGCGCTCGCCGGGTACCGGCTGACCCCGGACCATCCCGTGGACGCGCCGATCACGGCCGAGCGGATGTGGGCGAACCATCAGTACTTCCTCGACGCGGTCCTGCCCGTCGCCGAGGAGGTGGGTGTGCGGCTCGCGCTGCACCCCGACGATCCGCCCACCTCCGAGCCCCTGGGGGGCATAGCACGGATCTTCACGTCCCCGGACGCCATCGGGCGGGCCCGCGAGCAGGCGGGCGGCAGTCCGTCATGGGGGCTGAACCTCTGCCTGGGAACGGTGTCGGAGATGGCCGGGGAGGAGAGTGTCAACGAGGTGATCGACCGCCTGGGACCGGCCATCTTCTACGTCCACTTCCGGGACGTCCGCGGCACCGTGCCGCGCTTCAGCGAGTGTTTCCTCGGGGAGGGCAACTTCAATCCGGCCCGTGTGATCCGCCGGCTCCACGACTCCGGATTCGACGGATTCCTCATCGACGACCATGTCCCTGCCATGATCGGGGATCTGGACACCTGGGGCGACGTATCGTCCGAGGCGTACTGCAGCCGGGGCCGCGCCCATGCGATCGGCTATCTGCAAGGCGTCCTGAACGGCCTGGCGCTGGATCCACCACTCTAGATCATTTGATAACACCGCCCAGCCGGGGCTAGGTTGGACCGATCATCATGCAATACCCCTGGAAAGGGACATGAATCGGCATGACCGTCGCCTCACAAGCCCCGGCCCACGTCCCGACTCACGTCCCGGTCCAAGGCCGTGCCGCCCGGCTGGTGGGGCGCGCGCCCGCCGGAGTGCGGCCGTATCTGGAGTTACTGCGGCTGGACCGGCCGGTGGGGGCCTGGCTGCTGGTGGTCCCCGGATGGATCGCCCTGGCAGCGATCGCCGGGCCCCGGGACGGGGTCCTGCTCGGGCTGCTGCTCCTGGTGTACGGGGTGCTGTCGAGAGGGGCCGCCTGCGGGCTCAACGATGTGCTGGACGCGCGGTTCGACGCACAGGTGCCGCGTACGGCGGGGCGGCCCGTCGCCTCGGGGCGGCTGGCGTCCGGGCGGGCCCTGGTGCTGTGTGTCGTGGTGGGGGCCGTCGCTCCGCTGGTGATGGGGTTCTGGAGTGTGGAGGCCGTGGTGTGGGCCGCGGCCGGGGCGCCCCTCGCGGCGGTGTATCCGTATATGAAGCGGGTCACCCACTGGCCGCATGTGTGGCTCGGGATCACCATCAACTGGACGGTGCCGCTGGTGTACGGCCTGCTCACCGGAGGGCTCGGGCTCGGGGGCGGGGTGCTGTACGGGGCGCTGATCTGCTGGGCCGTGGGGACGGACGTGATCTACGCCTGCCAGGACCGGGAGGCCGATGTGCGGGCCGGGGTGCGGTCGGCCGCAGTGCTGCTGGGGCGCCGTAGCCGGGTGCTGGTGGGCGGCGTGTACGCGGGGTGTGTGGTGCTGCTCGCCTGGTTCGGGGTCGTGGCCGGGCTCGGGCCGCTGTACTGGCCCGGATTGTGCGTGGTCGCCGGGCAGTTGGGATGGCAGGTATGGCGGGCCGACCCCTCGGACGTCGGAGCCTGCGGGCGGGCGTTCGCCACCAACCCCTTGTGCGGGCTGCTCATCCTCGTGGCCGTGCTCGCCGGGCGGGTCGGTACCCTCGGCTGAGGTACACGGACCCTGGAGGTGCTGGTGGGACTGCGGGAACGGATCGCGGCGGAACTCACGGCGACCATGCACGGCGGGGATCTCAAGCTGGAGCGGTACGCGGGGCCGCCCGGTGATCCCGGGCTGTTCGGGATCGCGCCGGGGGACCCGGTGTGGCGGGTGCACGGGCATGCCACCGGGATGCTCACCGGCGGGTTCGCCGCGCTCATGCTCCAGTCGCTGCATCCGCTGGCCATGGCGGGGGTCGACCAGCACTCCGACTTCCGCGCCGATCCGGTCGGGCGGCTGAACGGAACCGTACGGTTCATCACCACGACCACCTTCGGCTCCTCGGCCGCCGCCGGCGAAGTGATCGACCTCGTCCGGCGGATCCACGTCCGGGTGCACGGCACCGCCCCCGACGGCCGGCCGTACCGCGCGGACGACCCCGACCTGCTCACCTGGGTACACACCGCCGAAGTACGCAGCTTCCTCGCGGGCCACCAGACCTACGCGCCCCGGCCGCACCGACTGACCCCCGCCGAGTGCGACGCCTACTACCGCCAGGCCGCCCCCGTGGCCGAGGCGTTGGGCGCACGGAACGTACCGCGCACGTCCCTCGAAGTCGAGCGCTACCTGGCCCGACTCCGCCCCCAACTCCACGCCACTGCGGCCGCGTTGGACTCGGTACTGTTCCTCCGCCGTTTCGGACGCACACGACGGGAGCGGCTGGCCGTCGGTCTGCTCACGAACGCCTCGATCGGGCTCCTCCCCGGCTGGGCCCGCACCGAACTCGGCATCCACCGCCCGGCCCCCGTCCGCACCGGCTGGGACCGGCCCCTGGCCACAGCCGTCGGACGCACCCTCCAGTGGGGGCTCGGGCCCTCCCGGATCCAGGCCGCCGCACGGGAGCGGCTGGCGGGGGCG
Organism: Streptomyces scopuliridis; assembly: GCF_042790125.1. Classification (GTDB taxonomy): domain Bacteria; phylum Actinomycetota; class Actinomycetes; order Streptomycetales; family Streptomycetaceae; genus Streptomyces; species Streptomyces scopuliridis_A. The sequence continues at coordinate 22,510 of NZ_JBHTZS010000013.1, forward strand.
CGGCAGGGATGACATCGAGATCTGCGAGGAGTCCGGCAGCAGCACGCCTCGGTGGAGGGGAACCGGCGGCCACACCGGGTTTCATGGCCGCCACCGGCCGGCCGTACTCCGCCGTGTCTCAGCGAACCCTTTTGACGACCCGTACCCCGCCGGCCGGTACCGTGACCTCTCCCGCGTGAACGGAGCCGTCCAGCAGGTCGGCTCCGGAGCCGGGCACGGTCGCCGCGGTGTCGCCGTGGTTGATGAGGAAGACATAGTCGTGATCGGCCGAGCGACGCGTCACGACCTCCATCCCGCCGTCGGGCGGCACAGCCGTCAGCCCGGACCGTTCCGCGATCACTCCCACCAGACGGGTACGGGCGTCGGCGTCCAACTCCACGCCCACGTACCAGGCTTCCCCCTCGCCCCGGCTCGCGCGGGTGATCGCCGGCGCGCCGGGGAAGTCGCCGCCGGCATACCGGGCGGCGGCCTCCGCGTCCGTGAGACCGATCTCCTCGTGCCAGGTGGAGACCTGGGCGGGACCCGTCACCCCGTCGATCGCCACGAGGTCCGGCGCCACCATCGGGGCGAACTCCTCCACCCGTACACCCAGCAGCTCGCGGAACGCGCCGGGGTATCCGCCGAGCCGCACCCGGTCGAGCGGATCGACAATGCCGGAGAAGTACGTGACGATCACGCTCGCCCCCGCCTCGGCGGCCACGGCGAGGGCGGCCGCGTCCTGGTCGGACACCAGATAGAGCATGGGCACGATGATCAGCCGGTAGCCCGACAGGTCCGCCGACGGCGGTACGACGTCGGCGGTGAGGCCCGCGTCCCGCAGACTCCGGTACCAGCTGAGGGCGGTTTCCATGTACGAGAGGCCGTTGTGCGGATGCGACTCCCGCTCGGCCGCCCACCACGACTCCTCGGAGAACAGCACCGCGCACTCCGCGACCACCCTGCTTCCGAGCGCGTCGGCGCAGGAGGCCAGCTCCCTGCCGAGCGCCGTCACCTCCCGGAACTTCCGGGTGCCGGGCCCGGCGTGCGGAAGCATCGCGGAATGGAACCGTTCGGCGCCCGCCCGCGCGGCCCGCCACTGGAAGAAGCAGATGCCGTCGGCTCCGTGGGCGAGGTGGGAGAGCACATCCCGCCGAAGCTGACCCGGCCGCTTCGCGGGGTTGACGGGGCGCCAGCTGGTGGCGCCGGTGGCGGTCTCCAGGAGCAGCCACGGCTTTCCCCGCGACAGACCGCGTGCCCGGTCGGCCGAGAACGACAGCTCGGCCTGGGCGCCGGAGGCCGGCCTCGGATAGTGGTCGCTCGCGATGAGATCCATGTCGTCGGTCCACGAGCTGTAGTTCATGTTCTTCCCCGCGTCGAAGAGCACCAGATTGGTGGTGACCGGCACAGCCGGCGTGACCCGTCGCAACACGGCGGCCTCCGCCCTCAGCTGTTCGCGAAGCTGATCGGAGCTGAACCGGTCGAAGTCCAGCACCTGGGTGGGGTTCGAGTCGGTGAACGTCAGCCGCGGGGGCTGTATCTGCTCCCACGCCGAGTACGTCTGGCTCCACGCGCTCGTCGTCCACGCGGCGTTCAGCTCGTCGAGTGAGCCCCGGTACCGCTCCTTGAGCCAGCTCCTGAAGGCCACGGCACTGGCGTCGCCGTAACACCGCGCGTTGTGGCCGCCGAGTTCGTTGGAGACGTGCCACAGCGCGAGAGCGGGGTGCTCGCCATAACGTTCCGCCATCTTCTCCACCAGCGCGAGAGCGTGCTCGCGGTACACCGCCGACGAGGGTGACCATGCCTGGCGTCCGCCCTGCGACATCGTCCGCCCGTCCCGGTCGACGGGCAGGACCTCCGGAAACCGGGTGGTGAGCCACGGCGGCGGTGACGCGGTGGCCGTGGCGAGATCGACCGCGATGTCGTTCGCGTGCAGCAGGTCGAGCACCCGGTCGAGCCATCCGAAGTTCCATCGACCGGGCGCCGGTTGCAGTGTCGACCAGGAGAAGACACCGACCGTGACGAGATTGACCCCGGCCTCGCGCATCAGGCGCATGTCCTCGGGCCACACGCTCTCGTCCCACTGTTCCGGGTTGTAATCGCCCCCGAAGGCCACGGGTCGCCCGCCGTACCGAGCCAGGACGTTGCCGGGCCACCGAATCCATTCCGCGGTCATGAGCTCTGCTCCTCACTGGCCGACACGTCCGCCCGGAACAGCCCGAGCGGCCAAGGGACTGTGCGGAGTCGGCCCACGGGAGAACTCGGCGCAGCCCCCAACGCCCTCACCCTAGCGACGTGAGACAACGTTGTTTAGAGTGAGGCCGGCGCCATCGGATCGCAACCCGTCCTGCCCGTCAGCGTGGGCCGCCGTCCGACGGGATCGCCTGTCGCGACCGCCGCCGTGCCCGCGGGGCAAGAGGTCCGTGAACACATCAAGGGGAGTGGATCGTGGCGGAGTTCGATGGCAAGGTCGCCCTCGTCACCGGCGGACTCAGCGGTATCGGACGTGCGACAGCCCAGCTGCTGTCGACGCGTGGTGCGACGGTCGTGGCCGCCGGGATCCCACGGGCACAGGGCACCGACACCGCTCCGCTTTCCGGAGTCGAAGACGTCGATGTCGACGTCACCGACGAGACCGCCGTCGCCCGGCTCGTCGCGGACGTCGCCACCCGGCACGGCGGACTCGACATCCTCGTCGCCGCCGCCGGAATCCAGCGGTACGGCACGGCGGCGGAGACAAGCGCCGATGAGTGGAACGACGTGCTCGCGGTCAATGTGACGGGCACCTTCCACGCCGTCAAACACGCCCTCCCCCACCTGCGTTCGCGGGCGGCGGGCTCGATCGTGATCGTCTCGTCCGTCCAGGCCTTCGTCACCCAGACCGCCGTCGCCGCGTACACCACCAGCAAGGGGGCGCTCAACGCGCTCGCGCGATCGATCGCGATCGACGAGGCGAAGAACGGGATCAGAGCCAACACGGTCTGCCCCGCGTCGGTGGACACCCCGATGCTGCGCACCTCGGCCCGCGCCTTCTCGGACGGCAGCGACCAGGCCGCGCGGTCACTCGTCGAGTCCTGGGGGCGGATGCATCCGCTGGGACGGGTGGCGCGGCCCGATGAGGTCGCCGAGGCGATCGCCTTCCTGGCGAGCGACCGCGCCAGCTTCATCACCGGCGTCTCCCTGCCGGTCGACGGCGGGCTGCTCGCCAACGCCGCGGTGGTGCTTCCCGAATGAGTGATGCCGGCTCCGGAGGAGCTCCGACGACGACCGAGGTCGTGTTCCCCGGCAGGACCCGGGTCGGTGAAGGACCGGTGTGGGACGCGGAGACCGGCCGCCTGCACTGGGTGGACATCCCCGCCGGACACCTCCATACCGGCGACCCGGCCACCGGCCGGACCAGCGGCTTCGCGCTGCCGACGCACATCGGCGCCGCCGTACCACGACGCGGCGGAGGCTTCGTCGCCGCGACGGCCGAGGGATTCGCCTCCGTCGGCGCCGACGGAACGATGACCGTCCGGCGCGCGATCCTGCCCGACGGCGCGCGGATGAACGACGCGAAGTGCGACCGGCACGGGCGGTTCTGGGCCGGCAGCACCACGATGGACTTCCAACGCGGCAAGGGCGCGCTGCACGTTCTCCTGCCCGACTGGACGAGCCGTGTGGTGCTTGACGGACTGGCCCTGCCCAACGGGCTCGGCTGGAGTCCCGACGGGCAGGTCTTCTATCTCGCCGACTCCGTCGCCGGCGAGATCTATGCCTTCGATGCCGAACCCGAGGGCATCGGGATCAGCCGGCGGCGCACGTTGTTCCGGATGCCCGCGCACGCGGGTCTGCCGGACGGACTCACCGTCGACGCGGCGGGGTGCCTGTGGGTCGCGATCTGGGGCGGCGGCCGGGTGGTACGGATCTCTCCCGACGGGGACCTGCTCGGTGAACTCGCGCTGCCCGTGCACCAGCCGTCGTCCTGTGCGTTCGGCGGGCCCGGACTGGACGTTCTGTACGTCACGTCGGCCCGCGAAGGGCTCGAACTCGCCGACGACGACCCCGCGGGATCGGTTTTCGCCGTCGACGGGGTGGGCGCCGTGGGCCTGCCGTCAACGGCCTTCGCCGGCTAGGACCCGTCTCCGGAACGCTCCCCCAGCACGCAGAACTCGTTGCCCTCGGGGTCCGCGAGCACCACCCACGGCTCGTCCCCCCGCTGCCCGACGTCCACGCGGCGGGCGCCGAGTGCCAGGAGGCGGTCGACCTCCGCGTCCCGGTCGTCGGGGCGGAAGTCCAGGTGGAGGCGGTTCTTGACGGTCTTTCCCTCCGGTACGGGCCCGAAGAGCAGGCCGGGCAGCCGGTCGGGCTCCGGCCTGATCTCGTAGTCCTCCGGCGAGTCGTTCACCACGGTCCAGCCGAGCGCCTCACACCACCAGCGCCCCAGAGCGACCGGGTCGGTGGCGTCGATGACGAGCTGCTCCCATGCGAGTCCCATGGGCCCGAGCCTAGGACCTTTCGGCACGTCCGGAGTCCCGTCTGCCCGGGAACGTCTGGTACGCACGCCCCCTGTTTCCCGAGCCGCAGGGAGACAACGTTGCCTGCCCCCGGTCGCCGTCCGCCGGCCACCGGGTGACGGCGGCCGTCACGAGCCGTCCCTCTGCTCGGACCGGGCGATTCCGGCCGGAGCGGCGGTGACGCCCTGCGCGCCGAACGCCGCGCCTCCGGCGACGCCTTCGACCAGGTGGCGCTGGAGCAGGACGAACAGCAGCAGGATGGGCGCGGCCACGATGAACGTGCCGGCGGCGATGAGCGGCCAGTTCTGTGTGTACTCGCCGAAGAACGAGTACAGCCCGCGGGTGACCGGCCACAGCGCCGCGTCGGACAGCATGACGAGCGGGAGGATGAGGTTGTTCCAGGCATGGACGAATCCGAAGACGGCGAAGGTGGCCAGGGCCGGCTTCATCTGCGGCATGATGATCGTGAAGATGAACCGGACATAGCCACAGCCGTCCAGCGCGGCGGCCTCGTCGATCTCGCGCGGGATGCCCTTGATGTAGCCGACGAAGAAGAAGAACCCCGCGCCGGACAGGCTGGTCAGGATCAGGTATCCGGCCATGCTGTTGTACAGGTGGAGTGTGCGGGCCTCGATGAAGAGCGGGATGAGGCCGCCCGGCAGGAACCCGGAGAAGATGAAGAACGTGTAGAGCGCGTTGGAGCGCTTGAAGTAGCCGCGTGAGATGGGGAATGCCAGGAAGACCCCGAGGATCAGGGTGATCGTGTCGGGGATGACCGCGTACACCAGGCTGTTGATCATCTGACGGCCGAAGTCGCCCTGGCGCCAGGCCGTCGAGAAGCTCTCCACGGTCCAGGGGTCGGGCATCCCGGTGGGGTTCTGGAGAAAACCGGTGTACGTCTTGAACGCCTGCAGCAGCATGTACACCAGCGGCAGGGCGAAGAGTACGGCGGCGATGGCGAAGCAGAGCAGGTTCGTCGTGACGGCCTTGGCCGGCTTCGTGGACGGCGTGGGTGCCTTCGCCCACGGCCGGCTGCCGCGGGCGATGCCCCGATGGGTCCGCTCCAGGACGGGGGAAGGTGCCTTCACAGCGAGATCTCCCGTCGGCGCAGGGTGAACAGGAGGCCGCCGCCGACCACGACGGTCAGGAAGAACTGCAGCATCGCGAGCATGGACCCGTATCCGAGTTGGCTGTCGCCGCCGAACGCCGACTGGTACATGTAGAGACCCAGGGTCTTGGTGCCGAAGTTGCCGCCGGTGAGGACCATGATCAGCGCGTACTCGCCGAGCGTCCCCATCGCCGTCAGGAACACGGTCACCGTGGTGGCCGGGGCCAGCAGGGGCCAGGTCACGTGCCGGAACACCCGCAGGCGTCCCGCGCCGTCCATGGCCGCCGCCTCGTAGACCGACGGCGGGATGTTCCGCAGTCCGGCGATATAGATGAGCATCGTGTACCCGGAGAACATCCAGACGTTCACCAGGATCACCAGGGGCAGCGCCAGCGAACTCGATCCGAGGAACGCGGACGTGGCGCCGAACAGACCGTCCACGACCTTCTGCACCGGGCCCGAATAGGGATCGAACATGAGCGCGAAGATCGCGCCGACGACCGCGACCGAGAAGATCTGCGGCATGAAGATCACCGCTCGGTAGACGGCGTACGACCGTCCGGGCCGGTTCAGCAGCAGAGCGAGCCCCAGGCCGGCCGCGGTCTGCAGCACGGTCGCGCCGACCACATAGACGAGGGTGACCCGCACCGCGTCGCCGACCACCGACGACAGGGAGGTGAAGGCAGCCGAGTAGTTGCACAGCCCGCAGAAGTTCAGCGGCGTGCCCGGCAGCCCGGAGTACCTGGTGAACGAGTATCCGATGGTGGCGAGCGACGGGTAGAGCCCGAACAGCAGCCACCCGGCTCCGGGGATCGCGATGCTGGCCCAGGGGATGAACCGCCGCGTCCGTTGGGTTCCGAAGGGACAGCGTGCCACGCCGAGCCTCCTTTCCGAGAGCGCGCTCGTTACCCGCCGACCGACTCGCGGTAGGCCGCGGCCGAACGGGACAGGATGGTGTCGATGCTGTCGCCGCCGATCGGCGTCATCTTGTAGAGGTCGGGAACCTTCGCGTCCATGGGTGCCCCGGCCGGGGTCCACGGGTCGGACAGCTGCGGGAAGGCGTCATCCATGTGAGTGTTCAGCCAGTCCATCCACGGCAGTTCGGTGTTCCGCACCGCCGTCTGAGTGGAGAGGGAGCCGGTCTTCTCCAGCCACTTCTTGTAGTTGTCGGGCTCGGAGAACATCGCGAGCCACTCCATCGCCAGGTCCTTGTGGCGCGAGCTGGCCGGCACCACCCAGGTGAGGTCCGGCTTGAACGCGACGCGGTTGGCCGCCGGATCATCGGTACCCGGCAGCGTGAAGAACCCCAGGTCGAGCTTCGGGTTGGCCTGCTGGATGGTCAGCCCGTCCCAGGAGCCGTCGAGCAGGAACGGGTAGTCGTCCGCCCGCGTGGCCCAGACACCCGGGGCGGTCTGCTGGGACACGCCCGAGGCGTTGGGCTCGATGTACTCCATGATCTTCGTGTGCCGCTTCGAGATCTCCTGGTAGACCGGATCGGTCCAGGACTGGGTGCCCTTCCAGAAGGCCGTGGCCCGGTCCTCGGACACCTTGACGGACTCCGAGGGCTGATGCCCCTTCATGATCATCTGGTTGGCGATGCCCTGCCACACGCCCCCGTGCATACCGTCCTTCGCGGACACGAAGATCGGTGTGATCCCGGCCTTCTTGAGCTTCTCGCAGGCGTCCAGGAACTCCTGGTAGGTGGTGGGAACGGACAGACCGTGCTTCGCGAGCAGGTCCTTCTTGTACCAGAGCCCACCCGCCCCGACGTACTGGGCCGCCATGACGCCGTAGACCCCGCCCCGGTAGCCGACCGCGGCGGCCTGGACCTCCGGGTCGTACCTCTTCATGAACGGCTGGTCCTTGAGGTCGGTCAGCTGTCCGGAGGAGACCAGCGCGCTCGAACCGCCGGGCTTGAGGTTGGTGTAGTCGGGGGCGAAGCCCTGCTGGGTCGGGGCGAACTGGGCGAGGACATCGACCGACTTGGACTGCAGCATGCTGTTCCACAGCTGCTGCCAGGCGGCGTTGGCGGTCGGCGCCGTCTGCAGTTTGACGGTGACCCCGGGGTGCGCCTTCTCGAACTCGGCGTTGAGCTCCTTGGTGAACTCGACGGCGCCGGGGTTCGTCCACTCCGCGACGGTCAGCGTGACCTGCTGCCCCGATCCGGCGCCGGCGTCGGAGGAAGAGGGGGAACAACCGCCCAGGACAGTGGCCAGGGCGGCCGTCGCGACGAGTATCGCGACGGGGGTGCGGGTTCTCATGTGTGTGACTCCTTCAGGTGTTCGGTCATGGGCGCTGGAGCGCGCCGTCCGCTCGTCGCGGCGGCCTCCACGCGCGACCGGGGGCGGTGCGCGCGGGCGGGTAGGTCAGGGCCAGGCGCTCGTCGAAGCCGACACCGAGCCCGGGCTCGGTGCTCGGCCACAGATGGCCGTCCCGGATCTCGGGACAGCCGGGGAACACCTCGCGTACGGCGGGCCCGAACCGGTGCTGCTCCTGGATACCGAAGTTCGGACTGGCCAGGTCCAGGGCGAGGTTGGCGGCGTGGCCGACCGGCGAGACATCACCGGGCCCGTGCCAGGCGGTCCGGACGCCGAACAGTTCACAGGCACCCGCGAGCCGCCGGCCCGGGGTGATTCCGCCGATGGCGGAGAGGTGGACGCGGATGAAGTCGCACAGGCGCTCCTGGACGACCGGACGGTACTCCGCGGGGTTGGTGAACAGCTCGCCGATCGCGATCGGCGTCACGGAGTGGCCGCGCAGGGTCCTGAGCCACTCGATGTCCTCCGGCGCGACCGGATCCTCCAGATAGAACAGGTCGTACGGCTCCAGGTCCTTCGCGATACGGACGGCGTCGGTGGGGTGGACACGCTCGTGGACGTCGTGGATCAACTCGACCTCCTCACCCACCTCGCGGCGCAGATGCTCGAAGAGCCCCCGCAGGGTGCGCCGGTACGCCGCGGGGTCCCAGGCGTTCGGGGTCAGGGGCGGGCGGGCACCGCCGGGCGCCGCGGCGGCGGGTGCTCCGTAGGTGCCGGCGCCGGGGACGGCGACCTGGCAGCGCACATGCCGGTAGCCCTGGGACATCAGGTCCCTCACCTCGTCGGCGACCTCCTCGGCGTCCCGCCCCGCGGCGTGTGCGTACAGCGGCACCGCGGTGCGGCACCGGCCGCCGAGGAGCTGCCACACCGGGAGTCCGGCCTGCTTCCCCTTGATGTCCCACAGCGCCATGTCCACCCCGGACAGCGCGTTGTTGAGCACCGGACCCGAGCGCCAGTAGCCGCTCACGTGCAGCGTCGCCGCGATGTCGGTGATGTCCGCCGGATCGCGTCCGATCAGCTGCGGCGCCAAGTAGTCGTCGACGACGGTGGCGACCGCCGCCGCCCGCTGGGTGAAGGTGGCGCAGCCGAATCCGTACAGTCCGGGCTCGTTCGTGTCGACCCGGACGACGACGAGCGTCGTCCCGGCCGGGGCGGTGAGGATGGCCCGGACTCCGGTGATACGGACCGCTGACGGCTGCGCCCAGGGCGGTTCGGTGGGCGTGCCGGTGGTGTGGCTCACGGTGTGACTCCTGGTCGTCGGGACGGGCGGAATTCAGGCCCCGATGCCCCAGCGGGTGTCGACACGTCCGCCGGTGAACTGCGCACCGGTACCCCAGAACGGCGCGAAGTTGTAGCAGCCCGACGTCGGGGGCGCCGACTCCGTCGTCCAGTAGGTCGCTCCGTGCCCGGTCGTTCCGGAATCCTGCACCTGGACGGCGAAGGTCATCGGGGTGACACTGCCCGGCCGGGCGTCCCGCACCGCCGTGGCCAGCTCCGGGAGTTGGGTCCAGGCGAGCGCGATCTCATACCTGGTCAGCCTGCCGCCGTCGTCCCGGGACACGAGCACCCGGCCCTCGGAGCCGTCGGTCGGTGTCGCGTCCAGCAGACCGAGCGGCGTCGGAAGCACTGCGTTGGTCGGATAGTAGGTCTGGTAGTTGGTGCCCGGCGCCAACTGCCGGTGCAGCTCGGACTGCCCGCCGGTGGCCAGGGTCGCGACATACAGGTGCGAGGCGGACCGCAGACACTTCTCGTAGTGCGGATCGCCGGCCAGCAGGTCCTCCGTCTTGTCGGCGACCGCGTCGAAGGCCAGTTGGATGCTGTCCGCCTTGAAGGCGAACTGGTACTCGTCGGTCGGGAACGCCGGATTCGACACCTGGAGGTCGTCCTCGATCAGGGCCCTGACGTACAGGAAGCGGTCGTCCCAGGCGGCTTGGAACGTGTAGGTCTTGGTGTCACCGGCCGCGGACACACTCGTCATCGTCACGGGGATGACGTCGCTCCACTGGCTCGCGCTCGCGCCGACGGTGATCTGCCGGAACGGGACGTAGGCGACCTGGATGGTCCGCGACCCGGTCTGGTGCAGGCCCGGACGGCGCTCCACGGTGACGTCGTATCCGACGGTGTAGGTGTTGTCGGCGCTGACCTGGTACCTCGTCACGGGGAAGGAGGCAACGCGGGACTCCCCCGGCCGCAGCCCGGTGATCGGGAGTGCCCGCGACGCCACCTGCCAGCCTTCCGGCGGGGTGATCCTGATCAGCGTGTCCATCGCCTTCGGCGACACGTTCTCCACGCGTATGTCGATGGTGCTCGCCGGGTCCAGCGGCTTCACGAAGGACAGGGGGCTGATGTGCAGCGGGGTGCTGTAGTCGATGTGCGCGCCGTGGGTCAGGGCCTTCTGGAGCGCCTCCGGTGTCAGGTCGCTGTCGAAGTAGACGACCTCCCACGGCTTGAGGGCCAGGGTGACCCGGCGCTTCGTACCGTCCGTGAGCCGGCGTCCGAGGTAGTCGTAGGCACGGATACCGAGGGCGTCGTCGAGGTTGATGGTGCCGGTGTAACCCGCGTCCTGGTGTTCGTCGGTCCCGTCGTAGAGCTGGTCCGCGTAGACGGCGGCCCTGCCTTTGCCGTCCGCACCGCGGAACAGGAAGCCCCAGGTCGACTTCGCGTCCGGATACAGCTCGCCCCGCATCTCGGAGTCTTCGAGCAGGCTCGTCATGGTGGCGTAGGCGACGACCGCGGGCAGCGGAGTCCTGGTCCTGGAGTCGTAGATGTTGAACTCCTGGCCGGAGTACCCCTTGTCGTAGGACAGGGAGAACCAGAAGATCCGGATGGCCGAGTCCTCCTCGGCGCCGGCGAGCATGTGCAGCAGGTAGGTCGGCGCCAGCGTCCTGGCCACACCGTAGTTGGCCTCGTCGGGCGGCAGGTCCGCGAAGTTGTACTGGGTCGCGGTGCCCAGCTCGGTCTGCCACTGACCGGCGCGCCCGTTGGTCCGCGACCAGAGCCGGTCCATCTTGATCTGCGTCTTGGCCATCGCGTACTGGGTCGCGTCGGGATAGCCGTAGGCGTGGTTCACCGAACCGTCGATGTACCCGGTGTCCTTCGAGCCCTGGGCGTAGACGATGTCACGGTTGTACGAGACCGAGCCGCCGCCGATCAGGTTGACGTCCGGGTACTCCGGCCTCACCCGGTCCCAGATCAGTCTGCACATGTCCCGGTAGTCCTGGGCGTCACCGGTCTTCCAGGTCCAGCCGTGGACCCACGGCTCGTTCCACAGCTCCCAGTTCGGGACCAGGTCCTGCAACGGCGCGATCGCGTGGTACACCATCTCCACGTGCGCGGCCATGTCCTTGGGCCGGTTCTGGTGCGGTCTGAGCTGCTCGCCGTTGGGCCCCGGCTGGACGTTCCACGACATGTTGTAGTTGATGCCGCCGAGGGTCTCGATGCCGTGACGGTGCCATTCGGCGATCTCGGCCCGGGCCGCGTCGATCTGCGGCTGCTGCCAGAAGACGCCCGGCCGCGGGGACACGGTGTTCGGCTGGACGGCGTCGATGCCGCGGGTCCACTTCACCCCCATGCGCTGCGCGATTCGCTTGGTGATCGCCGGGGCGGACTCAGGCCGGATACCCAGGCCGAACACCGACTCCGGGCGCCGTCCCTCGACCGCGGGACGGATCACGCCGAGCCCGACGGTCTCGGTGAGCAGGTCCGTTCCCGTCGCGTCCGTCACGGTCGCGGTGACCTCGTAGTGGTCCGGGCCGAGCGAGCCGAGCGGGATGGTGAGGGTGCTGGGGATGCCCGCCGCCGCCGTGAACGGCTCGGCTCCGCTGCCGAGGGGCTCCTCGCCCCGGGCCGAGACGGACCAGGCCACGGTCCCGCTGAGCACGGTCGGGCTGGTGAAGGTGACCAGCAGATCGGGGGAGACCGGGGCGTCGCCGGTCACCGGGTAGAGCCCGGTCGGGTCGGAGAAACCGAGGGCGACCACGGGCGCCGCGGCGCCGGAGGTCTCTGTGCCGGCCAGGGCGGCGGCTTGGGCGCGCGGCGCCAGGGCGCCGGCCGCCGTGACACCCAGGACGGTGGCCGCCCCCAGGCCCACGAGGTTGCGACGGGAGATCTCGCCGGGAACCGGCGATGCCGCGGCGGTGCGAGGACGTCGATCTTGGCTGTCTGACACGAGCGAACCTCTCCAGAACGTCAGCGCGAGGAATGCGTGGGTGGCACCGGCCTGAGCACGCACAGGCCGGAGGGAGGTACGGGGATGGTGTGCGGGCCGGGAGCCAGGGTCCGTACGGACGAACCGGCGGACCGGCCGCAGGCGTCGGACGAGTCGAGACCGACCTCGACGGCACGCCCGCCGATGTCCAGGGTCACGTGGTCGACGGCGGTGGAGTTGACCAGGGCGACTTCGGTGAAGCCTGCGAGATCGAGTGCGGCGAGGCGGTGTTCGGCGTAGAAGGTGATCACGGCCCGCTGAGCGAAGCTCGCGACCACCGTCCCGTAGAGCTGGTCGGGGCGTCCCGCCAGGATCTCGCCCCTGGTGAGGACGTCACGGTGGTCGCGCCAGAATCCGAGCCAGAAGGCCGTCATCGCGCGGTGCTCGGCTGACTGCTCCGCGAGCCGGACGGAGATCTGCGGCGTCGCGTACAGGGCCGAGTGGAGCTGTCTGGCCGCCGCCCGCACCGAGGCCCCGGGGTCCCACATGAGCATGTCCGAGTGGACGGACCCGGCCGTCGCGGCGGCACGGATGTCGAGCGTTCGCACACGGTTGCCCGTCGCGTCGGCCGGACAGTCGCCGGCGCGCAGCAGGTTGCCGAAGCCGAGCATGCCCGGTCCCGTGTACGGCTGCCGGAACTCGATGAGCAGTTCGTCGCCGCGGAGTTCGCGCAGCCGGTCGCGCAATTCCGTCAGGAGTCCCCGCATGGCGAGGCCGATGTCGGTTCCGGGCCGGCCGCCCTCCCCGTCGGCATGCGCCATCTCGTCCGTGCGGACCGTCTCGTCGGCGTAGACCATCGCGAAGTCCAGGAAGTCGATCTTCAGTCCGTCCAGGCCGTAACGGCGTACGAGATCGACGCAGGACTCCACGACGAACCGCCGGGCCTCCGCGTGACGCGGGTCCAGGACTCGGCAGGACAGGCGCGGTACGGCGTGCGGGGCGAAGTCCTTCATCGTCTGGTACGCCTCGGTGCGCTCGCCGAGGAGCAGCGGGGCGATCCAGGCCAGATAGCGAAGTCCCAGGCCCTGTACCGTCCTGACGTGTTCGGCGAAGTCGGGGAACTTGGCCGGGTCCGGACGCCAGTCGCCGCTGCCGGAGTAGCCTGCGCCGTCGGCGTGCCGCTGCCAGCCGTCGTCCAGCAGCAGCACCCCGCACCCGGCCTCGGCCGCGAGCGCGGCTTCGGCCTCGACGCGCGCCGCGTCCACGTCCCGGTGCAGCGAGTACCACGACGAATAGGCCGGGGTGCGGGCCGCGTCGGGCAGCGGAAGTCCGTCGCCCGCCGAGAGGCGGCGGGTCAGGGTCCGCACCGCGTCGGCGAAGGGCCTGCCCGGGGCCTGAACTCGGATACGGCAGTGCTCTTCCGGAAGCAGGTCCATGGCCAGCCAGACCCCGAACCGGGCCGAGGGCTCCGCCACGCCGAACCGCATCCGGGTCGTCGCCGCGACCCGGTCGGACGAGAACGCCAGCAGCGCCGCGCCCGCCGCGTCGTACAGGCAGCCCAGTGGCGCCGAGTCGACGAGGCCGACTGCGCGCCAGCGGCTCGCCCAGTCCGCGACAAGGTGGCGGTCCCAGCCCGCCGCCGGATGCCAGTAGCCGACGGCGTCGCCCAGCGGGACATCCAGGCGCAGCAGTGTCGCCCCGGCTGCGCCGCCCCGCAGGCGGATCACCGCGCCGTCCTCGTCGTGCTCCACTTCGGGGCGCGGCCCCTCCGTCAGCAGGCTGACCGCCACACCGTGCACATGAAGCGCGTCATGGTCGGCCCACAACCGCGCCAGATCCATGATGTCCGCCATTGCCGTTCCTCTCCGAGGTTCGGGCCTGAAACATAGCCAGCCGAGACAACGTTGCCTAGAGCTGCGGCACACTCCAACTCGGTTTCCGGGCACCGCACTTGGAGAGTGGCCTTGACAGCAGCCGCTCTCCTGTCGAGGTGGACGGCTCTTGTCGCTGGTCAGGGCGTCTACGCCCAGGGAACGTCGTCAACTTCTCGTGCGGTGAACCGCGTTGGCGCACGGCTCGCGCGGACGCGCCCCCGTTGTGAAGGTCGGTTCTGAACCATAGCCAGTCGAGACAACGTTGCCTAGAGTCGTGGCACACGTCGATGACCGCGACCGTTCGCGTTCGCCGGTGCGGATCAGCTTTCTGACGGGCCGCCGGACGTGCCGCGCTCGACGAGCGTCGTCGGCACCACGACCGTCCTGGGCCGCGACCTGTCTCCCGCTATCCGCTTGAACAGCAACTCCGCGCCGATCCTGCCCATGACACGTGCGTCGTACGACACGACGGTCAGCGGGCGCGCCATCAGCCCCGCGGTCTCGAAGTCGTCGAAGCCGATCACCGCCACGTCCTGCCGCAGGCGGTTCAGCACCCCGAGGGCACCGAGCGTGATCCGGTTGTTGAGGGCGAACAGCGCGGTGGGCGGCCCCGGCGCCGCCAGCATCTTCTCGACCGCCGCCTCGGTGTCCCGCAGGGTGTGCAGTCCGTACCGGATCAGATCGGGCCGGTAGGCGACCCCGGCCCGTTCGAGCGCGTCCTCGGCGGCCGAGAGCCGCTCGGCCATGGGATGGATGCTGAGCCAGTCCGACAGGACACCGATCCGCTCGTGTCCGCGGGCGACCAGGTGCTCGATGGCGGCCCGCGCGCCCGCCCTGTTGTCGATGAGCACGGTGTCGGCGCGCAGGTTGGTGGGCGGGCGGTCGAGGAACACGGCCGGCGTGCCCAGCTCTATCTCGGCCCGCAGATAGGCGTGGTCGGCGCCACTGCCGGCCGGAACGACCAGCAGGCCGTCGACCCGGTGCTCGCACATCCGCAGCAGCAGACCGCGCTCCCGGTCCGCGTCCTCTTCCGAACTGGCCGTGATCAGCAGGGTGTCGTGCTCCAGGGCGCACTGCGCCGCCGCCGCGGCGATGCCCGCGTAGAACGGGTTGGCCAGGTCCTCGATGAGCAGTCCGACCGTCGCCGACGTGCTGCGCGAGCGCAGGTCCCGGGCCATGTTGTTGCGCCGGAAGCCCAGGCGGGCCACCGCCGCCATTACCCGTTCTGCCAGTTCCGGATCAACGGTCGTCACACCGTTCACCACACGCGAGACCGTTTTGAGGCTGACGTCGGCCTCGCGGGCGACGTCGATCATCGTCGGGCGCCGTGGCCTGGCCGCGCTCGGCCTCGGTGTGGTCATGTACGGAACGCTCCTCTCGGCGGCACGGCGCTGAGAGGCTGCCCACGTTGTCCCGCTGTGCAACCACACAGCCACCGGAGCCGCGCAGGTCACCCTACGCCATCGCCGGCCTCCTCCCCGAGGGGCCCGAATCCGAGGGTGAAGCGCGCCGGGACCGCGGCCAGGTGGTGCCGTGGCTGGACGGGATGCCCGCACGAACCGCTGCCGAGACCGTGGTGTCCGAGGTCGATATTGAGGTGGAGGCGGCCGTCGGGCGTGAGGTCGACGGTGTGGGCCGCGGCCTCCAACACCCCGGTGGGCCACGGTTTCACGGTGAGGTCGAACCAGGGACTGCCCGTGATCTCCAAGCCGCCCGCGTCGTCACCGGAGGGGCCGGGACGGGTGAGGCGGGCCCATCGGACATGCCTGCGGTTGCCGTTCTCCTGCGGGCGTACGTACGGGGTCTGCATCGCGTCGACGGCACGTTCGTACCGCCCCACGCGTACCGCGGCCTCGCTGTCCCGGTAGGCCTCGCCGGGCCCGAGGCCGAACCAGGTGACCCGGTCGAACTCGGCCGGGATGCTCATCGCCACCCCGAGCCTGGGCAAGGGGACGGGCCACGGTCGGGTCGGAGCGGTGTCGACGGTCAACGAGACGCGGTTCCCGGTGCCGACGCTCCAACGGTAGTCGGCGAGCAGCGCGAGGTCCGAGCCCGCCGGGGAGATCCTGGTGCGTACGGTGAGCCCGTCGCCGTCGGTCTCCAGGTCCAGGACCGTGTGCCGGAGGCGGTCCACACCGGCCTGGCGCCATGCGGCGAGCAGCGGCGAGAAACGGTCGTTGTCGATCGGGGCCCGCCACAGATCGACCCTGGGGCCGTCGACGGGCAGATCGCCGAGGCGGGTCAGGGTGCCGGTGACCGCGTCGAACCGCGCGGCGCCCAGGGTGATCGTGTCGCCGTTCCCGCGTGAAGACATGACCGCGCGGGCGCCCTTGGCCGACGGGGGGCCTGACCGGGTGCCTGACCGGGTGCCTGACGGGGAAGTCCGTGCCGCGCTGTCGGTGTCGAGACGGATCTGAGCCCAGGAGACGGTGTGTCCCGCGTCGGCCCAGGGCTCGTCCAGGGCGAGTTCGGCGCGCACGGACAGCCAGCGCTCCCCCGGCCCCGCCGTGTCGGCGGCCTTGGCCAGTGCGTCCGGCCAGTCGACGCGCCGCTGTGCGCCGGGCCCGGTCGGCGGCACGGCCCACTCGCCCTCGGCCACCGGGTCGCCGTCCACCTCCAGGAGCCACATCCAGCGCAGATAGCCGGTATCGCGGGTGTGGTGCAGGTTGCGGACGACCATGCCGCCCTCCGCCTGCCCGGCCTCGATCCGGACCGGCTCGATGACCTTCGCGTACTCCAGCAGTCCGGGTGACGGCGTACGGTCCGGGAACAGCAGTCCGTCGGCGATGAAGTTGCCGTCGTGGACGGGCTCCCCGAAGTCCCCGCCATAGGCGTAGTACAGGGAGCCCCGGGCATCTCGCCGCGCGATGCCGTGGTCGATCCACTCCCAGACGAAGCCACCGGCCAGCCGCGGATGCGCCTCGAACATCTCCTGGTACTCGCGCAGCCCGCCGGGCCCGTTGCCCATCGCGTGCCCGTACTCGCACAGCAGGAACGGCATGGCGCGCCGCCGTGCGTCGTTCGCCGGGTCGCCGGTCAGCGGTTCCTGTCCGAAGGCGACCGCCGCCACCATCGGATAGTCTGCGTACATCACCGAATAGACGTCCGTGTAGGCGCAGTTGTCCCAGTCACCCTCGTAGTGGATGAGCCGGTCCGGGTCCCGGTCGCGGATCCACCCGGCCATCGCCTCCAGGTTCGCCCCGGTGCCCGCCTCGTTGCCCAGCGACCACATCACGACGCTGGGGTGGTTCTTGTCCCGCTCGACCATCCGCTCGGCCCGGTCGAGCAGCGCCGCGCGCCACGCCGGGTCGTCGCTCGGGTTGCCGCGCCAGGCGTTCTTCGAGAAGCCGTGCGTCTCCAGATCGCATTCGTCGATCACCCAGAGCCCGTACTCGTCGCAGAGGTCGAGGAACGCCGGGTCCGGCGGATAGTGGCTGGTTCTGACGGCGTTGATGTGGTGACGCTTCATCAGGAGCACATCGTCCAGCATGGTTTCCCGGGACAGTGTGCGTCCGGTGAGGGGATGCCATTCGTGCCGGTTGACGCCGCGGAACAGCAGGCGTCTGCCGTTGCCGGTGAGTACCCCGCCCTCGACCGCGACCCGGCGGAAGCCGATCCGGATCGGCGCCCGTTCCGTGGCCGTCGCCAGCTCCCCCTGGTAGAGCCGCGGTTGTTCATCGCTCCAGGGAGTGACGGGCACGGTATGGGGTCCGGCCGGGTCGGCGTCGACGAGGCCGAGCTCCGGGACGGTGAGGCGGACATCGCCGTCGACGTCGACGCGCAGTGTGCCCAGGCCCGACCGGTGGTCGTAGTCGGCGTGGACGAAGAAGTCCGCGATTCCCCCGGCGGGCCGGGCCAGCAACCGTACCGATCGGAAGATGCCGGACAGCCACCACATGTCCTGGTCCTCCAGATAGGTTCCGGCGGACCACTGGTGCACCCGGACCGCCAGCACGTTGCGTCCGGGGCGCAGCACGCCTGTGACGTCGAACTCGGTCGGCAGCCGGCTGCCCTTGCCGTCACCCAGGAGCACGCCATTGAGCCAGACCGCGAAACAGGAGTCCACGCCCTCGAACCTGAGAACCGCCGTTCCCCCGTCGGCGAAACCCGCTTCGGCGTCGAACTCCCGGCGGTACTCCCCCGTCGGGTTCTCGTCGGGCACCCGGGGCGGGTCGACGGGGATTGGATAGGTGATGTTCGTGTAGGCGGGAGCGCCGAACCGGGCGGGCTCCGGGGCGCCGTCCAGCTGCCAGCACGAGGGCACCGTGACGCGGGGCCAGGCATCCGCGTCGAACGCCGGATCCTCGAATCCCGGGGTCAGGTCGTGGAGCCCGGCGGCCAGTCGGAAACTCCACGAGCCGTCCAGTTCCACGGCCGGTGCGTCGGAGCTGAAGGAGGCGCGGGGCCGTGCCCGGCCGTGGCCGGGTGAGACGTCCTCGACGTAGGAGTGCGGGGTGCGGTTCCGGTGGGCGTGGTCCATCGGTTCGACCGGTCCTTTCCAGAGGCTCTGTCATGTGGCCGCGTGGGGCGGCGCCGTCGACGCGCGGACTCTCAGGGTGCTGGGTACGACGCTCTCATGCTCCGCCGGCGGCCGTCCGTCCAGCAGATCGAGCAGGATCCGCGCGGCCCGCCGGCCCACGTCGACGCTGTGCAGGCTGACGCTGGTCAGTGGTGGATCGATGAGTTCCGCGGCGGCGGTGTCGTCGAAGCCCGCGACCGAGACATCGGCCGGCAGCGCTCGTCCGTCCTCCCGCAGCCGGCGCATCGCGCCGAACGCCATGCCGTCGTTGAAGGCGAAGATCGCGGTGGGCGGGTCGGTCCGCGCCATCAGCCGTCCGGCCGCCGCGTAGCCGGAGGGCGCGGTGAAGTCACCGTGCTCCATCAGGTCGTCGGGAAACGGGCGGCGTACGTCGGCGAAGGCGCGGCGCAGCCCCCGGAGCCGGGCGGCCATGGCGAGCTGGTTCTCCGGCGGGCCGTTGACGACACCGATCCTGCGGTGCCCCAGGGCGAGCAGATGCTGGGTGACCGCGTAGGCGCCGCCCTCGTCGTCGGGGTGAACGCAGTGCAGGTCTTCGCCGGTGTAGCCGATCACGACCGTGGGATAGCCCGCCGACCGCAGGGCGGGCAGCGCCTCGCCACCGACGCCTGCCTCCACGAGCAGTCCGTCGACCTGGCGGCGCCGGGTGAACCGGCGATGGGCCGAGGCCGCGTCGTCGGGCACCTCCCGGGTGGACAGCAGCAGGCCGTAGCCCCGGGCGGCCAGTTCCTGGTCCGCTCCCCCGACCAGGCGGATCAGGTGGTCGTTCGAGAACGCGAAGCCGGGATTGTGCGGAAGGACCACGCCGACGATCTCGGTGCGCCCGCTCGCGAGGGCGCGCGCGCCCGCGCTCGGACGGTAGTCGAGCAGGCGCATGGCGGAGAGCACCTTGTCCCGGATGCCGCCGGTGACCGTGGGGTCGCCGTTCACCACCCGGGAGACCGTCTGGTGCGAGACACCCGCCTTGGCCGCGACGGTGCGCAGAGTGGGCCGATCGGACACTCAACAACCCTTCATTCAGTGACCGTTCATATGAAGCAGACCGGATCATACGGTCCTCGGTCGCCCGGCGAAAGAAGCGTCACATGGATTGACGCACCACCCAACCCGCTCTAGCTTCAAGGCAGTCAAGTGAACGGTCACTTCATGTCTGGCCGACCGGCAGAGGCTCGCCGAACGAAGGATCTCCTGACCATGAGCGACAGGAACTCGGAACGGAACCTCCCCTCACCCCGTACGGACGGAGTCACCCGCCGCCAGGCGCTGGTCTTCGGCAGGAACGCCGCGATCGCCACGGCACTGGCCGGCGCCTTCTCCATCGAGAGCGCCGCCGGAGCGGTGGCGAAGGGCCATACGCCGGGACGCCTCGCCGGGGCGGCGCCCGCCGTCTCGTCGGCGGTCAGCGCCCTGAACGTCGTCACCTCCTGGACCGGGAACTCCTTCTCCGGGGCCACCGAGTGGGTGCAGGACTTCATCTTCAACATCGCCGTCGCCGGCGACGGCACGGTCTACACCGTCAGCTTCTGGGACGAGGCCGGCAACTACGCGGGCATCTACAAGGACGGCCACCTCGCAGGGAATTGCAAGGGCGCCAACGGCGACGCGGTCGCGGTCAACGGGGCCTATGCCTACCTCAGCGTCGGCAACGGTCTGACGCGCTTCGCCCTGAACGGCACCGCCACGTCCTTGACGTTCAACGTGGGCAGCCCGCCGGCCGCGGCGGCGGCTTCGGCGACCCAGGTGGTGGCCACCGACCGGGTGGCCAACCAGGTGAAGGTCTTCGACGCGGCCACCGGATCGCTCCTGCGGAGTTGGAGCGTCAACAAGCCGGGCGCGGTGGCGATCGACCCGGCAGGCGGCATCTGGGTCGTCGAGAACATCACCCGTGACACCAACGACGGACACTTCTGGCACGTGGACTCCGCGCGTCCGGCGCGCGTCCTGCACTTCTCCAACACCGGCAGCGCGCTGCCCGGAACCATCAGCGGGCCGGCGAGCGACTGGATTCCCACCTCACTGGCGATCGATGTCCACGGGGACCTGCTGGTCGGCGACAACGGCCCGCTGCGCCAGGTGCACACGTACGGCAACCTGGCAGGAACGCCGACCCGGACACGGAGCCTGGGCCTCGCCGGCGGCATCGGGGCGGGGACGCCGGGCCGGAACATCGCCGACAAGTTCTTCGGCATCGTCGGCGTCGGCGGCGACGCGGCGGGCAACGTCTACGTCGCGATGTGCGAGTTCGGTTCGTGGATACGCAAGTTCGACCCGCAGGGCAACCTGGTCTGGCAGCTCCAGGGCAGTGCCTTCGTCGACGGCGCGGACTTCGACCCGCAGTCCGACGGGCTGGACGTCTACACCAAGCAGTGCCATTACCGCATCGACGTCACCAAGCCACCAGGGCGTGATGTGGCCTGGCGCGGCTACTCGCTCGACTCCGTCAAGTACCCCCAGGACGCCCGGCTGTTCCTGACGGGCCACCAGCATCACGCCGCCTCCCCGTTCCTGCGGCGCTTGAACGGCTCCCTGTACATGTACGTCACCGGCATGTACTGCTCGCACCTGCTCATCTACCGGTTCGAGGGCGAGATCGCCAAACCCTCCGGCGCGATCTTCAAACAGCACTGGACCGGGGACGATCCCACATGGCCGCCCTACCAGCCCGCCCAGGGCCAGTGGATCTGGCGGGACATGAGCGGGA
Organism: Streptomyces scopuliridis; assembly: GCF_042790125.1. Taxonomy (GTDB): domain Bacteria; phylum Actinomycetota; class Actinomycetes; order Streptomycetales; family Streptomycetaceae; genus Streptomyces; species Streptomyces scopuliridis_A. The sequence continues at coordinate 43,667 of NZ_JBHTZS010000013.1, forward strand.
ACGGCGCGTTCGAGGCCGGTGAATACCTTCAGCCCGGCAACGGGACCAACTCCCCCGGCAACTGCTGGGTCTGGTTCGTCGACACCGACGGCGACATCTGGGAGGGCGGGGACCGCAACCTGCGCCGCTATCCCCTGCAGGGCTTCGACCCGCAGGGCAACCCGGTCTACGACTACGCCGGCATGGAGACGATCGCGCTTCCCGCGCCGTTCACCACGGTCCGCCGCCTGCACTACGACGTGGCCGACGACGTCATGTATATGTCCGGGTACACACCCACCGCGCTGTTCGACAACGCCTACTGGAAGGAGGCCGGCAAGGTCCTGGCGCGCTACGACCGTTGGAGCACCGGAAACCGTACGGCGACCTGGACCATGCTCCTCCCCTGGGACACCACGGCGACCCCGGCGGTGACGACGGTGAGCCTCGCCTTCGCGGGCGACTACATCTTCACGGTCGGTGTGCAGACCCGCGGCCAGGTCTGGGCCTTCAGGGCGAGTGACGGAAGCGCCGTGGGCAACTGGCTCCCGGGCAGCAATGTCGGCGGCGTCGACCGGACCGGGTGGGTCGACCTCCCGTACGGCATCTCCGCGGTCCGCCGCTCCACCGGGGAGTACCTGGTCAACGTCGAGGAGGACCTCTTCAACAAGGTGCTGCTCTACCGCTGGGCGCCCTGAGCGTGATCCCGGCGGCGAGGGCCCGTGCGGAGAGGTCCGGATGATGGACGAGGAAGCGGCCGTCGCCGTCACCACACGCCGGCTGGAGCGGGCGGTGAACGGCCCTGGAAGGGCGACCCGTTGAAGCCTGCTTCCCCCTCGTGCGGTTCTCCAATGCTCACCCCGTCTGAGCAGTCGGCCTCGCCGCCTCGGAGAAGCCGGGTGACAGGTTCTCGTCTCGTTCCGTTGCGGCTAGGTTTGCGGCTTCATGAAGCGACTCTTCACCACCGCACGCCCTATCGCCTTACCGCGAAGGCGAGTTCGTCTCGCCGGCGCGACCCTGATGGCGCTCCTCCTCGTCGGCATCGGACTGGGGATCACCCCGTTGCTCCAGGGCGCCCGAGCCGCCGCCACCGGACTGGAGAGCATCGAGGCCCAGATCGCCCGTGCCGCCGCCTCGGGGAAGAAGCAGGTCGACATCGAGCCCGGCGAGTACCGCCGCGGTTCCGTTCTCGACCTCAGCGGGCTCGACGGGTTCACGATCAACGCCAAGGGCGTGACGATCGTTCAGACCCGGCTCGTCCAGGCCCTGCGGACGGGCACGTCGAACAACCTCACCGTCACAGGTCTCACGATCAACTATGACCCCCTGCCGTTCACCCAGGGGCGCGTCATCGCCCTCGGCAAGGCCGCGGACGGCACACCGTGGATGGATGTGCGGATCGACGCCGGTTATCCCCGCCCGGACAAGGTTCCCAGTCGCGTGTCGGTCTTCGACCCCGACCAGCGGCTCTGGCGCAGCCAGGCGTACAAGATCCCCGTCACCTGGCAGGACAGGACCGCAGGCGTGGTCCGGTCCATGGGCGGTGCGTGGGCGGCCGGCATCGGCGACATCGTCGCGTTCGCGGGCGAGGCCGTATCAGGTCCCGACATCGGCATCGGGGTGGTCGGGGCGAACACCACGTTCAAGGACGTGACGCTCCACACCGCACCGGGCTTCGGCTTCCAGAACATGGCCGGTGAGGGCGGTACACACCTGGACAACTTCCGGGTCGTTCCGGGCCCGCCGCCTCCGGGAGGAACCGAGAAGCCCATCATGACCACGACGTGGGACGCCATGGGATTCGGGTGGGTCAAGAAGGGGCCCACGGTCGAGAACTCCACGGTCGTCGGTGCCGGAGACGATTCGATGAGCGTCCAGGGCTTCGGGACCGCCAAGGTCCTCAAGACCGACGGAGACACCCTCTGGGCCGCCTTCCCGGACGGATTCCGCAACGCCCTTCCGGGTGACCGCCTGCAGCAGTGGACCGACGGGCCCACCGCCTCCATCCGGTCCATCGCTCCGGAGAAGGACCCCGCCATCAAGGCCCTGGCCGGAGCGAAGGCCGACTTCACCTACAAGCTGACACTCGACCGCCCCTCGCCATGGGACGCGGGCACCGACATCACCAACCTCGACCGCATCGGCAGCGGCTTCGTCTTCCGTGACAACCGCGTCGACAGCTCCGGTCGCGGGTTCCTGGTCAAGGCACGAGACGGAGTCATCGAGAACAACTGGATGCGCGGCGTCAACGCGATCTCGGTGACACCCGAGAACAGCTCGGACGCCAACGCCAACAGCGGCGGAAACCTCGTCATCAGGGGAAACACCTTCACCAGCGCGCTGGTGTCGGCCGGCGGAGTCTGGGACTCCTGCCAGGTCGGTGCCGTCTCCTTCGACCCCGGCAGCGCCAGCAGGCCCCTCTACCCCGACATCACCATCGAGGACAATGTCTTCCAGGACATCAGGGGCACCGGGCTCAACGTCAGCTGGGCGAAGAACGTGACCGTACGGAACAACTTCTTCCAGCGGTCCCAGCAGACCACGTACCCGGCGACGAAGAACCGCTGCGGTATTCCGAAGTCGTCCGTCGTGTACGTGAGCGACTCCACCGGCGTGACGTTCGAGGGCAACACGATCGACCGCATCGGCCCCTACTCGGTTCAGCAGGTGACGGTCGACGACAGGAAGCCCTCCGGTATCAGCGGTCTGCCCGGCGGAGTGAAGGTCCTCAGTCCGTACCTGCCCGTCAAGGCCGCGAGCACCTACACGATCTCGAACCGCGACAGCGGTCTGCTGCTGGCCCCGGCAGGCGGTTCGACGGACGCCGGAGCCGGTGTGGAGCAGCAGTCCGCCGCGGGCGGCGGCGCGCAGCGGTGGCGCCTTTCGCCCGCCGGAGACGACACCGTACGGATCCAGAACGTGATGTCGGGGCTGTTCCTGACCGGTGGATCCGGCTCGGACGTGACGCAGCGGTCACACTCCGACGGCCGGGGCCAGCTGTGGCGGCTGCTCGACACCGGGAACGGCACGGCGAAGATCTCGAACGTCGCGACCGGCGGCATGCTGGGCGCCACGGACCCCGGCCCGGGTTCGCCCGCCGGGCAGTGGCCGGTGTCCGGGGCACTGGACCAGACCTGGAAGTTCACGGACGTGTCACCGTAGTTCCAGGCCGGCTCCGCGGGGAAGCGCACGGCTGGTGGCCGCTGCTCGCAGGTCGCTGCGGGTTCCGCTCCCCCAGGGCCGAAGTGCTCAGAGCGTTTGAGTACTTCGGCCCGCACGTGTGCTGTCGTCCGCGGGCCCACTGTGCTGCCGTCTCCGGGCCCTCGCACGCAGATCAGGGGGCATCACACGACGTGACGTGTGCGCCGGACAGGACCTGGCAGACGGCCGGGGCCGTACCCGTGGCCGCGAGCGGCCGTCGCGTGAACGTAGGCTGCCGATCATGCAGAAGCGCCCGGGCCGGAGGCTCACCACGACCCAACAGGCCGCCGCGTTCCTCGGTGTCGCCGCCCTCTCCGGAGTCATGCTGGCGGGCATCGCGCTGCCCGCCGCCGGAGGGATAGGTCTCGCCGCCAAGGGGGCGGTCGAGGAATTCGACGAGATCCCGTCCAACCTCAGGACTCCGCCGCTCAGTCAGCGCACCAAGATCCTGGACCGTGACGGCAATACGATCGCGACGGTCTACTCACGCGACCGTACCGTCGTCCCGCTCAACGACATCTCCCCGTACATGCGTGACGCGATCGTCGCGATCGAGGACTCCCGCTTCTACGAGCACGGGGCGGTCGACCTCAAGGGCATCCTGCGCGCGCTGAATCGCAACGTACAGGCGGGCGAGGCCACGCAGGGCGCGTCGACCCTCACCCAGCAGTACGTGAAGAACGTCTTCGTCGAGGAGGCGGGGGACGATCCGGAGAAGGTCGCACAGGCCACCCAGCAGACCCTCGGCCGCAAGGTCCGCGAACTGAAGTACGCGATCCAGGTCGAGGAAGAACTCGGCAAGAAGAAGATCCTGGAGAACTACCTCAACATCACGTTCTTCGGGAACCAGGCGTACGGCGTCGAGGCCGCGGCCCAGCGCTACTTCTCCAAGCGCGCGAAGGACCTCACGCTTGAGGAGGCCGCGCTGCTCGCGGGCATGGTCCAGTCGCCGAGCCGCTATGACCCCGTCAACAACGTGGAGGAAGCGACCGAGCGCCGCAACACCGTGCTCACGCGGATGGTGGCCGCCCGTGACATCACGCGTGCGGAGGCGGAGAAGGCGATGGCCACTCCGATCAGGCTCAACGTCAGCTGGCCGAAGAACGGCTGCATCACAGCCGTCAGCGGCGCCGGGTTCTTCTGTGACTACGTACGCAAGACGGTCCTCAACGACCCGGCGTTCGGCAGGACCGAGAAGGAACGCTCGCAGCTCTGGAACCTCGGCGGTCTCACGATCAAGACCACCCTGGACCCGCGCGCCCAGCGGGCCGCCAACAAGGCCGCCACCGCCAAGGTCGACAAGAGCGACAAGTTCGCGGCGTCCGTCGTCCAGGTCCAGCCGGGAAGCGGCAAGATCCTCTCGATGGGCCAGTCCCGCCCGTACGGCCTGAATCAGAAGCAGAACGAGACGGTCCTGAACCTCGCCGTCAGCAACAGGATGGGCGGCAGCACGTACGGCTTCCAAGTCGGCTCCACCTTCAAGCCGTTCACGGCCGCGGCGGCACTGGAGAAGGGCATAGGCCCGGCGACGTCGTTCACCACGGACTGGAAGCTCACCCTGCCGGAGAGCTCCTTCCGCACCTGTGACGGCTCGCCCAGCGGCAACCAGCCCTGGGCCCTGCAGAACGAGTTGGAGTCCGAGAAGGGCACCTGGGACATGACGAGCGCGCTCGGCAAGTCCATCAATACCTACTTCGCGCTGCTGGAGCAGAAGGCCGGCCTGTGCGAGACCATCGAGATGGCGAAGAAGGTGGGTTACGAGCGCGGTGACGGCAAAGAGATCGCGGCACGCCCCGCGGTCACCCTCGGCAGCGTCGACAGCACCCCGCTCTCGATGGCGTCCGCGTACGCCACCTTCGCCAACCGTGGTACGTACTGCACCCCGATCGCCATCGAGTCCGTCAAGGACGCGCGGGGCAAGAACATCCCCGTGCCGAAGTCGACCTGCTCGAAGGCGATGAGCGAGCGGACCGCGGACACCATCAACCAGATGCTCAAAGGCGTGGTCGAGGACGGCACCGGTACACAGGCCGGACTCAAGGACCGGGACAACGCGGGCAAGACCGGCACGACGAACGACCGCAAGGACGCCTGGTTCGTGGGGTACACCCCGAACCTCTCCACCGCGGTGTGGGTGGGTGACGACGTCGGCGAGAAGAGCTCGATGTTCGACGTCACCATCGGCGGCCAGTACTACGACAAGGTCTGCGGCGGCTGTCTCCCCGGTCCGATCTGGCGGATCGCCATGACCGGCGCGCTGGACGCCTCCGAGGCGCCCTCGTTCAATCCCGTCTCCGTCCCCCGGGGCAAGAAGAAGGAGTCGGAGTCGGAGACAGGGCCGGAGCCGGAGACCGAGACGGACCCCTGACGAGGGTGACCGCCGACCGGGCGACGGCCGCGCAGGCAGGCCGCCCGCTCGGTCAGCCGGCCTGGAGCGCCTGGAGCCGGCCGGCCGCGCTCGCGAGCAGCATGTCCAGAGCGACCGGGTAGGCGCTCTGGTTCATCCGTGCGGCCAGCAGCTGGGCGGTCGCGGCGATATGCGGGTACTTCTCGGCGGGCAGCCGGGCGTAGGTGGACTCCCATTGCCGTTCGTCGGAGGCGCGGGAGGTCTCGGCCAGGGCGAGAGCGCCGGCGTCGAGGGCCGCGAAGGCCAGGCTCTGGTCGATGAAGGCATGGAAGACCAGGACCGCGTCGGGGTCGGGGAAGCCGGCGGTGCGCAGGATGCCGAGGACTGTCTCGTCGGCGGCGATCTCGCGGGGGCGGCCGGTCACACGGCCGGCGGTGAGCACGGCGGCCTGCGGGTGGGCGAGGTAGGCGCCGTGGATGCGCCGGCCGAGTTCGCGCAGGTCGGTGCGCCAGTCTCCGGTGGCGGTCCAGCCGTCGAGGGCTCGGCCGATCAGTTCCTCGCCGATGGCGAGGGTGAGGGCGTCCATGCCGTCGAAGTACCGGTAGAGGGTGCTGGGGTCGGCGCCGAGGGCGGTGCCGAGGCGGCGGACGGAGAGCCCGGCGCTGCCGTGTTCGCGCAGCATGCGCAGGGCGGTCTCGATGATCAGCCGTTCGGACAGGACGGTGCCCTGCCGGGTGGGGCGCCGCCGCCTGCGTGCCTCTTCGGGTACCACCTGTTTGGCCATGGTGTGTGCCTCTCGTGCCGGGACGGACGGGCCCGCCCCCCACCGGGCCGCCGCCTGCGGCTCTTGTGGACCCTTATGCCAACACCATTGACCTTAACTCGAACGCCCGGCTTTGATCCCCTCCCATGGGGCGCGGATCCGCGCGTACCCCATCGGGAACCGAGAGGAAGTTTCGTCATGCGTGTTCTGCTTGTCGGCGCCGGTGGCGTCGGTACGGCAATCACCCGGATCGCGGCCCGCCGGGACTTCTTCGGCCACTTCGTGGTCGCCGACTACGACCTCACGCGCGCCGAAGCGGCCGTGGCGGCGCTGGACGACAGCGCGGGCCGGTTCACCGCGCGCCGGATCGACGCCTCCGACCAGGCCGCGGTCACCGCCCTCCTCACCGAGGAGAGGTGCGACGTGCTGATGAACGCCACCGACCCGCGCTTCGTGATGCCGCTGTTCGAGGCCGCTCTCGCGGCGGGCAGCCACTACGTGGACATGGCGATGTCACTGTCCCGGCCGCACCCCGCACACCCGTACGCGCAGTGCGGGGTCAAGCTGGGCGACGAGCAGTTCGCACGGGCCGACGCGTGGCAGAAGTCGGGCCGGCTGGCACTGGTCGGCATGGGGGTGGAACCCGGGCTGTCGGACGTCTTCGCCCGGTTCGCGGCCGACGAACTGTTCGACGAGATCGAGGAGATCGGCATCCGCGACGGGGCCAATCTGACGGTCGAGGGATACGACTTCGCCCCGTCGTTCAACATCTGGACCACCATCGAGGAATGCCTGAACCCGCCGGTGGTGTACGAGCGCGAGCGGGGCTGGTTCACCACCGAGCCGTTCAGCGAACCGGAGGTCTTCGACTTCCCCGAAGGCATCGGCCCGGTCGAGTGCGTCAACGTCGAACACGAGGAGGTGCTGCTGGTGCCCCGCTGGGTGGACGCCCGGCGCGTCACCTTCAAGTACGGGCTGGGCGACGACTTCATCGACAAGCTGAAGACCCTGCACGCCCTGGGCCTGGACGCGACCGAGCCCGTCACGGTCCGCGACGCGGACGGCGCCACGGTACGGGTCTCCCCGCGTGACGTGGTCGCCGCCTGCCTGCCCGACCCGGCCACGCTCGGCGAGCGGATGACGGGCAAGACCTGCGCGGGCACCTGGGTGAAGGGTGTCAAGAACGGCCGGCCGCGCGAGGTGTACCTGTACCACGTGGTCGACAACCAGTGGTCGATGCGGACGTACGGCTCCCAGGCCGTGGTCTGGCAGACCGCGGTCAACCCGGTCATCGCGCTTGAACTCATGGCGGGCGGGTTGTGGGCCGGGACCGGCGTCCTGGGCCCGGAAGCACTCCCGCCGCGCCCGTTCCTGGACCTGCTGACCGCGTACGGCTCCCCGTGGGGAACTCGCGAGCACGGGGCCTAGGTTCGACGTCAGCCGGTCTAGCGCGTCTGCGGCAGCGGATTCCTCCCGAGGTCGATGCCGGCGGCGGCGCGCAGCGCGGACCACTGCAGAACGGCGAAGCCGGCGACGGTCAGCGCCTGCACCGGGATCCAGACGGCGCCGACTGTGGTCGGATCGAGCCAGAGCGCGAGCGCGGCGATGCTGACGACGGCCCACAGCAGATTCGCGTCGACAACGGCCTTCACGGGGAGCGGCGGCGGCTGGCGGCGGCCGGCGAGAAAGCCGACTCCGGCCCCGAACAGAGCGAGAAACGCGCCCAGGCCGAGCAAGAGGGTGGCGTCGACCCCGAGCAGCCGCCCGAGCGGCCCGGACGCCGCGACGTACGCCAGTCCGTTGACGCCGGTGGTGACGGCGTCGAGGGCGAGGAACCGGCGCAGCATCGTCTGCGGTTCAGTGGTGCGGGCGATGCCGGCGAGCAGAGTTGCGGACATGGCGAGGCAGCCTCCATCGAGGTCGTACGGGCTGGTCGGGGAACCGGTACCCGGACGGAGTGCGCCGCCCGGGTTCCGGTACCGCAAGGGTGCCGAGTGAGGCGGAGGACGTCGATTACGTGCGAGGTAATGGAGGCAGGGGCTCGCCGTCCAGACGCGTCGTGCTGCTCTTCGTCCTTGGGCCGTGGACCGGACGACGAGTTCGTCGACGTCCACCTCGGCGGGTTGAGTGATGGCGTAGAGGACCGCTTCGCCGATCGCGGTCCCACCCAGCTCCAGGGCCTGTCCGACCGCTGCCGTGTGGTGGTCAGTGGTGGTCAGTGGGTGAGCTGGCGGCGTACCAGTTCGTGGAGCCGGCCGTTCGGGTCGGCGAGCAGGTCGGCCGGCGGGCCCTGTTCCACGATGCGGCCGTCCGCCATGACGAGGACGCGGTCGGCGTCCATGACGGTGGACAGCCGGTGGGCGATCACGAGGCGGGTGGCGCGGAGTTCGCGGGTGCTCTCGGTCACGATGCGCTGCGTCGCGTTGTCCAGGGCGCTGGTGGCCTCGTCGAAGAACAGGATGCGCGGGCGGCGGATGAGGGCCTGGGCGATCATCAGGCGCTGGCGCTGCCCGCCGGAGACCGCGCCACCGCCGGAGATCAGGGTGTGCAGGCCCATGGGCATACGGGCGATGTCCTCGGCGAGACCGGCCATCCGGGCGGCTTCCCACACCTCCTCCTGGGTGTACGTCCCGGCGCCGCTGATGCAGTCCAGGATCGACCCGGTGAACGGCTGCGCGTTCTGCAGGACGACCCCGCACTGCCGGCGCACGGCCGCCTGGTCGAGAGCTGCCAGGTCCTGGCCGTCGTAGAGGACACTGCCGGACAGCGGCTGGTCGAAGCCGATGAGCAGCCGCAGCAGGGTGGACTTTCCGCAGCCGCTCGGGCCGACGACCGCCACGAACTCACCCGGCCTGATCTCCAGCGACACGTCGTCCAGGACCAGCGGACCGTCGGCGGAGTAGCGGAACGAAAGGGTGCGGGTCTCGATCCCGCCGGACAGGACGCCGGGCTGGGTGCCCGCGGAGCGGACCTCGGGCGGCTCGTCCAGCACCGGCTTGATCTGTTCGAACATCGGCAGTACGGCTGCCGTCGAGACGAACGCGCCCGTCAGCTGGGTGACGGAGGTGAGCAGCATCGTCACGGAGGTGTGGAAGGTGAGGAATTCGCCCGCCGTCATGCTGTCGCGCGCGGGGCCCGCCAGGAGCATGAACATGACGAGGGAGCACAGCGGCAGACAGACCGCGTCGAGGACCATGGTCAGGTTTCTGATCCGGCCCGTACGCTGGTGCAGTTCGCGGGAGCGGGCGAACTCCCCGGCCCACGCCGCGTACGCGAAGCTCTCCGCCGCCGCGACCCTCAGCTTGGGCAGCCCGCGCAGGGTCTGGAACGCCTGGTTGTTGAGCTTGTTGCCCAGCTCCACCAGCCGTCGCTGCCAGCGCACCTGCCACAGCCCCATCCCGAGGTACACGGCCGCCATGACGGTCAGCATGCCGATCGCCGCCAGCGCCAGCGGCACGCTGTACCAGAGCAGCAGGGCGAGGTTCATCGCGCCGACCGTGCCCGCCTGCACGGCCACCGGGCCGGCACCGGAGAGCACCCGGCGGATGGAGCTGATCCCCATGGCCGCACTGGCCAGTTCGCCGGTGGAACGGCCGGTGAAGAACCGCGTCGGCAGCCTGAGCAGCCGGTCCCAGACGGCGGGCTGCAGCACGCTCTCGATCCGGCCCTCAAGACGCAGCAGAGTCAGGTTCTGCGACAGCGCGAACACGGCGGTGACCACGCTGGTGATCATGACGGCCAGCGAGACCTGGGCGATCAGGCTCGTCTGGGCGTTCGGCACGAACACCCCGAGCACCTGCCCGGTCGCGACCGGTACCAGTGCGCCCAGACCGACCGTGACCAGCCCGCTCAGCACGAGATTCCGGGCATCGGTGCCGCTGCCGCGCAGGCTGAAACGCATCAGCCGCCCCAGGCTCAGGGGCCGGTCGGGCAGCGGCCGGTAGAACATGACCGCACGCGGCTCCAGTTCCCCGGCGTTGCGCGGGCCGATCCGCATGCGCAGCCCCGAGGCCGGGTTCACCGCCTCATAGCGGCCGCGCCGCCACAGCAGCGCCACCGGCGCGCCCGACTTGGCCCAGTGGCCCACCAGCGGGCCGGCGTCCCCGCGCCACCAGTTGCCGTCGAGGCGGACCGAACGGGTACGGATCCGGGCGGCGACGGCGATGCGTTCGACGGGGCTGACGTGGTCGTCGACCGGTCCGCTCCCCGCCGTCCCCGGTGCTCCCGTCAGGGTGATCCCGGCGGCTTCGGCGACGACCTGGCAGATGGCGAAGGCGGCCTCGTCACCGCCCCTCCCGGGCTTCCCCGCCGTGCTCCGTCCGGTGGTGGCGGGCCCGTCGATGGAGGCGATCAGTGCCTGGTCCGCCTGTGCGCGTACCGCTTCACCGGCCTTGATACCGGCCGCGGTCCGGTCGGCGTGGGCGTTCTCCAGCCGCTCGATCCACCGGTCGACCGCGGACAGCAGCCGGTACTGCTGGTTGACCATCCGCTGCCACAGCGCGCCGTCGACCAGCAGGTCACCGGCCGCCTCGGCACTGTAGGCGGCGCCGTAGACCACACTGCCCGGGGGGACCTGCATCCACAGCAGATCGTCGTCGTCGCCCAGGGCGTCGTCGCCACCGGGACGGCCGTCCAGCGGCGCTTCCAGCAGGACGCCCAGCCCACGTCCGATACCGAGCGCGAACGCGTATTCCAGCGGAGTCGAGACCGGTGGCGACGGGTGCAGTTCGCGCAGCGGAATCCGGCGCAGCCGGCATCCGGGCGAAGGTTTGCCCGCCAGGGTGTGCTGCGTTCCTTCGACCGGCCCGAGCAGCAGGGCGCCCGCTTCGAGGCGGCCCAGGCAGTGCCAGTGGCCCTGCCCGGCTGCGTCTACGGCGAAGAGGTCCAGCGTTCCGTCCGTCACGAGCCACAGCACGTGTGGCCCTTCCAGTGGCACGCTGGACAGAGCGGTGTGGTCGAGGGGGGTGCCGAGGGCGCCGAGAGCGTGGATGACCGCGCCGGTACCGTCCGTCGGCGGGGAAAGGGGCGTCATCTCAGTGCTCCTTGACGAGCCGGGCGTAGGGTCCGTCGGCCGTGACCAGGTCGTCGTGCCGGCCCCGCTCGACGATCGCCCCGTGGTCGAGCACCACGATCTCGTCGCTGTCGCGGACCGTGCTCAGCCGGTGCGCGATCACCACGCACGCACAGCCCCGCCGTCGCAGGTTGTCGATGACCAGCTGCTCGGTCCGCGCGTCCAGCGCGCTCGTGACCTCGTCGAGGACGAGGATGCTCGGCCGTCTGACCAGTGCCCTGGCGATCTCCAGGCGCTGGCGCTGTCCGCCGGAGAAGTTGCGTCCGTCCTGCTCGACCCGGCTGTGGATGCCTCCGGGGCGCCGTACGATCACGTCGTCGTACAGGGCGGCGTCCTGGAGCGCCGCGATGACGGCGTCGTCGGGTATGGACGGGTCCCACAGGGCCACGTTGTCGCGGACCGTGCCTTCGAAGAGGAAGACGTCCTGGTCGACGAAGGAGACCGAGGCGGCCAACGCGCCACGGGAGATGTCCTCCAGACGCTGCCCGTCGATACGGATCGTCCCCTCCCAGGGCCGGTAGAGGCCCGAAATCAGCCGGGAAACGGTGGACTTGCCGCTGCCGGAGCCACCGACGAGCGCCACCTGCTGTCCGGGGCCGACCGTCAGGGAGAAGTCCTTGAGCAGCGGCGCGTCCAGCGGGCTGTACCCGAAGGTGATGTTCTCCAGGTGCACATGGCCCCGCAGCCTGCGGGTGTCCGCGTCATCCGGGGAGGGGCGCGTGTACAGCTCGTCGGCCGGGAAACTCTCGACGTCCTTCAGCCTGGCCACGTCGGCGGCGAAGTCCTGGACCCGGCCGGCCACCGCGTTCAGCCGGGTGATCGGTGCGGTGAAACGCGTGACGAGCGCCTGGAAAGCGACGAGCAGACCGATGGAGAGATGGCCCTCGACCGCGCGCAGTCCGCCGATCCACAGGATCAGCGCGCTGTTGAGTGTCGCGAGGGCCGGTGCGACCACGGCGAGGGCAGCGGTCGGTACGCCCAGGCGCTGCTGTACCTCCAGTGTGCCGGCGTGCTGGCCCGCCCAGCGGCGGAAGTAGCCGTTCTCGCCGCCGGTGGCCTTCAGGGTCTCGATCAACTGCAGCCCGGTATAGGAGGTGTTGGTCAGGCGGGCGGTGTCCGCGCGAAGTTTCTGGGTATGGGTCGCGCGCAGCCGGATGACGATCCGCATCGCCACGACGTTGAGCAGCGCGATCAGCACACCGACAACGGTCAGCTGCGGATCGTACGTCCACAGCAGGAAGGCGTAGAGGATCACCACCACACCGTCCACACCGGCGGCCGCGAGGTCGCGTGACAGGGTTTCGGCGACCGTATCGTTCGACTGCAGACGCTGGATGAGATCCGCGGGGCCTCGCTGGGCGAAGAACGTGACCGGCAGCCGCAGCAGATGGCGCAGGAACCGGGCGCTGCTCAGCGTCGAGGAGATGATCCGTCCGCGCAGCAGATTGGCCTGCTGGAGTCCGGTCAGCGTGGCCGTGAGCACCACCATCGCCGCCATCGCCGCGAACAGGGGCCCCAGTAGCGAAGTCTGGCCGCCGATCAGGAACATGTCGATGTAGGTACGGCTCAGCGCGGGCACCACCGCGCCGGCACCGACCAGGAGGAGGCTGGCGAGCAGAGCGGCCAGCAGCGTGCCCGTCGTGCCGCGCAGCCGCGCCGGCACCGCACCCAGCACACCCTGCTTGCGGCCGCCCGTACGGAAAGCGGCCGACGGCTCGAAGACGAGCGCCACCCCGGTGAAACTGGCGTCGAAATCCTGCGTGGAGACGAACCGGCGGCCCTTGCCCGGATCGTTGACGTACACACCCCGGCGGCCCGGTGTGCGTGCCATGCCGTCGTAGACGACGTAGTGGTTGAACTCCCAGAAGAGGATGGCCGGCGGCCGCACCCCGGCCAGAGCCGCCGGTTCCATCTGCATGCCCTTGGCCTGTAGACCGTAACTCCGCGCCGCCTTCAGCAGGTTGCTGGCGCGCGAGCCGTCACGGGACACACCGCACGCGACCCGCAGCTCCTCAAGGGGGACATGACGCCCGTAATAGGCGAGCACCATGGCAAGCGACGCGGCACCACACTCCACCGCCTCCATCTGAAGGATCGTGGGCGTCCGTACCGCCTTCGGCTGCCTCGCCACGGCACGACCGGCACGCCTGCCACGCGTGGCACGCCGGGAAGACCTTGAGGAGTCACCGGACTTGGCGGCCTCGGCGGACTTGGCGGGCTCGGCGGACTTGGCCGGCTTGGGGCGCGGTCCGGGCCGCGGGCGGCGCCGGCCGTGCCCGGCCGGTGCGGGCCGTTCCCGCGTTACGGGCCGCTCGTCCAATACGGGCCGCTCGTCCGGCGTCGACGAGGCGTTCGGTACGGTCACGGCAGCAGCCAATCGATCGGACGCTGCTCGGCCAGGTGGATGGTGCCGTCGGCGAGCGTCATGGAGTCGACGGCGTACGGCGGACCGTCCGTCGTCGACCAGGTGAAACCGGACGTGGTGGACGAAGAGCGGTCCAGCCGTACGAGGACGGGCACGGGCTGCCCGTCCTTCGAGAAATGCTCACCCAGCTCGTTGCTGCCGAGGGCACCGGCGATGCGCTGCGCCGTCAGCCCGCTGCGCCCCACCGACTTCACCTCACCGCGCAGCACCCCGTACCGCTTCACCGGCACCGACTGGACGCTGAGATCGACCCGGGCTCCCACAGGAATCTCCGCGCCGTTGCCGGTCGGCAGATACAACACCGCCATCAGCGGGTCGTCCGGACCCTCGATCCGTTCCACGGCCGCGACATCCGTCCCGGCGTCCACCACGGAGCCGATCGTCACGACGAGCGTGGTCACCCGGCCCGCGGCGATCACAGGGACGACACTGGTCCCGCTCGCCGTACGGATCTTCAGCAGCGGCGTGTTCGCGGAAACACGCTTGCCCTCCGCGACGAGGACCTCGGTGACCTGGCCCGCCACCGGACTCTGCAGAACGTAACTGCCCTGCCCGTGGGTAAGGATCCCAGCGGCACCGACGGACGACGACACGGAACCGGTCACCGCCCACACCGTGGCAGCGGCCATCGCCACAAGCGTGACCGCGAAAACGAGACAGCCCTGAGGCCGCGCGAAACGCACCGGAAGATCGATCTCCTCCGGCGACCGCAGCCTGGCGAGCGCCTGCTGACGGAACTCCACAACACACCCTTCACTTACAGACCGCCATATCCCGCCCGGGGCCGCCACATGCTGTCCGGCCGGTCCTCGCGGACCGGCCGGACAGGACCTGGCGGAAGGGTCCCGGCCGCGGGCGGCCGTATGCCCCGGAACCTGGAGCGGCACCGGGGCACATGGCGCGGTCCGTCGGCCGGGGAAACCGCCGGCGCGCCGTGGTCACCGCACGTGGCAGCGATCACTGCCACGCGAGGCCGTGCCGCTCAGCGGCACTCGACCGGTCGGCTCAGAGGTTGACGCCGACGCCGACCGGGAGACCGGACGTGACACCGCCGACCACACCGGTGGCCGTACCGACGATCTCCGAGACGGGGGCGACGGAGTCAGCGGTGGACACAGCGGTGCCGACCAGACCGCCTACGAGGCCACCGGACACGTTGTCCAGGTCGCTGTCGGAGATTTCCTGGGTCTCGACCTGCGGGGTGAAGGACATGATCTTTGCTTCCCTTCGCGCTGATAACTCGGAACTTCCACGGCGGTCACACGCATCGTCAGAGACCCGGAACGGGCCCTGCCGTCCGTGCGTTTGCCGCGGTGCGAAGGATGAAACCACGCGCTCACGCCGCCCGGCCAATCACCTCGCTCCCCAACCGCGACCTGACACGGCACCGAAGCCACCTGGTGTGCAGGCACGTTCATCAAGTGGTGGCAGCATCTTCACCACTTCACAGGCGTGAACTCCCCCGCACGGGGCTCCCCCCGCACGGCGGAACACGACATTCCGCACCAACAGACACACCACCAGCCCATCCGCGGAACCCACTCTGAGGGAATGTGCCGCCCGCGTGACCACTGTGCAGATCCACGACAGACCACACACCAATACCCACCCACACCACACCGCAGCGACGCGCACACAGTGAGTGACCACGCCCCCGCGATCAGACCGACCGAACAGACCAGGCGAACAGACCGAGCGAACAGACCGTGCACGGATGGTGTCGTCAGGCCCGTGAGGCGAATTCCCAGCGCCCCTGGGGCACCCTGTACACCACGAATCCGTTGTCCAGCCGTATCCTCTTGGCCTCGTCGTGGGCGGTCACCTCGGCCTTGTCGGGAGCCGGCACATGGACCTCGGCCGTGGAGCCGACCGGGACCTTCACCCGCAGACGGAACGTGCCTTCTCCAGTGGCCCAGGCCACCGACACTTCACCGCGAACGGTGCGCAGCGACGTACGGGCCCAGCTGACTCCGACCCGGGCATCGGGCTTCACGGTGAAGGTCCGGTAGCCGTCGCTTCCCGGACGCAGCCCCGCCACGTTCTCGTAGAGCCACTGGACGACCGTGCCCTTGAAGTAGTGGTTCTGTGAGCGGTTCTCCGGCACCCGCCAGTATTCCCACATGGTGTCGGCACCGTTCTCGAACCAGTTGCCCCAGCTGGGGTAGGCACGCTGGGTCGCGACCTTGTGGGCGAGGTCGGCATGGCCGTGGGCGGTGAGCTGGGGCAGCAGGACGCTGGTCCCCAGGACACCGGTGTTCAGGGTGTTCGGCGAGCGCTTCGTCGGATCCCCCTGCGGGGGCGGGGAAGTGATGTTCTGGACGAGTGAGGCGACGACTCCGGGGACCGCCGCGTTCGGCACGAGGCCGAACGCCAGCGGGATGACGTTGCTCGTCTGCCGGTAGTTCCTGTCACGACTGGTCTGGTAGTAGCCGGCCGATGTCAGGAAGGTCCGGTTCAGTGCCGTCTTGATCTCGTCGGCGGCCGCGCGCAGGCGCTCTCCCTCGGCCTGCTCACCGACCACGCCGGACATGTCGGCGACGGCCAGCAGGGATCGGTGGAGGTAGGCACTGGCCGTCAGCGTCGCGTCCTCGGGGGGCTCGACATGGCCGGGCGAAAGGTAGTCACCGATCACGGAGCTGACCAGTCCGTTCGTCCTGCGCCCCAGCTCCCAGTCCAGGTACCGGACGACGGCGGCCCAGTGCTCGCCCACCAGGCGCTCGTCACCGTAGGTCTGGTGCATCTGGTGCAGCAGCAGCGGGTACACCGTGGTCCACTCCGGGGCCGGGTTGTACTCGTTGTAGCCCCACCCCGGGCTCGGCACGATGCTGGGGATCCGCCCGGAGGCTTCCTGGCTGTCCTTCATGTCATTCAGCCACTTGGTGAAGAACCGTTGCAGACCGAAGGCGTACAGCATCGAGGGTACGGCGACGTTCGCGTCCCCTGTCCAGCCGTTCTTCTCGTACTTCGGGGTGTCCGTCGGAATGCCGTGCAGGTTGTTGGCGAGCGTGCGCCGCATCGCCTTGTCCAGCTGCTCGTAGAACTTCTCCGAGCAGGCGAAGTCACTGGCTTCGTCGACAGCGCTGTGGACCAGGCGTCCCAGCACCTGTCCGGGCTTCGGCGCTTCGGGAAGTCCGGAGACCTCCACGTACCGGAAGCCCTTGTAGCTGAACTTGGGCTCCCACACCTCAGCCTGTCCGGTGCCGGCACACACGTACTCGTCCCTCTGGAAGCGCCCCGGGGTGAAACCGCTCTCGTCGATGACCCTGCCCCGGCCGTCCAGCTTCTCGCTGTGGACGAGCGCCACCTTGGTGCCCGCCGCGGCGGTGACCGTGAGCCGGCACCAGCCGGCCAGGGTGCGGCCCATGTCCACCAGGTGGACGCCACCACCAAGGTCCTTCACCTCGGTCGGGTGCACCGTCTCCACGATCTCGATCGGCTCCAGTGCCTGCGTGCGCAGCGTCCCCTTGGGCGACTCCTGCTTCGGGGCGGGCCACCAGTCCCGGTCGTCGAATCCGGGGCTGGACCATCCGGTGAATGCCAGTCGAGCGTCGTACGTCTCCCCCGCGTAGAGGGAGTTGGACCGAGTGGGCCCAGCCGTCAAGCGCCAGGACTCGTCGGTGGCCACGGTCGTGGTCGTGCCGTCGGTATGACGGATCTCCAGCTGGGCGAGCAGCCGGGGCTCACCGTGCCAGGCCGCGTTGCCCCAGCCCCATGCGTTGGGCGTTGTGATCCCGTAGAAACCACGGCCCAGGGTCACACCGATCGCGTTCTGACCACGTTCGACGGCGTCCGTGACGTCGTGGACGGCGTACAGCACCGTCTCCTCGTAGTCGGTGAGCGCTGGATCGAGGACCTGCCGGCCCACACGTCTGCCGTTGATCTCCGCCTCGTAATACGCGACACCGCTGATGTAGAGGCGGGCCTGAGCCACGCGCTTGGAAACCGTGAAGTCACGCCGCAACAACGGCGCGGGTCCCTCCTCCGTCGCGGGAAAACCTGCCCCGCGCCCCCACGGGCCATCCCCATACGGGGCGAGAACCTTGGCCTGGGCCCAGGCGCTGTCGTCGAACTCCGCCTGGATCCAGCCCTGTTCCTCTCGCGAGGAGACCCGCCATGTGCCGTCTGTGACGAACTCGGCCACCTGGGAGCCCGCTCCGTCCTCCACGAGCAGGCGGACCAGCAGACCGGCCGGATTGTTCCCCCGGTTGGTGGCGACGACCGCGAACGTGACACTCCCTCCCGCCTGCAACCGCTGAGCGATGTCGACGACCTTGCCCTCGCGCCAGCCATCCGCACGCTCGGGCGCGTGAAGAACCCTTTCTCCGTTCACGTACAGGGTGAAGTCGTCATCAGCGGTTGCCATCAGCGTGGCCTTGGCGACCCGGGCCCCCTCGGGCAGTGTGAACGTGTTACGGAACCACCGCGAGCCCAGCGGCGCGGCGTTCGCCGTGACATCGGCGGACCAGATCCAGGACGCGCCGTCGAACTTCGCCGTGGGAACGGTGAAGCCGATCCAGTGCCCTTTCCAGCCGTCGTCCGGCAGAGCCGTCTCCCACCAGCGCACCGGACTCCACGACGAAGGGCGCCCCCGCTCGTCCCAGACCCGGACCTGCCAGTAGTACCGGGTACGCGGCTGAAGCCCCGGGCCGTCGTAGGCGACCTGGATACTGCGGTCCGAGGCGACCCGGCCGGAGTCCCACACCAGCCGACGGCCACGGTGCAGATCGGAGGCGGAGCGGGCCGTGCGGATCTGGTAGGCGGTCTGCGCCGCGCCACGTCGTCCCTCGGCCGACAACTCCCAGGAGAGCCGGGGCTTTTCGACGTCGGTTCCCAGCAGTGTCTCGGCGTACTCAACGCTGGTGCGTTGAACACGCAGGGGCCCTTGGCGACCGTCGTCGTCGTAGTCCCGGTCGCGGCCCAGGGCTCCCGCCGGTGTGGCGCCGAGCGTCGCCTGGCCCACCGCGGTTGCCGCGACAGCGATCGCGGTGGTGCGGAGGAGTTTTCTTCGGTTCCAGTCTTCGGTCATCGTCTTCCTTCGGGCCGCGGAGAGCAGGGAGTGAGCATGGGGGCAGGGAGTGAGCATGGGGGCAGGGAGTGAGCATGGGGGCAGGGAGTGAGCATGGGGGGCAGGGCCAGAGGAGTGCTTGAATCGTTTCACTCGGGCACGTGACGGCGATCGTAGGCCGCCCCCACGCACGCATCAACAGCCGTGCGCTTTCCTCCGACTTACCGACGGCCGGCTCCCTCCGCCTTTCCGGACCGCAGGGACACGCGCCCTGAAGTCACCGTCCGGGAGGGAAGGCGGCCAACGCCCGTGCGTCCACTGGCCCGACGGGCCGACAGACGGCCGGTAGGGTGGGGCACCACTCCTGCCGGGACGCGCCGGTCCACGGATGCGAAACGGCCCGGAAAGCGCGGAACGCTCACGAGAGATGAACACTTCGCGCGCTTCAAGAGGGCCCGAGGCCGCACGCCGTGAAGCGGCGACGGACAGCGGACCGGCCCCCGCACAGGCACCACCTCATGCGGTCCGGCTGGGGGTGGGTGCCGTTGCCGGTTCCCGGCCCGGAGGGGTCGACCAACGGGGCGTCTGCCCACAAACTGGGAGGGTGATGCCTCAACCAGCCTCTCCTGAGAACCTCCGTGCCGTTCTCTTCGACTCAGGTGGCGTGCTGATGCGGCCGATCGGCGGCCGCTGGAACCCGCGAGCGGACTTCGAGCAGACCGTTCTCACCCATGCCCCTTCCCTCACAGCGGAGCAGTTCGCGACGGCCATCGCCGCGGGCGACCACTTCTTCGCCACCTCGTCATCCACGCCCGACTACAACGAGTACCACCGCGTGATACTCCACAGCCTCGGCGTGGACCCGACCCCGGCCCTCCTCGCCGACTTGCGCCGCGAAGTCCCCCCGGCCGTGCTCCTGGAGACGTACCCGGACGTCGAAGAGACCCTGGAGGAGCTGAGCCGTCGGGGAGTGCGGATGGCCGTGGTGTCGGATGCCTGGCCCGATCTGCCCAGCCTCCACGCCGGACTCGGGATCGAACGGTACTTCGAGGCGTATGCGATCTCCGCCGTCCTGGGCTGCAACAAGCCGGACCCGCGCATGTACCACCACGCCAGTTCCGCGCTCGACCTCGCCCCCGCGGAGTGTCTGTTCGTCGACGACGATCCGGAGCTGGTTGCCGCAGCGATCCGACTCGGCTATGCGGGCCGTGTGATGAGCCGGGACTCGGCCGTCACGAACGTGCCGTCCATCACCTCCCTGACGGAACTCCTGGACTTCTTCTGACACACATCCGGCACGGGCCGTACGGGACTGCGGCCGCAGCGCCGGCGACGGTTACCGTGCTCGCCGACAAGCGATGCGGTGTTGCCACTACCCACGCGGCGGCTTGCACTTCCGAGTATCCACACGTGGACAAATGGCATATGAGTTGCTATCAGCTATTGACACCTTTTAAAGTGCTCACTTTACTCCGTGAAGTGCCGACGCGGAGAAGTCGGCGACAGAGGTACGCCCAGCCGGTATGCGGTCATTGCCGTGAGTCCGGCCCAAGTCGCCAGGTCGTCCCCCGGAGACCGAGGCGGGGTCGTACCCGCGGATCATGGAGCTCCCAGCAATGACATCGCATCGTCTTCGCACCCGTACTGTTCTCGGCGCCGGCCTGGCGCTGGCCGCGGCCGTCACGACCAGTGCGTTGGCTGTCGGCACGGCCAACTCCACCGCGCCGTTCACTCTTCCACCGGTCAATGCCGGATTCGACTACCAGATCGGCGGGGCGTACACACCGCCGTCCGGGGTGGAGGTCGTCAGCCGCGACCGCGGTGACTCCCCGGCGTCCGGCCTGTACAACATCTGTTACGTCAACGCCTTCCAGACACAGCGGACCGGCGAGACCGACGGTCCGGACGACTGGGACCCCAACCTGCTGCTCAGGAACAGCGACGGTTCAGTCGTCATCGATCCGGACTGGGACGAGGCGATCCTGGACATCACCACCGACGCGAAGCGACAGAGCATCGCGGACAGGATCAAGGTCCAGATCGACGAATGCGCGGCCAAGGGCTTCGACGCGCTGGAACTCGACAACTACGACACCTACACACGCGATGTCGTCAACGGCAGGATCACAGCCTCGCACGCGCAGACATACATCAAGATCCTCTCCGCCTATGCCCACACCAAGGGCCTCGCTGTCGGCCAGAAGAACACCGTGGAACTGGCGCCCAACCGGGCGGCGAACGGGCTCGACTTCGCCATCGCCGAGGAATGCGGCGACCCGAGGTGGAACGAATGCTCCCAGTACGTCGACGCGTTCGGGGACAACGCCATCTTCATCGAGTACACGAGCGCCGGCATGAAGAACGCCTGCACGTACGCCGACCGGGTGAGCGTCGTCCGGCGTGACGTCAACGTCGCACCCAAGGGCGCGTCCGGTTACCTCCGCGAGACCTGCTGACCCCCGCCTCCGACGCGCGCTCACGCCCACCCCACATACGCAGGCGGCGCCTTCCCTGTGGTGAGCGTGAGCGCGCCACCCTCCCGACGGATCCGACCCGCCACCCGTGCGGCCGTCCCCGCAGGAGTTGCCCCCCCGCCGGACCCAACTCACCTGCCGCTCACGGCGGCAGTGAGACACAACGGCCGTCCTCCT
Source organism: Streptomyces scopuliridis (assembly GCF_042790125.1). Taxonomy (GTDB): domain Bacteria; phylum Actinomycetota; class Actinomycetes; order Streptomycetales; family Streptomycetaceae; genus Streptomyces; species Streptomyces scopuliridis_A. Next base: position 65,109 of record NZ_JBHTZS010000013.1, read on the forward strand.
GGATGGTCTCGCTTCAGACTGCGCAGTCCGATCACCACTGCGGTGGCGCGCTCATAGCATCCCAGTGGGTCCTCACCGCGGCCCACTGCGTGCTCCAGCCCGGCGACACCCCCGGAGCGCCCCCCAAGGTCAGGACACCCGACCAGGTCAGGATCGGCAGTCTCAAAGAGTCCTCGGGCGGCACCGTGTCCGGTGTGGACAGCGTCTACCCGCACCCCACCGCGCAGTTCACCTCCGAGGAGTCCGGGGTGATCACTTTCAGCGGCACCGACCTGGCACTGCTGAAGCTGGACAAGCCCGTGCCCAACGAGCCCATCGGCCTGGCCAAGAGCACCCCCGACATCGGCGACCCAATGCGGCTTCTGGGCTGGGGAGCCACGGGAGAAGACGCGAACGGCGACCCGATCCGTCCCGAGTCACTGAGGGAAGTCACTCTCCCGGTGACCAGCTTCGACGAGAGTAAGCGCCTGGTCCTTTCCAATGACCAAGAACGGGGCGCAAACCGGGGAGACTCCGGCGGACCGGCCGTCGTTCCCACACGTCACGGATGGAAGCTGGCCGGCATCACGAACTCGGCCGGCTCCGAGGACGGTGTGTGGAACAGCTACTACACCGATCCCACGCTGTCCAAGGAGTGGATACGCCAGACCAGCGGCAACGCATCCACGAAGACACAAAAAGCGCCGTAACACACTCCCCTTAGGCAGAGCTTCGGCCCTCGGCCTCGGAAAGCATCAGCACGGGGGCGGTCCAGTACAGCGGAGCTACGCCGCGCCCGTACCTCCACATCCACGGTCACAACGGCGCATGGGCAGAGTCCGTCGCGTTCCGAGATGGAACCCGACGCTCGGCGTCGGCGTCATTGACCGCGAAAGTGCAACCCGGCAGGAGCGAGGCCCTGGAATGGATTATGGGACGCGTCTGGAACGCGCCGTATCGGAGCTGGAGAGTCGCGGTGACATCGAGGTGGAACGACGGCCCGCGAGTCAGGACCTGACACCGGAGCGGTCCACACTGCCCACGGACGCCGACCTCGCGCCCGAGAGAGTCAACGCGCTCTGCCGCACCCAGCTCGGCGAGAGCGTGGGGCCCTACCTTTTCGCGGCCAACGAGTACCACGCCAACTGGGTCACCGCGGACGACCGCGTCCGCGGTGAGTTCTGTCTGCGGAACCTCTACCGTTGTCTGACACAAAGGCACTTGCCCCTGACGGATGAGCTTCTCGCTACCGCTGAACGGCGGGTGCTCCCCGAGTTGAAGATCTTTGATCAGGCGCCCTTCTGCGGCGCGGGACAGGTGACTGGCCTCCGGGCGTCACCAGCGGCCGACGGAGCCGAGATCTGGCACTACGTCTCGACCCGTACTGAGCTCCATCACCTGCACCTCGACTACGGTACCTACCTGGAGACCCTGCTGATCACCAAGGGTGCGTGGGGCTGGCAGTATCTCTTCGCCGACGTCGACTTGACCGACAGCCGATTCCATGACCCCGCCGAAAACCTCGCCGCGATGTTCGACACTTTTCCGGTCCTGTTCCCCGACCACGACTACGAGCCGCTGTACGCACGTTGGCGCGAACGCCTGTAGGGGGCCCAGGGGCAGGTCACCACGTGGCCGCATCCGCTTTGCCGATCCAGCAGCGGTCGAGCCACCTCGTCCGCGCATGAGTGGAGCCCACGGGCTTGCCGCATGTGGCGGGGATCACGTCGGAGGGAGAACCTGCGGCCCGGCTCGGGCGTCTGGCCCGTGTGAGATCAATAAGGAAGGCACCGCGCGCGGTAGACAGCCAGGCGCCGGTCTCGGTCCGGGAGAACGCCACCGTACTGCCGGAAGGCTCCACGCCGGAGTGGTCCCGTAAGACCGTGCTCGCCGAGACCCGCCCGGTGTGGAAGAAACTCAAGGTGCTGCCGCGGGCCGAGCAGCTCTCGCCAATCAACGCGATGCGCGCCGCCGCGCTGTCCTGCGAGGGCGACGCGTTCGACGCACTGAAGGGCGGTGTGTCCGGGTGAGATGGCTGATGCTGTACGCGCGCTCGCGTCAGGTACCCGCGTCGCTCGCCGCGGTGGTGGTCAGCGCGGTGGCGGTGTGGGCACTCGCCCGGAACGGCGGCGGGGAGCCCGGCGATCCGCGGCTGGCCGTACTCGTCCTCGCTACGGGCGCCATGGCAGCCTCGATCGGGCTCAGCGGTCAGGACCTCGCGCTGGACCGGACGGCCGCGATCCGCTGGGTGCCCCGCAGAGCGGCACACGTGCTGCTCTGCGGCGCGGTCGTCGGCACGGTGCTGCTGACAGTGCAGGCGATGGGCGAGCCCATGGCCACCACCGCGTTCGTCGTCCGGAACAGCGCGGGCCTGATGGGGCTGGTCGCCCTGGGCGCGGCGCTCTCGGGCGGCCAGTACGCCTGGACGCTGCCGTTCGCCTGGCTCACGTTCTCGCTCTTCGCCCCGCCCCCGACGAGTACGCCGATGCGGGTGGCGAGCTGGATGCTGCTGCCGCCCGGCACGACGGCGAGCACCTGGACGGCCCTGGTCCTCGCGGTCGTCGGCACCGCGGCCTACGCCGTCGCGGGACCGAGACGGTGACGCTGACGACCGCAGCACGGTCGCGTGCGGCATGCGCACGCATCGGATCGAGCACCCGCCACGCGGCCTCGCTGGTCGTACAGTCGAGCATGTCATCGCACGCGTCACCGATCAGGACAGCGACGGACTGTCCCCAGAGTCGGACGAGCCGCCTGGCAGTCAAGGCCGGACGGAGGGGGAATCATGGTCGCGTTCCACGCGTCCGCGCTGGACGGAGTCGCCCGCAACCCGGCGCTGCCGACACCGCTGCTGCTGCGTTTGCTCGCCTTTGACGGCGGCGGTGACGGTCCGCCCCGTCACGCCCTCCAGAGGGCTGGACTTCCCGAGTCGGCTGTAGCGGTGATCCTGGCTCACCCGAACCCCCGCGCTCGCATCGATCTCGCGATGAGCACCAGGGCCGAGCCCCCGCAGCGGGCCCGGCTCGCGGACGACCCGTCCCCCAAGGTGCGGGCCGCTCTCGCGTACGGACCCGAGTGGCGCGACCCACGTACGGCGGTCGCGCCGCTGCCGGACGACGTGTGCGCCCGCCTGCTCGACGACTCCGCCCCTTCCGTACGGGCGGCCCTGCTGGACTCGCCCCATCTGGTGCCGTCGTTCGTGGCCTCGCTGGCCACGCACCGCGATCCGGCAGCGCGCCAGAGGGCGGCGCGCGTATGGAAGATGCTGTCGCCGGGCGAGCGAGCGGCGCTCCTTTCCGACCCCGACCCCGAGGTGCGGCAGGCCGCCGCGCTGGAGGAGTGCCGACGCGACGCACGCGTCACCGCCGCACTCCTGCGCGATCCGAAGTCCGCCGCCGAGGCGCTGCGACGTGGGCTCCTCCACCGCGCTGACGCCGAGCGGTGCGTCGCCGAGCGGACGCACCTGGCCGCCCTCGCCGAGAACCCGTCGCTGCCCACCGACCTCGTGGAGCGGCTCGCCGTCGACCCCGACGAGGACATACGGCTCGCGGTCTCCCTCAGGCCGGAACTGCACGAGACACGGCGCATGTTGATCGACTTCACGGTGGAGGACTTCGCCAGGGGGGACGTGGAGTGGGTACGGGACGGGCTCGCCGACCCCGCGGTGCTGCGACGGGCCGCGACCTCCGCCCACCCACTGCTCCGGCGCACCGTCGCCCGGAGCCCCCACCTGCTGCCCGACCTCCTGCGCCTGCTCGCGCGGACCGAGGACCCGCTGGTGGAGGACCTCTTGGCCATACACCACCCCGACGCACCGGAGGAGGTCCTGATGCGTGTGTACGCGCGGCTCGGTGGCACGTTCTCCGCCTGGATGGCGGAGACGCACCCCCGCTTCCCCCGCGAGGGTCTCGCCGCACGCTACGCGGACCACCCGGACGGCAACTACCGCCGACTGGCCGTCCGGGACCCGGCCGCCACACCCACGCTGATCGAACGGCTCAGCCATGACCCCACGGTCTGGACACGCCAGGCGGCGGTCGGCGACCCGCGTCTCCCGCTCCGTCGGCTCCGCGAGGCGCTTCATATCCCTGAACTGGCCGCCGGCGCGGGTGCCAACCCGGCGCTCCCCGAGGACGAGATGGCCGCCGTCCTGGAACGGGCCGGCGTTCCCGCCTGACCTCCGAGCAGAACCGCCCGGCCCTGCGCCGCTCCCCTACGGCTTCCCAGGAAGGACGTCTCACCAGTCTCGCCGACCTTTTTGTACACCCGCCCCAACTGGACGTTGAGGAAAGTCTCCAGGGCGTGAACGTCCCCGGGCATCACGCCCGTCCGCCGAACTGCCAGTTGTGCACTTCGATGTCGGCGTACCGGCCCGGGGGCAGAATGGCGCGTGCCGTCCCCGGATCCGGCGCCCGGACCAGCGCCGCCGTACCCAGCCAGGTGGCGCCGTCGTCGGACAGCAGCGGCCCGTAGGCGATCAGCTCGTCCCGGTCGGGGGGCACCGCGAGGTCGGCGGACTGCCCCGCGCCGAAGCCGAGCACCAGGTACCGGTTGCCGCCGGTCCGGCCGCCGGGGAAGTCCCACATGGTGCGCCCGAGGGTTTTGCGCCACCGGCGCAGCAGTACGTCCCGGTAGACACCGGCCTGGTAGTTCGGCTCGTCGAAGGCGAACGCGCGGGCGGCGACGGGATCGGCCAGGTCGACGATGTGCACGCTCCCGGTGGGGGTCTCGCCGTCGTCGGCGAGTGTCGGGCCCCGGGCGATCATCTCCTGCGCGTACCGGTCCATATATGACCAATGCTCTTCCACCAGTTCGTGGCGCAGAGGCAGGGAGCCGGGCCGGTCACGGTGGTAACAGAGGAACTCCATGCCCAAGGATCTCCTCGCGAAGCTAACCAGGTCGAGCGAGTTTCACCGCGATGACCACTCGGCGGCTGCCACGGTGCCTCCGCGGAGGCCGGCGGCCGGTGCCGTCTGTGCGTCGCCGGGTTGAGAGCGTTGCGGGACACTTCGGCTTCCGCCCGGCCAAGGACTCGCCGGCAACCTCGCTGTCACCGCGCTGTCACCGCGCTGGAAATGGCGGTGGACACCAAATCGCATCCACCGCCACCACAGCCGCGGACGACATCCCCCGCCGTGTGCCTAGCTCAGCCGGCGCGACGGGTTCTGACTCCGTCGGCCTCGAAGTCGTAGACGGTCTGGTTGATCCGCAGGCCGTCGACAGCCCCGATCCACATGTAGTCGCGCCCCTTGCCCACCCCGGCGGTGTAGACAGTCGGCTGCGCGCCGCCGTCGGTGAGCGTCGTCTTCAACTGCTGGAAGGTGCACTGGGCGGTCAGCTTGCAGCCGGTCACGTTCCCCGCGTTGCCCGTGAGGTACCACGTGCCGGTCCGGGTGGCGTCCAGGTAGCCACTCCATCTGTCCGTCACCGGAGAGGGGGCCGGGTTCCACACCATCGAGGAGTAGGTGGTGGCGGGGGCCGCGGTGAGGTTCGGATTGATCTCGAACTTGATGTTCGGCATGTTTCCCGGGCCACCGTAGGAGACGTTCTCGCCGGTTTGGAAGACGTGGAAGCCGACCTGCCTCAGTGCCAACACCCGGTCACCGTAGAAGTCGACCTCGTTGCCGAACTCGACCTGCTCACTGGGCGGGGTGAGGGAGGTGGACTTGTCCGCCACCTCGATTCCGAGACTGCCCCGTCCGTAGGGCGGCCTCGCGGAGGGGCCCTTTACACCGAACGAGCCGAACGGGCCGTTCCTCAAGGCGGCGACGGGCGAGCCGATCGTGTTGCGGGTGATGACGCCCCAATGGTCCGAGCTTCCCGGGTTTCCGCTGGTGAAGGCGGATGCCGATCCCGAAGCAGCCGAGACGGCGATCGCGACCAGAGCGGTGACCCCGAGCGCCACCTTCCGCTTCACACCGAAGCGAGCGTTCACGCTCACTCCTTTCGTGGTCGATACGAGGGCAGGACACGCATGGGAGGCGGGCCCTGCGTAGCGCAGGCGACGGTAGTGACTCTCGGTAGCGAAACCACCCACGACGCACCCTCGGTACGCGACGATTAATCTCAATGGTGGAGCGCACAGTTGATCTGTTGGATCCCGTGGAGCCGCGTCCCGCTCAACCGGTGGAACGGCCCGGCGCGCGTGCCGAGCGGCGCCATCAGCCGGAGCCGCCCCGGTCCTCAACACTGACCAATGACGTTCGCCGAAGAAGGCTTCGCCGGTGTTGTGTGTTCCAGCACGCGCGCTGGTCCGTCTCGGGAGCGCTTGGACTTCTTTGATCTCATCGGTCCGGACCGTCCGCAGGACAGCGCGACACTGACACCCCGCTGCCGGACGTCTGGCGGATCAGCGGTAAGGGCGCGGAGAGCTAAGCTCGTCTGGCGCTCCGACAGACGTATTCCCACCGGAGACGCACGCGTCGAGTTCTACGCGGGCGACCGGTTGCTCGGCCGGCCCGAGGCCGCGCGGGACGGGCGCACATTCCGGCTCAAGCTCGTCGCTCGGAAGACCTTGAGGGTCTTCAAGTACGGGCGTCGGGAAGGCGGTTGGACGCGGCCGGCGATGTCACGACACCACCGCCGGACCGACGCGCCAGCGCGGAACCTGCGCGGACAACGAGCAGCCGATCCCCAGTTACCGGGGCTACCTGCGCGACCAGAAGCTCCTGGCCTCGCAGGGCTATGTGACGGTGTCGATCTCCGCCAATGGCATCAACGCGCAGGACTGGGACCCCGACGACGGCGGCGCGCAGGCCCGCTCATCCCTCGTGCGCCGGCACCTCGCCACCTCGGCGGACTGGGCGAAGCAGAAGAACACGGCTCCCGCTGTCGTCCAGCGGTCGCCGCGCGACGATCTCGACCGGGTGCTGCTGGTCGGTCATTCCCGGGGTGGCGAGGGCGTCAACCGGGCCGCGATGGACAGCCTCTACCGCCCGCCCGCGGACCAGGACGGGTACGACGGCCAGGTGCGGTGGCGCATTCGCGGCACGGTCCTCATCGCCCCGACCATCTTCGGGCAGAATCCCGTCGCCGACGTGCCGTCCGTGACGATTCTTCCCGGCTGCGACGGCGACGTGTCCGACCTTCAGGGCAGATCTATGTGGACGGCACCCGCGGATTCGGCCGCGGCACCGCGCTGCACAGCGCCGTATACATGGCCGGCGCCAACCACAACTTCTTCAACAGCGAGTGGACGCCGGGCCGGGCCCAGGCTCCTGCCTGGGACCATTTCTACGAGGACGAGGAGAACCGTCACCCCGACTGCTCGGTGGGGACCACAACCCGTCTGACCGCCGACCAGCAGCACGGGGCCGGCGCCCCGTACATCGCGGCGGCCGCGCGACTGTTCGTCGGCGGCGACGACCGGGTGAGGCCGCTGCTGGACGGATCGGGCAAGCGGGCTCCGTCGGCGGACCCGGCACGGGTATTCACGCACGCGGTGGGCGCGAACCGCACCGGCGGGCTGCTGCCGGCCGCCGGTGTCACCGTGCAAGGCGGCAGGCTGTGCGCCGCGGCGGACAGGGAGTCGCCGACTGCCTGTCTGAGTCAGGACACCCCCGGCGCCTCCCCGCACTTCGCACCCTGGGAGGACGTCCGTGAGGCGGACCGGCACGCGGTCGCCTTCAATTGGTCGCAGCCGGGGTCTCCGGTGCGAGTCAGCCCGGCGCAGCCGTTGTCACTCGGCGGCGCCAAGTCCCTGGCCCTGCGAGTGATGGTGCCGCCCGGCACGACAGGGACCGAGCTGGACGTCTCCGTCACCGACACCACGGGCCGGCGAGCAACCCTCGGCAGGGTAAGTGCCGACGGACTGCCCCTTTCCGACCAGGCTGTTTCGTACTGGGCGCGGGAAGTGCGCGTGCCGCTGACCGCCGCCGGCCGTACGGGTGTTGATCTGGGCTCGGTGAACGCCCTTGAGCTGACACCGCGCAGCGGCTCGGGGCAGGCTTGGCTGATCGACGCCTGGGGCTGGAGCGCGGGAACACCGAAGGTCCAGGCATCCGTACTGCCGCGCGTCGACATCGGACGGCTGAGTGTCCCGGAAGGCGACTCCGGTACCCGGACCCACCAGGTGCCCGTCAAGGTCTCCGGACAGGGCAACGGTGCGGTCCGCGTATACGTCGAGGACCCCGTCACGCGCGAAACCGCTTCCCGGCTGGTGACGTCCGCGCTGCCAGAGCGGCCGTTGTCCGAGCTGGGTCCGCTGCAAGCGTGGGCCCATATCGAACGGGGGGAGCTGAGCACGGAGATCTCCATCCCGACGGCCAAGGACCGGACGACCGAGCCAGAGGAGTCCATACGAATCGAGTTGCCCGAGTTCGACGACCCTGGAAGGCCGCGAGGCGGGCCCCAGTTCATTGCCACGGTACGGGACCCCTCCTGACCGGTGACGGCCAGACACGACCCGTCGTAGTGGAAGCCGGGCTCAGTCGGCCGTAACACGCCGTAGCACAAAAACGGGGCGAGCCTCGGTCGAGGTGACCGGGCCCGCCCCGTTCTGGTCACCTACGGAAGAGGAGCGGGGACGGGGCCGCCTGGCCGGAATCGCTCCACCCCGACGATGTGCCGCACCTTGACCGGGCGCACGATCACCGCGACCCGCCGCTCCCCCGGCATGATCCACTCGAACCGTTCGCCGCCCAGGTACTTCCGGGCCAGCCGGTCCATCCGGTCGTGCGCCTCCTGGCCGTCGATGAAGCGGGCCACCTCGCCACTGATCTGCACTCGGTCGAAGGGATCGGCGGCGTCCGCGTGCGAGAGATAGACGCGGGGGTCGCGGCGCAGGTTCTCCTCCTTCACCCGGCCCACCGAGGTGTTGAACGTCAGCTCGCCCTCTCCCTCCAGATCCACCCACATCGGGCTGACCTGCGGCGCTCCGTCCGCGAACACGGTGCCGACATACCAGATGTTGGGGGCTTTCAGCCGGGCACGGACGGCTTCGCCGAAGGTCGCATTCATCCTGGAAGGCTACCAACTGTGACCAGTGGGATGTTTCGGGGGAAGTAGCGGATTCCGCCTCGGACTCACGGGGCACCTCCGGCTGCCGCACCGACCCAGTGGTGATAGGCGTCCACGTCGACGTTGCTGCCGCACACGATGGTGACCACATGCCGGCCGGCGAACCGGTCACGGTCTTCGAGGATCGCCGCGATACCGAGCGCGGCCGACGGTTCGACGACGAGGCCGGCGTGGTCGAGGAGCATCCTCATTCCGGCGATGATCGACGCCTCCCGGACCAGGACGGCGTCGTCAGCGACCAGGAGGAGGTCGTCCAGGACGGCCGGGATGGGACGCCGGCCCGCGACTCCGTCAGCGATGGTGCTGGCCGAGTCGGTGGTGATGACACGCCGTTGATGCCACGAGTGTGTCATCGCCGGTGCGCCCAGCGGCTGGACGCAGATCACCTCGACGTGGGGCGCGCATGCCTTCACCACATGCCCCACACCGGTGGCCAGCGCCCCGCCGCCGAGAGCGATCAGGACGGTGTCGAACGACGGTACGGTGTCCACCAGTTCCAGGCCGATGGTCGCCGCGCCCTCGCAGGTCTCGATGTCCAGGCTGTCTTCGACGAGCCGGATGCCGTCGTACCGCGCGATGGCCGCCGCCCGTTCGCGAGCCATCTCGTGGTCGCCGTCCACCAGCACCAACCCGGCGTCCAGCGCGCGGATGCGGTCAAGCTTGGCCACCGTCGCGAAGCGGGATGCCACGACGGTCACGTCGAGTCCCCGGCCGCGACCGGACCAAGCCAGGGCTTGGCCAAGATTGCCCGCGCTGGCGCACACCACGGCTCGCGTGCCATGGTCGGCGAGCAGGCTCGCGACGACCTCGGTGCCCCGGGCCTTGAAGCTGCGGACCGGGTTCGCCGTTTCGAGCTTGATACTCACCGCACACCCGAGGCCGGGCTCCAGCGCCTCGCAGCGGTACAGCGGAGTGTCGAGAAAGACCGGGTCGATGACCCGGCGGGCCGCCCGGATCCGAGCGGTGTCGAGGCGCGTCTCCTGCATGCCACAGCAGCGTAGTGCCGCCGGCGCTGCGGCATCGCGGGGCACATCGTCCGGTGTTCGTCGGCGGATCACGAACTGATTGAGGTTCAGAGTCCTCGCGGGGACGGAACGTACAGTGATGACGGGATCAGTGACACAGACATGCCGTGAATCAGAGTCTGACTGGGGGCGTACGGTGGATCCGATCGTGCTGGCAGCAGGAACCGCACTCGTAGGTGCCATGGCCACGGATGTCTGGCAGCAGGCCAGGACGGCGACGGTCGACCTATGGCGTCGGATACAGCCCGCGCGCGCCGACGGCATCGGTGCCCAACTCGACACCCTCCGCGCTCAGGTGCTCGCGGCGCGGGAAGCCGGGGACGCGGACACCGAACAGGCACTGGCGGGGGCCTGGCGGCTGCGTTTGCATGAACTCCTGCGCGCGAATCCGGGTTTCGCCGCCGAGCTGCGCCAACTGCTCGATGAGCATCTCACCCCGCCTCTCCCGGAGAACGAACAGACCCGGATCCGGTCGGTGGTCATGAAGGTCGAGGCACGCGACAACTCCCGTGTATACATGGCGGGCGGGGACCAGCACATCACGGGCGCATGAGCGAATCCGCCCGCGATCCGGACCCGACCGGTGTCCGGATCGAGGCACACGCTCGTGACAACGCCCAGGTCTACGTATCGGGCAGGGACATCTACGTCACCCAGTCCGGCTCGGAGACCGGCGACGAGCATGACCCGTACAGGGGCACAGTCGATGCTCTCCGGGCGTTCACGGGCCCGTTGCTCCTGTTCTGCGGATGCGCGGTGCTCATCGGCGCGGTGCTGTTCGGTCCGGGGGATCCGGGTGGCGGTCTCGCCACACTCGCACTGCTGGCGGCGGGCCTGACCGGACTCCTCATGGCGCTTGGTCTGATGCGTCGCCGCTACTGGCTCTGGCAGGAGATCCGGCTGCTGAACAGCCCCGCGCTCATGCGCCGTCATGACCGGCGGTTGGACCGCACGGCGCGGCATCTCGCCCGCGCACTGCGCTCCCAGTGGGAGGCCGAGGAGCGGCTGCGCAAGGTGCAGCATCCCAGTCCGCTGCCGGTGCGCTGGACCACCGAGGACCGGCTTTCCGACCACTGGTCGAGCGTGCGCGGGGACGCTGAGTGCGACACCCCGTTGGACCTCTCGGGCGACTTCGCTTCCGTCACCGACACCTACGCCCGGGTGCCTTCCGGAAGGCTGCTCGTGGTCGGTGGCCCCGGTGCCGGCAAGTCCGTACTCGCCCTGCGGTTCGCGCTGAACCACCTCCATCGGGCCGAGCCCGGCGACCGCATCCCGGTGATCCTTCCGCCGGCGTCCTGGGACCCGGCCGGCCAGGACCTGGAGTCCTGGGCGGCGGCGCGGCTGATGCTCGACCATTCCTGGCTGGCGGCCCGCACCGCCCGGGGGACCACCCTCGCCGCCGAACTCCTCCGGACCGGAAGGCTGTTGCCGGTTCTCGACGGCTTCGACGAGATCCGTTCCGAGGCACGCCCTGAGGCCATGCGGCGGCTGCGCGCTTCACTCGGACACACGGACCCCGTCGTCGTCACCACCCGGGGCGACGAGTTCGACGCCGCCGTCGCCTCGGCAGGCTTCCTGCTGCCGGCCACCGCGGCTGTCCGCCTGCTGCCCTTGAGCCTGGACCACGTGGCCGAACATCTGCGCCGCACCACCCGCAAGATGGTCACCGGTGATCTGGTGTCCACCAAGTGGGACCCGGTGTTCGTCCGGCTGCGCGCGAGCGCCGGCGACGTACACGTGGAACGGCTGCGCAACGTCCTGACCACTCCCCTCATGGCCTCGCTGGCTCGCACCGCGTACAGCGAGACAACCAGTGACCCGTCCGAACTCCTGAACCGCGCCGCCTACCCGACCGAGAGGTCCCTTGAGGACCACCTGCTGGACAGGCTCATCCCGGCGGTCTACGACCCGCCTGAACAGGCAACCCGCTGGCTGGAGTTCCTCGCCCAGCGGCTCGACGCTCAGGACACGCAGGACCTGGCGTGGTGGCAGCTCAGTCGGCGAGCCGCGGGCGCCCTGCGGACACTGGGGGTGATGTCGGCACTCGCCGTGTCCGTCGCCGTCATGTGGTGGTTGTTTGTTGATACGCCGGTTTCGTGGTTCTTCGGTCTACCGGTGTGGGTTCCGGTGGGGCTCATGGGTCTCGTGTCGGTGGCCGAAGTGGCGCTGGGGCAGCGGGAACGGCTGTCCCTTCCCCGCCATTTCCGGCCCCCCGCGTCGACCGGCCGCTTCCTGCTGGGTGCCGCGGCGGGGCTCGCCCTGATACTGGCGTGCGGTCTTTGGCTGTTCAGCCTGTTCGACACCGGCGTCATCCTGACGCTGGTGCTGGTGGTCTACGCCGCTTCGCTGAGCACCATCCTGCATCCCGCCGTCCCCATGGCTGCCGCGCGCAGCCCACGATGGGTACTGCGCCAGGACCGCAGAGCCACTGTCGCCTCCCTCGGACTGGGGAACCTGTGGGCCGGCGGCGCCCCCTGCCTGAGGGCCGCCGTGCCCCTGCTGTTCCCCGTTGTGGCGCTGATGACCTGGAAGGACAACGCGGGCCGCGACGCCGTCGGCCCCGTCGACTGGTCCGTCAGCGTCACTGCCTCGATCGCCGCCCTTGCGGTGTTCGCTGTGAGCGTCTCCGCCTGGGGCACCTTCACCGCGGCCAGAGTGTGGCCATGGCTCTCCGGGCAGATCCCCTGGGCGCTGATGGATTTCCTGGAGGACGCGCACCGTCGCGGTGTCCTGCGGCAGTCCGGCGCGTATTACCAGTTCCGGCACGCCCGGCTGCAGAAGTGGCTCGCGCTCCGTGCTGCGTCCCAGGCACCTCAGCCCTCTCCGGCCCGTCCCGCGCCAGCACCAGCACAGCGACCCCGTCGGCAGCACCTGGCCGCTGTCGGCACTCGGGCGCGGGGGGCGCGTTTCTCCCTGTGGTCCCTGGTGTTCCTGGCCAGTCTCACGGTGAGTTCCATCAGTGAGTCGGAGGGCCCACCCGGGCCACGTGTCGCGATCAAACCAGCCTGCGAACTACTGAACCGTCACGCCCTCACGCCCGTTCTCCCCGAACCCAGGATCCTCGGCGGGCCAGGCTCCGTCGACCGCGGCAACATGTGCCTCTGGCTCAACGCGCGATCGGTGCCGGAAGCATCCGTACAAGTGGACGTGACGGGATCCGCTCCCTTCCTCCGGTACAGCGCGGTGCAATGGGCGGAGAAGTCCTTCCAGTCGGAGGTGCGGGGTAAGGAGACAAAATACGACCCTCCGACATCCAACAACGTTCACAAACCTCAATACACCGGACACCCAGAAGGGCTGGGAGAGGAAGCCTTCACGGTGATCCACATCAGGGACACCGCCATGACCGAAACCGTCGTACGCGTCGACAACGTCGTGCTCGTCATCACCTACATCGTTTCCCACACCCGGGATGACGACGAGACGTTGGCGCGCCTGGCCCGTGCCACCGAGGACCTGGCGCGTGCCGCCGTAAGCAGCCTCGGTCCACGGCCGCGATGACGCCGGTTCCGGCCTGATGCCGCGTGCCTCCCGCGCCGTGGTGCCACGCCGGTGAACACCGGATCCCGGCATCCGCACGGGCGGCGCGGCGGGATCCGGTTTCGGTACCAGGTCAGCTCGGGTCGACGACGGTGGTGACCACGCCGGTCTTCAGGTCGTAGGCGTAGCCGCCGATCCTGAATTTCTCGATGCTGCCGGCCAGCTCGGGCGCCCTGCGCAGCGACTCGACATCGGTGCGCACGGTGGCGGACGGGTCGAGCACCGCCATGGCGGCTGCGGTCTCCTCGTCATAGCCGCCTCGCTCGGCGTAGGTGCGGCGCAGTTCGGCGTCGGCGAACAGTCCGGAGCCGCAGTCGGTGTGATGGATGATCGCCACCTCGAACCACTCCGCGTCGGGTGTCTTGTTCTCGTGCAGGTGGCAGATCCATGTCAGGTCATGGACCACGGAGGGGGTGACGCGGCCTCCGACGTTGCGGGCCACGATCGCCTCGCCGAGCCGCGCGCCCACGATGGCCGCGGGCTCGACTCGTGGGTCGATGCAGGTGATCAGGTACATCTGCTTGAACGGGATGAACGGGAACTCGGGGACGTGGGTCCTGGCGTCGGTGGCGGCGAACTGCTTGTTGCGCTCCAGGTAGGTGGCGAAGTTCGATGAGGTCATGGTCGTGTTTCCGATCAGAGCGAAGCGGTGAACGGGGAGACCGAGCGGTCGGCGTCCAGTATCGGGCCGGTGACTTCCGCGGGCCGGGATATCGGGGCGGCGCGCGAGGATTCGACTTCGACGATGCTCGATCCGGCGCGTTCGGCCGTGAGCCGCGGGGGCAGCGGATCGGGGTGTCGTGGCGTGATCTGCCGTGCGCGTGCGAGCCATGACCCGTAGCCGGTACGTGCCCGCGTTCCGGGCGGCCGTCAGGCCCGGCCGCCCGGAACGTCCACGCTCAGATCACTCAGACGCGGTAAGGGTTGCGCAGATACGTCAGGCTCAGATCGCCCGTGTTGCCGAAGTACTGGGAGACCAGGTACGCGGGATCCGTCGCGATCACGCCCGCCTGAAGGTCGCTGCCGTCGTTCGTGTCGTCCCAGGTCCAGGGGGTGTGCGCGGCGTTGTCCTTGCCGTTGTCGCCGCGGAACGTGCCCCACTTGGCGTACGTCTCGGTGTTGTTGCGACGGCCCCAGAGGCTGTCGGAGGCGGTGAGGTCCGTGAGGCCGTACCGCGCGTCGCGGTCGTTGCCGCCGGCCGGGACCGAGCCCGCACCGCGGCTCGGCTTGTAGACGATTCCGTCGCCGCCGGGGAAGTCGGCACCGTTCCAGGCGTAGGCACCGTGACCGCGCGCTTCCTGGAAGCTCGTCGGGTGGGCCGCGCCGTCGTAGGTCTGCATGATCACGGTGCCGTCGATGTTCTCGCGACCGTCGGTGAAGGGGCTGCCGGGCGGGGTGTACGAGTAGAAGTTGTCATGCGCGAGCGTCACGACGGCCTGCAGGCTGCCGTACTGACTGCCGTCCTTGCGGACGACCTCCAGCTGGCCCTCCATGTCGTTCTCGTGCGAGAAGAGGTTCAGCGGGTAGTCCTTCCAGTCCCGGGGGTGGAAGAAGGCGTAGGTGATGTACCAGTGCGTCTCGGTCTCGACCACCGAGTAGTACGCGGTGCCGGTCAGCCGTGCGGTGTTGGCGTCGAGGTTCTCCCAGTTGTTGAGGGTGTTCCAGTCGCCGTCGTAGTTCACCGGCGCCAGGTAGTCGGCGGTGTAGTACTTCGATGAGGTGTCCTGGTAATTCACCGGCGCCCAGCGGTAGGCGAGGTCGGCGTCGCTGGGGGCGGCCTGTGCGGGCGGGGCGAAGAGCAGTGTGGTGGCGCCCACGAACGCGGCCGACAGGGTGGCCAGGGCGGATCTCCAACGGGGCACGGCGGTCCTTCGGTAGGGAGGTCGGGGGGGCGACTCCCCATGATCGGGACCGGTGGGCCTGCGCGAAGCCCTGGTCAATGAATGTTCAACGGCGGGCGGCGATTGTTCACCGGGGCGCTTCGGAGCGTACTCAAGTTCCCCTCAGTCCCCGGGGGTTGCGTCCTGGGCGCGCGATCCCCATCGCGGACGGCGCGGCGTTCGGTCAGCGGTCGGCCGACCCCACGAGCCCGGCCCCAGCTGACGCGCGTCAGCAAGCAGAAGCCCGACCAGCCACTTCAAGCTTTTCTGCAGGCGCGCACAAGGCCGGCCGACCACGGTGGTGGCCATCTCGTCCAGGAGGCTCGTTACGGCGACCGGTGGGACAGGGACATCGCGTCCCCCCACCCGGCAGTCGCAGATTGAGGAGAAGACCGTGACCGACCGGGAATCCGAGTGGGAACCATCGGACCACTCCTACATCGACACGTTCCTGCGGGTCCGAGACGAGGTGGTGCCACTGCACGGCTGGCAGCACCGGGCCGACCAAATGTGGTGCTACCTGACTCCTCCTGGCACCGCGACGCAGCCACAAGGCTGGAAAATCCATGTGACCGCGACACCTCGTTCGGCCGAGGACGTCCTCACCTCGGTCTCGCGGGTGCTGCTGGAGCGCCGGGTCACCTTCAAGTTCGCCAAGGGACTCAAACAGTTGCGGATGCTGCTTTCGATTCGGATGGCCCGCGGCTCCGGAGGCAAGTTCATCACCGTCTACCCGGAAGGCCCCGAGCAGTTCAAGGAACTGCTCGAGGTACTGCACGAGGTCACCGAAGGCATGGAAGGGCCGGCCATCCTCTCCGACCGCCGGTACCGCCCCGGGAGTCTGGTCCACTACCGCTACGGCGGCTTCAGTGCCAGTCAGCACGTACTCGACGTGGACGGCTCGTACACGCACATGCTGGTTGGTCCCGACGGCCGGTGGACGCAGGACGAGCGTAATGCCTGGTACAGCCCTCCCGTCTGGGCACCGGTTCCGCTGCCCGACCCGGAGCCGGTACGCCCGTCCTCCGAGCGCGGTAAGTCGCAGGTGCTGCTCAACGATCGCTTCGTCGTCCACCAAGCGATCCGGCATTCCAACCGCGGCGGCGTCTACCGCGCTCGCGACGAACACACCGGTCAGAAGGTGGTCATCAAAGAGGCAAGGCCCTTCGTAGGGGCGGAAGCCGACGGCACGGACGCCCGTGACTATCTGCGCAACGAGTACCGGACGCTGCGCGTCCTGGAGCCCCTGGGCATTGCCGTACGCGCGGTCGATCTCTTCGAGTACCAGGGACACCTGTTCCTGGCCGAGGAGGAGGTCCCCGGAGTCACGCTACGCAGCTGGGTCGAGACCATGGTGCGGACGGAGCCCAGCCGGACGATGCCCTTCAACCGGGTGCTGGACGTCGCACGACGCCTCGTCGACATGGTGGCAGCGGTCCACGACAAGGGGCTGGTCTTCCGGGATCTCACGCCGAACAACGTGATGATCACGCCGGACGGTGAATTAGTGCTCATCGACACAGAGTTCCTCGCCTCGCCCGACGAGCAGGTGACCCGCGTCCAGACCTTGTCCTACGCGCCGCCCGAGGAGGCCTCCGGACCTGTCCGTTACCCGGCACCGCAGCCGGTCGCCGACCTGTACAGCGTCGGCGCGACCCTGTTCCACCTGTGCACGGGGGTGCATCCTTACATCCCCCCGGAGGACCATGCGGACGAGTCGGCGCCAACGGGCGACGCTCCCGCCGTCCACACTCCCGGCTGCGATACGCTCCCGCGCCCCTATGACACGCGTGTGCGGTTCCTGGTGCGGGCGGTCGCCGCAGAACATGCCTCGCTCCGCGCCTTCGCCCCGGTCGTCCTCGGCCTGCTGAAGGAACGGCCGGAGCATCGCCTGCCCCTGCTGCGGGTGCGGGAGATGTTGGAGGACCTGCGGCCGGAGGGTTCCGGCCCACGGCCGCTGCGCCTTCCGACGGAGGATCAGCAACGTTTGCTCACCGACGGACAGGCCCAGCTCGTCGCCGGTATGACACCCGAAAGCCCCGAAGCCCTGTGGCCCGCGCCTCCTGTCGAGGGGCGCACGTTCGACACTCTGGCCCTCCAGGCCGGATCAGCCGGCACTCTGGAGGTGATACGCCGGGCCGTCCGGACCACCGGGGACGCTCGGCCACGGCTGGCACTGCGTACCGCACTGGCGTGGCTGGACGAGAGGGTCGACCGCGGTCCCCGACAGCTCCCCGGGCTGTACTTCGGTCGGGCCGGGACCTATTGGGCCATGTACGAGGCCGCCACCGAACTGGGCGACGAAGCCGTACAGCGCCGCAGCATCGAACGCGTCAAGCGCCTGCCGGTGGTCTGGAGCAACCCCGACATCACCCACGGCGTGGCCGGTGGCGGGCTGGCCCAGCTTCACCTGTGGCGCCGCACCGGGGACGACGAACTCCGCGAGCGGGTGCTGCTCTGCGTGGAATCGGTGCTGGCCGCTCGGGCGCCCAACGGCCTGGTCTGGCCGGTTCCCAAGTCCATGGGCAAGGGAGAGGGACTGACCCATTACGGATTCGCACACGGCGTGGCGGGGATCTGCTCCTTCCTCCTGGCCGTCGCCCGCGAACTGGATCGGCCCGATCTGCTCGCGTCCGCTGCCGCCGGCGGGGACTTCCTTCTGTCCCTGGCCCAAGACCATGGGGACGGCCTGCGCTGGCCGACGGCCGAGACCGGTGAGGGAGCGCTGTCCGATGCCTTCGACGGCGTGTGCTGGTGGTGCAGCGGCGCTCCGGGAATCGGCACTTTCCTGATCAGACTCTGGCGAGCCACCGCCGGCGTACGTTACCTCGACGCCGCGCACAGAGCCGCGGTAAGCACCCGCCGAGAGAAGTGGTTCCTCAGCGCCAGCCACTGTCATGGGCTGGCCGGTAACGGCGAATTCCTGTTGGACATGGCGGCCGCTACCGGCGACAGCCGCTATCTGGAATGGGCCGAGGAACACGCCGCCGCGCTCTACCGGCTGTGCGGACTGCACCAAGGGCGCCTGGTACTGCTGGATGAGACGGGGACGGGCCTGACCTACAGCTACAACATCGGTATGGCCGGCGCCGTCGGCTTCCTCCACCGGCTCCGACACGGCGGCGAACGATGGTGGATGGTCGACGACTTCGCTCTGCCCCCCAAGGAGGAGTGGTGACCGCGACGGTCCAGTGCACTCCAGAGCTCTGGCCAATACTCGCCACCCTGCGCTCGCGGCTGACGTTCCGGTTCTCCGGCACAGGGCGCAGCGCCACCGCCCTGGTGGCCGACGGGCGCGGTTTTCTCTACGGAGAGTTCTGGCACCTCGGTGATGTCCGGCCGAGCTGCCGCACCGTACCGGGCCTAAGGTGTCGCGCCGAGGACGCCTCGGACAGGCTGCCGAACGACGCCGTGCCCTTCGATGACGGGTCTGTCCTCCTGATCAGCACCGGAGCACTGCTGTTCCTGTCACCGGACGGGAAGTCGCGGCCCGCCGGAAGGCTCCCCGCACGGCCCTTGATGGTCGCGCCGGCCCCGGACGGGTCCCGCGCGGTGCTGTTCATCGTGCGCGGCACTCAGTCCGACGAGTGCTCGGCATGGCTGTGGCGCGGCCCCGAGACGCCGGTGCGTCGGCTCGGCGCGCTGCCCGCGCTGCTTCCCCGGGGCGGAGGGTGGCTGAACCCCCGCGGTGAGCGATACGTACTCAACGTCCGTGAAGGCGGAGGCACGATACCCACCGTCTACGACCTGCGAACCGGTGCGAGGACGGTACTGCCCGTCGACCCGGTGGCCGGCGACATCGCGTGGCACACCGCGCCAGGCACGGGTGAGGTGCTGCTCGTCAGCACCGGGACGGACGGTGAGGGCAATCGCCTGCGCCTGTTCGGGCCGAACGGATCCACACGGGAGGTATTTGCGACGCAGCGCCTGTCCGGCACGGTGACACCGGTCGCCATGCATCCGGGCGGGGGGCTGGTCGCACTCCAGGTGGTCGACAGCCCACGCCAAGAGCTCGTGATCCTGGATACAGCCACCGACGAGGTCCGGCCGATGAAGTCCCCGGACCCCTGCGCCGTGGGCGCGGGGGCCTGGAGCGAAGTGCCGTCCGGCGCGGCGCGGTTCTGGAGCATGTCGATCGGCGCCGGTCTGCCGGCCCGCATGGTCGCCCATGACTCCGAGGGCTGGTTCGATGTGGACGACGGCACGGCAGCCGGGAGATACACCGCATGGGCGCCCAGCCATGCGGAGCGCCTGCCAGGAGCTGACGGCGAGATCGAAGCGGTCGTGTGCGGACACCAGGACTGGCGCTCGGCGCGGCATGTGGTGATCGGCCTGCACGGTGGTCCCGCCGACCGGTGGGTCCTGAAGTTCTCCCAGCTCTTCCAGGTCCTCGCCGAACACGGCGTGACCGTCATCGCGCCCAATCCACGCGGCAGTGTCGGCTACGGGGACGCATTCCACCGACACATCGTCGGCTCCTGGGCGGGCCCGGACCTCGCGGACATACTCGCGCTGGCCTGCCATGTCCACGAATCTCGAGGAGGGGAGCCACTGGCTCTGTACGGGGCGAGTTACGGCGCCTTCCTCGCGCTGCTCGCCGCCGGGATCTCACCGGATCTGTGGTCACGGGTGCTCGCTGTCGCCCCCCTTCTCAGTGGCGATCGGCTCTATCCCGAGGCTTCGCCTCAGGTCCGCGCCATGATCGACAGGCTGGGCGGCCGTGCTGTTCTGGTCGACGAGGCCGGACCGCGTGACGTACTCGCCCAACTCCCGCACATCACCGCACCGCTCGTCGTCCTGCACGGCGAGCGGGACCAGATCGTTCCAGCGAGCCAGTCCTCACGACTGGTCCAGGAACTGAGACGTCTCGGCCGTCGTCCCGGCATCGATTTCCACCATCTGGAGATCGCCGCGGCGGGGCACGCCCCGCTGGACGGCTCGGCCGAGCTGCATCACACGGTTGCCCGGTTCCTCGCCCAGGGCGAGTGGGTCGTGCCACCACTTCCTTCCGTTTCACGCTCCGGCAAATAAGCGGCAGGCAATCATCCGGCACTGAGAAACAACGAGGAGGTGAACCATCGTGACCCTTGACATCACAGCCCTCCAGGAGCTGGCGAGCACCGAAGACGTCGGCCTGGCCATTTGCAGCCTTCCCGGACTGGGAAGCTGCTGCAGCGGCCTCGGAGGAATTCCGACCATCGTCACCTGCTTCGGCTGCACCTTCGGCACCAACAGCTGACGGCGAACCGGCGGATGGCCCGAACTCCCTTCGTGAAAGGAGGTGAACCTGTGTCGATCTCCATCGAACTGCTCCAGGAACTGCCCTCCGTGGAAGAGGCATCCCTGGCTGCCGCGGACTGCTGCTGGTCCAGCGTCCTCGACGGCTGCCAGTTCTTTTCCCTCACCATCTCGAGCTGTCACAGCTGCACGAACACGGGCAGCTAGGTCACAGAGGATTCACGTCCGACCGTGCTCGGCACAGGCGATGAAGGAGGTGAGAAATGATGGATATTTCGCTGCTCCAGGAACTCCCGCCCACCGAGAACGAAATGTCGGCACAGGGGTGCTGCGCCCTCGGGTCGATCGTGACCTGCCCGTGGCGCACCTTCGACTGGTGACGTGATCCCGGTTCTGACGGACCGCGGAACGTACCGACGCACCAGTCGCCCAGTGGCGACGGCTGTCCTGCCGCACCCAGTGCGGCAGGACAGCCACATAAGTCCCATCGACCACTTGCCCGGGAGCGTTGCGACATGCGGATCGAACAACGGCTGCTCGCAGGACTACTCTGCTCGGCCGCGGGCTGGAACGCCGCCTGCCTCGCGGCGGCCGTCTGCGCGGCGGGCACCGCGATGCTCCTGCCCGTCACCATCGGGGCGGCAGTGGACGCCGCACTGGGAGACGGCATGTCACCCGCTCTGCTCCTGTGCGGCGTCGTCGTACTCGGCGTCCTCGCCGAAGCGGCCACCGAACTTCTGGACGCCAGGGCCACCGCCCAAGGCACGGCCTGGCTGCGCCACGGCCTGATCGGCCGCATACTCTCCTTCGACCTGCGCGGACAAAGCCGTTTCCCGCAGGGAGATATGCTCAGCCGGCTGCTGCAGAGCGCCGCGGAGACCGCGAGGCTCGTCCCGTCCACCGTGGGCGCGATCGTGTCACTGATCACCTCGCTGGGCGGCATCACCGCCCTGCTGCTCATCGATGCGTGGACCGGCCTCACCTTCCTTCTGGGAGTACCGCTGGTCTGGCTGATCTCCAGGGGCTTTCTTCGAAAGGCCACCGTGCTGACCGCGGACTACCAGCGGGTCCACGGCGAGCTTGCCGACCGGTTCGTGGGTGCGATGCAGGGCATCCGCACGATTCGCGCCTGCGGTACCACCGAGCGCGAAGCAGTCCGCGTACTGCGACCGCTGGCCGCGCTGCGCTCCAGCGGCGAGAGGTTCTGGCGGATGCAGCGCGACGCGAGCTGGCACCTGTCACTGCTCGCACCACTGCTCCACGTCGGGGTGCTGGCCACCGCCGCGCACGGGGTCACCGCCGGGCGCGTCAGCCCGGGGGAACTGCTCGCCGCCGCCGGCTACCTCAGCCTCGCCTTCGGTATCTTCCGGCAGGCCGGGCTGCTGGCCCAGTTCGGCCAGATCCGTGGATCCGCGAGCCGCCTGCGCGCGCTGCTGGACGGCGGCCCGGCGCCCACCGGCTCCGAACCGCTGCCACGCGGAGGCGGAGCCCTGCGACTGCGTGGCATACGTGTCGCGACCGAGGGCCGCACCGTCCTCGACTCCGTCGACCTGACGATCCCCGCCGGAAGCGAAGTGGCGATCGTGGGCGCCTCCGGGGTGGGCAAGTCGACCCTGGCCGCCGTAGCCGGCGGGCTGCTGCGCCCGGACACCGGCACCGTCGACGTCGACGGAATGGACCTCGCCAAAGCTGATCCCGTGGACCTGCGCGAGGCGATCGGCTACGCCTTCGAGCGCCCGGTTCTCCTCGGCCGCACCGTCGGGGAAGCCATCGGTTACGCCGACCGGGACATCGACGACGCGGCGTTCCGCTCGGCGCTGCGGGACAGCAGGGCGGACGGATTCGTCGCCCGACTGCCCCAGCGGCTGGACACCCCACTGCAGGAACTCCACGTCTCCGGCGGCGAACTCCAACGGCTGGGACTGGCGCGCGCCTTCTGCCGCGAGCCCCGGGTACTGATCCTCGACGACGCCACGTCGAGCGTGGACATGGCCACGGAGCGGCTGATCACCCGGGCGCTGGCGGCCCGACCGGGCACCAAACTGATCGTCGCGCATCGGATGTCCACCGCGGCCCGCGCCGATCTGGTGGTGTGGCTCAGGGACGGCCGCGTCGCGGCGTTCGGTCCGCACCGGGAATTGCTGCACCGACCTGGGTACGCCGAGGGGTTCGGTCTCCCGTCGGCGTACGACGACGGCGAGCCGGTCACGGTGGCCTCCGCACCCGGACGAGGGAGGGAAGAGTGAACCCGCTGTACGGGCAGCCCGGTCCCCGCTCCACTCAGGATCCGGACCGTGAACGCGATGGCGATACGCCCGGCGCCCGGCGCCGCGGCTGGAGTCTGGTCCGTCCGGCCGTGACCGCCGAGCGATCCGCGGTGTGGACGATGCTGGCCTGGTCCCTGCTGGAGGCCGTCCCTGTCGTGTTGTCAGGCCAACTCATGGCGTCCGCGCTGGATCATGGCTTCCTCATCGGTGACTCGGGCACCGGCCTCACCTACCTCAGCGCGTACGGCGCGGCGCTTGTGTTCGGCGCCTTCGGGACCCGTCAGGTGATGACCCCGCTGGCGAGCGTCGTCGAGTCCGTCCGTGACCGACTGGTACGGCTTGTCGTGTCCGCGGAACTGCGCCGGGCCGTCCTTTCTGACGCAGAGGCCGACACCGGCGCGGTGGCGCGCACCACGCGACAGACCGAATCAGTGCGGCAGATGACCGCCGGACTTCTCATGACCGCGCGCACGGTGGTCTTCTCCGTGGCCGCCGTAGTGATCGGACTGCTGACCCTGGTACCCCAGGTCGCGCTGGTGACCGTGGTGGCGTTGGCCCTCTCCGGCGTCCTCCTCGTCCAACTCTCCCGCAGGCTGCGCCGACGGTACGCGGCCTCCCTGGCGGCCGAGGAGCACCTCTCCAAGGAGGCCGGAGAGGTCCTTCGAGGGCTGCGCGACGTGTACGCGTGCGGGGCGGCGGCGACGGCTGACCGCCAGGTAGGTCAGGCGATAGACACCCAGGCCGCGGCCTCGATGGCGGTCGCCCGGCTCGCCGCCGGACGGCTCGGAGTGATCGTCGTCGGCGCCAGGCTGCCGCTCGTCGCCACCTTGCTCATGGCCCCCTGGCTCGTCCGTTCCGGTGCAGCCACCCCCGGAGAGATCCTGGGCGCGGCCACCTACCTGATCACCGGCCTCGAACCCGCTTTGCGGTCGGTGGTGCAGACCGTCGCGAACGTCGGACTACAACTCGGCGTGCTGCTGCTCCGTCTTGCCGACCGCGTCACCGTGCGTTCGGGCCCGAAAGGCGGATCCGCCAGGGCCGCGGGAACCCACCTGGAACTCGAAGAAGTCACCTTCGGCTACGGCACCCACTCGGAACCCGTGATCGAGAAGCTGTCCCTGAGAATCGAGGAGGGAGAACACCTGGCTGTGATGGGGCCGAGCGGGGCCGGAAAATCCACTCTCGCTGGTCTCCTCGCAGGCCTGGACCGCCCTGACGCCGGTGAGGTGCGCATCGGCGACCGATCGGTGGAGGAGTTGGACCGGGCGTGGCTGCGCCGTACGGTGACCCTGGTGCCGCAGGAGTCGTACGTCTTCACGGGTACTGTGCGGGAGAACCTTGCCTATCTGCACTCGGGCCCCGGGCCCGAGGACGGCGAACTGGCTTCCGCCATCACCCTCTTCGGCTTGGACGAATTGGTCGCCCGCTGCGGCGGCACGGACGCCGTGATCGAGCGGCCGGATGCCCTCTCGCAGGGGGAGCGACAGCTCCTCGTACTGGCCCGTGTCTACCTGTCCACCGCCCCCGTCGTCATTCTCGACGAAGCCACCTGCCACCTCGACCCGGTCGCCGAGGCCCGCGCCGAGCAAGCGTTCATCGCCCGGCCCGGCACTCTGGTGGTCATCGCTCACCGAATCAGCTCGGTGCTTCGAGCCCCACGCGTCCTTGTCGTTGAGTCCGGAACGGTGGCCGACGGAAACCACCAGACCCTGCGGGAATGGTCACCGTTGTACGCGGACCTGATCGGGCATGGCAGCTAGACGAGTACAGGCTCCGCACCGCGCCGGTGCGGGCAGCCACCAGGGGACCCGTGGGCGCTTCGCGGCCACGCATCGGTCGGCTGAGGGGCCCGGCCGGGCCCCTCAGCCGGTTCGTCACACCTCCGCCGGCCGGCGCGCGGGCTGGGTCTGTTCGTAGGCGTGTCCGACACGCAGCAGCACCGGCTCACCGAGGGGCCGGCCGAGCAGTTGCATGCCGATCGGCAGGCCGTTCGTGTCGTGGCCGACCGGCACCGACAGTGCGGGCACCCCCGCGATGTTGGCGGGGGCCGAGAGGCGTACGTAGGCGTCGGAGACGCTCTCGGTGGTGCCGTCGGACCAGGTGATGGCGGACTGGCCGGCCTTCACCGCGGTCGCCGGGACCGTCGGGGCGGCGATCACATCGGCCTCCTTCAGCATGCGGACCCAGGCCTGCCGCATGAGCGTGCGGGAGCGCTGGGCGCGCAGGTAGTCCCCGGCCGGCATGAGTTCGCCGGCCTCCAGGAGGACGCGGACGTCCGCCTGGTACAGCTCCGGGACCGCACGCAGGGTGCGCTCGTGGTAGGCGGTGGCCTCGGGGGCGATCAGGCCCCACGCGGTGGCCTGGATGTAGCGCGTCATGGGGATCTCGACCTCGACGAGGCGTGCGCCGAGGTTTTCGAGCTGCCCGATGGCGCGCCGGACGGCGGCCTCGACCTCGGGGTCGACGTGCTCGAAGTAGTAGTTGCGCGGCACACCGACGCGCAGCCCCGTCAAGTCCGTACCGGTGCTCGGCCGGTAGGTGGCGGCGGGCGCGGCCAGGGAGGCGGGGTCGCGGGGGTCGTGGCCGGCCAGGGCGGCGAGGACCAGGGCCGTGTCCTCGACGGTACGGGTGATCGGCCCGACGTGGTCCAGCGACCAGGACAGGGAGGTGACGCCGTGGCGGGGGACGAGGCCGTAGGTCGGCTTGAGTCCGACGACGCCGTTGAGTGCGGAGGGCACCCGGATCGAACCGCCGGTGTCGGTGCCCAGTGTGAACGTCGCGGAACCCGCGGCGACGGCAACGGCGGATCCGCCGCTGGAACCGCCGGCCACCCGGTCGCGGTCCCAGGCGTTGCTGGTCTGCGGGGTGGTCAGACCGTAGGCGAACTCGTGTGTGTGGGTCTTGCCGACCAGGACCGCGCCGGCCGCCGTCAGGCGGGCCGCGACGGTGCTGTCGGCCTCCGCCCGGTGGTCCGCTCGGACCCGGGAGCTGGCTGTGGTGGCCACCCCGGCGACGTCGATCAGGTCCTTGAGACCCATGGGGATGCCATGCAGCGGGCCGTGCGGGCGGCCGGCCACGACGTCACGCTCGGCCTCGCGCGCCGCCCGTCGGGCCTCCTCCGCGATGACGGTGACGTAGGCCTCCAGTTGCGGTTCCGTCTTCTCGACGCGGTCGAGGACGGAGTCCATCAGTTCGACGGGGGACAGCGTCCGCGCCCGGATCGCCTCGGCGGCCGCGGCGAGCGTCAGTTCATACGGCCGCATCGTGCGTCTCCTCCCCCGCGCGGTACGCGGCGGCAGGCGGGGTGTCCCCGAAGTCCAGCTCCCGCAGGACCGCGACGATGGCGTGGATGCGGTTGGCGGTGACGGCCACCGCGGCGTGCCGGTCGGGCGATAACGGAAGCCCGGCACGGTCGGCCCAGAGGGCCGCCTCCGGCGGTGTGAGTTCAGCAGCGGACATGAGCGTTCTCCCCTGATCGGGCAGGAGCTACGGAGCGATCCGCCGCCACCTGCGGCCTGCGGCCTGTGACCTGTGACCTGTGACTGATGGTCAACATTTGCCTACTGTTGGGCATTTGTCGACTCATGCGCATGCTTTTGACATGCACATGGGCCGCTGGTACATGATGCGCCCTGCCGGTGCGTCGGGCGGTGAAAGAGTGATGCCGCGGTAATGCGGTGTCAATTGCCGCTGCCCCATGTCCCCGGCGGCTCACGCACTGCCGGAATCCATGCTCTCCACTCTGGATTCCCTTTCTTTCGTGTACGAATTGGCGCCCGCCCACGGGAGGGCGCCGAAAACATGAGGGGCGGCATGAGAAAAAGAGCGACGCGAGAGAGACCGATACGGGCGATCGCCCTGACCGTGGTCACGGCGATCACCATCTCCGTCCTACCGCAGGCGGCCTACGCGCTTCCGGCGAAGAACGGTGAGGGGGAGGGCAAGGGCTCGTCCGAGGGCCTGTTCGCCACCATCGGGAACTGGTTCGACAGCGACGGCGACGGCGACGCCGTTCCCGAAGCACCCGAGAGCGGCGGCGAACCGACCCTGCCGAGCCGCGAGAAGCTGCCCAAGGGCGCCCCGGCCGCGAAGGCCCACCGGGTCGCCGAACTGAGCGACCGGCGCACGACCCACGCACGGTACTGGCGCATGTCCGACGGCCGGGTGCAGGCCGAGGTGTCGGCCGTACCCACCGGCTACCGGACGGGCAAGAAGTGGCAGGCGATCGACCCCGCCATCAAGGCCGTCGACCGGCCGGGATACGCCTTCGCCAACACCACCAACACCGCCCGCACCTGGTTCGGCAAGAAGGCCGACGGCCTGGTGCGCTTCGAGACCTCCGACGGCCATGTCGTCACCCTCGGGCTGCCGGACGCCGGATCCCTCGCGCCGGTGGCCCGGGACAACCAGGTGACCTACCGCGACGCGGTGTCCGGCGCGGACCTCGTCTACGAGGTCGGTCCGGGGCGGGTGAAGGAGAACATCGTCCTTCGTGAACGCCCGGCCGGTCCGCTGTCGTTCACCTTCACGCTCGACACGGGCGGACTGACGCCCAAGGCCGGCGAGGACGGCGCCGTCCGGCTCTACGGCGAGGGCAAGGACCCCGTCCTTGAGCTGCCGCCCGCGTTCATGACGGACGCCAGGAAGGACGCCGAGTCCCCGTACGGCACGGCCCACAGCACCGACGTCACACAGAAGCTCACCCGCGCGGGCAAGAGCTGGAAACTGACGGTGACCCCGGACGCCGGCTGGCTCGCCGCCCCCGAGCGGCGGTTCCCGGTCACCATCGACCCGACGATCGCGATCTCGCCGCCGCCCTCGCAGGCCCAGGACGTGATGATCTCCTCGGACGGGCCGGGCGACAACTACGACACCAGCTGGCGGCTCTCCGTCGGCAACACCACCACCGGCAGTTCCCGGGCCCTGCTGCGGTTCCCGGTGAGCGGCATCCCGTCGGGCACCCGGCTCGACTCCGCCGATCTCCGGCTCTACTACGACCAGTCGCACACCACCAGCGCCGACGAGGTACGGCTGGAGGCGCACCGCGCCACGGCTGACTGGAACGAGTCGACCGCCACCTGGAACAGCGCCAAGGACCTGACCGGCGAGCTGTCCGGCACCTCCGTGGTCGTCGATGACGGCGACTCCGGCACCACGGCCGCCAAGGGATCCTGGCCGGCGTCCGGCAACACCACGTACACGCAGTACGCGGTGAACAAGGACTACCTGTACAACAAGGACTCGGTGGCCGGGGACACCTACACCTGGCAGCCGAACCTCCCCGAAACCGGCGACTATCTGGTCGAGGCGCACTCCGTGCCCGCCGAGGACCGGGCCACCAACGCGCCGTACACCGTGACGCACGACGGCGGCAGCACGGCGCGCACCGTCGACCAGCGCGCCGGGTCGGGCGGCGTGTGGCGGGCGCTGGGCACCTACCCGTTCAAGGCCGGCACGCTCGGCAAGGTCGTCCTGGGTGACGGTCCCGCCTCCACCTCGACCGCGGTGATCGCCGACGCCGTGCGCTTCACCCGGGGCGGCACCGTCCTGAAGAAGCCGGCGGAGGCCAACACCTGGCACTCCTTCCCGGTCACCAAGACCGTCCAGCAGTGGATCGACGGCACGTACGCCAACCACGGATTCGTGGTCAAGGCGGGCGACGAGAGCGCGACCGCGCCCAAGGGCGGCCCCCGTTACGAGGGCAGCGAGTTCGCCTACAACGGCGAGACGGTCAACTACCCGCGTCTCGTCCTCACTTACGGCCGCCCGAGCGTGGACCTGGCGGCGCCGAGCACCATCCACGCCACCGGCGCGGAGCTGAACTGGTCCGCGTACCAGGACCCTTCGGCGGACTCCGGTGACGACCTGGCCGAGTACCAGGTGCACCGCTCCGTCTTCCAGAACTTCGCCCCCTCGGCCTCCACCCTGGTCGCCCCGGTGGCACCCGGCACGACGGCCTTCACCGACAGCTCCGCCGTACCCACCCGCGCGGACGACGCCGACCCGCTCGGCCGCGCCTACTACTACATGGTCGTGGTGAAGACCCGGGACGGGCAGACGGTCCAGGGCCCGACCCGGCTGGTACGCCTGCCCAAGGCGGGCCGCACCATCAAACTGATCGAGGCGTCCCAGGACACCACGCTCACCGCGGGGCAGCCGACGCAGCCGCACGACACCATCGCGGACGGCGGCGCCTCGCACAACTGGCTCATGGCGGGCAACAGTTCGGCCACCTACGGCACCAGCCGGGCCGCGGTGAAGTTCCCCGCGCTGGGCATCCCCGCCACGGCACGGGTGCTGGACGCCCAGGTCAAGCTCTGGGGCTTCACCACCGTCACGGACACGGCGGGAGCCAGATACGAACTGCGCCCGCTCACACGTGCCTTCGACGAGGCGACCGCCACCTGGCAGAAGGCCGACTCCACCGCCTCCTGGACCACCGCGGGCGGTGACACCGGCAGCCCGGTGTCCGACCTCGGCTCCTTCACCAACGACCCGGCCAGCCGCGACTGGAACGTGTCCTCGATGGTGCAGGGCTGGGTGCGCGACCCCGCCACCCAGCACGGTGTGCTGATCAAGCTCGCCGACGAGGCCGGTCCCCAGGAACGCACCGTCTTCGTCTCCTCCGAGGGCGTCGAGCCGAGGCTGCGGCCCCGTATCGCGGTCACGTACATCGACTCCACCACCGAGTCGACGTACTACGCGCCCCAGACCCCGGCGCGGATCACCCCGAACAGCGACCACACCGTCGAGTTCACCCTCACCAACACCACCACGTCCGTCTGGAAGGCCGGCACCCACGCCCTGAGCTACCGGTGGGCGCTCCCGGACGGTACGGACGTCACCAACGGCGGCAACCAGCTCCAGACCGCCCTGCCCGCCGATCCGCTGCCCGGTGACTCGGTCACCGTCCAGGCCAAGATCCGCGCCCCCATCAACTCAGGCTCCGGCAACAAGCGCACCGAGTACGTCCTCACCTGGGACGTCCGGGACACTGCGGCGGGCACCTGGCTGTCGGGCACGGGCGGCATACCCGGTCTCCGGCAGAACGTCACCGTCGAGGACCCGACCTCGGACCAGCTCGGCCTGGAGAAGTACTACTCGTACAACGGCAAGAACACCGGCGCGGGTTCGTCGCTGATGAACAACACCGCCGCCGGGAACAGCGTCTGGCAGTACAACGCCCTCAGCAACCCGGGCCGCGGCCTGAACACCTTCGTCCGCTTCGCCTACAACACCCAGGACACCTCGGACACCGTCGCCGGTCACGGCTGGTCGGTGCAGGCCGCGGGGCCGATCCGGCTCGGCGCCCCGCTGGACTTCCACCCGAACCCGAACCCGCGCGAGGTCCGGCTGCCCGACGGGGACGGGACCACCCATGTCTTCCGGGCGCAGGACGACGGTACGTGGAAGGCGCCGGCCGGCGTCCACTTCCGGCTGTCGGCCAAACCGGGACTGGACTGCACCCCGGCGAAGGACCCGGTACCGGACGCCTGGACGCTGACGCGCCCGGACGGCACGCGGTTCCTGTTCGGCTGTGACGGCTACCAGACGTCCGTCGTCGACAAGAACGGCAACACCCAGACGTTCACGTACGAGGAACGCAAGTCCAACAACAAGCCGACGAAGTTCCTCAAGTACATCACCGACCCGGCCGGGCGGCAGACGCTCACCGCCGCCTACTACACCAAGTCGGACACCAGCAGCCCGAAGATCATCGACCACCTCAAGTCGATGACCGACATCTCGGGCCGCAAGCTGGCCTTCGAGTACTCCGACAAGGGACTGTTGACCAAGCTGACCGACGGCGCCGGTTCGTCCCAGCCGAAGGTCTTCGGCTTCACGTACGACGCCGAGCAGGGCAACAAGAACGTCAAGCTGGTCGAGATCACCGACCCGCGCGGCCAGACCACCGGCCTCGACTACTACTACCCGAGCGAGGGCGACGACCCGAAGTACCACTGGTGGACCCAGACCATCACCGACCGCATCGGCGGCACCACCGAGTTCGCCTACGCACCGGACACGGCCAACACCCGTTTCACGTCCACGGTGGTCACCGACGCGGAGGGCCACGACACCACCTACGTCACCGACGACTACGGGCGCCCGGTGCGGTCCGTCAACGCCAAGTCGCAGCAGACCCAGCTGGCGTGGGACGCGGACAACAACGTCACCTACATGGAGGAGAACAACGGGGCCGTCACCGCGTACTGCTACGACGCGCTTACCGGCTACCCGCTGTGGAAGCGCACCGCCGAGCACAACACGGGCGGCGTCCCGCCGCAGAGCGACTGCGCGCCCGGCACATACCCGGTCAACGCCCAGAAGTTCGAGTACGTCAAGCGGCTGGACGGCTACTCCTCCGACCTGTTCCGCAAGACATCGCCGCAGGGCCGCGCCTGGCAGTTCGGCTATGACACCTTCGGCAACCTGAAGACGGTCACCGACCCGAAGGGCGTCTCGACGCCCGCCGAGGGCGACTACACGACCCGGTACGAGTACGACGCCCACGGTCAGCTCACCAAGGCCACCGACGCCAACGGCAACTCCACGGTGAACAGCGAGTTCGTCCCGGCCGGTTACCCGGCGAAGATCACGGACGCGCTGAACAACAGCTCGGTCTACGAGTACGACGAGCGCGGCAAGGTCACCAAGACCACCGACCCGCTGGGCCACCGCACCACACAGACGTACGACACGTACGGCCGCCCGCTGGTCAGGACGGCGCCGAGGGACCAGGCCAAGAACGACCTGCTCACCATCCCGGCACCCGACTACGACGCCAATGACAACGTCACCAAGGCGATCGCGCCCACCGGAGCGGTCTCCACGGCGGTCTACGACGCGGCCGACCAGATCACCGAGGCCACCTCACCGCGGGACTCGCCGGCCGAACCCCTGCGCCGTACCACCTACACCTACGACAAAACCGGTCATCTGAAGACGACGACCGAGCCGAAGGGCGTGGCCACGCCCGACGTCCCGGACGACTACACCACCACCCAGAACCACGACGAGATCTACCAGCTCACCTCGGTGATCAACGCCGTCGGCGAGAAGATCTCGTACTCGTACGACGAGGTGGGCAACAACGTCAAGGTCGTCGACCCGAAGAAGAACAGGACGGCGGACCCCGACGACTTCTCGTCGAAGATGACCTACGACCTGGAGCACCGGGTCACCTCGGTCACCGACCCGCTGGGCAATGTGACGCACCGCGGCTACGACAAGGACGCGCTGGTCGTCTCCGACACGGACCCCGACGGCAACACCACCCTGTCCAGCTACGACGAGCGGGGCCGCAAGACCGAGGTCAAGGTCCCGCACTCGGGCACCGGCGGCGACACCACGTACCGGACCACCCGCTACGAGTACGACCAGGTCGGCAACGCCACCCGGGTGATCACCCCGCGCGGCACGGAGACCGCGAACGCCGACGACTTCACCAAGCGCACCGAGTACGACGCGCTGAACCGGCCGGTCAAGGAGTACCTGCCGTACAGCCCGTCGGACACCCGCTACAACGACCCGGATGTCTACACGCAGACGTTCTACGACGCGGCCGGCCGTGTCACCCGCAGCTCGCCGCCGCCCTCGGAGGGCCAGACGGTCCGCAACGACACCGAGTTCACCTACTACGACAACGGGTGGACCAGGAGCTCCACCGACCCGTGGGACATCCGGACCAGCTACGAGTACAACGACCTGGGGCTGCAGACCTCCCGGACGCTGAGTTCCGCCGGTGACTCCGTCAGCCGCACCATGGGCTGGAGCTACTACCCGAACGGCAAGCTGAAGGAGAAGACCGACGACGGCGTGCCGGTCGGCACCGCGGTGCCCCTCGTCGACAACTCCGACATCCAGCACACCGCCTCCACCGGCACCTGGACCACGGCGAGCCTCGCCGGTCAGCAGGGCTTCGACCACCGTGTGCACGCGGCCGGCAGCGGGACGGACGCGTACTCCTGGACGCTGAACATCCCGAAGAACGGCAAGTACACCGCCTACGTGAAGTTCCCGCAGGTCGCGGGCGCCAGCAAGGCCGCCAGGTACAAGGTCACCCACACCGGTGGAAGCACCGACAGGACGGTCGACCAGTCCACCGCGGCCGGCACCTGGGTCAGCCTCGGCACGTACGACTTCGGCCAGGGCAACGCGGCGAAGCTGGAGCTGTTCCAGGCCGCCGACGGCAAGGTCGTGGCCGACGGGGTCAAGCTGGTGCGCGACCTGACCGGCGACATCGACGCGGAGAAGCACCACTTCCGCTACGCCTACGACCTCAACGACAACCTCTCGCTGATCGACGACCTGTCGTCCGGCGCCGAGGTCGACAAGTACACGATCTCCTACACCGGCCTGAACCGGGTGTCGCGGATCACCGAGACCCTGGCCGGCCAGGAGAAGACGAGCACGGCCTACACCTACGACCCCAACGACCAGCCCGAGTCGATCACCCACCCCGACCAGTACTCGACGTACACCTACGACCTGAGGGAGAAGGTCAAATCGGTCTCGGTGGGCACGTCGCCCACGGACACCGACCCCAAGGTCACCTCGTACGCCTACACCGACCGCGGTGAGGTGCTGCGGGAGACCAAGGACAACGGCAACACCGTCGACAACGCCTACTTCCTCGACGGCACGGTGCGGTCCAGCGCGGAGAAGAAGGCCGACGGCACACTGGTCGCCTCGCACACCTACGCCTACGACGCCAACGGCAACAAGGCGAAGGACACGGCGAAGAAGATGAACGCCGACAACCACTCGGCGTATCTGGAGTCCACCACCGAGTACACCTACGACCCGGTCGACCGGATCGCCAAGTCGGTGAAGACCGGCAACGGCGCCGCCACGGAGACATACGTCCACGACGACAACGCCAACGTCGTCCAGCAGACCGTCGGCGGCACCGCCACGGACTTCCGTTACGACCGCAACCGGCTGCAGACGTCGACCAGCGCCGGGTCCGTCACCTCCTTCAACTACGACCCGCTGGGCCGTCAGGAGTCGACGTCCCAGGACGGGCAGGTCGTCTCGCGCAGCGTCTACGACGGCTTCGACCACGTCATCGAGTCCCAGCAGCGGGACGCGGACGGCGCGATGAAGTCGACGACGTACACCTTCGACCCGCTCGACCGCACCTCGTCCAAGACCGCCGACGGCAAGACCACCGACTACCGCTACCTCGGCCTCTCCCAGGAGGTGCTGACCGAGGAGGTGGCCGGCAAGCTCACCAAGTCCTACCAGTACAGCCCGTGGGGCCAGCGTCTGTCGCAGGTCAAGCACAACGAGAACGGGACGACCGAGGACGCGTACTACGGCTACAACAGCCACACCGACGTCGAGACCCTGACCGACGACAGCGGCAACACCAAGGCCACCTACGGCTACACGGCGTACGGCAACGACGACTCGTCGGAGTTCACCGGCATCGACAAGCCGGACGCCGCCGATCCGACCAAGGAGGAGTACAACTCCTACCGCTACAACGCCAAGCGGTGGGACGCCGGATCCGGCACGTACGACATGGGCTTCCGCGACTACGACCCGGGGCTGAACCGCTTCACCAGCCGGGACATGTACAACGGGGCCCTGGCCGACATGGGTCTGGGCAGTGACCCCTTCACCGGCAACCGCTACGCCTTCACCGGCGGCAACCCGATCAGCAACGTCGAGATCGACGGCCACTTCTTCGCCCTCGCCATCCCGGCGATCGCCGTGGCCTTCGTCGCCGCGGTCGTGGTCACGGTCGCCATCATCGCCGTCGCCGCCGCCGTCGAGTACGCCGTCAACGAGGTCCGGGAACGGATCGACGAGCGTTCCCGGGCGCGGGACGACACCGACGACCAGCCCGCACCCGACCCGCGGCGCGTCCCACGGCCCCAGCCGGAGCCCGATGACGACGACAACCGGTCCGGTTGCGGCGACGGCTGGATCAAGTACGGCGAGCGGGACGCGGCCAACGGCAACCGGGCCACGGCGGCGGAAGCCTGTCTGACGAAGGACTACCTGAAGAACAACAAGGGCACCGCCGTGGGTTCGAACCCGCCGGGATACCAGTGGGCACAGGACTTCGCCACGGGCAAGGGGCTGGACGCGCAGCGGAACGTCAACGCCTGCCACCTGATCGGCAACAAGCTCGCGGGCAAGGGCGTCCTGGCGAACCTCTCCCCGTGCGCCCGCGGCGCCAACGCCAAGCAGATCGGCTCCACGCAGGGCGAGGAGCACATGAGGGCGTACGAGAGCCTGGTCTACAACGCCGTGATGGCCGGCCAGGACGTCATGTACACCGTGTCGCCCCGCTACGACGGCAGCCGGACGGTGCCGACCGGGTACGACATGTCTGCGTACGGCGTCAATCCCGACGGCTCGGTCGGGATCAACTTCCAGGTGTTCATACCGAACGAACTGAGTACGGGAGACAATCTCGGCACACAGATGGACAGCGGCGGTGCGCCGACACCCACCGGGAACACCCCATGACACGGACCGCCGAGGATCGAATGGACACAGAGCGAGGTACCGATGAGTGAGCCGACCGACCTGGATGCCCTGCGACGGCTCATGCCGCCGCCGGCGGACGGGGGCACGACGGTCGACTGGACCGCCCTCACCACGTCGTGGGGCAAGCCGTTCCCGTCCGACTACCAGCGCTTCATGGAGGTCTACGGCGCCGGCGCGGTGCGGAACTACCTGTCGATCGGCAGGCCGGAGCCCAAGGTGCCGCTGGAACAGGCACCGCGGGACGGCATGGTGATCGAGTCGGCGAACGCCGAGGCCGACTGGGAGACGGAGGAGAAGACACCCGAGCTGGAGGGCACTTCTCCGGTGCTGATCACCTGGGGGGTCGACGCCACCGCGGACATGCTGTGCTGGGACGCGTCGGACGACGATCCCGCCAAGTGGCCGGTGGTGGTCTACCAGCGCAACGACTCGCTGTGGAGCCGCTACGACTGCGGGATGGTGGAATTCCTCGTCCGGAACTTCCGTGCCGCATGGCCGGAGAACCCACTGGGCGGCGAATTCCTCTGGAACGTGAGCGAGGTGACGTTCCAGCCACGGGGCTGACGCCCCGGCAGTGAGCCCAGCGCGTACGGAGGCCTGGACCGGTCACGGTCCGGGCCTTCCGCTCGCTCCGTCACTCACGTCCTGGAAGCGGTAGGTCCGGAGGGTGGCGCAGCGCGTCCAGTACGGCGCGCACCGACGCGCGGGGTGGTGAGCCGCGGCGGATCGCCGCCGTGATGGTGCGGGTCACGGGGGTCGCCAGTTCCCTGGTGGCGACGTGGTAACGGCGGTCGACCGCCAGGCCCGGCAGCAGTGCGATCGACAGCCCGGCCTCGACGTGCTGCAGGGTCATCATGTAGTTGCTGAACCGGCACACCACCCGGGGCTCGAACCCCGACTGACGGCACAGCCGTTGGGCGAGATTCGCCATGTACGACTGTGGCACGTCGAACGCCCACGGCTCGTCCGCGTAGGCCGAGAGCTCCGCGGCGCCACGTCCCGCCGCCGGATGCCCGGACGGAAGCACCAGCAGGATCGGGTCCTCGGCCAGCGGTACGAGGTCGAGGTCCGGCCCCAACGGCAGTTCGTCGAAGTCCGTGGTCGTGATGACGATGTCCGCGTCGCCGACCCGCAGCGCGGGCACGCTCTCGTGCGGCTCCAGCTCAAGCAGCTCGATCTCCAGGTGCGGATGCTCGCGCA
The DNA here is from genome assembly GCF_042790125.1 of Streptomyces scopuliridis. GTDB lineage: Bacteria > Actinomycetota > Actinomycetes > Streptomycetales > Streptomycetaceae > Streptomyces > Streptomyces scopuliridis_A. The sequence continues at coordinate 101,763 of NZ_JBHTZS010000013.1, forward strand.
CCAGCCGGGTCACCGCCGGCACGGCCGTGGAGTGGATCGCGCTCTGGAACGCCCCCAGCCGTACCAGCCCGGCCGGTTCATCGCCGAACCCGCGCAGCTCCGTCTCGACGCTGTCCATGTGATCGAGGATGGCCCGTGCCCGGCGCGCGAGGATCAGTCCGGCCGAGGTCAGCCGCACCCGGCGGCCCGTTCGTACGAGGAGCTGTGTGCGCGTCTCGGCTTCGAGCACGGCGAGCTGCTGGGACACACTCGACGGGCTCAGGTTGGCGGCCTGGGCGACCGCCCGTACGGTGCCCAGTGTGTCCAGCTGGCTCAGCAGCCGGAGCCTCCAGGGGTTCATCATGCCCCCATCCTTGTGCGGTTTCACCGAACAGGACAGCCGGAATGGTGAGATGGACGGGTGACGCAAGGGCGACTTACCGTCACAGACATGGCTGCTTCCACGACCTCCCCGTCGTCCACCGACACCTTCTGGGCCGATGCCGAGAGGCACCTCGTCCGCTACGGCGGCGAGTTCACCCGGGAGATCATCGACCGCGCCGCCGGCAGTTTCCTGTATACCGCCGACGGCCGGAAGATCCTCGACTTCACCTCCGGCCAGATGAGCGCGATCCTCGGCCACTCACACCCGGAGATCGTCGCCACCGTCCAGCGGCAGGTCGCGACCCTCGACCATCTCTACAGCGGCATGCTCAGCCGTCCGGTGGTCGACCTCGCACGGCGGCTCGCCGACACGTTGCCCGCGCCGCTGGAGAAGGCGCTGCTGCTCACGACCGGGGCCGAGTCCAACGAAGCCGCGATCCGGATGGCCAAGCTCGTCACCGGCAAGCACGAGATCGTCTCGTTCGCGCGGTCCTGGCACGGGATGACGCAGGCCGCCGCGTCCGCCACCTACAGCACGGGGCGCAAGGGGTACGGTCCGGGCGCGCCGGGCAACTTCGCCATCCCCGTGCCGAACGTGTACCGGCCCGACTTCACCACGGCCGACGGCTCACTGGACTGGCGCCGCCAGCTGGACTTCGCCTTCGACCTGATCGACGCCCAGTCGACCGGCAGTCTGGCCGCGTGCCTGGTCGAGCCGATCCTCAGCTCGGGCGGCGTCATCGAGCCGCCGGCCGGGTATTTCGCGGCGCTGCGGGACAAGTGCCGGGAACGCGGCATGCTGCTGATCCTCGACGAGGCCCAGACCGGACTGTGCCGCACCGGGACCTGGTACGCGTTCGAGCGCGATGGCGTCGTCCCCGACATCCTCACGCTCTCCAAGACACTGGGTGCGGGGCTGCCCCTCGCGGCCGTGGTCACCAGCGCCGAGATCGAGCAGGAGGCGTACGAGCGCGGGTTCCTGTTCTTCACCACGCATGTCGCCGACCCGCTGGTGGCGGCGGTCGGCAACACCGTCCTCGACGTCCTGACCGGCGACAGGCTCGATGAGCGGGCGCGATCGCTCGGGGCGTTCCTGCGCCAGGGTCTGGCGGATATCGCCGGGCGCCATGAGGTCGTCGGCGACATCCGCGGCCGGGGCCTGCTGGCCGGGCTCGAACTCGTCGTCGACCGGGAGACGAAGCAGAGTTCGGACGAGCTGGGCGCGCGGGTCACCCGGCGCTGTCTGCGACTCGGCCTGCACATGAACATCGTCCAACTCCCCGGCATGGGCGGCGTCTTCCGGATCGCACCGCCGCTGACCGCCACCGAGGACGAGCTCTCGCTCGGCCTGTCGATTCTGGACGAGGCGATCGGCGACGCCTGCGCCGTCCGCTGACAGTGACTCCACTGACGTGCGGCTGTCGGCCAAGCAGTACAACGGCACTGCTCAGGAATGGGCGACCGACGGATTCACGGCGTCGAACACCATGACCCCGGCCTCGGGATCGAGGAAGAACGTCGCTTCGAACGTTCCTCCCGTCACCTGGGAGGTGAATCCCTTGCTCACCTCCCAGGCCACCCCCTCGGGCACCCTGGAGGAGATCCCCGCCAGGGTGGCAGGAGCCTCCTCGGCCGGCACCCAGTCGTACTCCTGCTGGAGCCGCTCGGCATCAGCGTCGGCCAGTTGGGCCACGCCGGAGACACGGAAGTCCGTGGGTCCGGGCATCTCCGACGGCCTCCCGAGGACCTTCGTGACCCATTCGACGGCGGTGATGTCCCCGAACTCCGGGAATCGTTCGAGAACCGGCTCCTTGTCCCGCTCGATCGTCGCCGCCGGCTCCGCCGTCTCCGGCGAGCGGGCCGAGGACCCCGCGGGGCTCCGGACACTCGCCGTGTCTGCCGCACCGCCGCCACAGCCGGTGATCAGTGCCAGTGCCAGTGCCGCGACCAGCATGGCTCCCCCGCGTGTCCGACGGACGTCACCGCGGGCCATTGGTCACCACCGTGCTGCTTCCCACGTCTCCCCGTTCCCGCGTTCCATGTGACGACTCGGGTGAGTGATCCGCTCACCATGAACGGTTCCGCCCGGCCGAGCATAGCGAAGCGCCCGTTGTCGTTGTCCGACGCAACCGACGCGCTGCCCCGCCCTACGCGCTCTCCCGCGCCATGACCGCCGGGTCGTACAGCACCCGCTGCGGTGGTTGAGCCGCTGGATCCTCCAGCCGCTGGAGCAACAGCCGGCCGATACCTTGCCCCTGCTCCCGTGGTCGCACCGACACCGTGGTGAGGGAGGGCGATATGAGCGCCGCGGCCTCGATGTCGTCGAAGCCCATCACCGCCACGTCATCCGGAACACGCAAGCCGTGGGACCGGGCCGTGTCCAGTGCGCCGATGGCCACCATGTCGTTGGTGCAGATGACGGCTTCCGGCGGGTGCGAGAGCTCAAGCAGCCGGCCCATGGCCTCGGCCCCGCCGTCCCTGCTGAATCGGGTACGCGCCACATAGATCGTGCGGAAACGAACGTGCGCTTCTGACAACGCTTTGCGGTACCCCGCGACTCGGTCCGCCGGCGGGCCTTCCCGCTCGGGTCCGGTGATGAAGCCGATCCTGCGGTGCCCGCGGTCGAGCAAATGGCGGGTCGCGAGTTCACCCGCCGCGATGTCGTCGGTGGAGAGCACATCCACCCCCGGGCCCGGGGTACCCACGCCGACCAGCACCACAGGGATGCCGCTGGCCAGCACCGGGGCGACATCGCGGACATGGTTGAAGTAACCGGCGAAACCAATGCCGTCGACGCGACGCGTGATCATCTGTTTGAGCGCGGCCTGCTCACTTCGCGGGTCGCCGTCCGTGTTGCAGACGATCACCTGGTAGCCGGCGGCGGCTCCCACGTCCTGCAGGCCGCGGGCGAGTGACGTGTAGAAGGGGTTGGTGATGTCCGGAATGATCAGCGCGAGCGTGTGCGAACGCCGCGTACGCAAACTCCGGGCCACCTGATTCGGCTCGTAGCCCAGTTCACGCACGATGTTCAGGACGTGCTCGCGTGTCTTCTCCGCCACGTGGCGACGGCCGGAGAAGACATGGGAGACCGTCGTGATACTGACGCCGGCCTCGCGTGCCACATCGGTGATATTGACGTGCCCGCGAGTGTCAGACCCGGTCACTCTGCCTCCGTCTCCCCTTCGGCCCCGGAGGGTACCCCAACAGCTGACGCACGGTTATTGACTCCCTCGTGAACACCGTGGCACCGTCGTGTGTCATCCGCGTACAAAACCTTTTGCATCCATGCTATCGGCAGGAGCGCGCTGATGTACCGCAGATCTGTCTCCAGGGCCGTCGGCCTTGTGGTGGCCGCCGCACTCACCGGCTCACTGGCGGCTTGCTCATCCGGCGAAGGCAGTGCCAGTGGCAAGGTGAGCATCACGGTGCAGGGCCTGCCGCCGAAGAGTGACACGGCGAGCCGGAAGGCCTTCCAGGCCAGGGTCGCCGCGTTCGAGAAGGCGAACCCGGCCATCACGGTCCAGGCCACGGACAGCACATGGGACCCGCGGACCTTCGCCGCGAAACTGGCCGGCGGTTCCGCGGAGACCGTGATCACGGTGCCACTCACCGAACCGCAGGGTCTGATCACCCGCCGTCAGGTCAAGGACATCACCTCCGAGCTCACGTCCTGGCCGCAGTACAGCGAGTACAACCAGAAGCTGCTGGCGCCCACCAAGGACGCGGCCGGGAAGGTGTACGGCCTCACCGCGCCCGGCGCGGCCTACAGCATGGGGCTGGTCTACAACCGGGCGCTCTTCACCAAGGCCGGTCTTGACCCCGACCAGCCGCCCACGACGTGGGAGGAGGTGCGTCAGGCCGCGAAGGCCATCCATGACAGGACGGGAAAGGTCGGCTACGCCGAGACGACCACCAACAACACCGGTGGCTGGCACCTGACGTCGTACACCTACTCCCGCGGGGGCACGATGGAGGAGAAGCGGGGAGACAAGTACGTCGCCGCCTTCACCGGGGAACCGACCAGGAACGCCCTCCAGTTGCTCCACGACATGCGTTTCGTCGACAACTCCATGGGTGGCAACCAGCTCCAGAGCCAGATGGACGTCCAGCGCCGCTTCGCCGCCGGCGAGGCGGGCATGTTCATCGACGGTCCGAACGCGGTGGGCCCGGTGGTGCAGCAGTACGGTGGCCGGCTGAAGGACTTCGGCATTGCCGCCATGCCGCAGGACGGCGGCAATGCCACACAGCTGGGCGGCACGGTCGTCATGGTCAGCGCCAGGGCCACCACGGCTCAGACGTCGGCCGCCGTCAAGTGGATCCTGGCGGAGTACGTGAAGGCTCACTACGACCCCAAGGAGGCGGTGAAGCGCGACCGGATGACCTCCGCCGACCCCGAGATCCTCATCGGGGTGCCCAGCGTGGCCGCCTTCTCCGAGACCGTGCGGCAGAAGGTCAACGAGGCGCGCAAACCGTACGTGAACGTACCGCTGAGCAACTTCCGGCCCTACACCGACAACAACCCCAGGCTGAAGCTGCTGACCGAGCCGCCGGTGGCCGCGCAGAAGATCTACGCCGCACTCGACCCGGTCGTCCAGGCGGTGCTCACCAAGGAGGACGCCGACCCGGCCGCACTCCTGGAAAAGGCCGCGAGGCAGGTGTCGTCGGAGCTGGAGCGTGGGCAGTGAGCTCCCTGGACGTGCGGACGCCCCCGCGCGGCAGGACGGTCCGCGGAGCGGACGCCGCCATGGAGCAGGACCCGCCCCGCACAGCGCGACGGCGGCTGCGCAACGACCTGGTGGCACTGGCGTTCCTGCTCCCCGCGTTGTTCTGCTTCGGTTACTTCGCCTGGTGGCCGGTGGTCAAGGGACTTGAACTGTCCTTCCAGCAGACCAATCTCGTCGATCCGGCACAGTGGGTCGGCCTGCGCAACTTCCACCGCATCATCGAAGATCCGCTGCTGACCACGGCCGTCAGGAACACCCTGCTGTTCGCCGGGCTCGCCCTGGTCATCGGTTTCCCGCTGCCCCTGCTGCTCGCCGTGCACATGTCGACGCTGCGTCGCCTCGCGGGTCTGTACCGGTACCTGGTGTACCTGCCGGTGATGCTGCCCCCGGTGGTGGGCGTCCTGCTGTGGCAGATGTTCTACGAGCCGGACCACGGCCTGTTCAACCAGGTCCTGGGGCTGGCCGGCCTGGGCCCCTACCCATGGTTGCAGTCGACGCGCTCGGCCATGTTCAGCCTGGTGCTGGAATCGACCTGGGCCGGCATGGGCTCGGCCACGCTGATCTATCTGGCAGCGATCACCCGCGTCCCGCCGGAGCTGTACGAGGCAGCCGAGACCGATGGGGCCCTCGTCTGGCGCCGCGTCTGGCACATCACTCTGCCCCAACTCCGGGGTACCGTCCTGCTGTTGTTGCTGCTGCAGCTCATCGGGACGCTGCAGGTGTTCGCCGAGCCGTACCTGATGACGGACGGCGGCCCGGAGAACGCCACCGTCACCGTGCTCCTCCTCGTCTACCGCTACGCCTTCGTCGACGGCGACTACGGCGCCGCGAGTGCCATGTCGCTGCTGCTGGCGGTGGCACTGTCACTGCTGTCCGCTCTGTACCTCTGGTCCACCCGCCGCTGGAGCAGCTCATGAGCCTGATCACCGAAGCCGGCAAGAGCCCGGCGCCCGCGAGTACGGCTCACCGCCGCACAGACGCCGAGCCGGTGAGCCGGCTGATCTCTCCGCACGACCGGCGACGGCCCGCGGTGCGGATCGGACTGCGCGCCACCGAGGCCGCCGTCCTGGCACTTCTGGTGCTCTTCTGTGCCGGGCCGGTCTTCTGGATGCTGAAGGCGGCTGTCTCCCCGGCGAGTGACATCGTGTCGTACCCGTTGTCGCTCTGGCCCTCCCGGACTCGATTCGGCAACCTGGCCGCTGCCCTGACCGACCTGGAGATCGGCCGTTACCTGCTCAACAGCGTCCTCCTCGCCCTCGGCTGTCTGATCGCGCAGCTGATCGTGTCGACCAGCGCCGGCTTCGCACTGTCCGTGCTCAAGCCCCGCTACGGCAAGGTCGTGTACGCGCTGGTGCTGGCCACCTTGCTGGTCCCGGCGACCGTAAGCCTGGTTCCGCTCTACCTCACCGTGCAGAACATGCCGCTGCTGGGCGTCAACCTCATCGACTCGTTCTGGGCGATCTGGCTGCCCGCCGGTGCCAACGCCTTCAACGTGCTGCTCGTGAAGCGCTTCTTCGACGGTATCCCCGCCGAACTGTACGAGGCGGCACGGGTCGACGGCGCGGGCCCACTCACCCTGCTGTGCCGAATAGTGCTGCCGATGTCCCGGCCTGTTCTGGCGGTGGTGTCGCTCTTCACCCTCGTCGCGTCGTGGAAGGAGTTCATCTGGCCGCTGATCGCACTCACCGACCCACAGAAGCAGCCCATCTCGGTCGCTCTGCCCGTCATCGCCAAGACATCCGACCAAGGACTGCTCATCGCCGGTCTCTTCCTGGCGAGCGTGCCACCACTCCTGCTGTTCGTCGTCTTCCAGCGACAGGTGGTCGCCGGAGTCGGCGGCGAGACCGGCTCGAAGGGCTGAGCACCAGGGACCCGCCCAGGTGTCTCGCGCACGGCATGCGGACCGAGGACGACACGGACGTCACGGCCCGCGCTCGAACAGTCCGGACGGGCTCCCGCCCGCGCCGGAATCGCACCTCACAGAACGCGGAGAAACATGACTGGGCACCACCCGGACCGCCTCCTCGACGCCACGGGCTCTCTTCCGCAGGCCAGCCCTCCATGGACGCACCGCGACAGCCTGCGCGTCACCGGAGTGCGGGCGATCGTCACAGCACCGGAGGGCATGCCTCTGGTGGTCGTGCGCGTGGACACATCGGACGACGGGCTCCACGGACTCGGCTGCGCCACCTTCACCCAGCGCTATGAGGCGGTGGTCGCCGCCGTTGAGCGGCACATGGCACCGCTCGTGATCGGCCGGCACCCCGCCGACATCGAGGACATCACCAGACTGGTGCACTACTCGTCCTACTGGCGCAACGGACCGGTGCTCAACAACGCGCTCTCCGGCATCGACCAGGCGTTGTGGGACCTCGCCGGCAAGCGCGCCGGACTGCCGGTGTACGAACTGCTCGGCGGACGCACCCGGGCGGCGATCGAGGTCTACAGCCACGCCGCGGCTCCCACGATCGAGGCCACCCTCGACCGGGCCGAAGAGCTCATCGCCCGCGGCTACCGGAACGTACGACTGCAGACGGGCCAGCCGGGCGTGGGGACATACGGCGCTCCGGGCGCTCCCGGAGGCTACCCGCGCTCACCGCACCCCGACGGCTGGGACGTCGAGCGCTATGTGCGTACCACCCCCGCGCTCTTCGCCGGCGCCCGGCAGCGGCTGGGGCAGGAGATCAATCTCATGCACGACGTGCACAGCCGGCTCACCCCGAAACAGGCGGTGGTCCTGGCCCGTGCGCTGGAGCCGTACGGGCTGTCGTTCTTGGAGGACGTCATCGCACCCGAGCACTACGACCGGCTGCCGGAGGTCCGCGCCGCTTCCCCGGTGCCCATCGCGGTGGGCGAGCAGATCGGCTCGGTGACCGATGCGGCCCGGCTGATCAAGGACGGCGGTGTGGACCTGCTGCGGTTGCACACCTCCTCGGTGGGCGGGCTGACCCCGACCCGCAAGCTCGTCGCACTGGCCGAACTCTGCGGCGTACGGACCGCGTTCCACTCACCCGGCGACATCTCCCCGGTGGGAGTGGCAGCGAACCTCGCTGTCGACATCTCCACTCCCGCGTTCGGTTTCCAGGAGTCGCACGAGTACAACGACGCCACGCACGAGATCTTCTCCGGCACTCCCGTGGTGAAGGACGGCCACCTCACTCCGTCCGAGAAGCCCGGCTGGGGCGTGGAACTGGACGAGAAGGCGGCGGCGCAGTATCCCCCGACGAGGTTTCTGCACGAGGCATGGGCGGCACGCGTGCGTCGCCCCGACGGCGGACTCGAGGCGCCGTGACGCGCCGGATGACGAGCGGCGAGGCCCATCGGCCGAGACGGGTGCTGGTCACCGGTGCTGCCGGGCTGATCGGGCGCGCCGCTACCGGATTGCTTCGTTCCCACGGGGTCAGGGCCACCGCGCTCGTGCTCGACGACCCCGGTGACCTGTCGGTGGACCGGGTGGTCACCGGAGACGCCGGTGACCCGGTGACCGTGCGCGAGGCACTGGCCGGCGTGGACGCCGTCATTCACCTCGCGGCGCTGCCCTCGCCGCGACACGGCACTCCGCTGGAGGTGTTCGGCGGCAACACCCGCGCCACCTTCGTCGTACTGGAAGAGGCCGGTCGGGCCGGTGTCAACCGGGCGATGATCGCCAGCAGTTACTCGATTCTCGGCATCGCCTGGGCCACCACCCGGCTGCACCCCGCGTACTACCCGATCGACGAAGAGATCCCGCTGGAGATCACCGACCCGTACGCGCTGTCGAAACAGGCCGACGAGGCCACGGCCCAGATGATGAGCCGCCGCCACGGCATGGACATCGTCGCCATTCGCTACCCCTTCGTCTCCAACGAGACACGACTGTCCGCACGGCTGGCCGCGACCCTCGCCGACCCCGGCGCGACAGCTGCCGACTCCTGGGCCTACCTCGACGTCGACGACGCGGCCGAAGCCGCCTGGCGGGCCGTCACGGTGCCGCTGCGCGGCTTCCACACCGTGTTCACCGCGGCACCGGACACCCTCGCCCCCTACTCCACCGAGGAGTTGATCGCCGCCTACCACCCCGACACCCCGCTACGCCGGCCCATTCCCGGTCGGCAGACCCCCATCGATACCACGGCGGCGACCCGGCTGCTCGGCTTCACCGCGCGGGCGATGACCGGGCTGGAAGAGCGTCCGCTCGGCCCGGCCGCCGGCTGACGGCCGGACACGGGCCCGGCATCCCGCACCCCGCACCCCGCACCGAAAGGAGCACCAAGTGAATTCACCCATCAGATCTCTGAGAATGCTGAGAAAAGCGGTTGCCACGGCCGGTGTCAGCGCCCTGCTCGTCCTGGGCGGCGTGCTCGACCCGACCGCTCCGTCCGCGACCGCCGCCTCCGGCACGGCCGTCGGCGGCAGCGGCGCGGATCTGCCCTACAGCGAGGTGCAGGCGGAGCGATCGGCCACCAACGGCACCGTGATCGGGCCGAGTTACACCCCGGCAGAACTGGCGGCCGAAGCGTCGTACCGGAAGGCCGTGACGCTCCGGGGCAGCGGCAGGTACGTCACGTTCACCACACCGGTGGCCACCAACTCGATGGTCTTCCGCTACAGCATCCCCGACACCCCGGACGGTTCGGTCTACACCGCCCCGCTGTCGCTGTACATCAACGGCGTCAAGCAGCCCGACTTCACGCTGACCAACGCCTACAGCTGGTACTACGGCGCCTATCCGTTCACCAACACGCCGGGCACCAGGCCGCACCACTTCTACGACGAGGCGCACCGGCTGTTCTCCACGACCTATCCGGCCGGCACCACCTTCACGCTGCAGGTCGCCGACACGCCCGGCGCCGCCGCCTCCTACACCATCGACTTCGCCGACTTCGAGAAGGTCGACGCCGCCCGGTCACAGCCCGCCGGCTCGGTGTCGGTCACCAGCAAGGGGGCTGACGCCTCCGGTGCGAACGACTCCACCAGCTCGTTCAAGGCCGCGATCAGCGCGGCCGGACCCGGCGGCACCGTATGGATACCGCCCGGCACGTACAAGATCCCGGGCCACATCGCCGTCGACGACGTCACGATCGCGGGCGCCGGAATGTGGTACTCGAAGGTCACGGGCAGCGCGCCCGGCTTCTACGGAAACTACGCGCCCTCGGCGAGCACCGACGTGCACCTGCGGGACTTCGCGATCTTCGGCGATGTCCAGGAGCGCGACGACGCCGATCAGGTCAACGGCATCGGCGGCACGATGAGCGACTCCACGGTGGAACGCGTGTGGATCGAGCACATGAAGGTCGGGGCCTGGATGGACGGTCCCCTCGACAACCTGACCTTCAGCCGGCTGCGCATTCGGAACGTGACCGCCGACGGCGCCAACTTCCACGGCGGGGTGACCCATTCAGTCTTCACCGACAGCGACATCCGCAATACCGGTGACGACGGCATCGCCGCCTGGTCCCACGCGGGCAAGGGTGCCGACGCCTACAACACCATCTCCCGCAACACCGTGGGAATGCAGACCCTCGCCAACGGCATCGCCGTCTACGGCGGCCACGACAACACCGTCAGCGACAACCTGGTGCGGGACACCGGCTTCGCCGGGGGCGGCGGCATCCATGTCGGCCAGCGGTACGACTCCACACCGGTCGGCACCACCACGATCTCCCGCAACACCCTGATCCGTAACGGCAATCTCTCACCGACCTGGCAGTTCGGCATCGGCTCGCTATGGTTCGACGGCAGCGAAGGCGCGATAGCCGGACCCATCAACGTCAGCGACACACTGATCCAGCAGAGCCCGTACGAGGCGGTGCAGTGGGTCGAGGGCACCGTCAGCAATGTGAACCTCACCGACGTCACCATCGAGGGAACCGGCACGTTCGCCCTTCAGGTACAAACACCGGGTTCCGCGAAGGTCACCAACGTCAAGGCGAACGGCGTCGGCGCTCCCTCCCCGGTCTACAACTGCCAGGGCAGCGCGTTCGCCCTCACCGACGGCGGCGGCAACTCCGGGATCAGCGGCACGCCGTACTGCGGCGCCTGGCCCGCCCCGGTCTTCCCGCCCTACTTCCTGGGCGCCGGCCCGCAGTCCGCGGCGCGGGCTCTTCACGCTCTGCCGACCGGAGGTCGCCCATGACGGTGCAGGAAACCGATGTCCTCGTGGTCGGCGGCGGCCTCGGCGGTGTCGCCGCCGCGCTCGCCGCCGTCCGGCTCGGCCGTCGCGTCGTGCTGACGGAGGAATCGCCGTGGCTCGGCGGCCAGATCACCTCCCAGGCCGTGCCGCCTGACGAGCACCCGTGGATCGAGCAGCAAGGTGCCACCCGCAGCTACCGGCGGCTACGGCAGAACATTCGCGAGTTCTACCGGCGCAACTACGACCTCAACGAGGACGCCCGCACCGCACCGCTGCTGAATCCTGGCGGGGGTGCGGTCAGCGCCGTCTGCCACGAGCCGCGCGTCGGCGTCATCGCCATCGAGGAACTGCTCGCCCCCTACCGGGCCGACGCCCAGCTCAGGGTGGTGGAACAGCACGAACCGGTGGCCGTACACACCGACGGCGACCGGGTGAGTGCTGTCACCCTGCGGTCCAAGGTGTCCGGCGACGAATCGACCGTGAGCGCTCCGTACGTCCTGGACGCCACGGAACTGGGTGACGTGCTGGAACTCGCGGGCATCGAGCACGTCACCGGAGCGGAGAGCCGCGACGAGACGGGAGAACTACACGCGCCGGACGGCCCGGCCAACCCGCTGGACCAGCAGTCCTTCACCTGGTGCTTCGCCATGGACTACCACCCGGACGGCGATTTCACCATCGACCGCCCCATCGACTACGCCTTCTGGCGCGACTACCGGCCGGCCTGCTGGCCGGGCCCGCTGCTGTCCTGGCAGGACGTGCATCCGCGAACGCTCGCACCACGGCATCAGGCGGTCTTCGAGCACGAGGACTCGCCGCGCGGCCACCCCGCTCCGGACCGTTGGAACTACCGCCGCGTCTTCAGCGCCGCGCACTACGAACCCGGCCGCTACAGGAGCGACATCTCCCTGGTCAACTGGCCACAGATCGACTACATGGCCGGTCCGCTGACCGGCGTGGACGAGCAGACCCGGCAGCGCCACCTGGCCGCCTCCCGACAGCACAGTCTGTCCTTCCTGTACTGGATGCAGACCGAAGCGCCACGACTGGACGGCGGCACAGGCTATCCGGGTCTGCGGCCGCGCGGCGACGTCCTGGGCACCGGCGATGGGCTCGCCATGCGCCCCTACATTCGTGAATCACGCCGTATCCAGGCCGAGTTCACGGTCCTGGAGCAACATGTGGGGGTCGAGGCACGTGCACAGGCGGGGCTCCCCGTCGGGTCGGAGATCTTTCCCGACTCCGTCGGCGTCGGCTCGTACCGCATCGACCTGCACCCGAGCACCGGAGGCCCGGACGGCCCCCATTCGTACATCGACATCGCCGACTACCCGTTCCAGATCCCCCTGGGCGCGCTGATTCCGCGGCGTGTGGAGAATCTGTTGCCGGCCAACAAGAACATCGGAACCACACACATCACGAACGGCTGTTACCGGCTCCATCCGGTGGAGTGGAACATCGGTGAGGCCGCCGGGGCGCTGGCCGCGCACTGCCTCAACACCGGAACCGTCCCCCGGAAGGTCCGCAACGATCCGGCGTGCCTGGAAGCCTTCCAGCACGTACTGACCGGAGTGCTGGGCTTTCAGCTCGGCTGGCCCGAGCACGTCAGAACCGCGCGGCAGTGAGGCTCGCGCCCCACATCCCGGACCTTCGAGGAGACGACGCGTCATGGAAGAGGTAATCCGCGCCACCGCCGCTCCCACACCAAGATTCGGCGTCAACTACGTTCCGTCACAGGGATGGTGGTACAGCTGGCTGGACTGGGAGCCGTCCGCCGTCGCAGCCGATCTGCGGGCCATCGCCGAGCTGGGCATGGACCACATTCGCATCCACTGTCTCTGGCCGGTCTTCCAGCCGAATCCGGGGCACATCAGCACGTCGGCACTCGACCGCCTCCAGGAGCTCATGGACCTCGCGGACGGATGCCGCCTGGACGTCAGCGTCACCGTCCTCAACGGCTGGCTCAGTGGCTTCCACTTCCGCCCCGCCTGGCAGCACGAGAGCGTCAACATGTTCGTCGATCCGCGGGCCGTCTCCGCTCAGCTCGACCTGCTGGCGGCCATCGCCGAACGTATCGCCACGCACCCCCGGTTCCTTGGGTTCGACATCGCCAACGAACCGAATGTGCTGTGCCAGTACCCGGGCAACGACATCACGAGGGACCAAGGAGACGCCTGGACCCAGCGTCTGCTCGACCACTGCGCGACCGTCGCACCGGGTCGCATGCACGTCGCCGGGTTCGACCACGCGCCGTGGCTCACCGATTCCGCACCCTTCAGCCGCGACGTCCTGGCCCGCACCGGCAACGCGACCCCCGTCCACGCCTGGATCGAATTCACCGGAGCGCTGAAGCGCTACGGCCACCCGGCCACCGCCACCCACCACCTCGGCGAATATCTCCTCGAACTCGCCAAAGCACACCAGTCCGAAGCCCGTCGGCCTGTCTGGCTGCAGGAGTACGGCGCGGCACCCCAATGGATCCCCGCGGAAACCATCCCGGACTTCACCGAGGCATTCACCACCGCCGCCCTGACCTGCGACCAGTTATGGGGCATCACCTGGTGGGCCTCCCACGACATCGACCGGAGCCTCACCGGGTTCGCCGACCTTGAGTACGACCTCGGCCTCCTCACCACCGCCAATCTGCCCAAACCCGCCGGGCAGCGCCTCGCCGACCTCATCGCCCGTCTTCGCGACCACCCGCCGGTACCCGCCCCCCGTGGTACCGCCCTCCTCCTCGACGGCACCCGCGCCCCCGACTGGGCCTTCGCCGAGCGCTTCTTCTCCCTGATCGACCAGGGCACGCACCCCGCGATCGTCCGGGCCGGCCGCCGCGATGACCCCGGGCACCTCGACGACCGCGGCATCACGAAAATCATCGAGATGTAGTCGCGGCTTCCGATGGACCGGTTCGTCGCCTGCAGAGGCACGCGCGCCAGGTCCGGCCGCCAGGTCCAGTCGGTGGGGCCTGGCGGCCGGTCCACGCATCCCTTACGCCGGGCGGGACAGTTCGCCGTACAGATGATCGGCGAGCGCGTCGGCCGTCGGCTTGTCGAACAGCAGACTCGCCGGGAGGTCGAGCCCGGTGAGCCGGTTGAGCCGGGTACGGACCTCGATCACCGCCAGCGAGTCGAAGCCGAGTTCGACGAACGGCTTGTCGCCGGGAAACCCGGCCGGGTCCGGCCGGCCGAGTACGGCGGAGAGTTCGCCGTTCAACAGCGCGCGCAGCTCCGGCTTCGACATCCGCGCGGGCCAGCTCCGCCGGGCCGGCGGCTGGTGCTCGCGCACCGGGCCGCCGACGATCGGCGGCAGGACCGACGCGTCCGGGTCCAACCGGACCGGCACCAGGACCGGTTCGGCCGAGCCGATGGCGGCGTCGAACAGCGCGAGCCCCTGTTTCGCGTCGAGACCGGCGATGCCGGACACGTTGATGCGGCGCCGGGCGAGGTCGGAGATCTGGTCGCCGAGACCGTTGCCCAGTTCCCACAACCCCCACGCCAGCGACACCGCCGGCAGACCGAGCGCACGGCGATGGCACGCCAGGGCGTCCAGGAACCGGTTGGCCGCGCCGTAGTTGGCCTGTCCGGCCTTGCCGAAGAGGCCCGCGACAGAGGAGAAGAGCACGAACGCCGACAGCGGAAGGTGCCGGGTGGCCTCGTGCAGCACCCAGGCCGCGTCGGCTTTCGGCCGCAGCACGGTGTCCATACGCGTCGGCGTCTGGGCGCCGAGCACACCGTCGTCGAGCACGGCCGCCGTATGCACCACCGCGGTCAACGGCGGGTCGCACTCCGCGATCAACTTCTCCACCCCGGTACGGTCGGCCACGTCACCGGCGACGATGCGCACGGCGGCACCCAGCTCGGACAGTTCCTTCCGCACACGCTCCGCGTCCGGCGCCGCCGGGCCGCGCCGGCTCACCAGCAGGAGATGCCGGATGCCGTGCTCGTGGACCAGGTGCCGGGCCGTCAGGGCACCGAGCGCGCCGGTTCCGCCGGTGATCAGCACGGTCCCGGCCGGGTCGATCGGGCGGGTGTCGCTCGGCGCCGCCGGTGTGATCCGCAGCGCGTGCGGTACACCGTTGCGGATGGCGAGCTGCGGCTCAAGGCTGCCGCCCACGAGTTCCCGTACGCGGCTCAGCGGCAGATCGGCGTCCAGGTCGACCAGAGCGATCCGTTCCGGGTGTTCGGCGGCGGCGGCGCTCGCCAGGCCGTAGACGGCCGCGGACGCGAGGTCCGGATCGGAGGTGGTGGCGTTCCTGGTGACGACGACGAGGCGGCCGGAACTGCCCTGCCAGTCGTGCAGGGCAGCCAGGGCACGGGTCGTCAGCAGACGGATGCCGGCGCCCACGTCGCCCGTGCCTTCGCCCCTGTCACCCCCGGCACCCCCGTCACCTCTGTCACCTCCGTCGTCGACGATCTCGACGAACGTCGTCTCGCCGGTGGCCGGTACGGTCCGCACGGCCGGCACGGCCTGCACCGGAATCCATCGTGGCCGGAACAGCATGGTGTCCTGCGGCGCCATCGGCCTGGTGAACATCGATGCCACCGTCGCGACCGGCTCGCCGGCGTGATCGAAGACATCGACGCCGATGGTGTCGGACGCGGTGCGCACACACCGGATTCGCGCGGTCCCCCGGCCCGGAGCGTGCAGCTCGACACCGTTCCATACGAAGGGCACCCGCGCCCCGCCGGCCGGGCCCTCCGCCAGCGCCGCCGCGTGCACGGCCGCGTCCAGCAGCACGGGATGCAGCCCGAACCTGCCGTCCACGCCGTCAGGAAGACCGACCTCGGCGAACACCTCGTCGCCCCGGCGCCACAGGGCGGTCACCGCGCGGAACGCCGGACCGTAACCGAAGGCGTCGTAACGGTCCGCCAACTCGATCCGCTCGGCGCCGGCGGGTGGCCACTCGGCCCCGTACCGCTCAGGAGCCGGACCGCGCACGGCCCGCAGCCGGCCCGACGCGTGCCGTGTCCACGGGTCGGACGGTCGCCGCCTGGCGTAGATGTCGATCCGCTGTCCGTCGACGACCACCTGGAGCTGGACGTCTTCGGCCGTCAGCCGCAGCGGGGCCTCGATCGTCAGCTCATCGACGCCGGCCGCCGCCCCGGCCTGCAACGCGATCTCGACGAACACGCTCGCCGGTACCACGGCCGAGTCGCCGACGGCGTGGTCCGCCAGCCATCCGTGGGCCCGGACGCCGATCGAGCCGCCGTGCACGATCCGGGGTGAATCGGGTGCGACGAGGGCGGGACCGAGCAGCGCGTGACCGGGGCCGCCGGTTGCGGGCCGCGGCGGATCGAGCCAGTAACGCCTGCGCTGGAAGGGATAGGTGGGCAGCGGGAACAGCCGGGCGCCGCTGCCCGCGTACACGGATCGCCAGTCGACGGAGATCCCGGCCGTGTGCAGGGCGCCGACCGCGCTCAGCAGCGTCCCGGCCTCGTCCTGTCCGGAGCGCGCCGGACTGGACGAGGCCGGGAGTGCGGGCAGCACGGCCGCCGCCGCGCGGCTGAGCACGGCGTCGGGGCCGACTTCAAGACAGGTCGTCACACCGGACCCGACGAGGGCGGACAGCGCGTCGGAGAACCGTACGGTGTGCCTCGCGTGCCGCACCCAGTACTCGGCCGAGTCCATCGCGTCGGAGGGTCCCCCGGTCAGCCCGGAGACCACTGGCATCCCCGGGCGGTGGTAGACGAGACTCTCGGCGACCGCGCGGAACCTGTCGAGCACCGGCTCCATCAGGGGCGAGTGGAACGCGTGGCTGACGCGCAGCCGGGTGGCGCGGCGGAACCGGCGGCCGATGGCGGTCGTCGCGGCCTCTTCCCCGGACACCACGACGGAATGCGTGCCGTTGACCGCCGCGATCGACACACGGTCGGCGACTTCGGCCACCAGCGGTGCGACCTCGGCCTCGGTGGCCGCCACCGCGATCATGACGCCACCGGCCGGCAGTTCCGCCATCAGCCGCCCGCGGGCGGCGACGAGCGTCGCGGCGTCCTCCAGCGACAGCACACCGGCGACATGCGCGGCGGCGATCTCACCGACCGAGTGTCCGACGACCACGTCCGGCCGTACGCCCCAGGACTCCAGCAGCCGGCAGAGCGCGACCTCGAACGCGAACAGGGCCGGCTGCGCGCGGTCGGTGCGATCCAGTGCCGCACCGGTGAAAGCGGCCTCGCGGACCTGGCCGCCGAGCGCCTGCCCGCCGAGCGCCTGGCAGGCTCGGTCGAAAGCCTCGGCGAACACGGGAAACCGCCGGGCCAGCCCCCTGCCCATGCCGGCTCGCTGCGCGCCCTGACCGCTGAACAGGTAGGCGACGCGCGCGTCGGCGGGCGCGGTCGCCCCCTCGCGTTCGCCGCAGGCCAGCGCGCGCAGGGCCGCCCGGTCGCCCGCGGCGACCATGGCCCGGTGGTCGAGGGGCGCCCGGCCCACCGCCAGCGTGTAGCCGACATCGAGATCGTCGGGCGCCTCCAGCAGCGCGGTCGCGACGGCACGCAGCGCGGTGCCGTCGGCGGCACTGAGCAGCCATGGCGCGGCGGGGAACCCGCCCCGCGTGACCGGGTCCGCGGGCGGAGCCTCCTCGATGATCACATGCGCGTTGGTGCCGCCGATCCCGAACGAGGACACGCCCGCACGCCGTGGCCGGCCGGTCTCGGGCCATGGCCGGGCCGTCGCGAGGAGCGACACCTCACCGGCCGACCAGTCGACACGCGGGCTCGGGGTGTCCGCGTGCAGCGAGCGCGGCAGCCGCCCGTGCCGTATCGCCTCGACCATCTTGACCACGCCGGCCAGACCGGCCGCCGCCTGGGTGTGCCCGAGGTTGGACTTCACCGAGCCGAGCCACAACGGCCGGTCCCGCTCCCGGCCCTGGCCGTAGGTCGCGAGCAGGGCCGCCGCCTCGACCGGGTCGCCCAGCGGTGTCGCCGTCCCGTGCCCTTCGACCGCGTCGACGTCCCCGGCGGACAGGCCGGCGTCCGCGAGCGCCGAGGTGATCAGCGCGCGCTGCGCAGGTCCGCTGGGTGCGGTGAGCCCATTGGACGCCCCGTCGGAGTTCACCGCCGAACCCCGCAGTACCGCCAGTACCGGGTGCCCGTGCCGACGGGCGTCACTGAGCCGTTCCAGCAGTACCGTCCCGGCCCCCTCCGACCAGGCCGTTCCGTCGGCGTCCGCCGCGTACGACCGGCAGCGGCCGTCCGGCGACAGGCCCCGCTGTCTGCTGAACGCCAGGAACGTCCTCGGCGTCGCCATCACCGTCGCGCCACCGGCCAGCGCGAGGTCGCACTCACCCGTACGGAGTGCCTTCGCCGCCCAGTGCAGGGCGACCAAGGACGACGAGCACGCCGTGTCGACCGTGACGGCGGGACCGGTGAGCCCGAATGTGTAGGAGATCCGCCCGGACGCGAGGGCGTGCGACGACCCGATGCCCAGCCGCCCCTCCAGCTCATGTGTGTCGAACCGGCTCGCGTAATCCTCGTTCATCACGCCGATGAACACACCTGTGGCACTGCCGCGCAGCGTCGTGGCATCGATACCCGCGCGTTCGAACAGCTCCCACGAGGTCTCCAGCAGCAGCCGCTGCTGCGGGTCGGTGGCGAGCGCCTCGCGCGGTGAGACCCGGAACATCCCGGCGTCGAACTCGGCCGCGTCGTGGAGAAAGCCGCCGCGCCGGGTGGTGGAGCCGCCGATCCGGTCCGGATCGGGGTCGTACATTCCGCTCAGGTCCCAGCCCCGGTCGGCCGGGAAGTCGCCGGTCGCGTCGACACCGTCGGAGACCAGCTGCCACAGATCCTCCGGCGACCGGACACCACCCGGATACCGGCACGCCATCGCCACGATGGCGATCGGCTCGGGCGCGGGCCGCCGCCCGGCCGACGGCTCGGAGGCGGGTACGGGTACGGGTACGGTCGCGGCGGAGGCGGACGCCGCGGAGACGGACGCCGCCCCGGTGGCCCGGATCCGTGTCAGCTCGCCGATCAGGTCGCCGGGGGTGGGGAAGTCGTAGATGAGCGAATGCGGCAGGGCGATGCCGGTCAGCGCGGCGATCCTGTGCCGCAACTGCACGCCGCCCAGCGACGACAGGCCCAGCTCCGTGAACGCACGATCGCGCCATCGGCCGCCGCTCTCCGCGACGCCGCCGCGTTCCCCGTTGCCGTCGCGTTCCCCGTTTCCGTCGCTTTCCCCGCCGCCGCACAGGGCGGCGGTTTCGCCGCGTACCAGCTCTTCCAGCGCCGCCGGGCTCGGCTCGGCCGGGTCCGCGATCCGCTCCGCCATGGCCTTGCGCAGGGGTTTCCCCGAGGACGTACGGGGTAGCGCGTCGACCCGCCGGAATTCCACCGGCACTTTGAACACCGAAAGCCGGCGCAGGCACAGCCGGCGCAGCTCCTCGGGATCGAAGCCATCCGCTTCCGGTACGACGAACGCCACCGGGATCTCGCCGACCAGGTCGTCGGGCCGGCCGACGACCAGCACATCGCGCACCCCCGGCGCTTCCGCGATCACGGCTTCCACTTCCAGCGGGTGCACATTCTGGCCGCCGCAGACGATCACATCGTCGATCCGGCCGGCGACGGTGAGCCGGCCGTCGTCGATCCGGCCCGCGTCGCCGGTCCGGTACCAGCCGTCGTCAACCGAGGTGGCGGGCCGGCCGTGGTACCCCGACATGAGTCCTGGGGTGCGTACGAGGATCTCCCCGTCCGCGATGCGGATCTCGACTCCGTGCACGGGCGTCAGGCCGGTCTCGCCCGGCAGTTGGACGGCAATCTTGCCACTGGTCTCGGTGGCTCCGTAGCAGTCCAGCAGCGGGGTGCCGAACAGATCCATGACCGCGGCGCGCGTCGCCTCGGTGCAGGGCGCGCCCGCCGTGACGCTCAGCCGGGGCGGAGTGGCCACGCTCCGCGTTTCGTGCCGGAGCTGAAGATAGGTGGCCGGCACACCGGCGAGGACGCACCCGGGATACTCGGCGAACAACGGGGCCAGGTCGCCGTCGGCGATCCGGGTGTGCGCGCCGATCGCCACCGTCCCGACGAACGCCAGCGACATCCCGTAACAGTGGTGCAGCGGCAACGGCCAGAGGATCGTGTCCTGTTCGGACAGCCCGAGCATCGGGCCGTAACACGCGGCCGCCGACCACAGCATCGCGCGCTGCGTGGTCAGCACTCCCTTCTGCGGACCCGTCGTGCCCGAGGAGTAGAGCAGCCAGGCCGGTTCGTCCAGGCCGAGGTCGTCGGCCGGCGAACCCGCCACGGCGACCGGCCCGTCCTCGACGATCAACACGCGCAGCCGCGGCCGTCCCTCGCACAGCCGCCGCGCTATCGCCGCGTGCCGGGCTTCGGTGATGAACAACGTCGCGCCGGAGTCATCGACGTAGTAGGAGAGTTCCGCCTCGGTCGAGCGCACGCTCACCGGCACGCCGACCGCGCCCGACCGCAGCACCGCCAGGCAGTACTCGGCGAAGTCGACGCGACTGCCGATATGAATCAGTACCCGGTCACCGCGCCCCGCCCCGAGCCCCATGGCGAGCGCACCGCTGACGGAGAGCAGATCCCCGTACGTCACGGTGCGCCGGCTGTCCGTGAAAGCCCGCCGGTCGGTCGCGTGCCCGGACAGCGACACCACTAACGGCCTGATCAACTCTTCCCGGACGAATGACACCAAAGGATCCTTCCCGAACGCGGGGCGCGGTCATCACCCCATTCTCCGGCACACCGCCGACCGCGTCGGCAATGCCCCCAGGCCCGGATTTTGCCTCAAATAGCCTTTCACATCGCCGAATTCGCGCCGCTGCGGAACGCCACCGGGGTACGTCACCGGGGTACGGAAGCAGGTCAGGCGCCGCGCTGCACCGGACCGACGAGGGCGCCGGCGGCCACCTTGAGCCTGCCCTCCGCGACAGATGTGCCGGGGATCTGCCCGCCCGGGGCCCGGAGCGTGAACGATGCCTCGTCCGCGGGGGTACCGGGGCGGCTGCTCGGAACCTGGATGTCGAAGTGCACCGGGCGGCCCGGACCGAAGGTCACCACAGTCCCCTGGCCGCCGTAGCTGCCCGCGGTGACCCCGCTGTCCGAGCCATGGTTCGAGAACCGAACGCCGGTGGGCGAACCGGCCAGCTCGCACGGCTCGTACCCGCGCGGCGCGGTCAGGGTGACGCGGTAGTGACGGTGCCCCGCGCTGGCGGGCGCGTCGGTGATCTTCGCGGTGTGGTTGGCCGGACGGCAGGCGGAAGGGGCCGCACTCCCGCCCGTCGCCGGCGAAGCCTGCGCGACTCCCGCACCGGCGGCACCCGTCAGCGCGGTGGCCGCGAGGATGGCAGCGAGGGTGACGGCGATCTTCCGGTTGGTACGCATGATGAACACTCCTTGCCTTGTTCAACGGCTCCGCGGGTGTTCACCGTCAGAGCCATGGTCGACACCATTCCTGCCCGCCTGCTCTCGCGGAGAATGTCTCAGGACGACCACAGCCGAGTCGCCCGGGGCGACGGCGCCCACCCCACCTGGTCACTCCTGCGGCTGCCTCCGGGTCGCGGGGGCCTTCCCGGCGGGTTTGCCTGGGGGAGGCACGAGGTGCTCGGGAAGCCGCGAGACAGGGAACGACATGACGACCACGACCGCGCGTTCGACCATGACCATCGGCGACTTCCTGCTGCGCCGCCTGAAGGAGGCGGGCATCTCACACCTGTTCGGAGTGGCCGGCGACTACAACCTTGAGTTCCTGCTGCAGATGGAGGAGCGCGACGAGTTCACATGGGTCGGCAACTGCAACGAGCTGAACGCCGCCTACGCGGCCGACGGGTACGCGCGGCTCGCCGGCATCTCGGGCCTCGTGGTGACCCACGGCGTCGGCGCCTGGAGCGCCATCAACGGTGTCGCCGGCGCCTTCAGTGAGCACGTACCCGTCGTGTGCGTCTGCGGGTCGGTTCCGTTGAAGGCGCTGGACCGCAAGCTGCTGATGCACCACACCTCGGGCGACACCGAGTACGACGACGTCATGCGCGGCTACACCCAGGTCACGGTGGCACAGGCCAGGCTGACGCCACAGAACGCCGTGACGGAGATCGACCGGCTCATCCGCACCGCCTGGCAGCGCAAGCTCCCGGTCTACCTGGAACTGCCGTCCGACATCGCCTACCTGGATGTCGAGGTCCCGCCGGAGCCGCTGGAGCTGGCCATGCCGGCGAGCGATCCCGAACGGCTGAGCACCTGCGCCGACGCGATCGTCGCCCGGCTCACCAGCGCGCGCTCGCCCGTGATCCTCGTCGACATCGACGCAGACCGCTTCGATGTGACCGGCGAGCTGTTGGAGCTGGCGGACAGGATGCGGCTGCCGATCGCCGCCGTCAACACCGTCAAGGGGCTCGTCGACGAGACCAGCCCGTACTTCCTCGGCCTCTACGCGGGAGCGGGCAGCAAGTCCGACATCCGCGAGATGGTGGAGAACAGCGACGGCCTGCTGGCGGTCGGCGTACGGCGGGTGGACACGACGTCCGGTGGTTTCAGCGACGCGCTTCCCGCCGGACGGATCGACGCCCGCGGTGACGCCGTGGACATCGGCTCGGACAACTACCAGGCCGTCTATCTGAAGGAACTGCTCCGCCAGGTCGTCGACAGGGCACCCGCCAGGACCTCGGGCTACTCCCGGCAGGCCGAGACACCGCAGGAGCCGGGCGCGGCCGTGATGCCGGGCCCGCTCACCCAGGCGGCGTACTGGAGCATGGTCCAGGGCTTCATCCGCGAGGGCGACGTGCTGATCGCCGAGGACGGCACCTCCGAGGCGGGCTGCTGGAGCCTGCGGCTGCCGCCGAAGTGCTCCATCGTCCCCCAGCCGGTCTGGGGCTCGATCGGCTACAGCGTGGGATCGGTCCTCGGCACGCTCCTGGCCGCGCCGGAGCGGCGGCACCTGCTCTTCGTGGGCGACGGGGCCTTCCAGCTCACGGCGCAGGAGGTGTCGACGATTCTCCGGCACGACCTCAAGCCCGTCATCTTTCTGATCAACAACGGCGGCTACACGGTCGAACGCACCATCTGCGGCAAGCAGGGGCACTTCAACGACATCGCCAACTGGGCCTACGCCGAGCTGCCGAAGGTCCTTCACCCGGGGACGACCGCCCGGACATTCGTCGTGCGGACACCGGCCGAACTGAAGGAGGCACTGGCCGCCCCGCACGACAGCATGATCTTCATCGAGGCGATCATGGACAAGTACGACGCCCCGCAGCTCGTCATCGACTCCGGCCACGGAATGGCGGAGGTCGACTACGGTCCCCGCGGCCCGCAGCACCGGCCCGGCGTCCAGCTCTGACAGTGGTTTCGAGGGCCATCACGTCGTGAGACCGAGCTGACGCAGCATGCCGAGCTCGTCGCTGCTGCCCCATCGCTCGACGAGCTTCCCGTCGGCGAACCGGCTGATCTGCATGCCTCGGTAGCTCACCGTCTTCCCGGTCGCGCTGTGCCCCAGCAACTCACCGCGATGCGTACCTGTGATGGTGTACGCGAACGCGACTTCGTCGTCGGTGGCGACGACGTGCTCGACCTCGATGTGCAAATCCGGGAAGGCCCGCCTCATCGTGGCGAACATCGCTTCGTATCCCTCCGGCCCCGGGACCTGCCCGGGGGCTGGGTCGTGATCCACCGAGTCGGGCGCGAAGTAGTTGTCCAGCTCGCTGAGATGGTTGCTGTTGACCGCCGATCCGAGCTTTTCCAGGATGGCGAGGTTGCTGTTGCGCGACATGGCGCTCCTCGGCGTTGTGATCTCGGGCGTGCGTGCCGGTCCTGGCTGCCGCAGTCGCCCCTTCCCGCTTCCCACGGTAGGTGTCATGGCCTCTGGTTGCCTACCGATGCACGCGCCCCGCGGGACACCCCCTGGTCAGCTACGGACGATGCAGAAGGGATGCCCCGCCGGATCGGTGAGAACCCGCGCCTTGGCGGCATCATGAGGCTGGTGATCCGGCTTGCCGGCGCCCAGTTCCAGCAGCCGGCCCTCAACCTCGTCCAAGTGCTCCTCGACCTTGAAGCAGATGTGAAGCTGCTGGGGAACTGTCTGGTCGGGCCAGCAGGGAGCCCGGTAGTCGTCGACCCGTTGAAAGCCCATGAGGAGTCCGTCCGCATGGTTGAGACCCGCGAAGTCGGGGTTCGACTTTGGATGAGGTTCGAGTCCGGTGGCTTGCTGATAGAACGCCGCCAAAGCCGGCGGATCAGGGCAGTCGAGTGTTATCGCGCTCAACCTCATGTGCAGGGGCATGGCATCTCCGGGCCAGTCGGTGGACTTCCGCGAGGAACACCCTAGGGGCGGCTGGTTGAGCGGTGAACGATGAGGCTGGGACCGTGCCCCGGACCGTCCTGGCTCAGCCCGGCGCGTTCATCAGGGCGGTGACATAGGCGTCCAGCCGCTCCTCCACGGCCCGCGCCGTCAGCTCCGTCCGCCCTGCCTCCCGCCATGGCCGCGACACCAACCGCACGTCCTCCGAGAACGCCAGCCCGTCCCGCACCCGCCAGTACAGCCGCTCGCTCGCGGTGGCGGCCAGCACCCCGCCGGCCTCCTCATACGCGTCGGCGAACCGCGGACCCCAGGCCGGGCCGTGCAGCAGAGCGAGATTGGTGGAGCAGTGCGCCACATCGAGGTCCACCGGGCCCCAGGAGGCCCCTGTCCAGTCGACGACGCCGGTGATCCGGGCAGCTGCCGGCCTTGAAGGCGGCACGTCGAACAGCACGTTGCCGGGGTGGAGGTCGCGGTGCAGGAATCGCCCTTCATAGGGCGGCGCGGGCTTGCGGATCAGGTCGATCGCCGCGGCCCATGCCGCCGCGTCGGCGCCCTTCGGAGTCACGACGGTGTCGGCGGTCGTCAACGTCACATACGTCCGGGGCCGCTCGGCGGGCCGCAGGGCGTGGATCGCCACGAGCTGACGGGCCAGCAGAGGGACGCGCGTCTCCACTCCCTCGTCGTCGAGGACCGTCCGGCCCGCCAGATGTGTCATGAGGAGCGATGGATACTCGCAATGCGCGGCGGTGGGATCAACCGCGACCAGCCCAGGAGCCGGCACGCCGGTCCCCGTGAGCAGGGTCAGGGCGTCGGCCTCCCTGTTCAGCCCGTCCTCGGCGTTCTCCACGTTGACGAAGCTCCGCAGCACCAGGTCACGGGTGCCTCCGTCCCGCGTGCCGATGGTCAGCCTCCGCATTTCGGCGGTGATGCCGCCGTGCAACGCCTCGGTTCTGACGACCCGTTCGCCGGCCGCCAGGTGCCGGCTCACCCAGGCCAGTGTCAACGGCCGGAGAGCCGTCGCCTCATCGTGACTGGTCACCGTGCCACCTCACCGCGCTTGCCTTCCACTGGTCCGCCGTCATCCGCCAGATGACATCAATCCCCGCTTCGCCAGGAGCTTCGGGCCCTTCAGGCGCTCGTAGGCGTTCAACCTCAGTGAATCCCAGGCGGCGGGCGACGGCTCCGCTGGCAGGGTTGGCGGCATCGTGATGGATCTCGACGCGGTCGGTGCCTGCCAGTTGGAAGCCCTGGCGGGCGAGAGCCGCGGCGGCCATCGTGGCCAGACCCCGTCCGGTCCACTGAGGGTGCAGCCAGTAGCCGATTTCGAGGCCACCCGCCCCGACACGGCGCATCAGGCCACAGCTGCCGATCACCGCGGCATCCGATGTGATCGCATAGCCGAAGGCTTGCCCGGTCTCCCACTCCTCCTGGTTTCTGGCGAGGAAGTCGGCGGTTTGCTGCCTGCCGGGGTCAGCCGCCCAGGGCATCCACGGCACCAGATGGTCCAGCGACTCGTAGATCGCGCGTTCCAAGGCGTCGAGATCGCTCATGCGCCACCGGCGCAGTTCAACCTGGTCGGAACTGAGGCTTTCGGCGGGCTCTTCCATGCACCGGATGCTCTCGCAGCCCAGCTGAGACCGACAACGCATTATCCGCTGCCCGTTGCCCGACCAGGCACGCTCGAAGTGCTCCCCAGCCGCGCAGCCTGGCCTCTCTCGCTCAGCGAACGGGGAAGGAGGCGATCACACGGGCCGGGGAGCGGAAGGTGCTCTCGTCGATGGGGGAACGTTCGACCAGGATGCTGACGTCCGGGCCCGGATCCATGCTGACATAGCCCCAGGCAGGTCCCTTGAGAGCCGGTCCGCAGAGCCCCTCGGGGAGCTCACCCTCGCCCTCACCGAGCCCGTACGCCCCGCCGTAGGTCTTGTCGAGCACGGACTTTCCCTCCGGGACGATTCCCGCGCGGTGCAGGTAGTCCGGCAACTGATCACTCAGGAAGGAGACCTGGGCGCTGCCGTTTTCGGTGACGTAGTGGATGTCCGAGGCATCGGCCGGGATCGGCACGCCCCCGGCCGAGATCACCCCCGGCAGCGCCGTGTCGCTGCCCTCACAGGCGCGGGCGTCCCCGAATGGATGGAACAACTCGTCCTGGAACAGCCAGACGACTCCTCCCGCCACCAGGGCGAGGACGGCCACCACGGCCGCCAGACACGACAGTCGCCGCCGCGACCCGGAGCCCCCGCGATCCGAGTCGCCCGCGTCCTCCGGATACGAAGCCTCGTCCATCCCGTTCGTCACGGCTCTCGCGCCGTCGCCTCTCGCAGCACACATATATGCCCCCTCGCACTGCCCGCACTCGGCCGCCCGCGGCCACCACAGGACCGGCCCGAGAAATGATCAGCCAAATGATCAGCCGCCATCTTGGCAGTCCATCGGAACTGTCCCGCACCGCACCCTGGTTGTGAGAGGACTTCCGTGGACGGCGCCCCTCGAAGCGGGTGACGAGGACAGGGGGCTCATGGCACCACCGCAAGACCGCCGGCGATGGTGGAGAGCAGGGTTTCGCCACAGGCGGCGGAGTTGTCCGCGGCCCAGCAGAGATAGCCGTCGGGCCGGAAGAGCAGGGCGGCGGCACCCACATCGTCGGCGCATGCGGCGCGGACGAGGTCGACTCGTGCCGGGAGTCGGAGACCGGCCGGGACGACTCCGGCCAGATCGAGCAGGACGGCGTGCCCCGAACCGAACAGCGCCGACAGCCGGGTGGGGCCGGCCTCGGTGACCAGATCGACGTCCGGCAACCGCCGGCCGGTGAGCGGATGCTCGCCGGACAGCTCGTAGCGCAGCGACAGGCCGGACATGAGTCCCGCGAGGTGACGGTTCGCGTCGGGCAGGCGCAGCAGGTCGATGAAGATGTCGCGCAGGGCGGACACGTCCTCGCTCGGGTGCGGATCGGCCAGGACCCGCTGTGCCGAGGTGTGGTGCAGCACCTGGGCTCCGACGGGATGCCGTTCGGCGTGATAGCTGTCCAGGAGGCCGCTCGGCGCCCGGTCCTGGACGGTCGCGGCCAGTTTCCAGCCGAGGTTGAACGCGTCCTGGATGCCGAGGTTCAGGCCCTGGCCGCCCAGCGGCGGATGAATGTGCGCGGCGTCCCCGGCGAACAGGACGCGGCCCGCGCGGTAGTGCTCCAGTTGCCGCGTGGCGTCGGTGTACCGCGACGAGTTGTCCACCGCGCCGAGGGTGGTCTCCTCGCCGTACACCGCCCGCAGCGCGGTGGTGATCTCCTCAGGGGTGACGGGGGTCTCGCGGGCGGTGTCCTCCTGGGCCGCGCTCCAGAAAGTGAACCGGTACCGGTCACCACCGAGAGGGGCCAGCATGGCCCAGTGGCCGCCGCCCTGACGGGTCAGTGTGCTCATGTGCCCCAACTGCCGTGGCACCAGCGACGATACGGCGGACAGACGGATGTCGGCCAGCACCGCCTGATGAGTGCCGGGCCTGCCGGGAAACGGCAGCCCGAGCAGTGTGCGCACCGTACTGTGGCCGCCGTCGCATGCCGCCAGATAGCGTGCCCGCACACGCAGACCGTCCGCCGTCACCGTCACGCCGTGGTGGTCCGGCTCGACCCCTGAGACCGCGGTGCCGCGCAGAACCCGCGCACCGCCGGCGGTCGCCCGCTCTTCCAGCACCTCCTCGATCCCCCACTGGGGAATCGCGATCAGAAAAGGGTGCCTGGTCTGCCAGGGGGTGCAGTCCAAGGGCACCGGCAGGGCCGCGAAGTGCCCGCCCACCGGATCACTCGGCACGGCCCGCCTCAGCAGCGGCTCCAGCAGCCCGCGCGACTCCAGCAGTTCAGCGGTACGGGGCTGGATCGCGCCGCCCTTCACCTGCTCGACGCGTCCGGGCAGCTTCTCCAGCACCAGGGTCTCGACCCCGGCCAGGGCCAGTTCGCACGCCAGCATCAGCCCGGTCGGGCCGGCACCCACGATGGCGACCTCGGTCTCGATCTCCGCCAACACCTTCGCTCCCTCTCTCGCATCTCTCACCTTGGGGTAAAAGTATACCCGGTGCAGAAATAACCTCGGAGCAGGTCTTTGCTACCGTGGATGCCGTGGACGGCACGCCAGGGCTACGGGAACGCAAGAAGCAGCGGACCCGCACGGCGATCTCCGAGGCGGCGATCACGCTGTTCCTCGCACACGGCTTCAACCAGGTCTCGGTGGCTCAGGTGGCCGAGGCGGCCGAGGTCTCCAAACGCACGCTCTTCGCCTACTTCCCGACGAAGGAAGACCTCGTGGTGCATCGCCTCGCCGACCACGAGACCGAAATCGCACGCGTCGTACGGGCCCGCCCGCCCCGCACCGCCCCGCTGACCGCGGTACGCGAGCACTTCCTCCAGGGGCTGCGCGAGCGGGACCCGATCACCGGGCTCAACGACCATCCCCAGGTGCGGAGGCTCCACCGGATGATCCTCGACGCGCCCTCGCTGGTGGCCCGGATGGAACGGTTCAAGACCGGCGCCGAACACGCGCTCGCCCAGGCACTGCGCGAAACAGCGGATACTCCCGAACTCACCGCGCGGCTGGCCGCCGTCCAGATTGTCGCGGTGCAGTGGGCGCTGGCACAGGACAACGCCGAACGCCTGGCGTACGGGGAACCCGCCGACGAGCGCTACGCGGGTGCCGTGAAGGACGCCGAGCACGCGTTCGCGCTGCTGGAGAACGGATTGCGCCGGCTGACGTAGCAACGGTGAGGGGCTGTTCCACGGGGACGCACGGGGGGCGCCGGGCCACGACGCACTCACCGTGTGACCGTATTCGGATCGCCACTCACCGGGCTGACCGTGCGTCGCATGTGTCGTCAGGCAGTTCGCGTGCGGCTACTCGCACCTTCCCGTGTGCGGAAGGAGTCACGTCGAAGGCGTAACAGCCCGGCACGGTCTCCTCGACAACGAATATGAACGCTCTGGCAGGACCGTGCCCGAGCAGGCCCGCGGTGACGGTGGTGGTCTCGCCTCGTCGTTCCACGTCCACCAGCCCATTGGCCGGCTTCTCCGGAGGAAACAGCCGGATGATTTCGTCGTCCTGCAGAACGCCGTCGGCCGCGGCCTCGACCAGGTCGTTCCGGCGCTCGTCGACGGTCTCGCGCAGATCCGCACGCGCTGCGGCTTCATCGCGGGCCGGCTGCGTTGCTGTCCAGATCCACATACCCGCGAAGGTCAGGACGAACAGAACACAGAGAACCACGCACCCGTTGAACAGGCATCCCCCACCGTGACCGGTCGGGGCCTGCGGTTGTCTCTCCATGAGTGCAACCTGCACTCGTGGCGCACCACCAGGCCGAGTGCGACGTCAAGTCGTAACGACAATGAGCTGTCCCGGCAACAGTCCGACGCTCGCGAGCGCGTGTACGAATAGCGGTCGAAGGGCCCGGTCGGACCCACCTTTCAGGGCAGGAATTCGTAGTACGGTCCGTCAGGCGCGACGTTACGAGAACACAACGTGACGTCCCTGCCCTTGAGATAAGCCAGCAACCACTCACTGAACGTCATCTCGTAGAGAGTCCAGGCCGGACTGTCGAACTCCTGGACCACAACACGCCAGGGCGACGAGGAGTCGTCGGGAATGCGAAGGAAAACCGCCTCGCCCGTCGTGGCCGATGCCACCGGCATCAGTTCTCCCGGGTTCGCCCCCACCGGACTCGGCAGGAACTCCGCCATGTCCTCCTCGCGCCAGAGATCGAGATCCCCCCTGATGTCATCTCCCAGACTGTGCAGAAGGTGGCCGGCGGGGTGCTTCAGATACAACTGCTTGTTGATCTCGATCGAACCGTAGGCGTCGACGATCTCACGGAAGTCCGCAGGAAATGCGATAACGAGTTCCCGCTCCAGTTCGGTCCACGGAGCCGGATCCGACCAGTTGAACCGGGGTTCGCCCAACAGGGCTGTTATCTCTGGGAGCGCTGCCACCACGATGTCCTTCTCACACGTCGAGCCGATGCCGGTTGTGTCCGGTCCTGGAGTTGACCGCAGTACGGGGGACAGTCTCCTCGACCCTCTGGGTGAGGCGTCGCAGTGCGGCGTGGGCGGGCGGGCCCCAGGTGGGTTTGCCCCCGGGGCGGCCATGGACGCCGGCCTCTCCGATGTGGAGGCAGCTGAGGGCGCGCAGCACCGCCCAGCCGCGGGCGCGGCGCAGGGTCGCGGTGTCCGGGCTCGGCCGGTAGGCGTCGTGGAAGCGGTCGGCGGCTCCGTCCGGCAGCAGGATCCAAGCGGCGGCGAGATCGAAGGCGGGGTCGCCGGCGAACAGGTCGCCGAAGTCGATCACGCCGGAGACGGTGCCGTTCGTGGTCAGGACGTTGGCCGGATGCAGGTCACCGTGGAGCCAGAGACGTGGGCCCGCCCAGTCGGGCGCGGCAGCGGCGTCCTCCCACACCGCGCGGACGGCGTCCGGGTCGCGGATCAGCCCCAGTTCGGCGGCCGAGGCGAGTCCTTGGGTGAAGTGGTCGGCGGTGTCGGCCAGCGGGCCCCCGCGGTCTCGGCCCGTGGGCGCCTCGTCGGGAGCGGGACGGTGAAGGGCAGTGAGAAAGGCGGCGAGGGCGTCGGCCGACTCCGCGGCGCGCGTGGCGGGGGCGCGGTCGGCGGGCTCGCCCGGCACCCAGGTGGTGACGATCCAGGGCCGCGGGAACAGCGCCGAGGGCTCCCCGAGGCGCTGCGGGACGGGGACCGGCAAGGGAAGGCGCGGCGCGAGAGCGGGCAACCACGCGTGCTCCTTGCGCAACAGCGCGTCGGCGGACTGTGTCGCCCAGGGCAGCCGGACGGCGAGATCGTCACCGAGCCGCCACAGCTGGTTGTCCCAGCCACGCGCGCCGAGCCGCACGGGGCGATCCGCCAGGTCGGGGTGCTGGTCGCGCAGCAGATCCCGGACCAGCTCCGCGGTGATCGCGCTCTCGATGTGGGTCATGCGGAGCAACAGTAGCCGGGCGGCGGCCCTGCCCGGTTCCGGACGAGTCCGGGTCACGCTCCCGCGGCGGACGCGGATCGGACTGTCAGTCGCATACCTGGTCCGTCCTGCTCCCCGGCGGCGCCAGGGACTTCTCCCCCGACGAGAAGCCGCGCCCCGCCACCTCGCACAGTTTCTTCAGCCATCGCTCCGGATCGAGTTCGAGGATATGGCCGTCCGATCCGTCGACCAGACCCATGAACGCGCCGTCCGCGGTCAGATCGGCGGTCGCGCCGTACCCCGGTGTGAAGTGGTAGCGCTCGGTGCCGCTGCGAACATCCCAGGTGGTGTACTCGTTCAGCGTGCTCTGGGTGCTCAGGGTGGACTCCGAGGCGAAGGCGCCGAGCCACTGGACACCCCGGTACGTCAGTGGCTTGAGCCACTTCTCCTCGCCTTCCTTGTCCATGTCCCACACCCGTACGGCGCCGTCGTAGGTCAGCACCGCGAGGAGCCGTCCCGTGGGGTCGAAGCCCAACTGCTTGACCGCGCCGAACTCCTTGACGTCGATCGAACCGACCTCCCGGCCCTCTTCGAAGTCCCAGATCACGATGTCGTATTCCCCGTCCGGTGTGCGCACCGCCGCCTGCCCGTGGCCTGGGCGTGCCACCGCCCAGGTGCCGGCGGCCGCGAACGAGACCTCGACGGACTCCTGGGCCCTGGGCCGGTAGGCCGTGCCCGCTTCCCGGCCCCGTGTCAGGTCCCAGCGCACGACGTACGACAGCGCCGAGATCACCACATGGTCCGGGCCGTCGAAGGTGATGTTGACCCATGCCGGTGTGCGCCCGGAGCGCGGGTCCGGGCCCGTGGGGTCGATGTCCGGGGGCCGGGGCAGATCGATCCGGTCCACTTCCTTCAGCGTGCTCCCGCTCACCTCCCACACCACGACGGTGCGACCGTCCGCCGCCGGCGTGAGGACCCGGGTGCCGTCCGGGCTGTACGCGCTGTACACGGCGGCCAGCGGACGCGACGGCCGCACCGCCGCCAGTGACCTGTGCGTACGCAGGTCCCACAGGCGCAGCCCCTTGCCGTCGGCGTCGACGCTGATGACGCGGTTGTGGTCGGCGTCCACGGTCCTGATCCCGGCCGTGAGCATGGCGCTGTCGAACGGGGACGGCTCCGGAACACGCGCCACGATCACCGTCGCCCCGACGCCGACCGCGGCCCGGAGTTTCCCGGGCGGCCCGGTCAGCGCCACGGCGGGCAACTGCGAGCTGCCGGTGAACGACTCGTCCTCCTGTGCGGGCGCGGGCAGGTCGAGCGTGCTGGGGCGTCCCTGGACCAGGTCGATGACCAGGAACCGGAACCTGCCGAGAGAGGCGCCGAAGCGCTGCACCGGGTTGATGAGGTAACGGCCGGACTGGTCCAGACGCGGCACGTACAGCGGGCAGACCAGGCCCAGTTGCCGCGTGCTGTACTGATTGCGCACTTTCGGACTGCCGGTCAGGTCCCAGGACTGCAGGAGCCCTTCCGGAGTGCACCGCACCAGCGTCCGGCCGTCGCCGCTGACCGTGACGGCGGCGGTCCGGTCCGTTCCCCATGTCGCCGAGTCCCGTTGGCCGCTGTCGAGGTTCCAGCGTACGAGGCGGCCCTCGGCGCCTTGGGCCGCGCCTTCCTGAGTGATCCGGCCGATGACCGTTCCTTCCGGACCGAACCACGCCTGAGCCGTCTCCCATCCCTCCGGCGCGCGCAGCGCCTTGCCCACGCGCCTGCCGCTCTCGGCCTCCCAGGCCAGGACTCCTTCGCCGGGCAGTGCGGCGAGCACTCTGCTCCCGGTGCCGTCGAAGCGGAGGTCGGTGGCGGCGCGAGCGTTCTCCCGCAGGGCGTCGCCGTCCCTCAGGACCACCGTGCGCCACTTGTCCCCGTCCTCCGGGGCGATTCCCAGGGACACCTTCCCCTCGACCGACGCCCGCGCGGAAATGCGCCCGTCGGGCGAGAGCGTGACGATCCTCGATCCGGTCGGCAGGCCGCGCTCGTGCACCTCGTCGGCACCGAGCGTCAGTCCGACGGCGTCGCCGGAGGTCATGCCCACATTGATCCGCTCGCCGTCCTCGCTCATCGCGACATCACGGACCGGAGCGTGGTTGTCCCACACCACCCGCTCCACGTGGCGCAGCCGCAGATACTGCCTGATCAGCGCGGCGCGGGCGGCCGGTTCCCGAGCCGTCCGATAGGCCGCCCCCGAGAACAGAGCCGATGTCACCACCGACACGTCGTCCAGTTGCTCGGCCCGTACCGCCAACTGCTCGGACGCGGCCCGCCGCAGTTGCCCGTCCAGCTCCGCGTTGCGCCATACGAAGAGCCCGGAGGCGACCACCGCGAGCACGGTCAGGACGGCGAGTCCGCTGATGAACCACCGCTTCTGCCGCACCCGCCGCCGGGCACGCTCCTCCCCCGCCACCCGGCTTCCGACCGACCGGTCAATGAACTGCCGCTCCGTGCCGGTCAGTTCGGGGCCCCGCAGCGCCACCCACCGTTCCGCCTCCGCCAGCGGCTCACCCACCAGGAGCTGCCCACGCTCCACGTCGTGCCGCAGCTCCGCACGCCAGGCCAGGAACTGCCGGTCCTGCCGCACCCGCTCCTCAAGCCGCTTCCAGGCGCCGATCAGTGCCTCATGGGCGAGTTCGGCGGTCACCGCCTCCCCGCCACCGCCGCGCAGTACGAGCAGCCTCCGCTCGGCGAGCGCGGTCGCGATCCGCCACCGCCCCGCACCCGCCTCCTCCTGGCTCAGGGCATTGCGTAGCGGCGCCTCGCCGCCCGGCAGAAACCGGACGAGATCGGTGAGCAGCCACATCGCCTCGGCCTCGTCGGCCTCGCGGACGCACTGCCGCCAGACGGTTTCGGCGTACCGCCCCAACGCGCCTTGTACGCCGCCGACTTCACGGTACGTATCGAATCTCAGCCGCCCCGCGGCCTGCCCGTCCCACAGCTGCGCCATGACGAAGCCCAGCAGCGGCAGCGCGCCGGGGCCGTCCCC
This sequence comes from Streptomyces scopuliridis, assembly GCF_042790125.1. Lineage (GTDB taxonomy): Bacteria > Actinomycetota > Actinomycetes > Streptomycetales > Streptomycetaceae > Streptomyces > Streptomyces scopuliridis_A. The sequence goes on from NZ_JBHTZS010000013.1 coordinate 136,176, forward strand.
CGCGTCGTCGAGCATCCGCTCCACGAGCCCGTCGTCGTATGTCACGGCAGGCATCGCCTCAAGGGGACTGCGGATCACCTGCTCCAACTGCGCGCGGGACATCGGGGCGATCAGCCGCACCGGGCCGCGGCCGAGTGCCGGGCCGAGCAGCGGATGGCTGAGGGCCGCGTCCGTGAAGTCCGATCTGAGGGTGACACACACCCGCAGTCCGTCGGGACGACGCTCGGGAAACAGCAGCCGGACAGCCTCCTCGATCTCGCCGTCCGGTCCGGCGAGCAGCTCTTCGCCTTGGTCGAGCAGGACGAGCAGCCGCCGCTCCCGCTCCCCGCCGGTCATGCGCAGGGCGTCCATGAGTCCGCGCTCCGCGAGGAGATCCTCCAGCTGCCGCACCTCCTGAGCCCTCGCGGCTCCGCGCAGTCGGGGACGTACGGCCGTGACGAGCTCCGAGGCGAGCGCCGCCCGCAGGGAGGCGCCCTCGCCGGAGCGCACCACCAGGACGACATGGCCCCGCTCACGCATCCGCGGCACCACGCCCGCGCGGGCGAGCGAGGACTTGCCGCAGCCGGAGGGACCGATGAGGGTGACGCAGGGGTGTGAGCCGGCGAGCAGTTCGGTGACGTCGGTGATGTCGTCCTGCCGCCCGAAGTAGACGTCCGCGTCGGCCTCTTGGAAGGTGGACAGACCGCGGAACGGCGACGCGGGGCGGACCACGGGCGCCAGTTCGGGCAGTTCGGCGACGAGGGTGCGGGTGGGAATGAGAAAGCTCTGCCGGACCCCGCCGGGCTGGACCACGACGACCATGCCGGCCACGGCCCGCAGTTGTTCGTCCCAGACCGGGCTGCCGCTGAACCCCTCCTCGACGGGGACGCCGTGCGGATCCGCCTGCGACAGCTGCACCCAGCCCTCCGCGGTGCCGCCGCGCAGCCGTCCGTAGTGCCAGACGCCGCCCGGGGAGCGGCGCGGGAAGCCCGGCACGCGTACGTCGTGGCCCCACACCCGCTCGGTGTCGGCCATGTTCAGCGGGCGGGCCCCGGGGATCGCCGCCCGCAGCCGGAGGACCGCGATGTCACCGGTCTGGTCCGCCCGTACCGGCACCCAGCGCTCGACCTCCGCCGCGCCGCCGCCCTCGGCGAAGGGCAGGTCGACGAAGACCTCGGTGCCCGCCGCCACCTCGTCCTCGCGGGGCAGGTCAAGGGCGTCGTTCACCACGTGGGCACAGGTCAGCACCAGTTCGGGGGCGACGAGAAAGCCGGCGCCCGCGAGTTCACCACCGGGGCCCTTGACCCGGACCACGGCAGCAGCCAGCGCCTCTTCGGGGCTCCGCGACCCGGCCCCCGTGCCCGTCTCCGCAGCTGTCACCGCGACCTCCGCGTCACCGCGACCCCCGTTGGGTCAACTGCCCTACGCAGTATCCCCGTTGGAGTCTGCGCGGTCACTTCTATTCCAGGCCGGTGTGACCGCGGAACCGACCGCTGGGGGGTGCGGTGGGGGTCGTACCCGGGGGCGCCGGACTCAGTTCCCCACGCCGAGGCCGGACATGAACGCGGACGGGTAACGGTCGCCGCGCGCCGCGCCCGGCGGCACCGCCTTCTCGATCTCGGCGAGGTCGGCCGCGGTGAGGTCCAGCTCCAGCGCGGGCAGCGCCTCGGCCAGCCGCTCGCGGGTACGGGCACCGACCAGCGGCACGATGTCCTCGCCCCGCGCGGCCACCCAGGCGATGGCCAGCTGGGCGACGGTGCACCCCTTCGCCTCGGCGACCCGCCGCAGAGCCTCCACGAGGCCGAGGTTGTGTTCCACGTTCCCGCTGGAGAACCGCGGGCCGAAGCCGCGGCTGTCGCCGGGGCCGGCGGTGCGGCCGGCGGACCAGTGCCCGGAGATGAGGCCGCGGCCGAGGACGCCGTACGCGGTCAGGCCGATGCCGAGCTCGCGCAGCGCAGGCAGAATGTCCGCCTCCACCGCGCGGGAGATCAGCGAGTACTCGATCTGCAGGTCGGCGACCGGGTGCACGGCGTGCGCCCGGCGGACCGTCGCCGCGTCGACCTCGGAAAGGCCGAGGTGCCGTACGTACCCGGCGTCGATCATCTCCTTGATCGCGCCCACCGTCTCCTCGATCGGCACCGCCGGGTCCAGCCGGGCGGGACGGTAGATGTCGATGTGGTCGGTGCCCAGCCGGGTCAGTGAGTACGCCAGGAAGTTCTTCACCGCCTCGGGACGGCTGTCGTGCCCGCCGAACCCGGGGCCCGGCCCCCGCAGCATGCCGAACTTGACGCTCAGCCGGTAGCTGTCCCGATCCCGGCCGCGCAGCGCCTCAGCGAGCAGCAGCTCGTTGTGGCCCATGGCGTAGAAGTCGCCCGTGTCGATCAGCGTGACGCCGGTCTCCAGCGCGGCGTGGACGGTGGCGATACTCTCCGCGCGGTCTGCCGCGCCGTATGCGCCGGACATCCCCATGGCGCCCAGGCCCAGCGCGGATACAGCCGGGCCGGTGCTGCCCAGGGTTCGTGTCTGCATCGCGTTCTCCTTCGTCGTCGATCTGTCACCCACCTTGCGCCCGCGCCGCGAGCTACGGGAGCGGAGCGTTCATCATGGGAGCGCCGCTCCCTGGATCGGCTCGGCCGCCGCGAGGGACCATGGGGCCATGCAACGTGACCAGCTCGCCGACTTCCTGCGCCGCCGCCGCGAGGCGATCCGCCCGGCCGAGGTCGGCATCACCGACGGCCCCCGCCGCCGCACCACCGGGCTGCGCCGGGAAGAGGTGGCCATGCTCGCCGGCATGTCGGTGGACTACGTCGTACGCCTTGAGCAGGGCCGCAGCAGTCAGCCCTCGCCCCAGCTGCTCGGCGCGCTGGCCCGGGCGCTGCGCCTCTCCGACGATGAGCGTGACCACCTGTTCCACCTGGCCGGCCACCAGCCACCGCCCGCCGACGGGGTGGCCCGGCTGGCCCGCGCCGGCCTGATGCGCATGCTCGACCTGCTCGGCGACACCCCGGCCCTGGTGCTGTCCGACCTGGGCGAGATCCTCGCCCAGAACCGTGCCTCCGTCCTGCTCGCAGGCGACCACACCGGCTTCACCGGCGACCGGCGCTACCTCGTGTACCGCTGGTTCACCGAACCCGCTACCCGCGCCGTCAGCCCGCCCGAGGAACAGGACCACCACGCCCGCCAGCTCGTGGCCGACCTGCGCGCGGCCGCCGGCCGCCGGTCCGTTGACCCCGCGGTCGCCGGGCTCGTCGACCGGTTGCGGGCCGCGAGCGCCGACTTCCGGCGGCTCTGGGCCGAGCACGAGGTGGCGGTCCGGCGCGCCGACCGCAAGACCATGCTGCACCCCCGGGTGGGCCGTCTGCTGATGGACTGCGAGACGCTGGTCACGCCCGACCAGGGGCAGCAACTGCTGGTGCTCACCCCGGCGGACGCCGAGGCCCGCGAGCGGCTGGAACTGCTACGGGTACTCGGCATCGAGGAATTCCCCACGGGGACAACGGACACGCCCGTACGGTGAAGCGCCCGACCGCGGCGCACCGGCTCGTTCGAGGGCCGTCATCCCCCGGTCACGTCGCGCGAGGGTGGTCCGGAGTTGCTGAACGCCCCAGGCGGCTCAGCGCCTGCATGGCCTCGCGCTCCACTCGTGAAAGATCGCAGAGGATGGTGCCTGCCTGGACGAGGCAGCGCACATCGCCTGATGCACCGGCCCTTGTGATCAGCGCTGCGACTTCCGTCCACAGGGCGGCTGCCTCCGCGTACAGTGCGTGGCCGGTGCGCAGGTGGCCGCTGTCGAGCAGTTGGGTGCATTCGGCGAGGAAGTCCCGGTAGAGGTTACGGAACAGGGCGCCGCCGGTGCCGGCCTTCTCCATCAGGAGGGCGGCCTGCGGCAGGTCCCGTTCCGGGTTGTCGGTGCGCTGGAGCCATGTGCGTACCAGCTTGCCGGCCTTCTCCATGCCTCGGTGGCCGAGGTTGGCGATGGGCGGGTGGAGGAAGGCGTCGGCGCAGGCGGTGATGGCGGGAACGATCTGGCCCTGCGGGGAGGGCGGGTTCCCTGAAGCGGTGAGGGTGAAGGACCGGTGTCTGGCGGTCATCGGGCCGCGCGCGGCCCTGGCCTGGGCGAGGCTGGTCAGGCTGGTGGATACCGCTCCGCCCTGCTGTTCGGTGTCCACCAGGTAGGCGTTGTGGTCGTCATAGCCGTACATGGCGACGACATGACCGCCGAAGTGCGCCGTCGACCCGAAGTACTCCAGGTAGTAGCTGTCGAGCTGTAGTCCGACGGGGTCGCCGGCGCTGATGGGGGTCGCCACGTTCTGCCATGCCCTGCGGGGCGAGCTGGTCTCCTGGACCAGGAGTTCCAGCTTGAGTATGGCGGCCAGGTTCCTGGTGAGGTCGAAAGGCTTGACCCGTCCCCCGAGGAAGGGGAAGTCCATGTTCTTGCTGTCCCAGTAGATGAAGGACAGACCGGAGCCGAGGCCGAAGAGCATGGGCTCGGACAGATCGAGCCCTCGGTGCCTCAGCAGCACGCCGAGGGCTGTCGTCTCGCAGTGCCGCGTACCGCGAGCGTCGATGTTGATGACCGTGGTCATGCCATGTGCTCCTGGAGGGGGATGACCGGCCGGGTCACCAGTTCTTCTCGCACGCCACCATAGTGGACCCTCCCACGGTGCGAGAGTCCACCGCTGTACCCATACGCCAGGACGGACGGGAGCCTGCGAACGCCGCCGTTCCCGCCGGCGGACGGCGTACCGTGGATGCCGAACTCGTGGATCGAGTATCCCCACGTGCTCGCGCGCTCGACTCCCCGCATCCCCAAAGGGTGAGGCGAGAGTCCGCCTGCACCAGGAAGCTGTCGAGTACACCGTCGCCGACCTTCGGCGCGACCTCGCCCCAGGTGTTGCGGGCAGGGACGGTACGCACGGCCCTGGCCTGAGCCTGGAGGGAGCGGGACTCGGCGGCGAGCTTGTCCGACCCCGGCTGGTCGCCGTGGTCGCGGGCGGAGAGGGCGTCAATCATCTTGACGGCCGCGCTGCCCCACAACTGGGTCGCGTCCAGCCAGGGTGCCGCGTCGGTGGTGAATCCCTTCTGCACCGCGCCGCCGCGGATGGTGGCGGCGGACCGCTCCACACCCCGTGCGTACCTGCGCAGTTCCCGGACGGCGTTCTCACGGTCGCCGTCGTCCCAAGTGGTCCAGAAGCGGGTGACGTGCGCGCTGAGCCGGGGCGCCTGGCTCTGCCAGGGCGTGGCGCCGAAGGTGGGAGCGAGATGCTCCAGGTCGCCGAAGGTGAGGAGCGCCTCGGTGGCCGCGGTGTTGCCGCCGGCGAGGTAGGACATCGCACGCTGCCAGTTCGTGGCGGCTTGGTAGGCGCGGTCGTTCCAGGCGAAGTCGGCCGCGCCGAAGACGGCGACCTTGCTCGCGTAGGGCTGGTTCATCGGATTGGCGACGATGCCGCTGAGATGGTCGGACAGACCGGCCTCGCGCTTGTCGTACGGGGCGAGCAGCAGCCGGCCGGAGGTGTTGCCGTAGTCGTTGACGGGATAGTTGTCCCAGACGAAGACCTTGCGGCCGAACAGCTGGGAGGCCGCGTCGGCCTGGGTGTTGGTAATGCTGGGAGGTACGACGTCCGTGCCCGTCCACATCACCACGACCGCGGGGTCGAGTGAGGCCCGCAGCTTCTGCTTGTACGCGGTGTCCGTCAGGTCACCGTATTCGGTCGGGACCATCTGCAGGGGCTGGGCGCCCTCGTGGGTGGCGATGAAGTTCCGCTGTAGATCGTTGAGCAGATCAACCTGCGCGGCGGCAGCGGCCGACCGGCCGGGGGCGCCATAGGTCGTCAGGTCGGCGTCGCAGTTCCACTTGGTGTAGCTGATGTCGTCCAGTGGGATGGAGAAGGCTCGGGTGCCCAGGTCGTACATGGCCTGGAGCTTGGCCGTGAGAGCCGTACGGTCGGCTGGGTCGGAATAGCAGATCGACTCGCCGGGAGAGACGGCGAAGGTGAAGCGCACGTGGTTGGCCGCCGCTCGCCCGACGAGTGCGCCGAGTTCGTTCAGTTTGTCGGCGGGGTAGGGGTCCCGCCACTTGCCGCGGTGGTAGGGGTCGTCCTTGGGCGCGTAGACATAGGTATTGGCCTTGATGTCGCCGTAGAAATCCATCTGGTCCAGGCGTTCGGCATGCGTCCAGGGCTGTCCGTAGAAGCCCTCGATCGTGCCGCGCAGAGCCATCGAAGGATGGTCGCTGACCTGTACGTTCGACACCTTCCAACGCTTGCCTGCGGCACGGTGGAAGAGTTGCCGCAACGTCTGGACGGCGTAGAACTGCCCGGCGCCGTCGTGGCCGCCGAGTGCGACGACGTCGGGGGCGCCGTGCCGGCCCGGACGGACCGAGACCGCGTATCCGTCCGTGCGGTCGGGGGCCCGGGTCCGGCCCAGCGTCCGTGCGATGTCGGGCCGTTGGGCCGGCCCCAGCAGCACGGTGAGCAGGTGCGGGGAAGGCTTCGGGGTGTGTAGGGGATCTGTGACATCGACGCGGGCCGCACCGTGCGCTGTGAGGTACTCCACGAGGCGGGCCTTGGCCGAGGTGTCCGTCCGCGCGTCGGTGACCACGACGACCCTGTCGGTGACGGCGATGTCGTCACCCGAACGGGCAAGGGACTGGGGGGTGGGGAAGACGGCGGGCAGGTCCGCCGCGGCGAGTTGGGGGGCCGGGGCGAGCTGGGTGGCAGCGGCCGGAAGGGGTGCTGAGTTACCTGATGCTGAGGTGCTTGGTGCTGAGTTGCTCAACGCGAGAGCCGCGGCGACAGCGACAGCGGCGGCCGGGGTGCCCCGGGCGATCCTTCTTCTCATCGTTCCTCCCATGCTCAGCACCGTGTCGCTCGGTCATGGCGTGGCTCTCCGCGAGCCGGAGAAATGGGCATGATGGGACACGCGGAGCCCAAGTGGTCTAAACCGCCTGTTGGTGTGAGTCTTACAGCCGGGAAGGAACGGGTCAACAGCCCCGCATCCAGGCGCATTTGGGCTCCATCAGCCCTATGGACGCAGTCGATGCCAACCCGGAGACTGGAGGCGTTTGAACCGCAGCCGTGACAGGCTCAACTCCGGGGGATCTCATGCGCATTCGTCTTGCCGCTGCACTCAGCGCCGTCACACTGACCACGGGCACACTCCTGGGCGCGCCCCCGGCCACCGCCCAGACCTCGGCCTACCCGACCAGCGCGTTCGACGTCACCCTCGGGAACACATATACGAGGGGCACGATCACCTGGTACAACCGGTCGGTCACCGTGACGGGCGAACACAAGTCGGTCGACCCGGCAAGCTGCCGGGGCACCACGGCGTTCACCCTCGACAGCGCCGGCAACGAACTGGACAAGCAGTACAGCCTCTACAACGTGTGCGGCAAGAGCGACACAATCAGCATGCCTGTCGTCAATGCGAACGTTCCCGGTGGTGCGGCCTTCGTGCGAATCTGCCTCGATGACGGTGCTACAAGCGCCCCGGTCACGTACCTGCTGTGCAAGCGCTACGGGCGCCCCTGATCCCCGTCACGGTCCCGACGTAACGGGACGTTCCTCTGCTCACTCGTACCGCTCCCCCGCCACGCCCGCCCTCTCCTCGGAAGCTCTGTTGTCTCCTGTCCCAGTATGCGAGGCCCGTTCGTACTCCGCCTCAACGCCGGGGACGAGGCCCGCGTCGGTCCGCTGCGGGCCCCGCCGAGCGAGGCGTAAACGGTCCACGTCGTTGTCGTTGTCGCCGAGCGCGAGGGGATTCGTCGGCCTCACGGCTGCGCGTACAGCGGCCGTGCGCTGGGGCGGAGCAGAAGTCGGTGTGGCGGTTCGGTAGTTGCGCAGGCCAGGCTCAGGGCGGCAGGACCGAGGTCGCGGTACAGGAGGCCGAAGTCATGGGCCGGGTCGGCGATCGCGGCGTCGCTCCAGTCGATGACGCCGGTCACCGTCCACGTGGCCGGGTCGATGAGAACGTGCTCGATCCCCAGGTCGTTGTGGGAAAACGCCAGGGCGTATCGATCGGTCGGCGGTGGCGCGTCGAGGAATGCCTCCACAGCCGGGCGGTGCGCCATCGGTACCGTTTCGGCGATCGCGGCGTAGGTTTCCGCGGCCTCGCGTAGCCACAGCGCTTTCGGCTGGTCATCGGTGTCCACCAGCTCGGCCATCGGGCCGACGGGAACTCTGTGCAGCGCGGTGAGCAGTTCGCCGAGCGTGGCCGCGATCGACCTGGCGTGGGCCGACCGTTGCGACACGGGCAGGTCGATGAGGGGCAGGCCGGGGAGTGTGAAGTAGGCCAGACAGCCCTGCTCGGCGACCGTGAAGCTCGGCTCGGGGACGGGCAGCGGTGAGAAGCCCGCGACGGCGGCAAGCAGGCGAGCCTCGTTGTTCACCTGCGCGGCCCGGCGTGCCGGATCGGGGTCCTTGCTGAAGCGTACGATCAACTCGCCGTTGACCACGCAGGCGATGTTGTCCTCACCTTCACCGAGCGGCACCACGGAGTCGATCCGGTAGCCGGGGAGGTGCGCGGCCGTTGCCCGACGGGCATCTGTGGCACGATCGCGGCTCAGGCTTCCGCGGCTCGGACTTCCCATGCCACGACTCTAGATCCCTGTCCCTGGGTCCTGGAGCGATGACCGTGCGAGGCTGTGGCCGCCGCCCTCCCGTGGATCATGTTCCGCGCAGTGTCCCCATTCGCCCCGCCCCTACCAGTCGCGCGATCGCGGCACCGTCCGTCGACACTCTGTATGACGTGACAGCACCGCATGGCCCCAGTGAGGACTTACCCTGGCCGCGTGATCAATGGTGGACACGTCATCATCTACAGCCGTGACGCGGAAGCGGACCGGGCGTTCTTCAGGGATGTGCTGGAGTATCCGCACGTTGACGCGGGAGGCGGCTGGCTGATCTTCAAGCTTCCGCCGACCGAGGTCGCCGTACATCCCACGGACGGCCCGGAAACGCAGGAGCTCTATCTGATGTGCGACGACGTCGACGCGACCATGACGAACCTGGCCGCGAAGGGCGTCGAGTTCACGCGGCCGGTCACCGAGGCGCGCTGGGGACGGCTGACCAGGCTCCGTTTGCCGGGTGGCGGCGAGGTGGGCTTGTACGAGCCCCGCCATGAGCGGGCCACCGATCTGTGAGGAATCCCGGCACCGAGTAGCCGATCCTCTGTCTGTCGCGCGGCAGACTGTCTCCAAGATCTGTGCGGCCCACACGCGGTTGGGGGGCTTGGTCAAGCTGTGCGGCTCCAGATCTCGTTCCATCGCTCGGCTCGAAACCGAAGAACCTTCCGGTCGGCGACGGCGGCCCCTGTCATGTGGAGACTCACCCCGCATCGCGCGCACAGCCGGTGCAGGAAATAAGCCGTCCTCCAACGAGTCGTTCCTTCGTCCCCGCCGCAGACACGGCACGACGAGGACGCCGCTGTGGACGGGACCGTGGAGCGCAGTAAGCGCTCCACCACTATCGGAAGTGGTTCGGTGGGGTGGAATTCGGGATTGGGACAGTAGGCCAGGCGCCCCTGTGAACCGCGTCCTTGGTCCCGCCAGCTGCCATCGGCCCTGGGCGCGCGAAGTCCGGCGGCCTTCTCTTGTCGGCGGCGGGCCGCGAACGCGGCCTCACTCGCCAGCCAGAGTTGGCGGGCCGCGTGAAGCTCCTCCACGGCACGGATCAGTGACGCCGGGTCCTGGTTCAGGTCAGTGGGGATCCGTGCGCTACGACACAGGTGATGGTAGGTGGCACGGAAGCCGTAAGGGGCGAAGACGACGACGCACGTCCGGAACGCGGCATGACGGGCACGGACGGTACGGCTCGTGTCGTGCACGCGTCGACGATGCGTCTCAAAGCTGGCCATCCGCGTGAGAGTACGGTCATGTACGCCGACGCGCATCCGACTATCAGTGTGCGGGGCGACTGCGGTGACTCAGTGTGCCGGCTGACGTTCCCGCGAGCCAGCCTCACCGCACGGACCTCGTTGTCAAGAGCGGGGACTCCGTCACCACGCATCAGGCGCCTATCGGCGCGACAGCCGCGGGTCCTGGGTGAGTATTGGACAACCTCGGGGACCGCGAATGGTGTGTCTGTCCGTCGTGGTCCAGCCATCGGTCGGATGACATACGGACATGATGGTCCGCTCACGCCGGCCGTGGCCTTCGGTACGGCCGGTCTGGATTGACGGATTGGCTTCAGTCTTCTCTGGGCAGTGAGCAGGAAAGTCATGTCATGTGCACGACTATTTCTCCCTTAGGAGGTCGACCATGCACGTCCGTAAGTTGACCAGCGGGTTCGCTGCCGCCGCGGCCCTGACCTTTTCTCTGATGGGTGGCCAGGCCGTGGCCGCCCCTTCCGCGGACGCGGACGCCGACAGGGCCTTGGCCGCGCGTGTAGTCACCTACGACGCCAGTGGTTCCGCGGAGTTCAGGTCCGCGGTCGACCGGGGCGCGGCGATCTGGAACGAGAGCGTCGATGCCGTCGAACTGCGGCCGGCGGCGGCCGGACAGCGGGCCAACATACGGGTCCTGGCGGACGACGGCTGGCCCCGTGCCATTACCACCTCGCTGGGCAACGGAACCGTCTACATCGGACGGCAGGCGGTGGTCGAAGGACACAACACCATACGCATCTCTTCCCACGAACTGGGCCACATCCTGGGTCTGCCGGACCGTAAGCCGGGCCCCTGTTCGAGCCTGATGTCCGGTTCCAGCGCGGGAACCACCTGCACGAACCCCTACCCGAACACGGCCGAGAAGGCGGAGGTCGAGGGCAACTTCGGCGGCGCGTTCGCGCGGACGGGTGGGGCAGTGCCGCTCAACGTCATGATCGTGGACTGACACGCGGGACCCCCAAGCGGGAGTGACCGTACGCCCCGGAGCGCGGATCGTGTTCCGGGGCGTGCACGGTACGGGGATGCGCTCCCCGCGATCCCACGGCTCCCCCGGATCCCACGGCGCCCCCGGATCTCCCGGATCTCCGCCACGATCTGGCGACCGCGACGCCAGCGCGAACGCAACGGTGAGCCGTTTCGCGGGACTCCGTACGGACCCGCCCGGAACTGCCACGGCGCACACCGGATCACGGTCCGGCACGCCCCAACACCCCTGTGAATCAAGCCACTTGAGGCCAACGATCCATCGATGCGGCGTGCGGGGCGGGTGGCCGGTTACGGGTCGGCGGTATGGCGGTGAGGCTCCGGCCGTGCACATACTCAAGGCTCCGAAGCCCGGGAGGAGAACCCCATGGCGCAACCGCTCACTGTCGGTGCTGAGGAGGAATTCCTCCTGGTCGATCCGGACAGCGGGGCGGCCGTGCCCGCCTTCGAGGCAGTGATTGCCGCCGCGCCCGCCAACGGACCCGCTCAACGGCTGAAGCCGGAGGTGTCCGCGGCGGTGGTCGAGGCGGTGACGGAACCGCATCGCGAACTGTCCCTGCTGGCCGATGACGTGCGCTCCTTACGCTCCTCCGCCGCGGCCGCCGCGGAGGAGGCGGGTTGCGCGGTGCTGGCGTGCGGAACGGAACTGGTGTCCGGCCCGTACATGCCACCGACCGGCGGCTCCCGCTATCGCGCGATCCACGAGAAGTACGGTGAGCTGGTGTTCGGTCATATACCGTGCGGCCTGCACGTCCACGTCGGTATGCCCGACCGGGAACATGCCGTCCGGGTGAGCAACCACCTTCGGGGCTGGCTGCCCACACTGCAGGCACTGGCCGCCAACTCACCCATCTCACTGGGAACGGAGACCGGATACGCGAGCTTTCGGTCAACGTGGTGGGCGTACACGCCGGTGGCCGGTCCGGCTCCGCTGTTCGCCGACGCGGCACAGTACGACGCCCTGCTCGACAGCTTGGTCGCCTCCGGCGTCATCATCGACCGCAAGATGGCGTACTGGTTCGCCCGCCCCGCCGAGGAGGTGCCCACCATCGAGATACGGGTCATGGATGTCTGCCCCACCAGCGACACCGTGATCCTGCTGGCGGGACTGACCCGCGCGCTGGTCTCCACCTGCCTGCAGGCGGTGGAACGCGACGCCCAACCGCCGTCGGTATCCGAACAGTTGCTGGTCGCGGCCCACTGGCAAGCTGCCCGGTACGGCCTGGAGGGCGACGCCCTGGACATGTCCTCCGGGCGCCCGCTCCCCGCCTGGACCCTGGTGGAACGGCTGGTGAAGCATGTCACTCCCGCGCTGTCCGATGCGGGGGACCTCGCTCTGGTCAACGATCTCCTGGTGGAGATGCGCCAGAGTGGTTCCTGGGCCGGCCGGCAACGGAGGATCATCCAGGAGGGCGGCAGCCTGACTGATGTGTCGGCCTATCTGCGCTCCCACTTTCTGAAGTAAGCACGACGTCGCGCCCACGGACACCGGCGGCGTCAAGCTCCTCTCAGAGCCGTCGCATGAGCGTCACTCGGCCTTCCTGAACACCTCCGACATCCCGTCTCCCGTGTCATGGGCCAGCAGTCCCGTCGCGTCCAGCGCGATCAGACCGACGCGCGTGGCCAGTTCCCGGCCGTGTACGTCGACGGCCGCCTCGATGAGGCCCGCGAGCGCGTCCAGCGCGGTCCTGGCGCGGGAACGGGCCACGGTCCCGCAGCCGACAGCGACCAGCGCGGCCGGCCACCACCACACGGCGAGCAGGGCGTATCCCACGGCCCAGGCGGTGAGGCGGGCCGCGGCGCCGAAGGAGTCGCGCGCCGACTGGATCTGCCGTACGGCGGGTTCGGGGAGGATCAGCCACAGACGCGGCCACAGGGCGGCGAGGTCCACCCCGTAGGCGGCCTCGACCCGGTCCGCTGTCGCCTGCATGCGGTCGCCGTACCAGGTGGGGCGTGTCGGTGCGCGCGGTGCGATGCGGTCGCGAGCCTCCGTGCGGGCTTGGATCCGGTCCCAGGTGTTTCTCGGGATCGTCACCGCGCCATGGGCTCCGGCACCGGTCGGACCGGCGTGCGCGACGGCGTCCTCAAGCTCCGTGTCCCTTTGCTTCCACCGCCGCCAACGCCGTGCGGTGCGGGCGCGCGAGAACGGGTCCCGGCCCGCACGCAGCCAGTACCGCTCGACGGCACCGCCGAGGAACTGCGCCGCGAGCGAGGCCGCGGCGGCGGTGAGCAGGACGAGGGCCACCAGGAGTGCGGCCGTGCCGGTCCGGTCGAGTGCGGGGAGGACGGCCAGGTCGTCCAGGGTGGCGCGCAGCCGGTCGACGTCGTGCCAGTGGCGGTGCCCCAGGGTCGCACCGACGGCGGTGACGGCGAGGAAGAGGGCACCCGGCAGCACCAGCAGGTTCAGCCAGCGTTCGGTGAGCTTGCCGCCCAGGGTGGCGAGGAGTGGGTTCATGGGGTCGGTGGCCCGGGGCGGTCACTCGTCGGGGCGCAGGCGCCGTTTGTGCATACGAGTGTCGTGGATGGCACAGTGCGGCGCGGGCAGCAGGTCGCGGGCCCGTTCCAGTCGGCCGCAGCGGGCCGGTCCCGGGCACACGGCCACCCTGATGTGTGTCGCGACGCCTGGCGTGGTGGCGCCTCGGGATCCGTTGAGCAGCCCGCGCGCGTCCCCGGCCTGGCGCAACACGTGGTCCAGGTCGTCGAAGCAGGCCGCCAGTACGGTGGCGTCCGCGCCCGACCGCAGCAGCGTCAGCGCACGCTCGGCCGCCGCCTGGATGCCGGGCAGCCGCCGCACCTGGTCCGACGAGCCGAGCAGGGCGCACAGCGCCGCTGTCCGCTGGGCGAGCGCGGAGCCGTCGGGCTGTACCGTCATGCGTCAAGTATGCCGCAGAACGACTGCGGTTGAGGGTGGTCGCGGCGGTGGCGGAGTCGGCATGGGAGAGTTCGGCAACGTGCGGGATGATCGGGACCGGCTGGTCCGGGCGATCCGTGAGCGCGTCTCGCGGTCCGTGACCGCGGACGGGCGTGTGAACAGGGACGCCGTGTTCGGCGACGAGGCGGATGCCGAACTTCGCGCACTGCTGCGGACCGCCGACATGAGGACGGACATGGAGGCCCGGCACGCGGTCGGCTGGCTCTGCGGCGCCCGCGCGGCGCACGACTCGACGCAGGACTCGACGCACGACTCGGCGGATCACAGCCGCATCCACGGGAGCATGGCCGGAACGCTGCTCTTTCCGGTGTGGATGGTTGATCCACGCCTCGTGCCCCCGGAGTTGGCGGCGAGCTTCGCACATCTCAACCCTGTCACGCGCCCCGACCCTGCGAACGCCGACGGTCCCGCCGAGTGGGCGGCCGAGTGTGCCGCGTTCGTACTCGCCGCGGAGGGGCAGCGGCGCGATCCGCCGCCGGACGCCTCCGAAGACGTCCTCGCGCTCTACGAGTTGGCCGCACGGTACGACGCCATGACACCCTCACGCGAGATAAGCCTCGCCGCCGCGATCGGGTACGGCAGCCTCGCCGTCCTCGCGACACCTGACGACGACCCCACGTTCACGGTCCGGCTGGACGGTCTGTCCTGGGCGTTGACCCTCGCCGGGATGACCTGGCCATTCGGGGACCTGCCCGTCGATCCGGTCCAGTCAGGTCACCGTATCCTCAAGGGCATCCCGAACGACTCCCCGGACCGGCTCCTCGCCCTCAGCGATCTGGGCATCCAACTCCTGGAGCGGTACCGGCAGTCGTACGACCCGGAGGACCTGCACGAATCGGTCGGCATCGCGCGTGACGTACTGGCCCAACTGCCCCCGGACAGCCCGCATCTGGCCCACTGTCTCAGCGTCCTGGGGAGCGCGTTGCTGCTGCTCCTGCAACGAGAAGGAAGCACGGGCGAGGAGTGCGACGAGGTGGTGGATCTCTTCCGCCGGGCCGCTCCCGACGACCCGAAAGGACCGGCGGCGGCGGGCCTCAACCTGGGCATCGCCCTCGTACTGAGGACTCAGCGCACCGGCCGGATCGACGACCTGCACGAGGCGGTCGACGTGCTGACCGAGGCACTCCGAGTGTCCCGGGACTCGGAGCAGAGCGCATCGATAGGCCGAGTCCTGGGCAACGCGCGGCGCGCCCGCTTCACCCTGATCGGCGGCGATCCGGCTGAGCTGGACACGGCGATCACACACTTCTCCGACGCGGCCGCCGCGGCCGCGGAGGCGACGTCTCACACCGCGCCACAGCTACTCGGTCCCGCCATGGCCCGGTACGCCCGGTACGAGCGCGATCCAGAAGGAAACAGGACAGATCTCGCCGAGGCGCTGCGGCTCCTGCGGCAGGCCGTCGCACTCCTGACGCAGGATCACCCGGAGCGGCCCGTGGCTCTCAATGATCTCGGCCAGGTACTGAAGAGCGGCTACGAGCGCTCGGGAAACCCGGACGAGTTGAACGAGGCGGTACGACTTCAGCGGGAGGCGGTGGCACTCACCGCCGATGGGCACGAGATGCTCGGCGTGCGGCTGATCAACTTGGGCATGACGTTGGGGCTGCGGCACCTGCTGACCGATGACGGCGCGGACCTGCGGGACGCTCAGGAGTGCTCGCGCCGGGCGGCGGCGCTGCCCGGTCTGGGCCGCGCGCACCACGCGACGCTGCTGGGCACGGCAGGGATCAGTCTGATGACGAACTTCACACGTGCGGTCAATTCGGACGGTCAACTCGACGAGGCGGTAGGGCTCTTGAGGGAGGCACTCGCCCTCACCCCGGAAGGCGACCCGCTGTTGCCCCGTCGGCGCCACAACCTCGCCGTCGCCCTGATGGCCCGCTGTACGCATACGTACCGGCTCGGCGACGCCCGCGAGGCGCGCAAGCTGGCCGACTCGGTGATCGCGGCGCTGCCCGTGAACTCCCCCGAACTGCCGGGGGCCCTGGCGGTGGCCGCGGGCTCGCGCCTCCTGAGCCCCCGGAACCTGTGGTCATCGTCTGCCCGGAACGAGGCGGCCGCGCTGTTCCGCCGGACGGTCGAGGCCACTCCGCCCAGCCATCCCCGGCGTGCCCTGCGACTCGCGAATCTCGGCCACGCCCTGGTCGTCCGGGGGTCGGGCCGCCGTCGAGCCGACCTGATCAAGGCGGCCGAGGTGTTCCAGGAAGCGGCCTCGCAAAAACATTGCGCACCTTCCCAGCGTCTGGACGCCGCTCGGTCCTGGGGCACGGTCCGGGCGGATCTCGGCGACTGGGCGGGCGCCCTGGACGGCTATACGGTGGCGGTCGACCTGCTGCACTCCGTCGCACCGCGCCATCTCGTCCGCGACGACCAGGAGTTCCTGCTGGGCGGGACCGTCGGGCTGGGTGCCGCGGCGGCGGCCTGCGCGGTGCGCTGCGGCCGGCCCGAGCTGGCGGTGGGACTCCTCGAACAGGCCAGAGGTGTGCTGCTGTCCCACGCCTTCGACACCGACAGCGATCTGACCCGGCTCCGGGAGACCGCCCCGCACCTCGCCGCCCGCTTCGAGGAACTCCGTGAGGCCCTCGACACGACGACCGACAGCCGGGGGCGGGAGTTCCTCGGAGAAGGCCCCCTCGGCGACGCGCACGGACCCTACGGCCCCGACACCCGCGCCGATCTGCGGCAGCGACTGGCCGCCGAATGGCGGGAGTTGACCGGGCGGATCCGCGCCGAGCACCCGGAACTCGGCCTGCTGCGGCCGGTGCGGGAGTGGGACGAGCGGGAACTGCGCGCGGCGGCAGCGGCGGGCCCGGTGGTGCTGGTCAACGTCTCCCCGTACGGCAGCGACGCACTGGTCGTCACCGAGCGCGCCATCGACGCCGTACCGCTCCCCGGGCTGGACCCACGGACGACAGCGGCCCGTCGGCAGGCCCTCCAGGGCGCGCTGTTACGTATCGAGACGCCCGGAGCCTCCCGCACCGAGTCGCTGCGCGCGCAGCGAGTCGTCCGCGACACGCTCGCCTGGCTGTGGCAGACGGTCACCGGCCCCGTCCTCGGCCATCTGGGCATCCCGGCCGCCACCACAGGACCGTTGCCCCGGGTGTGGTGGTCGCCGGGCGGCGCCCTGGGCACCCTGCCACTGCACGCCGCGACGCCCCAGGAGGGTGCGCCCGGTGCGCTGGACCTCGTCGTCTCCTCGTACACACCGACTCTGCGGGCGCTGCACCACGCCAGGCAACGCGTCGCCCGCCCGGCGGGCACCGGCGCGCTCATCGTCGCGGTCGGCGACGCCGACGGTCTCGCGCCACTGCCCGCCGCGCACCGCGAGGCCGAACACCTTGCCCGGCTGCTGCCCGGCCCCGAAGTGCTGACCGGCGCGACCGCCACCCACTCCGCCGTGCTCGCCGCCCTGCCCCGGTACGCGTACGCGCACTTCGCCTGCCACGCCCTGGGGGATCTTGAGCACCCGTCCGGCAGCCGGCTCGTCCTGCACGATCACACCGAACGCCCACTGACCGTCCGCGACCTCGCGCGGCTCCGGCTGCCGTCGGTGCGGCTCGCCTACCTCTCCGCCTGTGACACCCTGCGGACCAGCCCCGAACTCGCCGACGAGGCCGTCCACATCGTCAGCGCCCTCCAGATCGCGGGCTTCCCCCATGTCGTCGGCTCGCTGTGGCACGTCGACGACACGATCGGAGCCGGTGTCGCTCAGGGCGTGTACGAGGCGCTGAGCACGGGCGACGGCGCGCTGGACGTCGGCCGGACAGCCGAAGCCCTGCACATCACCGTACGCGCGCTGCGCGACACGTATCCCCGTACGCCGAGCCTGTGGGCCTGCCAGGTGCACGCGGGTCCCTAGTACTGCAACGGTCTTTTGTGTGACGGTGGGTCGGTTTCTGGTGGTGTGTGGCCTCGTTGTTTGTAGTGGCTGGGGCGTGCCTGGTGTTGTCTGCGGCGGCGTCAGTTGGACCAGTGCAGGACGTGCTCGATGCTCGGGCTGGGCCGGGTGAGCCGGCTCATCAGGTGTCGGAGTTCGGGGAGGCTGAGGGGTATGAGCTGGGAGGATCCGTTTCTGCTTTCCCGGTGTCCAGCTCGCCGGCCCGCAGGACGGTGAGGCAGGCCCAGTGCTGCCGGTCGGGCCGGTGCCAGGGGCGGACTTCGACGCGGGCCCAGTCGAACACGCGCGGGCCGTGGGCGCCGTTGCCGCACGAGCGGCGTTTCCACTTCTGCCGGGACAGTTCCGGGAACAGGTCGCGGACGGGGTGGTCGATGGCCCAGCGTGTGACGACGGTGTCGTGCCGGGTGGTGGCCATGACGTGGAAGCTGTCGGCCTGTTCGAGTTCGTGCCGCCAGCTCTTGCTGTAGCCGTAGGCGGCATCGGCCGTCAAACGGTTGGCTCCGGCCGGTGCGGGTCAGGGCATGCACGGCCTCACAACAGTCTTCTGGCATGGTGCCTGGCCCGGGTGATGGGTCCCGTTGGACCGAAGGAATGGGGCACCTCGCGCAACTGTTGTCCTCTCGTATGAGCGAAACAATTGCAGTAGTGGCGGGCGCATATGGCGGCCCTGAGGTCCTGTCGGTGATCGATGTCGCCGTCCCAGAGCCGAAGCCGAACGAGGTACGGATCACGGTCCGCGCGGCCGGCGTCAATCCCTTCGACTACAAGTCATACAGCGGTGCCTTCGGTGCCGATCCGGAGAGACTGCCGGTGCGGCTCGGTGTCGAGGCGGCGGGCGTGGTGACAGCGGTCGGTGCCGACGCGATCGGTCCCGCAGGTCCGATCGCAGTGGGTGACGAAGTGATCACCTACTCCGCACCGGGTGCCTACGCCGCCGAAATTGTCGTGCCGGCCCCGTCCGTGGTGCCGAAACCTGTCGCCCTGTCCTGGGAGCAGGCCGGCGGGCTGCTGGCCGCCGGGGTCACCGCCGTACACACGCTTGAAGCGATCAACTTGAGCAAGGGCGAGAGGGTGCTGATCCACGGTGCCGCGGGAGGCGTCGGTCTCGTGGCCGTGCAGCTCGCAGTGGCACGCGGCGCGACGGTTGTGGCCACGGCGAGCCGGGCCAAGCACGACCTCCTGCAAGAGCTGGGAGCGATCCCGGTCGTTTACGGGCCGGGACTGGCGGACAGGGTGCGCGCGGTGACGCCGGAGGGCGTGCACGCGGCTGCCGATCTCGTAGGCACCGAGGAGGCGGTAGACGTCTCCGTGGAGCTCGTGCCGGACCGCTTGCGTATCGCCACCATTGCGGGCCACGAGCGCGGGGTTCGCGCGGGAATCAAGCTCCTGGGTGGTGTGCCGGGCGCAGATCCCGGGACCGAGATCCGGGAAGCCGCCCGCCTGCAGCTCACGGAAGCCGCAACAGCCGGCCGCCTGCGCATCGTGATCGCGGACAGCTACCCTCTGCGCGAGGCCGCCACTGCCCACCGCAAGATCATGGCCGGCCACACCACGGGAAAGATCGTCCTGGTTCCGTAACCCGTTCCTGTCCGCACCGTGGAAGCCATGCCGCGAGCGGCCGCCCGCGCAATCACCGACTCGAGTACGAACCGGATCGGGTTCGTGGGCGGTACGCTGACCCGTTTCTCAACCTTCTTGCAAGCTTGCGGTCGGGTGGGCTCGGGGCGCGATGCCGGCGGCTACTGACGCACAAGGAAGCGTTGAGGACCCAGCTAAGGCCGGGTCGCTTTGGCGACTAACGGTGTCAGGTATCGATCCAGCGGTACGACCAACTGCCGCAGGTCATCAGGTGCCCGGTCGAGGTCGAGTTCGTCCAGCGACGCCGTTCGCGTCCGGAGATTACTCGCTTTCAGGGCCTTCCAGACCCTGCTCGCCCACGGGCCGCCAAGGCGGGCGAGAGTGAGCTCTAGCTGGAGGAATCAACGTCCATTTTTTCGTTCTTGGCGCTCCATTCGATCAGTGGATGCAGAACACGCATCAGGCTGGCGCCTTGTTCGGTGGGCCGGTACGTGATCTGGACCGGCGTCGTCGGTACCACGAGCCGCTCAATGAGTTGGTGGCCCTCGAGCTCACGCAAACGCTGGGACAGAAGGTGGTTCGAGATTCCGGGGATCCGCGCTCGGTAGTCGACGAATCGGCGCGCGCCCCGCATCGCCGCCAGAAGCACCGCGGCGCTCCACTTCTTGCCCACGGTCTCGACCGAGCGCTGAAAACTACGGCACACGTCGTCGTCGATGTGTTCGTAGCCCACTTCCGGGCGGCTCTGCCCCGCGGTAGCGGAGGCCTCATCGGGCTGTCGAGGACTGGTCATACGGTCATGATACTAGAGCGTGTCGCTTCTGATGACCTGGTCATGTCCCGTTTGCTGCCTGTGATCATCGCCGTGCAGCCTTGGGCCATGAACGCACACTCGGCCTGTCACAACGCGCAATGAACTACGGGCATGCGCTGAGGTTCGGGCTGCACCTGCCTTCTGACGCCGGCTGCGGGCCCGGCCGGTTGGTCGAAGTGGTCAGCCTGGCCGAGCAGTGGGGACTGGACTTGCTGGTCATCTCGGCCGGAACCGCTGGCGACGATCTCGAACCGTCGACTGTGGCGTCCTGGGTCGCCGGGGCGACGGTCTCTCTCGGACTGGTGCTGGAGGCACGCCCCGCCACCCTCCATCCGGCGATGCTCGCGCGAGCCGTCGCAAACCTGGATCAGCTCACCGAAGGCAGGGTCGAAGTGGCTCTCCAAGCGGGCCCGTCAGCCGCCGCATCCGGGACAGCCGATTCGGTCGCGGCACTTGGCGAAGCGATCGCCGTCGTTCGCGAGCTGTGGAATGTCCTCGACCGTGGCCTCGGCCGGTTCACCGGCCGCTTCTACCGTCTTGCGGGAACTCAGAAGGCCGCGCCCGCGCGCGACGTGCCGATCTCCGTGGACGGCCAGAACCAAGACCTGCTCCGGCTGGTCGGACTGCAGGCTGACGAGTGGTCGACGGGGTGCGACGCCCCCACGCTGACGCAGGGCGACCGCGCAGTCGACGAGGCGGCGCGAGGGGCAGGCCGCGATCCCCGCGAGATCCGCAGACGGGTCACGATCCGCGGTGGCTTCGGCGAGCGGACAGGCAAGTTCACCGGGACCGCCGCGGACTGGGTGAACGACCTGCTGCCACTCGTCGTCGAACACGGGGTGGGCACCATCGTGCTGGACACCGAGGAGCGAGACGTCGCGGCAGGCTTCGCGAGCGAGGTCGCACCGGCCCTGCGGGCGGCCGTGGACGCGGTGCTTCCTCGCGGATGGTCGGGCGCGCGGGTCCGGCGGTCCGGCGTGCTCGCCAGGCGCCGGCCGGGGATCGACTACGAGGGCGCTCCGCCGGGGATGGCCGAGGTCGTTGAGCCCGGTGATCTGGCCTACGCCCGGCTGCGGTCCGGATACCTGCGCGGTGGTGCGCCCGGGATCATCTTGCGGGCGGCGACGAACGAGCAGGTGACACAGGCGCTCGCCTTCGCCCGCCGGCATCCCGGCGTGGCCCTGTCTCGGCGAAGCGCCGGGCACGGGGTCTCCGGCCGCTCCACCAATGACGGCGGGATCGTCATCGACGTTTCACTGATGAATGCGATCGAGGTGCTCGACAGGAAGACACGCCGGGTGCGCATCGGACCGGGTGCGCGCTGGGCCGAGGTGGCGGCCGCACTGGAGCCCTACGGCTGGGCGTTGAGCTCGGGTGATTACGGGGGCGTCGGGGTGGGCGGCCTCACCACGGCGGGGGGCATCGGGTACCTCGCGCGCGGGCACGGTCTGACGATCGACCGCCTGCGGGCCGTGGAGACGGTGCTCGCGGACGGCTCCGTCGTGCGGGCCGGCGATTCGGAGAACCCTGATCTCTTCTGGGCTGTTCGGGGGGGCGGGCGCGAATTTCGGGATCGTCACTGCTTTCGAGTTCGAGGCCGACGACGTAGGTGCGGTCGCTTTCGCCCAGCTCACCCAGGGCGCGAGCGACCTCGAGCGCCACCTCGTCGAGTGGGGCCGGGCGGTCGAGGACTCACCGCGGGACCTCCCCAGCTTCGTCATCGTGCCGCCCCCGCG
The DNA here is from genome assembly GCF_042790125.1 of Streptomyces scopuliridis. Classification (GTDB taxonomy): domain Bacteria; phylum Actinomycetota; class Actinomycetes; order Streptomycetales; family Streptomycetaceae; genus Streptomyces; species Streptomyces scopuliridis_A. Next base: position 157,982 of record NZ_JBHTZS010000013.1, read on the forward strand.
GGGCGGGCGACCAGCGCTGGCGGTGAGCCGCACCATGGTCGACTCCTCGGACCCGGAGACCGTGCGCGCCCGGCTGGAGCCACTGGCCGCGATCTCTGCGATGTACGCCCAGGACATCGTCATCACCTCCTACGCGGCCGTGATGGACAACGCGAGCGACGACCCACCGGTCTCCCACGGTGAACCGGTCTCACGCAGCGGTCTGCTCCGGCACGTGACCCCGCAGTTCGCCGCGGCGGCAGCTCGCGTGATCCGCAGCGGCGCGATCGGATGGTTCCAGCTCCGCTCGGTCGGCGGCGCCGTCGCCGATGTTCCCGCGGACGCCACGGCCTACGCCCACCGCGACGCGAACTTCTCGCTCGTGGTGATGGGCGGTGCCGACGAGGTGGTCGACAGGGGCTGGGTCCAGCTGAGCCCCATCCTCGATGGCCTCTATATCAGCTTCGAGTCCAGCCTCCGGCCCGAGCGGATCGCCGAGGCCTGGCCCCCACGGACCCTCTCACGTCTGCGTGAGCTGAAGAACGTCTACGACCCGGATGGCGTGTTCGGCGACAACTTCGCTCTCACGCCCGCCGCGAACCACCCCGGAGGAAGCACCCCATGAGCGACTACGGCCACGAACTGTGGTTCGGCAGTTTCATCACCCCCACCGCCAGCCCGCCTCAGGCGCCGGTCGAGCTGGCCCTGACGTCCGAGAGGGCCGGCCTCGTGCTGAGTCTTCCGCTGCGGCCCCCGGCCGTGCTGGCCCGCGCCGCCGCGAGCTTGGACCGGCTGACCAGCGGGCGAGTCGAACTGGGTATCGGCGCGGGCGCGTTCTGGGACGGCATTGTCGCGATGGGAGGCCGCCGGCTCGAGCCGGCCCAGGCCGTTCGGGCGGTGGAGGAGGCCGTGGACGTGATCCGAGGGCTGTGGGCCACCGACGAGACCGGTCCCCTCCGTGTCACGGGGGAGTTCTACACCGCGAACGGCGCGAAGCGCGGGCCGGCGCCCGCCCATCGAATCCCGATCCGCATCGGTGCCTACAAGCCGCGCATGCTCCGGCTGACGGGCAAGATCGCCGACGGTTGGCTGCCCTCCCTGGGATTCCTGCCCAAGGGCCCCGCATCGCTGCGCGCGATGAACGAGCAGATTGACGAGGCCGCCTCCGCCGCCGGCCGCGAGGCCGCAGCGGTCAGCCGATTGCTCAACCTGAGCGGCCGTTTCACGTCCTGCGCCGGCGGCGGGCTGTTCGAGGGGGCTCCCGGCGACTGGGCCGAACAGATCGCCGACCTCGCCCTGCAGTATGGCGTATCCGGGTTCATCCTTGCCTCGGACGAGCCTGCCGACCTGAACCTCTTCGGTCACGAGGTCGCGCCGCGCGCCCGCGAACTCGTCCAGTCCGAACGCGTGACGTGATGCGGTTGGCGCGTGGCGGGCACGGTGACAGAGCTGCGACAGCGGCAGCGCGGGCGGAGTTGTTCGGACGCCGCGAGGAGACCGCGGTTCTCGACGGGCTTCTCTCGCAGGCCCGCGGCGGGAGCGGTGGCGCGCTCGTGTTGTGGGGCGAGCCGGGTATCGGCAAGTCTGCTCTGCTTCGCTACGTGCACGGCCAGGCCGCGGACTTCGTCCGGCTGAGCCACTCGGCCACCCGGCCCGAGTCGGACCTGGCTATCGCGGGGCTGCACGGGCTGCTGCGGCCGCTGGCCGATCGTGTCGAGTTGCTGGCGACGGCCCAGGCTGTTGCTGTGCGTGCCGCGCTCGGGCTGAGCGGTGAGCCGACGGACCGCCTGGTGGTGGGGGCGGCTGTGCTGTCGCTGCTCTGCGGGCTCGCCGAGCGGCAGCCTGTGCTCGTCGTGGTGGACGACGGGCAGTGGCTCGACGAGGCCACCGCGCTGTGCCTGGGGTTCGTTGCTCGACGCGTAGGGGCGCATCCCGTGGTGGTCGTGCTTGCCGATCACAGCGATCCGGCCGTCCGGCCCTGGGAAGGTGTGGCCGACGTGCGGGTCGACGGCTTGAGCGACGAGAGCGCGCGGCAGCTTCTGGCGACCGTGGCGCCGCTCACCGACGAGGCGACGACGCGGAACATGGTCCGGGAGGCCGGGGGCAACCCCTTGGCGCTGCACGAACTGGCCACGCTCGGGGGCGACCTCGACGACGCCGAGCATCGCCGGAAGCGAGGACGACCGCCCGTCGGGCCGCGCCTGCAGCGGGCTTTCCGTGCCGGGATCGAGGCCCTGAGCCCTCCGGCGCAGTTGCTGACCGTGCTCGCGGCGGCCGAGGAACACGGCGACCGGCTCACGGTGCAGCGTGCCGGCCGTGCGTCGGGTGCCGGCGACGCCGCCTGGGAAGAAGTGACCAACACGGGCCTGCTCCACGTGGCGGGCAACCGCGTCGGCTTTCGGCACCCCGTCGTGAGCAGAGCCGTCTACGAGGGCTGCGGTGCCGCGACGAGGCGCCGGGCTCACCGCGCCTTGGCCGCCACGATGCCGGACGAGGCGGAGGAGCGCGCATGGCATCTCGCCGCCATGGCCCATGACCGCGATGAGAACGTCGCGAGGCTCCTCGAACGGACCGCGGCCCGCTCCCGACTCCGCGGGGCCACGAAGACCGCGGCACGGGCGTGGTGGCGGGCCGCCGAACTGTCGGCCGCACCGATCGACGCTTCACAACGCCTTGCCGAGGCGGCCAGGGCTTCCTGGGACGCCGGGTGGGCAGCCACGGCGGAGCGCCTGCTCGATGACGCGGAACGGCTGGCCCCCGGTGCTCACGTCGCCCGGCGGAGCCGGGGTCTGCGGGGGATCATAGAGTTCGCCCGAGGCATGCCCGAAATGGCGCACCACTTCCTGATCAACGACATGAAGCGCATCTCGGAACCGGGAACGGCGCTGGAACTGGGCACGCTGGCCATGCGCGCCGCCTGGTCCGTCGGACGCGGCGACCTGCGGGACACGGCGCTGGAGCTGCTGCTCGAAGGCGACGTCGAGGGCCGGACCGGATTACCCGGCACGCTGGCCTGGTGGAGCGACGACGTGTCTGCCGACGCGGCGCCGGCAGACACCCCCGACCCCGGCGACGCTGCCGCGCGGGCCCGTACGACCATCCTGCCGTTGCTGCCACCGACACCCCTCGCCCTGGCCTGGGGGATCGACAAGCCGATAGTGGATGCGCTGCGCCGCCGATTACCGGACCTGCGGCGGCGCAGCGAGCGCGCTCGACTCGCCATCGTCCTGGCCCAGACCGCGATGCTCGACAACGCTGCCGGCCGCTGGCCGCAATCAGAGTCCTCGGCCACGGAGGGACTGCGGCTGGCCCAGGACCTGGGTGCCGACCACATCGCCTCCCACTGCCGCACCAGCCTGGGCTGGCTCGCCGCCGCGCGTGGTGACGAGCGCGCCGTCGCGGAGGCCACCGCCAGAACACTGGAGACGTCACTCCCGCAGGGCGTCCGCGCGCTGAGCGCGGCCGCGTACTGGAACCGCGGTATGGCCTCGCTGTTTCACGAGCGTCCCGAGGAAGCACTGGACATCCTGGTGCACCTGACCGAGCCGGGCCATGGCGCGGAGCACCCGACCTTCGCGCTCCTGGCCGCTCTCGACACAGCCGAGGCGGCCGTGCGCGTCGGAAGAAGCGACCTCGCGGACGAACGGGTACGGGTGCTCGAAGCTTGGGCGCGGCGCACGGGAGCGCCGTGGGCCCGCTGTGCCGCGCACGTCACGCGCGGGCTCCTCGGAGGCGCCCGGGCCGAGGGTGCCTTCCGGGCCGCACTCGACGTGCCGGGCGCCCGTTCCCACCCGCTGCTCTACGCGCGCGCTCAGTTGTCCTACGGCGAGTGGTTGCGGCGGGGCCGTCGGCGGATCGATGCGCGTGTCCAGATCGGCGCCGCCTTGGAGGCGTTCGACCGGCTCGGGGCCGAGCCGCTGCACAATCGCGCGCAGCGCGAGCAGGACCTCACCGGGCCGCCGGGACGCCGCGGGAGCTCGGACACCAAAGCGGTGAGCCGGCTCACCGCCCAGGAACAGCGAGTCGCCCAGCTGGCCGCAAAACAGCTGACGAATCGCGAGATCGGCGTACAGCTGCGGATCAGCCACCGCACCGTGGGCCACCACCTCGGGAACGTGTTCGCGAAGCTCGGCATCAACACGCGAACCGAGCTGAGCTACATCCACGCCGGTTCCGAGCCGCCGTGAGCGGAGGGAGGCCGCGATGGGGCGGCCGCGCGATGCCTCCGGCGAAACGACGGATTGCCCGCCCGATTCGCTCACAGGCCCTGATTTGTAGCGTCGCTGACGTTGTCCCGCGGACCCACGGCGAAACGCCGGTCGACGCATGACGAGAGGTCACCTCATGCCCACATCCGAAACCCTGCCCCACGCGCGCCACTACATCGACGGGCAGTGGCAGGACACCGGCTCCCGCGGCGAGTCACGCAGCCCCGCGACCAACGGCCTGCTCGGCACCTTCGCCGACGGCGGTGCGCAGGAGGCGAGGTCCGCCGTGGCCGCGGCCCGAAGGGCCTTCGACTCCACCGCCTGGTCCCGCGATCGCCACCGGCGTGCGGCAGCGCTGCACGAACTGGCCGACCGGCTCGAGCACCGCAAGGACGAACTGATCACTCTCCTGGCGCGAGAGAACGGGAAAGTGCTTGCCGAGGCGGCCCTCGAAGTCGAAGGCACCATCCCCAAGCTCCGCTACCACGCGGCGCTTTCCCTCACCGACTACGGCAGGGCCGGGGAAGTGCGGCCCGGCATGTACTCGATGACCCTGCGCGAAGCCGCGGGCGTCGCCGCGGTGATCGTGCCGTGGAACTCACCGGTCATCCTCTCGGCGCGATCCTTCGCACCCGCCCTGGCCGCCGGCTGCACCGTGGTCATGAAGATGCCGGCGCAGACCGGTCTGGTCAACGGAGTGCTGAGCGAGATCATCGCCGACACTCCGAGCCTGGATCCGGGCGTGTTCAACGTCTTCACCGAAAGCGGCAACGCCGGGGCTCCGGAGCTCGTCTCCTCCTCGGATGTCGACGTGGTCAGCTACACCGGCTCCACCGCGGTCGGCCGCGTGATCATGGAACAGGCCGCCCCGACGCTCAAAACGCTGTCCATGGAGCTGGGCGGAAAGACCCCGATGCTCGTCTTCGACGACGCCGACCTGGACGCCGTCGTGCCCGTGCTCGCCAAGGCCATCACCATGTTCGCGGGCCAGTTCTGCATGACGGGCAGTCGGGTACTGGTCCAGCGCGGCGTGGCCGACGAACTCCGGCGGCGGCTCGTCGCCGCCCTCGAAACGGTCCGGGTCGGGCCCGGCGACGACCCCGCCAGCGAGATGGGCGCCATGATCGACGAAAGAAACGCCCAACGGGTCGAACAGACCGTGGCCGCCGCGGCCGACTACGCCACCGTCCTCGTGCGGGGCAAGCGGGATCGGGCGCTCCTCGGCCCGTCCCTGATCGAGGTCGCCGACGTGTCCTCGCCGATCGTGCAGCGCGAAGTGTTCGGGCCGGTCGCCACCTTCGAGATATTCGACTCCGAGGCCGACGCCGTGGCGCGTGCCAACGCCACCGAGTTCGGCCTGGCCGCGAGCATCTGGACCCGTGATGTCGACCGCCCCCTGCGCGTCGGCCGTGAGCTGCAGGCCGGGACCGTTTGGACCAACACCTGGGCCATGGTCCACGACCAGTTCGAGGAAGGCGGCTTCAAACAGTCAGGAGTGGGACGTCTGAACGGCATCCGCGGGATCGAGGAATTCCAGGAGACCAAGCACCTCGTGCATGTGGCACCACAGCTCTGACAGCTCTCGACGGCGGGATGAGAATCGATGACCGAGACGGACGACGTCGGCCCGACCGACGTGACCCTGCTGACCGCGCGCGCTGTGGAGCCTGGCTACGAGCAGCACTTCCGGGAGTGGTTCGGGCGGGTGACCGACACCGCCTCAGCGTTTCCCGGTCACCTGGGGGACGGGTTGTTCCGGCCTCCCACGGCCGCCGGGCCGTGGGTTCTGATCCACCGGTTCCGCGACCACGAGTCCGCGCAGCACTGGACGGCATCACCTGAGCGGGCCGCACTGTTCGACCACTGCGAGGGCCATCATCAGAGCGAGGTGGCGCGTCGCGAACTCTCCGGAATGGAGACCTTGTTCACCACTCCACACGACACGCCTACGATGGCGCCGCCTCGGTGGAAGATGGCGCTCGCCGCCTTCGCGGCCGTACTCCCGATCTCTCTGATCGGCAACGGTCTTCTGGGGCCGGCGCTCAGTGCTTGGCCGCTGCTGGCGCGGGTGCTGATTCTCGCGCTGCTGTTCAGTACGCTGATGACGTATCTGATGATGCCGACTGTGACCCTCGTCCTTCGCCGTTGGCTCTATGCCACCACCTCAACCGCACGCGAGGGACCGACGCGATAACGCAGCCCCCGGGCGGGCCGCGCCGCCTTGCGGCTTCGACGGGGCCCGTTCCCGGCGGCTGAGCACCGTACGAGGACACGGCTCCCGCCCCTCGAGGCTCAGCTCACCGCCCCGGGACACGAGGACGGTGAGCTGACAGGACTTTGCCGTGCCGCGGCTTTCAGCGGGACAGTTCCATCGTCTGACGCAGTAGTTCCAGGGCCTGGTCCACGCCTTGGTCGGCCAGGTGGACGAAGTCGACGAAGACGTGGTCGACGTCCGTCTCGTCTCCCGTACGGAGGATGATGTCCGCGATCTCCGGCACGGTCGACTCCGTGGTGGGGTTGATCCTCAGGATGGCGTCGATGCCGGCCGGGTCGCGGCCTTCGGCCTCGGCGATGCGGCGGACTTCCTGCAGCGGTTGATTGATCACGGTGGCAGGGTCGAATGCGGAACCCCGAACGGGCACCGCAACGGGAAGTACGCCGTCCGCGCGGCGGGCCGCCCGGCGTTGGGAGGCCGGGGCGAAGCCGGACAGGTAGATCGGGGGCCGCGGGCGCTGGAGCGGCTTGGGCCCGATGTGGGCGGCGGGGAAGGCGTAGTGCCTGCCCTCGTGTCGCGCGACGGGCTCGGTGGTCCACACGGCTTCCAGCACGTCCAGACACTCGTCCAGCCGCGCGCCCCGCTCCTGCCAGGGAACGCCCACGCCCTGGTACTCCTCGGGCGACCAGCCGGTTCCGAGGCCGGGAATGAGACGTCCCCCGCTCACCACGTCGACACCGGTCAGCGACCGGGCGAGTAGCAATGGGGAGTACCAGGGTGCGATGAGTGTGGATGTGCCCAGCAGCACTCGTTCGGTGACGCTCGCGGCGACGCTCAGCGCCACGAACGGGTCGAGCATGGTGCGCAGCTGCCACGGAATCGTGTCCGTGCCCATGTAGCCCACGCTCGGATTCACGGCGGCCAGTACGCGGTCACCCACCCACAGGCTGTCGGCACCAAGTTCCTCGGCCTGCCGGGCGAAGCCGGCGAGCTTGTCGAGCTGGTCAGACATCGCGCCGTACTGAGGAAGCGAGAAACCGATGTGCATGTGAACTCCCGGGGAGGCAACGGTCATTTGACCGAAAGAACAGGGAAGCGTCAGCTTGGGCTTTCGGTACGTAGCTGTGCGCGGTGCGACGGATCGACAGAGTCCGCCGCACCGCGCAGATGCTCGTACTGTTCAGGACGGTGTCAGGTCAGGAAGACCGGAGGATTCTCGCCCCGCAGGCGGTAGTCGGGTCGGGGCCGTTCGAGGCGGATCGATTCCAGTACGGTGTACGCGTGGTACTTGGTCTGGGTGGTGGCTCCTGCCAGCCGTTCCCACCAGAGCCGGCCGTCGCTCGTTTCCTTCTCGAGGACGTGGCGGGTGGTGTAGTTCGCCATGGAGCTGATCCAGTTCTCGGTACCGACGAAAATCCTGTCCCAGCCGGTGCCGGTCACGATGTCGGCGAGCGCATCCGAGCGGCTGAACCGCTCGACCGCCGCAGTCGCCCCCTCGAGCACGTCGGCGAAGTACTCCACGCACAGCTTCACCTGCTCGTAGGTGCCGTAATGCATGTGGTGCCCGCCGACGAAGTAGTCGAAGTCGTATTCGAGGATCTGAGACTGAGCCTCGTACCAGCCGGAGATGTTCTGCGAGGCGTCGCAGTGCATGAACGTGACGCTTCCCGGACTGACGATGTCCACGGCTGTGAGCACCTTCTGCTGGGGTGCGAAGATGAAGATGTTGCCGGGGCAGTGGTTCTCTCCCTTGTAGGAGAGCTGCAGGTTCACGCCGCCCACTTCGAGAACGAGTTCGTCGTCGAACGTCCTCGTCGGCAGGGGACGCTTCGGGTCGGGGAAGCGCTCCAGGAGTTCCTTGGTGATGCGGTGGGCGACGATCTCGACGTCGGGACCGAACACGGAGGCCGCGCCGATGTGATCGGCGTGCCAGTGGCTGTAGACGACGTGGGTCACCGGTTGGTCGGTGACGTCCTCGATCGCCGCCAGCATGTTCTCGCCCAGTGTCGGAGGTGCGTCGATGGCGACCACGCCCTCCTCGGTCACCACGAATGCGGCGTCGTAGCCGGCACTGGTGACCCAGTAGAAGCCGCCGCGCAGTTCTTCAACGTGGTAGCCGTACTTCTGGAAGTGCTCGCTCTGGAAATATGGGGGATAATACCCCTCGGGGTCCAACGGGTCGTCCGACCCCGCGCGAGGGAATCCATAGTGGTCGATCCCGTAGAAACTCGGAGTTTCTTCGACGCTGATGGGTATCTGACTGCTCTGGCACATCGACGGGACGCCTCTCTGTGTTCTTGGAAATCTGTTGAACGGGTGGGTCTATCCCGGTGACGTGAATCGAAGGATCGCCTTGGTCACGCGGCCTGAGCCCGCATCCTCGAACGCGGTGTTGATGTCGCCGAAGTCGTAGAGGGACAGCAGTCGGTCGATGGGAAACCGGCCCGCTCGATAGAGCTGGGCAAGATCGTTGATCAGTAGCGACGAGACAGCGTCTCCCTGGATGATGCCCTGAAGCGACTGGCCGAGCGTGAGCCGGCCGGCGTCGAGCATGGCGCCCGCTCCTTCATGGAACGCTACGAAGCCGAATCGGCCCAGCGGTGCCAGGGCGCCGACCCCGGCGTCGAGGTTCTCCGCGCGGCCGCTCGTGTCGAGGACGTACTCCAGACCGCGCTCGTCGACGGCGCGGAGCGCGCCGGTCAGATCCTCGACTTTCCCGGGGTTGACGAGGTGCGTCGCTCCGAGATCGCGGGCCAGCTCGAGGCGGCCGGCGTCGACGTCGACGGCGACGATGGTGGTAGCACCTGCGACATGTGCCGCCATGACCGCCGCCAGGCCCACCGCGCCCACGCCGAAGACCGCGAAGGACGCCCCCGCCGGAACAGCGAGGGCCTTGAGCACGGCCCCCGCGCCCGTCTGCAACCCGCACCCCAGCGGCGCCATGACGTCGAGGGGCAGATCGCGGGGGACCTTGATCGTGTTCCGTTGGTGGGTCAGGGCGTGGGTGGAGAACGAGGACTGGCCGAAGAAGTGACCGTGTGGCTCAGTACCGTGGGCGACGTGGAGACCGTTCGAGCCGTCCAGACGGGCACCTGCGAAGTTGGCTGCCCAGACGTTGTCACAGTAGGCCGCGTGAGAGGACATGCACGGCTTGCAGCGGCCGCACGAGTGGTAGGAGAGGACGACGTGGTCACCGGGCTCGACGGTGGTGACAGCGGCCCCCACGCGTTCGACGACTCCTCCTCCCTCGTGCCCCAGCACCACCGGCAGCGGCGTCGCTATTCGCTGCGCCCGCACGTGAGCATCGGTCGCGCATATTCCGGTCGCGACCATGCGAACGAGTACTTCGTCGGGCCGCGGGTCCTCGATCTCGATGTCGCGAAACTCGAAGGGCCCATCCTGCGCTTCGAGAACGGCGGCGCGCGCGGAGGTGGTCATACGTCGTGAGCCTGCCGCGAAGCGCCGCGAGCGCCATGGTGACAAGGGACTGAAATCATCAACGACTCCCTGATCGGGGTTGTGGGCCTCCGGAACCCTTCAGCGGGTCCGAACCTATGTCGGCTGCCCGTACTCGCGGATCGGTCGCTGTATCCGTCACGGCCCGGTTCTCGAAGGCTGCCGCCATGGGGCCCCTGGCTCCGGCAGTGGTGCACGGTGCCGAGGGGTGTGGTGGCGTCAGTGCCGGACGCCGGTCCGAGCGGCTTGTTCGACTCGGGCGATGAGTCGGCTGTTGTGGGCGGCGTGCTGAAATCCCGGGGTGTGGTGGGTGCCGTTCGTGATGTCGCGGGCCAGGCTGGCGTAGACCTCGCCGACGTTGATGGAAGCGCCCGTCCAGATGTCTGCGGCGGTGGGTCCCGTGCCGGTGGCGACGAGGCTGTCGGGGGCGGTGAAGTCGACGCTCGACGAGAGGGTGAGGTCGCCGACCTGAACGCCTGCGGGATGGTCGCCGGTCAGCTTCAGCCAGCCCTCCGATCCGCGTACTTCCAGGCTGAAGTGGGCGTCGGGGGCGGGTACGCCCGCCAGGATCTGCACTCCGACCGGCGCCCCCGAGGCGGTCTTGGCGATGGCGTCGAGGTGATCCGGGACCTCGCGGACGGAAATCGCGCCGGTGTCCACCAACTTCACCTGTGGCCAGAGGAGTTCGGTGCGGGCGTCGATTTCGGTGATGTCGCCGAGAACGGCTTCGACCACATCCAGAACGTGGCCCGCGGCGATGGTGAGGAAGCCGGCTCCGGACGCTGCCTTGTCGAAGTATTCGTACGCGCTCACCGACTCCGGGCCGTTGCCGAAGGTCGTCGCGGCGACTCGCGCCGAGAGCAGCCGCCCGAGCCGTCCCTGAGCGATGATCTCCGCCGCGCGGCGTACCGAAGGGTTGAGCCGGCCCTGCAGGCCGATCGCGGTGTGCAGTGAGCCGGCCGCGTCAGCCATTTCTTCCGTCTGCGCGACGGTCGCGCCCAGCGGCGACTCCGAATACACGGCCTTGTTCGCCGCGAGGGCCGCCAGGACGAGCTCGCGGTGAGCCGGGACCTTCACCGCGACGGTGACGAGGTCGATCGAAGGGTCACCGATGAGCTCGTAGGGGTCCGCGAACCAACGCTCGGCGCCGAACGCCGCGGCAGCGCTGCGCGCGCTCTCCTCGTGCCGCGTCGCCACACCGGCCAGGTGGAAGTCGGGCTGTGCCGCCAGCGCGGGTATGTGCGATGCCCCCGCCCAGCTCGCCTTCGTGTCCGCGCCGATGATGCCAACACGAATGAGATTGCTTGACATGATGTGGTGTTCCATTTCTTTCACTGCAGCAAGATTTGGTTTGATTCGCCCGGTTCGCCGCTTGATGCCTGGGCTCGAAGTGCTCACTCGGCGGATGGCGTGGGGCGAATCGGCGAATTCGTGCTTTTGTCACTGGTCGATGGCGGCCATGTCGGGCTCGGCATGGCGTTCGCCGGACGCCGGTGTCAGGTTGTCCAGGCGGGTGATCTGGCCTGGGGTGAGTCGGATGCCGTCGGCGGCGCTGTTCTCCTTGAGGCGGTCGATACGTTTCGTCCCCGGAATGGGCGCGATGCCGTCTCCTTGCGCGAGCAGCCAGGCCAGAGCGACCTGCGCGGGCGTGGCCTCGACTTCGTCGGCGACCTCGCGTACTTGGTCGACGATGCGTAGGTTGCGCGTGAGATTGTCGCCGGTGAACCGGGGATTGGAGCGACGCCAGTCGGCGGCGTCCAGGCCGTCCAGGGTGCGGATGTCACCGGCGAGAAAGCCGTGTCCCAGCGGTGAATAGGGAACCAGTCCGATGCCGAGCTCACGCAGCGTGGGCAGCACTTCGGCCTCGGGGTCTCGTGTCCACAGCGAGTACTCGCTCTGGACAGCGGCCACGGGATGGACCGCATGGGCCCGGCGGATGGTCGCCGCTGCCGCCTCCGACAGTCCAATGTGGAGGACCTTGCCCGCCTCCACCAGCTTGCTCAGCGCCCCCACCGTCTCCTCGATGGGAGTGCCGGGGTCGACCCGGTGCTGGCAGTAGAGGTCGATGTGGTCGGTTCCGAGCCGCCGCAGTGAGCCGTCGACAGCCGTGCGAATGTTGGCGGGGGTGCTGTCCGGGCCCGTCCGGCCGGTGTGGGAGACGAGGCCGAACTTGGTGGCGAGAACAACTTCGTCCCGGCGGCCCTTGATCGCGCGACCCACCAGTTCCTCGTTGACGTAGGGCCCGTACACCTCGGCGGTGTCCAGATGGGTGACACCGAGGTCGACGGCGCGATAGATGGTGCGGATCGACTCGGCTTCGTCCCGACCGGCGCCGGTGCAGTACGCCGACATCCCCATGACACCCAGGCCGATGCGCGAGACATCGAGCCTGCCGAGCGACGTGGACTGCATCTGTTGTCCTTTCCTGAATCTGTCTGCCGGCCCCGCGTTTCCGTGTGGGGCGGGCCTCAGCGCCACAGAAGGGTGCGTAACGGCGTCGATGGCACATTGCGCCGCTATCGGTTACGCGCCCGGTCGGCAGCGCCGAGAACTTGACGCGTCAAGTTCTACCGTTTGGAACTTGACGCGTCAATAAGTGCGTCTAGGATGTCCTCATGGCGAGCACGGCAGATGACACGAACGGCCAGCACCGCCGGCGTGCACGGAACGGGTCGACATCCGAGGCGACGGCGGTTGCCGAAGAAAGCTCCGGCTTGAGGAAGTCCACTGGTCCGATTGCCGAGACGCGATGGCTGAACGGCGACGAGCTGGCGGCGTGGCTGGCCAACTCCGCGATCATGATCAGCCTGCCGGCTGCGCTGGATGCGCGAATGCAGCGCGAGGCTCAGCTGACCTTCTTCGAGTACATGGTGCTCTCGGTCCTGTCCGAGCAGCCGGCTCGCACCATGCAGATGAGCGCCCTGGCCGCGCGAACGGCGGCGTCACTGTCGAGGCTGTCCCATGTCGTCGGTCGGCTTGAGAAGCGCGAACTGCTCGCACGGAACCGGATCCCTGGTTCCGGAAGGCGCACCACTGCGACGCTGACCGAGGCCGGTTACGAGGTAGTCGTGGCAGCGGCGCCGGGACACGTCGCCGCAGTCCGCGAGTACCTGATCGATGATCTCGAGCCCCAAGAGCTGGCGGCACTGCGCCGCATCGGTGCCGCAGTGGACGCAGCCATCAAGCGAGAGCATCCCGACGCGGGCTCTGCGGCTTCGCCTCCGCCCGAAGCACCGACGATCCACAGCGGACCGAGGCGTACCGCGGACTGATGGAGGAGCAGCGCCACGCGGTCCGCCAGCACGTCCGCGGCGCGGTCCTCGGCGTTCTAGGGCCTGTAGGGGTCGTGATCATTCGGTTGGTGGAACACTCGTGTGGCGAGGCGTGAACTGAGCAATGACGAATGGGCGTTGGTGGAGCCGCTGCTCCCGACAGGCGCCTACGGCCCGTATCCGCACCGCCTGCGGGATCACTTCGAGGGCGTGATCTGGAGGTTTCGCTCCGGGGCCCAGTGGCGGGAGGTCCCGGAGGAGTTCGGGAACTGGTCCACGGGCTACGACCGGTTCCGCCAGTGGCGCGACGCGGGCGTCTTCCAGGCCCTGATGGAGGCGGTGATCGCTGAGGCCGCACGGCGGGACCAGGTGGACCTTTCCCTGGTCAGCGTGGACTCCACCACAACGAGAGCGCATCACGACGCGGCCGGCATGAGGGTGGACACCAAGACGCTGTCAGCGCTGGAGAAGGCACCGGCGGAGGAAAGGGGGGCCGCGGCAAGGAACAAAAGGATCAAGGTGCCGCAGAACCTGGCGATGCGGCCGAAGCCGCCCCCGGGACGAGCGCCGACGCCTGTACCGACGACGCCGGGCACGGCTGAAAGCAGCCGCCCTGGGCCGCTCACGCGGCGGGCTGACCAGCAAGGTCCACGTGGCAGCCGACCGCCGCTGCCGCCCACTGGCCTTCACCCTCACCCCGGGACAGGCCGCCGACAGCCCCCAGTTCGTCCCGGTCCTGGCCAAGGTCCGGGTCCGCGGCCGGCCCGGCCGCCCCCGCACCCGCCCCGACGCGGTGGCTGGCGACAAGGCGTACTCCTCCCGCGCCAACCGCGCCCACCTGCGTGAACGCGGCATCAAGGCCGTCATCCCGGAGAAAAAGGACCAGGCGGCCAACCGGAAGAAGAAGGGGACGGCGGGGCAGACGGCCGGTCACTCACGATGCGGACCTGTACAAGGACCGCAACACCGTCGAACGCCTGATCAACAAGCTCAAAGCGTGGCGCGGGATCGCCGCCCGGTACGACAAGACGCCGGACAGCTACCTCGCCGCCCTCCACCTCCGCGGCACCGTCATCTGGCTTCACAGTCTCCAACCGACACCTTGATCGCGACTCCCCACAGGCCCTAGACGAGTAAGTCCGAAGTCCCGCCCCGCATCACGTCCATCAACGTCCCCGCCACCGCGCTCATCCGGTGCTTGCGGAGATCCAGGACAGGTGTCGGGCACGAAAGGCCCTGGGATGCCGGCAGGTTCATCAGGGCCCAGATCACGTCCGGGCGTCCCCGCACGGGGAGTTCCTGGCCGTCGGGGGCGATGACCTTGGCCGTGGTGGTGCCGGCGAGGAGATTGGTGCGCGCCCAGTCGATGACGTACGACCTGCCGTTCGGGCTGGCGTAGAGGATGACGTCCCTCGTGCGGTGCAGGACCGCGAGGTAGTTCATCGGCACCGTCAGCCGTCGGGCGGCGTCGAACGGGGGGGCCGTCCGCAAGATGGATGCGCAACACCGTGTCGAGGACCGGCCCGTGGTCCTGGAAGGTGTACGTGGGGGTCATGTGCAGGAACCGGGCCCGCACCAGAACGCCACCGCGGCGCGACCACCGTCGGCCGACGGAGCCGAACGCCGCCGCTTCACCCGGGAGGCTGTCCACGATCCACCGGGACTCCTCGCCCGGCTCGGTCACCGGCGCCCGGTCCTCGGGAAAAGCCCGGTGCCGTACGGCCACGGCGGTGTAACGCGCCGCCGTGGCCGCGTCCAGGCGCCGGAGGTCGATCGTGTCGCCGACCATCTCGATGCCTCCGGCGTCCTGTGAGATCCGCATCTGCCGCAGCAGGCGACCGGGGTGTCGGGTCACCTCGGTCAGCCGGCCTTCGAGGTCGATGATCCGGCTGGTTCGCGTGCCCGCCAGCAGGGCGCCGCGTGGCCACAGGGGCGTGACCTTTCCGGGCGTTTGCGAAGCAGCCTGATCAGCGGCGTGAACTCGTTGGGGGGTGTAGGTGCCCGGGTAGTACGTGTAGGTCGCCTCGCCCTCGGGGTTGTACCGCACGAGCGACGCCTCCAGAACGTCCGCCCGCGCCAGCCGTGCCCGCGGATGGCCCTGCGGGGACCGCGGCGCCCACAACACGAATGACTCGTCGCCGTAAGGGACGTCCGTGTGCTTCTGCCGGTCCCCGCGGGTGATCCGGGGAAACCCCCTCCGCGCGGATTTGCGTGCCATGAAAGGGATGGGGACCGAGCAGGCCAGTCCGGCGACGAGCGGAATCCAGGCCCAGTCCTCCCCCTGACTCCAGGCGATGCATCCGGCCAGGGGCTTCCTCTTGAACAGGCAGTCGCGCTGCGAGGAGAATCAGTTGGTCCTGGCCAGGCGTTCAGACTCCATGCTCGCCCCGTACCTGGCACAGGCCAACTCCGCACGCCAAGAAGGTAGACACGAGATCATGGGTGCACTGAACGAACAGTCCGCCGTCCGTTCCCTCAAGCTGGGCGACGCCCGTCTCACCTACGTCGTCGATGGAGCAATGGGCATAGTGCCGGAGGGTTTCTTCCCGGCGGTGCCCGAAGAGTACTGGCAGGAGCATCCGGAGATGCTCGACGAGCGCGGCTTTCTCGCCATGTCGGCGGGAGGGCTGCTCGTGGAGCGCGGCGGACGCCGCCTGCTCATCGACGCGGGTCTCGGACCGGTGTCCGGGCCGATCGGGGTCTCCGAGGAGCCTTTCGGGCAGACGAACTCCGGCGCGCTCCCGGAAACTCTTGACGCGCTGGGCATCGCCCCTCAGGACATCGACACCGTCGCCTTCACCCACCTGCATGTCGACCACACCGGTTGGGCCTTCGCACCGCAGAAGTTCTTCCCCACGGCCCGCTACCTGGTCTCCGCCGAAGAGTGGGCTCCGCACGGCCGCGGCGAGACGGTTCCCGGCGCACCGGCTCAGGAGACCATCGAGCCGATGAAGGACGCGCACACCCCGATCTCACATGGCGACGAGATCTTCGATGGCGTGCACGCCCTGGTGACACCGGGACATTCTCCCGGGCACACCTCGTACGTGATCACTGCCGGCAACGAGCGCGTGGTGGTCTTCGGCGATGTCTTCCATATCCCGGCGCAGATCTCGCATCCGCACTGGGGGTCGCGCCCCGACTCCGACGGCGCCGCGGTCATGACGGCGCGCACACGCATCGCCGGGGAACTCGCGCGGCCAGGAACGATCGGTTTCGCCTTCCACTTCGGTGACCAGGCTTTCGGGCGCCTGAGGGGAACGGAGTGGGAGCCCGTTGAAACGGAAGCAATCCTGCCCACCCCCAGAGCACTTGGCTGACCAGCACGCCGCCGGGCCCCAGAAGGGCTACGGCGGAGAAAGGGCCGCGACGGAGAAGGGGCCCGGCCCGTACCGCGCGAACCGCGTACCGCACCGGCCGGTGTGCGTCGACACCGCCCGGCCCGGCCCACCGCTCAGCCGATCAGAGCGTGGTTGATCCGGCGGGTGGTCTGCGCGGCGACGCGGGGGTTGACGGCGGCCGGCGTACGAGGTGTAGGCGTTCAGGCCGGTGACCAGGGCCCAGCCACGGCCCCGGGCCCAGGTGGCGTCGTCGACGTCGAGCGCGGCGCGGAAGGCGGCCCGGCTCCCGGCCGACATCAGGGTGAAGGCGGTGGTCAGGTCACGGGCCGGGTCACCGATGCCGAGTCCGCCGAAGTCGATGACCGCGCTGAGGTGGCCGTCGACGGTCAGCAGGTTGCCGGTGTGGAAGTCGCCGTGAGACCAGACCGGAGGACGATCCCATCCGGGGGCGTTCAGTGCCGCGTCCCACAGCTCGGTCAGGGCCGCGATGTCGAGCACGCCGCCGAGCTCCGCGAGAGCGGCCCGTGTCGCGTGATCCCGGTCGGCCAGCGGCTGAGCGGTGAGGTTCTCGGCGGCTTCGCCGGCCGGGAAGTCCTCGGGCGTGAATGCCTGAAGGGCGGTGAGAAACTGGGCCAGTTGGACGGCAGCCCGGGACGAGCCGGCCAGTGCGTCATCGATCGCCGGACGTGTGTCCGCGGTCCTCTCGATTGCCAGGCGCAACTCCTGCGGTCGGCCCGCTCCGTACGGCGGATGCTCAGGGTCATCACAGTGCACCGCGGACTGCTGTGTCGACCGGATTCCCCGACCGACAGCCTGCCGCCCGCGTCTGCGCCGCCGAGGCGTCCGGGCTCTCATCCCTCCGCCTGGCGCCCAGATCGCACACCGCCCGCCGCGTGGCCGGAACACGTCTTAGGACCTGTCCGGCGGATCTTCGAGGGTCCGCCGGACACGCTCTAGCCGCCCGCTGTCACGGCCTTCAGCTCATCCAGCGAATCCCGCATCACGTGCGCCATGTCGCGTTCCTCGGCCGCCACGATCCAGCGCTCGAAGCCGACCTTGAAGACGGCGACCCCCGCCTCGGCGGTCAGGCTTGCCGCCGGCTCCGCGACGCCGCGTCGGCGCAGGGTGTCGGCGAGCGCGGCCGACATGGAGGCGAGCTTGATCAGCTCGCGTTCCTGGAGTTCCGCGTTCGCCATGATCACAGCCTGCCGCTTCCGCGCGTACTCACGGCGGTCGGCGAAGATCCCGGAGACGGCGTCAAGGCCCACCGCCAGCGCGTCGATCGGCGCCGCGGACTCCGGCGCGCCGGCGACCGCCCGTACGAACAGCTCTTGCAGGTCGCCGGAGCCGGCGAACAGCACCTCGCGCTTGTCGGCGTAGTGCCGGAAGAAGGTCCGCTCCGTCAGCCCGGCCCGTTTGGCGATCTCCGCCACGGTGGTCTGCTCGTACCCGCGCTCGCTGTAGAGCTCCAACGCCGCTTTCGCCAAGCGCCCCCGCGCGTCCGGCTCCCATCTACCCATGCGCAGATCCTACGCGATGGCAGTGACTGACATCAGGTGCTAGCCTCGATGACAGCAACTGACATCAACAGTCTGGGGTACCTCCCATGCGCATCTTCGTGACCGGCGCGTCCGGCTGGATCGGCTCCGCCGTCGTTCCCGAGCTCATCGACGCGGGGCACCGGGTCGTCGGGCTGGCCCGCTCCGACGAATCCGCCGCCGCGCTCACCGCGGCCGGGGCGGAGGTCGTCCGCGGCACCGTCGACGACCTCGACGTCCTGCGGGACGCGGCTACCGCGTCGGACGGAGTGATCCACCTCGCCTTCAAGCACGACATCGCGTTCACCGGCGACTTCCAGGGCGCCGCCGAGGCCGATCGCCGCGCCGCCGACACCCTCGGCGACGCGCTCGCCGGCACCGACCGCCCCTTCGTCCTCGCCTCCGGCGTGGCCGGCCTCGCTCCCGGGCGTGTGGCGACCGAGCGGGACATGCCCGTGATCGACGGCTCGCCGTTCTCGATCCGCGCGGCCACCGCGCAGGCGGTGCTCGCACTCGCCTCGCGCGGCGTGCGCTCCTCCGTGGTGCGGCTGTCTCCGACCTGCCACGGCGAAGGAGACCAGGGCTTCATGGCGACCTTGGTCGCCATCGCCCGCGCCAAGGGCGTCTCCGGCTACCTCGGCGACGGCGCCAACCGCTGGCCGGCCGTCCACCGCCTCGACGCGGCACGGCTGTTCCGCCTGGCCGTCGAGGAGGCCCCCGCCGGATCGGTGCTGCACGGCGTCGCGGAGGAGGGTGTCACGATCCGCGACATCGCCGAGGTGATCGGCCGTCACCTCGACGTGCCGGTGACCTCCGTGGCACCCGAGGCCGCGACCGAGCACTTCGCCTGGCTGGGCGGCTTCCTCGGCCTTGACGCCCCGGCGTCGAACACCCTGACCCGGGAACTGCTGGACTGGGAGCAGACCCACCCCGGTCTCCTCGAAGACCTCGACAAGGGCCATTACTTCCAGGCCGCCACCACCGCCTGACCAACAGCACGTCCGATGCCCAGGACGGTAGTGGGGACATTACTGAGCCAGTCGGTGCTCGCGGTGCCCAAAACCCCTGCGCACGAGGGCCGTTGGGCCGCCGTCACTCGCGCTTCATGTGCCAGCGAATCCATCCGGCCTGCCCGCCGTCGACAAGCAGATCGGTGCCGGTGATGTAGAGCGACCGCGGGCCGGCGAGGAACGCCACGGCGTCGGCGATCTCCCCCGGTGTTCCCATCCGGCCCGCGCCGCACTCCCCCAGCATCCTGAGCATGTGCCCGTGGGAGTCCGCATCGGCCTCGGCCTTCGACATCGCGGTGGAAATGACACCGGGGCTGACCGTGTTCACCCGGGCACCGCGCTGGTTCCAGACGAGCGCCGCGGCCTGCACCCGCACCTGGTTCGCACGCTTGGCCACGATGTACGCGCTCGTCGCGTCGTCGCCCACGGCGTTGATCGCCGTCAGCCCGAGCAGTTCCTCGGGGGGAGCCGTCGCGAGGGCGGCCTCGTCCTCCCGGCTCAACGACGCGTAGTGGCCGGCCATGCTGGACACGCAGACCAGCGAGGTGCCGCGGACCGCGACCTTCTCGAACGCGTCGATCACGTACACCGTGCCGAGCAGGTCGACCTCGAAGATCTTCCGTGCGGACGCGGTCGCGGCGGCCACGCCCGCGGTGTGCACCACGGCTGTCAGCCGGCCCTCGCCGGAAGCGACTTCCGCGAGCCTCTCGACCGAAGCGCGGTCGGACACGTCGGTCAGCACGCCGCGGACCGCGTATCCCTCGGCGCCCAAAGCGTCGACGGCCCGGTCGAGTTGGCCGGGCGAGGCGTCGGCGAGGATGAGTGTCCGTCCGCTGCCCAGCCGGCGCGCGATCGCCGACCCCATGCCGCCCGCCCCCGTGACCACCACCACGTCACGGCCGTCGTATGTACGGTCCCGCATGAACAACCTCCTTTGTTGACGGGTGGGCGGTGTCAGGCAACCTCGTTGACAGCGGCGCCCGTTGTTTCCGCCGGTACGGCCTCCCGCCAGGCGGCGCCGGCCGCGACGGTCTGACGCCACGGACGGATCGCCTTGGGCGGCATCCCGACCGCGAGGACCCCGGTCACCCGGTCGCCGGTGCGGTAGACGGCCAGGAAGCGGCGTCCGGCGAGGTCTCCGTCCACCACGGCGACCTCGTCGTGCCCCCGGAGGTAGCCGTACGCCTGGATCTTCATGTCGTACTGGTCCGACCAGAAGTACGGCACCGGCGCGAACGGTTTGCGCGCCTCGGGGTGGAGCAGATTCCGGGCGGCGGCCATGCCCTGCTCGGCGGCGTTCGTGCGGTGCTCGATCCGCATCGACACCCCGAACAGCGGGTTGTGCCAGCGGGCCACATCCCCCGCCCCGTACACCCCCTGGCCTGCCTCGCAGTACTCGTCGCACACCAGCCCGTCCCGCACCGTCAGGCCGCTGTCCGCCAGCCAGTCGGTGTTCGGCGACGACCCGACGGCCGCCAGGATGTCATCGGCCTCAACGAGTTCGCCGTCGTCCAGCAGCACCCCGTCCTCGGTGACCGCGCGGACCGACACCCCGGTCCGCAGATCCACCCCGTGCTCCCGGTGGGCACGTGACAACACCTGTCCGACCTCATGGCCGACCGCCTGGGCGAGCGGCACCGGTGCGGGTTCGATCAGCGTCACCCGGGCGCCCAGCTCCCGGGCCACCGCCGCCGCCTCCGCCCCCAGAAACCCGGCACCGACCACGACCAGGTGCCGTCCCGGCCCCAACAAGTCCCGCAGCGCCAACGCGTCGTCCAGGGTGCGCAGTACGTGGGCGCCCGCGCCGGGCAGGCGCCGGGGGCGCACTCCGGTGGCGACGATCAGCCCGTCGTACGCCACCTGGGATCCGTCCCCCAGACGCACCGTACGGTCCGTGGTGTCCAGTCCGGTTGCCGCCACTCCCAACCGCAGATCCAGGCCGAGGCTGTCGAGAACCTCGTACGGGCGCAAGGGCAACCGCTTCGCGCCCCACTCGCCGGACAGGATCTGCTTGGACAGCGGGGGCCGGTCGTAGGGGGCGTGCGGCTCGTCACCGACCAGGGTGAGTGTGCCGTCGTAGCCTTCTCGGCGCAGGGTCTCGGCTGCCGCGAGCCCGGCGGCCGAGGCGCCCACGACCACGATCCGCTTCACCCCTCCACCAGCCGGATCGCGACCGCCGGGCAGATGGCCGCTGCCTCCCGCACGCCGTCGTGCAGCGCGGCGGCGGGGTGCTCGTCCAGCAGGATCGCGACGCCGTCGTCGTCACGCTGGTCGAAGACCTCGGGGGCGGCCATCACACACTGCCCCGACGCCACACACTTCGGCTCGTCCAGTTCCACGCGCATTGTCGTCACCTCGGTTCTTCCTCGGGGGTTACCAGGCCACGGGCATGCTGTGCACGCCGTACGTGGTCCCGGTGTGGTCGAATTCCAGCTCCTCGATCCCGGCGGCCAGCCGCAGGGTGGGGACGCGGCGGTACAGCGTGCCGTAGACGACCTGGAGTTCCAGACGGGCCAGGTTCTGTCCCAGGCACTGGTGCGGCCCGTAGCCGAAAGCCTGGTGCGTACGCGCCGGCCTGCGCACATCCAGCCGGTCGGCCTCCGGGAACGCCTCCGGGTCCCAGTTCGCCGCGTGCAGATCGAAGATGACTCCCTCCCCCGCCCGGATCACGACGCCGCCGATCTCGATGTCCTCCTTGACGACGCGGCGCACTCCCGTCTGCACGATGGACAGGTAGCGCAGCACCTCGTCCACCGCGTTCGCGATCACCTTCGGGTCCTCGGCCTCCCGCACCACCGCCAGTTGGTCGGGGTGGAGCAGCAGCGCCAGCGTGCCGAGACTGATCATCGTGGCCGTCGTCTCGTGACCCGCGATCAGCATGGCCACGCCCATGTGCACGGCCTCGGTCCGGGACATCTCGCCGGCTTTGACCCGCCCGCCCATCTCCGACAGCACGTCCTCGCGGGGGTCCGTCATCTTCTCCCCGAGCAGCTTGTCCAGGTACGCGGCCAGCGCACCGCTGACTTCCCGGGCCTTCTCGGGCGGCGCCGTGCTGTCCAGCACCAGACTGCTGCTGCTCTGGAAGAAGTCATGGTCCTCGTAGGGGACCCCGAGCAGCTCCGCTATCACCAGCGACGGCACGGGCAGGGCGAGCGCCGTGAGAAGGTCCACCGGGTTCGGCCCGGCCAGCATGGTGTCGATGAGATCGTCGACGATCTTCTGGATCGCCGGCCGCATCTTCTCGATGCGCTTGACCAGGAAAGGTCCGTTGACCGTCCGCCGCAACCGCGTGTGCTCCGGCGCGTCGGTGTTCGTGATCAGCCGCGGCGTCACCGGGGCGATTTCCGCCCGGTGCGCGTTCACATAGGGGAAACCGGGGTCGAGGTCGTCGTCGCTCACACGAGGGTCGGTCAGCAGGGTCCGCTGGTCGGCGTGGCGCGTGACCAGCCAGGGCGTGCTGCCGTTCCAGATACGCACCTTCGTGATGGGCGTGGCCGCCCGCAATTCCCGCACGGCCGGAGCCGGGGCCAGCGGGCATTCCGCCGCTCGCTCCAGCGGATACTCCGGCAACGGCTCGGCCGCGCCGCTCACGGGGCAGGAAGGAGTGTCGGACATGGCTGTCTCCTTGGTGATGTGGGGGCTCCCGGCCGGAGTGGCAGCGGAGATCCGGAGAAACATGTGGTCGAAGTGGAGCGTCTGCCGGTGTCGCCCTGGAGCCGGCGGAGCCGCCGGAGCCGGCCGCCTACGGCGTGACCCCCGCGGCCCGCGCCGGTTCGGCCCGGCCGGAGGCCACCGGCGCCACCGCCATGACGCCGGGGCGGTGACGCGGAAGGAACGCGGCGAGGACGAACGCGAGGATGGCCGCGCCGGCACCGATGGCCATGACCACCTTGAAACCGTTCTCGGAGGGCAGGGCGGTGGTACCGAAGCTGATGGTCATCTGGGCGAGAACGACACCGGCGATGGCGCTGGCGATCGACGTACCGATGGATCGCATCAGGGCGTTGAGGCTGTTGGCAGCGGCCGTCTCCGACGCGGGCACGGCGCCCATGATGAGTGCGGGCATGGCGCCATAGGCGAAGCCGACGCCGGCGCCGATGACGCAGGAGACCATGACGAGGTGCCAGACCTCCGACATCAGCGCGATATTGAGGCTGTAGCCGGCGGCGACGATGACGGCGCCGGTCATCAGGGTGACCTTCGGGCCCCTGGACTTGGAGATGGCGGCGGACAGCGGGGCCATCGCCATCATCACCAGGCCTTGCGGGGCCAGGACCAGGCCGACGGTCAGCATCGACCGGCCCAGGCCGTAGCCGGTGGCCTCGGGCAGCTGAAGCAGCTGCGGGAGGACCAGGGACATGGCGAACATCGAGAAGCCGAACGCGATCGAGGCGAGGTTGGTGAAGAGCACCTGACGACGTGCGGTGGTGCGCAGATCCACCAGCGGCTGCGCGGTGCGCAGTTCGAAGACACCCCACGCCACCAGGACGACGACCGCGAAGGCGAACAGACCCAGTGTGGTGCCGCTGGTCCAGCCCCAGTCGCCGCCCTTGGAGATGCCCAGCAGCAGGGACACCAGGCCGGCCGCCATACCGAGGGAGCCGGTCAGATCGAAACGTCCACCGGTCCGCACCGTGGACTCGGGCACCAGCGTCACCACCAGCGCGGCGGCGACGACACCGAGGGCGGCCGAGGTCCAGAACAGGGCATGCCAGTCGAACTTGTCGGCGATAACAGCGGCCGACGGCAGGCCGAGGGCACCACCCACACCGAGCGAGGCGCTCATCAGCGCGGTCGATCCGGCCAGCCTTTCGGCGGGCAGCTCATCGCGCATGATGCTGATACCGAGAGGGACGACGGCGGCCGACAGGCCCTGTAGCGCCCGTCCGACGATCATGGGGATCAGGGACTCGCTCAGCGCGCAGACGACCGATCCGGACACCAGCAGGGCCAGGCTGACCAGCAGCATGCGGCGCTTGCCGTACATGTCGCCGAGGCGCCCGGCGACCGGGGTGGCGACGGCGGCGGCGAGGAGGGTGGCGGTAACGGCCCAGGCGGCGTTGGAGGCGGAGGCGTCAAGGAACGTGGGCAGCTCGGGGACGATCGGGATGACCAGGGTCTGCATCAGCGAGACGACGATTCCGGCCAGGGCCAGCACCGCCACCACGACGTTCGGCCTCGGTGGGGCGGAGCCCCGGGCGCCGGCGGAGTGGGCAAGGGTGTCGGGCATGGAGGGCCCCCGTCAGATCGGATGTACTTGACTCACGCAAGCATAAATCTCTTGATTGACTTAATCAAATCTCATCGGCTTGTAGGAGTGCGTCTCTGTAACTAACGTGCCACTGAGTTTCACGTGAGACGTGAGAAATCACCGTCGGGCTTGAGGGCCGTCCATCCCCACCACGAAGTGAGACACCGATGACCGCCGCTGTGCAGGGCTCGTCCGTAGACATCCCCACCCAGGACGGAACCGCCGACGCCTATCTGGCCCACCCGGACGACAGCACCCCGCACCCCGCCGTCCTCTTCTACATGGACGCCCTGGGGCTGCGCCCGCACCTGAAGATGATGGCCGACCGACTCGCCTCGGCCGGCTACACGGTCCTGGTCCCCAATGTCCTCTACCGCTACGGGCGGGCGCCCGTGGTGGAGCTTCCGGAGTTCATCAACCCGGCGGAGCGCCCGGAGATCATCCAGAGCATCCGCCCGGCCATGGAGACGCTCACCCCCGAGGCAGCCATGCGGGACGCCGGCACCTACCTCGACTGGCTGGCCGCCTCCCCCCTGACCACCGACGGTCCGGTCGGCATCACCGGCTACTGCATGGGCGCCGGCCTGGCCCTGCGTACCGCCGGCACCTACCCGGAACGGGTCGCCGCCGCGGCGGGTTTCCACGGCGCGCACCTCGCGAGCGACGCGCCGGACAGCCCTCATCTGCTCGCCGGCCGCATCACCGCCGAGCTCTACTTCGGCCACGCCGACCAGGACGCCACCCTGCCCCCGGAACAGATCGACCGCCTCGACAAGTCCCTCACGGCGGCGGGCGTCCGGCACCGCGCCGAGGTCTACACCGGCGCCCACCACGGTTTCACCCAGGCCGACACCGCCATGTACAACGCCGAAGCGGCGGAACGCCACTGGACGGCCCTGCTCGATCTCCTGGGCCGCAACCTCTGACCCGGTCAGACGGCTGACCAGCCGTTGTCGACAGGCAGGATGACGCCGTTGACGTTGCCGGCGGCGTCCGAGGAGAGGAAGACGATGGCCGCGGCCTGCTCCTCGGGCCGGGCGACGCGGCCGACGTTGCCCATGTAGCCGCCGACGACCGCGGGGCCGTGGCCCGCGGGGTCGGCGTCGACGACGATAGCGGTGGCGGTTCCGCCCGGGGCAACGGCGTTGGTGCGGATGCCCTTGTCCCGGTACATGATCGCGGTGGATCTGGTCAGGCCGATGATGCCGTGCTTGGCCACGGTGTAGGCGGTTCCGGCGGCCGAGCCCCGGAGACCGCCCGCCGAGGCGGTGTTGACGATCGCGCCCTTGCCCGCCGCCAGCATGTGCGGCAGCGCGGCGCGGGTCAGCAGGAACGGCGCCGTCAGGTTGACGCGCAGCTGGCGTTCCCAGTCCGCGTCGGTGACATCGGCGGTGGCGGCCATCCGGTCCATGACCCCCGCATTGTTGACGAGAACGTCCAGGCTCCCGAAGGACTCGACGGCCGTGGCCACGACCTCGTCCACCACTGACCGCTCGCTCAGGTCACCGGCCACGGTGACGGCCGTGCCCCCCGTCGCCCGGATCTCCTCGGCGACCGCCTTGGCGCCCTCGGAGTTGAGGTCGGCTATCAGTACCCGGGCACCCTCCTGGGCGAACATCAGCGCGGCGGCCTTCCCGATGCCGGAACCGGCTCCGGTGACGACAACGCTCCTGCCGTCCAGACCGGTGATGCTCATGGGGATCTCCTCGCATTCGTTGTGTTCGGTGGTTCTGTGCGGTGGTACCGCGCGGTGGTTCTGTGCGGTGTCCTCGCGCGGGGCGTCATCCGCCGCCGGTGGACGGGGACAGCCTCACCACCGTTCCCTCGCCATTGGCCGAGAGGAGAAGGGAGCCGTCCGGGGCGGCGGCGAGGCCCGCGAACAGACGCGGCGAGCCGGGCATGCCATGGGCGAACAGCGCGGGTTCGGTGCGCCGGGTCATGCCCGGCGGTGGCCCGACCGCCAGGTCTTCGGCGTCGATCCGTGTCTCCCCCGTGGTGAGGGAGACCGCTCGCAGCCGCCGGTGCGCGGTTTCCACCGTGAACAGTTCAGCGCCCAGGACCGCCAGCCCCTGGGGCGCGCCGAGTTCCTCCGCGACGGCCACCGTCCGGCCGTCGTCGATCCGGAGCACCGCCCCGAGCCGGTCGTCACTGACGTAGCAGCGCTGCTCGGCGTCGAGGGCGACGTCCACGGGGTGTTCGAGCCCTTCGGCGAGCACGGTGACGGTGTCCGTCCCGTCGATGGCCAGGACCCGGCCGGCTCCCGCCTCGGCGATGATCAGCGTGCCGTCCGTCCGGACCGTGATGCCCAGGGGCTGGTCGAGCCCGGTGGCCCGTACGCGCGTTGTTCCGCGCGCCGGGTCGTGGGTCTGAACGGTGCCGTACTGCGAGGTGAGGTGGAGGAGTCCGTTGTCGGCGACGATGCCGTGGCAGAAGTGCAACAGGCCGTGCGTCGTCACACCGCCCTCGCCCTCACCTTCGCCCTCGCCCTCGCGGGGATCCTCCGGGCTCGCGAGACGGTAGTGGTCGGCCGCGTACACCGTGCCGCCGAGGTCGATCGTCACCCCGTACGGACCGTCGAAGCCGCCGGGCACGATCTCCCGAGTCCTGCCGTCGGGGTACATCTCCGTCACTCCGCCGCCGGCGAAGCTGGAGACGAACATCCGGTTCTCCGCGTCGAACGCCGCGTTGTCCAGCCCGGCGACGCCGCTGGTGACGACCGACCGGGATCCGGTCCCCTGGAGGTCGACGCGGGTCACGATGCCGGCCACACCGCGCGACAGGACGAGCAGGGTGCCGCCCTGGTCGAAGCGCACGGCGACCGGATCGTGCACCTCCTCCGCGACGACCTCCGGCACGCCGCCGTCGACGGGTATGCGCCAGACCTGGTTGGTCATCATGTGCGGGTAGTACAGACAGCCGTCCGGGCCGACCTGCATCGCGTTGCCGAGAGCCAGTCCCCCGGTCAGCACCACCGGGTCCCGGCCGTCCGGGAACAGCTCCATCAGACGGCCGTCCATCGTCATCTCGTTGACGAAGAGCCGGTCGCCGACGCAGGTGATGCCGTTGGGCATCTTCAGCTGCCCGGAAACCAGTGTGTACGTGCCCTCGGGGCTGCGGCGCCATACCCTGCCGGGGATCAGGTCGGTGATGTACATCGAACCGTCCGGCCCGAAGGCGAGGTCGTCCGGCGACTGGACGGGACCGTCCATCGGCACGACCACCTCCACGTCCCCGGTGGCGGGATCCACGGCGCTGATCTGCCCGGCGAGGAACTGGGCCGCGTACAGCCTCCCGTCGGGCCCGAAGGCCACACCGTTCGAACCCCACAGCGGGGTCGGCATGTTGAGCCTCCGGGCCGCCCAACGGCTGCTCGTGGCAGCCCGGCGACGGCCGCTCCCATCGAAGCGGCTGGGCCTTACCGTCTCGCTCACGTTCCCGCTCCCTCTCCCGCTCCCTTTTCCGCGCCGCCCCTCACTCGGCACCGACGACGACATCGCTCATGCCGCCCTCCTCGCGCCAGCGCTTGAGCAGCGCGTGGAACGCCACCGGGCCGTCGCCGTACGACTCGCTCCGCTCCCTGGGCCTGCCCTCGTTGTTGTAGTAACCGGGGGTGCACTCGGCCTGGAACGTGTACAGATCAGCCGCCTTCTGACGGATCGTGGCCACCCAGGCGGCCTCGGCCCGCTCGGTCGGCTCGACGTAGCGGGCCTCGCGCTCACGGGCCTCCGCGATGACCTCGGCGACATGGACCGCCTGTTCGTCGAGGACATGCACGAAGTTGACGGCGCTGGCGTTCTGCAGCGGGCCGAGCTGGAAGAGGTT
The DNA here is from genome assembly GCF_042790125.1 of Streptomyces scopuliridis. Taxonomy (GTDB): domain Bacteria; phylum Actinomycetota; class Actinomycetes; order Streptomycetales; family Streptomycetaceae; genus Streptomyces; species Streptomyces scopuliridis_A. The sequence goes on from NZ_JBHTZS010000013.1 coordinate 186,074, forward strand.
CGGGAAGCCGTGGCTGTAGAAGCCGTGGAGCGTCTTCGGACCGTCACGCCATGCCTGCGTCAGGCTGACGCCATCGCGGCCGTACACCGGGAGCCGTCCGGACAGCGTCCCTGAGACACCGACCTCGAAACCGGTCGCGAAGATGATGCAGTCGACGTCGTACTCGGTTCCGCCGACCACGACGGAATTCTCCGTGATCCGCTCGACACCATGGCTGTCGGCCGTGTCGACGAGAGTCACATTGGGACGGTTGAAGGTCTGGAGGTACGAGTCGCTGAACGTCGGCCGCTTGCACATATAGCGGTACCAGGGCTTGAGCGTCTCCGCCGTGGCGGGGTCCTCCACGATGGCGTCCACCCGCGCCCGGATCTCGTTCATCTTCTGGAAGTCGGCGATCTCGTAGAGGCGTTCGCGCTCGTCGGCCGGGACATCCGCGTAGGCACCGCTGGGGATGATTTTCTGCTGGAGCCGGGCGCTGCTGGTCCAGCCGTCGGACACCAGGTCCTCGTCCACCCGGCCTCCGGTGACGAGCGTGAGGAAGTTGTCCCTGCGGCGCCGCTGCCAGCCGGGAGTCAGCGACTCGGCCAGCGCGGGATCCGTCGGACGGTTGCCGCGCACGTCGACCGAGGAGGGCGTGCGCTGGAACACATAGAGGTGCTGGGCATCCGCCCCGAGGTGCGGTACGCACTGGATGGCGGTCGCGCCCGTGCCGATGAGTGCCACCCGCTTGTCGGCGAGCTCGTGCAGGTTCCCGTCCGCGTCACCGCCGGTGTAGGCGTAGTCCCAGCGGCTCGTGTGGAACGTGTGCCCCTTGAAGGTCTCGATCCCGGGGATGCCGGGGAGTTTCGCCTGACTGAGTGTTCCGCTGGATATCACCACATGGCGTGCGCGCATGCGGTCCCCGCGATCCGTGCTGACCAGCCACTCCAACGCGGCTTCATCCCAGCGGAGTTCGGTCACCAGGGTCTGGAAACAAACGTCGCGGTAGAGATCGAAGTGGTGCCCTATCGCCCGCGCGTGCCGGCGTATCTCGTCTCCCGGCGCGTACTTCCACTTCGGGATGTAGCCGACCTCTTCGAGCAGGGGCATATAGATGTACGACTCGATGTCGCAGTGGATGCCCGGATAGCGGTTCCAGTACCAGGTCCCGCCGAAGTCCCCGGCCTTCTCGATCATCCGGATCGACTCCACGCCGGCCTGGCGCAGGCGTGCTCCGGCGAGCAGACCGCCGAACCCTCCCCCGATCACCAGCACCTCGACCCGGTCGTGCAGCGGATCGCGGTCGGCCGTCCGGTCCGCGTAGGGGTCATCGGCGTAGTAGCCGAACTCGCCGTCGACGCGCTGGTACTGCTTGTTGCCCTCGGGACGGATCCTGCGGTCGCGCTCGGCGCGGTACCGCGCGCGCAGGGCCTCCGGGTCGAAACCCGGTTCCGGATGGTCTTGAGGGGTGGGGTCGGGCGAGGTTCCGGACGGGATGTGGGGGGCGGACATGCGTGGCCGCTTCCTCTCTGAGGATCTCGGGTGCTGGGAAAGGCCGGGGTTACGCGCTCAGCCGGATGGCGAGAGCCGGGCAGACCGACGCGGCCTGCTGGACGTCCTCCGTCTCGGCCGCGGAGGGAGAGTCGTTGAGAAGGATGGCGACGCCGTCTTCGTCACGCTGGTCGAAGACTTCGGGTGCGGCCATGACGCACTGACCGGAGGCAACGCATTTGTCCTGGTCGAGGATGACTTTCATGGTGCTTCTCTCTCTGTCACATCTCACATTGGGGGGAACAGCTCGATTTGGCAGTGGAGTTGGGGGTGGGGTCCGGTCGCGGCCGACGGGATCGGAGTACTCCGGCGCGCACCGCTACCACGTGACGGGGAGTTCGTACACGCCGTAGACGGAACCGTCGTGCTTGAACGGGATGTCTTCGAGGGCGCCCGCGAGCCTCAGGGTCGGCACGCGGCGGTAGAGGGTGCTGTAGACGACCTGGAGTTCCATGCGGGCCAGCGGCTGTCCCAGGCACTGGTGGACGCCGAAACCGAACGCCACGTGGTGACGGGCGTCGCGGTGGATGTCCAGTTGGTCGGGGTCGGCGAAGGCGCGCGGATCGCGGTTGCCGATCTCGTTGGGCAGGACCAGGCCGTCGCCGGCATTGATGACCTGTCCGGCGATCTCGATGTCCTCCAGCGCCACGCGGCGCCGGCCGCTGTGCGTGATGTGCAGGTAGCGCAGCAGTTCCTCCACGGCTCCCGCGACGAGCTTCGGGTCCCGCGTCTCGCGCAGCGCGGTCAGCTGCTCCGGATGCTGGAGCAGCGCCAGTGTCCCGAGGGCGATCATGTTCGCGGTCGTCTCATGGCCGGCGATGAGCAGCAGCACACCGATCCGGGCCGCCTCGGCGCGCGGCAGCTCTCCCGCGCTGACGCGCGCGGCCAGTTGGGAGAGCAGGTCTTCCGCGGGACGGTCGAGCTTCTCCCCCACGAGACGGTCCAGGTATTCGGCGAGACGTCCGAGGGCACCGGCGCGCTGCTCGTCCGTGGAGTTCCGGTTGATGATCGTCTTGCTGTTGTCCTGGAAGAAGTCGTGGTCGGCGTAGGGCACGCCGAGCAACTCGCAGATGACGAGGGAGGGCACCGGGAGGGCGAAGGCCTCGACCAGGTCCACCGGGTTGGGGCCGGCGAGCAGGTCGTCGATGAGGTCGTCGACGATCCGCTGCACCCTGGGCCGAAGCGCCTCCGTCCGCTTGATCGTGAAGGGGGCGGTGACCATGCGGCGGAGCCGGGCGTGCTCGGGGTCGTCCATGAGGATGAAGCCGATGCTGTTGCTCCTGCTGCTGGACTGGCCGGGATATCCGGGGCGGGTGATGTCGGCGCTGACCCGCGGGTCGGCCAGCAGCGCCCGCTGCTCGGCGTAACGGGTGACCAGCCATGGGCGGCTGCCGTCCCACAGGCGGACCTTCGTGAGCGGTCCCTTCTCCTGCTCGTCCCGCAGGGCGGGGGGTGGGTCGAAGGGGCACCCCTGAGCGCGGCGCATCGGGTACTCCGGGACCCCGGCCTGCGGTTCGTCCGAGGACAGTGTCTCTGTCATGACGTCCTTTCGTCTGCGTGTTCGCGGTGCACGCTCGGTACGGTGCGCGGGGCCGGATCGCGAAGTCCCCCGACGACGACGGCGCATGGCGCATACGGCGTGGGTCGACGGCACAGCGTGCGTGTGGTGGTGGTTCCGGCGATGCCGGATCCGCCCGGCCGGTCGCGGGCGGGTGCCTTATCCGCCAATTCCCGCGTGGGGCGCGCGGATGTCGGGGCTCCGGACAGGGCCCAGCGGGGTCACTGGCCGGCGGTGACGGGGGCGAGCCACCATCCGGTGATGGCGTCGATGACCCCGTGTTCCGCGAACGGGCGCTCGGCCACGCCGAGGATCGTTTCCTTGGTCGAGTCGGACCGGTGGGAGCGAACTCCGGCGGCCACCGTCACCCCCCTTTCTTCGCTGGCGTACATGATCAGTGAAGCCAGATTGCTGGCGTAAGTCAAGCAACTGAATGACAAACCGGCCACCTCCTTGCGGACTGGTTTGTCTAGATTGGAGTTACTACCGGACCGGACAAACCGGTCCGAATGACCATTCCGAAAGGTGCGTCCCATGTCCGTGGAGCACGAGAACCCGGCCCCGCGCCCTGTTACGGCCCTCGTCACGGGGGCCACGTCCGGCATCGGCCGGGCGGTCGCCACGCGGCTCGCCGCCGACGGAATGTCCGTTGTCGTTTCCGGCCGCAACGCTCAGCGCGGCACCGAGACCGTCAACGAGATCACCGCGGCCGGCGGCCAGGCCCACTTCGTCGAGGCGGACCTTGAGGACACGGCCGGCATCGACCGGCTCGCCTCGGAGGCCGGCGAGATCGACGTGCTGGTCAACAACGCCGGCCATGCCGTCTGGGCGCCGACCGAGGAGATGAAGGTCTCCGACTTCGACGCGATGTTCGCCGGCAATGTCCGCGCGGCGTTCTTCCTCGTGGCGGCGTTCGCCCCGGCGATGGCGGCGAAGGGATCGGGCAGCGTGATCAGCATCGGCAGCATGGCCGGCAGCCTCGGCCTGGCGAAAGGCGCCGCGTACGGCGCGACCAAGGCCGCGCTGGCCTCCCTGACACGAGCCTGGACGGCCGAGTACAGCGGCCGCGGCGTCCGCTTCAACACCGTCGCCCCCGGCCCGGTCTACACCCGGCCCGAGGCCCGCGATCTGTTCGACGCGCTCGCCGGGACCACCGCGATGAAGCGCGCGGCCGACCCCGCCGAGGTCGCGGAGGTCGTCGCCTTCCTCGCCTCACCGAAGGCCGGCTACATCACCGGCGCGACCATCGCCGTCGACGGCGGCCGCACCGCCATCTGAACCTGCCAGCGGACGACGCGGACGGCTCTGATCCCGCCGTCCCCATGGCCGGACAGGGCACCTATGCGAGCGCCACGAGCGCGATCGCGGCCTGCTCCGGGATGGTGATGTCGAGGCCGGTGAGCTTCTCGAATCGTCCCAGGCGGTTCAGCACGGTGTTGCGGTGGCAGTACAGCCGCTCGGCGCTCGCCGTCAGACCGCCTGTGGCCAGATAGGCGCGGACCGTCTGCACGATCACCTCCTCGGCGCCTCCAGGACAGCTGGCTGGATGTGCTGGTTCACCGCGCCGAGGGGCTGGACGAGGATCTCGCCGACGAGGTGCTGAGCGGCCTGTCGGACAAGGACGTACCGACCGCCGAGGCGGACCGCCTGCCGGATCCGTCGGACGTTCACACGTCGCGGTGGCGCACGACGGCCACGGCGAGTGCGACGGCGATCAGCGGCCAGAGTGCGTACACGATCCAGGAGCCGGGGACCGTCGCGGTGTACGCGAGGGATTCGGGATCCGGCGGCCAGCTCTGGACGAGGCGCCTCCAGGCGCTCACCGGCATCGCGTGGTTGATGTCGGCGGACCAGCGCTCGCTCCGCGAGAAGAGCGTGGGCAGCATCAGCAGCGTGAAGGCGCTGGTGAGCACGGTCGATGCGGTGTGCCGGATCAGGGCACCGAGACCCAGGCCGATCAGCGCGCAGACCGGGGCGAGCAGCGCGGATGCCACCAGCGCCCGGAACACCCCGGGGTGGGTGATCGGGACCCCGGCGTGCCGCCCGTTCAGGATGGCCTGGGAGACCAGGAAGGAACCGGTGGAGATGACCGTGCCGACGACTGTCCAGAGCGCGGCGGTGACGGCCGCCTTGGCCAGCACCACCGAGCCGCGGGCGGGGACGGCCACGGTGGTGGTGCGGATCAGGCCGCTGCTGTACTCGCTCACGACGGCGAGGGCGCCGATGGTGCCGGCGACCAGCATCAGCGTCAGATAGCCGGCCGCCGGATAGGCGTCGAAGGACAGGAAGTCGGCGGGCTCCCGTGTACTCGCGCCGGAGCCGGCGAGCCTGTTGTAGTCCGCGAGCGCCGCCACCGCGGCGGACCCGATGACGAAGAGCGTGGTGAGTGTGATCGCCCACGGGGTGGAGCGCAGCGACCGCGTCTTGATCCACTCGGCGGCGAACAGGTCACGGAAGCGGGCGGGCGGCTCGGGCACCGGTGCGGGCGAGGTGGTCGGGGGGGCGGAGCTGGCTGCGGTCATCGGGGATGTCCTGTCGGGTACTCGACGCCTTCGGGGTTCGTTGACTTCGATCACGGGACCAACCCTGCCGGGACGCCTTCGTCCGGTCATGGGGCCGTGGGCGGCAATCGTGTGGCCGGGTCGGCCCGCGGGCGTACGTCCCCGGGCCGATGCCGGGGCGGGCGGCGGCTGGTTAGTCTCGCGCCATGGACGCCACACCGAACACCCCGTCGCCCGCGCGCGTTTGGCGTAGCGGCCGCCCACTCGACAGGGCGCACCGCCGATGACGGGATCGAGAACCATGGCCTGGGTGGGGGGCGTCCTGTACCTCCTCGCGCTGGTTCTGCTGATCGGAGGCGCGCCGCGGGCTTCGGGCACGGTCCACGGTGCCGGGGGGCTGCTGGCCGCGAGCCTGCTCGTCGGTGTGCTGCGACGGGCCCCGCGCACGGCCCTGGCCATGACACTCTTCGGGTCCACCGCCGTGGTGGTGTTCACTTCCGGCCCCGTCACCATCAGTACGTCGGCGTCGTATCAGGGCCAGTTCCTGCCGAATCTGGCGGTGGATCTCGTCCTGGGTGTCCTTGTCGTCCGCGGCACGCGGCGCGCTTCGATCGTCGCCGTGGCGCTGTCTTTCACCGCGCAGATGTTGCTGATCGCCGGCTTCGCGCACGGGGACGACATGACGCTCAACAGCGTGATCGCCTTCCTGGCGATGGCCGCGTCCTGCATGGTCGGTCTGCTGGCTCGCGAGCGCCGCGAGCACACGGTGGCGCTGCGTACGCAGGAGGTGGCCGAGGCCGTGACCGCCGAACGGCTTCGGATCGCCCGGGAGTTGCACGACATGGTCGCGCACAGCATCGGCATCATCGCCATCCAGGCCGGGGTGGGGAGCCGGGTCATCGAGACGCAGCCGGCGGAGGCCCGCGAGGCGCTGCGCGCCATCGAGACCACCAGCAGGGAGACGCTGTCGGGCCTTCGTCGCACGCTGGTGGCGCTCCGTCAGGCCGACCCGGGCGCGGCGGACTCGGTGCGGGCCCCTCTCGCGCCCTCGCCGGGCCTGGCGGACATCGAACGGCTGGCGGCGGCGACGGCGGACGCGGGGGTACGGGTCGACGTGCGCCATAGCGGGGAGCGGCGTCCGCTGCCGGCCGACATCGACCTGTCCGCCTACCGTATCGTGCAGGAGGCGCTGACCAACGTGGTCCGCCACGCGGGCACCGGGCGTTGCCGGGTGGCCATCGACTACGGGGACGAGGAGCTGTCCGTGGAGGTCGTCGACGACGGGCGCGGCGCTACCGCGAACGGCTCCGCCCACGGCTTCGGCATCGTGGGCATGCGGGAGCGGGTCGGTCTGCTGCACGGCCACCTCAGCGCCGGGCCGCGTCCCGGGGGAGGTTTCCGGGTGGCGGCGCGGCTGCCGCTGCCCGAACCCGTCGACGTTCCGGTGGAGGCCCGGTGACCGGCGGGCCCGTACGCGTCCTGCTCGCCGACGACCAGCCGTTGGTACGGTCCGGTCTGCGCGTGATCATGGCGGATCAGCCGGACCTGGTGGTCGTCGGTGAGGCCGCCACCGGCGCCGAGGCGGTCCAACTGGTCAGTGAGGTCAGCCCCGATGTCGTGGTGATGGACATCAGGATGCCCGGCATGGACGGGATCGAGGCCACACGCCTGATCATGGCCGGTCCGGCGACGACCCGCGTCCTCGTCCTGACCACCTTCGACGAGGACGACCACGTCTACGGCGCGCTCCGGGCCGGCGCGAGCGGCTTCGTGGTCAAGGACATGGCGCTGGACGACATCCTCGGGGCGATCCGCGTGGTGGCCGCCGGCGACGCACTGATCGCGCCGGGTGTGACGCGCCGTCTGATCGCGGACTTCATCGGGCGCCCCGTGGCCGCCCCGGAGCGCTCCCCGCGGCAGGTCGTGGGCATCACCGCGCGGGAACGGGAAGTCCTGACCCTGGTCGGGCGCGGCCGGTCGAACACCGAGATCGCGGAGGACCTCTTCATCACCGTGGCCACCGCCAAGTCGCATGTGTCACGTCTGCTCACCAAACTGGGCGCCCGGGACAGGGTTCAACTCGTTATCGCCGCCTATGAGATGGGGCTCGTCACGCTGCCCCACTGAGGGCGCCCCCGGCCACGTTCCCGCCACGCCCGGACACGCCCCGGACACTCTCGGTGGGATCCGCGCCGAGGACATCCGCGCCATGTCCTCGGCTCCCGTACCCGCGCACGCGCACGCTCAGGCTGCCGTGATCTCCACCGACAGGTCGTTGTCGAGTGTGTAGTAGGGGCGGACGTCCAGCCCGTCGAGTGCCGTGGCCGGGTACACGAAGACCTTCTTGCGGTCCGCGAGATCGTCCAGGAGCCGGGCCAGCCGGACCCCGGGAGCGTCCGCGGACGGGCGTATGTACGCGTCCCACACCCCAGGGCCCGCGCCGGAGCCCGGTGTGCCCGGCAGGTCCCGGTAGTTGACGGTGAAGGAGAAGGCATGAGCGCCCTCGGCGGTCAGTTCCACCTCCCGTACGGTGCCGCCCTTTCCCCGGCGGCGCAGCAGTGCCGCCGCTCCGGTGTCCACTCCGGCGCCGAAGAGCCGGCCCCGTACCGTCATCGCGCCGCCGGCGACACGGATGCGGTCCGCTTCGGCGTGTGTGGGGCGCAGCCAGGCGCGTACGGCAAAGTAGCCGTCCAGGGTGGCGTACGGGATCCGGACCGCCACGGGTGAGGACGTCGGGTCGGGGGCGCGGCCCGTCACCAGGGCCCGCAGGTCGCGGACGCCGGGGAGGAGCCGTCGGCGCGGTTCACCGGGCGAGGGAACGACGTAGGCGTCCCACCGGCCCTCCGCGAAGGCGGGCGCCGGGTCGATGGTCGCCTGCCAGCGGTCCTGTCCGGGCGCCGGTTCCAGCTCGAACACGCGCCTGACCTGTTCGGGCTGCCCCTTCGGCGGGCGCAGGCGCAGCAGCAGTTGGGGCCTGGAGGCCACGGCCGTGGCCGTGAGCCGTACGGTGATCCGGTTCTCGCCGTCCACCGTGCAGTCGGCGCGGGGGCGGGGTCTCTCGGTGCCGGGCCCGTCCTCGCGCGGGTTTCTGTCGCGGACGCTTCCGTCGCGGTCCGGGCTCATCGCTTCGCCTTCCGTACGGTCTTGAGGATCGTGCCGGCCGCCGAGTAGGCGGCGTCGCGGGCCGCGTAGCCGCCGGTCACCAGAGCGCGGTCGATGCCGGTGGTGTGCGCGGCGGCCGGACGGCCGGCCGCCTTCGCCGACGCCAGCGCCTCGAACAGCTCCTCGGCCTGTGCCACGATCGGCCCAGGGGCGTAGCGCTCGGAGTTCTTCAGCGCCGTGCGCCCCATCCGGCGGCGGGTCTTGTCGTCGCGTACGAGGTCGAGCAGGGCGGCCGAGAGGGCCTCGCGGTCACCCACGGGCACCAGCCTGCCGTCCGCGCCGTCCGCGATGATCTCGGCCGGGCCGTGCGGGCAGTCGGTGCTCACGACGGGGAGGCCGCTGCGCATCGCCTCGACGATCGTCATGCCGAAGGGCTCGAAGTTCGATGTCGCGGCGGCGATCGAGCCCTTGGCCCACTCGGCCTCCATCGGGGTCGCGGCGCCCATCAGGAAAACGTTGTCGTACAGGCAGAGTTCCTCGATGAGCCGTCTCAGCCGGTCGTGTTCCTCGCCCCTGCCGTACACGCGCAACTGCCAGTCGGGGCGCTCGGCCACCACTGCCGCGAACGCCTCGATGAGCAGGTCGTACCGCTTCACCGGGACCAGCCGGCCCGCGGCCACCACGACGGGGGCGGTGCCGTCCGAGGGCGGCAGCGACGGGTCGGGGACGCTGTTGGGCAGCGCTTCCACCCGGACACCCGGCAGCCGCATCTTCCTGCGGTACGCGGCGGCGTCGGCGTGGGTGACGGTGGTCAGGGCGTCCAGGCGCGGATAGACCCGGCGCAGTACGCGGCGCAGTCCCGGCGGGTGGTTGTCCAGGGTGAGGTGTTCCTGCCCCACCCGTACGGTCCGGGCCGGAGCCTGGAGGGCGATATGCACATTGAGCCCCGGCCGCGTGCCCACCACGACATCGGCGTCCGTCGTCCCCAGGAACTCCCCGATCCGCTGGTCGGTCAGCTCGCTGTACTGGCGGTAGCGGTACTCGTCGGAGGGGAACACCTTCGCCGGGCGCAGATGCAGCGGGTGTTCCTTCTCCTGCCGCAGGTCCACGAGCGGGCGCAGCCGTATGCGCGGGTCCGGTGTCAGGGCCGGGCTCTCCCGGTGCCGGTGGACGGAGACGATCTCCACCTCGTGGCGCTCGGCCAGCGCACCGGCGAGGTTGTACGTCGTGGTGATGGTCCCTCCTATCCCGTAGGCGTTGTGAATGAGTAAAGAAATCTTCATGCAGGTACAGAGCCGGTTGTTCACCTTCGCGTTCCACTCGTTATGCGGTCTTGAGGCAACCGCGTCGGTTCCGTGTCCGGCGACCGGGTGCGCGTCCGGGCATCTTGTCGCCCCGTCATGTCCGCGCCAGGATGGTGAACTTGCCTGCCAGTTACGGAGACACCATGGGGGAACTCCCCACAGCACCGGACACCAGCCGATCCGCTGACCAGTCGCCGCAGCCGCCGGCAGCGGAGGCCGAGAACCCGCTCGGCGAGGTGTCGAACACCCTCTGGGGCTCGCTCATCGCCCTGGCGGGCCTGCTCACCGTCCTGGGCATGAACAGCGACCGGCTCTTCGTCGCACTGAACAACCACACCGGGTGGACCCTGCTCGCGCCCGTACTGGCCATCACCGCCGTGGCACTGAGCTTCTACGCGTACTTCGCCAGGCAGAGACCGCTGCTGATCATCGGCAGCACGGCGTATGTCGCCGCTCTGGTGGCCTCGTTGATCGTCGCCGCCCTCGCCGCCGGCGGAAACGGCAGACCCACGGTGACGAACGTCAGCCTGAAGGGCCAACGGCCCCATGTCGCTCACACTGAAGGAGAACGAAACGCATCTCACGATCAATGTCTCCAACAGCGGGGACCAGGGCAAGAGCCAGTGCACGACACGTTCTCCGACCGCCCCCGCCTGCGTGACCGTCAAACTGCCGTAGAGCTCAGCGGCCCGCGGTACCCGACGGCTCAGGCCGAGGGCTTCTTGAGCACCTCGATCAGGCTGGAGAAGCTGTTCTCGGCGAAGCCCCTGTCCATCCCGGCGTGGAAGATCTCGGCGACCGCGGCCGGCAGCACGGTGCTGACCCCCGCGTCCTTGTGGGTGTGCAGGACGTGGTCGATGCTGGCGATGCCCATCGCCAGCCGGTCCACGTCACCCGGGTACGTCGCCGAGTCCACGTGCTGGGCGTACAGCTCCAGGAAGTGGGGCATCATCGACGTCATCATCGTGGCGTACGGCAGCAGTTCCTTCGCTGAGACACCGTTGGCCTTGCCCAGTGCGAGCATCTGGTAGTAACTGAGCATCGTGGTCCAGAAGATGGTCATCTGGGCCTGGTAGTACAGGGCCGCGAGACCCGCGTCCTCGCCCCGGTAGTCCGCCTCGGTGAGGACCTTCAGGGTCTCCTCATGGGCCTCGAAGACCTCACGCGGACCGCTGTAGTAGGTGGCGGACCCGGGCTTGCCGATCAGCGGCGGCGGCACCTGCACACCACCGGTGAGGTGCTTCGCGCCGTGCCTGGCCGCCCACTCGGCCGCCTCGCGGGCCCTGTCCGGGGTGTCCGAGCTGAGGTTGGCGATGACCTTGCCGGAGAGGGAAGCCGCCACCGGTTCGAGAATGGCGTTCACCGCGTCGTAGTCCGTCAGGCTCAGCACGATCAGCTCATTGGCGCCGAGCGCGGCCTCGACGGTGGGAGCCGCCGTGGCGCCCTTGGCCACGAGCGCCTCGGCCTTACTGGCGGTCCTGTTCCATATGGTCACGTCGTGACCGTTCTCCAGGAAGGTGTTCACCATCGCCTGGCCCATCGGACCCAGGCCGATGACCGTCACCGGCTGCTTGCTCATCCGGAACTCTCCTTGACTCTTCACGGGTGGGCCGTCCGCCGCCGCTCGGGCATGGCGCTGGACGGAGCGACGGCGGAGCGGTCCGCCCGTCACTAGAACGATCGATCTATCCAGAGCAATGTAGCAGGCTCTAGAACGATCGCTCTATCCATCATCGGCCGCCGCTGTCGCCTCATCCCCTTCCGAGGTGCGGGAACCTCAACTCGGTCCGGCTGGAGGCCACTTCGTCCGGGCGCAGCAGCGTGGAGGGGTGCCCCGGGCGGTTGGGTGAGTCCGGCAGGTGCTGGGTCTCCAGACAGACGGCGCCGTGCCGTTCGTGCGGACGGCCGGCGGGGTCGGCGAGGGAGCCGTCGAGCTGATTGCCGGTGTAGACCTGGATGCCGGGTTCCGTCGTCCATACCTCCATGACCCTCGCCTCGCCGGGGGCGGTGAGACGGGCGGCGCGGTGCGGGGCTCCGGCGCGTCCCTGTTCCGCTTCCCGCAGGATCCAGCAGTGGTCGAAGCCCCCCGCCGACCGGAGCTGTTCGTCGGGCAGGCCGATCCGGTCCCCCAGCGTGTGCGGAACGGTGAGGTCGAAGGGGGTGTGCCGGACGGGTACGGCGGGGCCGCGCGGGATGCCCCCTCCGTCGACGGGCAGATACGCGTCGGCGTCCACCTGGAGGGTGTGGCGGAGGATGCCGTCCCCGCCGGTGAGGTCGAAGTAGGCGTGGTTGGTGAGGTTGACGACCGTGGGACGGTCGGTGGTCGCGGTGTAGTCGAGGGTGAGGGTGCCTTCGGTGTCGAGCGTGTAGGTCACGGTGACGTCGAGCGCGCCGGGGAATCCCATGTCGCCGTCGGCGCTGTGCAGGGTGAGGCTGAGCGCGGCGGTGTGGTCCGTACGGTCGGCCGCGGCCTTCCACACTCTGGTGTGGAAGCCGTCGGGGCCGCCGTGCAGTGCGTGGCCGCGGTCGTTGGCGGGGATGTGGTGCACCGCGCCGTCCAGGGTGAAGCGGCCGTGCGCGATGCGGTTCGCGTAACGGCCGATGAGGGCCCCGAAGTAGGGGTTCTCGCCGGTGTAGTCGTCGAGGGAGCCGAGCGACCGGACGACCGACGCGGTGTCTCCCGTGGTGTCGGGCACGATGAGCCGGTGCAGGATGCCGCCGTAGGTGAGGATCTCGGCCCGGACTCCGGATCCGGAATCGAGCGTCCAGAGATCGACCCGCGGCTGTCCGGGAGCGGTGCCGAACGGATTGCTGTGCACGGTGGGGGTGGGCATCAGGGATCCTCGCGACGAACGGATGGCGGGGAGGAGCGTGGGCGCCCGGGTGCGGCGCGCGCGGACGCGCCCCGGGGTCCCGCCGCCGCGCTTCAGTCGTGTCCCGGCTTCCCCGGGTCCGGGGTCCTTCGGGACGCGGTGGATTCGCGGACGACCAGGCGGTAGCCGGGGCGGGGCCTGCGCGGTTCGGCCACCGGCTCGCCCGAGAGCCGTTCGACGAGACTGTCGACGGCGAGCCGGGCGATGGCCTCCTTGTCCGGGGCGATGGTGGTGAGCGTGGTGGCCCCGTACCGGCTCTCCTCGATGTCGTCGAAGCCGACGACGGCGACGTCGGCGGGGATGCGCAGACCGCGTTCGGTGAGCGTGCGCATCGCGCCGATGGCGATGAGGTCGTTGTAGGCGAAGACGGCGTCCGGCCGCTCCCCGCGGTCGAGGAGCGCGGCCATGGCGGCGGCGCCGTCCTCCCGTCCGTAGCCGTCGGTGACGATCACCAGGCTCTCGTCGGGCGTGATGCCCGCGGCCGCCAGTTCCTCGCGCCAGCCGCGCAGCCGCAGATGGGCCGGCTGGCGTTCGCGACCGGTGCGTGAGCCGAGGAAGGCGATACGGCGGTGGCCCCGGTCGAGGAGATGGCGTACGGCCGCGCGGGCCGCCGTGACGTTGTCGATGGCGATGTGGTCGTACGGGGCCTCGTACTCGCGCTCCCCCAGCAGGACCAGGGGCGCGGTCTCGGCGCGCGCCATCAGATCCTCGGTCTCCAGGTGGATCGGGCTGAGGATGACGCCGTCGATCACATGCGAGCGGAAGCCCTGGCAGACCAGGAGCTCGTTCTCGCGCAGGCCGGCGGTGTGGTCGACCAGCACGGTGTAGTCGTGCCGGGCCGCGGCGTCGATGACCGCGCCGGCCAGCTCGGCGAAGTACGGGTTGCCGAACTCGGGCACGGCCAGGGCGATGATGCCCGTGCGCCCCTTGCGCAGATGGCGCGCGGTGAGGTTGGGGCGGTAGCCGAGTTCGTCGATGGCCCGCTGCACCTTGGCCCGCATCTGGGGGGTGACGTGCTGATAGTTGTTGACCACGTTGGACACGGTCTTGATGGACACGCCCGCCCGTTGCGCAACGTCCTTGAGGCTGACGCCCACGGCACTCCTTGACTCGACAGGGAACCCGGCCCCGGTGAGGTCCGGGGCCCCGGGGTGGCCGGGTCCCGGTGGCCGGACGGCCACGCGGAACCCGGCGTGGTTCAGGTGGTTCTGCGGCTGCGCGCCAGATAGCGCTGGGCCACGACGACAACGATAAGGAAGCCGCCGCTGACCACCGACTGGTACGAGGAGTTGAGCGAGCCGATCTGGTTGATCAGGTTCTGGATGACGGCCAGCAGCAGGACGCCCCAGAGCGTGCCGCTGACCGACCCGGCGCCGCCGATGAGGAGCGTGCCGCCGATGACGACGGCGGAGATGGCGTCGAGTTCCATACCGACACCGACGATGGTGACGCCCGAGGACAGCCTGGCCGCGTTCAGCGCGCCGGCGAGTCCCGCCAGCAGTCCGCTGAGCGTGTAGACCAGGATCTTGGTACGGGCGACGGGCAGCCCCATCAGACCGGCCGCGTCGCCGCTGCCGCCGACCGCGAACAGCGACTGCCCGAACGAGGTCCGTTGCAGCAGCAGTCCGCCCGCCCCGAACAGCACCAGGGCGATCAGGAGAGGATGGCCGAAGCCCAGGACGCTGCCCTGCCCCAGCTCGGCGAACGCGGAGTCCTTGGGCACCAGATAGGTGGTGGCGCCCTCGTCCGTGAGGGCGAGGAGCAGACCGCGGGCCGCGAGCAGCGTGGCGAGCGTGACGATGAAGGGGGCCATTCCGGCGCGGGCGATGAGGAAGCCGTTCAGCAGCCCGATCGCCCCGCACACCACGAGGGGCACCAGGAGCGCCGGGAAGAAGCCCCATTGCGAGGCCCAGGCCGCGAGCACACCCCCCAGCGCGAACACCGATCCGACCGACAGATCGATGCCGCCGGTGATGATGACCAGGGTCATGCCGAGGGCCACCACGGCGAGGAACGACGCCTGGACGGTCACGCCGCGTGCGTTGTCGAGGGTGGCGAACGTCGGATAGACGAACGAGGCGACGAGGATGACCGCGAGCAGGACCGCGAGCACGCCCTGACGCTGCACGAGTTCCGCGAGACGCTGTCCGAGGGGCGTCTCGGCGGCGGGCACCTCGCGGGGAGCCCCGCCGCCCGGTGCGGGGGACTTCTTCGGCCCCGGGGCGGCGGCGAGCGTGGCGGGTGTGGTTTCGTTCATCGGGACCGACGCTCCCGGGCGACGTAGACGGCGGCGATGATGATGGCCGCCTGGGCGATCTGGGCGGTGGAGTCGGGCAGGTCGTGCTTGACGAGGGTGGCGCGCAGCAGCTGCATCAGCAGGGCGCCGGCGACGGTGCCCAGGACCCGGATGGAGCCGCCGTTCAGCGGGGTTCCGCCGACCACGACCGCCGTGATCGCGGAGAGCTCCATGAGGGTGCCGAGCGAGGAGGGGTCGCTCGCCGTCAGCCTGGCCGTGGCGAGGATCCCCGCCAGGGCGGCCAGCACCCCGCAGAGTATGTACACACCCATCAGAACGCGGGTGACCGGCAGTCCCGCCAGGGAGGCGGCCGACCGGTTGCCCCCGACGGCCACGATCTGGCGGCCGAAGGTGGTACGCCGTACCAGGAAGGCGACGGCGACGGCGAGCACTCCGGCGATCAGCACCACCAGCGGGACACCGAGGAAGGATCCGGTGCCGAGCGCCAGGACGTCGGGGTTGATGATCTGCTTGAGCTGGCCGTCGGCCATGACCAGGGCGATGCCCCGGCCGCCGACGAACAGGGCCAGGGTGGCGACGATGGGCTGGAGCCCGATCAGCGAGACCAGGGTGCCGTTGACGGCTCCGACGACGGCACCCACGAGCAGGGCCACGACGAGCCCCGGCACCAGCCCGTATCCGAGATAGAGCGGGAGCAGGGCGGCGGCGAGCGCCATGGTCGAGCCGACCGACAGATCGATGCCCTCGGTGCCGATGACCAGGGCCATGCCCAGCGCCACGATGACGATGGGGGCGACCTGGACGAGCTGGGTGCGCAGATTGTCGGCGGTCATGAAGTGCTCGGTGAACAGCGCGTTGAAGACAAGCAGGACCGCGACGGCCGCGTACACGCCGTACTCCTGGTACCAGGCGGGGTCACGGAGCCGGGCCAGGGGGCGCGCGGGGGCGGGGGTGAGAGTGGCCTGGGTCATCGCGGGTCCTCCTGTGCGGCCGGGGCCTTCCCTTCGGGCGCCGGCGCGTGGTCGGCGAGCACTTCGAGCAGTTGGCTCTCGCCCACGTCCTCGCCGGACAGTTCGCCCGCGACGGCCCCGCCGCGCAGGACGACGATCCGGTCGGCGCCCTCGATGAGTTCCTCGATGTCCGAGGAGATGAGCAGCACGGCCAGGCCCTCGCCGGCGAGTTCGTCGATGAGGCCCTGGACCTCGGCCTTGGCACCGACGTCGATGCCCCGCGTCGGTTCGTCGAGCAGGAGGACCTTGGGTTCCAGGCAGAGCCAGCGGGCCAGCAGGACCTTCTGCTGGTTGCCGCCGGAGAGTTCGCCGACCTTCTGTTCGGGACCGGCGGCCTTGATCCGCAGCCGCTTCATGAAGATGTCGACGATACGGTCCTGCTTGCGCCGCGAGACCACTCCGGCGCGGGAGAGCCGCGGCATGGCGGCGAGCACGATGTTCTCGCGCACCGACAGACCGGGGATGATGCCCTCGGCCTTGCGGTCCTCGGGCAGCAGGCTGATGCCCGCCCGGATCGCGCCCGCGGAGGTGAGCCTGCGCAGCGTCCGGCCGCCGACGGTGAGTTCGCCCGCGTCCAGGCTCAGCGCTCCCGCCAGGGCCTTCGCCGTCTCGCTGCGTCCGGAGCCGAGAAGGCCGCCGAGGCCGAGCACCTCCCCGCCGTACAGCGACAGGGAGACGTCCTGGAGCTGGTGACGGCGGGTCAGGCCACGGGCGGTGAGGACGGGGGTGCGCTGCGCGTCATGTCCCCCGGCGGCGAAGCCGGTCACGCCGCCGCGCCGGACCTCGGCCATGTCGCGGCCGAGCATCATCGACACGAGCCGCATCCGGTTCAGCTCCGCGAGGTCGCCGGTGTGGATGTGGCGGCCGTCGCGCAGGACGGTGACGCGGTCGCAGATCCGGTAGAGCTCGTCCATGCGGTGGCTGACGTAGAGCACGGCGATGCCCTGGCCGCGCAGTCCCGCGATGACCCGGAAGAGGGTCTCCACCTCGCGCGGTTCCAGGGAGGAGGTGGGTTCGTCCATGACGACCACGCGCGCGTTGACGGAGACGGCGCGGGCCAGCGCGACCATCTGCTGGGTGCCGATGCCCAGCGTGTGCAGCGGCCGGCGCGGGTCGACGTGGACGCCGAAGCCGTCGAGCAGTTCCGTGGTCTCGCGGTGCATCCGGCCGAAGTCGATGAGACCGAGGCGGTTCTTGGGCTCCCGGCCGAGGAAGATGTTGCGCGCCACGCTCATCAGCGGGACGAGGTTCACCTCCTGGTAGATGGTGGAGATGCCCGCCTGCTGCGCTTCGAACGGCCGGGCGAACCGCACCTGTTGGCCGCCCATCCGTACCTCGCCCTCGTCGGGCCGGTACACGCCGGTCAGCACCTTGATGAGGGTGGACTTCCCGGCGCCGTTCTCGCCCACCAGGGCATGGGTCTCGCCCGCGCGCAGGGAGAAGGAGACGTGGTCGAGCGCGACGACGCCCGGGAACCGCTTGCTCACCGCGTGGGCTTCGAGGACGGCGCCGGCCGCCGGCCGGGCGCTCTTCTCCGGTGCCTGAGCTGCTGCTTCGGGTGGTGCCATGGGTCTTCTTGGCCTTCCGCTGTTCCAAGGGGGTGGGCCCGATACCGCCGTGGCCGGACAGGACTGAGGACGGGGCCTGGCCGCGGGGGGGGGGGGGGGGGGGGGGGGGGGGGGCCCGGGGGGGGGGGGGGGCCGCCCCCCCCCGGGGGTCAAGGGATGTAGAGTAGGGTCTGAGGCGGGGCAGAAGTCCAGGAAAGAGGAGCAG
>NZ_JBHTZS010000013.1:203991-233661 GCF_042790125.1 Streptomyces scopuliridis
CCGGCCCCCTGTCCCTGGGGGGGGGCCCCCCCCCCCCGGGCCCGGGACCGTCGGGCGGGGGGGGCGGGCCGGGGCCGCTTGGGTCCCGGCCCCGCCCCCGCGCGGCGGCGGGGTCAGTACGCCCCGCCGAGGGATTCCTTGGCGTTGGACTCGTCGTACGCGCGGTCCGCGATGATCACGTTCTCCGGGATCTCCTCGCCCGCGTAGAACTTCTGCGCGGTCGCGAAGGCGAGCGGCCCGAAGCGCGGGTTCGACTCGATGACCGCGTTGTACTCCCCGTCGACCAGGGCCTGTACGGCGTTGCGGGTGCCGTCGACCGAGACGATCTTGACGTCCTTGCCGGGCTTCTTCCCGGCCGCCTTGAGCGCGGTGACCGCGCCGAGCCCCATCTCGTCGTTCTCCGCGTAGACGGCGGTGATGTCCGGCTTGGACTGGATGAGCTGCTCCATCACCTGCTGGCCCTTGTCCCGGGCGAACTCGCCGGTCTGCTGGGCGACGATCTCGAGGCCCGGCGCCTTGGCCTTCACCTGGTCGACGAAGCCCTTGGTGCGGTCCGTGGTGACGTTGTTGCCGGAGGCGCCGAGGAGGATGGCGACCTTGCCGCTGCCGCCGGTCGTCTTGATCATCGCGTCGGCGGCACGCTTGCCCTGCTCCACGAAGTCGGAACCGAGGAAGGCGACATAGTCCTCGCAGGCGGTGGAGTTGACCTTGCGGTCGATGGTGAGGACGGGCACCTTCTTCGCCGCGGCCGCCTTGAGCGCCGGCTCCAGCCCGTCCGAGTTCAGCGGCGCGACGATGAGGAACTGGGCGCCCTGGGACAGCAGGTCCTGGATGTCGCTGATCTGCTTGGAGAGCTGCGACTGCGCGTTGGTGGTGAGGAGCTTCTTGACGCCGATCTTGGCCGCCTCGTCCTTGATGGACTGGGTCTCGGCGATACGGAAGGGGTTGGCCTCCTTCTCCGACTGGGAGAATCCGACCACCGCGTCCTTCAGGTCCAGCTTCGGCGCGCCGTAGGTCTGCAGCGAGCAGCCCGAACCGGACGTGGCCTCGGGGGACTTGGCGGTCTGGGCTCCCTGGCCGCTGTCACCGCCCGCGCTGTCCGTGGTCTCCGACTTGGAGCAGCCGGAGACGGCCAGCACGGCGGTTGCGGCGAGCACGCAGGCTGCGGTGAGAGTACGGGATCGACGCTGAATCATCATGCGCGGGACGCTCCTTGGCGGGATGACGGCACTCCGGTCGGGTGCGGTCGGGGCATGGGGCAGGGCATGGACGGGGCGCGCTGAACGGTCATCAGCCGCGTCAGGGCTTGATGACGCCGCATCCTCACGGCCCTGCCACGAGCGGTGACGAGGGCGGTCGTGAGAGTCCGCGCCGCCTGTCGGCGGCTCGGTTTACAACGTTATATAGGCGTCGCGCCGCAGGCGGCAAGAGAGTTGTCGACGCGTTTCCAAAATATGTCGGCCGCGCGCGGCGCCCGGGGGGATCCCTGGCGGTGGAGGCACTGTGGGCACGCCGATCCGATCCTCCGCAGGGCATGAGAGCCCCGGAGGCGGCCCGGCGACACTGGCGCCGCCGGGCCGTCGCGCGTTACGGCTGTTCGCCGTCGTGGAGGGTGCTCACCTCCGTGGCGGTGAGCGCCTTGTCGTACACCCTCACCTGGTCGACGGAACCGTTCCAGAAGTCGGTGTTCCCACCGTTCCACTTGGCGCGGCCGACGGAGAGCGGCCCGGTGCTGACATCGGCGGGGCCGGCCGGGGCTGTCGCCGCGAGGGTGCCGTCGACGTACAGCTTCAGCTCGTCGCCCTCACGCACACCGACGAGGTGGTACCACTTCCCGGTCTCGGGCTTCATCTCCAGTCGGGCCCGGTGACCACCCGGGGTGCTGAAGGCGAACGCGCCCTGGCCGTACTGGAGATAGAAGGGATTCTCCGTCCGCCGGCCGTCCTGGCTGACCACCGTGGCGTAGTTGCCGGGGAGCGCGTCGAGTGTGGCCCACGCGGACACCGAGTAGTTCCCGGTGGTGTCGACCACGGGCCCGCGCGTCTCGGCGTACTGCCCCTGGCCGTTGAACCTGAGCCCGGAGCCCCGTACGCCCGGCGCCCAGGTGGTACCCGAACCGAGTGTCAGGTCCGCCTTGTTGGGGCCGCTGTCCCGGGCCGTCGTGCCCTTGTTCTCGTCCAGCGACCAGGCGGCGCCGCCCTTCAGCCGGTCGCGGTCACCGGCCGCCGCACCGGCCGCGATGACCTGCTGGTTGATCTGCCGCACCTTCTTCGGGTCGACCTTGATCTCACGACGGTCGTAGGTCCAGAGCCCGTTGAGTTCGTTCTCCAGATCGCTGACCTGGGTGTAGACGGAGCCGGACAGTTCGGCTCCGGCCGCGGCGAGATAGTACGTCCGGGTGTTCTCCACGTACTTCGCCGTCAGCGCGTCCTTGTCCGCGACCCCGCTGTAGATCGCCGCGGGAGCGCCCGGCCACATGTGTCCCGCCGTACGGAGCGTGAAGCCGCCGTGCTCACCGTCCATCGCGGCGCGATGGTCGGGGAACGGCGCGTCGTTGTTCAGGTAGTCATGGTGGTCGATGATGTCGCCCTTGCCCGAGTCCCCCTTGGACGAACAGCAGTTGACCCCGCTGTGGGCGTTGACGACACGCGACGGGTCATCGGCCCGGACGGCCTCGGCGATCTTCCCGGTCTCGCCCCGGTTCCACTCGCCCCAGCCCTCGTTGAAGACGATCCAGCCGCCGATCGAGGGCGCGTTGTGCAACTGCCTCATCATCTCCTCGCCCTGCGAGAGGAACGCCCGCTTGCCCTGGTCGCCGGTGATGTCGCTGGAGACGAAGTCCTGCCACACCAGCAGGCCGAGCCGGTCGGCGTGGTAGTACCAGCGGGGTGATTCCACCTTGATGTGCTTGCGCACCGCGTTGAAGCCCAGGTCCTTCTGCGCCTTCAGGTCGAAGGTGAGCGCGGCGTCGCTGGGCTGGGTGTACAGCCCGTCGGGCCAGAAGCCCTGGTCCAGCATGGCGAGCGAGAAGAACGGCTTCCCGTTGAGTACGAGCTTCTGGTAGCCGCCGACCTTCTCGACACGGAGGGAACGCATCCCGAAGTAGCTGTCGACGCGGTCCGTGGACCGGCCGTCCGTCAGGCTCACCTGGAGGTCGTAGAGGTACGGGTCGTCCGGCGACCACAGGCGCGGGTCGCTGACGGGCAGGGTCAGCGCGCGATTGGCCGGTCCGGTGACCGTACCGACGACCTTCCCCTTCCTGTCGCGGGCGACGGCCTTGATCCGGGCGCCGTCCGAGGCGCCGGCGGAGTTGACCGTCAGCGCGAGGCTGCCCTTGCCGATGTCCGGGGTGGTGGTCAGGGAGTCCACCGCGGCGGGCGCGACCGGCTCCATCCAGACGGTCTGCCAGATTCCGGAGGACGGGGTGTAGACGATCCCGCCCGGGTTGGTGGACTGCTTGCCCTTCGGCTGATCCGGTCCGGTGACATCGGTGACCGCGACGATGATCTCCTGCGGTCCGGTGCCCTTGACCGCGTCCGTGATGTCGGCGGTGAACCCGGTGTAGCCGCCGGTGTGTTCGGCGACCTTCTCGCCGTTGACCCAGACGGTGGCCTGGTAGTCGACGGCGTCGAAGTTGAGCCGCAGCCGCTTTCCGCCGTCGCGGCCCTTGCCGATGGACCAGTTCTCCGGCACGGTGACGAGCTTGCGGTAGAACATGTGGTCCTCGTGCCGCTCAAGACCCGAGAGCTGGGACTCCACCGGGAAGGGCACGGTGATCCGTTCGCCGAGCCGCTTGCCGAAGACCGGCCGCTCGCCCGCGGTGGCTCCGGCGAACTCCCAGGGGCCGTTGAGGTTCTTCCACTGCTCGCGCACCTGCTGCGGCCGGGGGTACTCCGGCAGCGGGTGGTTACGGTCCAGTTTGTCGCCCCACGTGGTGGTGAGCCGGTGCGTGGACCGGTTCTTGGCGGTGCGGCTGATCTCAGGGACGGTTTCCCCGCCTGCCCGCAGGCCGCCCGCACCGTCATACGTGACGCGGACCTGCTGGCCCTTCTGGACGGGCGCCGCCAGCGTGACGATCAGCGCCTTGGGGTTGCCGGCCGCCCTGGCCACCGACTTCACCGGCATCGGTGAGGTGTCGGCCTCGATCTTCAGATGGTCCTGCACGCCGTCCGCGTTCTCGACCGTGTCGTCGAACGTCGCCTGGAGCCGCCTGCCGTCCTCGGCCACGCTCAGCGCGACGGGGTAGACCTCGAAGTCGGCGGGCGGTGTGAACGCCTCCTCCGGAACGATCTGCTTCTTCAGGTCCTGGCTCGCCCAGCGCAGGAACATGTTGGCGCCGCCGGTGTCCTGGAACATCTCCAGCCGGAACTCATGGGGTTCGCCGGCCTTCAGCGCGATCGGTTCGCTGTGCTGCTCGACGTCCCAGTCGGGCTGCCAGTGGTCGATGACGACAGCGCCGTCGAGGAAGAGCCTGAACCCGTTGTCGCCGATCGCGGAGAAGGTGTAGTCACCGGTCGCGGGAGCCTCGATCTGCCCGGTCCAGCGGGCCGTCGTGTGCTCGGTGCGCCCGGTCGTGGACTCGAACGTGCCGGTGAGACCAGGGAAGTTGATCTGGGGGTCCAGTGCCACGCCACCGGGCTCGGCGAAGTCGCGGGCCCCCGGCGCGGACATGCGGAAGTACTCCCCCTTCAGTCCGTGCACCTCGGTGGCCGGGTCGTCGGACGCGAAGGCGGTCTCGGGCGCGGAGCCGGTCTCGGGCGCGGAGGCGGCAGCGGCGGCCGGAGCGGCAGCGGCGGCCGGGACCAGCGTGGCGCCCACGGGAAGCAGCAGCGCGGCGGCACACGCGAGCGCGCGAAGCAGCGTTCGGGGGCGAAGTGGTTGTCGTCTCAAGGCGTCGTCCTCGTCGAAGGGACAGAAGTGCCTCGCACCCGCGGGATGCGGCAGCACACAGTCGAACATTGAGCCACAGCCCCAAACACATAACAACAGTCGTGCACGCGCATTTTCAACGATAGAAAAGCGGCAGGCACGGCCGTCGACATTCATAACCCTTGCCTTATATAAGCGGGTGGTGGCATAGTCGCCGCGTGCACGCCTTTGATGTTCTGGGGGATCCGGTCAGACGCCGGATATTGGAGCTGCTCGCCTCGGGCGAGCGGGCGTCGGGCGAGGTCAGTGCCGTCATCCAGGACGAGTTCGGGATCTCCCAGCCGGCCGTGTCCCAGCACCTCCGGGTGTTGCGGGAGGGCGGGTTCGCGTCGGTGCGGGCGGAGGGGACCCGGCGGTTGTACGCCGTCGAGGCCGAGCCGCTGCGAGAGGTGGACGCGTGGCTGGAGAGGTTCCGGGGGTTCTGGGAGCAGCGGCTCGACGCGCTCGGGACAGAGCTCGCGCGCGGAAAGCGCGAGCGCAGGATGCGAGAGGAAGTGAGCGGAGATGAGTGAGATCGTCGACGAGATCAACCGGCTGCACCGGGAGGTCGGTACGCGGCAGATCGCGGCGGGCGAGGCGCGTACGGTGCTGCTGCGGCGTACGTATGACGCCGAGGTCGCCGACGTATGGGACGCGGTGACCTCGCCCGAGCGGATCGGCCGATGGTTTCTGCCGGTCAGCGGGGAGTTCAAGGTCGGCGGGCGCTACCAGCTGGAGGGGAACGCCGGGGGCGAGATCCTTGAGTGCGCCGCGCCGGAGCGACTGCGGGTGAGCTGGCTGTTCGGGCCGGATCCGGGGTTCAGCGAGGTCGAGGTGCGGCTCGCGCCGGAGGGCGAGGGGCGGACGGTGTTCGAGCTGGAGCATGTGTCCGTGGTGCCGGAGGAGTTCTGGGGGCAGTTCGGTCCCGGGGCGGTCGGGGTCGGCTGGGACCTGATGTCCCTCGGGCTCGCGATGCACCTGGCGGGCGGCGGCATGAGCAAGGAGGAGGCCGAGGCCTGGCAGACATCACCCGAGGCGAAGGACCTCATGTCGCGGTCGGGCCGGGCGTGGGGCGCCGCGTATGCCTCCTCGGGCGCGGACGCCGAGGTCGTGGCGGCCACCACGGACGCGACGATCCGCTTCTACACGGGAGCGTAGGCCGGGGCCCGCGGGGCGGGGATGCGGGTCAATGGCCGTGTCGCGGGAGATGGAAGCGGTGCGCCGGCCGGCGCGAGGCCGACGAGGGCGCCGTAGTGTCCCGCGCGGAGTTCGCCCTGTCCGATTCCGCGCGGGCGTCGTCGAGTTGCCCTCTGAGTTCCGCACGCTCGGCCACGGCACCGCGCGCCACGCGCCGCTTCCTGCTCCTGCGGGCCATGAGAGCCGCGGCGCCCAGGGCGAGCCACAGCCCGAGGCCGAAGATCAGCGTCAGGGCGATCCCGCTCAGGAAGGCACCCAGCGCGTTGATCGTGAACGGGTGGCTGCCGAACAGCGTGACGACGTAGTCCGGTCCGCCCGAGAGGTTGAAGGCGATGAGCAGGGCGGTGAAAGCGGCGGCGGCCGCCATCAGCAGAATCCCGATGATCAACATGGCTACCCCTTGCATGTGCGGCGAGTCGCCGTATGCGCGGCTAGGAAGGGCCTGGTCGCCGGGTGGTCCCGCCCGAGTCGGGGCCCGAGCCGGACCCGGCCGGCGGGGCGGAACACCTCTCCATCGTCCTGCCACGCCGCACCCACTGCATCTGGGGAACCCATCGGAGCGCCCGCGCGCCCGCACCCTCAGCCCGTCGCCGCCACCCGGTAGGGGCGGAAGAACGCGCGCAGTTCCTCCGCGTACAGCTCGGGCTCCTCGAACGGCGCGAAGTGCCCGCCGCGCGCGGGCTCGGTCACGCGCACCGTGTTCGCCGTGCGCTCCAGCCACGCTCGCGGCGGCCGGACGATATCGCCGCGGAAGAGCGAGAAACCGGACGGCACCTCGACCCGGCGGGTGAGCTGCTCGGGCGGGATCGCGGCGTTCGCGTGGTACATGCGCATCGACGAGCCGATCGTCCCCGTGAGCCAGTAGAGCGTGACGTTCGTGAGGATCTCGTCCTTCGTGAAGCACCGCTCGATGTCGCCGTCGCAGTCGCTCCACGCCCGGAGCTTCTCGACGATCCACGCGGCGAGCCCGGCCGGTGAGTCGGTGAGCCCGAAGGCGGCGGTCTGGGGCTTGGTGCGGTGCATGGCTCCGTAGGCACCCTCCGTCGCACCCCAGGCCGCGGCGCCCTCGAACCAGGCACGCTCCTCGGAAGTGAGGTCCGCCGGATCGCCGGTGAAGACGGGCAGGCCCCCGTCCATGCGGTGGACGGCGGCGACCCGGTCCGGGTGGTCGAGCGCGAGGTAGCGGCTCACATGGCTGCCGATGTCCCCGCCCGCCGCGCCGAACCGCTCGTAGCCGAGGACGCCCATGAGTTCGGCCCACAGACCGGCGACGGCGATGGAGTTGAGCGGCGGGCCGGTGGGGCGGTCGGAGTACCCGTAGCCCGGGATGTCGGGTACGACGACGTCGAACGCGTCAGCGGGGTCGGCGCCGTGCGCGCCGGGATCGGTGAGAAGCGGGATGACCTTCGTGTAGCGCCAGAACGAGTCCGGCCAGCCGTGGCTGAGGACCAGCGGCAGGACGGGTCCGGCCGGCGCCACGGCGCGCGCGTGCACGAAATGGACCCCGAGGCCGCCAAGCCGGGTACGGAAGCGGGGCAGTTGGGCGAGGGCCGCCTCCCGCGCGGGCCAGTCGAAGCCGTCCGCCCAGTAGGCGACGAGCTCGCGGAGGTAGTCGAGGTCGGTCCCCAGCGACCATCCGGCGTCCTCGGGCGCGTCCGGCCAGCGCGTCGCGCGCAGCCGCGCGCGGAGGTCCTCAAGCGCCGCGGGGGCGGTCCGCTGGGCGAACGGCTCGGGGCGGGACAGGGCATCCATGGGACGCACCTTAAGCCGCGCCGCGTGAAGGCGCTGCGCCGACGCCCGGGCCGAGCGTCACGTGACGGCCGGGCCGAGCGCCGCGCGATCAGGAACAGGGCCGCGCTGTTCCGGAACGGGATGACGCGCTGCCACAGCGAACCGGCGGTGCGCGACATCATCAGCGACCACCCGGCCCTGGACGGGTGCGTCCGCGCTCCCGACGGCCGCCGCCTCCCGCTGTCACCCGGCTCAGTCGCCGGGGAGCAGCCGTATGTCCGCGCCCGGCAGCCCCTTGGCCCACCAGTGGTCGTAGCGTCCGTAGGCCCTGGGGTCGCGGGCGGCGAGGAACTCGATGAGCGACCTGGCCTCCGCGGCCAGCCCCTCCCACACGCCGTCCGTGAGCGAGTGGAAGGCGGTGGCCTCGATTCCGCCGTCGACAGCACGCCAGACACCGGCGACGTAGCCGTCGACCAGCAGCGTGGGCAGCACGTCGCCGTTCACCCGCGTCACCAGTTTGCGGTAGGCGGGCGGGATGACGCGGCCGCGGTCGGCGTAGGCGAGCAGGGTGCTGTCCCACATCGCCATCAGTCTGGGCGGAGCGGGGGTGTCCTCGGCCGGCCGGGGTGCGCCGGGGATGTCGTACAGCACCGTGCCGCCAGGGCCCTCCAGTTGGTCGAGTTCGCCGCCGAGCGCGTTCACCGCCGTTCTGACCCGGGCCCGCTGCACCAGCGCGAACTGCGCCATGTCCGCCACCGACGCCGGCCCGAAGCCCTCCAGGTAGCGGCGGATCAGGGTCCGCAGACTCGCGGCGGCCACGTCGGGGTCCGCCAGCACGGGCAGCGTGCCCGCCGCGACGTACGACGGCCGGGTCCGGAACGACCACGGCCCTCCCGTCGGCGCGTGCCACAGCGGCGCGTACTGCCGCAGCATCCGCTGGGCCGCCGACTCCATCGGTGCGCCCAGCCGCTCTTCCAGCCAGCCCCCCATCTCGGCGGGGGTACGGGGCTCATCCGCGTACTTCAGCAGTTCCGGAACCAGTACGGCGGCGTCGGCGGCGGTGAGCCCGGACGCCGTGAAGCGCGCGTCGCCGAGCCGTCCGCCGCGCAGCGTCGGCTCCATGGCCTCTCGGAAGGTCCGGTAGTCCTCGGCGTGGACCGCGTGCAACGTGAGCCGCATCAGCGTCGCCTTGACCGTCCGGAGTCCGGCGAGGGCCGTGTCGAGGCCGGCCGGGTCGAAGCCGCTGAGTCTGTTCCACAGCGCGATGTACGGCGAGGCGGGCTGCTGTGCCTGCAACGCGACCACACGTCGCACCGCGTCCGAGACGTCGAGCGGCTCACGGCCCAGCAGCAGTTGCCGGGCGAGAGTGGCCCGGTTGAGCGCGTGCGCGGTGATGTCCATGCCGGGATTCTCCCGCTCCCCCGGTCACGCGGAAGAGCCGGCCTCCGGGGTGGCCGTCGCGCTCCGGCGCGGGCGGTCGCGCTCGGGCGGGGGCGCGGGCGGTCGCGCTCGGGTGCGCACTGACCGCGTGGCACGGATCCGCCGCGAGATGTCCGGGATCCGCGGGCGGCATGAAGTACGTCACAGTGCTGTGAGCGCACCGGGTCCACGGTCCGGGGCCCGGTGCCGGCAACGGGCCGCCCCCGTCGGCCGATCCGAGACTGCCCGAGCGTGCCCCGTCGACGTACCGCGTGGTCTGTCGCACCGGGGCGGCTAAGGTCACCCTTCCCTGTCGCGCGGTCGCCTGGTAATGATGGCGGGGTCCCGTCGGCACATCGGAAGTTTCTCCATGAACCAGGACAACGGCATCGGCCTCATACCCTTCACCATCGATCTGACCTTCGAAGAAGCCCGACGACGGGCGGAGGTCGTGGCCGCGCTCGGGCCCGAGTGGGACCCGGTGGCCGCACTCCGCGACGAGGACGAGGCGTACGCGCTCCTCTACTCGGGCCTGGACGCCGAGCAGCAGCGTACGTACGACCTGCTCGTGGCGGCCGGTGTCCTGCCGAGGGAGGAGCCCGGCGGTGCGGCTGCCCATTGACCCGCAGGCGGATCTCGCCCGCCGCGCCTGGGTGGCCTGTCCCGTCTGTGACGACGCCCGTCACTGCGCCACCTGCGCCGGCCGTCGCAATTGCGGTGAGCACTGGCGCTATCTGATTTCCAGCAAAGGACCGGTCGTCCACCTTCAGTGCCCGCGCTGCACGCACATGTGGTCACTGAACACCCGTCCCGGCGTCACCTGCCGCGACGACAGCGCCCCCTCCTCCTGACCAGCGGCCCGCTCCTCGTGCTGGTGATCACTCATCGCCTCCCGCCCCATCTCGCGGGGTGGGTCGAGGACAGCCAGGAGACCGTCCGGCTGACGTCCGACGGGGAGACGATGCCCACGAGCCTGTCCCCGTCCAGCACCAGCACGCGGAACTCGGCGCCGGGCCGCATACGAGGCAGCAGATCCACCAGTGAGTCGCCGGGCCCCGCGGTCAGGACCTCCGACAGGGGCAGCATCACATCAGTGACCCTGGCACCCGGGTCGGCCGCGACGCTGTGCCTTGCCCGCTCCAGGGTCAGCAGACCCACGACGTTCCCCTCGTGCCCGACGACCGGAAACGCCGAGTGCCGGTATCGGTACCGAGGGTCGCCGAGAAACTCCGAAACGGTCAGTGAGCGTGGTACGAAGACAGGATCCGGTGTCATGGCCTGGCGCACCGGAATGCCCGCGAGGAGGTTGTTGAGCTGCGCCTGCCTGCCCTCGGACGTGGCGGCACCGATGAGGAACCAGCCGATCAGGGCCAGCCAGAGAGCGCCCAGGGCTCCGCTCGTCACGAAGAGAAGGAAGCCGGCCACGACGAGCAACCAGCCGAAGACACGGCCCGCGGCGGTCGCCCCGGCAGTCGCCCGGTACCGGTCCCCGGACCTCCACCAGAGCACGGCGCGCAGCAGCCGCCCGCCGTCCAGGGGCGCGGCCGGAATGGAGTTGAAAACGGCGAGGAGGACGTTGATCCCCGCCAGCCACTCCACGGCCTCCACCAGCAGCCCAGGAGCGGAGCCGAGATGCAGCAGCCACGCGCAGAGCCCGAAGAACACGCCCAGCAGCAGGCTGACCAGTGGACCGACGCCCGCGACCCGAAGCTCGGCGGCCGGGGTGGACGCCTCCGACCGGAGCCGTGCCACGCCCCCGAGCAGCCACAGAACGATGTCGTCCACCTGCACTCCGTTGCGCCGGGCGACGATCGCGTGGGCGAGTTCGTGGGCGAGGAGGGAAGCGAAGAAGACCACGGCCGTGGCGAGGGCGGCGCCCCAGTACAGCAGCGGGGTGTGACCCGGATACGTCTGGGGGAAGCGGCCTTGCGCGAGGCCCAGGGCGATCAGTACGAAGATGACCAGGACACTCCAGTGGACCCCGATCCGCACCCCCGCGATTCGGCCCAGTGTGAAAGTCGCGCGCATCGCGTGCTCCGGTCTCGCGATCCCGGCCCGCGCGGCGTGAGGTCGGCGATGCCTCGAACCGCTCGGAACAATCGATGGTCTGCTTCCATCATGCGCCTCTTGAACGCGGACCGTGTCCGGACGGGGTCGGCTCCAGGCCCGCCGTTCCTCGCCGCGGGGGTCATCGGCCTGGGTGGCATCACCGCCCGCTCCCAGCTGCGCGATCTCGTCGAGGGTGCCTTCCCGACGATCGGCCAGGAGCGGCGAGGACCTCGCCCGGGAACAGAAATCTGACGCCGCGTCAGCCGCCGCTGCTCTCCCGCACGATGAGCCGGTGCCCTGCCACGTGGTCCTGAAGGGAGCCGGCATCCGGCTCCTCGACGCGTTCCAGCAGCAGGGATACGGCGGCTTGCGCGATGTCCGGCTTGTCGGGGGCGACCGTCGTCAGGCTGGGCACGCTGAACCGCGAGGCCTCGATGTCGTCGAAGCCGACCACGTCGAGATCCCCGGGGACCGAGCGACCCCGTTCGTACAGCGTCCGCAGCGCGCCCAGGGCGAGATGGTCGTTCAGGCACAACAGGGCGTCGGGGTACGGCTCCTTCTCCAGCAGCGCGCTCGCGGCGCGGGCACCGTCCTGCCAGTGGTACGCCTCCACCGGCACCACGAGGCCGGGGGCGAAGGGCAGTCCGGCGGCCTCAAGGGCCTGGCGGTAGCCGTCGGTGCGCAGCCTGTCGGTGCCCTGGCGTCCGCGTACGGCTCCGCCGATGACGGCGATACGGCGGCGTCCCCGGGACAGCAGGTGCTCGGTGGCCTCCCGCGCGGCCCGTACGTTGTCGATGCCCACGTGGTCGGTGCCGCCCTCGGTCGGCCGTTCACCGAGGAGCACCACCGGAAGGCGCTGGTCGCGGGTGGCGAGGTCCCGGGGCAGGAGGGAGAGGGGGCTGAGGATGACACCGTCGGAGAACTGCGTGTCGAATCCGTGCAGCGCCGCCAGCTCGCGTTCGCGCACGCCCTCGGTCTGGTGGATGAGGACGGTGCGGCCCCGGCGGTCGGCCTCGGCCATGACGTGCTTGGCCAGCTCGGAGAAGTAGGCGACGTCCAGCTCCGGGACCGCCAGGGTGATCATGCCGGTGCGGCCCCGGCGCAGCTGCCGTCCGGCGATATTGACCCGGTAGCCGAGCGCGTCGATCGCCTCGCGGACGGCGGCGCGGGTCCGCTCGGAGACGTGCTCGAAGTCGTTGATGACGTTGGAGACGGTCTTGGGAGAGACCCCGGCGTACTGCGCCACGTCCTTGATCCTCGGTCTGGCCGCCACTGTGCTCTTCCTTCCGCCGACCATGATCGTACCGACCATCACGAATCGGTTTCGGGCCGGACCATCCTCCACCGACGTATTTACATCGATGTAATCGCCATGGTGCCATAAGCCTCGCACCGACCGGCACTCTCGACGCTAGGAGCACCATGCCCGTCCCGCACCCCTCGGACGTGCCCCGTCCCGAGTACCCCAGGCCGCAGTTCGCCCGTGCGGCCTGGCTGAATCTCAACGGCGAGTGGCAGTTCGAGACCGACCGGTCCGACACCGGGCTCGAACGCGGTCTGCTGGAACGCGAGCTCGGCGACCGTATCCTCGTCCCGTTCTGCCCCGAGTCGGAGCTGTCCGGGATCGGGGAGACGGACTTCCTGGAGGCCGTCTGGTACCGGCGGACGGTGACCGTGCCCGCCGACTGGGCCGACGCCCGGGTGCTGCTGCACTTCGGGGCCGTGGACCACGACACCACGGTGTGGGTCAACGGCGGCGAAGTCGCCCGGCACCGCGGCGGCTTCACCCCGTTCACCGCCGACCTCGGCGAGGTCGCCGTATCCGGCGAGGAGCTGACGATCGTCGTACGGGCCCGTGACAGCCGGCACGGTGTCCAGGCCCGCGGCAAACAGGCCACCTGGTACGCCAACTCCCACTGCCACTACACCCGTACGACCGGCATCTGGCAGACCGTGTGGCTGGAGCCGGTCCCGCGCGCCGTCGCCCTCAAGCGTCCCCGTATCACCCCCGACCTGGCCTCCGGCTCCTTCCACCTCGAACTGCCGCTGACCGCGAACGCCCCCGGCCACCGCGTCCGCGCCACGCTCCGCGACAGCCACGGCGACATCACCACGGCCGAGGCCCGCGCGGACCTCGACCTGTGCCCGCGCCTGGTACTGCGACTGCCCGACGACCGGCTGCGCGTCTGGTCGCCGGCGGATCCGCATCTGTACGATCTGTCCCTCGAAGTCCTCGACGCCGAGGGCACGGTCGTCGATACGGCACGCTCCTACGCCGGTCTGCGCTCGGTGGCCGTCCACGGCAAGCGGCTGGTACTGAACGGCGAACCCGTCTTCCAGCGCCTGGTGCTGGACCAGGGCTACTACCCGGACGGACTGATGACCGCCCCGAGCGACGCCGCGCTGATCCGCGACATCGAGCTGGGCCTGCGCGCCGGCTTCAACGGCGCCCGGCTGCACCAGAAGGTCTTCGAGGAGCGCTATCTCCACCACGCCGACCGGCTCGGCTACCTGGTCTGGGGCGAGTTCGGCGACTGGGGCTGCGAGGTCGGCGCCCGCGACGACAACCAGCGGCCCGACGCGTCGTATGTCACCCAGTGGCTGGAGGCCCTGGAGCGGGACCACTCGCACCCCTCGATCGTCGGCTGGTGCCCGCTGAACGAGACGTACCAGCCGCTGCACGACCGCATCACCGCGCTCGACGACGTCACCCGGGCGATGTTCCTCGCCACCAAGCAGGCCGACCCCACCCGCCCGGTGATCGACGCCTCCGGATACGCGCACCGGGTGCCGGAGACCGACGTATACGACTCCCACTGCTACGAGCAGGACCCGGCCGCCTTCGCCAGGACCATGGACGGCCTGGCGGAGGACCGGCCCCACGTCAACGCCGCCCCGGACGGACGGCCGTGGTCGGTGCCGTACCGCGGACAGCCGTACTTCTGCAGCGAGTTCGGCGGCATCTGGTGGGACCCGCAGGCGGTGGACGGGACGGCCGGCAACGAACGGGACGCCTCCTGGGGATACGGCGAACGGCCCCGCACCGCCGAGGAGTTCATCGATCGCTTCACCGGTCTGACCGGCGTGCTCCTCTCGGACCCCGGCATGTTCGGCTACTGCTACACCCAGCTCACCGACGTCTTCCAGGAACGCAACGGCGTCTACCGTTTCGACCGTTCCGAGAAGGTCGACACCGCGCTGCTCCGTGACGCCCAGACCCGCCCGGCGGCGTTCGAAGGCGCTCCGTAGCACCGAGTCCCCCTGCTTCCGCGCGAGTGGAAGCAGCAGCCCTGTCCGCGATTTACATCGATGTATGACCGCAGTGCGGCGGTGTCGGCGAGGTGCGGCCACAGTGCCCCGCCCTCCGTGCCGCCGCCCGCGGGAAAGGAGTCACATGACCGGCAAGCCCGTACCAGTCGGTCGCCCCGGCCTGACCAGGCGCCGCGCGCTGACGGCGGCCCTCGCCTCCGGGGCGGCGGTCCTCGGCGCCGGTGCGCTCAGCGGCTGCGGATCCGCGGTGGCCGCCGGCGAGCCGACCGTACGGCTCTGGGACCTGTTCAGCGGGGCCGACGGCGGCCTGCTCAACGACATGGTGCGCGCCGCGCGTCCCGGTATGCGGGGCACCCGGATCGAGCGCACCGTCCTGGAGTGGGGCACCCCGTACTACACCAAGCTCGCCATGGCGTCCGCCGGCGGCCGGGGCCCGGACATGGCGGTGGCGCATATGTCCCGCCTGGCCGGGTACGCGCCCACCGGCCTGCTGGACCCGTGGGACCTGGACGTCCTGGCCGAGTACGGCGTCACCCGCGACGACTTCGCCGACGCGGTGTGGTCGCGCACGCAGTCCGAGGGCAGAACGTACGCGATCCCGCTGGACACCCATCCGTTCATCGTCTTCTTCCACCCCGAACCGGCCGCCGACGCCGGTCTGCTGACCAAGGACGGCACCCTGGACGCGGAGGCGTTCGGCTCGCCCGACCGCTTCCTGGCCGCCGGGAGAGAGCTGGCCAAGGCATCCGGCAAGCAGGGCATCGCCTTCGGGTATGTCACCGACAGCGCCCAGGGCTGGCGTCTGTTCTACGGCCTGTACCGGCAGACCGGCGGCGTCTTCCGGCTGCCCGAGGGCGGACCGGCCGAGGCCGACGAGGACCGCATGGCGGAGGTCATCGCCTTCATGGCCCGGCTCGTCGACGGGCGCGTCAACCCGCGACGGCTCGACTACGCGTCGGCCATCGCCGCCTTCGCCAACCGTCAGACGGCGATGATCCTGTCGGGCGAATGGGAACTCGGCACCTTCCGGGCCGCGGACAAGAACGTCCAAGCCGCCCCGTTCCCCACGGTGTTCGGCACACCCGCCGTATACGCGGACGCGCACTCCTTCGTCCTGCCGCACCACCCCGACCCGGACGCGGCCCAGCGCCGGCGTACCCATCAGACGGTGGCCGCGCTGCTGAAGGCCGGTCAGATCTGGGCCACCGCGGGCCATATCCCCGCCTACCGCCCGGTCACCCGTACGAAGGCGTACGCGCGTCTGCGGCCCCAGGCGCACTACGTGCAGGCGCAGAGCCATGTCGTACTCGACCCGGCCGTCTGGTTCGCCGGCGCCGGATCCGACTTCCAGAACGCCATGTCCCAGGTCCTGCAGCAGGCCCTGCTCGACGGCCTCGCCCCCGACCGTGCCGCGCGCACCATGGTGCGGCGCCTGAACACCTTCCTCTCCAAGCCCAGCCCGGCCTGACCCGGCCGCGAACCACCGCGCAGGAGGCACAACGATGTCCTCTCCCCACGCAGCACCCCGTCCCGGGGCCCTGTCGGCGCGCCGGCTGCTCTCCCCCGGCCTGCTCTTCGCGCTCCCCTTCCTCGTCCTGTTCGCCGTCTTCATGCTGTGGCCGCTGGGCCAGGGACTGTGGATGAGCCTGACCGACACCTCCCTGTCGGCCCACGCCCCCTCCTTCATCGGCCTCGACAACTTCACCGAGGCCCTGGCGGACGCCGAGATGTGGCGGGCGCTGGGCAACACGGTGTGGTTCACCGCCCTGTCCACGGTTCCCCTCGTCGCGGTCGCGCTCGGCATGGCGCTGCTCGTCCACACCGGCCTGCCCGGCCAGTGGGTGTGGCGGCTGGCGTTCTTCGCCCCGTACCTGCTGCCCGTCGGTGTCGTCAGCCTGCTGTGGATCTGGCTGTACCAGCCCGACCTCGGCCTGTACAACCATCTGCTCGACGCGGTCGGACTCGGCCAAGTGGCCTGGCTCAGCGACGAGTCGGTGGCCATGGGGGCGATCGCCCTGGCCACGCTGTGGTGGACCGTCGGCTTCAACTTCCTGCTCTACCTGGCCGCGTTGCAGTCCATCCCGGACCATCTGTACGAGGCGGCGGCCATCGACGGCGCCGGGGCCTGGCGGCGCCTGTGGTCGATCACACTGCCCCAGCTCAGCCGTATCACCGTCGTCATCACCGTGCTGCAGATCCTGGCCTCGCTGAAGGTCTTCGACCAGGTCTATCTGCTCACCAAGGGCGGCCCGAACGATTCCACGCGCCCGGTCGTCGAGTACGTCTACGACGTCGGCTTCACGGGCTACCGGCTCGGCTACGCCTCGGCGATCAGCTACATCTTCTTCGCCCTCGTGATCCTCGCCTCCGCCGCCCAGTACGCCGCCCTCCGCCGCCGGGAGAAGTGATATGACCTCCACCGACCTGCCCGTCCGTTCCGCACCGTCCCCCGCACCGCACCGTCGCGTCCCGCGAGCCGCGCGGGCGGTGGCGGAACGGCGCGGGGCACCCCGTCCCCGGGCGCACCTCACCCTCGGGGACGGCCGGACCGCGCGTGTGCTCGCCCTGGCCGCCCTCGCGGTCATGGCCCTGGTGTGGCTGCTTCCCATGGCCTGGGCGCTGCTGACGGCCTTCAAGTCCGAGCAGGACGCGAGCGATCCCGTCCACTGGCTGCTGCCCTCCCGCGGCTTCACGCTCCGGGGCTTCAGTGCCGTCTGGGAACGCGGCGACCTGCCGCTGTGGATGCTCAACAGCTTCCTCATCTCGGCCGCCGTCACCGTGATCACGGTGCTGGTCTCCGCGATGGCCGGATACGCCTTCTCCCGCACGCTGTTCGCCGGTCGCCGGTGGCTCTTCGCACTGACCGTGGCGGCCGTACTCGTACCGCCCCAGATCCTCATCGTGCCCTGGTTCCAGCAGATGCTCAGCCTGGGGCTGCTCGACACGTACGCGGCGGTGATCCTGCCGCAGACCGTGGCGCCGGTGATGGTGTTCATCCTGAAGAAGCACTTCGACTCGCTGCCCCATGAGCTGGAGGAGGCCGCCCGGATCGACGGCGCGGGCCACTGGCGGATCTTCTGGTCGGTGCTGCTGCCGCTGTCCCGGCCGATGCTCGCCGCCGTGTCGATCTTCGTGTTCATCGGGGCGTGGAACAACTTCCTGTGGCCCTTCATCTCCACCTCCGACCCCGCCCTGATGACCCTGCCCGTGGGGATCACGTCGGTGAAGGACGCCTACGGCATCCAGTACGCCCAGTCGATGGCGTCCGCCGTGCTGGCCGCGCTGCCGCTCGTCGTGGTCTTCATGTTCTTCCAGCGGCACATCGTCAAGTCCGTGGCCACGACGGGGCTCGGCGGCCAGTGAACCGAGCGGCCTTCGGCGGGTAACTGCCTATACTTCGCAGACCGTTGACACCTCCATTCCCCTTCCCTACGGTGCCGACGGGGAGTTACATCGATGTAAAGGACCGCTCATGCCCGCAGAGCCCCGCACAGCCCGTCGGGCGGCACTCGTCGCCGCGCTCCTGGCCCTCGTGGTCGGCCTCGTGTCCGCGCCGTCCGCCGCCCCCGCCCCGCCGGCCGAATCCGCGAGCCCGGCCCTGGCCCCGGCCTCCGCGGGCACCACCTTCCGCAATCCACTCAACTCCGGCCCCGATCCGTTCACGACGTACTGGAACGGCGCGTACTACCTCACCGCCACACAGGGCAACAGCATCCGGATGTGGCGCTCTCCCTCGCTGAGCACACTGCTCTCCGCCGACCCCATGACGGTGTGGACGGACACCGACGCCTCGCGCAACCGCAATATCTGGGCTCCGGAGTTCTTCCGCTTCGGCGACCGCTGGTACCTCTACTACACCGCCGACGACGGCACCGACGAACACCACCGGCTGTACGTCCTGGAGTCGGAACGCGACGACCCGGCCGGCCCGTACCGCTTCAAGGCCAAGCTCGCCCCGCCCAACCACGCCTCCGACTTCGCCATCGACCCGAGCGTGTTCCAGCACAACGGCCGCCTCTATCTCGCCTACAGCGGCCTCAACCCCTACCAGCACAACGGTCTCAACATCGCCCCGATGTCGAACCCCTACACCGTCTCCGGCGACGCGGTCGCCCTTGACGCCGCCGGCGGCTGCCCCGAGGTCCGCGAGGGACCGGAGTTCCTCAACCGCAACGGCCGTACGTGGATGACGTACTCCACGTGCGACACGGGCAAGCCGGACTACCAGGTCTGGATGATGTCCCTGCCGAACGGCGCCGACCCGCTCCTGCCCCGCAACTGGACGCAGCACTCCGGGCCGGTGTTCTCCCGCGCCGACGACCGTGGCGTCTACGGGCCCGGCCACCACGCTTTCTTCCGCTCGCCCGACGGCACCGAGGACTGGATCGTCTACCACGCCAAGACGACCACCACGTTCACCTACACCGACCGCACCACCCGCGCCCAGAAGATCACCTGGAACGCCGACGGCAGCCCGAACCTCGGCCGCCCGCTCGCCCTGGGCGCGACACAGGACCTGCCCTCGGGCGACCCGGGGTCCGGCGGCCACTGGATCAACGACGACGGCCGCTCCAGCGGTGACGGGACCGTCACCTACACGGGCGACTGGAACTCCGGTACCGGCTGCGCCACTCAGTGCTTCTGGGGCGACGACCACTGGAGCGACCGGGCCGGCAACACCGCGACCTTCACCTTCACCGGCACCCGTATCGCGCTGCTGTCCGTCCGTGACACCGGCAACGGGATCGCGGCCCTGAGCATCGACGGCGGCGCCGAGCAGCGCGTCGACTTCTACGGCGCGATCCGTACCGGCGAGAGCGTCCAGTACCTCAGCCCCCGCCTGCCGTACGGCCGCCACACCCTGCGCGTGCGGGTGACCGGCGAGCACAACGCCTCGTCCCAGGGCGGGTTCGTGAGCGTGGACCGGGCGGAGGTGTACACCTCCTGACCCGTGGTGTCTCTGCCCGGCCCGCTCAGTCGTCGATGCCGGAGCGCTCGGCGCCCGCGACGATGTGGCGTTGCAGCAGCAGGAAGACCACCAGCAGGGGCAGGATCGAGACGGCGGCGGCGAGGAACAGCTCGTGGAGGTTGACGGTCTGGGCGGTGGTGAATGTGGCGAGTGCGACCTGCACGGTCCAGGAGTCGCGATCCTGGCCGATCACCAGCGGCCACAGGAAGGAGTTCCAGGAGCCGATGAAGACGATCACACCGACGGCGGCGAAGACCGGCCGTGCGTTGGGCACGACGATCCGCCAGAACGTACGCCAGTGGCCGAGCCCGTCCACCTTCGCCGCGTCCTCCAGTTCGCGTGGGAAGCCGAGGAAGTACTGACGGAAGAGAAAGACCGCGAAGGCGCTGAAGAGGGTCGGAATGATCAGTCCGCGCAGGGTGGAGATCCAGCCGAGCGAGGAGACCAGGACGAAGCTCGGAAGGAACGTGACGGCGGACGGAATCATGAGGGTGACCAGGAACGCGTAGAAGACATGGTTCGCGTAGGGGTACTCGATACGGGCCAGACCGTATCCGGCGAGCGAGGCGAGCAGCAGGGTTCCGGCGGTGGTGAGGACGGCGATCACGGCCGAGTTCCCCAGGGCGCGCGGCATGGGGACGCTGCTGTCGTCGAACAGCTCCCGGAGGTTCTCCCCGTGCAGCGTGTCCGGGAAGAACGTCCAGTCGGTGCCGGTGATGTCCGCCTCGGCGGCCAGCCCGTTGCGTACCAGCAGATAGAACGGGATGAGGAAGAGCCCGGCGAGCGCGATGAGCGGGACGAGCCGCAGTCCGCGGGCGAACCGCTGGAGGGCCCGGTTTGTTGAGCGCGTGGGGTGTCGTGGCACGGGTCAGTCCTCCCGGCGTCCGAGGCCGAACCAGCGTGCCTGGATCACCGTCACGATGGCGATGATCAGTGCGAGGATCACGGCGCCCGCGCTGCCGAGCCCCAGGTTCTGCCCTTGGCCCAGTGCGGCGTAGTACAGGTAGACCAGGGGCGGCCTGGCGTAGGGCGGGTAACCGCGTGCCGTCGACAGCAGGTTGTAGAACTCGTCGAAGGCCTGGAAGGCGCTGACCACCAGGAGCAGGACGACGGCGACGGAGGTCGCGCGCAGTTGCGGGAAGGTGATGTGCCGGAAGACCTGCCAGCCGGGTCGGGCGCCGTCGACCGCGGCGGCCTCGTAGAGGGTGGCCGGGATGCGCTGGAGCCCGGCCAGCAGGATCACCATGTAGAAGCCGGCCTGGAGCCAGAGCCGTACGGTCACGATGACCAGCCAGTACCAGGGCGGGCTGGTGGTCGACAGCCAGGCGATGCCGGAGCCGCCGAACCAGCCGAGCACCGTGTTCGCCAGCCCGTACCGCACCCCGTTGAAGACCGACAGTTTCCAGATGATCGCGGCGACGACATAGGAGCAGGCGGTCGGCAGGAAGAAGACCGAGCGGAAGAACGCCTGGGCGAAGCGCAGCCGGTGCACCATCAGCGCGAGGGCGAGCGAGAGGGCGTAGGTCGCCGGGACGATGAAGAGGGAGAAGACGGCGAAGGTGGTGAGGCTGGAGATGAAGGAGGGATCGCCGAGGATGTCGGTGTAGTTGTCCAGGCCCACGAACTCGGTCGGGGTCACGGTGTTGTGGGCGTCGAAGAAGCTCAGCCACACACTCCACACCAGCGGTACGTAGGTGAAGAGAGCGAGCCCGGCGGCGAAGGGGCCGACGAACACCCAGAACCATACGTAACGGTTCTGAGGCCCGCGCAGTCGCCGCCCACGTGAGCTTCGCTTGTGGAGAGTTGTCCGGGTGGCTATGACCGCACCCGCTTCAGCTCGGCCCTCGTCGTCGCGATGACCGCCCTGAGCTGCGTGTCCGGATCGGCACCGTCGGTGATGATCCGGCTCAGGGCGTCCTGGTAGGCGGTCCGGCTCTTCTCGGTCCACAGCAGGGGCTGCGCGTATCCGTGGTCGGTGGTGAAGCGGACGGCGTCGGCCGCCGCGCCCTTGGCGAGTTGGGGCGCCTTCTTCGCCAGCGAGATCCGGGCGGGAATGTGGAAGCCGTAGGAGAGCGCGAAGTCCTCCTGGAAGTCGGTGCGTTCGACCCACAGCCACTTCACATACGCTTTCGCGGCGTCGATATGGCCGCTGTGCGCACTGACGGCCGCGCCATAGGCGCCGACCGGGACCGACGGCCCGCCCTGTGGGCCGTCCCCGGGGAAGGGCAGGACGCCGAAGTCGTCGCCCAGCGCCCGCTGGATCCGCGGCAAGGCCCACAGCCCCGTCCACTGCATGGCGGACAGCCCCTGGACGAACGCGGACGGGTCCGACCAGTCGGTGGGGGCGCCGAGCAGGAGCGAGTCGTCGGCGTGGAGCCGGTGGAGTTTGCCGAGGGTCCTGGCGGCCCGCGGGTCGTCGAAGCCGACGTCTCCGTCGGCGGTGACCGGTTCCAGCCCGGCGGCGCGCAGCGGGGTGGCGCCGAGGACACCGGCGCCACCGTCGTTGCCGAGGAACAGGCCCTTGACGTCCTTCGTCGTCAACGCCTTTGCGGCGTCGATCAGTTCGTCAAGCGTCCCGGGCGGCCGGACACCGGCCTTGTCCAGCAGACTCTCACGGTAGTAGAGCAGCTGCGTGTCGATGACCTGCGGGATGCCGTAGACCTTGCCCTGATACGTCTTGGGGGCGAGCACCGCGGGAGGGAAGTCGTCCCGTACGCCCTCCAGCAGGCCGGTGAGATCGGCGACCTGACCGCCCAGGATCTGGTCCAGGGTCGGCCCGCCCTCGAAGACGTCCGGCCCGTTCTCGGTCAGCAGTGCCGCGGCGGTCTGCTGGTCGTAATTCCCCGGCCGCCACTGGACGTCGACCCGCGCCTTCCCGTACGCGGCCGCATAGCGCCGCACCGCCTCTTCGGTGCCGGCCTCGCCGTACTGGTGATACCACTGACCGAGCGCGGGGCCACCGCCCGCTCCCCCGCCACGGCCGGTGTGGGAGCCGCAGGCGGCGGTCAGCGCGAGGGCACCGGAGGCGGCCAGCAGCTGCCGACGGCTGATGGGGGTGGTGGAGGATCGTGAGTGGCGCATGGTTCATCAGTGTGACGCCGCCGCGTGTAAGCGGTATTGCTCGCACAGGAAACGTCTCACGTGAGCCGGCCGACGGCTGCGCTCGTCAGCGGTCGATTGCCGCCATTCCGCGGGCTCGTGAAAGAACAGCCGAATGGATGACGGCGGAGCGGCGTGCTCAGGCGTATCCGCGCCTGTCGGGGCGGTGTGGCGGGGGTGTCAGTCGCGAACGTCAGTCGCGGGCGTCAGTCGCGGCGTTGGCGTAACGGCGGGCCAGATGCGCGAAGGCGTCCTTGAGCTCGGCCGGGCCGATGACCTCGATGTCGGCGTCGAACCTGCCGATGGCGGCGGCCAGGCCGGGCCATGACCATGAGCCCAGAACGAGCCGGCAGCGGTCCGGGGCGAGTTCCTCGACGACTCCGTCGTGGGTGTAGCGGGACACGACGGCGGCGGGCAGATGGAGGATCACCTCGCCGCGGCAGGGCCAGTACCCCGAGCCGTCCGAGGCGTCCGAGGCGTATGAGCCGCGGAATCGGCCGGCCACGAAGGCCGCCACGTTCCCTCCCGGCACTTCACGCGCGGTGAAGCGCGGCCCCGTGGGGATACGCGGGGTGATCCGGTCCGCGCGGAAGGTGCGCCAGTCCTCGCGGTCCAGGTCCCAGGCGACGAGGTACCAGCGCCCGCCCCAGGTGACCAGGTGATGGGGCTGCGCCCGGCGCGGAGGGGGTTCGGCGCGGTCGTCGCCGGTGGCTCCCGCCGGGGATACGGGGGCGTAGTCGAAGCGCAGCTCTTCGCGGGCGTGGACGGCGGCGCTGAGCGTCGTGAGCACGCCGCTGTCGACCTGTGGGGTCGGCCGGTTCGAGGGCCGCTCGACGGCGGTGACCTGGAAGGTGTCGATGCGGCGGGGCAGCCGGGCGGGCATGACCTGCCGGACGGTGTTCAGCGCGCGTACCGCGGCTTCCTCGATGCCGGCGCCGCTGGTGGTGGCGACCTGGAGTGCGACGGCGAGGGCCACGGCCTGCTCGTCGTCGAACAGCAACGGGGGCAGCTCCGAACCGGCTTCGAGGCGGTACCCACCGTCGGGCCCCTTGAAGGCCACGATGGGATAGCCGAGCTCGCGCAGGCGATCGACATCCCGGCGCACGGTGCGTGGGCTGATGTCCAGCCGCTCGGCCAGCAGCGCCCCGGGCCAGTCCCGGCGCGCCTGGAGCAGCGAGAGCAGGGAGAGCAGTCGCGCTGAGGTCTTCGGCATCACTCCATAGTGGCCCGAGAAGCGGCCACAACCTGTCCGCTTCTCTTGCGACTGTTGTCTCGTGCCAGAGCACGAGAGCAAGAACGACAGCAAGAACGAGAACGAGAACAACCGGAAGGACCTGATCACCGTGACCGCCACCACCACGCCTCACTCGACCCTCGACGCCGAGCGGGCCGACCTGCTCGACACGCTCGCGACCGCGCGATCCGCCCTGACGAACACGGTGCGCGGGCTCAGCGACGAGCAGGCCGGCGAGCGCCCGACGGTCAGCGCGCTGTGCCTGGGCGGGCTGATCAAGCATGTCGCGTCCATGGAGGAACTCTGGGTGCGCTTCGCGGTCGAGGGCCCCTCGGCGATGCGCTACGACCTGCCCGACGGTGTCACCTGGGACGACATCGCGGCCGGCACCGCACGCGAGTTCCCGCAGTGGGCGATCGACCACCGGAACGAATTCCAGCTGCTGCCCGGCGAGACGGTGGCCGGGATCCTCGCGCGGTACGAGCGGGTCGCCGCCCGGAGCGAGGAGATCATCGCCTCCGTGCCCGACCTGTCGACGACGCACCCGCTGCCGGAGGCCCCGTGGAACGAGCCGGGAGCGGTGCGCAGCGTACGCCGGGTACTGATGCATGTCATCGCCGAGACCGCCCAGCACGCCGGACACGCGGACATCCTGCGCGAGACGCTCGACGGGCAGAAGTCGACCTGACCCACCGGTGACGCGGTGAACCGGGACTGGGCGGCCGGCTGCCCACCGGCCGCCCCGTCCCGGCCACACCTGGGGCGGCAACAGGGCGTGAACACAGGCACCAGGACGTGAACACAAGAGAGAAGGGAGCGGCGTCATCGTGAAGATGCGCGCGCTGAGGAGAACCGGTCATCAGGTCAGCCCCTCCTGCCTGGGCCTGGGCGCCATGGTGTCCGACGACGAGCGTGCCGGGGGCGTGACGCGATGACCGTGCTCGACAGCCGGGCGCTCAACCGCGCGACGCTGGCACGGCAGTTGCTGCTCGATCGCGCCGACGTACCGGTCCTCGACGCCGTCGCGCACCTCGGCGGTCTGCAAGCGCAGGAACCACAGGAACCGTTCGTCGGGCTCTGGTCCCGGCTGCCCGCCTTCGACCCGGCGGCGCTCTCGGACCTGCTGACCGGGCGGCGCGTCGTAAGGACCCACCTCATGCGCCGTACCGTCCACCTCCTCACCGCCGACGACGCCCTGGCCTGGCGATCCCGCCACGACGCCATGCTGCGCCAACGGGTGCTGGGGAACTACCGCCGCGAACTCGACGGGACGGACCTCGACGAGCTCGCCGCGGCGGGCCGGGCGGTCATGGCCGACGACCAGCCCCGCTCGATGACCGAGCTCGCGCGGGCGCTCGCCGAGCGCTGGCCGACGCCGGGAACGCGCGCACTGGGCGAGATGCTGGTCGCCGCCCTCGTACCGATGGTGCAGCTGCCGCCGCGCGGGCTGTGGCGCACGAAGGCGGGGGTGCGCAACGTCCTGCTCTCGTCCTGGCTCGGCCGCGAGATCGCCCCTCTGTCCCCGGACGGCTCCGATCCGGTGGGCCAGGCGCTGGTACGGCGCTATCTGGCCGCGTTCGGCCCGGCGGCCTCGGCCGACCTGCGCGCCTGGTGCGGCCTGGCCGGACTGCCGGCCGCCGTGGCGGCGATACGCGAGGAGCTGGTCACCTTCCGCGACGAGCGAGGCCGGCAACTGCTGGACCTCCCGGACGCGCCACGTCCCGACCCCGACACACCCGCCCCGGTGCGGTTCCTGCCGGCGTTCGACAACGCGATCCTCGGCTACCACGACCGCACCCGGATCATCGACGACGCACACCGGGGGCTGTCCGTCGCCGGTGTCCGCGTCGTCCTGGTCGACGGCCGGGTGGCCGCTACCTGGAGTGTCACGGCCGACACCGTGCTCGTCACGCCGCTGCGCCGCCTCTCCGGAGCCGACCGTACCGCCGTGGCCGAACAAGGGCGCGAACTGGCGTTGTTCCTCTCCGACAACGACAGCGACCGCGTACAGATCGCCGACACGCTTCACATGTGACCGTACGCCGGGCGTCTCCCCGGCGGCCTCCACTGTGCCGGTGGACCGGCGCTCCGCGGCTGCCGGGGGAACCGTCTCTATCTCTGGTTAGAGGTGGTGATCGTCCTGTGGCCGGA
Organism: Streptomyces scopuliridis; assembly: GCF_042790125.1. Taxonomy (GTDB): domain Bacteria; phylum Actinomycetota; class Actinomycetes; order Streptomycetales; family Streptomycetaceae; genus Streptomyces; species Streptomyces scopuliridis_A. Next base: position 230,019 of record NZ_JBHTZS010000013.1, read on the forward strand.
TGCCCGCGGTCCGCACGTGACCGTAGCGTGGGGCACATCATGGATCGCACTGACAACCGGTTGCTCCCGGCCCTGTTGCTCGGCGCCCAGGCCGCGGTGTGGCCCGGGTACGCGCTGTGGCGTGGCGCCGCCCCGACGGCCGCCGACCTGCTCGCGGCCGCCCTGGTGGGCGGTCTGGTGGCCGTCGCGCTCACGGTCCGCCGCACCCGCCCGGTGCCCGTCCTCGTCCTGGTCGCCGGGGCCTGCGCGGTCGGCTCGGGGCCTCTGCCGGCGGGCGCGGTGGCTGTGCTCGGTACCGCGGGTGTCGCGCTGGCGCTGTTCGCGGTGGCCGCTGAACGGGACACCACCACCGCGCTGCTGTGCGTGGGGACACTCGCGCTCTGGCAGCTCGTGCACGGCCTCAGCCTGCACGGTCTCGGCGGCGGCCAGGGACTCGACCTCGTCCTCACCGCTCTGCTCTACGCGACCGCCACCGGTACGGGGCTGTCGCTGCGGCGGCTACGGGCCGCCCGGCAGGCCGCCGAACGGCGGCTGCACCAGGCGGAGGACCAGCGGCACCGGCTTCCGGCGGCGGAACGACGCCGTATGGAGCGGGAGTTGCACGACGTCAGCGCCCACCACCTCACGGCGGTGGTCGTCACGGTCGAGGCGGCACTCGGGTTGCGCGACCGCCGTCCCGAACTGGCCGACAGAGCAGTGGAGTTCGCCGCCGAGACCGGCCGCGAAGTGACCCGGGCACTGAGCGCGGTGCGGGCCCCGACACTCTCACCCGAGGACCTCCCCGCGCCGGAGGAACGACTGCGGGAACTCGTGGCCGGCTTCCGCGCCCTCGGGCAGCCGGTGACCTGCTCGACCGACGCCCTGCCGGACGGCTCCGTCGGCGACGCCGCGTACGGCATTGTCCGCGAGGCACTGACCAACGTGGTCCGCCACGCCTCCGGGGCCCCCACCACCGTGCGATGCGCCTACGGTGACGACCGCACGGACATCGTGGTGCGCAACGCGCCGCCGGACGCGTCCGGTGCCGGTACGCCGCGCGGCAACGGACTCGGGGGCGGGCGCGGGCAGAACTTCCTGCGCGGCCGGGCGCGGGAGGCGGGCGGCACGCTCACCAGCGGACCGACGCCGGACGGAGGGTGGGAGGTGCACGCGGTGCTGCCCGGACGGAACAGGACGGCGCCCGCGGCATCCGTTCCGCGTACGTACCGCCTCGCCCAGTTCATCGCGGCCACGGGCCTGTGTCTCCAGCCGCTGCTGCCGGTCTTCATCATCCGGGAGAGTACGACGCCGACCGGGCCGGGAGTCTCCGCCGGCGCGCTCTTCGCACTGCTGGCCACGGCGCAGGTACTCACCCTGCTGTGGCTGCGGCGGGCTCCGCGGACCGCGCTGAGTGTGCTGCTGGTCCTCGCCGCGCTCTGGCCGGCGGCGATGTCCGTGAGCGGATACGCGGGGCCGGTGCTGCTGCCGCCGGGGCTGAGCATGCTCGTCACCTGCGTGGCGCTCGCCCTGGTGGCGGTCGGCGCCTCGGAGGCCGGCCCCGCCCCCGTCCGGCGCCGGGCCGTGCTGGGTCGTGCCGTGCCCCGTCATGCCGTACCAGTAGTGGCCGCTGTTGTGCACGCGACCGTCGTGGTCGTCGCCGTACTCACCCGTGGTGTCACCACACCCGCCTGGGCGGTCATCGGGGCCGCGAGCGCCGCGGCGGCGCTCGCGGCTGCCGCCGCCCGGTCCGTCGGCGCCTGGTACGGAAAGCGCCGGCGAGTCGCTCGGGACACGCACGAGGACCGGCTCGCGGCGTGGACGGAGGAGGCCGTCAGGGACGCGTGGGCCGAACGCCGCCGCATCACCATCGGGCTGGAGACCACCGTGCTGGCGCGCACGGCCGAAGTGGTCGAGGAGGCGGAGGCGGGGCGGCTCGCGGAGACGGCGGAACGGGCCCGCGACGCCTTGACCGCCATGCGGTCCCTGCTCGAAACCGTCCGTGACGGAGAACACCACGCCGAACTACGGCCGCAGCCCACGCTCCAGGCCCTCGACCTGCTCGTCGGCCAGTGCCGGGCCTCCGGCCGCCAGGTGGAGGTGCGTCTCACCGACCGGGTGCCGGGGCGGCTGCCGGCCGAGGTGGACATCGCCGCCTACCGTGCCGCCGAGACCATTCTGCAGGCGGGCGGTGACGAGCCCGCCGTCCTCGTCCTCGACGCCGAGGACCGCGTCCTGACCCTGTCCGCCGGCGGTGTGTCCCGCGCCACCCGTCTCGCGGTACGCCAACGGTTGGTGACGCGGGCCGCAGCCCTCGGCGGCACCCTGACCACCGAACAGCCGGATACGGTTCTGCTGCGCCTGCCTTTGGGCACCGGCCCGCATTCCCCGCGCCGCACAGAGAGCGCCCCGCGCCGGGGCGACCAGGAGGACCCCCGATGACCCTCACCGTGGTGGTCGTCGACGACCAGACAGTCGTCCGGGCGGGCTTCGCCGCCGTCATCGACGCCGAGCGGGACATGACCGTCGTCGGTGAGGCCGGCGACGGCGCCTCAGCGGTGAGCCTCGCCGAACAACTCGCGCCGGACGTGATGGTCATGGACGTACGGATGCCCGGACTCGACGGCATCACCGCCACCCGGATCATCACCGGGCGCGAGAATCCGCCCCGCGTGCTCGTGCTGACCACGTTCGACCTCGATGCCTACGTCTTCGAGACGCTGCGCGCCGGCGCGTCCGGCTTCTTGCTCAAGGACGTGCAGGCAGCCGAACTGCTGCACGGCATCCGGGTCGTGGCCGGCGGGGAGAGCGTCCTCGCCCCGTCGGCCACCCGCCGGCTCATCGGCCACTACGCCGCCGGCCGGCCCGCGGGACCGCTGGCCGGGCAGGACGCGTCGGCCCTGGACCGGCTCACCGCACGAGAGCGCTACGTACTCACCCTGATCGCCTCGGGACTGAACAACGCGGAGATCGCCGCCGAACTCGACATCACCGTCGGCACCGTCAAGTCCCATGTGAACGCGCTGCTGCGCAAACTTGAGGTACGTGACCGGGTGCAGGCGACCATCCTCGCGTACGACCTGGGGCTCGTCCGCGTGACCCCACCCGGCACGCACCTCTGACGCCGACACGGCCATCCCACACCCCGGCGGACCCACCACCGAAGGGTCCGGCGAAGCCATGAGCACCACACACAAGGAGACCACTGTCATGACCGACTCCACGTCGACCCACCCGGTCCTGCGCACCGTGCGCGACGCGCTCGGCAACGTGTTCGCTCGCGTCTACCTCGCCGTGTGCGCGGCCTTGGTCGTCTGGGCCGTGGTGGTGACCCTCGCCGACAACCCCGACGGATCCTTCGCCGGAGTGGTGCCGACGCTCGCCACCGCACCGGTGAGCCTGATCATGCTCGTGCTGCCGGACCACAGCTCCATGCTCTTCGTCGCCATCGGTCTCGGCGCGCTGGTGAACGCCGTGCTCATCGGCTGGTGCGCCCGCGCCCTGAGCCGGGGCCGCGGCGGCTCGACGCCGACGGGCTGAGGGCATCGCCGCCGCGGCCCCGGGATCAGACCGCCGGGGCCGGGTACGTCGGGTACTCCACGCCGGAGACGTGCTGGACGACGCGGATGACCTGGCAGGAGTAGCCGAACTCGTTGTCGTACCAGAG